>CAWEBE010000014.1:0-25201 GCA_963806735.1 uncultured Alphaproteobacteria bacterium | reverse complement strand
CAGAGGCTGAGTTCAATCTCGCTTGCGACAACCTGTAGGTTTTGCGTGCTTGCACTAGGAAGGCGTCGCTTGCGGCGCCTTCCTTTTGGCAAGCTGTCGTTGGCGGCGGAGACCATCGCTGCGGTCGGAAAGCCGACCGGCGCCGATGTGCCCACCTTTGACGACCTCTCGGAAGATGGGTTGCCCCGGCTCCAGCTTGGCGATGGCAGCCCAGTCGTCGAGCGCATCGCAGGCGGTCGGCATGTTCTGCCGGACGATGCGAATGCTCGGGCGCGCGCGATCATCTGGATGCTCGCCGCTGCTCCGCACGCTGGAGCCGCCGATCGTCGATCGTGACATCGTCAGGTACGCGGAGCGCGACAAGAGCTGGCGCGATGAGCGCATGGCCATGGTCAACGATCGCATACGTGCACGGCTGGGTGAACTTTCCGCGCGCCTCGGCGACGCCGATTGGCTCGAAGGCGCGTTCAGCGCGGCCGACATTATGATGGTGCATGTGCTGCGCAGGTTGGAAGGCTCGGGCTCATGCGTGCGCCTCCACTTGCGGCGAGAATTCACCCATAGCGAAGTCGGTCCCCAAAGTCATGCAGGTGAGTGCGCAGCGGTTAGCGACAAGCGCCGGCCACACAAACGCTACCACCAGCCGATGCGCCATGGAGCGTCGCCAACGACCGCGCGCTCGATCAAGATCACTCCGCTTGATTCCACTGCCGGGCCGTGAATTGATGGCGGCCGTTGCACCGGTGTCGTTCAGCGCGATTGTCGCAAGCTCACACCACGCGATCGAAGGTGTTCAGATGTCAACGGCCCTGGCCAGACTATACAACGCCATTTCGCTATCCCTTGTCGCATTGCTGCTGTCGAGCAGTATCATTCATGCGCAAAGGAGTAGCGAGTCAGGCGCCGATGTCTACCGTATCGATCCCCAAACGTCTGACGTCCGCCTGCTTGTTTACCGAGATGGTGCTCTTTCAACGTTCGGACACAACCACGTGGTCTCGTTGAAAGACTTCACGGGCACCATCCATCTTCAGCCAAAGTTGGGCCAATCGCGCGTGGAGCTTGATATTCCGGTAGATCGGCTCATCGTCGATGATGTCGCGCTCCGTCGTCTGGAAGGACAGGATTTTGCCAATGAGCCTTCGAAGGACGACATCGCAGCAACACGCACGAACATGCTGGGTAATGCGCTACTGAATGCCAGGCAATTCCCGACGATCAAGGTGACCGGAACGAGCGGTCCGGTCGACGCCAAAAATTTCGCCATGCTCGATCTCTCCGTGCAATTCGTGGGCCAGAAGATCAAGTTGACGATTCCTTCCACCCTCAAGCTGGAGGGTGATCGGTTGGAGGCGTCGGGAGCGGTCGAAGTGTCACACAGGCAGTTGGGGTTGAAACCGTTCAGTGCGTTGCTGGGGTCGCTACGAGTAGCTGAGCAAATGAAGTTTAAGTACCGCATCCGTGCCAGCAAAGAGCCGAAGTGAGAAATGTCGGTTCCTCTAGCCGGCAAGCCTGCTGATCGTGGAGTGATGTACGCCATAGGTCTTAGCAACGGTTCTGCACGTGTGGCCCTTGGCCAGCCGGTTCAACGCCTCGGCCTGCTGATGTTCGGTGAGCTTTGGCTTACGTCCCATGTGAGTTCCGTTGGCGCGCGCCGCCACGCGTCCCTCGCTCGCTCGCTTGTGAATGCGAAGGCGCTCGTCCTCGGCCATGGCGGACAAGAACGCGATGAAGCCGCGGCCGATGGGCGTGGTCAAATCCAAGTGCGGCTTGTCCAGCACCTTGATGAGTGCGCCCCTGGCATGGATGCGCTCGATGAGTGCAACGCCGTCCATCATGCTGCGCGTCGCCCTGTCCCACTCGGCGACGACGAGGACATCGCCGGTCCCGAGTTCGTCGACGGCCTTCTCCAGCTGAGGGCGCCCCTTGATGGCCTTGCCGGAGGCCTTTTCGCGGAAGATGACATCGATGCGCTCGGCGCGGAGTGCAGCAATCTGGCGGTCGAGGTTCTGTCCCTGAACTCGACACGCGCGCGTAGCCAATCTTCCGCATTTTTCCCCCTTCAATTCGCACCTGACTTGTTAGCCACACGAACATCCGGTGTTTCGCTGCTTTTGGCAATGGCTAACAAGGTACGCCTTTCGCAACAAAAGAGAGGGCTTGAGCTACAATTGTACGTGGAGTTGACCGTGGCGAAGCCCTGATGATTGCCTGCATGGATCGAGGCGTGGAGGGCGTCGTATCAAAACGGCGTGATGCGCCTTATCGCTCTGGCTCGCGGGCCGAGTGGGTCAAGATTAAGTGTCCCGGCTGGAGCCAAGCCAACCGGCACAGCGGCGAGATGTTCCGACACACTTAGCCGCTGCCTACTCGGGCTGAAGCTTGGTGGGCCGGCTGTACAGGACGACGAAGGCCGCCGCGCCAAGTGGTACAAAGCTAACGCGCTGTCGGATGCTCATGACCTACCTCGTCCAGCACATTGCCATAGTGCCCCAGCGCTGTGCGCGGCCACGCCATGTGCCGCCGGACGCGGTCGATCTGCTCGTTCGAACGCGCCGAAGTCTCTGTAGCCCACATGCCGCGCTGATCCGATATATCGGATGCCGCCTCCGAGGTCGGGCCGATCGGTCCTCACCAAGTGCGCGAAGCGGCCGGCCGCTTCTTTCCCGCTGCTCTGCGCAAGCAGCGCTCGGGCGATGAGATCAGCCAATTGATCAAAGAGCTGGTAGGCCGCCACATTGCTCTCAAACAAGCCGAGCACGAAAAGAGCCGGATGCTCGCGTGAAAACACACTCATGTAGAGGTCCGGCCGCCCGTTCTGCGATCGGACAAGTCCCTCCTGGAGGTAGGGGAGCTCCCAGCAGTAACCAGTCGCGTAGATAATGAGGTCTATCTGCTCGCGCGACCCATCATCGAAGACTACCTCTCCTCCGTTCAGGCGCGCGATATCGGGCTTCGCGGTCAGGTCGCCGTGCGAGAGATAGTGCAAGATCTGTGAGTTCACGATGGGGTGCGATTCGAGCACTTTGTGATCGGGGGCCTTTAACCCCAAGCGCGTCAAGTCGCCGTTGAGGAGGCGCAAGAGCCGGCCCAGCAGGGCCTGCGACAGCCACCTGGGCAGGCGCCGGCCCCTTTCAGCAAACACGTCGACGGGTTCGCCGAAGATGTGCTTTGGGAAGAAGTGGTATCCACGGCGCAAGCTGATGAAGGCACGCTTTGCTGAATGTGCTGCATCACAAGCGATGTCGCAGCCGGAATTTCCCGCCCCAACGATGAGGACACGCTTGCCGCGAAACTCGTCAGGTGTCCGGTACGTCCGTGCATGCCGAACCTCGCCCGTGAACGACCCGGGAAATGACGGCATGCGCGGGTGCCAATTCGCGCCGCTTGCAGCTATGAGCCAAGCGTAGGACTTCGTCTCACCCGTCGTCAGGCCAACATTCCACCCAGCTCCCGTCGGCTCGACCCTTTGAACGGCGGTGTTGAGATGAATGTTTTGCTGCAGGCCGTAGGCACGGGTAAAGGCACGCAGGTAAGCGAGGATCTGACGGTGCGAGGGATAGTCGGGATAGTGCGCGGGCATCTCGAAGTCGAGAAAATGCGACTTCGTCTTGGACGAGATGAAGTGGGCGCGGTCGTAGATCGGTGAGCCAGGATTGGCTTGGTCCCAAATCCCGCCAACCTCGCTGTGCCGCTCGTAAACATCAAACTCGACGTTGAGCCGCTTCAACGTGCGCGCCATGGCGAGCCCGGCTGGTCCGGCACCTACGACACACGCCTTGTTTTCAGGACACCGCTGCATTCGGTCACCGCGAATTGTTAGGAAGCCGCCGCGCGAGGTGAGTTGACAGCGAAGCATCGGGGCTAGGTCGTTAGCCAGAGCCCCGATGCTGCGATCGTTGTCAACTACTTCGAACTAGGCACCGAGCGCTTAGCGCGTATCGATGACAAAATCGAAGCGCGCGGAAAGACCTTCACCCGCCTGCGCCAGCTGCACCAGCAATTCCCGGCGAAAGAGCCCGTCGCGACGATTGCCTGGCTCGTCTGGAAAATAGAGCTGCGTCGTCAGGATCTTTCCGCCGGGCGGCTGCGCCTTGACATGGATATGGGCGGTACGCCCTGCGTAGGCCGCCGGCCGAACGGTGCGAATGCGATATCGGCCATCGGCATCGCTGAATACATGGCCGCGCAGGCGGAAGCTGCGATTATCGTATTCCCCATTGGCGTCGGCCTGCCAGACATCGATCAGAGCGCGGGCGACCGGCTTGCAATTGCGATCGAGAACAAAGCCGGACACGTCGAGCGGCCGACCAGCCATACCTGGCTCGACAAGGTTGGAGCGCCCGGGAGAGCTCGGTTTGAAAAACGGGCCTTCGGTCTGCCGCGGTGTGGGTTCATCGCCGTCTTTGCATTCCGGCGTCAGCGGCAACGGCTGCGCCGCGCCGATGTCGCGTCTTCCAAGTGTCAGCCCAGCCACCACTGCGCTACCGACAATGAGGAAGCGGCGTCGACCACGAATATGGTCTGTGCTCATTTTGAACATCGGCAATCGACTCCATCGCGACTGGGATCGCGGTCGTATCATCTTACCCGACAACGCCAACTTGCCATCCGAAGATCCACGGCCTCCGTCCGCGCCGCCTTCGATCCGATCGCTGCAGTTGCCTTCGTTCGTGTGGTCGTACGAACCGAAGATTGATGGTTGGCGCCTCGAAGTCGTCAAGAACGAAGACCACATTCGGCTGATCAATAGGCGTGGCTGCGGGGGAAAGGATCTTAGCCACCATCAAGAGGAAGACTTCATGCCAACCTATATGCTGACCGAATCCGATCGCCTCCTGGTTACGCAGGCGCTGCGCGAAAGGGGCCGCCACCTGCGTGAGAGCATCGACCCGATCATCACACCGCGACTGCCCGAGCACCAGTGCGAGCAGTGCGTGCGCCAAGCCGATCAGGCTGAGATGCTGGCCACACTGGTCGAGCAAAGCGTTCGCATGGACATCTGGCCGGAGGATCATGAGTTCCGTCGCGATCCCGGACTGGGATGGCAACGTCAGCTAATGAGGGCTTCGACATAAGGCGGGCGAGAACGCCGCCAGGTCCCTCCGGCAACCAGCATTCAGGCGCGATAGTTGCTGAATGCTCCGCGCACGATATATCTTTGTGCCTGCTTGTCTCCCTGCCCTTCATTGAGCCCTGCCGCCCCAAACCCGTGAAGCGACTGCCCACGGGCGAGAAGTGGTCGCACGAGCCCAAGCTCGACGGTTGGCGTTGCGAGGCCGTGCGGCGCGGCAAAGAGGTCGCTCTCTACAGTCGACTTGGCCGAACCCTAAACCCTCGTTTCCAGACCATCGCCGAGGCTGTGGGCCGCTTGCCATGTCGATCTGTCACACTGGATGGAGAGCTGGTGTTTGCCGACGATAGCGGGATCAACTTCTACCGGCTCCGCGGTGCGCGGCCTTCCGGATCTGGCTCGCATCGGAACCGTCCTGAAGCCGGTCATCAGCGATCAAGATGCGGGTCATGCCAAGTCACCAAGTTTCTTAAGCCTGAACCAAATTGTTGCGAACGGCGTAGCGCACCAATGCCGCCGAGGAGGTGAGATTGAGCTTGCGCATGATGCTGGAACGGTGCGTCTCGATGGTTTTAATGCTGACATTGAGGACAGCGGCCGCTTCTTTGTTGCTGTGGCCCTCGGCCACCAACTGGACCACAACTAGCTCGCGGTCAGTCAGGACTCGCTGGACCTTATCCGCCTCGGTCAGGAAGTTTTTCAGTAGGACGTGCGACGCCTGGTCAGTGAAGTAAGGCTTGTGCTCCGCCAGTGACTGGACCGCAGAAATCAAATGCTGCCCGGCATCCGACTTTAGTACGTAGCTGCGCGCTCCAGCGCTCAGCGCCTCACGCAGCAGGCTCTCGTCGTCGCGCATCGTGAAGATAAGGACCTCGACCTTTGGCACCCGCCGGCGGATTTGGCGTGTGGCTTCGATGCCGTCGATCAAGGGCAGCCTATAGTCGAGGATCGCCACGTCGGGTTTGGTGGCCATGGCCTGGGCGACGGCGTCCTTGCCGTTGGTCGCTTCGGCGACAACGCTCCACCCAGGTTGATCCTCGATGATGTGCCGGACGCCCGTGCGCACCACGTCGTGGTCATCGGCGATCAGGATACGGGTCATGTGCAGTTACGAAGCCAACTTCGAGCTAGCCTACAGGCATGGTTTGGCCAGCGCCCATCGGACAACCCCTACTTTCCAGCAGGTTAAAACTTGACGGTATTTTCCGACCCGTCTGAGTGACCAAAGAAAAGGCCGGCCTGTAACCAGACCGAGTAGGCGCAGCCGAATGTTTAATCCTCAAGACCCTCATCACAAATCAGTGTTTGCCCTGAGTGCAGGATGCGATTGTGAATATTAGCAGTAGGTGCATGGACAACGTAAATGGTTGGTGATCCCATGCGTCGTATCTCTGTACTCATCGCGTTTACCATCCTGCTGGTCTTCGCCGTGGCGGACCAAGCCTCCGCTAGACGGGGTTTTGGTGGCGGCGGCTTTCGTGCTGGTGGGTTTCATGGTGGAGGCGCTTTTCGCGGTACTGCCTTCCGCGGTGGGGTCGCAGGTTGGCGCGGCGCAAACTGGGGGGTGGGTCGCGGGGTTGCTTGGAGGGGCTGGGGCGGTCGTGGCTGGGGGTATGGGGCCGGTGTGGCGGCCGCAGGCCTCGCAGCCGGCGCCTACTATTACGGGAACTCGTACCCGTCGTACTCCTATAACTACGGGTACTCTTATCCTTACTACGCGTACCGGAGTTATCCGTACTACTACGGGGCAAGTTATTATCCGTATGGCGCCGCCTACAACTACTGCGACGACTGATTGGTCGCAGCATGGGTCGCGCCATGGTGCTGATCCGCCCGCCTATCCCCGGGCAGTCATCACGTCCCAAGGCAATGAGCGTCCCCGCGGCGATACCGCAAGCACCGAAGCTGCGCGTTAGCGAGCGTCTCGACCTGGGCGGCCCCATGGTGACGTCGGCGGGACGCTTGCGCGAGCAGCCCTGTCCTCGCTCCTTCACCCGTTGCTCGGCACCGCCTATCAGGCCCAGTGCCGGAAATCCCTTCACCTTACCCTGCACGTTCGGACAATCACCCCATGACCCGCATCTTGATCGCTGATGATCACGCCGTGGTGCGCTCGGGCGTTCGGCGCCTCCTTGCAGACCATCCCGGCTGGAGCGTGGTCGCCGAGGCGACCAACGGCAAGGACGCTATTGCCGAGGCCATCGCCACTCAGCCCGATGTGGCCGTGCTCGACTATAGACTGCCCCTGCTCAACGGCATCGAGACCACGCAACAAATCCGACAGCGGGTGCCAAGCGTCGAGGTCCTCATCTTCACCATGCACGACAACGAGGACCTGCTGCGTCAATCCTTCAACGCTGGCGCGCGCGGCTACGTGCTGAAGTCAAGCGCCCCGGAGCAGTTGATTTCTGCCATCCAGTCGCTGGCCACGCACAGGCCCTTCTTCACGGACACGGCGTCGCAGGTCCTGCTGGAAACCTTCGTGACCGGAAAGAGCCGGGTCGAGCGGGCCCTGACCGGCCGCGAGCAGACCATCGTGCAAATGGTCGCCGAGGGGCACAGCAACAAACAGATCGCGCAGATACTCAATATCACCATCAAGACTGCCGAGACGCATCGCGCCAACATCATGCGCAAGCTCGACCTCACCTCCTCGGCGGCACTGGTGCGCTACGCCGTTCGCAACAATTTGGTTCAGGCCTGAGCTTAGTAGTAGCGCCTGGCAACTTGTCAGCATGGTACAGGCCGCACCTTTGCACACAGCCTGCTCGACCTGCTTCCACGGTGCTGATGTCTGCGGGACTCGATCTGACTTCGGAAGAGGCAAGCGATTGGAATGGAAAATCGGGCATCCATACTGCTGAGTGGCTGCCAGTTGTCACTCCGCGCGTCGCTCGGCGCAACCATAGCTTATGCGTTGGCAAAGTCCTTCGAGTTGCCGCATCCGGTTTACGCTTTGGTTGCAGCAATCGTGGTGACCGATTTGTACCCGACCGAGACCACGAACCTTGGTCTGCAAAGGTTAGCCGCAACCTTCATCGGCGCAGCTTGCGGGGTGCTCCTTTGGTCGGCAGTTGAACCGAGAGAATGGGTCATAGGCCTCGGAATACTGATTGCCATGGCCATTTGTCATGTCTGCAACTTTAGCGGTGGCGCAAAAGTCGCGGGATTCGTGAGCGCGGTTGTCTTGCTGAGTTACGGCGAGCACCCATGGGCCCATGCCGGCTACCGTTTGTCGGAGACCATCCTCGGTATCGGAGTGGCCTGGCTCATTAGCCTCGTGCCGCGGCTCATCCAACTGGATAAAAAACCTGACAAACCTTCTACGACGTGAATGCGTCGCCTCTCCATTTCAGAGAGAACGACGCGGCCGCGCTTGAGAAGTTTAAGCAGCAAGTGCGTCCCTCGGCCTGTACGAAATCTAGCCTGCGGAATTGCGGGGAGAACGACAGACTAGCTCCGGCCGACGTGGCCGTCATTGGCTGCCGGACGCCAAATGGGGCGAGGCTGTGCACGCCGTGATCGTCTTGCGCGACGGCGAGACCGCAACGGACGGCGAAATCATGGAATGGTGCGCGGCGCGGCTCGCGGGCTACAAGCGCCCCAAATCCATCGCCTTCATCTACGACACTGAGATGCCGCGCACGGCAACTGGCAAGATCCAACATCGCATCCTCAAGTCCCGTTTGTAGAATTGTAGCTTCGGGTCCGGTGAGTCTGGCGCTCCCCCAGAGTATTTTATGCCTGAACCAAATGACGGCGTAGCGCACCCATGCCGCCGTGGAGGTGAGGCCCGCCCAGACTTAAACGCTTGTTCTGGCTACCTCGGGCTGGTCGAAAATTTCGCATCGTGATCGATTTCTTGACGGAGGTGCTCCGCGCTGATCCCGCAATGGCACGTAATGACGAATCCTGCCCCAATCGAACGAGCGGGAAGTCGGGGCACCGAGCAAACCAATCCTTTGGAAAGAAAATGGAATAGTGCCTCGCCAGCGAGGGTGACGATCAGAGCTGGCGCGAGACCTCGATGCCTTTTCACGGCTCCGGGCGTGAGCCGACTGAAGGGAGCGGGCCCGCCAAGATCATCGAGCCAACGTTGCTGCCGACCAGCCGAACCGAGTGCCAATCGCCGTCGCCCGAAGAATTCATTACTCCGTCAAACCTTCGGCCTTTTTCCGATATCACAAGTTGCAATTTGTCTCCGGTCTTTCCGCGCAGTGTAAGGCGGCAAGGCGGGCCGACATGCTTTACGACGTTGGTCACCAGCTCATTTACGATTAGTGCCAGGGGAATAGCGATGTCAGTCGGCACCTCAATGCGTTCGACATCGGTTTCGATCCCGTCTGCGCAACCATAAGCTCTGCCAATGTCCTGACATAGGTCGCTGAGGAAAATGTCGAGCCGCACGACGGTGGGATCATCGCCTGTGTACAAACGCTCATGCACAGCAGCGATGGCGAGAACTTGGGCCGCCGTATCGCGCATCGCATCGGCGGCCTCGGTGCCCTTTACGTGCGGAATTTGGAGTTGCAGGATGCTGGAGACGATCTGGAGGCTGTTCTTGACGCGGTGATTGACCTCCTTGAGCAAGAGTTCCTTCTGCTGGACCTGCGCTTCGAGGGCGCGTTTGGCGGTCTCCAGCTCATGCCTCTCGTTCAGTTCGCGCAGCTCGGCTAGCTCCTCGAAGAGACGAACACCCATGTCACAGCGGGCCGCCTCTTGGTCCTCCAAGAGCAGTCGCGACAGCTCCGCATTGACCTTCAGGAGGTCGCGCACATCATCCTCGAACGACAGCTCGGGATGCAGCACGGTCCAATAGTGGGCTGTGCGAATGAAGGCGAGCAGGCCCATCAGGTGCTCGAACCGATTGCCGCCGAGAGCTTTATGCAGCGCGCGGCGGGCGCGATGGGCGCGCCCCGGTTGCACGAACAGTAAGGTGGCGGCCGCGATGAGCCAATCCTCTGCCTCGGTGTCCGGCGCTGGCCACTCCATCAATGAGGGAAGGGCTTCAAGGCCGCCCACGATCAGGGTGTGATCGCTGTCCCATGGGGGTGGCGTCTTCAGAAGCTTGATGGCCTGTTCAATGCTTTGGACGGCGACCGAGGGGTCGCCGGACGAATGCCCGCGTCCCACCAGGAACGCGCAATGGCGTGCAATACAGTAGCGGACCTCGCAGAACCGCGAGAGGTAGACGAACAGCCTCTCCTTGAAGAGTGAGGGGATTGGGTTGTCGAGGTATCCGGCTTTGGCGAAGGCCCACAGTCTTTCGATGATTTCGGGTGCATCGGGGGCGGAAGCGAAGAAGTTGGGCACCAGCCCGAAGCGGCTGGCGACCTCACGTTGGAACGCGGCTTTGGCGTCGGACGATGAAACGATCAAAGGAAAATCTCCTGTAGGGGATGCCCGCGTGGTCAAAAGAGCTCGATTGCTTTCGTCCGCAAGAGCGCCTTGGGCGGCCCGACACACCTAAGGATAAGCTAACGGCCGCATTCAACTCCCGCGCCGGACCCCGCTCTCGCATAGGTACAGAAAGAGCCGCCCACGTGTGGCACTTTTTTCATGTCGTGCCCTGGCTGAGATTACATATAAACCCCGCCCATGACGCGGGTGCGCGTCGAGCGGCGTAACAGCATCTGCAGTGTCTGCGGCTAGCCGCGCCGCAGAGCCACGAAATCCGATGCAACACGCGCGCAGCAACCAGTGCTCTCCCCGCCCGGCAGTGCTGGCTTGCGTGTGCGCGTGGATGGATAGCTTGAGGGAGTAGCAGCGCGGGTCGCCAACATCTGGCGACTTTGCATTCCCCGGCGCGCGCCACTACTCCCAAAAGGGCCAACGTCCATGACCTCGTATGTGATCCACGCTTTAGTCCAGAAACGGTCGGAACTCGGAGTGGCTGTTCCAGCTTCGGCAACGGCGTGTTGTTCTGGCTTAAATGACGTCGTTTGCGCAGTCCGGCGGCATGGGCGCCACGGCTTCGTCACTCCCGGCCGTGGGGTTCCGCCCTGGTCAACGCACTAGAGATTTCCGATCAGTCAGCGTGTTGGCGCAGACCCGGCGCCAGTCTGCCTTCGTCATGTGCGTGCCGGCATCCCATGCTTTCATGCACGACGTCATATTGTTAGCCGCTGCCCCCTCGCGAGGCGGGGAGCCGCCGCCCGATTGTGAGTTTCTTTGCTGCGATTGATCGATGGGGCTGTTGGGCTGCTTCTGCGTATTGGGCGTGGGATCAGGCATGCCTTCGCGATTGGTCGCGCGGGCGCCGACTTGCCCTTGTTCTTGGTCTTTGAGATTACCCTGACCTTCAGCACTTCCAGGTGTCGCCGATTGATTGGATCCCGGCGACGGCGACGGCACAGCCGACTGGCCAGGCGCGGCCGGATTGGAGTTGAGCGCGGGGTTCGGCACGGCCGTCCCATTCAGCCGCCCGCCCGTTGTTGTCCCAGACTGGGTTCCAGTGCTGGCGCCGGTACCGCGGGTTGCGGCGGGACTACCACCCGTTGAGGCACCGCCACCCGATGACGCGCCGCCACCCGACCCGCCACCGCCCCCACCGCTGCTGCCACCACCGCTTTGTGCCATCGCTGTGCCGGGCACGACGAGCACGCTCGCCAATACGGCCACCACGAATAGGTTCATGCCGATGTTCCTTGCCAGGATCGCCGCGCCAAATAACGAACGCCTGAGCACAAAGTTGTTTAGACGTGCGTCAGGCCGGCACATGGATCCAGATCCGCCCGGCCTGCCACCCCAAACACTGCCCAGGCGAGCGTCGTTCCTAAGGGTGAGCACTAAAAAGTCGGATGCGAAACCTGAGAACGTGTCAGTTTTTCTGTGGGTGCGCCGGAGAAGCAATCAGTTATCCGCGCTGCTCCCGCCCATTGCCTCGCGGTGATCCGCATTCGGCGCGTGCTCCCATGACGGAAAGCTTGAGCCGGCTGCTGGTGTAATGGTTTGCAGGATTTGATCCACCAATAAGAGGCTGCGCGAGAGGCTGAACGATAGACCGTCGCAAAGCGGAACAAGCGCGGAAGG
Organism: uncultured Alphaproteobacteria bacterium; assembly: GCA_963806735.1. Lineage (GTDB taxonomy): Bacteria > Pseudomonadota > Alphaproteobacteria > Rhizobiales > Hyphomicrobiaceae > CADEFX01. Next base: position 13,095 of record CAWEBE010000014.1, on the reverse strand, counting down.
CGCGCGTTCGATGCGACAGGGTAACGGGCCTTGAAGGAGAATCATCGTGACACAGCAGAAATCCACCTACGAGCAGGGCGGGATCGAAACCGCAAAGGATCGCCTGCGCGATATGGCAGACGCCACTGGCGAAAGGGTGAAGGACGCGGCAAAGATCACCGAGGAGATGGCGGCCAAGGTCGCGGATCAGGCTCGCGAGTACGGCAATCAGGTGCAGGAAGTGACCAAGCAGGTCCGACCCTTCGTGGAGAAATCCTTAAAAGAGCAGCCAATCGCCACGCTCGCCGGGGTAGCCGTGCTTGCCTTTGCGCTTGGTGCCCTCTGGAAGAAGTAGCGCCGAAACCTTGCTCAGATCGGCGATCCCGAACAAAGGCCAGTCGAGGTGGGCTCCAGCGGAGGAAAGCTGAATGCGTAAGGCTTGCAGTTCGCGACGGCGCGGCGCTGAACGGGCCAGCATTTTCGCCGCTAGAAGAGATCGAGCCATAGGTGGATGACATGGGACTGTTTTCGAAAGAGATCAACACGCTGGAAGAGCTGTTCGAGCATGGCCTCAGGGATATCTATTACGCCGAAAATCAGATCCTGAAAGCGTTGCCTGAGCTGATCGAAAGTGCAACGAACCCTCAGCTCAAGAAGGGCTTGAAGGACCATCTCAAAGAGACCGAAGGGCAGGTGCAGCGGCTCGCGCAGATTTTTGAGATGCGCGAGGAGAAGCCCAAAGGCACCCGATGCCCAGGCATCAACGGCCTTATCAGCGAGGGCGAGGACCTTGTCGGCGAGATTAGCGACAAGAAGGTCCTCGATGCCGCTATCATCTCGTCGGCCCAGGCCGTCGAGCACTACGAGATCACGCGCTACGGTGCGCTCATCGCCTGGGCGCGCGAGTTGGGGCGAAACGATTTCGCCGATATCCTCGAAGCAAATCTTGAGGAAGAGAAGGCGGCGGACCAAAAGCTCAACCGCATTGCAGAAGGCCGCGTCAATGCCATGGCAGGAGGCAAAAGCGCCAGGTCAGGGCAGAGAGGGGGAAAGCGCAGCAACGTGGCGCGGGGTCAGAAACGAAATGGCCGAAAGGCCGCCTGAAGACCCTGCTTTTGTTCATCACGCAAGGAGCCCCAGCGCTGCCTGCACCATGGCTTGCGCCGCCGCATCGCGTACGACCTCGCCAGTATCGCTCGCCTCGGTGGCTTGCTCAGCCTCCTCCTCTATTTCCTCCTTGGCCGACACGACGGCGGCGGCAATCACGCCCACCACCGCTAGGCCGCCGGCCACCAGCCAATAGGCTGTGATCTGGCCGAAACGCTCGACCAGCATCGCCGTACCGGCCGCTAGTGCGAAGCCAGCGGCAATCACAAAGGGAATGGCGACTGACGCACGCGCCACGTACCTTAGGAGGAGCCCGCTGACTGCGGACTTGGCGCTGTTGAGTAAGCCGGCAAGCATTGGGTCACGATTTCCAGAGCGCGCCAAACACGAAGCCCACAGCAGCGGCTACCGCCAGGGTCGCGATCGGCTGGTCCTTGACCGAGCGGTCAACGGCACCCTTGAGGTTACCCGCCACCTCGCCCATACGCTCGGCGGCTTCGCGGCCTTGGTCAGTGACGCGAGCCGCCATGTCTTCGGCCTGGTCCGCCACCTTCTTGAACTGATCTGTAGCCTTGTCCTTCAGATCGGAGACGGGATCCGATCCTCGCGTGTGTGAACTCTGGGCCATGGGGCTCTCCTTGGGGGCTAAGACGAAGTGAGAACGCGGCCGGCCCCAGTTGGTTCACCTCATGTTCGTGCCGCACCGACTTCGTCGGCCATGCGGGCGCCGCGCGCGCCGATGGGCTTGTTGTGGCCTTCGGTGGTGTCGCGGGCGGTCTGGTGCTCCAGCTCGGCGTTGATCTCGCCACCAACCAGCACGACCGTGGTCGACAGCCACAGCCAGACCATGAAGCCGATAACGCCACCCAGCGAGCCATAGGTGGCGTTGTAGCTGCCGAAATTCGCCACGTACCAGGATAGCAGCAACGAGCCGCCAACCCAGATTGCGCCGGCGATTGCGCTGCCCCAGCTCACCCAGCGCCACTCGGGCTTCGTCCGGTTGGGGCCATACCGGTAAAGACTGGCCAACCCACCCAGGACGACTAGGTACAGCACTGGCCATCGCAGCCACGTCAGTAGAGCTGCTCCGGATTGATCGGAAAGGCCCAAGAGCTTGAGTGCGATCGGGACGACGACAATAACAACCAAGGCCAGGAGCGCCAACACAATGCCCCCGCCAGTGAAAGCGAGTGCCTGCAGCGTCAATGCCATGAAGCTGCGCTTTTCCTGTTCCTTGTAGATGATGTTGAGGGCATCGAAGATCGCCTTGGTGCCGGCGTTGGCGCTCCACAGCGACAAAGCCAAGGTGGCGAGGAAAGCCGCTCCAAGCGTGCCTTGCCCCTGCGCGGCAATGCGCTGCACCTGTTCGCCAATGACCTGCAAAGCGCCCTCCGGCAGGAAGCCGGAAAGCAAAGCCAGATGCTCGTTGATGATCGAGGCATCGGCGAACAAGCCGTAGAGCGACACCAGAGCCGCCGTGGCAGGGAACAACGCCAGCAGGGCGTAGTAGGTGACGCCTGCCGCAATCAGCATCACGCGGTCCTTCTGGATGCTCTCGGCCACGCGCCAGGCGACATCCAGCAAACCCTTCGCCGGTATCTGCGTCGGCTTGTCGGCGGCGCGCCCTCGGTCGTCTTGCCTCGCCATAGTCTGTCGGCTCTGGCTGGCCTGCCGCGGCCGGTTACCTCTTTGGTTCGCGAAGGCTCTGCTAACGCCGACCAGCGTCGCCATGACGAGTAGTCCGCCGGACATGGGACCGCTGGGCTGCGGCCGGGACAGCCGCTGAGATTGCTGCCATGCTGACTGCTTCGGACTGAATGTCGTCATTGAAAGGGGCACTGTCTCAGATCAACACGCGCTCCGGTGCGCTGCAGAACACGGTGTGCGAACCGCCCGGCAGGATGCGATGCGGTGGCTGACCTTTGCCAGGGATATCGGAAGCCGTTCCACCGAATGCCCGCACCCGGAGGTCTTTTTGCGGTCCGTTGTCTTACCGAAAACGTCGCGCGTAGTTGGAAAGCTCAGACATCCACGCCGCCGTTTGCGACTGTTGGCGCGAGGAGCGAAGCATCCACAAGGCGCCGGCCGCGAACGCCAGCCCACCCACCACGGCAAGGACCGTTCCGGGTTTTTCCTTGAGGGATAGTCCGACAGGCTTCAACCACTCATCGGCTTGATCAAGGGCCTCTGAGGCAAACTCAGTCGTCTTGTTAACCGCCGTCGTTGCACCCTGGGCTACCTGCTCGGTCAGTGTTGGCTCAGGCTTGCCTTGGGTTCCATACGTGCCGCTCTGGTGTGTCATTACGTTCTCCTTGAGTGAAGATTGGGCGTGTCGAAACTCAGGATCTCCATAGGGCGCCGAGCACGAAGCCAACCACGGCTGCCACAGCCAGAGTTTCCCGAGGACGCTCGTCGAGTGATTTGCGAAGTGCAGAATTCAGGTTGCCAACCACCTGCAATAACTCGGACGCATTCTCTTTGGGCACGGGCCGCCCGAAACCGTTGAGCTGGTTCGCCCAGCGCTCGACCTCGCCCCGGGCCATGGCCCGGGAATAGCCGTAGCGCTCCTGCAGCTTGCTGATCAGCTGGTCTTGTTTGCCGGCAATGCGAGTGAGCTCGTCGTCGGTCAGAGCACCCCATTGGCTCTTGGCCTTGCCGCGGAATTGCTTCCAGGAGCCTTCGATACGATTCCAATCCACGCGCACTCTCCCTCAGCTATTGAGCGAGGTGAACCTGCAGAACCCATCAAGGTTCCAATCGGCTTTGAGCCCGACGGGCCCCGGCGGAAGGCCAACGCTGTCGTCAGTCGCCGCACGTCGCTCGCCACGACGCCACGCGGAGGTCCGGTTCTCGGCGACTGAACGCAATTGGGGACGAGGATGTGATTACGCTGCGCCCCACCGCCTGCGAATGCCACCGCCTTTGCAAATACGATCCGCCGCAGTGGGTCGTCGTCTGTTAACAACGAGTTCGTTCGGCATCGCTCCCACACCGCCGGGGTTTGCCCTGGTCAACACAGCAGAGATTTCCGATCGCTCAGCGTGTTGGCGCAGACCCGCCGCCACTCCGCCTTCGTCATGTGGGTGCCGGCATCCCATGCTTGCATGCACGACGTCTCACCGCCCGCTGCCCCCTCGCGACGCGAGGAGCCGCCGCTCGATTGTGAGTTTCTTTGCTGCGATTGATCGATGGGACTGTTGGGCTGCTTGCGTATAGGGCGTGGGATCAGGCATGCCTTCGCGATTGGTCGCACGGACGCCGACTTGCCCCTGTTCTTGGTCTTTGGGATTACCCTGACCTTCCGCACTTCCAGGTGTCGCCGATTGATTGGATCCCGGCGACGGCGACGGCACAGCCGACTGGCCAGGCGCGGCCGGATTGGAGTTGAGCGCGGGGTTCGGCACGGCCGTCCCATTCAGCCGCCCGCCCGTTGTTGTCCCAGACTGGGTTCCAGTGCTGGCGCCGGTACCGCGACTTGCTGCGGAACCACCGCCCGTTGAGGTACCGCCAGCTGCGCCCCCGCCCCCGCTGCTAGCCCCCCCGCCGCCGCCACCACTACTACTACCACCACCACTCATTGAGGTGACCAACCTTTGCGAGCTCGGCAGAGATCTTCCTGAGGCTCATGCGTTTGCCGGTGACAGGGCTGCAGCTTCTTGCAGGCGGGTCTTCTCAAACTGCGAGAACACGCCAGCGATCTGACGCATGGCGACCCGCATTTCGTCGTCGCTGTCCGTCAGGTCATCACCGCGAGAAGTCAGGACGCGGACTCCCATGGAAACGAGGATGGTAATGCCGGCCTCCTGCACCATCAGGGTCCGCGCAAAGCGGCTGGCGTCCTCCACGATGACGGTTCGGACGCCATTGCTGGCGATGCGCTCAATGAGGGCTTTGAAGCCAGGCCGATCATCGATCGGGTCGGCTCGGAGGCGAGCATATGGGCTGCGAACGAACCGGGAGTGACGCCTTCGAGTTAAGCCGCCTCGCATGCGTTGGGCCACGTACCGGCATCATGCCGTGGCAAAACGAAACTTGTGCATCGCGGCCACGACGCCTGACGCGTTCTGCTTGTCCTTGGCCGAGAGTATCCAGCTGCCGCCCTCGCGAAAAACGAGCATGGTGCTGTACATTTGGGCCTTGGAGGCGGTGTCGATGTTTTTGTGAATTCTCGCTTCGACAAGTCCAGAGAGCGGGCGCTCTATCGGCTTCATCACCCAGTACAGAACCTTGCGCTGCAACGTGGCAGTCCCTGCCGTCTTATCGAGCACAATCGTCGTCGAACCAGATTGCAGAGTTATTCGCTGCTGGCCGAGTTCGACCCTTATCATCCGGCTTAGACCTCATTTTGAGGTGGGCTCCAAGCGGGTAGCGTATACCAATCAAGCAGCAAACCACCTAGGGACGAGGCCGCCGGATGATGCGTCCGGCAAGGTCTAGTTTCTACTCCTTCTCGTATTCGACGACTGCAACGACGTCGACGCCGTCTAGTTGCGACTTGAACGGCAACGTTTCGATGGTCAGAACCTTGCCGTCAACTTTCCACGAAGCGTTGTGCTCTTGCTTAGTCCAATTAGGCGTCCACGCCACATCGGGCTGTCCCATGAACTTTGAACCATCGACACGATAAGTGCCGCAATACGCGTACATGGTCCTAAAATAATTTAAGCCTTTCCTCATCGGTTGGAGCGCCGGCTCCTTGTGTCCGGTCTATGCCGGTAGCCATCGTGCAGAAAGTCCCTTCCTTGGTGAACATGGACCGACCCACGATCTTTTCTCCGAACGGAAAACGTTTTTCGCCGCTAGAGACTACCTTTTGGTAGAAAGCGGTTTGTTTCCACGAACCGACGATGTCTTGCGCCGAAGCTGATGCCGACGCAAGAACGCTAACAAATGCCAACGAGCTGAGAGCAAACTTTTTCACTTTCATTCTCCTTCCATGGCAGCAACACCACGACCACCTCGCGTGTTCAGCTACTTCGGCACGACGCCGCAGGCGATCCGGCCTTTGCCGCCGCCGCTTTCAGGCTGATCCGAGTAGGTGTCGCCGCCCTCGTGGACGACGAGCGCCTTACCCCTGACATCACTGAGCTTGAGGCGCGGCGCGGTCACGGTCTGGCTGATGCCTGTCTCGGACGCATCCAGCAGCGGTAGATCACCTTTGTGGCCGGCGCCGTGAGGTCCCTTATGCGATTTCTTGGCCTCGGGATCGTAATGGCCGCCGGCCGCAATGCCGGCCGTCATCTTGCCGTCCTTGACCGCGGGGCCGCAGTCGCCTTTCTCGTGGACGTGAAACCCGCGCTGGCCCTTGGGTACGCCCGTAACCGCGACCTTGAAAGAGACGCCGCCGTTGCCCTCTGAAACCACCACTGTGCCGATCTTATCTCCAACCCCGCTGTCCGGGATGCGGTTGAGATCGACGGTCAGCTGCTGGGCGATCGCAAGGCCTGTTACGAGCAGGAGGACGGTCGATGAGGCGGCGAGAAGACGTACCGGTCTGATCATGTGTGAACCTCGCTTGGCTGTCCCTGAAAACTGGCAGCCCTGCTTTCCAGTTCCGCTTACAGCGACGAACAGGCCAGGTTGGCGTCGCCTGCAACGAACCACGCCCGGCCAATCGCACCACGGGCCTGGACGCTACGAGCCTGCTGACTGATGGGCGACGCGGTCAGCAACAGTAGCGTTCGTCCCAACCGAGGCACCCCATTACGCTGATCGACCTGCGGCTGTGGAAAGTGATCCAGATAGCGGTAGACGCCAAAGAGAGAAGCGAGCTTTGTCCTAGCCGGTTTCCCGCAAGTCCGACCAGGTGTCCGTCTCCGTCTGGATGGAGTTGAGCTGCTGCTGCACTTTGTCGATCGCCCTTTGCACAGCTGCGATGTGCTTGGCGGCCGGCGGGTCGGAAACCTTGTCGATTTCGCTCAGCAGGCTCGCCGTCGCGAGGGCAAGTTCCTGGGTGGCACTAGAGAGAGGGTTCATACGCGTACTCCATGCACTACCTGTTGAGGTAGGCATGAACAGTCGCTCGCAAGGGAAGTGGTCAGGCGACTAGCAGATCCTCCTTGTCGAACCCCTCCTGCACGATGCGCATGCACTCGGGTGGGTATTGCCGCGCCAGCGACATGGGCTCAGTCTGCGTTCGGTTGAGCCAGTCGAACGACACTCCACGTCAGTGCACCAGCGATCAACCCAACAATTCCCGACGCGCTCACGGAAACGAACCAAGCCAAAACCGTGCTGCCGAGCGCGACACTGCGTCCAACAGCTTCAGATGCTACTTGTATGGCATGTTCCGGACCGCTCATCCCGTACCCGGCAAAACCATGTACCAGGATGCCACCGCCGACCCAGAGCATGGCGAGCATGCCCACAAAGCTCAGTGCCGCCAGAAGTGCGGGCATGGCTCGGACCAGCCCTCTGCCAAACGGCCCCGACAACGGCCCGGCGCGCTGGGCCAGGCGGAGCCCGACATCATCGGCTTTGACAATCAACGCCACCGCACCGTAAACGCCGATGGTGATCAACACGGCAACGGCCGCCAAGGCCAGGGTTTGGGTGAGCAAGTCCGAAGCAGTGATGCTGGCAAGCGCAATCGCCATGATCTCGGCGGACAGGACAAAATCCGTGCGGATCGCGCCAGACACCTTTTGCTCTTCTAACGCCGCCGCGTCGTCATAAGGATGTGCAACTGCCGGCGCGACATGGGGCACGCCACGGACCATGTGCAGCACTTTCTCAAAACCTTCAAAACACAGATACAGGGAGCCGAGCATCAGCAGGGGCGTAATGGCTTGAGGCCAGAAAGAACTCAGTAAAAGGGCAGCCGGCAGCAGAAAGAACAGCTTGTTCTTGAGCGATCCAAGGGCAATGCGACCAACGATCGGTAGCTCGCGCTGGGCGCTCAAGCCTGTGACGTAGCGCGGCGTGACGGCTGCGTCATCAATAACAATGCCGGCGGCTTTCGCACTGGCACGGGCAGCTTGGCCAGCGGCATCGTCGATCGTGACAGCGGCTTCATCAGCGCCACAACATCGTCCAACAGCGCCAATAAACCGCTCATGACCAATCCAAGATCTTGCGAAGATGATGAAGATACCGATCCAGCGGATTTCGTAGCCGCCTTTAGGCCCCTTACCACGATTGTGTCTCGCCTGAACTCTTCGCTGGGAGAACCGCTCTCGTCGGTCCTTTGTTTCAGTCGGCTCCAACATTTCGTTGTCAAATTGGTTGCCACGGCCAATTTATGATTTCTGCGTGCTCCACTAGGATGGCGCGCAAGTTTGTCACTGGCGATCAGTTCGAAAATCGACCTGTACTTTGCAAAGTCGACGGCGCTGAGGTCGCGTCCGGTCGATCGAAGCTGCTTCGGGCACAAGAAATGTCGCAGCAAGACCTAGGTGCCGTTGGACTTCTTCTCCAGCTTGGCGCGGTTGAGGATGCTGATCCGGCCCGGCGTGTCCCGTGGGCTTTAACCGACAGCTCTGTGATCGCCTCGGGCCGCGCCCAGGTGTTGAGCGCCATAATGACGTAACGTGAAGCGCTATAGGCTTGTCTCAAGGGCAAGCTCAGCGACTAGCAGTAGGATGCATGTGGCGCAGCCCGCCCGCAAGACTGCATTGGTTGCCGGGGTTGCATTGGCATGGTCCATCACGGCATGGGCCGGACCTAAGGAAGAAGCGCAAGCCGTGGCCGACAAGTTCATCGCTGCGTTCGTCGCGGGAGACTTGGAAGCAACTGCCTCGCTCTACTCGCCGGACGCAATGTTCTGGGGAACAGTGAGCCCTGAATTGGGAACCTCCGCAGATGTCTTGCGGAAATATTTCGCGGATAATTATGCCGCACGCGCCAACGTGCCCCTGAAATCGGCAAGCGTCACGGAAAGCTCCGCGTTGGTTCTATCGGATGACACGGTAGTGGTCGCTGGGCGGTGGCAGACCGAGCGTCCAAATGCGCTCTCGCTGCTCCGCTTCACGATGGTGATGCATAAGAAGGGTGGTCAGTGGCAGATCGTGCACCTGCACTCGTCACCCCGACCCAAGCAGTGACGCGTTGCCCCCAACTGACAACTCGGCGACTACATGCAACCGACGGCCAGAAACTTCTGATGCCGTCCACGGCTGCGTACTGGTACGTCAGATGACGAGCGCGAAACGGGCGTGCTGATTGGGTCCTATGACGCCGCTTGCAACCAAAAACGTCGATGGCGCAAGTGGACTAAACTCCGGCATTGCAGCGAGGGGACCTACCTGCTGTAGTCGTTGAGTTGTTGCCAGAAGTTCCCGGCATTGAATTCATCACCCGCGCTGCAGGCATCGAACGCGCGTAGTGCAATACGGTTTGCGTCCGCGATCCTTTCCGCTGGGAGACCCGCAGCCTTCTCTCTGTGGAATTTTTCCACCGCGGTTTTGTACAAGGCCCCGCAATCCATTTTGCCCTGGGCCGAGGCAGTTCCGGCGATGACACCCAGCGCTGCAATACCAGTGAGAGTGGACTTGAGCATGCCTTGCTCCTCGTGACAGGTCGACTGGGGGCGGCGCCACCCAAGCGCAGCGTCAGCTGGCTATGCCGCGCCGCAGACATTGACTACGCCGGCAATGAGCAGAACAGTATCGGGCAAAACCCTGTCCCGGCCTGCGCGACCACCCTAAGCTAATGCCGCGATGCAATGGCGCGAGGCTCAACCTTCAAACTTCGCGCAGCTTGTCAATGCGCGGTCCTAGGACTCGCTTCGTGGCACCTTTTATCCGTGGTCCACGGTTCGCCGGTTTTTCCGTTCGTGGGGTCGGCCGACTTCTTGGAACCGGCATGTCTGGAATTGGCACCTTTTCTCCGTCGTGCACAGCTCGCTCGCATTTCCGTTATTGGGGGTAAACCAGACGTGCTGAACCAACGAGCACGACGGGAGAAGATGACCCACTGCAGACCCAAGGAAATCAGCCCTAGCCGGCGAGATGTGTCGGAGGACGAACGACTATCGCCCGGAAGCGTCCAATCTGCCTTGGCTTTCGAGCCACCACACGGCCAGCTCGCCCGAACGCAGAATGTGATGTGTCATCACCTTGCGCGCCTCGATCGCATCCTGTCGGCTTATCGCGCTCAGAATTTCCTCGTGCTGAGACACGTTTTCTCGCATGCGCCGACCGCCCATCATCAGGGCCGAGAGCATGATGTTCCTCGTGAAGCCAAGATGCAAATCCTGGATCACCTGCTTCAGCCGTCTGTTTCCGCTGGCGTCGATGACAACAGCATGGAATTCATCATTCGATTCGACCCAGTTCGGAACGTTCTTAAGATGAGTTTTCGCGTTTGACTTCCGGGCTGCGATCAGCTTGTCCACGGTGTCGGCAAATCTTTTCTGAGCGTGGCGCATGCGCTCTATCTGTTCGTCAGTGATCCATTCGACCGCGAACGATACGGCGAGCCCTTCGAGTCGTGCTCTGGATGGTCAGCTTATTGCCGCGGCAGACTCCTTCAGCCGCTTCACAAAGCGCGCGCACACCTTGCGCAGCGCCGAGCCAGCGCCCTCGAACCCGCCGCGTTGGATTGCTGATTGGTGGCCGACGTCATATCAGACCAGGCAGCCAATCGGGTGCCAGGCTATCTGGCGAAACGCCGTGTGGCGCCGTCTTCCAGCAAAGTGGGTGGTGACGGCGGCAGCCCCTTCGTCAGGTCTCCAATCCGCGCGCGCGCCAGCTCGGCGAAAAACGTATCGCCGTAGCGAGCGACGAATGCATCGAGGAGGTCGAAGCTTGCAGTGTCCTTGGTTGCGCTCCATGCCTCCGCGGCTTCGCTCAATCTGAGTTGGGCCGCCGGCGCGGCGACGGAAGCAGCCGGGATGGTGAGATGAAAGTAGAACCGTCGAGTTAACGCCGAGTGCTCCCACGGCACCTGCTGCCGGTTCGTCTGACGCATGACGTCATTTCGAACAGCGATCAGGACGGCATGGAGGTCCTCTTTCCCTTCTTGCAGTTGCCTTACCAGCGCACCGGAAAACGGTGAATTGCGGCCTGTCCCATCCAAAGCCACGTTTCCAGGCTGGGTCGAAAAGCTGATAAGCGTGCCCGCGCCGCTTTCGACAGCAGCAAGTCCGCGCCCAATCTCAATGGATCGCGTGCCCATGGCTCCGGCAAGGTTGCGGGAGAGGGGATTGTTTCGGCAGGCATCGAAGAAGAGGAGATTGGTTGCTGCCTCCTGCTCCATCGTTTGGTGAATGAGATCAAGGCGTACCATCTCGATGTCCAGAGCCGAGACGGTCGTGAGCTTCGCGTCGACGGGAACGAGATAGTTGCGCGCCGACACCTGCATGCCATGCCCGGCATAGAAGAAAAGACCCACGTCCGCGCCCTTAAGAGCTGCGGCGAATTCGCGAACTATGGCGTCAAACCCTGCCTTGTCGAGATCGAACCCTTCGACCACCTGAAAGCCGAGCTTCTTTAGCGCGGCGCTCACGTCGGCGGCATCGTTCTTCGGGTTCTCTAGGCGGGGCGTATTGCGGTATGCGGAATTGCCGACAACGAGCGCGACGCGCCTTTGTGCGGGGACAATCGATCGGGGTTCTGCATCGAGACCAGTTGGGCTCGATGTGGTGTGCAGAAATGCAAAGGTGAGGATAGCGAGCACAGCAACCCTGGCACATGCGGCAAGAACCCGGCGCGCCTGGCGTGCGACGGTCCTCTGCGGTGGGTCCTTCTGCGCGTCGAAAAGGTCATCGACAAACCAGTCTCTACAGCCCGCGGCGTCCTTCACTGCCTGGGTCAGTGAAATACCGGCAGTCAACTTTACAGCATCAGTAAGAGACGTCTCCCCACTCATGCGCGCATCCATTTCCACCACGCAACGCAGGTGTCGAATAACTACGAAGGCCTTCTAGGTCGGCCAGGGTTCACCGAATTTCTCAAACAGAAATTTGAAGGCCATCTCGCCGAGCTCCTGATTGGTCGCGTCGCAATCGACCGCGAGACGCCGAATAGCGGCGGCCACATGCTGGTCGAAGTAAATGACGATGCCTTTCCGGCCCGTCCGCGTGGCCGGGGGGCTGCGCTTGTGGCTCGCCACCTTCTTCACTGATTGGGTAAGAGAAGCGTCAGTCCGTTCCTTGGTCGGCTCGCTCGAGCGACGCGAGAGACGGCCCGCAGAAGCCTTGACGGCGTCGGTCATCGATAGCGCAAACTGCTCCAAATCACTCTCTCGCGTCTTCGCTGTCGTCGCGTGCCCAAAGCGCTTGGTAGAGCGCGCTGACTTCCCTTGCCGCCGTGCCATTCTTCTCAGTCTCCGTAACACCGCGACCGGTCCGCAATCCCTGGCTGAACGGCTGCAGTTCGCTCAGTCGCTCGGGCGCGACCTCCAGTTTGAGACGGCTGGCCGTGCGCAAACTTTCCTTGATGGCGCTTTCTCTGTTCTGGCCCGTGGGCACCGCGTTCAGGATGACGGCAGTCTTGCTGCGGGCCTTTGCGAGGTTGATGAGGTCGGCGGAGTCTTCCAGCGCCTGCAGATCGAGAATGCTACTTTTTAGCGGAACCAGCACCATCGTGGCCGCCTTGAGCGCCGGGATGATCGCCTTATCAAGCTTCGGGGGGGTATCGATCAGCACCAGCTCCGCGCCAAGCTTACGTGCCGTCCTCAGCATGTCGGGAAGCTTCTGATAGGGCCCCGCGGCGATGCTCGGATCGTCCTTGGCGCCCGTCACCCTTTGTCTGATTGCGTGCCATCGTTCAGCCGATTGTTGGGGATCGAGGTCGATGACCAGAACTTTGCGATCCTTCGCTGCCGCGATGGCCAGGTGCAGCGCGAGTGTCGTTTTTCCGCTGCCGCCCTTCTGGCCGACAATACTCCATACCTTCATACGACTACACTCGTGCTGATGTGCTAGCACATCTTTGCTAGCACATCATAATTGGTAAAGAAAGTGTTAACTCGTGGGGGTTCCGCTGGAGCTCGCGCGACCAATGGACGTTGCGCAGGCCGGCTCAAAGAAGCGATCCAACGCCGCGCTGACGAGGCTGTATCGGGCGG
>CAWEBE010000013.1:0-28307 GCA_963806735.1 uncultured Alphaproteobacteria bacterium | reverse complement strand
GCGATCGCGGATCGATTAATCGCGGCGGCGACCGCAACTGGGGCGGCGGCGAACGAGGTGGACGCCACCACAGCCATCGCCACAGAGGCGGCGGCGTAGGGGTCTACATCAGCCCGGCTACGGCTACTCCGATTACGGCTACTCCTCGGGCGAATGCCGTGGCTTGACCGGCACGCCGTCCAGACGGGGCACTCCTACTGGTGGCGCCGCTATCGTAATTGCATCAGAATTTGAGAAGATGCGCGGGCTGGCAGACGCCCCGCCCGCGCCTTCCTTTGTGATGAGCATTACATTCAAATCGTTATCTCACTGATCACTCCCACCCGAGGTACGCATCAATGAAGAGGCCATTTCACGGCTCGCTAGGCGCGCTTGCGCTGCTGACGTTTTCTTTGCCCGTCAGTGCACAGACCGCGGATCCTGGCGTCGAACTAGCGTTCATTCCTCATACGATGACGGTGACGCTCCTCAACGAGGGCGGAATCTTGTTGCCGTCGACATGAAGCATATTCCGCAAGGCGCGAGCTGCAGAATGGACAAGGACGCAACAATAGCGCGCGTTGGTCCCGGCGCGACTGAAGGGACAACACGAGTTCGCTATGCCGCAGCGCAGATCAGCGCGGGCGGATACCCCTTCATGACCACATTCGATCTCTCGAACGGCGACTACGCAGCCGCGCGAACAGCCTTCGTTACAATGAAAGAAGAGGCATGGGCGAAGGTGGACGTCATCAAAAAAGAACTCGGCGAAAAGTGGGACGAAGTGACCGGAAAGAAAAGCTGAACTTTTGCGACGGGCAGAAACGTTTTGCCCGCGCAGTCTCATATGGAGGCTACGTTGGACACCAACACCCTGCTGATTCTCCTAGTCGTTCTTCTTCTGCTCGGCGGCGGCGGCCTTTATGGGCGGGGGCGCTGGTTCTGAGTTCGGTCGTGAACGCATGAGCGCCTAGCGCACCGTTCAGCCGACGGAGTACGCGGCGAGCAAATCTTCCTTCGAAGCCTTCCTTGCGCCGTTCTAGAGGGACAGCTTCCGTTCACCGTGACGTGTCCCTATGCCGGAGTTCGAGGTCGAGGCATCAGACAACCCTACAACTGCCCTGAGGGCCAGCCGGGTGAGTGTCGCAAGCCGCGACTTGGCAAAAGCGATCCTTCGGGACGTATCCGGCCTCGCACAACGCGCCCTGCATGCCATTCGCAGTGCCCGACCGCGCTTGGGGGCGGTTCTCCGAGCTGCAGTGAAAAGCGCGGCTGTCGCGGCTGCCATTGGAGCGATTGTTGTTGGCGCCTGGGCTGTCTGGCTCGTGCGTGATTTGCCCCTTCGGGGTTCGATGGTTGATGCCACTAATCGGGAAATTCTTCTCGAAGCTTCGGGTGGGCAGGCCCTCGGCCGCGTTGGGCCGTTGTCGCTCTCGCAGGCGCCGCGCGAGGAGTTTCCCGATCAGCTCGTATCGGCTGTGCTCAGCATCGAAGACCGCCGCTTTTACGACCACTGGGGCATTGACGCTGTCGGCATCGTGCGCGCCTTGTCCCGGAACTACAGTTCGGGGACGATCGTGCAGGGCGCTAGCACCATAACGCAGCAGTTGGTTAAGCTCAGGGTCGTGGGCAACGGCCGGACGCTGGATCGAAAATTGCGTGAGGCCATCGCAGCGGTCTGGCTGGAAACGCAGCTCAGCAAGGACGAAATTCTCACCCGCTATCTGAATGGCGTCTACATGGGCGGGGGAGCGCAAGGCCTGCCGGCGGCCGCAAAGTTGTACTTCGACAAGGGTCTGTCGGACCTGACCTTGCCTGAAAGCGCTTTGCTGGCGGGCCTCATTAAGGCGCCCTCGCGCCTCAACCCGTTCAACGATGCCGAGGGAGCACGTCAGCGGCGCGATGTCGTGCTCGACGCAATGGTGGAGTCCGGGTCCGTCACTCAAAGCGTTGCCGAGCCGGCCAAGCAGTCACCGGTGAAACTGGCGCGTCAGCCCTTGCAGGCAAAAACCGCGCCGTGGTTTTCAGATTGGGTAGCCCAGGAAGCGCGGGAGATCTCCGGCGCCTTCTCGGGCACCATGCGCATGCGTACGACGCTTGACCCGGCGCTCCAGGAACTCGCCGAACGCGCGGTGGCCAATGGCCTGGCTAGCAGTTCCAAACTCAACGTGTCGCAGGCCGCCCTTGTCGCTATGCGACCGGACGGCTCTGTGGTCGCCATGGTCGGTGGACGGGACTACAGCGAAAGCCAGTTCAACCGCGCCGTGCAGGCGCGCCGGCAAGCCGGGTCAGCCTTCAAGTTATTCGTATACTTGGCGGCGCTGCGCAAGGGCTACGCGCCGAACGACCTGGTGGATGCCTCTTCCCTTTCGATCGGGGATTGGGAACCCGAGAACTTCGGCGGTCGGACGTACGGCAGGGTTTCGCTCGCAGAAGCATTCGCGCGATCGATCAACACCGCCGCCGTCCACCTTGCTCAGGATGTCGGGTTGGACAACGTGATAAAGGTCGCCCGCGAGCTGGGTATTCAGTCGCCCCTACCCAAGGTCCCCAGTTTGGCGCTGGGATCGGCCGACGTGAGCCTCCTCGAGTTGACGGCTGCCTACGCCAGCATTCTGGCACGGCGATCGCCGGTGCAGCCATGGGCCGTCAACTCGTTCCTGTCGCCGACGAACGGTCGCACGATGGAGGTGGGGTCACCATCCGGATCGAGGCGCGCCTTGGGGAAAACCGGCGAGGAAATGCTGAGACTGCTTACCCTTCCCGTGGAGCGCGGGACGGCACAGCGGGCGGCGCTTGCGGGTTTCGCTGCCGGCAAGACCGGCACCACCCAAAACCACAAGGATGCGTGGTTCATCGGTTTCAACGAGTCATTGGTGGTCGGCGTATGGGTCGGCAACGACGACGGGTCGCCGATGCGAGGGGTGACGGGAGGATCCCTGCCGGCAACGATCTGGCAGCAATTCATGCGAGCGGCCTCGGCACGCTCAGTAGTCTCCTCGAAGGAGCCAACATCCACTCGTCCCCAACTGCAGAACAGCTTTGTCTTCAATTTCAACGCATCGACAGATCGAACCTTGACGGATGACGCGTCTTCCCGCCGAACCTCGATGGACCAAGAGTATGTCCACTGCGATGTGAACGCCTGCGCCGCCAAGTATCACTCCTTCCGCGTAACAGACTGCACCTATCAACCACTGCGCGGCGGACCACGGACGCGGTGCGAGGCAGGTTCCTCCAGCGGCCGGCGAGCGTCCAGCAGCTTTGCGGCCGGAATGGACTCGATTGATGACCCTTCGCTCTGTAACTATGGGGCGTGCGCGCGGGCATACAGCTCTTTCCGGCCCACTGATTGCACCTATCAGCCCTTCGATGGCGGTTCGCGCAGGATGTGCTCTAGGTGAATCGCACGGCCCGGTGGGCGACACCAACAGGCAGGTACAGATCGCGATGGCTGTCTTGCGCGTGAACCTCGATCTAGGGCAAGGCACGCGGCGATCATCGCTCTAACTACGTTCGGATTCTAACGAAGAGCGTCGCCACGCACGCCTCGCCGGAACTTATGATGATGTCTGACCGTTGCTTCTATTGGCGCCATTCGGCGCCAAAAGGAGTCCATTATGAACCGATTGTTCTCTTCAGCACTTTTAGGCAGCGCCCTCGCCTTGGCGGCCGGCGTACCGGCAATGGCTGCACCATCTGGGATGACACTGGCTCTTTCAGCACAGAGCGGCGTGCAGAAGGTGCACGGATATCATAGGTCTTGCGACAACGGCCATCGCAACAGGGCGGACGGCGATCGCGTGCGTTGCGGCGGATACTATTATCAAGACAGCGGTCCTGGGATCACGCTGCAGCTCGGCAATAGAGACCGCCATCGCGATCGCCATGATCGCGGTGACCGAGGCGATCGCCATGACGGACGCGGCCAACACAACCGCTAGGTGACTTTAGTCTGCTAACGCTAGAGCGGGTTCACTCCCGCTCTCTTTCTCTTGCTTTTGACGCAGCGCCGCGCTGGTAGAAATCTCAGCGCGTGTCGAATGATTTCCTGACGACAGAGCATGCAATCGCGGATGGTGTGATGGAAAACAGCAAAGCAGTTGATCACCCTAGCCAGGAGACCATCGATCTTCGGCAAGGAACGGGACCACGAGCAACAGTGTCTGTGCTCATCATTTCGCTAGCGCTGGCAGCGTTCGCTGCGGGAGGTCTCGCCGCCTACGCCTTTTTTCTACGCTAGCTGCTTTCGGACAACGCGACATGGCACGCAGAACTTTGGCTGGACGGTTGATACTTATCGCTGAGGACGAGGCGCTCATCTCAATGGAGATCGAGGCATCGTTCAAAGCGGCCGGAGCCCGCGTTCGTATTTGCACTACCGTTGCAGACGCAATGGTGGTGGCAGCAGACGCAGACCTGGTCGCTGCTGTGGTGAACCATGTTCTTGAAGATGGAGAGACCTCTCCAGTGTGCGCGCGCCTCACGCAGCGCGGCATTCCATTCGTGCTCTTCAGTGGATTCGCAAATGTCGAGGGAGCGTGTCGCGCGGGTGTACGCGTTCCCAAGCCGACAACCGGGCAAATTCTCCTGGCCACAGTCGCGGGACTGTTTGGGCCTCATCTGGCACTCGTCCCGAAATCGTAGCCCGTAAATCGGTTCATCACTGTATGATTTGACACAATTGCGCGGGCCATCCGTGTTAAGGCTATTGTGCAGCATCAGACGCACCTAGCTAAGGTGCCTCTGTCCTCATAGTCGACTGCCGGTTTGTTGCGATTTTGGAGTGGTCGACGGCTCGGGACACAAGCGGCGCTCATCAATGTGCGCCGCACTGCCTCAGGCAGTTTGCGCTTTGCCGCGCCACTGGAAGCGACATGCGTCGCAACACTCAAATTTCAGGCTGAGACGCTGCTGGAGGGCGCATTTTTTTGCGCTCTGCCCTGCGGCGTCTCCGCCAGTCAAAAAAAGGAAAGCCATGGCCCGGGGCATGCCATTTGCTGACATTGAGGATGGTCGCGCGCTTGCGCAAGCCATCGTTGATACGGTGCGCGAGCCTCTCCTGGTCCTCGACAAGGACCTGCGCGTCGTTGCGGCAAGCCGCTCGTTCTACCTGACATTCCGCGTCAACCGGCAGGAAACGCAAGGCCAGCTGCTGTACGCGTTGGGTGATGGCCAATGGGATATTCCGGCCCTGCGCGCGCTGCTGGAAAAGATCGCCCCCGATCACAGTGTGCTGGACGACTTTGAGGTGGAGCACGAGTTTCCTGAGATCGGGCCGCGCGTCATGCTCCTGAATGCGCGCAAGGTCTTCTACGAGCGCAACAATCATACGACCATCCTTCTCGCCATCGAGGATATCACGGCGCGGCGCGCGGCAGAGCGGGAGATGCAGCAGTTGTTGCATCAGAAGGAATTGCTGTTGGAGGAGATGCAGCACCGTATTGCCAACAGCCTGCAGATCATCGCCAGCATCCTCCTGCTGAAGGCGAGCACCGTGCAGTCAGACGAAACGAGAGCGCACCTGCAGGATGCCCACAAGCGCGTCCTGTCGGTCGCAGCTGTGCAGCAGCACCTGAGAGCGTCCGGGCGCGGCGACCCAATTGAAGTTGGCCCGTACCTGTCGAAGTTGTGCGCGACCTTGGCCAACTCGATGATCGGCGAAAAGCGCTCCGTCTCGGTTGAAGTGTCGGCGGAAGAGGGAACTGCGTCGTCCAGCGCGGCCGTCAGCATCGGCCTCATCGTCACGGAAGGCATGATCAACGCGCTCAAGCACGCCTTTCCCGCCGATACGAAGGATGGCCGGATCGCCGTCGCCTACAAGGTCAACGGCCTGGACTGGAGGCTTTCGATTGCAGACAACGGCGTGGGCAAACCGAACGAGGGTCCTGGTGCTGTGGCCAAGACTGGCTTGGGCACCAGCATCGTCAATGCGCTGGCGCAGCAGCTCAATGCGCGGGTTGATCTGGTCACTGGATCGGAGGGCACAATCATGACCGTCAGTCACACGGAACCCACGTCACAGCTGCCTCACGCCGCGTAGGCGATTTCTAGTCGCATCTGCCGGAAGTAGTGCGTGCTGACGAAGGTTCTCAGTTCCGACAGTTTCGCCGCGCTGTGCAGCATCGGGGCAAGGGCCACATGCTGTTCATGCATTGGGTGCAGATGATATGCGCCCACTCCATCGTGGCACATCGAGGAGTTCGTTCGCGTTCAAACGCCAATCGTTTGAACAGGAGTTCCGCCAATAGTTCGCTTTATACAGGAGTTCCGCATGCCAACGTGGGTTGAGTGCACCGACTCCGAGGAGAACCAAATTCACGTCAATCTCGATTTGGTCACCATGATGAGGCGCGAAGCCGAAAGCCATCTCACCGCGATCTACTTTGTCTTGGGCCCGAGGGACGATGCGCTTCTACGCATCAAAGAGACTCCGGAGCAAGTCAAGGGTTTGGCCACGCGGGCGCGCTAACAACCAACCGGAGTGATACCGTTGGGGCGGCGCGACGTGATCCGGTGATGCACGCGCTGTTCGGTGCCGGGGTGAGGGACGTTTCTGTCGCGCGTCATAAGGGTGCTCGTGGTCGCCCAGGATGTGTCACGCCCGCAAAGCTGAGGCTTATGAAGCGGAAGGGTGAGGCGCTTGAGGGGGAGTCAAGCGCCTCTGTTCCTTGGGGGAACAGTGCGTATAAATTCGCAGAGCGTCAAAGCTCCACGCCGTTGCGTCGGGGGACAGACGCTTTCGGACGCACCCTTGAGACAAGCATGGAGATAACTGCGCCCGCCCTAATGCAGGTTAGTTAACCCGCAACACCTAGCGCGAATTGCAGCAAGATATCTTTTTTCGATCCGAGCGGCATATCGGCTAGCATGGCTGTAGAGGAAACGTGGAGGATGCGCGCCAAGTCGACGTGATCACCCAATGTGTTGGGTCCACCATTTGAGGCCCCATGCCCCGGGTGACAGCAAAACAAAAGCCCATAGGAAAGCCGAACTCCAATTGGCCAATTGAAAACGTAGCCATGCCATTTCCGCGATACCGGCCACGATGGGCACACTGGCGCGCAGCGGTCCGGAAAAACGGGATATGACAATGCCCAGCGCACCCCAGCGTTTGAAGAACGACCGGCCGCTGTCCAATAGCTTGGGGTACTTGTTCAGCGGCCACATCTGCTGCAGCCGGGCGTGATAGTGGTATCCGATCCAATAGGACAGCCAGTCGCCCATGGCGGCACCAATCGCGGCGGCAACCACAATCGTCCAGAAAATCAGCGGGTCGGCCACCGCTATGATCGCACCCACGCCAACCAGCACGGCCCAGAAGGGCAGCACCAGCGACGCGAGCGGCAGAAACTCGCCGAACGCCAGGGCAAACACAAACACCGCCGCCCAGTTTGGATGTTGGCGGATGAAGTCCAACACCATGTTCGTGAGCGCCGCGAAATCCATGGGAGCATCCGAAGTCAGGCCGGAAGCGCCATTATGTGCTCAGCCATTCGTCCTGTAGCCTGCCGTGAGGTCCCATTTCCGCAGCTCGAAGGAAACGAGATGCTGCGTTGCTCAGCGACTAACAGTATCTGCAGCGGAGCTGCGCGCGCACTACTTCGGGTTAGTGCGGTGCTGCGTTTCTGCAGCTAAGTGCGCACGCCGTTCTTGCCAACGAGGATGCGTTGCACGATGGCGGTTACGGCCCGGTGCCGGTCAGGGGTCTTGGAGGTCTGAGCGGCCTCTTCGTGCGAGGTGGCAACATCGGTGAGCAGGTCGCGTGCATCCTGTTCGCTGATCATCTTCCGGTCCGTCAATGCGAGAAGCAGCGACTCACAGATGCCAAGGGCGGCGGTGCCGTTGGCATCGTCAAAGCGTGCATGTTCGGTCATGGAATAGTCCTTTCCCCATGCACCTTACGACCCGCGGTTCAGCCGCGCCCTGATGCACATTGGTGCAATGCAAGTTTCTCAGGCAAATGAGTCAGAGATCGTCCGGCCGCACGTAGGCGCCGTTGGACGCCGCCACCAGGCCCTTTCGGTCGCGAACAGTGATGACGCGCCGGCCGGCCCTGATCAGGCCCTTACGTTCGAGCGCCTCAACCGCGACCGACACCCCCGGTCGCTGTACGCCCAGCATGATGGCCAGCAGATTGTGTGTGAGCGGCAGCTCATCGCCGTCGAGGCGATCGTTCGCCATCAGCAGCCAGCGCGCCAGGCGCGCCTCATTCTTGCTGCGGCCATTGGCCAGCGCCGTTTCTGTGGTCTGGATCAGGAAGGCGTGCACGCACCGCAAGAGCGACCGATGCAGGCTGGCGCTCTGGGCCATGGCCTGGCGCAGCTTGGCGGCGCTCATGCACTGGCCGGCGCCTGCCGCCTGCATGTAGGTGGTGTGCCGGGCGCGATCCTCGCCCAATACGACGGCCAAGCCGGTCAGGCCCTCGCGGCCGATGATGCCGATCTCGATGTCGCGCTTGCCTGGTCCGTCGGCGACCACCGAGGCAAAGCCGTGATCGATGAAATAGATCGAACCGATCCGGCTGCTGCCGGTCTCAAGGATTTTCAGCAGAGGGAGATCGACGGGCTCCAGGTGCGGCTGCAGCAGAGCCAGGTCCGACTTCGACAGACGCGACAAGACGCGATTTCCGCTTGGGGGAACTTTCTTCGGCATGGCTCTGTCCCAAAAGGGCAAGAGCACCAGCCGTCTCCCAGCCGTCTGCGCCCAGTTCTATCGGCAGACGATGCCGCACTGTACGGCCGACGCCGGCAATGACCTAATTGAAGGGTCCGCCGTACAATTCCATACCGTTGAGCGACTGCTGGTGGTAACCTCACTGCTCGCGGCACAGCCGAGCTGGAGCGAAGCTGGATCTCTGTTCAGCGAGAGGTCCCCATGCCCAACACGCAGTTCGATAGCGTCCTGGCCAGGAAGCTGAGCACGTTCGTGGCCTTGGCGCCGGACGAACTGAAATGCCTGGCGGACTTGCAGTCGAATCCCCTCAGAGTGAAGCGGGGCCGGCAGCTCACCCAGGAAGGGCAGACCGGCCACAAGGCCTTCGTTCTTCAGGCGGGTTGGGCCTGCAGCTATAAGCTGCTGCCCGACGGTGGGCGGCAGATCATCTCGTTCCCGATCGCCGGCGACGTGGTGGGGCTGCGCAGCGTTCTGCTGCGCACGGCCGATCACTCCTTCTCGGCGCTGACGGATGCGGTGGTCAATGCCGTGGAGGCGCCTCACATCCTCAAGTGCGTGAATGACTTTCCGCGGCTTGGCGCGGCGCTGCTGTGGGCCGCCTCGCGCGACGAGGCCATGGTGGTCGAGCATCTGGTCAATATCGGCCGGCGCAGCGCCATCGAGCGCACGGCGCATTTCTTCATGGAAATGGCCGAGCGGTTGCACTTGATCGGGCAGGCGACCGAAACCGAGTTCAAGTGCCCGTTGACCCAATTCGTGCTCGCCGACGCGCTGGGGCTGACCGCCATCCACGTCAATCGCGTTCTGCGTGAGTTGCGCGATCGGCAGTTGCTGACGGTGCGCAAGGGCAGCGTCAGCATCCACGATCTGGCCGGGCTCAGGAAGCTGGCCGGATTCCAGGGTGGCTACCTCAACGCGCGCTAGTGGCCGGCGGCCAGGCGAGGATTCGCCGATCAAATATACTGATCTAGATTAGGAACAGCCTCCCCCGGACGACGTTCCCCGACATAGGCATGGTTGTTTGACCCTCAACAAGCGGAAGCCATAGAAGTGTTGGCCCGCAGACAGGCGGGCATATGTCCCCATCACCGGAACCTTGGCTTGGCCGCATAGCCAAGGTGCTGCGCGCCGGGAACGAGCCCGTGACACGCGAGGAGCTGCCGCAAGCGCTGGATCGACCTGCTCCTCCACCTCGACGAGCAGGAGCGGCGGCAGTCGAAGGTCCCACCGTCTGCCTCGAAGACCCGCACTGGCGCGCCTGAAGCACCGGCACCTGGTGGCAAGGATGTCTGAGAAGCCAAATGGTCAATCGCTCGCTCACTATGAGTTCACGAAAGCCTCGACCTGCAGATGGTGCAGGCACCCTAGTCGGCCGCCCACTGATCTTTCTAATTCGGTTAGTACCGGAGAGTTTTGCCCTAAGTGCGGTTTCCGGTCAGGCATCACCGGCGGGCGTTTTCGGCGGGCCCAGCCGGCGCGAAATGGAGATGGGCCCAAGCCCATGTCCGTTAGCGGGGGCCATGGCCTCATTGCCGATCGTCGGCATGACATGATCCTGGCCGCGCGTGATCTTTTCGCCGATCAGCTTGCGATAGATGTTGGTGTAATCTTGGGCCATGCGGGCGGCGGAGAACCGCATTTCGAAGCGCCGTCGCACCCTGCCGCGATCAAGCGCCAGAACGCTGCCGATCTTGCAGATGGCTTCGGCTACGCTGTCGACGACTTCGCCGGTGACGCCGGCGTCGACCACTTCCGCCACGGAGCCATTGCGAAAGGCGAGAACGGGCGTCCCACACGCCATGGCCTCGATCATCACCAGGCCGAACGGCTCCGGCCAATCGATCGGGAACAGCAGCGCACGCGCGTCGCCCAGGAAGGTGTTTTTGCGGCGCTCGTCAATCTCGCCGATGTACTCGATCCCGGGCAGGGTGAGCAGGGGCTCGATTTCGGTCTTGAAGTACTCTTCGTCGACGCGATCGACCTTGGCGGCGATCTTGAGCGGGAGGCCGACGGCGCGTGCGATCTCGATCGCGCGATCAACGCGCTTTTCCGGTGAGATGCGTCCAAGAAAGGCGAGGTAGCCCCCGCGCGCATGCAGTGTCGGGGTAAGCAGATCCGTTGGCAGGCCGTGGTAGACGGTCCCAGCGAAATTGGCATCCGGGATCGGCCCGCGCTGGGCGTCCGAGATGGAGACCAGCGGCATGTCCGGAAAGCCGAGGTAAAGCTGCTTGAGGTCCGGTAGATCCTGGCGGCCGTGCAGTGTGGTAACGGTGCGGTGCGCGAAATCGTGAAAAATCGGAAAATGGAATTGGTCGATGTGGAAGTGAAGCACGTCGAAGTCTGACGCCATTCTGCGTACCTTATCGAGCATCAGCATGTAGTAGGGAATGGGATCGCGCACCGATGGATTGAGCCGAAGGGCCTGTGCACAGCAAGGCACCAGTTTTGCCGTGGTGATGGACTGCCCGCTGGCGAACAGCGTCACATCATGTCCCTGCATCACCAGAGCTTCGGTGAGATAGCTGGCAATTCTTTCGGTGCCTCCGTAGAGGCGCGGGGGCACACTTTCGATCAAAGGAGCAATCTGCGCGATTCTCATTGATGTCCTGTTGTTCAGTGGAACCGGCTCGCTGCTTCTGAGATAAAAGCGCTGAAGCCGTTGGATTATCGACGAGGACGCAACCCCGTGCCGGCGGATAAGGTTCCGCTGCGCGAGCGCCTTAGGGTCGTCCGCGCATGCCTGAGAAAGTCCGCGCGTTACGTCCAACACTCGCGATAAATGACCGTCACTAATCCAAATCAGTGCGCGCACATTTAACCACGTCTACGGTCGATTTTGCAGCACCAGACCCGCCCAGCTAGTCGGGTGTGGCCTCCCTCAGTCGATCATAGCGCTTGTTGCGTACCTGAGGATTGATCGACGGCTTGGGACATAAGCGGACGCCAGCAAGCAGTCCGCACTGCCTCCCGGCAGTTACGCGCTTAGCCGCGCATGGGCTGTCTCATGTTGCGCTTATCGCTTCTCGAACGCGCTATTCTCGTCGTTGAGGATGAGCCTCTCGTTGCCTTCGACATTGCCACCGAGTTTGAAAAGCGCGGCGCCCGCGTCAGCATTGCCAATACTCTCAAAGAGGCGCTGGTTTCGGTTGAGGCCGACGGGTTGTCCGCGGCCGTCCTTGACCACGCCTTGCCGGACGGTGACAGCACGCAGCTCTGCGAACGCCTCAACAAGCGTGGCATCCCGTTCGTGACATACAGCGGCTACACCCGAGCCGATGTCGCAGGCCGCACCGGCGTGCTGATTGAGAAGCCTGCGCCCGTGTCGATCCTTGTCGCCACAGTGTTGGGCCTTCTGTCGGCCGGTATCAGCGCAGGATCATCAGCGGCTGGCCCATTGCCGAATGGCCATGCAGACAGCGGAAAGTAGAGCGCCCACGGGCTGCCTTAGACCGTTCACTGACAAACACTAATCTATATCAGTGCGGAGTTAGCGCTCGTCATAGTAATTGTGGCGAGCGCGTACCGTTAAGCGTCTTGCCCCCCAGACGCGACGGCGTGGAGCTTCGACACTCCGCGAATCCCTAGCGCGCAGTCCCCCGTCTGGGACATGGAGGCGCTTGATGCCAATCAGGCGCCTCTACTCCGACTGGACTACGGATTGGCAATCGACGTGTCTCTTGCCCAACAATCGGGACACATCGGTGGGGCACCCTGGCAAACACACCGGGGTGCCTCGCTCTCCTTGCGGGCGGAAGTAGAGCGCCCCTTGCGGATGCGGGGTAGTGGGGGCGCTCTACTGGAACGTCACGCAAGTTTGAGGGCAACGGGACGTTCCAGAGTTAGCCTGCGCGCCGCACACTGCATTGTCCATGACATATACCGTCGCCGATGCCGCAAAAGCGACGCTATTCTCGCTGCTGCAACGCAAGTATCACCGAGCAAAACCGGCCAGCTTCGGCCTGTATTTTTTTGGGTTAGCGGCGACGGACTTTGCGTATCGACTAAGACGATCCGGAGAGTTCTGACCGGCCCTCGCCAACGCACACAACGCGGCGGCAACGGTGCAGGCGGCATGAACATTCTTGATTTTGCAGCCGGCCCACGCGGCATCAAAGATATTGAGCAGTTGCGCCGTGATCTGCGGAGTGAAGTGCTCGGCCTCGATGGGCAATGAGCTTGTACTTTTTGCACTTTCCTATGGGCGTACCGCCACAATCGCAACGCGGGTCGCGGGTGGAAGTTCCACAGTCAGAGCTGGGTAGTGAGAACGATGCCAAACACCATCAGCAATGAGAGCAAGAGCAGGTGGTAGGCCATGAAGTAGAAGTTGCTGCTGCGGTGGGGTCGATTGCAAGCCATCCAACTGATCTGCATCAGTGCGCAGAGCTGCGGGGCGTGCGATGCAGGGCTCGGGAAACGGCGTTGCGCAGCATCTCTGCGGGGAGAGTCCGCAGCCAAAGACTAAGACCGCGCTGGGCTGTGTGTGGGGCGCCGTTTCCTGCCGCAAGCACGGGGGTTGCGCATGAAGGGGGCGTGTGGAATTTACCGGGTGCGGCGCATAGGTGGCCTCGGAAGCGACGCCCGCGTGACGGACGGCACGACCGTGATGGACGTGCCAGAGTCTATCTACCGCGCGGGGGCTACCAGCCAGATTTCGACAAGCTGCCTTGGCAGGTCGAACACGATGCGATGACTGTTGTGTGCTCCTTGGTGATGGACACACGCTTCGCCTTGCCAAGCATGGCGAGCGTTACGTCTCCAGCTTCATTCCAAGGTCTTCGCTGATTACGTGGCCGTTGCAGAGCACACCGATGTCTTCCAGCATGGCCTTTCGGCGATCACCGAAGCCTGGTGCCTTGACCGCGGCGACCTTGAGGCCCCCGCGCAGCTTGTTGACGACGAGTGTGGCGAGTGCCTCCCCCTCGATGTCTTCGGCAACAATAAGCAACGGCTTACCGGCTTGAACCACGGCTTCGAGCACGGGCAGCAGCGGCTGCAGGTTGGCCAGCTTCTTCTCGTGGATCAGGATAAAGGGTTCCTCCAGCTCCACCGTCATTTTCTCGGCATTAGTGATGAAGTAGGGGGAAAGGTACCCGCGATCGAACTGCATGCCCTCGACGACATCCAGCTCCGTATCGAAGCTCTTGGCTTCCTCCACCGTAATCACGCCTTCGTTGCCGACCTTTTGCATCGCTTTAGCAATCATCTGACCGATTGCCTTCTCGCCATTAGCAGCCACGGTGCCCACCTGGGCTATCTCGCTGCTGTCCTTGACCTTCTTCGCTTTCCTCTTGATCTCCTCGACCACCTGCACCACGGCTTTGTCGATGCCGCGTTTCAGGTCCATCGGGTTCATGCCGGCGGCGACTGACTTCATGCCCTCGCGCAGGATCGACTGCGCCAGAACCGTGGCAGTTGTGGTGCCGTCACCGGCCATGTCATTGGTCTTCTGGGCAACCTCGCGCACCATCTG
Organism: uncultured Alphaproteobacteria bacterium; assembly: GCA_963806735.1. Classification (GTDB taxonomy): domain Bacteria; phylum Pseudomonadota; class Alphaproteobacteria; order Rhizobiales; family Hyphomicrobiaceae; genus CADEFX01. The sequence goes on along the minus strand of CAWEBE010000013.1, from coordinate 14,179 downwards.
CGCGCCCATGTTCTCGAACTTGTCCTCGAGCTCGATCTCCTTGGCGACCGTGATGCCATCCTTGGTCGAGCGCGGTGCGCCGTACGACTTCTCGAGAATGACGTTACGACCCTTAGGACCGAGTGTGATCCTCACCGCATTAGCGAGTATATCGACGCCACGTAGCATGCGCTCGCGGGCATCGCCTGAAAAGCGGACGTCTTTGGCGGGCATCTAGTCTCCTCAGCAGCCTGAGTGCAGATTACTTGTGACGACGCAGACTGAGTGCTCCGGACGCAATAGGGCGCTGGTTAGCTGCCAAGCCGGTCCTAGTTTTGGCTGCGCCCGGCGTGCCGTGGTCTCACGCGCTCCTTACCATCGCTGCTGGGCCACCAGCCGCGGGCAATTTTTCAGTGATCTCGAGACACCGCTTGCTCGCAAAGGTCGCATCCTCGACAGAATCAAAACTGATTTGGATGGCTGTATGGCCCCAATCAATCCAACGTTCAGGATGCCAGCCAGCGATCTGACCAGCACTGACGAGCGCGTTGAGGCGCTTGGCGAGACTATCGACGCCGAACATTCGGTTTAGGATCGGAAACGTAACGATTTGCCCAGTCATATGACGTGCCATTTCTGGGTCTCTGGCCTCCAACCTCTCGGGAACGTCAACAGCCGCTCCGGGATAGCCTGACCGATCACTTGTTCACTCATCGCGATTTCCGACCGGGCAATGCCTCTCAGTTGGCGACTATCTTGCCGCTGGTCAGGACGTCGGCGCAGGCCTTGGCAACAGCCGAGTTAAGCTGAGCTGCTGCCCGGCATGGTGGCCCAACCGCCCTTTTCCACATACGCGCCCTGCTGCCACGAGTTGGCCTTCTTCAGTTCCACCAGACTTGCAGCCGAATCCGCCTGCCGCTGGAACTTGTCAACACAGATGGGAGCGAGTGCAGCGACGACAGCCGTGGAGGCACGTTGTTTCGCCATCGTCTCGGCCGTACCACCTGTCACCCAGCCCCCCCAGGAGAACCCAAGGATGGCGAGCGCGACTGCTCCACCGGTTGCGCCCCAAAGGGCCGGTTTAACTTCTGAGGGAATATCCATAGAATTCGCCTTCCGGTGTTTGGCACCCGACAAAGTACACTTACTGATCTGGATTAGGTGAAGACCGCTACACGTTTTGTGGTGGTCTCCATAATGGATATGGGGGCGCAATCGGCTGTTTTAAAGACGCGAAGTGCTTTAGAAATCGAGTTTCTGAAAATATTCTTCCCGTTATTGCTTTGCAGCCGCACTTATTAAGGCAGCAGCCTCAATTATGGGAAGGGCGTTGGCCGGTGTTCGAATGCGAACACGCCGCTTTCAACGCTGACGTCGATCGTGGGATATCATCCTTGTGCTGGTGGAAAAAGCGCGCGATCAGCGACTTCAATTGTACGGAATGACGGGGATCACCCATTGAGATGGCATGCGCGAAAATGAGCCGCTGTGTTCCGGTGGGCAGATCATTCCACTGCGCGATCACAGCCGCGCCGAGGCATTGCAATATCTGCTCTTCTTCCTTCACGAGGACGGCAAGCCGATCAGATGCGTCGGGCTCTGGCCCAAGGGCGCCCCCTTCATTGTCCCATCTGGCGAGCGCGCGGCCGAGCGAGTTGCGAACCGGAGGCCCGTCGGTGCACTGATGTAGGTTAGTGCGCGGCTTTTGCGTGACATTATAGTTGATGCGGTAAAATGCTGAACACGTCAGCTGCACCGAAGGAACCATTCCGCTTCCTCGGGGTTTTTCTCACGGCGTAGAAGCCTCCAGCCGCGCTTAAGCGTCCCGGTTGGTTTCTGCCTGGAGACTGTCATGGATACCACCACACTTCTCATCATAATAATTGTCCTGCTCCTTATCGGGGGCGGCGGTTTCTACGGTCGAGGGCGCTGGTTCTGAGTTGCCAGTAGTGAGCCTCCCCCGTTCGTACGCTAGGTCCGGATAGAAACCACGGCAGTGGGGCCTAGGTTCTCTTGTCGGTCGATATTATTGGTGGTCATGGTGACACCTGCCATTTCGGTTTCTTTCTTTAGATCCGAGTTTAATGACTTTCTGTACGCCCCGATCGGCGCGGACAGAAATGAAATGCCGCTCAGTGTTCTTTCAGCGCTGACGCGACTGAACCTCGATCCGTGGAAGGAGGCAGCTGAGTTATCCGAGCTGCCGAAGGGCACCGCCAGGCAGAGATTGGCTGCGTTGATTGCGCGGTTGCCTGGCGGACGATGGGCATCGGCGGATTCGGGGGCAATTGCGGATCGCTTAATTGAGCTCTTGCCGCGCCATGGCCTTTCCAAGGTGTCGTTGGCTACAAAGGGCCAGGCCTTTCGTGGGATGTCCGGTGCCGCAGTCACAAAAATTCTGATCTGTGCTGCACTAGGGGTCGCTGCCCTCATCATTGCAGCAAGCCGGGAACCATTATCGCGCGGCGATCATGCGGACGCGCCGGCCTTCAGCAACGCCTCCCCACCGCAGACTCCATCGCCGACCCGATAACGGACCTTGATGAACACAATTCTCGGCAGATTGGGGCTCTGCCAACTCCTAGGCAAGCCGGCGACGGTGCTTCCGGTCCCGGCCTTCCGCGCCTTCACCACCGGCCGTAGCAGGTGCCACCAACCGAAAACCGGGCATGGCGATCACTGTGGTCCGCTCATTATTTTATGAGTTTACGGCCTAGTGAAGCGCCTCGTTCTGCGGGCGCGTGGGTCGATCTATTTTATGAGAAAGCGCTTCACGTCCCCGCCTGCCGCCACCATCCAGCGCGGCTTGCGGCCTCTACCAGTCCAGGTCTCTGAAACTGGGTGTATGGCTTTAGGCGTGTGCGATTTAGGCCCTTCAATTGGCTATCGTGGTGAGCGTCCGGCGTGGCGGCGCTGCTGCACTTGCTTCTGCTCCGAGCTCCCGACAACGCCTATCAATGCTAGGCAAGAGTTTTGAGGATCTTCAGCTCAGCCAAAGCAGCAAACTTCGCCGTATGCGCCTCCGCAAGCCGAACGCGCAGCCTCGTAATCTCCGCCACGTTCGCGGATTGACGGAATGGCGTGCGAGCTACAATGCTCACGATCCTTTGCCAAAGCAAACCGGTGGCCGTCGTGCCTAGTGCGGCTATCTCGGCTCGAATTCCCGCTATCTGCCGATCGTAGTCCCTTCGCACATCAGCCGTAATTTGGATCAATTGTCGTCGTCTCTCGGTGACAGAGAGCTTTTTATTGCGGATCAGCTCTCGCGCTTGCGCAATTCTTGCGTTCATAACGGCCCAGCATCATCGCATCCGGTTGGCAGCATCACGCTGGCGACAGTAGGCGCGCGCAGGTGACGCAACTCCTGCTGTCCCCTGGCTACGCCAACCAGTCCACAACCTTCACTGTGGCCGCGCTGGCGTCATCACAACTGAAGCTAACGCTCTTCGATGGGGAGCTACTTAATCAGGAAGCGCTTCACGTCCCCACCTGCCGCCACCATCCAGCGCGGCATGCGGCCCCTACCAGACCAGGTCTCCGAAGGGTCTTTGGGATTGCGGTATTTCGGCGCGATCTTGCTACCCTTGCCACCACTGCCAAAAAGATCTGACGCTTTGAAGCCGTGCTTCTGCGCCAGCTCCTCGAGCTTGCCCCGCACAGCTCGACGTTCGTCTTGTTGCTTGGCGGGCAGGATCGCGTCAATACGCGCTCTTAGAGCGACTAACTCTTGGGCGCTCATTCTTTTAAGCTGGGCGTCTTTCATAATTGCACCGCTGGCTGATTCGCACAGTTATCAAATAGTGTGGATAACGGGGCTTATAAAGCGTTAACTCCCAATTCTCACTAAGGCGAGACATTAGCTGGTGGTCACATTATCCAGTGATCGCCTTTCGGCCTAATGCGACCAGTATCTCTTCGGCAGTCCCGCACCCTCAAGCCTCTCAATGTAGGCCAGCGCTTTATCGCATGGCATTCGGGCGTCGCGCTCTAGGACATCGCCTGAACTCGTCGTGAATGCGCACGGTCATGGTGCCGTCGCGATGCTCTTCGACCGAGTAGTACTGTCCATCGTCATACAGCGGGCGAAGGCCAACGTAGACAGGTATATATCTAGGGTTGCTCATGGCTGCTCTCCCGTTCGAAAGGAGAGCTGATATAGGGTTGCGCCTTCCCGTCGAAAGGGCCCTTCAAGGGCTAAGCCTGTGCTCGCTCAAATGGGCGCGTAGAGCGAGGGCTGAGCTCCTGTTGGATCAGGATCGCCTGGCTTCATCTGTCAGCGCGATCGAGCCGTTCCGAAAAGCCACCCGCGTAGGAGCCTCGTCCACTCTGTGTTTCAGAGCGATTGGTAGCAGCGCTTTCAGACGTTCCAATTGTAAACTTTTCGGAACGTCAGAGAGCTGACGGGCGTCCGCTTCAGATGCGGCTTGGTGCGAGCTGTGGGCGACCTGGCTTCCCCGTGGGGGTAAAGGTTGCATGAGGATTGCCTCACTCCCTTCCTGCACTTAAGATAATTTGGGGGGTGCAATGCGCACGTCTGATCTGCGCCAAAATCCGTTTGTCTTATTGGGGGTTGCGCCTGGCGCGACAAATTCGGCCGTGGTCGAGGCGTATGAAGACGCCTCAATCGTCGTGACGCCGAGAAGCAGATCGAGCGCGACGTTTACGTCAAGCGTCTCGTCGAAACATCCAATGAGCAGACGGCTTTCGACGCTGTTCTTACTGAGATCAACAGAAACAAGCGAATGGGCAAGGATGATGTCGACGCCATCGCTCACGCATTTACGGGCGGTCGTGTAAAGTGGTCATCTCGGAAAGCTGCCGTGGAGGCTATACGTAAAAAGTTCGCCGAACGCGCCTATCAGCAGAGCAAAATGCGCATCGTTGAGAAGTATAAGGTCGGGTAGCGTTCCGTCCCCAGTTCACCCTAACGCGCGAGATGGCCGATTGGCGCTTAATAAGCGCGACCGCGGACCCTCTAACAAGGTCCCTATGATCCGTACACAGATCGAGCTAGAAGCCTCTCCTCGAACAGAGGAGTTGTGCGATGCGGATTGCTATCTACTCACGTGTCTCCACGGCCCAGCAAGACGATGAAGCCCAGTACGAAGAGCTAATCACTCTCTGCAAGCGATCTGGCTGGCAGATTGTCCGCATCTATCGCGAGAAGGTATCAGGCGCCAAGTCCGCCGCAGATAGACCCGAGCTCAAGCAGCTGCTGATAGAGGCCAAGCAGCGTAAGTTCGACAAGGTGGTCGTATGGAGTGCGGATCGCCTTGCGCGTTCAATGCGCCATCTTGTCAACGTGCTCGGCGAACTAAACGACTGCGGTGTGCAGCTGTTCAGCTACAAGCAAGGTGTGGATACCTCCACGCCCATGGGCGCCATGCTCTGGCAGTTTCTCGGCATCTTCGCTGAGTTCGAGAACGGGATCAGACGCGAGCGACAGGCAATAGGTATCGCGAAGGCAAAGGAGCGTGGCGTACGGTTTGGACGGCCGCGCATATCCAAGAAACTCCAGCGAGAGGTGTTGGTCCTCAGGGTAGAGGGACTGGGCATAAACAAGATTGCACGACGGTTGTGCGTGGGCACAGGATCAGTAGTCCGAACTCTTCGCGCAGCGGGATTTGAGACCAATGCTCGAGTTTCCGGCGAACACACTCGCCGGACCCTGGCCTGAATGTGCCCTTGGGGCGATCGAGCTTACGGGTTTTGACGTCAAGGGCGTCGCGACAGAGGCGGTCCAGTATTACTTTTGGTGCACCAACTCTGATTCCGGTGCGCTGGGAGCATCCTCCAACGAGGCACTTCATGGCGGTTAATGAATACTCCGTCGAAGTTCAATCCGACTTTCTGGAACGGCAGGCGAAGGCGCAACCAATCCAAGCCGTGGCTGAGCTCATCTGGAACAGCGTCGACGCTGACGCGACGAATATAGACGTCGCGCTCCTTGAGGATGGCCTTGGCGGTATCTTAAAGATCATCGTGACTGATGATGGCCACGGAATCCCTCACGCCGAGGCACCCACATTATTTCGGAACCTTGGCGGCTCATGGAAAAGGCATGGTGCACGGACCAAGCTCAAGAACCGCATGCTTCACGGTCAAGAAGGACGCGGTCGATTTAAAGCTTTCGCGCTCGGTGCGGTTGTCGATTGGAAAGTGGTCTACGATAACGCAGACGGCCAAGCGCGATATGACATATCATTGATTGAACGCTCGATCCGAACTGTGCGCATTTCCGACGAAACGCCAGTTGAGCGTTCCAATTCCGGCGTATCGGTCACCGTTTCAGAGCTCAAGCGAAACTTTACCTCGTTGAAGCCGGAAAATGCGGCTCAAGAGCTAGCAGAGACATTCGCCATCTATTTGAAACACTATCGAGACGTTACAATCACCTACGCGGGCATCAAAGTTGATCCAGATGCTGCGATTGCCGAGACGTGGAACGTTCAACTCGACCAGCTGATAGACGAGGAAGGAAAGCCCCATTTGGTAGCGCTTGAAGTTATCGAATGGCGGCCGCAGACAAAACGTGCCTTGTATCTATGCAACGAGCAAGGGTTTCCCCTCTCAAGCGTCGAAGGTCGCTTCCAAGTGGGAGATTTTCCGTTTTCTGCATATTTGAAGTCCTCCTACGTCCGTGAGCTCCAACAGCAAAATCGCCTTGATATTGCGGAGATGGTCCCGTCGCTCGCAAAGTCTGTAGAAAACGCGCGCGCCAAGATCAAAGAGATATTCAGACAGCGGGCCGCGGAGCGTGCGAAACACGTGGTCGATGATTGGAAAGAGAGGAAGATCTATCCCTACGAAGGAGAGGCAGTCAGCCACATCGAAAAGGCGGAGCGGCAGATCTTCGACATTGTAGCGGTAACCGTCCAAGAAGCATCGCCTGAGATGAGCGAAACGCCATCGACCCAAATGGCGTTGCATCTCAAGCTTCTTCGACACGCGATTGAGCGAAGCCCAAGCGAGCTGCAGTTGATCCTTGATGAGGTTTTGAAGCTTCCTAAGCGCAAGCAGAAGGAGTTGGCGCAGCTACTAGAGGAGACTGACCTCTCTGGCATAATCAGTGCCGCAACACTAATTGCTGATCGACTTAAGTTTCTCCAGGCTCTCCGATTTATTCTGTTCGACTTCGACGCGCGGCAAAAGCTGAAAGAGCGAACGCAGCTTCATAAAATCCTGGAGCAGAACACTTGGATATTTGGTGAAGAGTATAACCTTTGGGGGAGTGACAACGATCTTACGACGGTGCTGCGGATGCACAAGGAGAGGTTAGATCCTGACCTGGTGATAGATGAACCTGTCAAGGTCGTTAGCAGGAAGCGCGGTATTGTTGACCTGATGCTTTCAAGAGTACAGCGTCGCCATCGCCACGACGACATCGAGCATCTAGTCATCGAGTTGAAAGCACCCAAGGTCAAGCTAACGGCCGAGCATTTGAATCAGATAGAGGACTATGCGCTCGCTGTTCAGGAAGATCCAAGGTTTAACCGTGTGCTTGGCTTGAGGTGGCACTTCTGGCTCATCTCAGACGAGTACAACAATCAAGTAGAGACGCGGATTAAGAACGGCCCAGATCCGCTTAGACGCCTAATCCAAAAAGGCCCCAGCGTCAGCGTAGGGGTCAAGACGTGGGGAGAAATACTTGAGGAAAACCATGCGCGGCTGCAGTTTGTAAGAGACAAACTTGAGCATCGTGCAGACGAAGGCCAAGCGCTTGCACATCTGGAGGAGAAGCACAAACAATTCCTAACAGGCGTCCTCGTCGAGGAGTTGGAGACAAATACGCCTAGTGAAAGTAGCCCTTCTCAGCGCGATGCTAGCTAGGCCGTGAACTCAAAATTGGCGGGGTTCGATAACGGGCTAGCAAACTTTGGCCGCGTCGGATTTTTTGGTCCGCTCGTGCCCCATGATCGGACGTTAGCTGTGAGCGATCGCAATGTCGCAGAAGTGCCAATAACTGCCGTCTCGCCGGTGAAGCCGGGCGCAAGGGGCCCAGGGTGATATCTCCATCCGATCCAGCCGCAGCCTGGACAATGGCGGCGACGTTTGGTGCCGACAGCGGGCCAGTGCAGTCTTTCCGGCCGATTTACTGCCCTCACTGAACAACGGCTACCCAATCGCCTGATCTGATCGGTGCGGACAAAGATAGGGGCTGCCAGGATCGCATTGATGAGCGTCACCACGAGGTGCCGGAACCGGACGGCAGCCACAAGACAGGGTCCTCTCGCCACAAGGCCTTCGAGCTTGGCGATCGACACCCACACGATGCGGTGCTTGTCCTGCCAATCCCAGCGGTCGGGTTTCAAAAAAACGGTCCGGATCACCGGCAGCCCCTGTCCAACTTCTGGAGTGCCTGTGTCGTCTCTACCAGGCAGTGACCTTCCCGGCGTACCTCGCCATCGCTTCCTTGCCGCCGAGGCGGTAGGTGACGCGCTTGCCCAGATCAAACATGGTCACGATGTCGATCCCGACGATGCCGCACTCGGTCAGCACGGCGCCGATGACCTCCTTTTCAAGCTCGTGCATCGTCTCGGTGGTCGCCGGCATGGGCTTCGCGGCCCGCCCTTCTTGTTTTGCGGCCAACAATTCGCACACCCGATCCATCATCTCCTGCCCGGCAGCTTCACCGGCCAAACGCCTGACCACGCCGGCCGCCAGCATGGCCATGGGCATCGCATCGATCTTCAGCGCAATCGCCTCTTCCGCCAGGGCCAGCAGGACGTCCCCGCGTGGTACCATGATCGGAGCGGCGGCGGCGATGGGCTTCTTTTTGAAGAACCAGGACATATCCCTGAGTTCCTTTCAATCAACGTGCTTCAATTGCCATTATCGGCGCCATCGGCATCGAGACGCATCAGCGCCTCGATCACTGCCTGCTGAATCTGCCAATGCGGAACGTGCGGGAAATCGGACGTGAGGATTCCGCCAGTGATGGTGTTGCCCGCGCCGGCGTTCTCGCGGCCGTCCTCGACGTGCGCACGCGTAGTAGCTCCAGGGCGCGGCGGACAAGAGGCTCTCCTCGACCGGGCCAGTGCGGCAGGGGTCATGGCTGCACCCGCCGCCGGGAAGCGATAACACCCGCGATGCCCTTGCCGACAAGCAGCACGGCAAGGAGCGCGTAGAGCGCGACGGCCAACGCGAAGTTCCATAGGTAGGTGGCCCCAAGCCGTCGGCCCACGGGCAAAACTCAGTGTTGAATGCGATCACGGAGGCCACCATAAAGCCGGCACTCGCGGCCAGGAAGGTGACGGCGGCGCTGTGGAGGGTCTTGAGGATGCGGGGGACATAGCCGGGCCGCCAGATCCTTCAGACAGGCCCCTCCCTGATCGCGCGTCGTTGCTATCACCGGGATTGCTGGCGGATCGTCGGTCGAGCTTAAAGCCCATCCCGAATCCAGCGAACGGTGGAAACGACACCATATCAATGAGCCAGCCAACTAGGCCGTGAACTCATAAATTCCCGTCTACGTCCATTTCACCCCAATAAACGGAAGTCCGCGCCACCGACCTCCGAGGTCGCGTTTGTGCCGATTTTGTTGCAGAAGTAGGTTGCTGTAAGCCGCGAACCGTGATTCACCGCGCCGGAAGGCGACGCGGCAGCGGGGGCTGGTGATGATGGGGCGGCACAACCGGGACCAGGGGCAGCTGTTCTATTCGTTCTGCCTCGATGACGCGGTACCAGCCGATCACCGCGTGCGCGAGATTGCCGGCGTGCTGGACCTGTCGTGGGTGTACGCCGAGCTGGCACCGCACTATCCCTCGATCGGGCGGCCGTCGATCGATCCGGTGCTCATGATCCGGATGCTTATCCTCGGCTACGTGTTCGCCATCCGCTCGGAACGCCAGCTGTGCCGCGAGGTGCAGGTGAACTTGGCGTACAGGTGGTTCTGCGGCCTCAGCATCGAGGACAAGATCCCGGACCATTCGGCGTTCTCGCGCGCTCGCAATGAGCGCTTCCGCGATAGCGACATCTTCCGACGCGTGTTCGAACGGGTGGTGGAGGCGTGCATCGCGGCAGGCCTCGTCGGCGGCGAGGGCTTCGCGGTCGATGCCAGCCTGATCGTCGCCGACGCCAACAAGCAGCGGTCGATCCCGGGCAAGGAGTGGGACAAGAACCGCGATGCTGAGACCGCAAGCCGGGCGGTGAAGGAGTACCTGGCGACGCTGGACGACGCGGCCTTTGGCGCGGCAAGCGATGTGACACCGAAGTTCATCTCACCGTCCGATCCGGCGGCGCAGTGGACGGGCGCGATGCGCGGACCGGCGTTCTTCGCCTACGCCGACAACTATCTGATCGACGTGAAGTTCGGCATCATCATGGATGTGGAAGCCTCTCGTGCCATCCGGCAAGCCGAGGTGGGCGCAGCCAAGACCATGATCGAGCGAACCGAGGAGCGCTTCGGTCATCAAGCCCGAGCGGCTGGCGGCCGATACGGCCTATGGATCGGCGGCAAACCTCAACTGGCTCGTCAACGACAAGAAGATCGCGCCGCATATACCGGTGATCGATAAGTCCAAGCGCGAGGACGGGACCTTCTCGCGCGAGGACTTCACCTTCTACAAGGAGGGCAACGTTTACATCTGCCCGGCGTTCAACATCCTCACCACGACCGGCAAGATCATGAACGACGACATGCTGTTCTACCGAGCCAGCACGATTGATTGCGCTGCGTGCGCCTTCAAGGCGAGATGCTGCCCGAAGGAGCCGGCGCGCAAGATCCTGCGCAGCATCTATGAGGAAGCCCGGGACGTGGCGCGGGCGCTCGCCAAGACCGAGGCCTTCGAGCAATCGTGCCGTGACCGCAAGCGCGTCGAGATGCTGTTCGCTCACCTGAAGCGCATCTTGCGGCTCGGCCGCCTGCGACTGCGCGGACCGCGTGGCGCCCAGTTCGAGTTCACGCTGGCAGCCATCGCCCAGAACCTGCGCCGGCTTGCTAAGCTAATGGCGCGACCGCCGCCCATGGTCACCGCGTGTGTTGCGTGAGCGTCGGCGTAGCGTCCAGTAGCGTGGCGGGCGTCAGTACCAGAGCGTCACAGCCGCCGCTCCGGCTGGAGCGAGCGGCCAAAAGGGGGCGCACCGACGCTTATTACAAAGCCCATCGCCGATCTCGCCACCGACTTTCGCAACGAAATCTGCCAAGTTCTGATGATGCACCGCAGCGAAGCGGGCCACGGATCGTTGAAAATGGTGAGGATTTGGGAGGCTCGGAATCGGCTTGAGGGCATCACCAATGTCTGTGCATGCTGACCGGGTTGGTGCTCGCACCGGCTTTGTGGAGGCTAGATCTTCGAGGAATGCATGTCGTCGTCGCAGGGTCCAGCATCAGAGGCTTCAGTCCTAAGCGGCGTATCCGTGCTTATCGTCGAAGATAGCTGGCCCGTGGCAAAGGCCATGAGATCGGCGCTGGAGCAGCTGGGAATGCGTGTCGTGGGCCCGGCGTCGACCACAGGGGATGCGAGGCGCCTGGTGGCGGAGCACAAGCCCAAGCTGGCGCTCGTCGACCTGAACCTTAAGAACGAACTGGCCTACGGCCTTATCGAAGAGCTTCACGGGCAAGGCATCCTGGTCATCGTCGTTTCAGGGTACGCCGTGCTTCCGATGCCAGCAGAAATGGTTGCAGCTTTCGTGCAAAAGCCATTCAGCGATGAGTGACTTGATCACGATACTGCGTGCAACGGTTGCCCGGCTCCATTGACCGTACCGCACGTTCGAGTGCCGTTGCTCAGCCACTCCGCAGGTATCTCCAATCGGCAGCAAAGTCCGTCAGTAGGGAAGCTGAGGTCGACCCGACCCCTGAGTTCGTATGGGATGACGTCGCGTATAACCTCCGTTCCATATCCACATGTGTCGGGAGCCTGGACAGCGGGTCCGCCGGTTTCTTGCCATTCGATGGCAATTGGGGCATCCGCATTCCCGTTCGATGCACCGTGCCAATGAACAGAGACCTGTCCATCGTGGACCGAAAGTGCGCCGTGCTTTGCGGCATTGGTCGTCAACTCGTGCAGCACCATTGAGACCACTTGGCCCGCCTCCGCGCTGAGCGTCACCTCAGGACCGCCGATCTCGGTGTTGTTGCGGGTGGCGTATGGTGCGAGCTCGCGCCGGACGAGCTCTAGCAGCGACACGCCATGCCACCGCCGGGCGCTCAACAGCTCGTGCGTCCTTGCCATCGAGCGAATGCGTCCATCGAGCGCCGCCACGAAGTCATCCATCGAGCTGCTGGCGGCCTTTGTGTGGGCGGCGATCGCGCTCACGGTCGCGAGTACGTTCTTAACGCGATGGTCCAGCTCAGCATTCAGTGTGCCCTGTTGTTCCTCGGCGCGCTTGCGCGCGGTGACATCAATGTCGACGCCCACTGCGCGTTGCGGGCGGCCATCGCCGTCGTACGAAACGAAAACACGCGCCTCGATCCAACGATACTCGCTCCCAGATCGAACAAGTCGATATTCCCCACTATATTCGTCCCACCGCTCACGGTAGGCGCGGCTTCGGAGCGCTTCCCATCGCACGCGGTCCTCAGGGTGCACACCGAGCTGCCATTCGCTGCGCGCAATCTCGGTGGTCCCATCGGGGAAGCCGTGAATGGCCGCGTAACCCTCAGAGATTTGCATCCTCTGCGTGTCGAGATCGTACGCGAAGCTGCCGACGAGGGCTGCCTTTCCCGCCAGCGCCAGCTGCAAGTTGCGCTCGGCCAGGGCCAGCTCAGCTTTCTTGCGCTCGGTGATGTCCCGGGTGATACCGCGCATAGACACCGCGCGACCGTCTTTGTCACGCTCCGCAGTGCCCTCGACCGCGACCCAGCGCACGCCGCTGTCAGACAGCGGCACACGGAACTCGGTGCAGAAGGATGCCCGTCTTCGAATAGCGGTCCGCAATTGGACCAGGACACGGTCACGGTCGTCCGGGAAAATGTTGGCGGCAAAAGTCGCCCAGTCCTTGATCTGCAAGCCTCCCGGCTTATCCGAAAATCGCGCGATCGGACCGATATGGCGCACGGCGTCTCTGCTCGGGTCCGCGTCCCACGCGATCACATTGGCCGCATCGAGAATCGATAGCAGCCTCGCCTCGTTGCGGCGCCGCTCGGTAAAGAGCGCAGCGAGAGTAAGCGCGGTCAGCGTGCTTGCCAGAATAGCGACCTGGGCGTCGAGCATGCGGTGGGCGATGGGCATGCTCGAGTTGGTGTGGTGGCCGTAGGTTGTCGTCCAGACGATGACGGCCGCAACAACGAACACGCCAGCGGCGGCGAACACCGGCCGGCAGCGGGCGCCGAGCCATAGCAGCAGCGGGAACAGGACGGTCACTGACGCGATCGTCGCGCAGGGACCTGACATCAGGCCCAAGGCAAATTGGCTTGTTGCAGCCAGCATTACAAGCGCGAGCGTGCCCTCAATGGACTTATGCCACGACGGCGCATCACGCGCCGCTGCTGCAAGCCCAATCAACAGTGGCGCAACTATGATGATGCCGAGTGCGTCGGATACGAACCAGTCCCACCAGACGCTGAGCATGGGCGCCGCCGAGGGGCCGAACAGACTCATCGCCACTGCCGCAGCAACGCCTGCGGCAGCGCTTGCGACGGCGGCTGACGCCAACAGACCCAACACCATGCGCAGATTGTGCAGGCTGAAGTGGGGACCAAAGAAGCGTTCGATCAACCATGCCGTGAAGAGGGCTTCGCCGGTGTTGCACAGAGCGAAGCTGAGGGCGGCCCAGATGCCCCTGTCGCCCATGAGATTGGCTGCGACCGTGGCGACCATCACGGCCACCGCAACTGGCGCGCGCGCCCAACGCCCGAGCGCCACCAGGGTGCCGGCGGCGACACCCGCGGCTGGCCAGAAAACTGCAACCTGCTCGGGATCAGCTAGGAGGGCGAGACCCAGCCGCGCGGTCAGAAAATAGGCGATACCGATCGCGACGGCGATACCGATGCTCCCAATCCACCGTCGCGCTCCGCCGCCGACGGTGGATTTGTTCTGGAGCTGCTCGCCTAGCTTCTGCAGCATGTCGCCCCCACGTGCTGCCGCTTGCGCGTATCGTGCCTCGGCATCTTACCGTCCTTGTGCGCGCGGCTCGTCGGGTGGCCGCCAATAACGGCGGACTGCGGCACCTTGAGACGGTGCAGCGTATTCGGACGAAACGTGCGGTATTGTACGCTTCTGCGAGAGCGTGTGGCTCCCCGATTTAGGGGAGCCAC
>CAWEBE010000012.1:0-41210 GCA_963806735.1 uncultured Alphaproteobacteria bacterium | reverse complement strand
AAGGGCCTATGGAAGGGGCTGCGGACAATGAGCAACGCTGATGCCGATTGACATGCTGAAACGGAAAGGGCGGCCACGATAGCCATCGGTATCCACGCCGGTGAACAGGTGGACCAAGGTCGACCGCCGCGTCCCCGTACTACTCGTCAGAGCCAGGACGGCGAAGGCCGCCGCGCACAAAATGTTGCGGACTTCCTAGGTCAGCGATCCAGCGGTGCCACATCGCGCAGCCAAAATGGCTTCAAACTGATTCGCGGGAGACACACATGGCGACTACGACCCACGCCGGGAAATCCGCTTCTCTCTTGCCAGAGCTGAGTGCGAGGTTGAGTGGAGCACTCGACGAAGCTCCTGCTCGCTTGCCTTCGAAGCGACCTCGCACGAGCCGCGTCGAGTGGAAAGCGGCGAGAGCCAGGCTAGCCGTCCTAGTCGAGCTGATGCGTGAGGGACCGGGCATCGTGGCACTCTGCGCCTTCATCCTGGGCAACGCTTTCATCGTGTACACGTTCTTGAAACCGTGGCTCTGACCTGCACGATTTGTTGCTCGAATTTTCAGAGCTAGGGTTTCGGCACTTTGCATTGAGCACCGGCACCTTCCCGGTACAGCGCGGACCATCGCGGCGCTGGAGGAGGGGCCAGATGTGGCGCTCGGGACACGCTGTCCGAGATTGCGATGATCGGCCTGGCTTCAAAGCGCTCATTGAGCGCATCGCCAGCAATAGCGTCCGAACCGTCATCGTGGAGGACGCTCGCGATCGCTCAGGCGAAGGATAGCGGCGAGATTTTCTGGCACCTCCTCGAAATGGCCGCCTTTGCTGCTGTACCGCCCGCGCTACTTTTTTTGTGCGGCGCTTCTCTTCTCTGGGCGGTTAAGGGTTTTCAGAAGGACTAGGCCGGTCTGATCCGTAACTGTCCCTCGTAATCGCCCTTTCCGATCGGCACTCCCCGCGTGCGCAGGATGTTATAGGCGGTGACGACATGAAAATAGAAGTTCGGCAGTGAGTACGTGAGGAGGTAGGTCTCTGGCGTTAAGGCCAATGTCCGCGGGACCCATTTCGAAGTCGAGGCATTTTTCTGGTCGAGCGGTCGAAAGAGCTCAATGTCCAGATTCTTGTCGGACCAGCTATTGACTTCATCGGGGGTGAGCGCCTCCAACGCAGTTACTGCCCGACCGACCATGGCCTGTAGGTCGGCGAAAGGCATCGCGCCGACCAGAGGCGGTGGGGCGAACACACCGGTTTTCACGGCCTCCAGACCCCATACGGCGTGATTCTTCAGGGACTCGGTCTGAAAATGAAAGGGCGCCATGTCTTCGAAGAGCCGGGCCTCAACGAAATCGTCAGGATCGGTGCCGATTTCAGCGCAGTGCCGCACCGCACGGTCTAGCAAGCTTCCGACGGCCCTTGTGGTTTGCAGGAAGGTCGGAACACTGAGGTCGTAGAGCGATATCGTCATTGGCTTTTTCCATTTGGGCTGGCCGCTGCGAGCGGCCAACGAACCTAACGCTACCGCAGAGGATAGAGTACCAACCACCTCACGACCGCCCGGAAATCTCCTCAATTATGAGTCCACGGCCTAGTAAGCGTGACCTGTTCCGGATCGTTGGTCCGCTCTTGCGTCAAGATCGGACGTCAGCGCAGCCGATCGCGATGTCGCAAAAGTGCCAATAAGAGACATGCACCAGTGTGCAATCGGACCTTCGACCTAAACCCGCAATCAGGTAAATCCAATCAAACCCCAACAATACCGGTCTTGGGCCCGGCACCACGGATGCGCATGTGCCTCCTACATTGCATCGGTCTCATCCTTTGCGATGCGTCGCGCCAGAGCCTCACGCAGGTCAGCGCGCCCGCGCGACAGTCGCGACATCACCGTACCGATGGGAGCATCGATCGCCTGGGCAATCTCGTTGTACGACATACCCTCCAACTCGCGAAGCACGATGACTTCCCGATAGTCGACGGAAAGCTCAGCGAGCGCAGACAGGAGCTGCTGGCGCTCCCCGGCGGCAATCAGCAGGCCCTCCGCCGATGGTTCTGGCGAGACCACGTCGCCGAGATCTTCCCGGTCCCTGGCCTTCAGATCCTCACTGAGGACGATCACGTTGGTCCCACGTCGGCGATTTTGCATGCTGCGGTAGGCGGTATTGCGCACGATGGCAAGAAGCCACGGTTTGACCGAGTCGCTTCTGAGGTCCGCGAAGGCTCGAAAAGCCCGCAAGTAAGCATCCTGTACCACGTCCTCCGCCTCCTCGCGGCCACGCACAATCCAATAGGCAAGATTGAACGCCGCCCGCATGTGCGGGATCACCAGCTCCTCGAACCGACTTCTTGAGACCATTCTTGCCCCCTCATGAGCAGAGGTCTGGTCAGCCAAATCTGCTGCGGCCTAAATCAATCGAACCTCTATCAATCCAACGTGAACTTTCCATCAGCCAAACTTCGGCCGTTTGTTCGATCGCATGCTTGGATCAGGTCCCATGCGAGCGTGCTGCGACTTAGTCCGCGGCGATGGAGTTCAGCATCGGAGAGCCCATACAACTCCTCGTAGAGAGCTGCGGCCTGATGGTAGTCGACGCAGGTCTTGACCCACGCCGCCAGGTGCAGCTTGAGTGCGCTGAGGCGGGCGAGCGACCGCCTCGATGTGCCGAGCTGTTCGCCGATAACGAGGGGAAGTCTTGCCTGCGCGGTCATGACAGTCCGCTCCTTGAGCGTTGGTGTGGGATGACTAATGGCGCGAGGGCGCAACGGTGCGGGATGCCTGTACGCCGCGCTTCGATGTAGCGCTCACCGCGCTGGTCGGCGACGCGGTCTCGGATTGCGGCTTTACCAACTGCGATTGGCGCCTCTCCGGAGCCCATGGAACCACGACCGAGTTGGCGTAGAGGCAGACGTAGCCACAGTCCGGCTGCTGGAGCGCCGCCAATTCGGGACCGAGATCCTGCGTCGCACCGCGCGTGCCGGTGGCGGCGATGACGAGCAGGGCTGATAGTCCGATAGCAATTTTCTGCATGGTGTCTGGCTCCTGTGCCCGGGCTCTGGTGCCCGTTCGACCGGCATTGAAGCCGAACGCCGTAACCTCAAGCGTTAGCGGCGCGTGACTACCCCGTTAATTGTCTGGCGGAATCGGCAAAAATGCAGAATGCTCTGCTCGAACGGGTTGGAAGTTGGAGTTGCACTGGACGCAGAGATGGACGACGCGGTGCGCCCGAAATTCAGGCTATCGCTGCTGGGTCGTTTCGAGTTGACCGGACCGGACGGACCCGTCGACCTGCCCAACAAGAAGCTCGCTGGCCTGCTTGCTTACCTCGCCTGCACCGCACCGACTCCACAGCATCGGGAAAAACTGGCGACGCTGCTGTGGGGCTCGCATTTCGAGGCCCAGGCGCGGCAGAACTTGCGCCAGGCCCTGTTCCGGCTGCGCAGGGTGCTGGGACAGGATGTGCTCCTGAGCGACGGCGAAGAGGTTTCACTTACACCGGGCGACATTGCCTGCGATGCGACCCAGCTCGAAGTCCTGGTTGGGCAAGGCACCCGCGCCTCTCTCACCGAGGCCGTCGAGCTCTACAAGAGCCGCCTTCTGGTTGATATCGGCATTCCGGAGCAAACTTGGAGCGAGTGGCTTGACAGCGAGCGCGTGCGTCTGGAGGGCCTGGCACTCGATGCCATGGTCAAGCTGGGCGACTTGGAACTGCAGGCGGGCTGCCCCGAGCAAGCTCTCGCGACCGCCAATCGGGCGATCTCAATCAACAACCTGCGCGAGGACGCACATCGCCTGGCGATCCGGGCATTGGCGGCAGCAGGGCGCCGAGCAGACGCACTCAAGCGTTACGAGCATCTTGTCGCCCTCTTGAAGAGCGAGCTCGATGTCGAGCCGGATGCAAATACCCAAGCCCTGGTGCGCTCTCTCCGCCAGCCCAATCTGGCACCGTCGGATCCAGCGGCTCGTGGAGATGCGCCAACTCGCGCCCCTTCAGAATTTCCGCCGCTCCCCGACAGGCCTTCGCTTGCCGTGCTGCCCTTCGTCAACATGAGCGGCGACCCGGAGCAGGAATACTTTGCCGACG
Source organism: uncultured Alphaproteobacteria bacterium (assembly GCA_963806735.1). Taxonomy (GTDB): domain Bacteria; phylum Pseudomonadota; class Alphaproteobacteria; order Rhizobiales; family Hyphomicrobiaceae; genus CADEFX01. The sequence goes on along the minus strand of CAWEBE010000012.1, from coordinate 37,144 downwards.
GCATGGTCGAGGACATTTTGACGGCCTTGTCGCGCGTGCGGTGGCTGTTCGTCATCGCCCGGCAATCGAGCTTCTCCTACAAGGGCCGCGCCGTCGACGTGAAGCAGATCGGGCGCGAACTCGGCGTGCGATACGTGACCGAGGGCAGCGTGCGGAAATTCGGCAACCGCGTGCGCGTCACCGCCCAGCTGATCGATGCGGAGACGGGGGCCCATCTCTGGGCCGATCGCTTCGAAGGGATGCTCGATGACGTCTTCGAGCTTCAGAACGACATTGCATCGTCGGTCGCGGGTGCCATCGAGCCGACGTTGCAAGCGGCGGAACATCGTCGCTCAATCCAACGACCGACTGATGATCTTGCCGCATATGACCTCTACCTGCGAGCGCGTGTCGACTGTGAGTCAGCGCAAAGGCAAGGAGTGATGCGAGCGCTAGAGCTGGTCGGGCAGGCGCTTGACCGTGACCCCCACTACGGGTCGGCGCTCGCCGTGGCGATAGGTTGCCAATGCAGTATTTACCTAAGTGGTTGGACGAACGATTTGGAGGCGACCCGAAAAGAGGGCCTCGATCTTGTACGTCGGGCGCTGCGGCTCGCCGGGGACGATCCATTTGTCCTCGCTCAAGCTGCCAGGGCCCTGGGTCTATTTGGCGAGGACATCGCAATGGCCCTAACGTTGATCGATCGCTCACTGCAGCTAAACCCCAGCTTCGCTCGTGGTTGGGTGCGGAGCGGCGTGCTTAAACTCTGGGCTGGTCAATACGATCTTGGAATCAAGCATGTCGAAACCTCCATTCGCCTCAGTCCACACGAGAACAGGAGTGCCAATTATCTGAACATCGGCATTGGCCACTTCTTTGCGCGACGGAGTGAGAAGGCGATCGAGATGATGGGCTTATCGCTTCAGGAAAATCCAACATGGCCACCGACACTTCGCTTCATGGCTTCATGCTTGGCCCATTTGGGACGCCTAAACGAAGCGCAAGAGGTAGTTAAGCGGCTGCGAGCGACTACGCCAACTGTGATTCCGAGTGCCGAACACTGGCGGATCCGCGAGGACCGAGAATTTTATTTGGATGGGTTGCGCTTGGCCGTCGGCGTCGACCGTGACCAAGTCCCAGGTCATTGAGGGCGATCGCGGGAGGGAGGTTCGCAGCGTGGCGGTGAACATCGGGGCGCAGGCGGCGGGGCTTGATGGGGCTGGGCTGCGAACGTCAGGCGGCTCGAATCCCTAAGCAACAGCAAACCGGCGAATAGATCAAAGCTCATGGAAGCATCTGGATGAATGGTGCTCGTCGGCACGAGCCATTCGTCGCGTGACATGCGGGCTTCGGGGCGTCTGTGCCGGCGGTGTGCCGCCTCGCGTGCGCAACGCGGTCTCGCGCCAGCGGTTCCTCCCCGAGGAAAGCGGCATAGTGATTGAGGACAATAGGGACATTGGCTGGTTGCTGGTCGTCGAGACAGCCGACGAGATCTTCCTGAAGCAAATGTTTTTGCGGCCAGCCGCCCAGCTCGCCTATTATTCGCCCGTCTTCCGTTCGCATTGGAGGAGAACACCATGTCGCGCAGAATGTTTGCCGGGCTGGTGACTGCCACGCTGATTGCGATGACGGGTGCAACGGCGGCGCAGACGACGCTGCGCATCGGACTTGCCGAAGATCCCGACAATCTCGATCCCACCACCGCTGGCTCCTATGTCGGTCGCGTTGTCCTCGCTTCGCTTTGCGACAAGCTCTTCGACATCGACGAAAGTCTCCAGGTGATACCTCAGCTGGCGCTGAGCCACGCCGTCTCCGAAGACGGCACGATCGTGACGATCAGACTTCGCCCGGGCGTCAAGTTTCAGGACGGCGAACCGTTCGATGCCGAAGCCGCCAAGTTCACGCTCGATCGGCACATGACGATGCAGGGCTCGTTCCGTAAGGCCGAGCTCGCGCAGGTCGACAAGGTGGAGGTCGCCGATCCGATCACGGTGCGCCTCCTGCTCAAGGCGCCCTTCTCACCGCTGATTGCCCAACTGACCGACCGCGCCGGCATGATGGTGAGCCCCAAGGCCGTGAAGGAGGCCGGCGAGAAGTTCGTCAATAAGCCGATCTGCGCAGGCCCATTCAAATTCGTCGAGCGCGTGGCCCAGGACCGGATCGTGCTCGAGCGCTTTGCAAACTACTGGGACAAGGACAACATCCACATCGACCGCGTGATCTACCGACCCATGCCCGACGCCACCGTCCGCCTGGCGAACCTCAAGTCAGGCTCTCTCGACCTCATCGAGCGTGTGCTGGCAACGGATATCGCGAACGTGCGTAGTGATTCAAAGCTCAAGCTGCTGACGCGCGTCGGTCTCGGCTATACGGGTCTCACGATCAATCTCGCGAACACTGACACGGCAAAGAATCCGCTTGGCCAGAATGCCAAGGTGCGCCATGCGCTCGAGCTCGCCATCGATCGCGACATCATCAACACAGTCGTGTTCAACGGCGAGTTCACGCCCGGCAATCAGTGGTCGAGCCCAAAGAATTCGTACTACATCACGACGTTTCCGATTCCGAAGCGCAACATCGAGATGGCCCGCGCCCTCATCAAGGAAACCGGCGTAGCAACGCCGATCACCATCGACACCATGGTGCCCAACAATGCCGCGCTGCTGCAGGTCGGCGAAGTGATTCAGGCCATGGCGGCAGAGGCCGGGTTCGATCTCAAGCTGCGGGCGACTGAGTTTGCGACCTCTCTCACGGAGGGCACGAAGGGCAATTTCCAGCTTTACCTGATCGGCTGGAGCGGCCGCACGGATCCAGATCAGAATGTCGTCAACCACCTGGGGTGCGACACACCTTTCAACTGGGGGAAATACTGCAGCGAAGCGGTGATGAAAGAGCTGAACGCGGGACGCAGCGAAACGACGCCCGAGAAGCGCAAAGCAGCTTACGAGCGCGCGCTCACGCTCATCGAGCACGACAAGCCGCTGATCTATCTCTATCACCCGACCCTGCTGTTCGCCCATACGGCGAGACTCGAGGGCTACCGGCAGCCGTCGGATGGACTCATCCGGCTGCAAGGCATGAAGCTGGGCCGCTGAACTGGCTGGCCTCTATCGCTCGACGGTTGGGACGTGGAACAGACATCCATTACCTTGGAGCTTCGCTCCACAATTACCTGCCCGCACTGCGGTCACCAAGCAACCGAGACGATGCCGACGGACGCGTGCGTGGGGTTCTATCCTTGCAAGGGATGTGGGCAGATGCTGAGGCCGAAGCGCGCGGATTGCTGCGTGTTTTGCAGCTATGGCACGGTGCCCTGCCCGCCGATCCAGGTAGAACGCGCTGGCCATTGAGGCAGAGGCATGCTGCAGCGAATCCAGTGATGGCTATGTCCGACTTGGGTCAAAACCAGAAGAATTCAGATCCCGAGCGCGTGTCCGCATGTCCCCCGAAAGCAGACTTTACGGGCCATTCCCCGAGATCAGAATTGTCAAAAAAAGCTCGGGCTTGATGGGAGTCGACCAGCTGCATCTGACCATCGTTTGTGAGCTCACGCCCTAGCTAGGCGGGTTCGCTGCCCAACGCCTTGGGGACGTCTGCTACTGCTCTTGACCTGTATTGGGACAGCGTGCCCCCGCCAGACTCTGGCGCCGGTACAAGGGGCCGATCAAGAAGGATGGGCCGAGCGTCGAGTTGGAGGTCTACAGCTTTCTGACCACGACGCCCAATCCGTTGGTCGAAACCTTCAACCACGAGCGCATGCCGGTGCTGCTGACGACCGAGGACCAGTTTGCAACCTGGCTCAACGGCACACCGACTGAGGTCTACAATCCAAAGTCCGTGCTGGCCCTCATCAATGGACCGAGGCCCAACCTGCTCCGTGACCCCGCGAGGATGGCCCCGACGCCTAGCTCAAGGTAGTGAACTAGCTGCATTGCGGACCGCGACAGCTTGCCGGAGATTTGGTGGGCTAGTCGGTCGTTCTCCCCATCATGCTTTCGTATCTCAATGCCGGCGCGGCGCTGTGCCTCCTGGCTGACCTCGCCCTCGAACCGGGTGCGTGAGGCCACTCGTTCGAGCGGCCTCACCATGCGAGTATCAGGCCGCTTGTGCCGGGGCGTGCTCACGCTGCACGATGGTGGTCGGCGCGTCGGCCACCGCTTTCGAGACCGTGAAATCAAACCTGATGCGTGCGGACGGCCTGTTGAGACCGGCCTGGTGGATCTCGGTCGCATCCGCGATGCGTGTGACCTGCGGGATCAGGCCGTCGCGCGTGCCGAAGGCAAAGTCGTCGTGCAGATATTTGTCGCCATCGATGTTGATCTGCGTGGTGAGCTGGCGGTAGCCGGGCGCCGTCACAAAAAAGTGGATGTGAGCCGGCCGCTGGCCATGCCGGCCCAACTGGCCGAGCAGCTTCTCGGTGTGGCTGCCGGGTGGGCAGCCATAACCTGACGGCATGATCGAGCGAAAGCGATAGCGACCCTCCCCGTCGGTTTCGATGCGCCGCCGCAGGTTGTAGTGGGCCTGTTCCGGATCGAAGAACGAGTACATGCCCATGGTGTTGGCGTGCCAGACGTCGACGATGGCGCCGCCCACCGGCTTGCCGGCGACGTCGCGGACCTGACCCTCCATGAACAGCACCTCGCCGTCGTCGGTGCCGTCGTCGAGCCGCGCCTCACCCTTGGATATGGGCGCCCCCGCGACATACAGCGGGCCTTCGATGGTGCGGGGCGTGCCGCCAGCGAGCCCGGCGCGGTGCTCGGCCTCATCGAGGCGCAGATCCAGGAAGTGCTCGAGCACGATACCAGGCACAATCAGGCCCAGCTCGTTGGCCTTGCCAGCCTGGCCGATGTAGGCAACGCCGGCCCAGAACTCGTCCATGGAAATGTCGAGTTCGTCGATGGCCACCATGAGGTCGGTAAGAAGGCGATTAGCCACCTGCTTCAGGCGGGGATCTCCGCCGCTGTTATCGAGCCCGGTGGCGCGGGCCGCGAGCGCAGCAATGACGTCCTTCTTGATCAGGTTGGCTGGCATGTGAGCATCCTCCCATTTTTGCACCTGCAAATAACCCTGTCAGGCATCCCGATCGGCAGGCTCGTCAGGATGTCTATTCACCGATTCAGAACATGTCAGGCCATGCGCTTGTTGACGGTATGGACGCTGCGCTCCGTCCGATCGCGACGGAAACGGTCGAGGTGATCCTCGGCGAGCACAATGCCGAGGCCGGGGCCGGTCGGCACGGTAAGGCTGAAGTCGCTGTAGTCGAGCGGTTGGGTGAGGATCTCCTCACTCAGCAATAGCGGGCCAAACAACTCAGTGCCCCATTCGAGGTGTGGCAAACTTGCGAAGAGGTGGGCCGCGGCGATGGTGCCGACCGGACCCTCCAGCATGGTGCCGCCATAGATGCCGATGCCGGCTGCGTCGGCGATGGCTGCCACACGCCCCGCGGCATGGAGGCCGCCCGACTGCATGATCTTGACGGCGAACGCGTCGGCGGCGGCATTGGCGGCGAGATCAAAGGCGGTCTCGGGTCCGTGCAGCGCCTCGTCGGCCATGATGGCCATGCGGGAGGCAGCCGCCAGCCGAGCCATGCCGGCCCGATTCGCCGCCGCGATCGGCTGTTCGACCAGATCGCAACCGGCGTCCTCGAGCGCCGGAATGGTGCGGGCGGCGACGGCCTCGCTCCAGGCCTGGTTGACGTCAACGCGCACACTGGCGCGCTGGCCGAGCGCGCGCTTGATGGTGGCCACGTGTGTGATGTCCGCCTTCGGCTCGCCGTGTCCGATCTTCAGCTTGAAGATGTTGTGGCGCCGGCGCTCCAGCATTTCCTCAGCCTCGGCGATGTCGCGCCCCGTTTCGCCGCTGGCCAGCGTCCAGGCCACCGGCAGCCGGTCCTGGAATCGCCCGCCGAGAAGATCCGAAAGGGGCAGGCCGCGACGCTTGGCAAAGGCATCGAGCAGCGCGGTCTCGATCGCGCACTTGGCGAAACGATTGTCGCGCACGGCCTTGCCGATGTTGGCCATGGTCTCGCCGACCCGGTCCGCGTCGGCCGCCTTGAGCACCGGTGCCATGTAGGTGTCGATGACGAGCTTCATGCCCTCGGGGCTCTCGGCCCCGTAGGCGAGGCCGCCGATGGTGGTGCCCTCGCCGATGCCGACGATGCCGTCCGACATGTGCAGGCGGACGATGAGCAGCGTCTGGTCGCGCATCGTGGTCATCGACAGGCGATGCGCACGGATCGTCGGCAGATCCAGGAGGAAGGTCTCTATCCGCTCGATTTTGGTGCCCTGGCTCATCGCATGTCCTGCCATCTCGCCAGGAGGCTAGCCGTCACCCAAGGTGGAGCACAGGATCGATTGGGTCTATTTTCATACCCTGGAGGTATGCTGATGGAGCTTCGTCATCTGCGCTATTTCGTGTGCGTGGCCACCGAGCGCAGCTTCAGCCGCGCCTCCGAGCTCTTGCACATCGCCCAGCCGCCGCTCAGCCGGCAGATCCAGCAGCTGGAAGAGGAGGTCGGCACCCAGCTCCTGCACCGTGGCCGGCCGATCACATTGACCGAGCCTGGGCGCTATTTCTTCGAGCAGGCGCGCATGATCCTGCAGCGGATCGACGAGATGCGCGCCATGACGCAACGCATCGGCAAGGGCGCGAGGAAGCAGTTCGGCATCGGCTTCGTGGCCTCGACGCTCTACGATACGCTGCCGGAGCTCATCCGACGCTTTCGCCTCACTATGCCGGATGTCGAAGTCGCGCTGTCTGAAATGACAACGCTCGAGCAGACGATGGCCCTCAAGGACGGCCGTATCGACATCGGTTTCGGACGGTTGCGCTTCGACGACGAGGGGCTGACCCGCAGTGTGATACGGGAGGAGCGCCTCGTGTTGGCAGTCCCTCAGGGCCATGCCCTGACGCGTGTCTCTGGGTCGTTGAAGTCTCAGGCAGACGACGTCCGAGCCCTTGATCCTTTACCCGCGGGCGCCGCGGCCGAGCTATGCCGACCAGGTTCTGTCCATCTACCGCGATCTCGGACTTAACCCGATGGTCGACTTCGAAGTGCGCGAAATGCAGACAGCCTTGGGACTGGTCGCCGCCGGTGCTGGCGTGTCATTGGTGCCGTCGTCGGTGCGCCGGCTCGGCCGCGATGATGTCGTCTATCTCGACTTGAGCGAGCCCAACATCGTCTCGCCGATCATCATGACCTATCGAACCAACGACACGTCGCCGCTGCTGGCGCACATCCTGGGGCTCGTGCACGAGTTCGACCGTTGGACGGCCGATGCACAACCAGAGCTGAGGAAGTGAGCATCGTCATGCGCCACCGGCCAGAAAGTGCCGCCTCACAGTCCGGGCGGTTAGACTCCATGATGCGCGCGCGTTCTCTGCGGAGAAATCGATTCAATTCAGGCGTGGCGAGCCGCTATTTTTTCTTTGCCAAGGGCTTCACCGTCTCGCGCACGTGCTCGGCGAAGAGGTGGGCAAGCGGACTGAGGGTCCTGTTCTTCAGTGTGACAAGCGCCAACGGCCGCGCTGTCATCGGTAAATCAATCGGCAAGGTTCGGAGGAGCCGGTTCTTGGGCGGGAACTGCATGACGATGCGCGGTACCATGGATAAGAAGCGGCCTGTCATTAGCAACGCTGTGCGGAGGGGTAGCGTTGAACTAACAACCGTCGGTGGGACGCTCAATCCCTGGGCACGAAAAGCCTCGTGGACAACACTCCCATATGGCTGGTCCGGCAACGGCAACGTCCATGGCTCTTCCACCAGTTGACTGAGGCTGATCCGTCGCCGCCGTGTAAGTGGATTGTGCGCGCCCGCGACCACGACGTGCGGATCGTGCAACAGCGGTTCGACCTGCAGGAGGTCCTGGCCAGGCGGCTCGACGATGTGCACCACGGCGAGATCGACCCTGCGATCAAGCAAAGCCTGATATGCCGTTCCAGTGTCTGTCGCGTGCACTTTGAAGGTGAGGCGGGGATAGCGCCGAGAGAGTGTGCTGGCCGCGTCCATGATCCGCGTTCGGGTCTGCTCCCTCTTCCGCGACATCAGTCGCTTGCCCTTTAAAAAGGTATACTGCTTAGTGAGTGTACCGGATGCTTGCCTCGAACGATAGTTGGGGCCCTTTCACTCACGCTTCAGGACTTCCATGCCTCATTCACTGAGTAGCAGCCGCCCTGCGAAGGCGACGGTCGATGCCGCCCTTGCGGAGCTCGCAGCGCTGTTCGGCAATCGCCTTGTGACCTCTGAGGCTGTTCGCGCTCAGCACTCGAACATAACTACATGGTCCGTAGACGGGATACCGGACGCAGTGCTCTTCCCCGAATCGGTTCAGGACGTTCAAGGCGCGATGCGCGTCTGTGCGCGCCACGGGCTACCAGTGATCCCGTTCGGCGCCGGTTCATCCCTGGAAGGCCATCTCAATGCGCCGCTCGGTGGCATCTCGTTCGACATGAAGGACATGAACAAGATCATCGAAGTGCACGTCGAGGACGCCGACTGCGTCGTGGAGCCGGGTGTAACCCGCAGCCAGCTCAATGAGTACCTTCGGGATCAGGGCCTATTCTTCCCCATCGATCCGGGTGCCGAAGCGCATCTGGGCGGCATGGCCTCCACGCGCGCCTCCGGCACGACCGCCGTACGCTATGGCACCATGAAGGACGCCGTGCTCGCAATGAAGGTCGTGCTGCCGTCCGGCGAGCTGCTGACGACCTCGCGACGGGCGCGCAAATCCTCGGCCGGCTATGATTTGACGCGCTTGTTCGTCGGATCTGAAGGAACGCTCGGAGTCATTACTGAGCTGACCCTTAGACTACATCCCATCCCCGAGTCGATTGCCGGGGGCGTCTGCCGCTTTCCGAGCATCAATGCTGCGTGCGACGCGGCCATCATGGCCATCCAGACAGGCATACCGTTAGCGCGCGTCGAATTGGTCGATGAACAGCAGATCGCGATCTGCAATGCCTACTCCAAGCTCGATCTTCCCGTCCAACCGACGCTCTTTCTCGAGTTCCATGGAAGCGAGGCCTCCGTCCAAGAGCAGTCCCAGCGATTTGCCGACATCGTTGCGGAGTTCGGCGGCAGCCCATTTGAATGGAGCTCAAAAGCCGAGGACCGCACCCGACTCTGGAAAGCGCGCCACGACATGTTCTGGGCCGACAAGGCGTATCGCCCTAATTCGCAAGTCGTCGTCACGGACGTCTGTGTGCCGATATCCCGTCTCGCCGAGTGCGTCATCGAAACTCAGAAAGACATCAAGGACAGCCGTCTGATAGCCCCCCTTTTCGGTCATGTGGGTGATGGGAATTTCCACACCGTTGTCTCGGTGATGATGGACGACGCCGACGAGGTCGCCCGAGCAAAAGCATTTGTCAGCCGGCTTGCCGAAAGGGCGCTCGCTATGGAAGGCACCTGCACCGGTGAGCATGGTATCGGCGATGGCAAGCGAACATACCTGATCGATGAGCTCGGCGGCCCAGCAGTCGAAGTGATGAGTGCCATCAAGAAGGCGGTCGACCCGCTGAACCTCATGAACCCCGGCAAGGTCGTTTGACCTCCCCGCGGCGCGTGACGCCACTTCCGGCGGTTAGACTCCATCATGCGCGCGCGTACGTGCGCGCGTACTGCGGATAAATCGATCAATTCAGAGCGTCGGTGTGCCCATGGCTCCGTGCATTAGGCAGATGATTGCGCTAGCTCTTGCTGATAAGTTCGCAATGAAACTCAAACTCGGTCATTGCCATGCCTGAACAGACGGCGGAAGTTGAAGCCCATTGGACGCGGCGTGGTGTGCTTGCCCGGATCGACGCGGTGCTCACCGAGCTGGGACATGATCCGCAAAATCTCACCCCGGACATCCTCGCGACGGTCGACCATCTCCATTCCGGTGGTTTGGCGACAACACGTGAGCAGGCCGAGCGCATAGCGCTTACCAAGGACAGCCGCGTTCTGGATATCGGCTGCGGCACCGGTGGCCCGGCGCGCTACCTCGCTCACAGATTCGGCTGCCGGGTCGAGGGCATCGACCTGACACCGGAGCTGATTGAGACCGGAGAAGTGCTGACTGCGCGCTGCGGACTTGCTGACCGCATCACGCTGAAGCTTGGAAATGCGCTCAACCTGCCCTACGCCGATCAGGCCTTCGACGTCGTTTGGTGCCAAAACGTGACCATGAATATTGCCGACAAGGCTCGTTTTCTTGCCGGCGTCTATCGCGTGCTCAAACCTGGCGGCGTGTTCACGTCGACCGAGTATTCGACCGGGCCGGGGGGCGACATCTTTTACCCGTTGCCCTGGGCTTACGACGCCTCGATCAATTTTCTCGATTCAGAGCAAGTGATGCGCGAGCAGTTTCAAGCCGCTGGCTTGCGCACCCGCGAGTGGACCAACTACTCGGATGCTGTCATCGCACAATACGAGAAGGCGCAGAACGCGCCTGCCAACAAGCTGGCTCTCCATCTCGTGTTCGGCGACGACATTCCCGAACGGCAGCGCAACTCCCGACGCAACCTGATGGAAAATCGCATCATCTACTGGATGATCACTGCGGAGCGCCCGCAGGACTAGCGGCACGCGACCATAATTGCACTTCCGGCAGGCAACCACGTTCCGGCAGGCATAGACGACGCGGCGCCCAAATCCTCCTCGAGATCCGGGCTGCCATAGTGGCGCTCCGCTGTGTTTGATTTCAAATGATATCTTTTCAATGAAGCCGTAAAAGCCCATGACGCGCGTGCGCGTAGAGCGGCGTAACCAGCGTCTGTGCAGTGTCTATTTGCGTCTACTTTAGACCGCCCAGGGGCACCCTGTTGCGGCGACATTTCATATCGTGCCGACCAACAGGCGAAGCGGCGAATGTCACACCGAATGCAGGCCGGGGCGAAGCGTCTCACGATGTAAAAGCCCATAACGCGCGCGCGTATTTGACGGTGCAACTATGTGCGTCGCCGCCAGGCCTTCTAGATGACAGATTCTGGCATCGCCGTTCGACCTCACGTTGCCCGAGGTGGGGGCCCATTAACCGAATAACGATCACCATCATTGGGTACCTCCACTCGCCCGTTGAAAGCCATCTGTGCCTCCTCCAGGATATTCTGTGGCGAACCGAACCGCGCGATATGAACACATGCTAGGCGATGAGCTTCCGCTCGGTTGGCAATTTCTGCAGCCTCCCTCGCCGTCGGGTGCATAAGACTTCGTGTTCGATTGCGTGCGCGATCTCCGTCTCGTTCCGCGCACATGGTATCGCAAATGAATAGGTCCGCATTCCTCGCTACTTCATTGAGCCCCTCACATGGCAGGCTATCTGCACTAAAACCAATAGTTCGCCCGCGATGAGTTATTCTGACCCCTATCGTGGGTACGCGATGCTCAACCTGGATGAATTCTACGGCGAACCCACCGATCTCGCGCGTCTCGCCAAATTCCGTTCTGTGGTGACGCACTTCGGGATGTAGTTCAGTGTCGGGTGAACAACCCGCCTTCATCTCACAGATGCCAGAATAGGTGTCTCCTAACGCGTGAATATCTAGTGGCATGTTCGCCAAAAAGAGCGCCATCATCCCTCCCGAGTGATCGGAATGACGGTGGGTGACAATGACGTTTCGGATCTGTTCAAGTTTGAAGCCAGCGTTATCGAGACTTCGAGCCAGCTCAAAGCCACCGCAAGTGTCGATCAATAGCGGTGCACACCCGTCTGCTGTAACGAGCATACCCGTCGTGGCTCGCGACACATGCAATGGCGCGCCGGTACCAAGAAACGTGATCTCCATCAGCCTTGCCTCCCAACGTACCTCCGCGCTTTCATCAGGTCAGCAGGTGCTCGTCTGGTCAAGTGCATTGCCGACTTCCGCAAACTGCCAGAATCGCGCGACTGATAATGCGAATGGTGCTTGCGCTCGATTGCGGGCTTAGAGGCAAATGCAACCGGATTGGCAGAGGATGAGGTCTGAGGCGCAGGATGTTGAGCCTGTGTCTGCGCCTGACTTGATGGACCTGCCTGCGTCTGAAGTGATTGCGATGGCTGACCGGATGTTTGCGGGCCACCCTGAGGCGCGGAGGCAGTGGCTGCTTGTCCGGTCCGACGCGCATTTAGAGCGTCTCGTGCAGACTGCTCGCGAAGCGCGGATGCGGCGAGAAGCTCGCGCTCTGCGTCCTTAGCGGCAGCCGATCGCCTCGTCCACTCCGCACCCTTCTCCTTATACGAGATCTGAGGATTGAAGATGTATGCACGCTGGAACCTGTGGCGGGCGATGGGGTGGGGCGCATGTGTTGGCGCCCTTGTTGCCACCTTCGATCTGGTCGGACATTGGGACATGTCCCAAGCCGCCCACCAGTTGGGCCAGATCGCTGGTGGAGTAATAGGCGGCGGCATACTCTTTGGCTTGGCCTCCGCCACCCGCAACTGGATGCTCAAGGTCTGAGTCAAGGGGCGCGGTCATTCAAATGGACCCACTACCGGCTTCTGACGGTGCAAAGTTGCGCATGCCCTAGTGCTCAGATCCGCAACCGGCATCGCGTGCGTGTGCGCTGCCTGTGCGGCCTGTCGCTATTGCCGTGCGATTGGGCGGTACGCAGCGATGCTCGTTAGGCCGCTCGGCCTTCCAGTTGGCTCAGGCGGTAGGCTGACCACCCCTAGTAAGGGCGGCTTGGTCCGCCCTCCCAATTCGTGAGTCTGTACTTAGTTCAAGGGGACGAGTCGTGCCTGAAAGCTCTGGCCACCGACCTTGTCGGTTTTAACTATGACGCGCATGCCCTTGGCCGCCGTGAAGTCGCCGGTGGCCTTCAACACGTTGCCGCCAGCGGGCTTGAAATCGACGTTGTGAGTTTTGCCGCCGAGCAAGACCTGGCCCTTTGCACTGCCGCCGTCAGCGTTGACCGGCTTTTCGTTGGCATCCAGCACGTACAGGACGAGCTCGTTGCCCTTCGCAACCAGCTCCCAGTGCTGCTTGCCGCCGCCGGCATCTACGATGTGTCCGCCCTGTGGGCCCTTGGTCCATTTGCTGTCGCTGTGCGCGAAAGCGGAACCAGAAAACACGAGGCTCATGATTACGAGAACTGTACGCCACATACTGTTCTCCTTGGCTTTCGGTTTGTAGTTGGCACTAGTAGGCCTCGCTCACTTTGAACTCAGCCTGAACGGCACCAAGCCGGGCTAGCGGTTTGGCGCCGTATCTCAGGAACAGAACGGGGGTTAGAAGCGTGTCGAGCAGGGTCGAGGTGATGAGCCCGCCAAAGATGACGATGGCGACCGGATGCAGGATCTCCTTGCCGGGCGCGTCGGCTCCGATCATCAGCGGCAGCAGGGCGAAGCCTGCTGACAACGCCGTCATCAGGACCGGCGTCAGCCGCTCCAGGCTGCCACGCACGATCATCTTCCGTCCGAACGTCTCACCTTCGTGCAGCACCAGGTTAATGTAGTGGCTGATCTTGAGGATGCCATTGCGCGCGCTGATGCCCGCCAGCGTGATGAACCCGATCATGGTGGCCACCGACAATGGCTGACCCGCCAGCCACAAGGCGATGACGCTGCCGATCAGGGCGAGCGGAATGTTGGCCATGATGATCAGCGACAGAACCGCCGATCGGTACCGGCTGTAGAGCACGGTGAAGATGGCGCCAAGCGATACCAGCGACAGCAGCCCGATGAGGCGTGACGCTTCCTCCTGAGCCTGGAATGTGCCCTCGAGCGTGGTGGAGTATCCGGCTGGCATCGGCATTTCGCCGAGAAGCCGCCGGATGTGGCCGATGATCGCAGGGATGTCAGAGCCATCGGAGTTGGCCAGCACCACGATGCGTCGGCGCGTATTGTCACGTTGGATCTGATTGGGTCCATCGGTGTCGACGACCTGCGCGAAGGATGACAGCGGAACGCGCCCCGCCGGCGTCTCCACCACCAGCTTCGTCAGTCCCTCCGTGGTGCGATCGGCTTCGGCCACTCGCAACACGACGTCGTAGCGCCGGTTGCCATCGATGATCTGCGAGACGACGCGGCCATTGAGCAGGGTCTCCAGCGTCTCCGTCACATGCGCCGGGGTTACCCCGAACATGCCAGCCTTCTGATAGTCGATCGAGACCTGCACCTGGGGAATACGCACTTGCCGCTCGACTTGCAGGTCAACTAGCCCCTTGATGGCTGCCATGCGGTTCTGCAGCTGCTCGGCGAGGTTGCGCAGCGTGTCCAAGTCCTCCCCGAATATCTTGACAGCAATCTGCGCACGCACACCCGACAGCATATGATCGAGCCGATGCGAGATCGGCTGGCCGACATTGACTGAAGCCGGCAACATGGCGAGGCGCGAGCGGATATCGGTAACGACCTCGTCCTTGCTCCGGCTTGACCGCTTCAGGTCGACATCGATCTCGGCCGAGTGGACGCCTTCGGCATGCTCGTCGAGTTCGGCACGCCCTGTGCGCCGACCGACGGTCCTGACCTCGGGGATCTGTAACAGAAGACGCTCGGCAATGAGGCCGACCCGATTGGATTCGGCCAGCGAAATACCCGGCCGCAGCAGCATCGAGATGGTGAGCGTGCCCTCGTTGAATGGTGGCAGAAAGGAGCGGGGCAGCAGCGCGGCACCGAATGCTGCAACGGCGACGGCGCACACCGCAGCGACCATTAGGAACACCTGTTGGCCGAAGGCCCAGTCGAGCAGTCGCCGGTTCCCGGCCTTGAGACGCGTCACCAGCCATGAATCGCCGTGACTGAGTCGCTTCATTTGCGGAAGCAGGTAGTAGCAGAGCACCGGTGTCACGGTGATCGACGTGACGAGGCTCGCCAGGATCGAAACGATGTAAGCCACCCCCAATGGGGCGAACAGACGACCCTCGATGCCGGAAAGTGCAAACAACGGTACAAAGACGAGAATGATGATGGCAGTGGCGTAGACGATGCCCGACCGCACCTCCTGCGAGGCGCTGGCGATGACCGGCAGGACCGGCACCGGCTGGGCTTTCGCCTTGTTTTCACGCAGGCGCCGGAACACGTTCTCAACCCCGACCACCGCATCGTCGACGAGTTCGCCGATGGCGATGGCCAAGCCTCCGAGGGTCATGGTGTTGATGCTAAGACCAAGCAGATGGAACACGATCACCGTGATGAGGATGGAGATCGGAATGGCAGTCAACGAAATGGCCGTCGTGCGCCAGTTCAGTAGGAACAGGAACAAGACTGCAGCGACCACGACCAGCGCTTCGACCAGCACGCGCTGCACGTTGTCGATCGATACCTTGATGAACGACGCCTGACGGAAGAGAACGTCGACGGTGGCGATATTCTTCGGTAGCACGCGTTTCAAATCTGTGAGTGCCGCCTCGATCTCGGTGGTCAGCTTGAGAGTGTCGGCATTGGGTTGCTTTTGCACGGTCAAGACCACCGCCGGGTTGCCCATATAGCCAGCGTCGCCGCGCTTCACGCGCGCTGCGTAGTCAATCGACGCCACCTGCCCCAGGCGAACGGCCACACCCTTGCGATAGGCCACAGGTAGGCTCTCCAGGTCCTGGAGACGTGTGGTGCGTGCCAGATTGCGGATCAGATACTCCCGCGAGTGCTGATCGACGAAGCCTCCCGCAGTGTTGGCTCCGAATTGCTTGAGGGCGGACTCAATCTCGGCGCGGTTGATATCGAGGGTGGTCATCTGCGAGAGGTTGAGGGTGACGCGATACTGGCGCACCTCGCCACCGATCGGAATGACCTGGGCAATGCCGGGGATGGTGAGCAGCCGGGGACGGATGATCCAGTCGACCACCTCACGCACCTCCATAGGTGTCGCCGCATCGCTGGGGATGGCGATGAGCATGATCTCACCCATGATGGACGTAATCGGCGCCATCTGCGGATTGACATTGCGCGGCAACGCCTCGCGCACCACGCTCAGCCGCTCGGTCACCTGCTGGCGGTTGAGGAAGATGTTGGTGCCCCAGTCGAACTCGATGTAGATGATCGACAAACCGACACCGGACACCGAACGCACCCGCACCACCCCCGGCATGCCGTTCATCGCCGTCTCGAGCGGGAACGTTACGAGCTGCTCGACCTCCTCGGGAGCGAGGCCCTCGGCCTCCGTGATGAGCGTGACAGTCGGCCGGTTCAAATCGGGGAACACGTCAACTGGCAGACTGCGAAGGGTGATCGCGCCAAACACGATGAGCAGCAAGGCAGCCCCGAGCACGAACAGGCGATTGCGCAGGCTCGCCGTGACGAGGTAGTTGAACATGTTCGAGCCTCGACCCTTTAGCGGATTTGGTTGAGGAGCGTGGCGCCTTCGGACACGACGCGCACATCGGCTTTCACCCCTGCCGTCACGACCACACGCTGACCATCGAGCGCTTGATAGCGCACGGTATGTGGCTCGAAGCGCTCAGGCTCTGTCTTCACCCACACCATGGCAAGCCCGCTCGGTGCGCGCACCACGCTGGCCGCCGGGAGCACGATCCCGTTCAGCTCAACACTCGATTGCAAGATGACGGTCACGGGCTTGCCGATGCTCAGGTTCGGCGAGACTTGCGCCAGCTTGAATGTCAGTGGCGTGGTTTGCTGCTTGAGTGAGAGCCCGAGACCCGCAAACTCTAAGGGCAGCCTCTCGCCGCTGTTCGTCACCGCGAAAGCTGCGCTCAAGTTCGAGACGACGCCCGCATCATGGGCAATGGCCTCAAGCCAGTAGCGGGTTGGGTCGACGATCTCGAACAGCACTTCGCGGGCGTCGACCACCTGGCCGGCCACGACGTTCGAGATCGATATGACGCCACCGATCGGTGCGTGGATATGCTCGCGCTCGACTAGCGTTGGTAGCAACTCTTTGCGCTTCTGGCGCAATGCATGAATTTCACCCTTGGTCTCATCAATTTTGAGGGGTGGTATCGCCAACGGAGCTTGCAAATACCGAGCGAGCTTCGCTTCCTGCAGCGCTATGCGCGCCTCTAACTCGGCAATCTCGCCTTGCAGGTTGCCCTTGTTGTAGGCCTCGATGTGGTGCTGCAGAAAGGCCAGCATCTCACCTTTCGCGACGCGTTTGCCGACAAAGGGCAGACCGCCCTCCGGCGCCTCGATCCGACCCGCATGGCCGGTTTGCACCCGGCCGAAACTGTTGGGATCGGCGATCACCGTGCCTGTCAGCTCAACTGTGCGCGGTGCCCGCGACTCTTGCGTTATGACCGTGCGCACGGACAGCAGATGCTGGGTCGCCTTGGGGACAAAGAGGCTGCCATCGGCCATGCGCTGCGGCGCGTCGGTGGCCATGCTCGCCGGCACCGATGGCAGATTGAGCGGCGTTTGCGATCTGGCTTCACCCGACGCAAGCAACCCGGTTCCGGCAAACACGGTCAGCAACGCAAGAGGCACACGCCGGAGTCGCTTTACCTTTGAATGCTCCCCTGTGGCCGGCTGTGCAGAGTGACGTCCCTGGCCATCAAGGCTAAGGGACGCCTGGCGCCGACGTGCAAACCCGGCACTGATCAGCAGCGTCAGGAGCGCCCCAACCATCAGCGCGCCGATACCCAACGCGAGGGTTTCGTAGCGGGCAAACAGAGTTGAAGGCGCCAGTCCTTGGGGAACCGTAGCAGCGCTCACCCTTTCAAGCCGGCCGGTGAGAATGTCCTGATCATCAGGAAGCGTCAGCTTGAACACGAGGTCGAGCGGTTCCGCCGTCCGCAACCACGGCGCGGTCAATTCGAAGGCGCCATCCCCCTTAGCGACCGCCTCCACGTCCTGGTCGCCCGTAGACACCGCTAGCTTGGCATCCTTGACAGGCTCGCCGGTGGCGAAGCGATGCAGAAAGATCGTCAGGCGTTCGTCGCCTGACACGACGCCGACCAATTCATAGTCGGGCGTGACTGCGACAACGCGCGGCGCAATGGGCAGATTCAACGGTGCCGGCTTGTCGTGATCATGTCCCTCATGTGCCGAGGCGGGAACCAGGACTACGACCCAAACCAGAGAAATGGCTAAGAGAAGTCGGCGTGTGCGTGCGCGTCGGCAAAACTGCCGCGCGAACGGCGCCCAGGCAATGTTCAGCATGAGTCGTTCCAGCAGATGAGCCAATGCCAGCGCCGGCCGTCACCGGCCGGTGCGCGACAAAGCAAAAGTGCGGAACGATCAGATAGGCGGTCGCAGCAGCCGCTGTTGCCCAGCATCTGGTGGCTCGGCCACTGCCGGAATGCTCAGACGTGCTGACAGACGGTGCAATATGGCAGGCCTACCCTCTTCAGCGGGAACAAGGACACTCGGGCACGCCACATCGTAGTGCACGTGGAGCAGACCCTGCCCACCACCATCGTCGGTTACACCATGGTCGTGGTCCGCATGCTCGTGCTGGGACCCATCGTCATGATCATGGACCGCATCATGTGCATGGGCATGGTCTTCCAGCGCGTGAACATGCGCGAATACATGGGAGAAGGCGCCCACCGGCGTCGCCAGACCCATACTGATGGCCGGAACGACGGCAAACAGGACGCTGACAGCCCACACGAGGGCGGCGCGTCCAGCCCGGTTGTTTCTGCACCTCAAAAGCATCGCCGTCTGTGTAGAGCCCGTGCTGAGAAGCGTCAATGCCTACGACCACTATGAACGACCACCTAAATAATGTGTCGCGGCAGAAGTGAGTTCCGCTAGGCAGTCACAGGTTCCAATCGCAACGCCAAGTTGCAAAACCCATTCCCTGCCAACAACTGAACGAAAGGCTATGCAGCCTCAGCTGCCGTTTACGGTAGAGCAGTTCTTTCAGGTGTTCGAGAGCTACAACCGCACGATCTGGCCGATGCAGCTCGTTGCCTGCGGGTTGGCGGCATTCGTACTGTGGGCCATCGTAACCACCCGCCCCTCGTCGAGGCAGGTCGCTCAGAATGTCCGCATTGCGTTCGTCATCTCGTAAACCGCAAACGGTTGAAAAGTGCCAAATCCCGACGTGAGCGCGTGCAGCAACTCCGCAACCTGCTCGCTCAGGCGGGCGTGTGCGCCATTAGCCATCTAACGTCGTATGCGACTGATCTTTGATCCTTCAAGCGTCAAATTATACATGAGGCCCTTGCCGTCAAAAATGAAGCCAACGATGGGACTGGCAACTTGGTTGGTGTCGATGGAGCCGCCAACTCCCAGCGTCACCAGCGCAATAGAGCCATCCACGCCCACCTTCCAGCCGTCCACACGTCGAAAGCTGGCAAGTGCTTCCGGTGTCATAAAGACAATGATTACCGACCGCTTTTGCACGCCCAATTGAAACCCAATCGAGGCTGAGACGGTGTTGTAGTACTCAAGGGTTCTGTCGGGCGTAAGCAGTGCACCCTCGCCATATTCGCCGCCAATCCCCATCCCCGCCTTGATTACAGACGGAAAAACAAGGACGGCGGCCGATTTGGCGAGTAGTTCGCGCGAGCCGCGCACTCCGGAGTAGAAATCTCTTAAGGTTGCCTCGACTTCGGCGTCAATCTGAGCCGCAGAACTGGCTTCGATCTTGGTGATGGAGACAGCAGTCGCCACCGCTGCGACCAAGGTCAATACAAGTGCCCGTCGGCTGCAACGGCGCGGCCTCCCGCCGCGACATGATGCTGTTGGTCCTGTCGCGGAATGGTTCTCACGTCTTTGGGGCATAGATAATCTTTCCCGGTGCAAGACCAACGGCGTCAATCTCGTCTCGCGAATAGTTCGCGCAGAGCGCAGAGCCTGCACCGTGGTCTGCCATGTAGCTTGCACAACGTGTCGCACTTCCTCTTCCGCGTCGCGTGGGTCGGGAAGGGCGACGTAAAAGTATTCGCTGGGCACGCTCTGCGTCCGAACGACCACCACCCAGCCCAACGGAGTCGACACTTGTCCGCTCATAGGCAAGACACTGGGACCTTCGCGGCGAAACATCCGCACCGCCGGCACCGGTCTACTAACGGCCGGGCCGGATTTGAGCCTGCGCTACGGTGTCGATCGTAGCCAATTGGCTGGCCTGAAAGTTGTAGCCGGCCAACAGCGCCAAGGCGACGAACACGCCAATGGTGATCAGACGTTCGTTCAAGCCCATCGCAAGCACTCCAGCGTGTAGCCCGCACCTGCATATCAGGCTGATTTCGCGGCAGCTTTACGGCGACCGCCAGGAGCGTCGGGCTTCGCCGATCCACGATCGATAGAAGCGATCCTGGAGAATGCAGCTGAATTGGAGGCCGAGTTCGGTCCACAAAAAGCGCCGCTAGCCAACCGCCAGTGCGACGGCCAAGCCAACGGTTGCGACCGACAAGCCAGCAATCATCGACGTCAGCCAAACGACCTCGCGGAACTCATCCCACAGTGTCTTGAACATCTGCTACTCCCACGCTTGTGTCGCTGGCCTTGGTCAACAGCCATCAATCCCGCTAGTTCGGACGGCGTCGGCCTTCACCCGTGGACGCCTCAGTCTCCGCTTCCAGAGGTTTCGAGCGCTTTCGCTCTTGTTCATCCAGGTGATGAATGAGATCAACCCAGCGACGAGGCAGTGGCTCCTCGACGATGCCGTCGCGCTGACCGCGAAGGGCCTTGCCGAAAAGTTGCAAAACGGCGTCCTTGATTTGGGGCATGGCGCGCAATCCTGCTCTTCGAGCGCTGCGTTGCGCCCGACATGCTCGGATTTACCTATCTGCCTGCTGCTTGGGTCGCCATCCCGACGACAGTCGCCGCGTCCGGCGGGACGCAGGTCTACAGGGGCAACGTGAGTTCACGCCCGACGTTCCACGACAAATGTATAAAATCGTACATTTCGACAACAACGGTCAAACTCGGGCCGAGCAACAGTCATGACCTCCTCGTCGTTCATCCGCACGGTTCAAACCCTAGTAATCTGGCGACGAAACCCGGTCTCTTGTGCCTACTGTCCCTTGAATGCCGCTAACGTCGACCAACGCTAGCTGCGCACCACAAGGTGCGCAGCTAGGAAGCTGCCAAAGCAAACCCTACCGCCGGAGGCTATCTCGACCTGTCTGACTTCGACGCTAAGCACCGTACCGACATGCTTGCCGCCCCAACCATTCACTTCTATGTGGACCGTGCCGGCTATCTCATGCCGTTGAGGTTGCTGCGCACAAAGCAGGCGCCATCGACGACACTTGAAAAACCGATCCATAGGACGAGTTCGCATGGCTTCCGCTTTTGCCGACCTTCCTAAAGCTCTCGCGTGAGGACATCACTTCGGCGCCTTACGCTCCCCCACACGCTCGATCATGCGCTGGAGGCGCGCGATCCCCGTTGCAATCGATCCGCTGGCGGCCGGCTCAACATCACCCGCGGAAGGCAACGCGTCGTCCTGTTGTTCCACTCGAACCTCGCCCGCCGTCTGTTGCGAGGGGATCCGCGGGGACGTTAGCATGGACGAAGGCGAGTTCGAGAGCAGCTTGCGCCGTATCAGCCGATGCAACAGCTGGCTTCCACGCGGGCTCCGGCCTCATCTCGACGAGTGATGCGGTCCACAGATGCATGGATGTGATGACCTGCACGACGATGGCAGTGACCTGATCAGAAACCTGGCCAGAGTAGCTAGGGCTCGTCGACGTCTTGGTCCGCGGTCATACGCGTCATCGTTAAGTGCAGGGCAGAACCGCGGCAAGCGACCCAGAGATTGCCCGTATGTTCAACTTGCCGAGTTTCCGATCGACCGATGAACTCTGGCCAATGGTCGGCGCCGATTGTCGGTCACGTCCGAGGCTGCAATCGCGCTTGATCGCCAAATTGGGCCGCCCAATCATGCTGACTGTTTGACAGGCAAATGAGCACTCGTTCGGCCCGTGGATGGGATGCCAGCGGTTTCGAAAAGCGCTCTCATCATCGTATGCAACAAGACTTTGGCGAGCGTGCGCTCCGGCACTTGAACTTTGGTGATGCCCTCGGTAGGCGCCCGGCGGGCCGGGCCGATGGTTGCTCGGATCGGCGAACTATCCGAGCAAATACCTAACTGTCGGGCTCAGTCCATCGGGCCTCGCTGACTTGTCCTGCTGCACCGCTGCAACAGTGGTTCTGGGTGTTGCGTGTCCTAGTCCATCCTGTCTGCCTGCCGGCACAATTCTCACCTAAGAGTCGCGGCTGTGGGATGACGCGGGAGCAGACATGACCGACGCCCAAAACCCGGCGAGAAGTCGCAGCGCGCGCCTGGCCGACTATCTCTTCGGGCGCAGCTCCCTCATCGGCCTGGCATCCCTGATGTTGCTCTTGATCTCGGGCTACGCCACGTGGCACGGAATGCGCGACTTCATCATCGGCATTTCGACGGCAACGACCGCGGCCGAACCGAGCGGCCTGTCGATCTCCAACGATATTCTGGTCGCTGTCATCGTCATCGCCCTGACTTTTCTCATGTGGCTTGCGTTACGCGAGACATTTGGCGCCCGTCGCACCCTCGGAGAGCGGTTCATCACGTTTCCGCTCTACCTGTTCCTCGCCCTCTGGTCGATCGGATTCGGCTACGGGTTCTGGTGGAGCCTGATCGCCGGCCAGGAAGCGACGCGGTCGGGTCTCGCCGGTCTCCAGGAGGATGCGCGTGACGCAGGCAATGCAATCGCAGCCAGGATCGACGCTGTGAAGGCGTCACTCGACAACGTCGTGGCATGGTCCGAAGGTCAGATGACCCGGGAGCAGACAAGCGGCGGGAGTTGCGGACTCCCTTCCGGTGCCGGCCAAGGGCCGCTGTACAATGCGCGCCGGGGCGTGCGTGATCAGATCGCGTCGCTGCGCGATGGACTAGGAGCCTCCTGGTTCCAGCCCGTGCAAGCTGACCTCGAACGGTTGCGGACAAGCGTCGCAACGCTGGAGGGCGCCACCCTCGAAGCGCGGCAGCGGGCATTTGAAGCGCGGGCCACTGAGATTCGCAGCCGGGCCCGCAGCATCGCTGTGCGCTCGAATGAATTCGGCAAGGCAACCGCGGTCGAGATGAGCGCCATCGCTGTGACGGTATCCGTTGGTCCCAATCAGCCCGGCTTCTCCTGTTACGACCCGACCTTGGCGCAACGGCTGACGCAGGCCGCGCGACAGGCGGAGCAGCCAGCCGTTCTCAATCTGCGCGAAGCCGCCTTTAATGAAGGGCCGGCCGGTGTGGCCAACGCCATCAAGACGCTTTGGACGAATATCGGCGCCTATGCAGCACGCGGCTGGAGTTTTGTGACAACGGGTGGCGCACCTGCCGACGTTGCCGTCGAACCGCTCACGGGCCGTGGCCTTATCGCGCTGCTTGCGACGATTGGTGTCGACTTGGGACTGCTCGCGCTTGCCGCCCTCAACCCGCCGGCCGAGGCTCCAGTTCGGCGCTGGGGCGCATCAACCCAGGCCGAGCTGCACATCCCGACGCGCGAGGTCGTGCAACAGCTCAATGCCGCCATCGACACGGCCATTGCCGATGCACCTGGTGCGGATCGCACGTGGATTCGCCGACATTTCATTCATCACCGGGAGCGTTCCTATCTCGTGATCCCTAATTTGTTTAGCTGTCGCGGCAATCCACAGGAGGCCGCACGTGGGCTGGCTATGAATCAGCTCGCCGGCGTGCTTACGGACCTCGATCTCGTGCGCTGGCCGCGGAGTGGGCGATGGTGGCTCGGACAGAAGGGCGAGCTGGCCGTATTGCGCGACGAGGAGCGCGTGGGCAGTCTGACTGACCTGACGGATGTTCGCAAGGAACGGCTCAAGGAACTGGAAGCCGCCGGCGACATTGCGCTCGACAGCGACAAGGCGGAACGCTATCGCGCGGCTGAGCCGCTGCGCAACCACGGCTTGTTCTCAAAGGCCGAGCTGGCGCTTGAGACGGCTGGCTGGAGTGAAAGGGCACGCGCCGACATCGAGGTCTTGCCGCTGGTCGAAACCGAGGGACTGACACCGCTGCTGATGGTGCTCAACCAGCGTGCCGACGTAACTGCGACGGTCCAGCAGAGATCGCAACAGCTCAGTCATCAACCCGGCTAACAGCGTCCCCGTCAACCATACCATGAAGGGGCCGCTGGCTGTGCGCCTGCCGTTCAAACGCGTTGAAATCCATCTCGACGCCGAACACGGCATGTCCAGACTGCAAGTTTATCCAATCTGGACTCCACCGGACCCGGAAGGGTGCCAGGTGCCGTCGTTACTCCGCTTTGATGTTGAGCCTCCGAATCAGGGCGCCGTAGCGCTCATGATCCTTTTTGGTGGCCTCTGCCAGCTCCTTGGGGCCACCGCCGTTCGGGGCTAGCGCCACCCGCCGCAAAAGCGGCTCGAGTGTCGGGTCCTTGGTTATCTTGGTAATCTCGGCGGCAAACTTTCTGATGATCGGGTCGGGCGTACCGGGCGGCGCATAGACGCCGAACCACACGCCGAAGTCGAGTTCGGGCAGAAACTCCTTCAAGAGAGGTGTATCGGGATAGTCGGGATGCCGCTGGCGGTCGAGCACCGCGAGCAGGGTCGCCTTGCCCGCCGCAATATGCGGGAAGGTGTTCGGGTCAGCGTGGATCTGGTGCACTCCGGCCAGGAAGTCAGCAAGCGACTCAGCGCCGCCGCGGTAGGGCACGTGCAGGATGTCGAGACCCGCCGACAGCTTCACCGCTTCCGTCATCAGGTGACCGAAGGAACCCACACCGGCTGTGCCCCAGCTAAGCTTGCCGGGATTCGCCTTGGCGTAAGCAATAAACTCCGGAACCGTCTTGGCCGGAACCGACGGATGCACGGCCAACAGCAGCGTGGCGTCCGTGATCAGCGACACGGGCATCAGGTCCTTCAGAGGATCGTAGGGCGTCTTGCGCAAATGTGGCAAGATGACGAGGCTGATCGAGGGCGTGAGCGCGAAGGTGTAGCCGTCCGGGGTCGCCTTCGTCACAGCCTCAAGACCGAGTGCACCGGTGGCGCCACCCCGGTTTTCGACGACGAACTGCTGACCCAGCGCCTTAGTGAGCCGCTCAGCAAAGGGGCGCGCCGTATTATCAGCGGAGCCACCAGCCGCGAAGTTGACGACGAGGCGCACAGTTTTGTTGGGCCAATCTGTTCCTCCCTGTGCTAACGCTGCCGTTGTGGCCATTACGAGCGCGCCGAATGCGAACGCACCATTGAGTATGGACGCCATTTATCTCTCCCTTTGTTCGTCTGATGCTCGTGCCATCGTTCGATGGTTCTTCTCCCTTCTCGAGCGGGTTCATCGGATCATGCGCAAAGTCATGTGATCTCACTCCGAATAAGGAATGGTTCAATCGGCACCCACGCCGCACCAATTGGCCGCTGTCGGAAATGAAACGTGATATCAGAGCTGCGGCGTGGCGCGGCGACGCGTCACGACAGGACCGTCAAGCCAGCCCCGTCGCGACGGCGCACACACGTTTTCTGCAACGAGCGCCGGTCCAGCACCCGGGTCAAGCGGGCCGCTGTTTTGCCGTTTGTTCAAGCTGAGCGAAATGGCAACGATGGGGATGTTGCATAGCTACCCTCCCAACGTGAGTCTTTGCGACTTCTGCGATCAAGTTGCGGTGACGAGGGCCTGAGCGTCGTCTCCCTCCTTCGCGCTGATAGCGCCGGGGAATGATCGCGCTCGCTGGACGGAAGCTCCCATCATCAGCCACGCTGCATGTTAGCAAACAGGCTATTTGCTGTCACGCACAGGACTTCCCTGGTGGGGTGCGCTGGTCCGCGCACATCGCCCAGTAGCTCGCAGGCCGGGCGCTGTCCTGGCACTGCAAGCATCGTATGAAAGCAGCGCCACTGACTGTTTGGCGACAGTCATCCTTGCGCGGAAAAAAGAAGGCGCCCGGAGCGAAGGGGCGCCTTGAGTGGGAGGAAACCGCCATCCGAGGGGACCGTCGGCGGTAGCCAATGTGTACCAACGAGAAGCAATGATTCTGTTGCACCTTGCATCGAATTTCCGGGGTCCTCTTTAACGAACCAAGCACCATAGAAGCGGCACATATCCCCGTCTCCGCTGAGGAGGCGTCTGCTGCGGGTTCTTTTGCTTGGCCCATCTAACGGCCTGACATTGCACTTGCGTGCAGCTTCGGCCCCATCTCCGCCGGTGCACGAAGCTTCCCGTCCCCTTGGCAAATGCCAACGACCCCGTCTGCAGTCCGGCGCATGATTTCTTCCATCGAAATGGAGGAAGGATCTCAGGAGAACCGCCATGACTACCAAAGCCGTTGCGACTTACGCTGACACGTTCATGCGTTTCGTACCCATGAAGACGATAGTTGCTGCCAGCATTCTAACAGCTGTTGTCGGCGGGGTTCTGCTCGCCAACTCGTCATTTTCGGTTTCGGCCCCCAGGGCCGCTGTCCTCGCCGGCGAGGCGGCGGTCAGTCCATTTGCAATGATGATGAACGCCCCACTTAACCTCCCGGTGCAGCGATACGACAGCTACTGACTGTGATCCTGATGTTTCCTATGCCTCCAGGATTCGCGTACAGACTCGAAAGTTCTGTCGAGCCCGAGATAGCCAGAACGAGCGTTTGAGTCTGGACGGGCAGATTTGAGGCCCTGGTGGAGATGTTAACGGCGGGCAAGTACTTCTGGCTGGCGCGGCTAGAGGCGTTCTTCTGGGCGGGGACAGAAACCGAGGCGCGATGTCCCGAGCTGCGCTACGGGGTGGCGCTGTACAAACCTCGCCGAAGCCCCGTGACTTGTTGGGAAGCGTCACAACGGGAGCGTACAACGCTTTCGTTGTGCGCTCAGCTAGTTAGTTGCGCAGCGTAGAACTTCTAAGCAGAGGGTTTTGCCCTGTCGCGCGGTTTTCATCGACTCGGTTGTGGATAACCCTCAACAGAAAATCCCGGCCATTGAGACCGGGGCGTGCCATGTCGGGCTAGGCCGTGAACTCATAAATTGGTGGCTTTGATCAACAGCCTGGCAACCCTTAGGTCGCGTTGGTGGATCTTTGGTCCGCTCATGCCCCATGATCGGACGTCAGCGCGGCCGATCGCAATGTCGCAGAAGTGCCACTTCCGGACTCATGCGCCGCAACATGCGGCTTGTAGTGCTCGTTGCAGGAGGCCGTGGGACAATCTTGGATTCAGCAGCGTGCCGTTGCATCCCACGGCATGTTTTGGGGGTTTACCCCAATGCCCAGCATCCGGCCATGCGTGTAGGTGCTGCATGGCATAGATGCGACGGGGCATTCACCAACCCACCCAACACCTCTTGGAGGACACCAGAGCGTGCGGCATCGTTCAAGCCGGTCGCGCGACCTATGCTCTCCGCTTACATGCGGGTCGCGCGCGCCTCGGGGTCGAGACCAAAGGACAAATCCATTGACAGGCATCAGATCGGCGCGGCGATCGTTGTCGCATCTTGTCATCCTTGTTTGCGTCCTGCTGTCGACGCTGTGGTCTTGGTCCGGTCTTGCCGGCGACAACCCACCGCCGCGCGTACTCATCATCAGTGGTTTCGGAGATACCTTGCCTGCGGCCGGCGTTGCCAGAGGCGCGATCAGGAAGCGTTTGGAGGAAACGCTGCACGGCAAGGTCGAAGTATTCTACGATCCTCTCGATTTTGGTCGATTTCCTGGCCAGGACTACCAGGATCAGATCACGCTTTTCTTGGCGCAAAAGTATGCCAAAAAGCGTCCCGACGTGTTGATGGCGCTTGAGCTCGAATCTTTGCGCTATCTGTTGCGCACTCGCGAGGTGATCGCACCGGGAGCTCCCATTGTCTTCTGCTGCATGTCAACTGCTGCAGCTACTTTGGCAATCGGCTCGCATTGGCCCGAAGTAACGGGCGCAGTCAGCGAGAACGATTGGACACAGACTCTTGCTCTTGCAGCTCGCCTTCAGCCCAACGCTCGTGATGTTGTGCTGATTTCTGGAGCGTCCGACCCCGATCGGCTGCGAGAGGTGGCGGCCCGCCAACACCTCGAGCCGCTTTTTCAATCCTACAATGTGCGATTCCTGACGGGCCTTCCCTATGACGCTCTTTTGGCAGAGATCGCGCGCCTGCCCCGCGACACGATAGTTCTGCTGCTGCCGGTTTTTGCGGATGGTGATGGTCGCCCGCGGGTCCCACGGCAAGTCGCCGCCGACGTCGCCAACGCATCGAGCGCCCCTGTCTATTCCATTTACGACACTTTCTTGGGTCAGGGCATTGTCGGCGGATACACATATGCTTTCGAGGATTCGGGCACCGCAGCTGCCGACTTGGTTGCGCAGATCCTTGCGCGTACAGATTCCAAGATTCTCCCTGCACCAACCAACACGCCCCACAGCTACCGGGTTGATGCGAGGCAACTGCAGCGGTGGGGCATGTCCGAAAGTCACCTTCCAGCCGGAACGGACGTCCTTTACAGGAAGCCGACCCTGTGGGAGCAGCATCCCAATGTCGTGCTCGGTACAGTGGCGGTCTTTGCTCTGCTGACGACTATCCTCATAATCTTGTCTGTGCAGATGGTCCGGCGCAGGAGAGCGGAAGCTGCACTGAAGGAGAGCGATGACAGGATGGCGTTTGCCGCCGCCTCCTCAAATACCGGCCTATGGCAGTACGACGTTGTCACCGGTCAGCTGTGGGCGACTGAGCATTGCCGTTCCATGCTGGGTCTCAATTCGCACCCGCTCACCCCAGCGAGGCTCCTGCGCGCGGTTCACCCGGACGACCGTCGGTTGGCCGCGGCCACACTTCGATCGGTCATGCATGCGGGCCAAGCGATCGCGCTCGGCGAATTCCGCATTCTGCAACCGAATGGACACGTGCGCTGGCTTGCCGTGTCGGGGCACGGTGGTTTGGGCGTGGACCGC
Source organism: uncultured Alphaproteobacteria bacterium (assembly GCA_963806735.1). Classification (GTDB taxonomy): domain Bacteria; phylum Pseudomonadota; class Alphaproteobacteria; order Rhizobiales; family Hyphomicrobiaceae; genus CADEFX01. The sequence continues at coordinate 8,508 of CAWEBE010000012.1, read as the reverse complement.
AAACCGGTCACGATCAGTGGTGTCGTCATCGACATCACAGAACGCAAGATGGCAGAGACCGAAACTCGACAACTCTCGCAGCGCTTGTTGACCGTTCAGGATGAGGAGCGTCGTCAGATCGCTCGGGAATTGCACGACTCGACGATGCAGCACTTGGCGGCGATGGGCCTGAACATGATGAGCCTGAAGGCTCGTGCTGCCTCGGACGCCAAGATGCGCAAACTCTGCGAGGATATTGGAGTGTCGTTGGCTGAAGCCTCACGTGAGCTGCGCACGTTCTCGTATCTACTGCATCCGCCAGACCTCGAGATAGATGGTCTCGGACCGACATTGCGCCGTTTCGCCGACGGCGTTGCTGCGCGCACTGGTCTCAAGATGAGCGTCAGCATCAGCCCTAGAGCAGACGAGTTGTCATTGGCGGTGCAGCGATCCTTGCTCCGTGTGGCGCAGGAGGCGCTGGCCAACGTGCATCGCCATGCTTCGGCCACACACGTGGCTGTTAGCCTCAAGTGCATCGCCGATCAGATACACCTGGTGGTCAGCGACGATGGCAAAGGCTTCAACGATAGCCGCGCGCACCCATTTGGAGCGCCTCCCAAGGCTGGAGTGGGAATCCCCGGCATGACGGCGCGCCTGCGCCAACTCGGTGGTGATCTCCACATCCACAGCGCCGCCACCGGCACAACCCTGCACGGCGTTGTTCCCTTGCACGTTGATGGCAATGGATTTGCGGCCACCCACCATCCCCAGATGATGTCGACGCACTGAAGCCCAGACCCCATCACTAGGCATGCTTGATGGGTCATGCTCCCCCAAGGAGGGGATCGACAGGGCTACGTCGGCCAGGTTCCGAACAGTTCGCAGTGCCGCTCGATCAGAGCCTCGCGCTCGAACGCAGAAAGTGGCTCGTGGACCTCATTCCGGTTTGTTTTCCACATGTGAGCAACGGCCTCCGCATCGGCTCGTGCAAAACGCCGCAGGAGGGACGCGTGGTGGCGGAAATGATGCTGCAATTCCGCCCATTCCGGAGCACACCCGCTATGCTTGCCGGTTCTCTTCACGCGGACCGGAGGGGACGCCGCCCTACTGGTAGATGGCATGCCGAACTTGGTCCGATTTCGCACGGATGGAATCCTTGCATCGGGGCCCGGTAGGTGCCGCATTTTGAGTTCACGTCCCTAGAGGTAGCCGGCCTCATGACAGGTGGGCAGCGGGTAACTCCGCACCCATCATGAGGTCCGGCCTCGACACCACCGATTCCCCATCGGCGTTGTCGCACGACGCCGGCTCAAGCTGGTTGTGGCCCGCGCAGCCCATGCCTGAAGTCGCGGGGCTTACAAATCATCTGCCGGCTTGGCCGGCACCCCTGTTTTGGGGGAGATCGGGGCGTCGAAGATCGCCGGGATGCACGGGGTGCGGTCGATGCGCCTCTTTTACTTTCGCAAAATCCCAGGTGATTTTTCGGTTACCTCATCGCAGGTGAAATCAGGTGAACCCTGTACATTTGGCAGATTTACAAAAAATGTTGGTGCGGTTGCGTACCCCGAGCGTTTCCCCTAAATCGGGGAGCCACAACGCGCTGCCATAGAGTCAACCGAGCCATCCGTGACACAGATGTAGATCACGTTAGGGGTAGTCGTGCTCCGAGTACTGGATTGCCTCACGCAGCAGCACGACTATCGCTTTGTTGTGCTCGCTTTTGCTGTGTGCGCGCTCGGTTCGTACGGCGCGATCACTCTCCTCAATCACGTACACGTTGCGCAAGGGCGTAGCCGTTGGGGTTGGCTTGCCGCAACTGCGGTGGCCAACGGCTTTTCCATTTGGGCTACGCATTTTATTGCGATGCTTGCCTTCAGTCCTGACGGGCCAACCGGATACGATCCCGTCCTCACGCTCCTGTCGCTCGTCGCGGCCATTGCCATCACAGGATTCGCGTACTTTACGGCGATCGACGGGGGCTTGCGAATGAGGGCCCTCGGCGGGGCTCTCGTGGGCGGTGGCATCGCCACCATGCATTATACCGGCATGGCGGCGTTCAGCGTCGCCGGATTCATCGTATGGGACGGGACACTGGTGGCGGCGTCGATCGCACTCGGTTGCGGGTTGGGCGCCGCCGCGCTGGTCGTCGGAGCCGGCAACACGACATTTCTTTACCGTCTCCAGGGTGCTCTTTTCCTCACGCTTGCGATCTTCAGCCTCCACTTCACCGCAATGGGGGCAGCATCGATCGTGCGCGATCCGACGATACTAGTGGCCGGGTCCGCCATACCACCGGGTTGGATGGCGGTCGGCGTCGCGATAGCGGGTTTCGCCATACTGACGCTGACGCTGGTTGGTGTTGGGCTCGACCAACGGGACCGACGACGGACAGCCGCCTATCTTCGCGATATCGCCGCAGCGAGGCAGGCAGAAGAGCAGCAAAATCTGCTGATCGCCGAGCTCGACCATCGTGTCAAGAACGTGCTCGCCCGTGTGGTCGTGGTCGCGCAGCGCGCGCGCGAAAGCAGCTGCTCGATGGATCAGTTCCTCGACGTCCTTGATGGGCGTATCCAGTCAATGGCCAACACGCATACGCTGCTGAGCCGTGGCCGCTGGAAAGGGGTCTACCTTGGAGACCTCGTGCGCCGCGAGTTGGAACCATGCATCGGCGTATGTGAGGCAACAGTGGAGGGCCCCGAGGTTTTGCTTGCCGAGAACGCCACACAGGTGCTGGCAATGGTGCTGCACGAGCTGGTCACCAACGCTGCCAAGTACGGCGCGCTATCGACGCCTCGTGGTCGGGTCTGTGTGCACTGGGGATGTCGGTCTAATGGGAGCTCGCAATCTGTACTTACGATCCGGTGGCAGGAGATCGGTGGTCCGCCGGTCAGAGCTCCAACCCGGAGCGGCTATGGCACGAGCGTGATCTGCGAACTTATTCCCTATGAGCTAGGCGGTACGGTGGACATCAACTACGTGACCGACGGCGTTCAGTGCCGGATCGAATTCCCGCTCGAAAGGGTCGCTGATCACGATCTACCAACGGCATTGAAGTCGAACTACCCGCTGCCACCTGACGGACGGTCCCAGGCAGCGACTTCGCACTGATTTCGGCGGCTGCACCAAGCAGGCGCTGAAGGCGTCGGCAAGCCTCGGAGCATATCGTTCGGGCAGCCCGAACTCGCGAAACGCCGCGTCGAGCACGGCCCACACGTGCTTCTCATCCGCGACCACCCCAATCAGATAACGGGTCGAGGCGCTGAGCCGCCTGCCAGCACCTGGGCGCTGCGGCGCACAGTCAGGTCCGTTCCGGGGTCAGAAGCGGGCGTTACGCACTACTCGCTGTGAGGTCTGTTCAACTCGAAAGCGCACATCACAGCGCCAAGCTATGTGCGGCAGCTAAGTGCCACTTCCTGAGCTGAGCATCTGCGACAGGTTGATGCCGCTGCCCAAGCGCATTGCTTCCTCATACCTCCCCGGCGTGCCTTCGTTACCGCCGGCCAGCCGGAAGTAACGGAAATTCGCCACCCGCCTGGCAATTGGATCAGCAAATCCAGGCGCCGCATACGCATCGCTGCGCTTCAAGGCCAAGGCTAATTGGCTATGGAATGATCCACGGCGTGTCATGGAGGAGGACGCCCGATGATTGGCAAACGCGTAAGTCGGCGTCGTCGGCACCCTGCATCCACTACGTCCGGTTCACCGCCATAAGCGGAAGTGGTCCCGGCGCCCGCTGAACGGTGAGTTCGTGCCAGGAGCGGCCATTGGTCTAAGCGGTTTTGCGTGGCGCTGCTGTTCGCTTGTCGCCGGTATTGGGCGTACCGCTTGGCTCGATCAGCAGCATGTGTACTTCCTCTTGCGCAACCGGCCGGTGTTCAACGCCGCTTGGCACAATGAACATTTCGCCCGGTCCAAGCGAGACGGTTCTATCGCGCAATTGGATGTCCAAATTTCCCCTGAGGATCAGAAAGAAATCATCTGTGTCGTCGTGCTTATGCCAAACAAACTCGCCCTTCACCTTCACGACCATTACGTCGTAAGTGTTGAGCTGAGCTACGGTGCGGGGTGACCAGTAGTCCGAGAACATCGCCAACTTTTCCGAAAGGTTGATCTTGTCACCCATGTCTGCCTCCACCCTTGGACGAGAACACTGGCAATCTAGAAATATTGATATCGAGCCTCACCGGGACTACCCCGCGGGAGGCGCGCCGGCATCCGGAACGAGGCGCTGCGTGAAGAACGCCAGGATTTCGTCGCGTGCCTCGATGGTCGGCTGGCCGGCCGCGTCGATCAGGTGGGCCGTCACAACGCTGTGCGGGCACGCAACGCGCTCCGCGAAGAAGGGCGCCACATCGGTGTTTGCCGCGCTGTCGGGGAGCACGCGCCCGACGAAGCGGTCGCCGAGCGCCGCCGCATAGGCGGCGAAGCGCTCGGCGCGGCAGAACCGATCCCCGGCGAAGCGATAGGCGAGCACGGTGAGGTCCTCCCGCACGAGCCGGTCGCGCACCGCCTTGATCTCCTTGGCGGCGATCTCGAGGCCGGCGGGATCGTTGAGCGGCAGCGCGGGCTGGGAGAGCACCGGCGCCAGCATCGCCGGCTCGAGCATCATGGTGAGCGCGAAGTTTCCGGTGAAGCACATTCCGATGGCGCCGACGCCGCGGCCGCCGCACTCCCGGTGGGCGAGGCGCGCGAGCGCGCGCAGCCATTGCGTCACCGGGCTCGACTGGCCGGCCGCCAGCGCGCGGAACTCGGCACTGACGCAGGCTTGCTTGAAGACCGCTACGCCTTCCTCGGTGCGCGGCACGGCGCCGTCGCGGCCGAACAGCGAGGGCATGTAGACCGCAAATCCGGCGTCTCGCACCCAACGGGCGAAGCGCGCGACCTCCGGGCTGATTCCCGGCATCTCGCTCATGACGATGACCGCCGGTCCGTGGCCGGCGACGTACACCCGCCTGGCCACGCCATCGAACGCGATCTCGCGTGGCGCGAAATCCTCCAGTGGATCGTCCTGCTTCATGCTGCGCGCCGGCATGGTTGCACCATCTCGGTCTAGATTATAGACTCAGGAGAACACAACTGGATCCGTATTTGCAACTCAGAAAATCGCGAACCGCCATGGCCGACATTCCGCTCAGACACCGCTCGCCGGTATCGCTGCGCGACTGCAATCTGTCCAAGAGCTTCGAGCTTATCGGCGACCGCTGGACCCTGCTGATCCTGCGATCGGCATTCTGGGGTCTGCGGCGCTTCGACGATTTTCAGGCGGACATCGACGTACCGCGCAGCGTGCTCAGCAACCGGCTGGCCGCCCTGGTCGAGAGCGGCATCATGGAGCGCCGCGAGTACCGTGAGGCGGGTCAGCGTGCGCGCATCGAGTACCCGCTGACCCGGATGGGACAGGCGCTCGGTCTGCCGTTCATGGCGATGACCGCATGGGGCGACAGGTGGCTGGGAGACGGGATCTCGCCTCTGACGCTGCGGTCGAAATCGACCGGTCAAAAATTTTTGGTCGCGCTTGTCGACGAACGCGGCAGACGCGCGAAGGGATCGGATATCGAGATCGTCATCGATTCGAGATTTGAGCGAAAGCCGCGCCGAGGCCCTGCGTCGCGCCATGCTGGCCATGATCGATAACCCCAGCGGCCCACCCCGCCTACTGGGCGCCGTTCGTCGTCGTGGGCCGAAGGGCCCGCCGCAAAGTAGCGGCAATGTCTGCCTTCCCAGACAGGACTTGAAGTTCGATCATCTTTTCTTCCGTTCAGGGTCAAAACTCACCGGTCCGACCGCCGCGAACCGACGGCAGATGTAGCCCCGGAAGCTGCCATTGCTGGGCCGAAGTCTTCCGGGGGTGCAAGCTGCAGCCTTTGTACTAGCCGTGTTATTGGGCTCGGCGTCACGGCCGGCATCAGCGTGCCGACCGCCGATCCATGATGAAATGACATCGCGAGTTAGGACCGTGCACCATGGAATGGATTGCGGAGCCCACGGCTTGGCTGGGACTTGGCACCCTTATCCTGCTGGAGATCGTGCTTGGCGTTGATAACCTGATCTTCATCGCCATCCTGGTCGACAAGCTGCCTCCTCCCCTGCGCAATCGTGCGCGCATTGTTGGGCTGTCACTGGCGCTCTTCATGCGCGTCGCGATGCTGGCCGGGATTTCCTGGCTGCAGTCGCTGACGGCGCCAGTGCTCACCCTTCTTGGTAACGGTCTCTCCGTTCGCGATCTGATCCTGATCGCCGGGGGGCTGTTCTTATTGGTGAAAGCGACAACCGAATTACATGGCCGTTTGGAGGGTGGGCAGGGAGGAACCGAGTCCGAAGCCGCACGACCGGGCGTCTTCTGGCAGACGATCGTGCAGATCGTCATCCTCGACTTCGTGTTCTCGGTTGACTCGGTCGTAACCGCTGTCGGCATGGTGGATCACTTATCCATGATGGTCATCGCCGTGTTTGTAGCCATCGTGGCGATGATGTTCGCCAGTGGGCCGCTTACGCGATTTGTCAGCTCCCATCCCACTGTGGTGATACTCGCTCTCGGGTTCCTGCTTATGATCGGTTTCAGCCTGTTTGCAGAAGGATGGGGCTTCGCGATCCCGAAGGGGTATCTCTATGCCGCGATCGCCTTCTCGGTGATGATCGAGATGCTCAACCAGATCGCTTCCCGCAACCGGCAAAAGCGGGTGCTAGCCGGAGATTTGCGGTCTCGCACGGCCGCAGCGGTGTTGCGTATTCTGGGAAGCAAGTCGAGTGCGCCGGTTGAGGATGATGTTTCGTCAATCCTCGCTGCCAAAAGCGCTCCTGACGTGTTTGCGCCTGCCGAGCGAGCCATGGTAGGGCGTGTACTGGGCCTGGCCGAACGTCCAGTCCGCACAATCATGACGCCAGCGCGCGATGTCGTCTGGCTTGAAATGAACGACGATGCGCAAAAGCTGTCGCGCAGAATATTGGCAGCTGGTCATGCAGCCTACCCGGTGTGTCGAGGCGGATTGGCCAACCTCCTGGGCGTCGCGCGTGCTCCCGATCTCATTTGCGATTTGCTGCAAGAGGGGCGCATCGGCTCCGCAACCCTTGAGACCAAGCCTCCCAGTTTTTCTGAAGATGGATCGGTCCTTCACGTGGTGGAGCAACTGCGTCGTGCGGCGGTGCCGATGGCGATCGTCAACGACGCACGTGGCACCCTGACCGGGGTCGTGACCTCCACCGATCTCCTGCAGACAATTCTGGGAGAAAAGCCAGGAGGGGAAAAAGACTGACGATGCCTAGGCCAAATGTTGACGCGCAACGGACTCACGCGCCCCAACGCGAAGCTCCATGCCGAATCCTGATCGCCGCGACCCATGCCTCAGCGACGCAATGCGCAACCGTCCTCAGCGTCCGACGGTGCTTCCCATGGCCGGTTGCCTTCAGCGTTAGACGGCGGGCTCACCGACCTGTGCGTCAGCGGTCACTCGCCAAAACTACGACCTGCCAGCGCTCCTGAAGCCCTTTGCGGCCTTGCCGGCAGCTTCGAAGGTGGCCGTAGCATCCGCCGCTGACATCGCGACGGTCGTCTCGATGTCGGACAGGCTACCCCCTGCCGCCGCGGCCAACACCGCAGAGGCGGCCGCCTTGTCGTCGGGGAATTCACCAATGACCAACCAATCGTGGGGACCGAAGGTCAGGTACCAGCCGATGAGCTTGCCTCCGACACTCTTGAAGAGGTTGGAGACGGCTTCCTCGCGATTTTCGGGTTTAGCCATCATGCCCTTGACTGCGTCTGTGGTGAAGCGACCGCGCGAGATGTAGATGGGCATGTGATCTCTCCTGAAGATTTTCCTCCTAGGCAGTCCAGATGGACGCTCAACTGTATCGCTGTCGTCTCGCCGGTTCCAGCGCATTCGACCGAATTGCCCTGTGCCTTAAGCTTTCCTTGGTGGCGTCGACCTACATCAAACACCGGCGCAGCAATTGCCTCGGTGCCGCGGCGAAGATGTCCGTCACTTTCGATAGCGAACTACAGACAAATCCGGATGGAGCAGGGGGCCGTTCTGCCCAATGATGAGTCTCGGCAAGCCTGACGTGAGGGAAAGCGAAGCCGGAGCCTGCGCCGGCAGGGCGCACGCCGCCGTCCAGAGATGCTGCGCGCCGGCGACCGCTGAGTTGGGCCTATGCACGCCAGGAGCCTTCGCTTGCAAACGGCTTAGAGCCATGTCTGATCGCGCTCCTGGCTCCGCTAAGCGAAGCGAACCACTTCTCATTGACCTCGCTCTGCAAGGTGGCGGCTCCCACGGGGCCTTCACGTGGGGGGTACTCGACCGGCTTCTCGAACTGCTACTGGGCCGCGGTCGTCACCAACATCGACGCCAGGGCCTCAAATTTGCCCGTACAAACTCAAACGCTCGTTCTGGCTACCTCGGGCTGGTCTGAAATTTCGAGTCTGTACGCGAATCCTTGAGGCTTAGGAGACATGAGGATTGCGGTGCAGACTGCAACTTGATCACCACGCACCGTACTGACTACTTCCGCGCTGCAGCGCTGTGTCCGGAATTG
>CAWEBE010000011.1:0-20170 GCA_963806735.1 uncultured Alphaproteobacteria bacterium | reverse complement strand
GTCTTAAGGATTAAGGGAGCGGATTTCCGCGATGGCGCGCTGGAGGAAATAGGCTCCACTGCCGTACAGGCGCACATCAACGCGATTTCGCCCGTTTCAGCCGCAGCGCTGGACGCCGCCAAGATAAGCGTCGGTCAGGTGGTGCCGATATGAAGGCCAAGTATGTACCGGGCGACCCAACTAGAGAACACGTCGACGGGAGCCGTCCGCATTTCGTCCGGCTGCGTCACGTAGCCGTCGCAGCCTCAACCTTCTTCGTTTCGGATCGCGCATGAGCTCGAACACGTCGATCCGCGCTCAAGGGAATTGCGAAATGAACCGCCGCCCCGCCTTCGGCGCGGTTCTCAGCCCAGATCGTCCCGCCATAGGTCTCGACGATGGTGCGTGCAATCGACAGGCCGAGCCCGGTGGTCAACTGATCAAACTGTCGCCCCTCCGTGCACGATGTTTCAAACACACCCTCGCAAGCCTGGCTGGCGAAGTAGGGCTTGTGGTCCGCCAGCGACGTCAAGACAGTCGAGACCCATCGAGCCGCGATTTTGAGCAAGCTCGACCTCACGTCCGAGGTGGCTTTGGTGCGCTAGGCGTTGTCCACAAGTTGATCGAGGCTTGAGCCGCATGTGATTGCACCTGGTGCTCGGGTCAACAGCCCTGGAAGAAGTGCCATGCGTGATCTCCCCCGCAAGCAGGGTGCGCATTGACACAAAGAGTGACCTGAGATCGACCCACTTCAGGCATGGGCTGCGCGGGCCACAACCAGCTTGAGCCGGCGTCGTGCGACTACGCCGATGAGGAATTGGTCATTTCCGCCACCACGCGTCCCTCCTGCGGCGTTTTGCACGAGCCGATGCGGAGGCCGTTGCTCACATGTGGAAAACAAACCGGAATGAGGTCCACGAGCCACTTTCTGCGTTCGAGCGCGAGGCTCTGATCGAGCGGCACTGCGAACTGTTCGGAACCTGGCCGACGTAGCCCTGTCGATCCCCTCCTTGGGGGAGCATGACCCATCAAGCATGCCTAGTGATGGGGTCTGGGCTTCAGTGCGTCGACATCATCTGGGGATGGTGGGTGGCCGCAAATCCATTGCCATCAACGTGCAAGGGAACAACGCCGTGCAGGGTTGTGCCGGTGGCGGCGCTGTGGATGTGGAGATCACCACCGAGTTGGCGCAGGCGCGCCGTCATGCCGGGGATTCCCACTCCAGCCTTGGGAGGCGCTCCAAATGGGTGCGCGCGGCTATCGTTGAAGCCTTTGCCATCGTCGCTGACCACCAGGTGTATCTGATCGGCGATGCACTTGAGGCTAACAGCCACGTGTGTGGCCGAAGCATGGCGATGCACGTTGGCCAGCGCCTCCTGCGCCACACGGAGCAAGGATCGCTGCACCGCCAATGACAACTCGTCTGCTCTAGGGCTGATGCTGACGCTCATCTTGAGACCAGTGCGCGCAGCAACGCCGTCGGCGAAACGGCGCAATGTCGGTCCGAGACCATCTATCTCGAGGTCTGGCGGATGCAGTAGATACGAGAACGTGCGCAGCTCACGTGAGGCTTCAGCCAACGACACTCCAATATCCTCGCAGAGTTTGCGCATCTTGGCGTCCGAGGCAGCACGAGCCTTCAGGCTCATCATGTTCAGGCCCATCGCCGCCAAGTGCTGCATCGTCGAGTCGTGCAATTCCCGAGCGATCTGACGACGCTCCTCATCCTGAACGGTCAACAAGCGCTGCGAGAGTTGTCGAGTTTCGGTCTCTGCCATCTTGCGTTCTGTGATGTCGATGACGACACCACTGATCGTGACCGGTTTGCGGTCCACGCCCAAACCACCGTGCCCCGACACGGCAAGCCAGCGCACGTGTCCATTCGGTTGCAGAATGCGGAATTCGCCGAGCGCGATCGCTTGGCCCGCATGCATGACCGATCGAAGTGTGGCCGCGGCCAACCGACGGTCGTCCGGGTGAACCGCGCGCAGGAGCCTCGCTGGGGTGAGCGGGTGCGAATTGAGACCCAGCATGGAACGGCAATGCTCAGTCGCCCACAGCTGACCGGTGACAACGTCGTACTGCCATAGGCCGGTATTTGAGGAGGCGGCGGCAAACGCCATCCTGTCATCGCTCTCCTTCAGTGCAGCTTCCGCTCTCCTGCGTCGGACCATCTGCACAGACAAGATTATGAGGATAGTCGTCAGCAGAGCAAAGACCGCCACTGTACCGAGCACGACATTGGGATGCTGCTCCCACAGGGTCGGCTTCCTGTAAAGGACGTCCGTTCCGGCTGGAAGGTGACTTTCGGACATGCCCCACCGCTGCAGTTGCCTCGCATCAACCCGGTAGCTGTGGGGCGTGTTGGTTGGTGCAGGGAGAATCTTGGAATCTGTACGCGCAAGGATCTGCGCAACCAAGTCGGCAGCTGCGGTGCCCGAATCCTCGAAAGCATATGTGTATCCGCCGACAATGCCCTGACCCAAGAAAGTGTCGTAAATGGAATAGACAGGGGCGCTCGATGCGTTGGCGACGTCGGCGGCGACTTGCCGTGGGACCCGCGGGCGACCATCACCATCCGCAAAAACCGGCAGCAGCAGAACTATCGTGTCGCGGGGCAGGCGCGCGATCTCTGCCAAAAGAGCGTCATAGGGAAGGCCCGTCAGGAATCGCACATTGTAGGATTGAAAAAGCGGCTCGAGGTGTTGGCGGGCCGCCACCTCTCGCAGCCGATCGGGGTCGGACGCTCCAGAAATCAGCACAACATCACGAGCGTTGGGCTGAAGGCGAGCTGCAAGAGCAAAAGTCTGTGTCCAATCGTTCTCGCTGACTGCGCCCGTTACTTCGGGCCAATGCGAGCCGATTGCCAAAGTAGCTGCAGCAGTTGACATGCAGCAGAAGACAATGGGAGCTCCCGGTGCGATCACCTCGCGAGTGCGCAACAGATAGCGCAAAAATTCGAGCTCAAGCGCGATCAACACGTCGGGACGCTTTTTGGCATACTTTTGCGCCAAGAAAAGCGTGATCTGATCCTGGTAGTCCTGGCCAGGAAATCGACCAAAATCGAGAGGATCGTAGAATACTTCGAGCTTGCCGTGCAGCGTCTCATGCAGACGCTTCGTGATCGCGCCTCTGGCAACGCCGGCCGCAGGCAAGGTATCTCCGAAACCACTGATGATGAGTACGCGCGGCGGTGGGTTGTCGCCGGCAAGACCGGACCAAGACCACAGCGTCGACAGCAGGACGCAAACAAGGATGACAAGATGCGACAACGATCGCCGCGCCGATCTGATGCCTGTCAATGGATTTGTCCTTTGGTTTCGACCCCGAGGCGCGCGCGACCCGCATGCAAGCGGAGGGCATAGGTCGCGCGACCGGCTTGAACGATGCCGCACGCTCTGGTGTCCTCCAAGAGGTGTTGGGTGGGTTGGTGAATGCCCCGTTCGGTATATGTCCATGCCCCAGCCTGCAGCGCCGGACACGCATGACATGCAGGCCGTCAGCAAGGCATAGGGGTAAACCCCAAAACGGGCTCGGGTTCGCCGCAACTGCACGTCACTTCCAGATCGGCGCATCGCTGCAGTCGCGGATGGATGCGCTACTTCTCTTAACTAGGGTGCCGGTCCAGCATCGGCCCATCCCAGAACAGTCAGCTTGAGCGGTGAATCAACGGTGCGTCCAAATGGATCGGCGACAAGTTGATCCAAATCAATACAAGGCAACTCCCCATGTTTTCGGTTCGGTTTTGGCACGGGGGTCCGTGCCACGGAACACGAAGTGAGGGATCCTTTTCTTGCCAGCACCTGCACCTCAGCATCCCAGCGACACTCGAGATGCTGCGCAATCCGCACTGCGCGTGAGTTGCGCTCAACTGGAAATGCGTCTCGCCGGCCTGCAGCGCGTGTTCAATCACTTAGGCATCTCCGGGCGGCTGATCCTGCTCGTGCTCGCTTTGGCGCTGCCGCTCAATCTCGTCATCGTCGGGGTGATCTGGGACCTCGTTCGCCGGGCCGACGAGGTCCAACGCACGAGCCTTCTCTATGCCGCCCGATCAATCGCGGCCGCCGTCGAAGCCGAGATCGGCAAGTACCTGGCGCTGGCGGAAGCGTTGTCTCGCTCACCGGCGTTGCTCGACGACAACCTCGACGCGTTCGAGGCCGAGGCACGCCGCGCGTTCCCGGCAGAGGGAGAGGCATGGCTGCTGATCGCCGATGTGAATGGCCAGCAGCTCATGAACACTTTAGCCCAACCGGGCAAGCCGCTGCCCCGCCGCAATCCCCTTGGGATAGAGGCCCAACAACGCGCCTCGGCGACAGGCTCGATGGTCATCTCCGATGTCTTGAGAAGTCGGGTCGCGCAGGATTGGGTTGTCAACATTGAAGTCCCAATCTTCAGGAACAGTCAGGCTTTTCGCGGGTTGGCCGTTGGCATTAGCCATCAGCAATTCCTTCCCCTCCTCAGCGCGAGCGACATTCCAAAGAGCTGGCTTGTTGGCATCATGGATGGCCAGGGTCGCTACATCGCACGCGTGCCGCAACGAGGTGCTCAAGTTGGCCAACTTGCCTCGGAAGGGTGGCGAGCGATCAAAGATCGAACTGGTCTGTTTGAGCTTTCCTCGCTGGAGGGTGAGGCGCTCATTCATGCCAACACCCATCCTTCCATCGGCGGCTGGACGGTCGGCGTCGCGGTCAAGAAGGCGGAGTTGCAGGACGCAGCTTGGAGCACGGTGCGCTGGGCGGCCATGCTGGGCGCTGGCCTTTCTGCTGCGAGTCTCCTGCTCGCCTGGAGCCTGGCCCGACAGATTACGCGGCCGATCGGTCAGCTGCGCCAGGCGTTTGCCGACGCGTCCGTGGAGCCCGCCAAACCGATTGCCATGGCGCCGCCCGAGATCTTGGAGCTGCAGGACACGCTGTACCGGGCGACGGTTGAGCGGACAAAATCGAACCAGGCCCTTATGACTGCGCTCTCCAAGCTTGAGCGTGAGCTGGCACTGCGCGAGGAGGCGCAGGCAGCCCTGGCGCAAGCGCAGCGTATGGAAGCGATTGGCCAGCTTGCCGGCGGCATTGCGCATGACTTCAACAATGTGCTGGCGGCCATCTCCGCGAACTTGGATGCGGTCACGCTTCTCAGCGCCGATGAGAAGATCCGCAAAGTAAAGCAAGACGCGATGGATGCAATCCAGATGGGTGTTAGCCTCACCCGCAGGCTGCTGATCCTTTCGCGCCGGCACGAAGTCGGGCAAGAGCGACTGGATCTCAATGCTCGCGTTACGGGCACCATTGAGCTGCTGCGGCGAACGCTTGGCGAGCAGGTGACCGTCTCTTGGAAATTGTCGCCCGACCCGTGCCAGATCATGGCCAATCCCGGCGATGTCGACAATGCGATCCTCAACCTTGCCATCAATGCGCGGGACGCCATGCCCAACGGCGGCATGCTCACGATCGAGACCCGCCTCGTCACGCTTGATGCCGACGTCGCTGGCCGCATCGCCAATGCCCGGTCCGGCGAGTACGTGAGGCTCACCGTCGGCGACACGGGACATGGCATGAGCCCGGAGGTCCTCAAGCATGCCATGGAGCCGCTGTTCACGACCAAGGAGCCCGGCAAGGGCACGGGGCTGGGCCTCGCGACGGTCCATAGCACAGTGCAACGGTCAGGCGGCTTCGTCGCCATAGACAGCGCCGTGGACGAGGGCACCTCCGTCCACCTGTATTTCCCCAAGGCGGAACCTGGGCCGATTGTGAGCCATGCCAGGCCCACGACCGAAGAGACTCCGTTGGGGGATGGCGAGCTCATCCTGCTGGTCGAGGACAACGATAAGGTTCGAGAGGCGACCGTGAACCGGCTTGAAACGCTCGGCTACGCTGTCCTCGACGCGAGGACAGGACCCGAGGCGATCAGGTTGCTTCAGTCCGGAGAGCCCATTGCCCTCGTGTTCAGTGACATCGTTATGCCGGGCGGCATGACAGGCTACGATGTGGTGGAGTGGGTTCGCGCGATGAAGCCCGACCTCAAGGTGTTGCTGACCTCCGGATACAGCGATATGCCGCTCGCGGTGAGTGAGGCCGCGCGAAAGGTCAAAGTGCTTGGCAAGCCCTACACGCGGGAGCAACTCGCTCGCGCACTCCGCGAGGCACTCGTGGGTTGACCGCTTTGGCAAGCCGACCTCGGGGCTTGTAAGACTGTTTCGCCCGTCACTTGCGCCCGTAACGCCGTTGGCCATCGGAGAATCGTGTACGATGGTTTACCCGCATTCCCAGAATCAATGCTTCAAAGACCATATATACTCTACGAGGTGGCTCACCTCTTGTTCCCGGAGCGGAATTGCCGGCATCGGATGACGAGGTATGTGCACGAACGCTCTTAGGCGTTCTCTCGTCTGGTTCGGCCGACCTGCAATCTCGCTGAAGCCGGGCACGAAGACACCCTGGATAGTCACTCCACGCGCAATGCCCGACCCATGGCAGCCTGCGCACTCTCGCGCGGCTATCTCTTCACCTATTGCAATATCTCCAGACTGCGAATGGCCAGTATCTGGGTGCGCAACCAAGATCCATGCCGCCAACAACACGCCGAACTTAGCCAACATTTTCAGCATTGCCGACCTCCCAGCACCGGCGCACTCATTCGCAGCCAGGGCGTTTGCTCTCGCATTAAGTCAAGCCGATATTGCAATCCGGCCTGGGTGACTTCGGTCCCATCACCAGCAAGGTGACAGTGCGGAAAAACTAAATTCGTGCCAATAACTCCCATTCGTACTGGGGATCCTTGATCCAAGTCAAAGGTCGCCGGGGGCCCACATCGAGCGGCGCGAAAAAGGGCCGCCTGTACACTCTCATTGGACGCTGGACACAGCCGAGCCTGCGGGTTCGCCGCTCCTCCGATTGAGTGCTAACCCGACTGGAGAGTCTCTCCGTCGAGGTAGACGGTGGCTTGCTACGCGGTGATCGCGTCTCTCAACGCAAGAGGGAATGTTGATCCCTGACGTACCCCATCACCAACATGCAGGAACACAGTCATGACAGGACGTAGACTTACATTCCTAGCCCTGGGACTCTCGGCATTGGCGCTTGCTGCCTCCGTGCCAAAGCTTGCCATCTCAGCGCAAGAACGAACTCAACTCGGCGCCCTCAGCGCCAGCGAGGGGATTTACGTCGATCGGAAGAGTTTTGGCGTTGTCCGGGGAACTGCGAAGACCGATCCGACGGCGGATATCATGAAGCTCGGAGCGCAAGAGGTGAAGTCGGGTGCCATCATCATTCGCGCCGGCGACAAGCTCTACATTGTGGACGCCGATCCGGCCGCGAAAAGCATGTATGCCGGCTGGGCGGCAGATGCGTTTGCGGGGAATTAGTTGGCACGACGGAGACGACTACGGCAATCTTGTGTTGCCGTAGTCCTGGTCCTGTTGAAGGAGGGCCCATGCGACGGCCCCAACACCTAATCTATGCCTTGGCCTTTGCGATTTTGGGTTCGTCACTTTTGACGCCCCAAATGCTGAGCGCTGCGGACGCGCAACCCAACAGAATACGCATCGAATACGTCGTTCCGAAATCTCCCGAGCACCAGCCACTCTACGAGATCATCAAACAACGTCACACGCTCGAGAAGTTGCAGGAGATTTATAGTGCCTTTCAACTACCAACCGATTTGACGCTGAGGACGGCGGAATGCGACGGGGCCTCCAACGCCTGGTATCAACGCGGTCGCGTGACTGTGTGCTACGAGTATCTGAACGACATCTGGAAAGTGATGCCGCAAGAAACCACTGCGGCGGGCATCGCGCCGGTTGATGCGCTCGTGGGTCAGTTCTTTTATGTGCTCGCCCACGAGATGGGGCACGCCATGTTCGATCTGCTGGATGTACCGGTGTTTGGGCGTTCCGAGGATGCAGCGGATCAATTCGCCACCTACATCATGCTGCAATTCGGCAAGGATCAGGCCCACAGGCTCATCACGGGTGCCGCCCACTCCTACCAGAAGTACCTCCTGCATCCCAAAGTGACAGCGCCACTGGCGGCGTTCTCGGATGCACACAGCCCCCCGGCGACGCGGTTCTACAACATGGTGTGCTTGGCCTACGGAGCCGATCCCGTCCTGTTCGCCGACTTCGTAACCAAGGACTACCTACCCCAAGCGCGCGCCAGTGGCTGCAAGAGAGAGTACGGCGAAGTGGCCTATGCCTTTGCCAAGCTCATTGCGCCGCATTTGGACAAAAGCATCGCTCAAAACGTGCTGCAAAAAACGTGGCTGCCTGACGAAAAAGACAGACCTAGGCCACATTAGCCACCCATCGGCCACGACGCCGATTGCACGGTCACCTCCCGCCCGCGCGCTTAACCTGGGGCTCGCACGCGTTGCGGTGAGTGGCCAGAGTCAGTTCAAAGTCCTAGCTGCCGGGCCGGTTCTGGCAGCGGATCTTGCAGGCTTCACGAGACTTCTTCGTGTTCAGGCACATCCTCATGCAGGTCTCGATCTGCGCAACGGTTTCGGTAGGCGATGCGATCTGGGCCGTGCTGGGAATTGTGTATGCGCCGAAGGCGGCAGCGCCGACGAGGCACGCAAACAGGAGCTTCTTCATGGAAGAGTTCCTTGCAACAGGTGGTGCCGCGTCTGTGGCCTAGTCAAGCGCACATTCGACAGGGCAAACATCCGCACAAACCCTGCTTAACCCTGATGCGATCACGACAGGATCCATTACTGACGGCCTGATCCGTTCGCACAGCAGGCATGAGCACTATGTCCGTCTTGGGTCAAAACTCACCGGTCCGACCGCGGCGAACCGACGGCAGATGTAGCCCCGAAAGCTGCCATTGCCGGGCCGAAGTCTTCCGGGGGTGCAAGCTATCATCCGACCCCGTGCTCGCGGACTTCGCTCCGATGGAATCTGACCATCGATTATGAGTTCACGCCCTAGTGCGACCAGTATCTCTTCGGCAAACCTGCACCCTCCAGCCTTTCAATGTAGGCCAGCGCTTTTATCGCTTGGCATTCGGGCGTCCCGCTCGACCACATCCCCGGAATTGGCATGGATGCGCACGGTTATGGTGCCGTCGCGATGCTGCTCGACGCTGTAGTACTGCCCATCGTCGTACAGCGGGCGAAGTTGCGCCTTCCCGTCGAAAGGGCCCTTCATGGGCTAAGCCTGTGCTCGCTCTAATGGGCGCGTAGAGCGAGGGCTGAAGCTCCTTGTTGGATCAGGTTCGCCTGGCTTCATCTGTCAGCGCGATCGAGCCGTTCCGAAAAGCCACCCGCGTAGGCGCCTCGTCCACTCTGTGTTTCAGAGCGATTGGCAGCAGCGCTTTCAGACGTTCCAATTGTAAACTTTTCGGAACGTGGCAAATCTCCGCTCCGCACAGCCGTCCAAAGCCTTCTTTCCCGCGCCAAGTCGACTACCAGAACGTCCGCTTACTGGGCGAAACCTTCCGTCGCGAGACCGCTGACACGGATTGCACGCCGTTGAGGGGCTCATATTCCACGGTGATCATTCCGCGACCCATGACCTCGTGTCGGACCGGGAAGGTCGTAGCTATAGCTCTCACGGTGCGGGACGCTCTGCCATCGAACTCGCATTCCGATCCCCACAGAGAACTAAAGAAGAAGCTCGCGCAACAATTAGCGGACATGCTGGCCCGCGGGCTTGAGCAGCACACCTACGATCGCCTCATCATCCAGGGCCGTCATTCTGCAACACACGCGCTCTCGCGCCATCGGCAATCAGAATCCATGTCTCAATTGGCTTCACGGACGACCTTCCTTTATTTCAGACTCACTCAGCAAAGGAATCGGTAGCCCCTGTTCGCCCCAACGAACCTGGGCGCGCCAGTTGTCAACAGGATCTTGCACACGACTGCACATCGCGTTGATCCAAATCAACCGTCCGAGTTTCCACCTCATCTAGTATTTGGTTGCACCCGGTATTTGTTGCGTGAATGGAGACGAGCATGAGCTACTATTTCAGCAAGACAGTTGAGATGCCTTTCGTTCAAGCCATCCAGCACGTAACGGATGCCTTGGCCGGCAAGGGATTTGGCGTCCTGACGACGATTGATGTGCGGGCAACGATGAAGAAGAAGCTCGACGTCGATTTCCGCCCCTACACTATCCTTGGCGCGTGTAATCCTGAGTTCGCGCATCAGGCGCTGCAAAGCGAGGACATGATCGGAACGATGCTGCCCTGCAACGTCGTCGTCCAGGAAATTAGCAAGGGCCTAGTGGAGGTCTCGGCCGTCGATCCTGTAGCTTCGATGATGGCTGTCGGAAATCCGAGATTGGCGTCCATTGCCGGCGAAGTCAGGGATCTCTTGAAACAGGTCATTTCCGGCCTCTCAACCTCTCCTGCCACCACCGCTGCGGCGCGTCCTTAGTGGCTTATGGTCGATGCCGAAGCGTGGCACCTTGCAAGAACAATCAACCTTCGTCTCTTGCGCTACGTCAGATGACGAGCGCAAAACGGACGTGCTGATTGGGGCCGGTAACGGCGAGTTGTGGCCCCAACCGGACTAGGGCGGGCTTCGCGCCGGTCCCGCTGCGGCGGTCGCGGTCAGGGCGAGGCCGGCGGCGACCCAGCCCTCGACACCGTCGATCACGTCAGTCGCCCGGTGCAGTCCGAGGTCCAGAAGCCGGCCCACCGCGAGTGAGGAGGAATACCCCTGTCGGCACACGAGGATGACTCGCAGGTCGTGGTCGGTGGCCTCGGCGATCCGCC
The DNA here is from genome assembly GCA_963806735.1 of uncultured Alphaproteobacteria bacterium. Taxonomy (GTDB): domain Bacteria; phylum Pseudomonadota; class Alphaproteobacteria; order Rhizobiales; family Hyphomicrobiaceae; genus CADEFX01. The sequence goes on along the minus strand of CAWEBE010000011.1, from coordinate 9,483 downwards.
ACGGACACTGCGGGTCCAGCCGCCACTCCAGGATGTCCAGGCCGATCGTGATGGCGCCCGGGATCTCGCCGTGCTTGCGCCGGTATTCGACGGGTCGGATGTCCACGAGGAGCGCCCCGCCGTCGCGCTCAAGTGCGGCCGTTACCGCGTCGACCCGCTCGTACCGAGCGCGTACCTCCTCCAGCAGCTCATCGATCGATCGGGGCATCGGCGAAGACCTCCAGACATCGCGCGATCGCGGGCACGGCGACTTCGCGCCTCGTGGGTCGGCGTCAACGTCTTAGCGCGGTCCGTTCCCGGCTCAGCCCGTTTTCCACCGGCAATCCGACGGCCTTCCATTCAGGAAAGCCGTCCTCCAGCCGCCGCGCCTTGAAGCCTTTGGCCCTGAGTTCGGCCACGGCCTCAAATGACATCACGCAGTAGGGTCCGCGACAATAGGCGATGATCTCACGCTTTTTGCCGGCCCGAGAGAGCCAGCGATTGAGCTTTGACAACGGAACGTTCACCGCGCCCGGCAAATGCCCCAGGTTAAATTCGTCTTCGGGTCGCACATCGAGAAGCGTCACGAGCCCCTTCCTCATGCGCTCCCGCAGTTCCGCGCGCGAGACCGGCTCCAGGTCGTCGCGCTGCAGGAAGTAGGTGCGAAGGATGCGGTTCACCTCGGCGACATTGCGCTCTGCCACACGGTGCACGGCCGAAACCGCCGCAAGCACCGAGTTATCGGCAAGCGAATAGAGAATGAATTTGCCGTTCCGCCGAGCCGAAACGAGCCCAGCACGCCGCAGATGCTGCAGATGCTGAGACGCGTTGGCGATCGTGATCCCGCAGCGCTGCGCAAGGGTTTCCACAGTTCGCTCGCCCTGGGCAACGTGTTCGAGCAGTTCAAGGCGATGCTCGTGGCCGAGCGCTTTGGCAACGGCTGCGAATTGCGCATACAGCGCTCGCTTGGGGTTCGGGCTTGACATAGTCATATCATTCAAGCGAATTATTGAGTATGGACGCGGTGATGTCAAACGAACCTTTTGTGCGGTTCACCGCCTTCAGCGCGGTGCTGGCTGCAATGGCGATGTGGGAGCTGGCAGCGCCGCGCCGCAAGCAGGAGCTTGGACGCCAGACACGCTGGCCAGGCAATCTCGGCATTGTCTTCCTCGACACCCTGCTTGTCCGGCTGATTTTTCCAATGGGGGCCATGGGCGTCGCTCTCTTGGCCGAAGCCCGCGGTTGGGGCTTCTTCAACGCTTTCGGCATCCCCACCTGGGTGGCGGTCCCCGCAGGTGTGATCCTGCTCGATCTGGCCATCTATCTTCAGCATGTCCTGTTCCACGCGGTGCCCGCTTTGTGGCGGCTCCACCGCATGCATCACGCCGACCTTGAGTTCGACGTTACCACGGGCGTGCGGTTTCATCCGATCGAGATCTTGCTGTCGATGGTCATCAAGCTCGGTGTGGTGGCGGCGCTTGGCGCGCCGGCCCTCGCCGTTCTTACTTTCGAGGTTCTTCTCAATGCGACCTCCATGTTCAGCCACGGCAATGTTTCTCTGCCCGCAGGCCTTGACCGCGTCCTGCGCTGGATTGTGGTGACGCCCGAGATGCACCGTGTGCATCATTCGGTCAAATCGCACGAAACAAACAGCAACTTTGGCTTCAATCTGCCGTGGTGGGACCGGCTGTTCGGCACTTACCGGGACCAGCCCGAGGCCGGGCACCTCGGCATGACGATCGGCATCGCGCAGTTCCGCGACTCAGCCGAGCAGCGTCTCGATCACATGCTGACGCAGCCTTTCAGAGAAGATGCGAAGATATATCCGCTTGGACAGCGGGAGCGCGGCCAATGAGCGTTATCGCTGCAAGAGTCGCCCTTGTCCTGGTTATTGCCGCGGCTGCGCTCTGGCTGGCATTCCGGCCAGCAGGGCTCGACGCAGCGCACGTGGCGGGAACACTGCGTGCTCTAGGCGCGTGGGCGCCCGCCCTTCATGTGCTCCTTTTTGCTCTCGGCACTGTTCTGTTCCTTCCCGGGTCGCTATTTGGTCTAGCCGGTGGAGCCCTGTTTGGGCCGGCGCTGGGAGCGATTGTCAATCTCGCCGGGGCCATGCTCGGAGCGGCGGCTGCATTTCTGATCGCGCGGTACGCAGCGGCCGACTTGGTGCGGAAAAAGGCCGGCCCCAAGCTTGAGCGGCTGATCGCGGGCGTCGAAGCCGAAGGCTGGCGGTTCGTTGCGCTCGTACGTCTTGTACCGCTCTTCCCCTTCAGCCTCACGAATTATGGGCTCGGTTTGACCCGGATACGGCTTGGCCCGTATGCGCTCGCCTCACTGGTCTGCATGATTCCAGGCACGCTTGCCTATTCCTGGCTCGGCTATGCCGGCCGGGAGGCCGCCGAAGGCAGCACCGACGCGATACAGTATGGCGTCATTGGCTTGGCCGCGATTGCGGCCATTGCGTTCGTACCGCGTCTCCTCCGACGCTGGCGCGAAACCCCGTCGCGCTGGATCGATGCGCAGCAACTCTCTAAAGCGCTGTCGGAAGCCAACCGGTTTACAATACTCGACGTGCGCAGCGATGCCGAATTCAATGGGCCGCTGGGACACATCAGGGGCGCGGTAAATATACCGGTCGATGAACTGGCCGACCGCATCGGCGCACTGGGGCCCGTCAGAGACGCCCGCGTTGTCACGGTGTGTCGGACCGACAAGCGCTCGGCTTCCGCCGCCGCGGTGCTGCGCCAGGCAGGCTTTGACCCCGAGGTGCTTCGCGGAGGGATGGAGGCCTGGACCCAAGCGCGCATGCCTGTTGAACGGACTGCGCCCACGGGCGTGAGGCGAAGACCATGAGCTACGCCAACCCGGCCGGAGCGAACCGTCCCCAAAGCGATCGAAGCGTTCCATGAGGATCGATACCGTGAAATTGCAGGATTCCTGGGCAAACAGACGGCTTGCGATCTGCGTTCATTGGCATCGATCCCGGCAAGAATACGCTGCACCTAGTTGGCCTCGATGCGCGAGGGGCGATGGTTCTTCGCGAAAAGGTAGCGCGTGACCGAGTTGTCGCCCGGCTCGCGAATGTGCCGCCATGCTTGATTGGCATAGAGGCAGGCATGGGAACGCACTACGTGAACCGGGAGCTACTCGCGCTCGGTCACGACGTGAGGCAGGTGCCGCCGGTTTACGCCAAGCCGTTCTGGCAGAGCCACAAGAATGACTTCCGCGATGCGCACGCGATCGCTGAAGCCGTGCAGCGGCCAACGACGCGATGTGTCCCGGCGAAGACGGACGAGCAGCTCGATCTTCAGGCGCTGCGTCGCGTGCGCCATTCGCCTGGTTGGACAGCGGACCGCGGTCATCAATCAGATTCGCGAGACGCGCGCCATCGAGTTCGAGCAGGCGGCGCCACACCAGCCGGCAGATCGGTCATCAATGACCGCAGGCGCCCGTTGCAATGGCTGAAGCCCGACGACCAGCGTCAGTCGTGACATGAGCACGCAGGCTTCTCCGGAGACGCAAACCAGGTCCCCAGGATGTATCTGAGGCACGCCTTGCCCGGATCATCGGCCTTGCTCGTGACGGCCATCAGGGACAGCCATGCAGCGTCGTCCGCGCGCGCCACAAATGCACCCACGGCCGTACTTGTAAAACAGCCAAGAGGTTCGCCAGCTTCGTCAGCCGCCTCGCGCATGCGTGCCATCAGCACCAGATCGTCGAGCGACGCGAGCTTCTCCAGGATGCTGGTTTCATCGGAGAGGTTAGCAATGATCGATCCAAGCAGCATGCATTGCGCTCCTAACTCACCCTGAGGTCCGCGGTCGTCGGCAGGTCGACGCCACTGACTTGCGCCCGTGCGGCCAGGCGGGCGACGAACTGGGCGATCGCCAGGCGCTGCGATCGCTCGGCGAGGTAGGTCGCGATCCTCTCCCGCACGATCTCGAACGGCAGCTGCCGGCCGGGAACATGCCGGTCGAGCCGCATGACGTGGTAGCCGTAGCGGGTCTCCACCGGCGCGCCTGACATGTCTCCCGCCTTCAACGCCAGCAGCGCCTGCTCGAACTCCGGCGTCGTGTCGCCGGCGGTGAGCTGGCCCAGGTTGCCGCCGGATGCGCCCGATGGGCAGTCGGAATGCGCCTTTGCCATCTCGGCAAACTGGTGCGACTCGCTCTCCAGGTGCGCGTGGATGGCAACGGCGCGCTCTCGCGCTGCCGTGAACGATGCCGCATCGTCGCGCCGCGCGGCGATCAAAATGTGCGAAGCCTCGTAGATGTCGGCGGAGCGGAAGCGCGCGCGGTTGCGCTCGTAGTAGCGCCGGCAGGAGTCCTCGTTTGGCGCCGGCGTCGTCACTTGCGCGTCGACAAGGCCGCGGATCAGCGCCTCCTCCTCCGTCTCCCGCCGGCCCTCGGCATCGGCCAGGGGGTTGGCGCGCAGGCCGCAACGGCGCGCCTCCTGCAGCAGCAGCTCACGCACGGCCAGTGCGCGGGCGGCGGCCCGCCAGGCGTCGATGGGCTTGGCGGCGGGATGATTCTGCGCCTCGCGCGAGATGGCACCGTGCGCGATCGTCACGCCGTTGACGGTCACGGGGACCCTGGCGGCGCCGGCGATAGGGGAGCGGACCGAGCAGGTTGCAGACGTCATGGCCTCACTCCGCCGGCTCGACATTGCGGCGTGCGGGCGCGCCCTCGGGGCGGCCGCTAGAACGCACCACCTGATAGCCGCGCCGGCCGAGATACCAGATCGGCGCGCTCCAGATGTGCACCAGCCGCGTGAATGGCGTTATCAGGAACAGGGTCAAGCCCAGCACGATGTGCAGCTTGTAGATGAAATAGGCATCGAGGATCAGGTCGGCAGCCCCCGGATTGAGGCGATAGAGACCCTGGGCCCAGGCCATGAACTTGAGCATCTCTTTGCCGTCCAGGTGATCGATGGTCCAAATCGTGGTCATCAGGCCCAGCGCGATCTGCAGCCACAGCAGCGTCAGTACGCCGAGATCGCCCCACGACGAGGTCTTGCGAATGCGCGGATCGATCAGGCGTCGGTGCAGGAGTAGCGTGCAACCAACGAACGCCATCACCCCCGCAATACCGCCGACAACGAGCGCCATCACCTGCTTGAAGTCGTGCGTGACGCCCACGGCGTCGAAGACGCCGATCGGGGTGAGCAGGCCGATGAAGTGCCCCACCAGCAAGGTCAGAACGCCCAGATGGAACAGATTCGAGCCCCACATCATCTGCCGGCGCCGCAGGAACTGACTCGACTGGGATCGCCAGGTGTATTGCTCGCGATCGAAACGTATGATGCTGCCGAGGATCAGCACCGTGATGCAGACGTAGGGGTACCAGCCGAACAACAGGTAGTTGACGAATTCGCGCATGGGGCCTCCTCAGGCGCGGTTGGACGCGCTGGTTGTGATCACGGGACGCTTAGGCTCAGCCACCGGAATGCCGGGCGCGGGCCGCCGGCCCGCACGGAGCTTGGCGGCCAATCCATCCTTGCCGCATTGCGCAGCCGCCGCCGCGCCGGGGCCGAAGGTGACTTCCTCCTCTTCCCAGGCCGCATCGAGGGCGGCAAGGTCGTTGGGGTCCTCGTCCGGTTCCGCGCTCAGCGCCGCGACGATGTCGCTCGACGGCCTGGCCTGTGCCAGTGCCTGCACGCAGGAGAACACGGACGAATACGACACCTTGCGCTTCTTCAGGCGCTGACGGATGGCCTCCAGAATGTGCGCCGTTTCATCGATCAGGCCGCGCGCTTCGGCCTCCGGGATCTGCGACAAGAACTCCAGGAACAACGGCAGGTGGTCCGGCAGCTCGCTCGAGCTCATGAACAGCCCATGCCGCTCGTAGAGGGCCTTCAGGTCGACCATAGCCTGGCCGCGGTCGCGGCTTTCCCCGTGCACGTGCTCGAACAGGTGCAGCGACAGCGAGCGCGTGCGGTCGAACAGCAGCACGTAGCGCTCCTGCAGGTCGTAGAGGTCGCCGACGGCAATCTCCTCCAGCAGCCGGTCGAGCCGGTCGCGGTTCTTCTGCGGCAGCCGTGCTTCCTCGTCGAGCGCGGCCTGCATCTCGGGAACGGCGGCCTGCAGCTCCGCCGTCGGATAGGCGATGAGCGCCGAGAGGATCTTCAACGTGCGTTTCATGAGATGAACTCCGTCGGCGTGCGCGCCGCTTTCCTGCCTGGCGTTCCGAACAGCCCCGTCTCGGTGCGGCCATCGCTGCAGCCGTTGCCGAACGAGAACCCGCACGACCCGCGCAGCTCGTACGCGTCCTCGCCCAGCTCGCGATGCGAGGTGGGAATGACAAAGCGGTCCTCGTAGTTGGCGATCGCCATGATCTGGTACATGTCCTCGATCTGCTGGCCGGACAGCCGCACCTTGCCGGCGATGCTCTCGTCGAGCACGCCCTCGATGGTCTTGGCCCGCATGTAGGCGCGCATGGCGAGCATCCGCTCCAGCCCCAGCGCGACCGGCTGCTCGTCGCCGGCCGTCAGCAGGTTGGCGAGATATCTGAGTGGGATGCGGAGCGAGCGCACGTCCGGCATGGCGCCGTCGCTGCCCATCTTGCCGGCCGCGGCCGCTGATTGGATGGGGGAGAGCGGCGGCACGTACCACACCATCGGCAGCGTGCGGTACTCGGGATGCAGCGGGAAGGCGACCTTCCACTCCATCGCCATCTTCCAGACCGGCGATTTCTTGGCGGCCTCCAGCCAGGCGTCCGGCACGCCGTCCGCACGAGCCTGCACAATCACGTTCACATCATTCGGATCGAGGAAGATCGAGAGTTGTGCCTCGTAAAGGTCCTTCTCGTCCTTGACGCTCGCCGCCTTCTCGATCCCGTCGGCGTCATAGAGCACGACGCCGAGGTAGCGGATGCGCCCGACGCAGGTTTCCGAGCACACGGTCGGCTGCCCCGCCTCGATGCGCGGATAGCAGAAGATGCATTTCTCGGATTTGCCGCTCGACCAGTTGTAGTAGATCTTCTTGTAGGGGCAGCCGGAGACGCACATGCGCCAGCCGCGGCACTTGTCCTGATCGATGAGGACGATGCCGTCCTCCTCGCGCTTGTAGATGGCGCCGGAGGGGCAGGCTGCCACGCACGCCGGGTTGAGGCAGTGCTCGCACAGCCGCGGCAGGTACATCATGAAGGTGTTTTCGAACTGGCCGTAAATCTCCTTCTGCACGCCCTCGAAGTTGTAGTCGGCGGAGCGCTTGGAGAACTCGCCGCCCAGGATCTCCTCCCAGTTCGGCCCCCACTCGATCTTCTCCATGCGCTCACCGGTGATGAGCGAGCGCGGCCGCGCGGTGGGGGATGCCTGCATCTCGGGCGCCTGCTGCAGGTGCTCGTAGTCGAAGGTGAAGGGCTCGTAGTAGTCGTCGATCTCGGGCAGATCCGGGTTGGCGAAGATCTTGGCGAGCACGCGCCACTTGCCGCCGATGCGGGGCTCGATCTTGCCATTCTTCTTGCGCCCCCAGCCGCCGTTCCAGCGCTCCTGGTTCTCCCAGTCCTTGGGGTAGCCGATGCCGGGCTTGGTCTCGACGTTGTTGAACCACGCGTATTCCATGCCTTCGCGATTGGTCCACACGTTCTTGCAGGTGACAGAGCAGGTGTGGCACCCGATGCACTTGTCGAGGTTCAGCACCATCGCGATTTGCGCGCGGATTTTCATTCTGCGGCCTCCACTTTGGGGGCAATGGACATGGCTTGCGGTTGGTCGGCGGCCGGACGGTCGAGCCAGTCGACCTTGGCCATCTTGCGCACGATCACGAACTCGTCGCGGTTGGTGCCGATGGTGCCGTAGTAGTTGAAGCCGTAGGACTGCTGGGCGTAACCGCCGATCATGTGCGTGGGCTTGATCACAGCGCGCGTCACCGAATTGTGGATGCCGCCGCGCTGGCCCGTCATCTCCGAGCCGGGCACGTTCACGATCTTCTCCTGCGCGTGATACATCATGCACATGCCCTGCTTCACGCGCTGCGAGACGACGGCGCGGGCCACCAGCGCGCCGTTGGAGTTGTAGGCCTCGATCCAGTCGTTATCGACGATGCCGGCCTTGGCGCGTCCTTCTCGCTGATCCACACGATGGGGCCGCCGCGCGAGAGCGTCAGCATCAGCAGGTTGTCGGTGTAGGTGGAGTGGATGCCCCACTTCTGGTGCGGCGTGATGAAGTTGAGGACCACCTGCTGCTCGCCGTTGGGCTTGGCATCGATCACCGGCTTCACCGAGCGCGTGTCGATCGGCGGCCGGTAGACGCACAGCCCCTCGCCGAAGGCGCGCATCCACAGGTGGTCCTGGTAGAGCTGCTGGCGGCCCGTCAGCGTGCGCCAGGGGATCAGCTCGTGCACGTTGGTGTAGCCGGCGTTGTAGCAGACCTTCTCGCTCTCCAGCCCCGACCAGATCGGCGAGGAGATGATCTTGCGCGGCTGGGCCACCACGTCGCGGAAGCGGATCTTCTCGTCCTCCTTCGGGATCGCGAGATGCTTGTGGTCGCGCCCGGTGAAGCCGCCCAGCGACGCCCAGGCCTTCACGGCAACCTCGCCGTTGGTCTCGGGCGCCAGCGTGAGGATCACCTCGGCGGCGTCGATGTCGCTCTCGATCCTCGGCAGGCCCTTGGTGGGCCCTTCCTCGGTGACGACGCCGTTCAGGCGCTTGAGGAAGTCCACCTCGTGCTCGGTGTTCCAGGCCATGCCCTTGCCGCCGTTGCCGAGCTTGGACATGAGCGGCCCGAGCGAGGTGAAGCGCTTGTAGAGGTTGGGATAGTCGCGCTCGACCACGGTCACTGCCGGCATGGTCTTGCCGGGCACCGGCTCGCATTCGCCGCGCTTCCAGTCCTTCACGTCGAGCGCCTGGGCGATCTCGGCCGGCGTATCGTGCATGATCGGCGTGAGCACCACGTCCTTCTCGACGCCCAGCACCTCCGGGCGCCACTTCGGAGAACTTCTTGGCGATCGCCTTGTAGATTTCCCAGTCGCTCCTGGCCTCCCACACGGGGTCCACCGCTCCGGTGAGCGGGTGGATGAAGGGGTGCATGTCGGAGGTGTTGAGGTCGTTCTTCTCGTACCAGGTGGCCGTCGGCAGCACGATGTCCGAGTAGACGCAGGTCGTCGACATGCGGAAGTCGAGCGTGACCAGCAGATCGAGCTTCCCTTCCGGCGCCTCGTCGTGCCAGGCGACGTCGGTCGGCTTCTGTGCGCCCATCTCGCCCAGCTCCTTGCCCATCACGCCGTGGGACGTACCGAGCAGGTGCTTGAGGAAATACTCGTGGCCCTTGCCTGAGGAGCCCAGCAGATTCGAGCGCCACACGAACATGTTGCGCGGCCAGTTCTTCGGGTTATCCGGGTCATGGCAGGAGAGCTTCAATTCGCCGGACTTCAGCGCGCCGGCCACGTAGTCCTTGGCCTCCTTGCCGGAAGCCGCGGCATGCTTCGCCACCTCCAGCGGATTGACCTCGAGTTGCGGGGCGGAGGGCAGCCAACCCATGCGCTCGGCACGCACGTTGTAGTCGATCAGC
>CAWEBE010000010.1:0-262559 GCA_963806735.1 uncultured Alphaproteobacteria bacterium | reverse complement strand
GCACCGGTTGGCTCGTTTCCGCGACCGTCTCGGCCGGGGTGGTGGATGCCTCGCGAAATCGTGCGCGTTTCGTCTATCTGCTGCTGGTCGCCTGCGCACTGGTGAGTGGTGGTGCATTGGCCGTCCTCTTTGCCCGTTTCATTGCTCGATCTTTGCAGGGAGCAACGCAAGGCGATGCAACGTTGGGGCGGGGCAATCTGGTGGACGGGGTCTCTTCACCTCTCGTCGGAGCCAACGAAATCATTACCGCGCTAAGCAAGGCTTCCTATGAACGCAAAGAGGCGGAGTTCGGGAAGCGCTGCTGGCTGCCGTCGTTTCTTCCACCGGCGACGCTGTTCTTAGTATGGATCTTGCGGGAAGGATCCAAACCTGGAACGCAGCCGCGACGCGCATTTTCGGCTTCAGCGCTGAGGAAGCTGTTCGCCAGCCGGCCAGCATAGTCGTGCCTGACAATGGGCAGCAGAGCGGGCGGCGGTCCATGCGAGATAAGGGCCGGCCGTACCGTCACTATGGAAACAGTACGACGTACCAAGACTGGCCAGCTGATCGACGTATCGATCAACGTTGGACCTCTTCGCGCCGCGGACGGTAACGTGATTGGCATTTGCTCTGTCGTCCATGACATCTCCGTCTGAAGCAGCGCGAGGAGCACGCTCAGTTGCTGCTTCGCGAGTTGGCGCATCGCACCAAGAACCTGCTCGCCATCATCAGCGGGATGGCGCGGGAGACCGCAAAGCACAGCCTTGATTTGGAAGAGTTCGGCGTGCGTTTCGGCAGTCGCATCCAGGGCCTCGCAAGATCGCAAGATCTTTTGTTGCAGAGGGATTGGAGCGGCGCGTACCTCGGAGATCTTGTTCGAGCACAACTGCAGCCGTTCATTGAGCCTGGCTGTAATCGGCTCCAGACGGAGGGTCCGGAGGTCTTTCTTAGACCAGAGGCAGTTCACAATATTGGTATGGTAATTCATGAACTCGCCACCAATGCATCAAAGCATGGAGCGCTATCCGTGCCAGAAGGCCGCGTACAGATTGGATGGAATATGGATCCTGCGCGGCACGGCACTTCCCTGCATCTGACTTGGCGCGAGAAAGCCGGCCCAGCGCCGGCACGTCCGAGCGCCAAAGGCTTCGGTCACATCGTGATTGAGAACATAATTCACCGCTCCCTGGACGCAACTGTTACGCTAGACTATCCGCGGAGGGATTTGTCTGGACGGCGCGCATCCCATCACGGTTCTTTGTTGCCGCCGCAGTCGCCTGAGCCGGCCATCCTGGGCGAGACAATCAATGTCGGACAGCACATCGAGATCTTTAAAAGTCCTGATTGTTGAGGACGAGTTCTTCATTGCGCTTGACATTCAGGCCATCCTGGAAGCGGATGGCCATAACGTGCTTGGCGTTGCCACTTCTGCCGAGGAGGCCGTGCAGGCGGCTCAGGCCTTGCTCCCCGACGTCGTATTAATGGACGTGCGGTTGGCGCAAGGCAGCGACGGCGTCGAGGCGGCGCGGGAGATCAGGGCGCGCTTCAACATTCGCAGTCTCTTTGTCACCGCCAACGTCGACGCCGGAACGAGAAGGCGGGCCGCGTCCGCAGATCCCCTGGGATTTCTTGAAAAGCCCGTGACGCCACCAGGTCTGCGCCAAGCCTTGGCGCTCGTCTGACCGATCTGGTTTCCGACTTCTCCCACCGATCCCGGTTCTGCGCCGTCCAGCTTCGAGACGATGCCTTCAACGCCCTTGTCCATGCAGGCGATCAACAGCGCCTGGCCGTCATCGAAGCTCGGGACCAGGCCGAGCGCTCGATCAGCGGCAGGCCGCGCAAGTCTGCGCCATCCAGCTCCAGCATGTCGAAGGCCCAGAGTGAAACGTCGTCATGGCGCCGGGCGCCACGCAGGTCATAGAAGTCGATGCCACCTTCCGTCGCCAGCACCAGCTCGCCATCGAGGGAGCAGGATGAGCATGGCAACTTGCGCGCTGGGTCCTTTGACCGCCTTGCCAAGCAGTTGCGGCAAGAGTCGTTGGGCTAACCGTGACTCAACCGCTGCATACTGGAACGCCACGCGCGCTGCTCCGAGACGATATCGCCGGCAGGATCCATGCGGAAACCGTCAAGTTCGCCAGCGAAAATCTCACCATCATCGAACAGACCGCAAAGGCCGCAGACGTCACAGTGGAGACTGTCCACGAAAGTCATGATCATCCCTGGGAGGCCATACTTCAAACTGCGAAGACCAAAGGGTGCGATCTGATTGCCATGGCCTCGCACGGACGGCGCGGCGTGTCCGCGATGATCCTCGGCAGCGAGACGCAGAAGGTTGTGACACGCTCAACCATTCCAGTGCTGGTGGTGCGTTAGGCAATTGTTCGTCTTTGGCATGCGTCGTTCCGACGCCGCTCGCTGTCAGCAGAAATGCGGCACCAAGGGCGTTACCCTTCAGTTGCCGCGATGGTTCGGCGTCGTTGAAACTCGCAGCGCGGGTTGTCCACAGGCCGAGATGCGGATGATCCATATACGGAATAATATGGACCGGCCGACGTTGACACTACGCCTTCCAGCAAAAAGACATGCCGCTTTCGGCCTGTGGATGGCGAGTGGCCACGAGCCGGAGATTCCCTGGGTATGTGTCCCGTCGGCGTTTGATACATTTCGACTTCACTTGGTGCCCGCCTCGTCGCGATCCCTAGCCCGACCCGTTCGCCTTTTCCAGAAACGATGCAGAGCTTCGCGCTCTTTAACCCTGCGGTTATCAAGTTCGCTGAGAAGGAATAGGAAGCGAGCCGGCAGCGGTTTGTTGATCACCGCACCCGTCTTCTCCCTGAGCAGTTTGCCCAGATGCTTCAGCGTTTCCTTCGGAAGTTCCACAGCCGCTTCTCCTCTATTCCGTGAACCCGCTGATACACACGCTCGTTCCGCGTGCCCCTCCCCCTGCGCGCTACAGCATCGTGTCGCCCGGCCAGCGTGGCCGCTTGCTCTGATCGATCATCCCGCCAAGCCGTGCATGAAATCGCCGCTCGCGCTCAGCCAAGCTACGGACATTGAACCACTGCGCCGCCGCGACTGCACCATGCCTTGAGGGGTATGGAACATCGGGCTGCTGCGTGCGTTCCGCCCCGGGGACTCAATTCCTCGGCATCGGATCTAAGAATGTGATCATCCCTGCCGAAGTGTACGAGCAAAAAGGCGACCGCATCGAACTCACAATGACCGCGGAAGAAGTCAGAAAGAGACTTTCGAGGCAGTAGATCCTACAACTTCCTATGCGGGGTTCGAAGTTTGAGTTGAGACGGCTGCACGCCAAGAAGACACCCTATCCCAGCCGGGTTAGGGTGTCTTCGCCTATTTAGTAGCGCAGCCAGATCACAAGGCCGCGCTTGCGCATCACCGTAGGCTAGGTGAGTCGCAACCGACTTGATGTGGCCCTGCCCGGACTGGACCCACTCTCACTCGCAAAATGCGCGGTGACGGCGCTGGGCCAGATCAAAGTGAAAGTGGTTGCGGTGCGCCTCATTAGCCTCCGGTCCAAGCACGGTGCCGAAGGTCCCGCACGCGCCCTTGTGCAAACGCCGCAGGAATAAGCCTTCGGGCGTGTTGCTCGTCGCATCTGCACTGCGAGCATCGGTTACGGTCGGCGCTGCGCCGCGTCCTGACTTATCCACCTGATTGGTGGCAGTCGCCTGTCCACGTGTTACGCCGCCCTTCTTCGCAGGAATGGGCGTGTCGACGTCGTCGTCGGGCTGGTGTCCGGCATCGCCTCTCTTGCCTTTGGATTGGCTTCGACGCTTTTCCGTCTCGGCTACCTTCCCTACATTTTGTGCTGCCCTGGCCTCAATTTCCGCCTGCTCTGCTTCCCGCTGTGCTGTCTCGGCTGCTTTCTTGGCTTCCCTGGCCTCTTTGGCCGAGGCTTTGGTTTTGCCCTGCGATGCGGTCTCTGCCGCCTTGGCCGCGGCGGCCGCCGCTTTCTCCGCAGCCGCCGCAGCTTTTTGCGCCGCCGCCGCAGCCTTGGCCTGTCGCTCAGCCTCAGCCCTAGCGAGTGTAAGGGCGCGCAAATCGCGCTGCGTATGACCCCAATGCCGCAGCACATCCACGGTGCGGCCGTCATCGGTCACGAACGCCGAGATATCAAGGGCATTGGCCAAGGCGTGTTCGCTGATCTTGCTGTTGTCGCGCCCGCCGTATCGGTTGCGGCACTCGTAGCCCGATGCATTGATCATGCGCATGATGGACGACTGCAGCATTTCGCGCGCCGCTGGCTGCAGCGTTGTCTCAACCCAGTCGTGCAGACTGGCGACAATCCGGCAGTTCACAACGGCTGGCGGACGGATCTCGACTGAGCTCACGCGCTTCAGTGCCACCGGCGCGGGCGTACCGCATTGACCGCTGCGGACCGGTTTTGACACATCGACCTTGGCGGCAATAGGGGCCAGCAGTTGCACGCACGCTTCCAGCGCCGCGATCACCTCTGCATCGGTCCACACTGTGTCCTTGGGATCAGGCCCCACCGGACCCTGCTCGGTGGCTGTTGCCTTGGGATCGGCGTTCTTGGATACGGCTGCAGCAGGCGCTTCCTTCGGCGTCACTTGATCGGTTTTCACCGGCTCCTTCGAGGCGTTCGGTTGTTTTTGTTGTTCGGTGGCAACGTCGGGCGTCGGCTCCTTGTGGCGCGGCACGGAACGAACGCGCCGTTTCTTGCGTCGATATTGTGCTGGCTCGATGGCATTGCGCATTGCCACGGCGGGCGGCCGTGTGGCTGCCAGCGCGGCGCTATTGGTCGGGCAGCCAAACAGTGCCAGAGCCGCCCACACGCCGAGGGCCACCTGCATGGCCAAAGCCAACGCCAACCAACGATAGCAGTTGCGCGTCGCCCGCACCCTGGTCACCCGCATGTCTGCCCTCAGTTGGACAGACCAGCGGCCTGCCCTCAGCTCAATACCCCGTGAATGATCCTGGAATAGCAACGCCCTGGACGCAGATCACGTTCCTCAAGACAGCTCTGTCAGGCGTGTTTGATTTGGCCGGACCCAAGCTTCTGCTCGCGCAGGTCTTGCGCTGTCAGCGTGCCCACCCCTTCAACCGTTTCGTTGGCGAGACACCCGGCGCCTGTTCTTACCGCCTCCACGGGTGCGGCCTCGTCGGGAATGGCTACAAGATAGAACTCTTCCGTCGTCACAGGGATCCTGACGCGAACCATCCAGCCTGCCGCGTCGGGCGGTACGAATGCTTTGTCGATCATCTAACGGACATGGTTGATCCAGATGCTCTAGGAACGCTATGGATCGCCTTGCTGTTCCGACAGCTGCAGCTCTAAGGGTGCTACTTGCCTGCTGGCAGCTTTCATGACTTCTCCCGGCCACGCCCAATTCGCTCTGGCGCTCCAGAACAAACACTTCTGATAAATGACCAATGGAGCCGGGGTGAGGCCAATACGCAGACCTCCCCGGCTCCCGGTCATCCCGATGTGACGAAGGGGGTGACCAGCTTCCGGCAATATCGGAAGCCGGCCCATGTTGCGTGTGGAATGCTGCTAAAACCTTGCGCGAATTGTACAGGGTCGATGAAAGATTTGTTTAGGTTAAGCCGGCGCTTTAATTCACCACGCGCATGAGGATCAGACCGTCGTCATACACGCGCACGTCGATCCGGTCAGCCTCAAGATCACGCTCCAGTGCCCGAAACTCTTCGTGCGTGTAATGCTTGGCGGCGACCTTCAAAGCGATATTGTGCAGGGCGAGGCGCTCGTCGGGGATGCACTTCGGCGCCTGATGCACCGGAGAACCGAAAGACTGATTGCCCATGACACGTCTTTTTATTTGAGATCCAACTGGCCTCGAAAGCCGAATGCCTTTCATGAGGAAGCGACATCCGGTTTCGAGAACCATCGCTGCACATAACGGAATGCTCAGCTGTTGGGTTCCACGCGTCCTATCGATGATATGCCATGAGCTTGCGTCTTCACCGGCCATTGACATTTCCCACCTAACGGGAACTTCGCGTCTGCGTTTTGGGTTTTGGCCACACCAAACTAATCTGTCCTGGAGCGCGAGAAATTATATGCCCCCAATAACGAAGGCCTTTGCGCTCAGCTGCATTCTACTCTTGGCGACACAGACTTCGGCCGTGGCGCAAGGATGGCCACCCTGGGCAGACAACGTTTTTGAAAACCCGCGTGGAACTTACGATCGATCACCAACATGGCGGGAGCCGGTCAATCCGCGCGAGGAGCAACCTAGAAGGGAGCGCGAGGGCCACGAGCTTGGGTGACGGAGGACCCCGCCCTGACATCGCTCCCAAAGCGCCTCCGATAGTGCCGTTCCCTTACGATTTTCCTGTCGACTCGATTGTGATCGATACGGGCGGACGCAAACTGTACTTCATCCTTCCAGGCAACCGAGCCTACGAGTACGCAATCTCCGTTGGGCGAGACGGGTTCAATTGGACCGGCACTGAAACGGTCAGCCGCAAGCAGGCTTGGCCGGATTGGTACCCGCCAGCCGAGATGCGAGAACGCGACCCAACGCTCCCTGAGAAGATGACCGGAGGCATCAAAAACCCGCTTGGTGCGATAGCGCTCTATCTCGGCAAAAGCCTTTATCGCATTCACGGGACAAACGACGTGAAATCGATTGGGCAGGCGGCGTCCTCCGGATGCTTTCGCATGCTCAACTCTGTCGTCCTGCATCTGGCCTCCGTGACGCAGATCGGCACCACTGTGACCGTCGTGGAGGCGCTGCCCGGCCGCCAAAACATCAGCCGCGCCTCTCAAGTCCCTCCTCCACGCGCAGCGGCGCACGGGCCTGCGACAACCGCCCCTGCAGGCCCCGAGCCAGGGCATAGGACGTTTCGCGACTATCACGCGTTACGTGACGGCACGCTTCAAAGCCGATGAACCGCGCGTCCAAGGTCCTCCTGGGCTTACCGAGCTGAACCGCGCTATGGCGCAGGGCATGTGAGCAGGGAACCTTGAGCCTGTCGCAAAGTTTGACCTGTGCGCCATGGGACTCTTGGACGATGTATCGTGAAGACGCATGGGCAGCGTCACCATAACGCCTTTGCTCCTCCATGTCGTTGGGAGGGTGCGCCGATTCGGATGATCGACGCGCGCGCGTGCAACCCCGCTCCTCGCTGAAGACGCGTAGCTTCATCTAGGAACTTCGCGCCAGGCCAGACGTTATTCATGGTGCTCTCTAGGAGCTTAGCACCCATGGATGCACACCCCACTTCACTCGAACGCGCCTTTCAACTCGCACGCTCCGGCTAGTTTTCTTCCCTCGAAGACATCCGGCTACAACTTCGCCGCGAAGGTCTTAATGAACACCAGCTCATAGGCCCGGTGCTGAACCGACAGCTCCGAGACCTCATCAGCGACGCTCGCCCGTATGAGCGTCGCGGTTTGCGGAAATAATCCTAGCCGACCACGGTTTCCGCTCTGCGTCCTTTGTCCCAACCGTCGTTCTCGGCGTTCGGCTTTGCAAACAGCATCATCCCGACGCTTGGGGTTCAGGTAACTGCCGAGTACGAGCGCGTTCAAGACCGTGACACTACGGCCCCGGTCGCGTTGAAAACGGAGGCTGTGGGCGCGGAGGTGAAGTGACCCTCTTCAAAAGCGGGAGGCTCCGCGCTCCGGCGCCGCTCGCGGGATTTATTGTCCTGTATGCGCTGTTGTATTCGGCATTCGGCGTAGCCTCTCCATTCCTGCCCTCCTTCATCGTAGCGCGGGGGATTCCGGCCGAACAGATCGGCATGCTGTTCGCGGCGGGTACGGCCATCCGCCTGGCCTCGGCTCCCCTTGCTGGCCACCTGGCCGACCGGACCGAAGCGTTGAGACTCACACTTGCGGTCTGCGCGCTGGCAACAGCGGTAGTCGCCCTGGGGTACCTGCCGGCGTCGAGCTTCTGGCCAATATTTGCAGTGAGCCTTTTGCATGCTTTCACGTTGGCGCCGATTACGAATCTGGCTGACGCGCTTGCCCTGGTCGCATCGCGATCACCCTCTCAAGGGTTCGAGTACGGCTAGGTGCGCGGCGCCCGGTCTGCCGCCTTCATTATCGGATCGCTGCTGGCAGGCGTTGCCATATCAACTTACGGTTTGTGGGTCATTATCGCGCTGCACGCCGTCTTAATGCTCTTCGTACCGTTGGCCGTGCGTTTGGTCCCGCCAGTCACCGTGCCGGCGGACGACACAGCAAAAACAATCTCGCGCGAAGACATTGCCGAGCTTCTGCGCCTGTCCGTGTTTCGTCGCGTCGTGTTGGTGGCCGCGCTGATCCTTGGCAGCCACGCCATGCACGATACGTTTGCGGTCATCCGCTGGACCGGCGCCGGCATATCGCCATCGGTCGCAAGCATCTTGTGGTCCGCATCGGTCGCGGCCGAGGTCATCGTATTTTTTGGGTAGGGCCCTGGCTGCTGCGCGTGCTCACGCCGGCAGGAGCCATTGCGCTCGCTGCAGTGGCAGGCGCTGCCCGTTGGCTGGTGGCGGCTTTCACGGCCGACATTACGGCATTGTCCCTGACGCAGCCTCTGCACGGCATCACGTTCGCCTTGCTGCACCTTGCCTGCATGCGGCTACTGGCGGCCAACGTGCCGGCCCGCTTCGCAGCAACGGCACAAGCGATCTACGGTACTGTCGGCGTAGGCTTGGCCACGGCGTTCCTGACGCTGATTTCCGGATGGCTCTACGCGCGCATGGGCCCGGCGGCCTTTGCCATCATGAGCCTTCTGTGCCTGGCGGCACTGCCCCCGGCAGTGCGCCTGAGAGGCCGCGAGCAACCAGTCGCGTGAAGCTTCGTGGAACACTGGCAATCGTCCGAGTCTCGGACGACTGCGCCCGCTTCGCATTACCTTAGGCGCTCCCCATCGGTCGACAGGCCCCGCACTAACTGCGCAAGCTGGCGCTCGGAGGAGTCCACCCCGTGCAATTGTGACCGACGCTCGAGAAAGTGTGGTCCGGAACCGTGATGCCTGCTCGCGGGTTCCATGGGCATGAGCTACATCAACGAAAGCCTTGCACCCAACGAGACGTTGATCTACTTCGCGCGTTTCCATTGGCTGCGGAAAGCTGTGGCTTATGCTGCGCTGGCGGTCTTTGTCGTCATCGCGATGGCTTCCTTGGTGCTGGTTCAGGATTGGCCGGGACTGCTCGGGGCGGCTGTGGTTTCCGTCGTAGGGCTTGCTGTTTTCATCGCCATGATGATGCCCATTTGGACAACCGAGATCGGTGTTACCAACCATCGTTTCATCTTGAAGCGGGGCTGGCTGCGCCGAGCCACCGATGAGCTGCAGCTGACTTCCATTGAGGAAGTCAACCTGGATCAGAGCGTCCTTGGCAGGCTTCTTGGATATGGCCATTTAGTTCTCCATGGCACCGGTGTGAATGACATCAAGCTACCCTCTCTCGCAGATCCGGTCGGGCTCCGTCGCGCGTTGCAGGAAGGAATGGGCGCCGCAAAGGCAACTGGTGTCGTAGCACCCTCGAACGGCTTGTCGCAGAGCCCTGCGGCCGCCTGATCAGGGAAGTGACAGGCCTCAGCGGCGTGAGCTGATTGCAGCCCACAAGAAGACGGCAGCCCGGAACGTTAGGAAAGTGCATCGGCTTTGCTCCTACGTTACTAGCTGCTTTCGCGTAAATCGGGACCCCGCTCGCCAGCGCTTTGTCAATGCGGCGGCCCGTCAAGATCTTCGACTTCCGCTCGTTGCAGCGCCAGCCAAACATCTTATCGGCGATCAGGCATTCACGAACCTCCTACCGGCAGAAGCACGCACACGTTGCATAGAATTGCCGAGCATAGGCTTAAGTTAGGGGCCCGTATTGAGCGATGGCCCATGAACTACGAGCTGGCAAAACGACTGATGGAGGCTGGTTTCCCGCAAGCAGGACGCGGCAAGCGTGTCGCGCCGCTGGAGAAAATCGTCGTCCGCCAAGACGACTTTGTGTACGCCCCCACCATTGAAGAGTTACTCGCAGCCTGCGGCTACGAAATGATCACGCTCTGCGGCAAGCAAGGGGGTCCTTGGATTGCAATGTATGGGGATGCAATCCGGGAAGCCGAGACTGAGGGCGCGACCGCTGAGGAAGCCCTCGGCCTTCTCTGGCTAGCCCTAAATCCGACGAGCTATACCGGTGAAACTGACCGAAGAGAAAATTGACCTGCTTCTCAAGGGCAGTCGCGGCGAACGCATCTACGTTTGCTCCGCCGTGCAGCGAAACCGAGGACGCCGAGCGCATCACGCAAGCCGCCCTACAAGTCATGGCCGCCGATCCCGTCCAAGAGGCTTGAGGCGCAGGCGTCGATGCCGCGTACGGCAAGGTTCATCCCGGCGCCCTGATTGGCCAAGGCCTTCGACATAAATTGTTTGGAACGTTCGCGCGTGCGCGAGGTTGGGTGTAAATACTCCCACGCCGCCAATGCTTACCGCTCTCTTCGCACCGCAGATGAGCTCGAATGTCGGCAACCCAAGAAGGTAGATACGTGGCACGCAACAGCGACCTCAGATCCTATTTGCCTTCATCACAGCAAGCGAAACGCGGCGGCGGGCTCCTGGCTGCCGGGGCACTGGCCTTGGCAGGGGCAGCCCTTATCGTCCATCGTCGGTCAGCCGCCGCTGAACGCTCCCATCCACCGCTTGGGTCATTTGTCACCTCACAGGGTGTGAGACTGCATTACGTCGAGCACGGCAAAGGACCGCCCGTGGTGTTCCTGCATGGGAACAGTGTCATGGTCGAGGACATGCTGATCAGTCGCGTATTCGACCAAACGGCGCACTCCTGTCGCGCGATTGCATTCGACCGTCCAGGCTTTGGCCACAGCGAACGTCCGCGCGGCCATTCCTGGACTGCGGCGGCGCAAGCAGCGCTGCTTCCCAGGGCCTTTGCACGCCTCGGCATCGATAGGCCAATTTTGGTCGGTCATTCCTGGGGCACAATGGTCGCGCTCGCTCTGGCGCTTGACCATCCCGAGCATGTATCTGGGTTGGTCCTCGCTTCCGGCTACTATTATCCGACGGCCCGCGCCGATGTCGTACTGTTCTCGCCTCCCGCAATTCCTCTGCTGGGCGATCTGCTGTGCTACACAGTTGCGCCGCTCATCGGCGAAGCTATGGCTCCGAGGATGTTCAAAAAAATGTTCGCGCCGCAGCCGGTGCCCCCTCGTTTTGCGGCCGAGTTTCCAGTTGGCCTTAGTCTCCGTCCCTCCCAGATCCGCGCCGCCTCCGAGGATGCGGCGAACATGATCACGGATGCGAAAGCGTTGTCAGAAAGATACACCGAGCTTTCATGCCCGGTGGCCATTCTGGCTGGTGACGCTGACGGTGTTGTTAAATATCAGGAGCAGGCTCTGCGCTTGCACCAAGAATTGTCTGACAGCACGCTCGACATCTTTGCCGGCGTCGGACACATGATCCATCACGCTGAGCCGGATCGCGTCGTCCAAGCGATCAGAGGGTTGCGAATGTCCCGTGAAACGCGAGGCAGAGAGGGCGCGCTCGCGGTCTGAGTGTCTTTCATCGTCGTCTGCGTCGAGAACCGTAGCAGCTACTCTCCCTTGAAGAGTTCGACCCTTGAGCTTCGGCGAAACTTGCGTTTCCGGGAGCGGTACCCGCTGACGCATTCAACAAGGAGAGCCAAAGGGCACCTTCTTCGTTGCTCATTTGGCGAAGCGATACGCAAAGCATTCGCGCAGCGTCGTTAATCAAAACGCGAGATTTGATGGAGGGTGGTGGCTTATGGTCCTGTGGGCTTGGTTGCGCTGTTCAAGTTTGGCGTTGGCGATCGTGTGGGCGGGAAGCTCTTTTTCCACCGCCCGCGCCGACGACGATCCAGAGTTGATCTTCAAGAAGTCGACGGTTTGGCGAGCGCTCTCGCCCAATGCCAAACTAGCGACATATGTTATTGACGACCCTGGTATCGAAGGCGTGGCTTGCTATTTCACGGTCCCGGAAGTGGGCGGCTGGAAGGGTTGGGCCGGGTTCGCCGAAGAGAAATCGGACGTGTCTCTCGCCTGCCGGCAGACGGGTCCTGTGGTGATCAAAGCCAAGTTCGAGCAGGGAGTGGAGGTCTACCGGCAGCGGCGGTCACTGTTCTTCAAGAAGCTGCAGATCGTGCGCGGATGCGATGCGAAGCGGAATGTCCTCGTTTATCTCACCTATTCTGATCGCGTCGTTGAGGGATCGCCGCAAAACTCGACCTCGACGGTGCCAATCATGCCGTGGGGCAATTCGGCGGCGCCAAAGTGCGGGGAATTCCTCAACTGAGTGAACGAGCCACCGGCAACGTGCGGTTTTGAATCAGTAGAGAGCAAGCTAGACCGTTCGGCATTGTAGAGCTGCGCGCTGTAAACATCCCGCAATGCCTGGCCACGCTCGGGCCGCTATTCCTCGTCGACGCGTGCGCGCCCGGCGATTGCATGAGCGCGCTCCTTGCCATCGCGCTCTCCTCTCGCCGTTCCGACGTTCGGCTTTCTCGCCCGCGCTGAGGACGGCAGCTGGGTCGTGCCACTGGCGCGGGCCTCGGTCACAGACTTTTTCGCGGCCCGAGCGTAGTCGAGGTGCTGTTGCTTGGCCGCTTCCTCCCAAGGGTCGGCTTTGCATTTGCAGCTAGCGTTATGCGCGCTGCGGTACAGAAAGGCGGTTTTGAGCTGGGTGTAGGCTTGGCCACGAAGATCCTCCATCTCCTCAGGTTGGCCACCCGGATTGGGATACTTGTAAAGCTCGACAGGGGAGCCGCAGCTCTGTTCGCATTTGCGACGATCGATCTGAAAATGCGCCGATGTAGTGGCAAAACTGATGGGCCAGTAGTAGCCATCACACAAGCGCACGCACACGGTGCGGTACGTTCCTCGCTGCGTCGGCCTTTGCCATCGATCGTCGTCCGCTGGTCGGTCCCACGGCAAAACGTCCGGCCTTTCCACACGCGTGGCATTGTTATCGCGCCAGAACCTCTGCGTGGTCAGCTCTTCGTGCCAAACTTGGGCTTGGACAACCGGACTGCGAGGCACTGGTGAAGGCGTAGGGTTGGGCGGCCGCTTTTCAACGCGGTTGTTGTTGGCGGTCTGACCAGTCAAGGCAGTTCGCAGAGAAGGCCATGCTCCAGCTCCCATGGCAACGATCGTGGTCAACATAACCATGACTGCGCAGGCCGGGGCCAGATGGAGGGCAACACGCATGCGGTCGGATCCAGGCACGAGAAAAGCGCGCTGCAGAAGCAGCGCGCTCAAACGATTCGCTTGTCGTTAGTCCTTGCAGATCACCTTGACCTGCTTCTCGGCCTCTTCGCGCGTGACGAAAGCCTTGTCACCGATCACGACGATGGTCTTGTCGGTCGGGCGCGTCTCCACGACCTTGCAGGTCTTGGAAGAGGGATCGCGCACGACGAAGTATTCGGCCGACAGCGCCGGGACGGCGGTGGCCGTCAGCAGGGCGAGCGGCAGCACGTAGCGCAGCATGACGGATCTCCTTCGTTGCAGGGAAGGATCAACGCCCCTTGCTCCGTGATCGTTCCTTTGTCCTGCGCGGATGCGATCGCGGCGTCCGCTGCGATCGATGCGTCGGCCAGCGAAGCTCCGATGCTTAGCCACGAAGCGGCGGAACTATCGCTGCCGCCCGACAGTTTCGCGAATAGGGCGTTCCATCGTGAGCCGCCCGTCGGCCCACGATCTCCTGCGCACTGAACCGTTGCGCCCACCTCAACTGACTGGAGTTTTGCATGCGTACCACCATTCTAGGTGCGGCCACGGCCGCATTGCTGAGCACCACCGCGCTGGTCAGCGCTCAAAGTAACCAAGAGCCTCGCACCAATCAGCCGGCCGTGAAGGAGCAAGGCGCCACGCCCGGCAGTGGTGCGACGGATCGATCCTCTGACCAAGGCGCCAAGAGCGATCGCGCAGCTGAGTCGAAGGATAAGGCCGGCGATCGCGGGCGCACAGCTGAACCCAAGGACAAGGCTGGTGACACCAAGCGCACCGCCGATCCGAAGGACAAAGCGGACGACGGCAGGCGCTCGGCCGAACCCAAGGCCAAGACCGATGACAGCAAGCGGTCCGCCGAGCCTCGCGACAAGGTCGGTGATAGCAAGCGTGCGGCGGAGCCCAAGGACAAGGCCGGCGACACCAAGCGCACCGCGGACCCGCGAGATAAGTCTGATCGAAGCAAGGACACGGCCCGGGATCGTGATAGCAGCAGTCAGCAGCGCGATCAGGCTGCCAGCAAAGACGGCGGTCGCGATGGCGCGCGGGTCAATCTATCCCAGGATCAGCGCACCCAGGTGCGCGAGCGGCTGTCCACGCACCGCGAAGCGCGCGCGACCAATGTCAACTTCTCCATCAACATCGGCACCAGCATACCGCGCAATTTCCGCGTGCACGTGATCCCGGCTGACATCGTGGCGATCGTGCCGCAATACCGCGGATATCGCTACTTTATCGTTGAGGAGCGGGTGGTCATCGTGCATCCGGCTCGCTACGAGATCGTCGAGGTGATCGAGGTTGATGGCCCGCGTCGCGGTGGGCCCACAACGGCAACCCTGACGCTGACGCCGGCCCAGCGCACCTTGATTGTCCGACACGTTCCAAGTGGACGGGTCAGCCGCGATGTCAACATCAACTTGGCGCTCGGAGCCGAGATCGACCGCCGTGTCGGACTGTTCGAGTTCCCGGAGGACGTGGTGGTCGAGGTGCCGACCTTGAAGCAATACCGCTACGTGGTGCTGGAAAGGCAGATCGCTGTAGTCGAGCCGTCCAACCGCACCGTGATCGAGGTTATTGACCGTTAATACTCAAAGCGAGGTGCGCGTCGGAAGGCGTGCACCTCTTTGCAGCGGCCAGAGCTGCACCGGGTTGCCACCTACACCACTGACATAGCGTGCTCAAGATCAACGAAACGGTTCTCGGCAGTGCCAACGCGCTCGATCTACGGCCTGGTGGGAATGCGGCGCGGGGTCCAGTTCAAGTCCTCGTGGCCGACGAGGTCAGTCGGGGCCTCTTTACAGGGATTGTCGACCGACCCCAGGCATCCCGTAGGCAGCAGCCATGGCTCGCAAGCTGCTGCGGGACCCGTACCCATGTGCATATTTGGAAGCGAGCGGAACAACGCTGGCTCCTTGGTGTTCTTGAGCAACGCAAGGTTCGCGTGCGAACCGTTCGTTCTCGAACCTCGCCTGGAGGCAGCGCCATGGACAGCATCATCTATCTCGTCGGTCTGGTTGTCATTGTGATGCTCATCCTGAGCGCCTTAGGCCTGAGATAGGAGCATTCCCATGACACATGTTGGTCCTGCTCCGACAGTTGCCACACGAACCTCCAGCTTCGTCGATTGGGGTGCTGTCCTAGCCGGGGCATTCCTCGCGGCTGCATTATCATTTGTGCTGCTTACCTTTGGCACCGCCATCGGCCTGTCCGCCACCTCCCCCTGGCCGGGATCTGGGATGTCGGCCAAGGTGCTCGCCAGCCTGGCTGTGTTCTGGGTCATGGCGCAGCAGATCGGCGCCTTCATGGTTGGGGGCTACGTGGCGGGCCGCATGCGGTCCAGATGGCATGAGGCCAATCAAGATGAGGTGGAGTTCCGGGACGGCCTGCACGGCGGCCTGGTGTGGGCCCTCGGCATTGTGATTGGAGCGGCGATGCTCTTGGCGACCGCCGGTGCAGTCGCGCGGACGGGTGCCGAGGTAGCCGGCAAGGCGGTCTCGTCGGTTGCAAGTTCCGCCAATCCGATGGACCTGACCATCGACACCCTGTTGCGGCCAATGACCGTGGCCCAAGCCAGCACACCGCCGCAAGGCAGTTCCGCCAGCGCAAGCACGCCTAGCGCCGGCACCCCCGCCGCTGGCTCCCGCCCGGTAGCGTCAAACATGGACAGTGGTGAGGTGCGAGCGGAGATCTCGCGCATCCTGGCAAGATCGACCGCGGCCGGTGAGATGTCAGCGCCAGATCGGGCCTACCTGGCCCAGCTCGTGGCCCAGCGTGCCGGCCTATCGCAGCAGGAGGCCGAAAAGCGTGTTGCTGACGCCGTCACTGCAGCGCGCGAAGCCGCCGACAAGGCCAGGCGTGGCGCCGTCCTGACCGGGCTTGTCACGGCCGCCAGCTTGATCATCTCGCTGGCAGCGGCGTGGTGGGCGGGCCTCAAGGGCGGCAACCATCGCGACAATTCGATTCCCGCCCGGTTCAATTTTGCCATCAATCGCCGGAGTTGAGCATGCTGCGCGATATCATCCTCTGGCTGGCCGGTGTGCCCATCGTCGTCATCATCCTCCTGCATCTGTTCGGCTTGCTGAGCTGATTGCACGAGGAGGGGGGACAGCAAGCGCGACGCGATGGCGCTTGCCCTCGAGCGCGCCCATGGCACGCGGCAATAGACACCCGCCCATGTCGCCACTGCGTTTGCTGTTTGGCGCGAGCCGACGCGCCGATGGTCTGTTCGTGCGCGCCATGGGCAAGGTTCAACTGAGCCCACGTCAGTTCATGGTACTACAGGCAGTGGCGGCCGCGGACGGCCTGAGCCAGGTTGGCATCATGGCTGCAACCGGGCTCGACCACGCCAGCACGGCCGATTTCGTGCGTCGTCTGGTTGCCAAGGGCTGGCTGCGGCGCAGACGGACGAAGCGGGACGCCCGCCTCTACGCGGTGCGCATCACACCGGCCGGGCACACCGCATTGGAATTAGGAGCGCAAGCGGCGGGCGCCGCGGATGCGGCCCTGCTCCGCGCCATTCAGCCGAACCGTCGATCAGCTGTTCTCAAGGGCCTAAGCCTGATCGCGGGAGAACGTACGGCCTAGTGCTAGAGGAAATGATGTTTCAACCCGACTGCCATGTGGGAGGTTAAGTCGAGGCTGACGAGATTGAGTGGCGGCTCCTGCTTGTCGAGGTAGCGCCCCGGTCAATTCATCGCTTCGGCACGCCTCGCGCGTCGCCGGCTGTTGCGGGCCATCCTTAGGCGCCTAGGAGAGCAACAACTGCCGCCGCGCTGGCTTGATCCGGAACTTCATTTGCCCCCTGGAGTTGACGCCCCGCACACATGCAGTGAGGCACTATGAATTGGGATCGTATCGAAGGCTCCTGGAAGCAATTCCGCGGCAAGGCCAAGAGCCAATGGGGCGCGCTGACCGATGACGAGCTTACTTACATCGCGGGCAGGCAAGACCAGCTGATCGGCAAGCTGCAAGAGCGTTACGGCTATTCTCGGGACGGGGCGCGATGGGAAGTCCAACGCTGGGCGAACCAGCTCGACGGTTTCGGCCGGCCTACCCCCAAAGAGAATACGTCGGGGTTATTGCAGGTGGTCGGCAACCTGAATTCTGCAATTCGCAAATCACTCGACGAGCGTCCTCGGGAAACTCTGGCTGTGGCAGCCGTGGTTGGCTTCGTGCTCGGCGCCCTATGGAGATCCTGAGTTTTGAGTCATCAGATCTCACTCAAGGAGAACGTAATGACACACCAGAGCGGCACGTACGGCACGCAAGGCAAGCCTGAGCCAACATTGACCGAGCAGGTAGCCCAGGGCGCAACTACCGCGGTCAACAAGACGACTGAGTTTGCCTCGGAGGCCCTTGATCAAGCCGATGAGTGGTTAAAGCCTGTCGGACTATCCCTCAAAGAAAAACCTGGAACGGTCCTTGCCGTGGTGGGTGGGCTGGCGTTCACCGCCGGCGCCTTGTGGATGCTTCGCTCCTCGCGCCAGCGGTCGCAATTGGCGGCGTGGATGTCTGAGCTGTCCAACTACGCGCGACGTTTTCGGTAGACAACGTACCGCAAAAATGACGGGTGACGTCCGGTGCGGCATTCGGTCGATCGGCCTCCGATACCCCTGGCAAAGGCAGCGACCGCATCGCCTCCTGCCGGGCGGTTCGCACTCCGTGTCCTGCAGCGCACCGGAGCGCGTGTTGATTAGAAGGCAGTGCTCCCCTCAATGACGACATTTAGCACCCCGAAGCAGTCAGCACGGCAGCAATCTCAGCGGCTGTCTCGGCCGCAGCCCAGCGGTCCCATGTCCGGCGGACTACTCGTCATGGCGACGCTGATCGGCGCTGGCTGGCCTACCGCAACAGCCCGCGTCTTTGGTTTGAAAGGGCCCGGGTGACGTCGGCAGACCATGACGAGGCAGGACGACCGAGGGCGCGCCCAATGACGTGGAAAGCTCCCTCCGGCAGGAAGCCCGAGAGCAGAGCTAGATGCTCGTTGCCGGAGATCAGCGACAAGCTCACCCCAAAGGGCAGCTCCCAGCACAAGAGGAGCTACGCATTGCGCCCGGTGAGCTCGACGACTTAGCGTCGAACGGCACAAATGATCAATGCGACTGGGCTGTGCATGCCCTGGGACCCGCAGCGGCATCGCGGTCCCCGCTCATGAGTTCATTTTGTGACCTATGACGAGCTCAAACCGGGCCAGGGGGCCATTGTCCGCAAGGGCCTCAGCAGGGTCGCCGCCTACCGCGACGAGAAGGGCAAGCTGTTCTTGCGCTCTGCTGCGTGCTCGCACTTGGGGTGCCATCTGCACTGGAACGGTTTCGAGCGCTGCTGGGACTGCCCCTGCCACGGATCGCAGTTCGCGCCCGACGGCACGGCGCTGAACGGGCCAGCATTTTCGCCACTAGAAGAGATCGAGCCATAGGTGGATGACATGGGACTGTTTTCGAAAGAGATCAACACGCTGGAAGAGCTGTTCGAGCATGGCCTCAGGGATATCTACTACGCCGAAAATCAGATCCTGAAAGCGATGCCTGAGCTGATCGAACGTGCAACGAACCCTCAGCTCAAGAAGGGCTTGAAGGACCATCTCAAAGAGACCGAAGGGCAGGTGCAGCGGATCGCGCAGATTTTTAAGATGCGCGAAGAGAAGCCCAAAGGTACCCGATGCCCAGGCATCAACGGCCTTATCAGCGAGGGCGAAGACCTTGTCGGCGAGATTGGCGACAAGAAGGTCCTCGATGCCGCTATCATCTCATCGGCCCAGGCCGTCGAGCACTACGAGATCACGCGCTACGGTGCGCTCATCACCTGGGCGCGCGAATTGGGGCGAAACGATTTCGCCGATATCCTCGAAGCAAATCTTGAGGAAGAGAAGGCGGCGGACCAAAAGCTCAACCGGATTGCGGAAGGCCGCGTCAATGCCATGGCGGGAGGCAAAAGCGCCAAGTCGGGGCAGAGAGGGAGAAAGCGCAGCAATATCGCGCAGCGTCAGAAACAAAATGGCCGCAAGGCGGCTTGACAAAACTAGCCTTGGCTTAGGCGTCCATCAGAGGATCCACGAGCTGCTGATCATCGAGGCTAGAGTCAGCTGCGAAAATAGATGCGACGTCGGGCCGGCCGTAACACCCATCATCAAGACGCCAAAACTCCGAACACAGGCTGTGCTGCACGGCTCACGCGCCGAGAGATTCTTCCTAGCGACACCCGCGTCCGATAATTGCCTTCAAGCAATCGCCGTGATGTTCGACATGAACCGTTGTTCACCTAGTTTCTGAACTATCCGACGCTATGCGCAGCAACTAAAGCCAGATACGACGCGTTTTGCCTCCATGCAAAGTGGAGGTACCAATGAAGAATCTAAGCAAAGCTCTTTTGCTTTCCGTCGGAGCCCTCACAGTCTCTGCCGGCGCCCTGACCTTCTCTGCGGACACAGCGTCGGCCGCAGTTGTTTGTAATCGCGACGGTGATTGTTGGCGAGTTCGCGGAAAGCCGCGCTATGGCCCCGACCTTGGACTGCGCATCTACGGTGACAACTGGAAGTGGGGCCGCGGGGAAAAGTACAGGTGGCGGAACCATGGCCGTGGGCATGGCTACTACCGTGATGGCGTGTGGATCACCATCCGATAAATGAAGAAGCCGCTCGCACCGAGCGGTTTTTTCTTGTGTGCGCCGCCGTGCGCTTGCGTTGTTTGCAGACCGGTGATTTT
Organism: uncultured Alphaproteobacteria bacterium; assembly: GCA_963806735.1. Taxonomy (GTDB): domain Bacteria; phylum Pseudomonadota; class Alphaproteobacteria; order Rhizobiales; family Hyphomicrobiaceae; genus CADEFX01. The sequence goes on along the minus strand of CAWEBE010000010.1, from coordinate 242,684 downwards.
TCGCGTCGCGCTAGTCATCTCGGATGGGGCCGGCCGATGGCGAGGCCAAACTGGAAGAGATGCTCAGACCTCAATGCCAAGGAGGCCAGTTATGAAGTGGTTGCAAAGCGCGTCGATGGCTGTGTTGCCATGGTTGGTTTTGACCATGTCTCTCAGTGCGCAGACGGGCGAGCCGGGACTAGAACTCGCGTTCATGCCCGCTACGACCAGCGTGATCCTGCTCAATGAAGGCGGCAAATACGTAGCTGTGGATCTGAAACATATCCCCGAAGGCGGCCAATGCCGCATGGATAAGGACGCGACGATTGCCCGCGTGGGACCGGGAGCGGCCCCTGGGACGACCCGGGTGCGTTATGCTGCTGCGCAATTGAGTCCCGGCGGATGCCCGTTCATGACCACATTCGATTTGCCTGACACCGAGTATGCCAAGGGCCGTGCCGCTTTTGTCGAGATGAAAGACGACGCCTGGAAGAAAGTGGACGAGATCAAGAAGGAGCTGGGCGACAAGTGGGACGAGGTCACAGGCAAAAGGAAGAGCTCATAATTCAACCAGAACCTGATTCCTGAGCGCGTCGCGAGCACACGTCAGTAGACATCCGAGGGAGGTGTTACTTACCGAACTCATCCTGAGCTCGTCGCATCGGCTCACGAAAGAACTTGTTGACATACTCGACAGCAGCTCCTTCGAGCAGGCCGAGGTTGTTGTCCAGGGCTGCAGCCGACTGGCCGAGCCTCGGATCTGACCAGTTGAGTGCGTCCTTGGTGGCTTTGCCGCCCGCAAAGGTCACCGTTGGTGTGATGGCGAGCGAGATCGCGTGCTTGTCCGTGCCGTCCTTTTGATGGAGCGTGCAGCTTACCGAATGCATATCAAGCTTTGCCTCAATGGTCACACCGGCGAGCGCCTAGGCCAAGATCTTTCATGGCGCCTGCTGATGTGCCGGAGATTCCCTCGACGACGACCCATGGTACTTCGAGAAGCCGGTCGAGTACCCCCCACGTGAAGGCCCCGTGGGAGCCGCCACCTTGCAGAGCGAGGTCAATGAGAAGTGGTTCGCTTCGCTTAGCGGCGCCGGGAGCGCGTTCAGACATGGCTCTAAGCCTTTTGAAAGCGAAGGCTCCTGGCGTGCATTGGCCCTACTCAGCGGTCGCCGGCGCGCAGCATTCTGGACGGCGGCGTGCGCCCTGCCGGCGCAGGCTCCGGCTTCGCCTTTCCTCACGTCAGGGCTTGCCGAGACTCATCATTGGGCAGAACGGCCCCCTGCTCCATCCGGATTTGTGTGTAGTTCGCTATCGAAAGTGACGGACATCTTCGCCGCAGCACCGAGGCAATTGCTGTCCCAGTGTTGGTGGAGGTCGACGCCACCAAGGAAAGCCTAAAAGTGCAACGCTGGCGCAGGGCAATTCGGTCGAATGCGCTGGAACCGGCGAGACGACAGCGATACAGTTGAGCGTCCATTTGGACTGCTTAGGAGGAAAATCTTCAGGAGAGATCACATGCCCATCTGCGGCCGCACTTGAGAAGGCCAAGCGCTTCGCGGCGCCAGGTTCGAGGCCGTGCATCACCACACATCGCCTCTAACCGGCTGAAGCCACGCTGAAAGTCGAGATGCCCCTACCGTCCTCACCAATCTCCGCGCTGCCAGAGATCCGCGACCTCATCGACGGTGCCGAGGGTATCCTCAAGGCCGACATCTCCCGGATTAAGAAACTGCTCGCCGACCCGGCTGCAATCCTTCCCCCCTCGGTTGTTGCGCTCACGCTGCAGGAAGCCAAGGACGCCCTCGATCTTCTGGCCGTTCACTCACGGCAGCTCAAGCGCTGGCAAGACGACACGATCACCCACGCCGAGCGCGCCGAGGTCGAGCGCCTGCAATCAATCATCCCGGAAATCCGCCCGCTGGTTCAGCGGCTCGTCTCACTTGCGACCGAACTCGACAGACGCGCCAACACTGGCACCGCGTTCCCACGGAAGAAGTGGCGTCATTGAGCCATGCACGGGTAGGAAGCGTCCTGTGACTTGCGGGAGTTAAACGCTTCCTCCCGGGTGCGGCATGTGTCCTCCCTCAATTCGGCTGCACATCAAGAACGTCTGCCGCTCGAAATTATTCCGTATATAGATCATCCGTGTCCAGGCCTGTGGACAACGAACGTGGAGAGGTGTGCATGAGGACAACGCTCGTCCTCACCGCGCGGAGGGCGGGCATTGACCACCGCCCTTCCGTCGCGAGCGGGCGAGGACGGTCGCCGCCGAGCCGCTCGTGGCGACCGGCTGCTGATCACGCGTGTTTGACTTGGCCCGGCTGTAAATCTTCTGCGTTCAGCTCAAGCTCCGAGAGCGTCGCCACCCCTTCAATCGTTTGATCAGCAAGGGCTCCGATGCGTGCTCTTACCGCCTCGACGGCTGCCGCCTCGTCGGGGATGGCGGCAAGATAGAACTCCTGCATGGATGGAGGGCTCGTGACGCGAACCATCCAACCTACCGTGTCAACCGGTACGTGTGCATCGTCGATCATCTGTCGAACATGGGGTGCCCTGCAGGAGTTGCCACCCCTATGACCATCGAGTTCCCCTGGCTTCGTTCGACGATGATGAACTGCGTCATCTCGATCGGTGGGAGGGTCTATGCGCTGCCGGTGGGAGGGTCTATGTGCTGCGATGATTGCGAGTTGTGATGATGAGAAGCTCGTGGTGACGGACTTTTATGTCCTTCACTATCTGCAACAAAGGACGGTGATCGGTTGGCCCACCTCACCGTCCTTTGCCCCGCCCACGTGGCACGAAGCTCACACGAGTGGCGGTGTTGACTTGGTGCGATAACGCACAATATGGGCCGGCGTTCCGGCCTGAAAGACAACGGCCCGCTCTAGGAACGGACCGATTTTGAGCTCTCAGCTAGCCCTTGCCCGGAAAGCCCGGGGAGGTGCTACTTGGTCAATTCGAGACCTACCTTTTCGGCATGCACAGCGCGTTAGGCTAAGCGCTCCGGCAGGTGGGGCTGCAAATGGGCTGTTGTATCGGCGCAAATTCTCATGGGTTCCCGCTACGAACGAGCGCATGCCAAGATCAAGAATTGGATATACGTGCGATATCGCACAAACCGGATTTAGTTTATAAGTGTGCCAGCTTCACCTCTCTTTTTCAGGAAATGCATTGAGCACACCTTCTTTGTCGTCGCCTGCTGCGCCTCGCGATTGGTTGCGGGTTCTGCGCGATTATCGCGAACCAAGCCACGCCCGCAGCTTCTTCGAAATCGTGATTACGGCCGCCCTGTTTGCCGCGTTCTGGTTCGGGTCCTGGTTTGCGCTCCAGTGGTCCTGGTCGCTCAGCTTGGCCATAGCCATTCCAGCCGCCGGTTTTCTTGTCCGCCTTTTTATGATCCAGCATGACTGCGGTCATGGCACCCTGTTCCGCCATCGACGACTGAACGATTGGATCGGGCGAACCATAGGTGCGCTCACGCTCACGCCATATGACCATTGGCGACGCAGCCAAAACAGGCATCACGCGAGTTCCGGGAATTTGGATCGGCGTGGCACCGGCGATATCGATACGCTAACAGTGCGTGAGTATCTCCAGCGCTCGCGCCGACAACGTCTTGCCTATCGCATTTACCGCAATCCGCTGGTGATGTTTGGCCTCGGCCCAGCATACCTCTTTCTGATTCAGCACCGGCTCCCGGTTGGCGCCATGCTTGCGGGCTGGCGACCGTGGCTCAGCACGATGGGCACCAATCTCGCCATCGCCCTCGTCATCTTGACCACCGCATGGTTTGTCGGCTGGCGGCCCTTCGTTCTCGTACACTTGCCGATCACATTGCTCGCCTCCTCCATTGGCGTGTGGCTGTTCTATGTTCAGCACCAGTTCGAGGAAACTCTGGGCCGCCGAGTCCGCCTGGACCATGCCGGAGGCCGCACTCCATGGCAGCTCACATTACGATCTGCCCGTTGTCTTGCGCTGGTTCACAGCCAACATTGGCATCCATCATGTTCATCACCTGTGCAGTCGCATTCCGTATTACCGGTTGACCGGCGTCCTACGCGATCATCCCGAGTTGGCCAATGTCGGACGGCTGACACTGGCGCAGAGCTTCCGCTGCGTACCGCTTGTGCTTTGGGACGAGGACCAGCGTAAGCTGATTTCCTTCCGGGAGCTATCACGTCGCGGTCAATGAGCCCAGTCATATGCCCTCACGTCCGACGATGCCAAGTTCGATTCGGTGGCTGTTACCTTTCGCCACCGCCGAGGCTAAAGTGAGCCAACGACAGTCGTGAGAATGGGCTCATCGTCCGTCGCATGCACGTTCCGCCGTTCAGCTCGCCGTTGAACGCGATGTCGGTGAGGAGAATGTCGATCTGTTGGTCGACGCATTAATGGGCCATCGCACCAGCCACGTTTTGCGCGCCCACTGAAGCCCGAACAGCGCGCGCTGGTATGCCCCGTTCATCACCAGGGTTTTGAAGTGGCCTGCGCTCAGCTGAATAACCTGTCCGCGACGCACGTTTCTTTCGACCGCGGTCAGCAGGCCCGCGAGGCGCGGGGCCGGTACAAATGGATCATGTCGCCCAATCACAAACAGACTGTCCGGAGCAATGCCCCCGAGATTTTGCGCAGGGTGAGTACCAAATAGGGCGTCGGAATAGTCCGCCAACCCAAACCCCTTTCTCGCCGCCCGATGCCTGACGAGGCGCGTCGCGGGGCTCTGCCAAATCGCGAGGTCCGCGCGATCGGCTGAAGCAACGGAGCAAAGTCGAGCGTGCATTCGATTGGCAAGATACGTCGCGGGGTAGGTTCCAGCGCTCAAGCCGACGATCAAGATCTCATCGCCAGTCAAAGCCTTTTCGGCAATGAGCTGCTCGGCATCTGCCACCAGGGCCCGCATGGCTTGAACACACAGGCTGGGGTCGGCGCCCACAATGGCTGGCGGCATTTCATAACAGGCGAGAAAGTCCAAGGGCGTGAAGCCAGCATGGCGCGCGATGGCAAAGGGCGTGTTCCAGGGGAGAAAGTAAAGCACTTTGGAAGTCGGGTTGCCGTCGATGCGGCGAAACGCGACCGTGCCATCGTCGGCGGGAATGCCGCGCCGCAACAGCAACAGGTCAACAAGGTCCAACATGGCGAGGTGCCCAACGCCCGAGACTTCGCGGCGTTCCCACGGACAGCGTACGCCGCCTTTGCGAAGTTGGCGGAGCGTCGCAACTGCGCGTAGCCCATGATCGCGAACCCAAAAGACAAGAACATCGATTGCAAAAACAAAGATAACGTGGGGCAAAGCAGGATCAAGGTAAGCGGGGCCACCTCAATCCTGCTTCAGGCCGCGAGAGGGCATGCGGCCTCCCCGTCCAGGGGAAAGCAACCTTCGCGGGGGCAATGAGGCTGGAGCGGGGCGTTCTGTTAGCGGAGGAACTTGGTTCAGTCCAAAGTAGCTATGCTGGGACAAGCCGCACCCAGCCACTAGGTTTCACCGCCCAAAAAGCGTGACCCATGGCACAGAGCGATCGGCCATCGAGCCCACCGATCCGCGAGCGCATTGAGTTCGACGCCGAGCAGCACGTCGGTGATGGCTTAAACTCACCAGTGTATCAATCATGATGGGGACGTCGCCGGTTTCGTGCCACAGCACGAACCTACTTATGCATCGTTGGCAAAATATCTCATGAGTGTTGCGCCGAGTGCACCGCCAGCGCCGAACTTCACGAGATCAGACAGCCACACCATTTTGGCAGCCGGCACAAACTCTAGCCAAACCGGGCAGACCATGTGCCATGACCAGATCGAAAGAAATACAATGAAGACACCGATGGCTGAGTAAGTAATCCATGTGGCACAGCTTTGCGCAAAGCCCTTAGCTTTCTCGGAACGACGATCCTTCCTGATTGTGACGCCATCATCTCGGGAGCCAAGCGCGAAAGAAGTTTCCACGCGACGCGCTCGTGCACCGGTCAAAACGCGAGGACCCGATGTGGGCCTTATGCTGTGCGGTACGTCCTGGCTAGAGACGTCATTCTCAGGTGCATAGTGGCTGGGATCTCCATACGGGGCACCAGCAGCCTCATTCCAAAAATCAGTTGGCGGAGGGCCGTCTTGTGAGGCTCGCATATGAATGCTCGATCAATTTGATAGGGATCTCAGCGTTCATTTAAGGGTGCGTAGACGCTTTTCTCGAATCACGACGGTATTCCGCCACATACTCTGACGCTCGTTGGCTAACAATGGCTATGTCTGCCGCAGCCGGCAAACTCGCGAGCACCACAGGCGCGTGCAGACGGCGGACTCGGCCCTCAGCGAGCTGCGCCGTAACACTCGCCGGGTTCAACGCGAAATACTGTTGGGAAGGCTGATCCACATGGTGCAGATCACTCACCGCTTCCTCTTTTGATGACCGAAAAAAATGGTGGAACCGGTGGGGAGTAACCAGAGGCGATCCACGTGCACGCAGCGGACCTTCCACGGCACCAAACATCGCCGGCAGGGGCCTCAAATCTGCCCGTACGGACTCAAACGCTCGGTCTGGCTATCTCGGGTTGGTCAGAAGTTTCGAGTCTGTACGCGAATCCTAGAGGCATAGGAGACATCAGGATTTCTGTGCGGGCTGCAAGCGTGGTCGACCCGCGCACAGGTGTCGCCGAGCATCCCGCACGACGCCTGCTTGCATATGCACGCCAGTCACGGCGGCCTTGCTTCACCCCGAGCCAACGTGGATGTGTGCGAGGCGCGCGTAGAATCGATGTGCGGCGGTTTCTCCTTTTCCGCCGTAGTATGCTCACTGCCTGATGACTGGCCCGCACGCACTCCCCTTTAGCGCGGGCCTTTTTCATGCCCAAAGAAAACGCCGGTCTGGGGAACCAGACCGGCGTGGGCCGTTCAATGACGGACAGTCTCAGGCACCAAGTGGATGTTTTCTCGTGCTGTGGGCGCTGTCGCCAGCGCAACCCATAGATGTCGAACAGGCGCACGGCGATGCTGATGTCGCGGCGGTTGGTGACTTCGATCATGGCTCGCGCCACTTTGCGAGGATTTTGGTGGGTGCCGCGAATGAAGTCGCAAACGATGTTGACGGCGAAATCGTGGGCGTCCTCGCTGCGGGCAAAGTCTCGGCCCACAGGATCAGGATATACTTTTCCGTTGATGTGCACGTCGAAGTAGAAACGCATGGCGCAACTCCCACTACTGCTCAACGTGTCACCACGGGCTCCGTTCCTTTGTGGAAGGGTGGATATCATCACGATCTCACAAAAAGGGAACAACCGTGGGGTGAACCAACTGGCTCTCACCATTTCCGCCGCGGGCCAACGTCAATATGAAACAGGCCGCCGCCGTAGTGCTTCAAGCCACCGACCGAGCGATTGGAGCTGAGATAGGCATGCACCGCCCGCGCATTGCCGTGGATGCGGAATCAGTGGCGCTACCGCTGAGGTGATAAGAGTGTCGCGCGCCGCCCACAGCGGCGTTGCGCGACGGGCTGCGGCAGGTCGAGTTGACCGTGACTGGCCCGTACGCAGCCGCCACCTCACCAACTATGCGGCGCAGCGTTGCATTGCACGCGTGCACGCCGTGCACAGTTCGGACGGGGCCGATGGCGACGATCTAGCAGCTACCTTCCGGCTTCTGGCGGGTGCAGATCCGCCGCAAGGGCGTGTATGCCTCCAAGACCTTCCGAAGCAAGTCATACGCCCAACGCTCGGCGACTGCCCAGGAAGACCGCCTCGGTCGCCGAGAGAGCGTTTCCAACCGGCCGCATGTGACCCACTCCCGACGAGGTTTGTCGCAGAGACGCATGCCAAGATTGGGAACTTGTGGCTCGCTTTTGAGCGAGGCGCATCTGTTTTATGCTCCTGATAGCATCAAGGTGCAGCGCCCAGCCTCCTGGCGCGGCACCTCGACGCCTACTGCTGAGCCTCACCGGTCATCGAGACTCCGCGTTGGATCCGGTTCTCGGCGAACAGCTGCTGTCGGCTCGATGCGTCCGCCATGGGTGCTTTGCCCCCGTCTGATGCAGAGCAGGCGATGTGGTGGCCGCGGCAAAGCCCCCGGCACCGCTCAGAGGCGATGCCGCGGCGAACGATGAAAAGTCCGCTCTCTCCCGATCACATGTGAAAATATGGATCGAGAACGCGCACCTCCGTGATCCGGTCCACCGGCAAGCCGTTGCGGTCGGCAACCTTGCGAATGGCTTCCGGTGACGGAGCATCGTAGATGCAGAAGGTGCGCTTCTTATCTGGGGTGACATAGGAGTGAACCCACGTCACGCCCTGCTGCGCATTGTTCTGGATAACTGTGTTTGCCGTCTGGCAGCCGTCCTGAGTTGGAGCGAGGCCCAGACCGCTGGGAAATGTGCGCTCGATGAGGTAGCGGGGCATTAGATCAATCTCCTTCCGTTGGGCCAACCTGGCCATTGCGTGCTGAGCCTAGGCGTCGGCGCAGCCTGCGCGCATCGGAAGCCTCTACCTAATTTGGGCCTGCGCCTTCCCTATGTTGGGCGATCAGCCGTTGCCCGTGCGCGATCCTGGCCGCCTCCCCACGAGACGTGGCGCCCAACTTTGCCAGGATTGCCGACACATGATGATCAACGGTCTTGGCGGAGATGCCGAGCTCGACGGCGATGCTGCGGTTACTGAGACCCCTTGCGATCCCGCCAAGCGTCTCAAGTTCGCGGCTCGTGAGGCCGAATGGGTTGTTGCGCGTGCTCGCCCGGCGTCCGCGCGGGATGCTTCTGACGCCGGCAGCGCGCATGCACTGCCGCAATAGCAGTGCGGCGGGAGCGGCTCCCAACTTATCGAGAAGCTCGAGGGCGCGGACCTGCGCCGCTAAGTTCCCCTCTGCTAGGGCTCGCGCCTCCTCATAGGGGCAACCGAGGCGGCTCCATTCTGCAGCCAACTCCTTCCAATCACCCGCGACCTGCAAGGCGAATGGGCGGGCGGCCCACTTTGGCACGAGAACGCGATCGCCTGCCAACTTACACCAGTACAGGAACTCACCGACATGCCAGCGATGACGGTGCCGCAGGGCGAGATCATGGGCCGCACGGGCCTCGGTCGCGACCCGCTCGCGGTCGCGCGTGAGCCAGGCCAGCTCGGCGCGTGCGGCGCGGACAGGAGCTAACCGCTGCAGGGTCTCGGTGCGTGAGGCGAGCTCCAGAGCCTCGTCGAGGGCTTCAACTGCGCCCGGGTCGCCCCGCCTCGCGCGCACACGGCCGAGGGCCACAAGCGCCATGATCCTGCTGACGGCGGCCAGGTTGGGTTCAGCGATGACGGCATTGGCGAGATCGCCAGCCTCGGTCCACCGGCCCTGATAGAGCCGCGTCAGAGCCAGCCAGGCGCACATGTAGTGGCAGGCATGGTCAAGGTCACGACTACGCGCGAAGGCGATGCCCTCGGTAAGCTCTCTATCCGCCTCGGCAAAGCGGTATTGCTCGCCATACGAGGACCCGATGTTGAGATAGGCGAGAGCGACGAGGGAGCTAATCCCGTTCTCGCGGGCAAGGGCAAGGCATCGATCCAGATGCGGGCGACCACGATCGTCGCCCGTCACCAGCATCGCTGATCCCACCACCATCTCTGCTCCGGCAACAACGGCTTGGTCCTGAAACTGCGCGGCAAGCTGGATGGCCTTCCTGCCCCATTTGACAGCCGCCTTTCGATCCCGATCGAGCATTCGAAGATGAGCCTTGACCCGATACGCAGACGCCAGTTGCTTGCTCGCTGTCAATGTCTCCAGAATCGCTATGGCTTGATCGCTTGCTTGCTCGGCGGCAGCGTTCTGGGCGCTTCGCACAAGAGGCCAGGCGAGCGCGGCCAGGATCTCGCCCTCCTTCAAACAGTTTTGCACCTCCCGCCATATCTGAACTACCTGTTGGTAGGCTTTGATGGCTTCATCCAGGTTGTCGATGGTCGCGCACTCTTCGGCATAGCGCTGAAGGTAGAGTGCCTGCTCTGAAGCAGGTCGGCCGCCCGCAAACCGCAAGACACGCTGATATTGTGCGGCAGCTTCCCGGTGAGCGCCCAACGATGTCGCTGCCTCGGCTGCCATCACACCATACTTGACGACCGCTCCTGCGTCGCTGCCACCCTCGGCCAAATGCACCAGCTGCGCCGTCGCGCCTCCGTCTGTGTCCAACGATTTAACAGCGGTCTCGAAGGCCGTTCGATACAGCTTGCGGCGCCGCAGCGGATCGATCGCCTGCAGGATGGCCTCGCGCGCGAGCTCATGGCGAAAGGCAACACAGTCACCTTCCTCTTGCAGCATCCCGACCGAGATGCAATCGGCCAAGCCATCCGGTGCCTTGGCGATCGCGTCCTCCAACATGCTGTGCTGTATGCGGGCACCGAATACGGCGGCCAGCTCCAGCAGGTTGCGGCCGCGATCCTTGAGTTGCGCGGCTCGAGCCAGCACCGCATCGCGGATGGTAGCCGGAATCCCACTTCCGGACGCGACGACGATTTCTGAGACGAAGAATGGGTTTCCACCCGTCTGCCGATGCAGTGCCTCGACATCCAGCTTCCGGCCAGCGGCGAGCTTGCCCACTGCATCGATGCTGAGACGCGCCAGCTCGATGCGGTGAACCAATTTGGAGTCCGCCAGGCTGCCGAGAAGCTTTTGCAGGGGATGGTGGCGGCCGATCGCATCATTCCTGAGCGTGGCAACCATTAGGACGCGCTGAGGCGTGATCCGCCTGCTCAAGTATCTGATCAGGTCGAGCGTCGCAGCGTCGGCCCAATGAATATCCTCTATGACGAGGACGACAGGTTGAGTGCTACTCTGCAAGAGTTCCAGAAAAGTCGAGAACAAGGCGGTCTGACCGGCTCCACCTTCGAGCTGGCTTCGCAAGCCTCCACCTTTGAGTTGGCGGGCGATGTCATAGAGCGGCGCGAGCGGCGATGGCGTGAAGAGCGCGTCGCAGTTACCCTTGAGAACGAGCGCCCCGCGGGTCTGCGCAGCGAAGTGCTCGACGAAGGAGGTCTTACCGATGCCAGCCTCGCCGCTGACAAGAGCCATGCACCCGCGTCCGGCCCGCACCGCCGCAAGGGCGGCAGCAAGCGTTGCCAGATCACGCTCGCGTTCGAGTAGTTGCATGCCGTGACCGCGCAAACATTGACGCAGAGCACAAAGTAACACGTTAATTTGCACGCAATACTTTGGATTGCGGGTGCCGCAATAGGAGACGCCACCAATGCTAAGGGATCAGGTTGCTTTGGTAACCGGGGCAGGCAAGGGTATCGGCGAGGCCGCCGCTTTGGCGCTTTCTGCAGCAGGCGCGACTGTCATCGTCACTGACATAGACCGCGAACTGGCCGAAAAGGTGGCTCAATCCCTGGCGGTACTCCAGCGCCGCTCATTGGCTATTGCAGCTGACGCCGGCGATGTCGGGGACATCCAACGCATGGTGGACCTGACCATCGAAGCGTTCGGAAGGATCGATATCCTGGTGAACAACGCCGGGGTGACGCGACGCGCAGACATCATGGATATCACCGAAGCTGACTGGGATCGAATTCACCGTGTCAACGCGAAGGGGGTCTTCTTCTGCCTTCAGGCTGTGGCGCGCACGATGATTCCGCGGCGCAGTGGACGCATCATCAACGTCGCTTCTATCGCGGGCAAAGGGTACACAGGCGCATCGAACGCGGCTTATGCCGCCAGCAAAGGTGCGGTCATCAGCCTGACCAAGACGGCAGCGCAACAGCTCGGCAAGCACAACATCAACGTCAATGCCATTTGCCCCGGCGTGACGCGCACGGCGCTTTCGGACGCCAACTTGGCCGTTCGGGCGCAACAGGAAGGCTTGTCGCTCGAGGCCATGGAAAAGCGGCGGGCCGAAGTCATACCGCTGCAGCGCGTCAACGATCCCAGTGATATTGCCGCCATGGCCGTGTTCCTGGCATCGCCGGGCGCACGCAACATCACCGGCCAGGCCTACAACGTGGACGGTGGCACTAACACCGCCTGAACGGCGCGGGCGTGCATGTGTCGGGTCGGCACCAGCCTTGGCCCATCAGCATAACAACTTCGGGTACGTCATGACGCGATACCTCGATCGCCAAGACCTCTGTATGAAGCATGCCAGCGCGCGTCTCGATCACGTCAGCTGGTCGAGTTTGGCCTTTGGCCTTCTTTTTTGAGCTGCGCTCCCCGAGCTCCCAACTTTACAGTCCGTGGGTCCACGTCGGCCGAAATCAGGAAGCAATTCATGACAGATATTGTTCTCATACACGGAGCCTATCAAGGCGGTTGGATCTGGAAGCTCGTGTCGGAGCGGCTGCGAGCGTTGGGCCATAACGTACTTGCTCCATCGCTTGATGGCTGCGGCGAGCGCGCGGCACAGGTCCGCGAAGGTATAACCACCGAAACGCACGGCGAGGAGATTGCAAAGCTGTTGTACTTCCACGACCTCCACAATGTGGTCCTGGTCGGCACGTCGAGCGGCGGTATGGTCATGGCAAGCGCAGCCGAGAAGGCGCGCGAACGTATCTCGCGTGTTGTGTTTGCCGACGCTCTCGCTCTCTTCGACGGGGAGAAGATCCGCGACATTGTCAAACGACCCGCGGTCATAAATTTACCTTTGGCGATTGGGCCTTCCCGCGAGGACGCTGTGGGACGCTTGTTCGCGGATCTCGATCCCACTTTGCGGGAATGGGCCGCAGATCGAGTGACACTACATCCGGAGGCGGTGTTCACACAGCCGGTTAGGCTTGAGACGTTTTGGCAGCAACCATGGAGCGCCTCTGTCCTCTATTGCAGTCGCGCACCCAATCCCGGCGAAGCTCACATTCGGCGCGCTGCAGATACACTCAAGGCCCGATGGCATGTGATCGACACCGGTCACTACCCTATGCTCAGCACACCGGACGAGTTGGTACGTGTCATCGTCAGCAACTAGGCGTCACGACGCTCTGTGCGATCGTTGGCCGAACGCTGTCGGGCGGGGATGAGCATGCGCCTTAGCAATTGCCATAACTTCCATGACTTTCGCGAACTTGCGAGGCGGCGGTTGCCCGGTCCGATCTTCAACTACATCGACGGTGCCGCCGATGACGAGATGACGCATCGCCAAAATACGGCGAGCTTCGAGCGCTACGACCTGGTGCCCAATGTCCTGCGTGGCGTTGAGAGCGTCGATATATCGGTCACCGTGATGGGCCAGAAGCTCGCAACGCCGTTCTATTGCTCGCCTACCGCACTGCAGCGCCTGTTCCATCATGACGGAGAGCGTGCCGTCGCTGCCGCGGCTTCCAAATTCGGCACCATGTTTGGTGTGTCGTCACTGGGCACGGTCAGCGTCGAGGAACTGCGCAAGGCTTACGACACGCCGCAGGTTTACCAGTTCTACTTTCATAAGGATCGCGGCCTAAACCGCGCGATGATGGGACGCGCAAAGACGACTGGCGTGAACGTGATGATGCTGACCGTCGACAGCATCACGGGCGGCAACAGGGAGCGCGATCTGCGCACCGGGTTCTCCATTCCCTTCAGGCTGACGCTGGGTGGCATGCTTGAATTCGCCCGCCGCCCCGCGTGGGGCATCAACTACATGACGCACGAGCGCTTTCGGCTGCCGCAACTGGATGAGCACGTGGATATGGGCGGCGGCGCGATGTCAATCGGGCGCTACTTCACCGAAATGCTGGATCCGTCCATGAACTGGCAGGACGTGGCGGAGATGGTCCGGCTTTGGGATGGCCAGTTCTGCCTCAAGGGGGTGATGTCGGTAGAAGATGCAAGGCGCGCGGCCGAGATCGGCTGCACCGGCATCGTGCTGTCCAATCACGGCGGCCGGCAGCTGGATGGCTCATGCGCAGCACTCGATCAATTGGCCGAGGTTGTCGACAGCGTCGGCGATCGTATCGATGTCATGATGGATGGCGGCGTTCAGCGGGGAACGCATGTCCTGAAGGCACTTTCGCTGGGTGCCAAGGCCGTCGGCGTTGGCCGCTATTACCTCTATCCTCTGGCTGCGGCCGGCGAGGCCGGCGTCGAACGGGCGCTGGGCTTGCTGCGCGCGGAGATCGAGCGCGGCATGAAACTGATGGGGTGCGCGTCGGTCGGAGAGCTCTCGCGCAAGAATTTGCGGTTCAGGTGATCATACCTCGACGCTCAACTCAGTCGGCGATCCTGGGCTCTCCCAGCGAGGTCGCCCTCCTGCACAAAATTGCGTCCACGATCGGTGAACCGATCGCACCCACCGCGCAGGCCACGCTTGCGCGCGCCACTGTGGGGCAGGCCCGGGCTAGTCGGCAATAACCAGCAGGTGCCGTTCCAATATCGCAACGAGGGGCGCCGGCTTATCCGCCCTGCGACAAATTTTCATTGCAACTCGGCATAGGTCAGCTATCCTGTCCTTTATGCGGACCGGCTGCCGAAGCCGAGCCCACCTTGTGCCGTGCATGGCGAAAGGGGGCCGCAACGGGGTCCGCGTAAGAGGGTAGACGAGCACCGCCTGGAGGCGGCGTCTGGCGTTCCAAAGCCCGCAATGCGTCCAAACCGGAAGACGCGCAGGGCCACGGAGTGAATCGCCAACGTCGGAGCCGGTGGCTCAGTGCTCCACATGGTCGATATCAAGGCCGCCTGGCCGACCCGCACAACAAAGGGTCGCGGCAGGGCGGCCCAAGGTGCGCCGTGTGAGGCCGGAGCGTCTGCCTGAACGAACCATCTGGGCCAACCGCTCCCGAGGACGACGATCATGTCTGGGACGAGACAGCAGCCGAAGATCACGCCGCAAGCAGCCTTTGCGTTTCCCGAAGCGCAGGGTTTGTTCGACCCCAAGCGCGAGTTCGACGCCTGCGGCGTCGGCTTCATTGCGGATCTCAAAGCGCGCGGTACGCACCAGCTCGTGGCCGATGCGCTTGCCATCCTGGAGAACCTCGAGCATCGCGGCGCCGTGGGCGCCGATCCGACATCGGGCGACGGTGCCGGCATTCTCATTCAGATCCCGCACGAGTTCCTCAAGGAGCAGTGCGCAGGCCTCAAGATCAAGCTGCCGAAGCCTGGACAGTACGCCTGCGGCCACATCTTCATGCCGCAGGACGAGCGGCTGAGAGCACACTGTGAGCGCGTTTGGGCACGCATCATTCGCGAGGAAGGTCTGGAGCTCCTGGGCTGGCGCTCAGTGCCGACCGATAACGCTTGCCTGTCGGAGGCTGTCAAAGCCACCGAGCCGCAGCACCGCCAGCTTTTCATCGGCCGGCCGAAGTGGATGAAGGATCAGGACGAGTTCGAGCGCAAGCTCTACCTCATCCGCAAGGTTGTTTCGAACGCGATCTATGATGCCTACAAGGGCCGCGACATCGGTCACTACACGGTGTGCCTGTCAAGCCGCACACTCGTCTACAAGGGCATGTTCCTGTCCTACCAGGTGAAGGCCTACTACAAGGACCTGTCCGATCCGAGCCTGGCCTCATCCATGGCGCTCGTGCACCAGCGATTCTCGACCAATACCTTCCCATCCTGGAAGCTGGCGCATCCCTATCGCATGGTTGCACACAACGGCGAGATCAATACGCTGCGCGGCAACAACAACTGGATGGCGGCGCGGCAGGCGTCTGTCGCCTCACCGCTGTACGGCGCCAGCATCTCCAAGCTGTGGCCGATCTCCTACGAGGGACAATCAGACACGGCCTGCTTCGACAACGCGCTCGAGTTCCTGATGATGGGCGGCTACAGCCTGGCGCACGCCGCTATGATGCTGATCCCGGAGGCCTGGGCCGGGCATGAGAGCATGGATGCCAAGCGCAAGGCATTCTACGAGTACCACGCCTGCCTCATGGAGCCATGGGACGGCCCAGCCGCCATGGCGTTCACGGACGGGCGCCAGATCGGCGCCACGCTCGACCGTAACGGTTTGCGGCCTGCGCGCTATCTCGTCACCAAGGACGACATGGTCATCATGTCGTCCGAGTCGGGCGTGCTGCCGGTGCCCGAGGAGCAGATCGCCAAGAAGTGGCGGCTGCAGCCAGGCAAGATGTTACTCATCGATCTGGCGCAAGGTCGCATCATCTCGGACG
The DNA here is from genome assembly GCA_963806735.1 of uncultured Alphaproteobacteria bacterium. Lineage (GTDB taxonomy): Bacteria > Pseudomonadota > Alphaproteobacteria > Rhizobiales > Hyphomicrobiaceae > CADEFX01. The sequence continues at coordinate 226,689 of CAWEBE010000010.1, read as the reverse complement.
ACGAGCTCAAGCGCGATTTGGCTTCCCGCCACCCCTATGAGCAGTGGCTGAAGAGTGCGCAAATCCAGGTGTCCGACCTGCCGCTCACCAAAAAGGTGGCGAAGAAGCGTTCCAACGTGAACCTGCTCGATCTGCAGCAGGCGTTCGGCTACACGCAGGAGAGCCTCAAATTCCTGATGGCGCCGATGGCGCAGACCGGCCAGGAGGCTGTCGGCTCGATGGGCACCGACACGCCGTTGTCGGCGCTGTCGAACAAGCCGAAGCTGCTGCACACCTACTTCAAGCAGAACTTCGCGCAGGTGACAAACCCGCCGATCGATTCGATCCGTGAGGAGCTCGTCATGAGCCTCGTGTCGTTCATCGGTCCGCGGCCGAATATCCTCGATCTCGAGGGCACCTCACGCCTCAAGCGGCTCGAGGTGTATCAGCCGATCCTCTCCAACGAGGATCTGGAGCGCGTGCGCCAGATCGGCCTCGTCAAAGACAACCATTTCTCCTCGGTGACGATCGACGTTACCTATCCGTCCGAAAAGGGCGCTGCCGGCATGGGCGCCGCGCTCGACGTCATCTGCGCAGAGGCCGAGGAAGCCGTGCGTTCGATGGACTACAACATCATCATCCTGTCGGATCGTGCCGCGGGGCCGGACCGTATTCCCATGCCGTCGCTGCTGGCCACCAGCGCCGTGCATCATCACCTGATCCGGCAAGGCTTGCGCACCTCCGTCGGCCTCGTCGTGGAAACCGGCGAGGCTCACGAGGTGCACCAGTTCGCCACGCTCGCCGGCTATGGCGCGGAGGCGATCAACCCGTACCTCGCGTTCGAGACCATCGAGCAGGTGCTGCCCGAGATCGACGAGAAAATCACGCTCAAGGAGGCGCAGAAGCGCTACATCAAAGCTATCGACAAGGGCCTGCTGAAGGTGATGTCCAAGATGGGCATCTCCACCTACCAGTCCTATTGCGGCGCACAGATCTTCGACGCCGTGGGCCTCAAGTCCTCGTTCGTGCGCAAATTTTTCACCGGTACGCACACGCTGGTGGAAGGCGTCGGTCTGGCACAGATTTCGCGCGAGACGGCGGAGCGCCATCGCCAGGCGTTCGCCAACGTGCCACACTTGGACGGCGCGCTCGACGTTGGCGGCGAGTACGCATTCCGCATCCGCGGCGAGGCGCATATGTGGCGGCCCACGGTGGTTGCCGATCTGCAGCACGCGGTGCGCGGCTCGGATGTCGCCGACGCCATGAGCGGCAAGATCCCGCAGAAGTTTCGCGACTACTCGCGTCAGATCAACGACCAGTCCGAGCAGCTCATGACTTTGCGCGGACTGTTTCGCCTGCGCACGGCCAAGGACATGGATCGCAAGCCCGTGCCGCTCGAGGAGGTCGAGCCGGCCAAGACCATCGTCAAGCGCTTCGCCACCGGAGCCATGAGCTTCGGCTCCATCAGCAGAGAAGCGCACACCACGCTCGCTATCGCCATGAACCGCATCGGTGGCAAGTCCAACACCGGCGAGGGCGGCGAGGAGGCGGATCGCTTCAAGCCATTGCCCAACGGCGATTCCATGCGTTCGGCCATCAAGCAGGTCGCATCCGGGCGCTTCGGCGTGACGGCTGAATATCTCGTCAACTCGGACGTCATGCAGATCAAGATGGCGCAGGGCGCCAAGCCCGGCGAAGGTGGGCAGCTTCCGGGCCACAAGGTCGATCAGATCATCGCCAAGGTGCGCCATTCCACCCCCGGCGTCGGCCTCATTTCGCCGCCGCCGCATCACGACATCTATTCCATCGAGGACCTGGCCCAGCTCATCTTCGATCTCAAGAACGTCAATCCGCGGGGCGACGTGTCGGTGAAGCTCGTCTCCGAGGTGGGCGTCGGCACGGTTGCGGCGGGTGTTGCCAAGGCGCGGGCCGACCACGTCACTATCGCCGGATTCGAGGGCGGTACGGGTGCCTCGCCGCTGACCTCCATCAAGCACGCAGGATCGCCGTGGGAGATCGGACTGGCCGAAACGCACCAGACACTGGTCGCCAATAGACTGAGAGGCCGCATCGCCGTGCAGGTCGATGGCGGCGTGCGCACGGGCCGCGACGTGGTGATCGGGGCGCTGCTGGGTGCCGATGAGTTCGGCTTTGCCACCGCGCCGCTGATCGCGGCCGGTTGCATCATGATGCGCAAGTGCCATCTCAACACCTGCCCGGTCGGCGTCGCCACGCAGGACCCCGAGCTGCGCAAACGCTTCAAGGGCGCACCGGAGCACGTCATCAATTTCTTCTTCTTTGTTGCCGAAGAAGTGCGGGAGATCATGGCCGAATTCGGTTTCCGCACTTTCAGCGAGATGGTTGGCCAGTCCGACTGCCTCGACAAGGAACGCGCCATCGGCCACTGGAAGGCGCGCGGCCTCGACTTCGAGAACCTGTTCCACAAGATCGACGCCCCCGAGGGCGTCGCCATCCACAACTGCGAGCGCCAGAACCACGGCCTCGAAAAGGTGCTCGACAACAAGCTGATCGAGTTGTCCAAGCCCGCGCTCAAGTCCAAGAAGCCGGTCAAGGCCGAGCTCGCCATCAGCAACCGCGACCGTGCCACCGGCGCCATGCTGTCGGGCAAGGTCGCCGAGCTGAACGGCCACACCGGCTTGCCCGAAGACACCATCTGGCTCGCCTTCAAGGGCACGGCCGGACAGAGTTTCGGTGCCTGGGCCGCACATGGTGTGACCCTCGATCTCGTCGGCGAGGCCAACGACTACGTCGGCAAGGGGCTCTCGGGTGGCAAACTGATCGTGCGGCCACACCCGAAGTCGGGCATCGTGCCTGAGGAGAGCATGATCGTCGGCAATACCGTGCTGTACGGCGCCATCGCCGGCGAGTGCTATTTCCGCGGTATCGCCGGCGAACGCTTCGCCGTGCGCAACTCGGGCGCTGTCGCGGTCGTGGAGGGCACGGGCGATCACGGCTGCGAGTATATGACGGGCGGTGTGGTCGTCGTGCTCGGCCCGACGGGCCGGAATTTTGCAGCGGGCATGTCCGGCGGCATCGCCTACGTACTCGATGAGGACGGCACCTTCGAGCAGAAGTGCAACCTGTCGATGATCGATCTGGAGCCCGTGACCGCGGAGGAGGAAGTGATGCAGCGCCTCACCGATCGCGGCGGCGATCTGGAGAGCCACGGCCTCGTCGACGTCATGCGCGACATGACGGGCCACGATGCCGAGCGCCTGCACAGTCTGATCGCGCGGCACGCGCATTACACCAACTCGGCGCGTGCACAGACGATCCTCGAGAACTGGGCGGCCTATCAGCCGAAGTTCAAGAAAGTGATGCCGGTCGACTACCGCCGTGCGCTGGCGGAGATGACCAAGCACCAGGCTGCCGATCCGGCCGGCCTCGAGATCATCGAGATCGGCGTGCCGCGCCAGAAGCGCGCCGCGAGCTAGGCTATGGGCAAGACCACAGGCTTCATGGAGTTCGACCGCAAGGACCGGTCCTATCGACCGGTTGCCGAACGCGTGCAGCATTGGAACGAGTTCGTCGAGCCGCTGTCTGAGCCCGAGGTCAAGACGCAGGCCGCACGCTGCATGGATTGCGGGATTCCGTATTGTCACAACGGCTGTCCGGTGAACAACCAGATCCCGGACTGGAACGACCTCGTCTATCGCAGCCAGTGGCAGGTGGCGTCGGTCAACCTGCACTCGACCAACAACTTTCCGGAAGTCACCGGTCGTGTCTGCCCGGCGCCGTGCGAAGCATCGTGCACACTCAACATTGACGACAACCCGGTTGCCATCAAGACGATCGAGTGCGCCATCGCCGACCGCGGCTTCGAGGAAGGCTGGATCGTGCCGCAGCCGGCCGAGACCAAGACGGGCAAGCGTGTCGCCATCGTCGGCTCGGGACCGGCTGGTCTCGCCGCCGCCCAGCAACTCGCACGCGCCGGCCACGAGGTGCACGTCTACGAGAAGAGCGCCAAGCCCGGCGGGCTGCTGACCTACGGCATCCCCGACTTCAAGATGGAAAAGCACATCGTTGCGCGCCGCGTGAAGCAGATGGAAGCCGAAGGCGTCGTCTTCCATTGCAGTGTGCACGTTGGCAGGGACGTCTCGGCCAAGGAGCTCGAGGCCTCGCACGATGCCGTGCTGCTGGCGGGCGGCTCCGAGCAGCCGTTCGACTTCTTCGCGAAGTCACCCGGGCGCGATCTCGACGGCCTCGTCTTCGCCATGCATTTTCTGCCGCAGCAGAACCGCCGCGTATCTGGCGAGAAGCAAGCCGCTGGCAAGCAGATCACCGCCAAGGACAAGCACGTCATAGTGATCGGCGGCGGCGATACGGGCTCCGATTGCATCGGCACTTCGTTCCGCCAGGGCGCGAAATCGGTCACTCAGCTCGAGATCATGCCGATGCCGCCTGAGAAGGAGATGAAGGCGCTATCGTGGCCGCACTGGCCGTTGAAGCTGCGCGTTTCATCGAGTCAGGCCGAGGGGGCCAAGGTCGAATACTCGATCTCGACCACGGGCTTTGCTGGCGAGAAGGGCAGGGTGAGAGCCCTCAAGTACACGCGCGTGGACAGCAAGCTGCAGCCCGTTCCCGGCAGCGAAGGCGAGATGCCGGCCGACCTCGTACTGTTCGCGATGGGCTTCTCCGGCCCGACCGAGAACGATGTGGTGAAGGAGCTGGGCCTGGAGGTCGTGCCGCGTGGACGCTTCAAGGGGCTTGACGCCACCGAGCGCGACTACCGCGTGAAGAGCCGCAACGGGCTGTTCGCCGCCGGCGACATCCGCCGCGGACAGTCGCTCGTAGTGTGGGCCATCCGCGAAGGTCGCCAGGCCGCACATGCCATCGACCGTCACCTGATGGGCCGGACCGATCTGCCGCGATAAGGCGGATGACCCCGATCGTTCAATTGTCATCCCGGTCGGGTGTGCGACCAGCCCGAGGATGACACCTCAGTTGGGGCGAGCACTACTTCTTCCCGAGCACGGTGGGCCAGTTGGTGTCGCCCTTCTTGACGTGGCCGGGGATGTCCTTCTCCCACGTGCTCTGCACAGACTTGTTGTAGTTCAGATAGAGCTTGCCGTTGCTGATCGTCCACGCATTGGGATCGCCTTTGGCCGTGTAGTTCTGCGATACCGCCCAGGCGCAATAGCCGCCGTACTGCGGCGCGTACTTGGACGGGTCAGCCTTGAAGGCGTCGCGATTGGCGGCACTGGCGAAACGCCAGGTGGCGCCCTCGTGCTCCAGCGTGATGTCCCGGGAGCCCTGCATCGGCTTGCCTTCGGTGAAATAGGCCACCGGGTCATACCCGCCGACAGCAATGCCCTTCACGAGGCCGGTATAGACCGACGGCTCGGCCGCGTGCGCGGGACTAAGGGCAAGCGCGATGGCGCTCGACAGCGCAGCCGCAAACAGCGCGGCGATGATGAGAAACGTGCGCAGGCGCATGGATGTCCTCCCACAATGCAGCTCGTCCCGACGGACTACTTGACCGCAGATATGCCGTGACCCCAGATCACATGCGAGGCAAATGCTGGTGATCGGCCGATGACCGGCGCAGTTGGGCAGGCGAGTTGCACCTTGGAACCGCATCTTTTCGTTTACGGCACGCTGATGAGCGCCGCCGAGGGCGTGCGTCTCGGCCGAGACATGCGGGCGCGGCTGCAGCGGGAAGCGGCGAGCCTGGGGGAAGCGACCATGCCCGGGCGGCTCTATGACCTCGGGCGTTATCCGGGGCTTGTTGCGTCGCCTGATGCCGGCGATGCGGTGCACGGCGAGGTGTTCCGGCTGAGTAATCCGGCGAGTGCATTCACCTGGCTCGATGCCTACGAGGACGTGAGGCCCAACGATCCGGCGAGCGAGTACGAGCGCGTGGTGCGCATGGTACGCTTGGCGACGGGAGATGAGATAGACGCGTGGGTCTATGTGTACCGGGGCGATGTCGCACGTGCGCGGCACGTAACGGATGGGCGCTGGCGGCCGTGAGGCTTCATAGGTATGGTTTCGCCGCGAGGCGCTCACATCACCGGGCGGGAGCGGAGTTTGGCGCGGAACCACAGAGCGACGGCGGGAATGATGATCGCGGCGGCCAAGTAGACAGGCGGTGCGCCCCAGCGGTCGATCACCGGCGCGGCAAACGCCACACCCAGCGACTGGCCCAGAAAAAGAAAGAACGCGAACAGGGAAACGCCGATGGCGCGGGTCTCGGGCGCCATCTGCGTGGCATTGGTCTGCAATGTGTTGTGCAGCATGTAGAAGCCGAGACCCATGATCGCGATCGGCGCAATCGCGAAGTGGGCGCTCGGCGCGATCGCGAGCGTCAGGTAGCACAGACCCAGTATTGCACCACCGGCGGCAACGAGGCCGCGCTCGCCCAGCAAACGCACAAGATGGCGTGCGGTCAGCGAATAGGTGAGAGCACCGGCGCCGTAGACTGCTAAGACCAAGCCGACAAGACCGAAGCTGAGCCCGAAGCGATGATGCAGGTCGGCGCCGACATAGGCGAAGGTGCCGTACATCGCGAACGCCTCGAAGAAGACGGCGATCAGCATCACCCTGACCCATGGGCGGCCGAACAGCGTAGCGATGGCCGCCACGGTCGGACGCCAGCCGATCAGCGCCGGAGCAGCGACCGGTTGTGCGTGTGGATTGAGCCTGAGCTCGATCAGCATGGCAGCACCGGCCGCCGCATGGATGACACCGATGATGACGAGCACCACATGCCAGCCGAACGCCTCGCCGAGGAAGCCACCGGCGGCCTGGCCGAGCACGATGCCGCTGAACTGCGCCGACAGGAAACGGGCAAGAACAGCCTGCCGGTTGGCAAAGGCGAAGGCGTCACCGATCCAGGCGAAGGCGAGCGGGACGATGGCGGCCGATGCGGCGCCGGCCATGAAACGAGCCACAATCAGGGCGTCCAAGGTGGCGGCCAGCGCACCGGCGGCAGTGAAGGCACCGGCCGCGAGCGATGCGATGGCGGCGATGCGGTATTTGCCGCGCCGGTCGCCGATCGGTCCCCAGGCAAGCTGTAGCAGCCCATAGGCGATGGCAAAGGACGTGACGATCGCCGACGCGGTGCCGGGCGTGGTCGAGAAGGCATGTGCGATCTGCGGCAGCAATGGATCGCAGATGCGGATGTTGACGGAGCTGGCGAAGGCAGCCCCCGACAACAGGAGAATGGTCCGGCGCGGCACCTGCGGAACGCTCGCCGCATAAATAGGAGCGGCATCGTTCAACGGCTGGCCCCAGACAGGACCACTGAGCTGTCGTGCGGTCGCGTCCATAGGTTTGCTGGAGCGGCGTCAAGGACCGCAGCTTGGATCGGCATGACGCACGGGTATCGCGGCGCGTGCCGTAAGTCGAGAGCCGGCACGGTCGCGCATGGCCGGCATGCAGCCCAAACAATCGGCAAACGCTCAGCTTACTTGCAGATGCGGCCCATGCCGTCGCGGCCGTGGCGGGCGAGATCCAAATGGAAGTGATCGTGATGGTAGCTGTCGGCCTCGGGGCCGAGCACGGTCGTGAACTCGCGGCAGGCGCCATCGTGCACAGCCCGCAGAAACGCCTGCTCACGCGGCTCTCCGCGCCAGCCGCCTTTCACCGTGACTGCCTCGCCATCGCCGAAAAGAAACGTGGCGATGTCGACGGCGTTGGCGTGCCCGTGCTCGGACAGCCGTCCGCCGTTGACATGATTGATCGGCCGGCAGGAATAGGATGCCACCACCTTCAGCTCGACCAGGTCGCGGCCGAGATAGTGGCGCGCCGCGGGCCGCACCGTCTCGCGCACCCAGCGCTCGACCGCTGGGATCATAGGACAGCGCAGCATGGCGGCCGGGCGGAGTTGCACATGGCCGTCCGCCGCCGCTGCCATCTCGAACGGCTTCAAGGCGCCGCACGGCTCCGGACCGCCGAGGGACGTGCGCTGGAGGAGGAAGTGATTGGGCCGGACGTATCCGGATGCGAGGCACTGGCGCTCTTCATCGGCGCGCCACGGCTCATCCTTGGCGACGAACAGCGGAGCCTGGCTGCATCCCCACAAGGACAGCAACCCACCCACCACCGCAACACAGACAAGAACGCTACGACCCCACATGGATGGGAGAATAAAAGAGAAGTGGTAAATGCGGCGTGAACCGACGCGCCGCATTCAGCATACGAACAGATCTCCGCGGCGGCTTTAGGGCCCGATGCGCGCGCCTTTACGGCGAGGTGGTGGCGGAGGCGGACTCAGATCAGCTTGATCACGCCAACACCGGCGAGAAGCAGCGCAACGCCGATCAGCCGCGTCGTGGAGACAGGGCGCTGCGGCAGTCGGAACCAGCCATGCTTGTCAACGAACACGGAAGCGACCTGCTGGCCAGCAACTGTGAGCCCGACCGTCGTGGCGGCGCCAAGCGCGGGTATCGCAGTAAACACCGTTGTCACGTAGGCGGCGCCGGCAAAGCCGCCGAGCCAGCCCCACCATGGCATCGACGACAAACCGTTGAGGCTCGGCGTGGCCGCGCCGGGAAGCGCTGTCGCGCCAATCTGTGCCAGAGCCATCGCGAGCGTCGCCACGACGAATGAGACGGTGCCAACAGAGAATGTAGCGCCGCTCAGATCATGCATGAGCAGGGCGTTCACCGCGCCTTGAGAAGGGAGCACCGCGCCAGCGAGGAGGGCAAGCGTGATCCAGCCGAGGCGCACGGGCGCGACTTCACCGTGAGCTCCTCTCTGCCCAAGCACGATCAGGGTTGCGCCAGTCATGACCATGGCAGCGCCCATGGCGACGCCGGGGCGAAGACCGGTCGCAGTTACGCCGAGCAGCCCGAATACATCGAGTGCCGTCGAGGCCAGGATTTGTCCGGCGATAAAGAGACCCACGGAGACGACAGCGCCGATGCGCGGAAACAAGAGGATACCCGAGACCACATAGAACGCGGAGGCCACTCCGCCGAGGGCGTGCCACCATCGTGCGTCCGGCAACAGGGACAGTGCCCAGACGCTGCCGGACAGAACGGAGAGGATGAGAAGCAAGAGCGCGCCGACGCCAAGTTGCAGCGTGGTTGCCGCAAACGGCGACCTGATTGCCTTGGCGAGCTGAGCATTGGCGCCGGCCTGCACCGCGAGAAGGGCGCCGGCGGCAAGCGAGAGTGGGATGAACAAGGCGTCCATGATTTTGGCTCAGCTCTGGGGCGTTTGGCCGAGCAGCGATGCGCCGACCGGTCGCATCATGGTGCGCAGGTGAGAGTCCTGGGCCTCAAGGAATCGCCACAGGCGTGCCGGGTAGTTGCCGGCCACCGCTGAACGAACGGATGGGCGGTCGACCAGCGCCTGGCGCCATGCAGCAACCTTCGGCTTGCCGGTCAGAATGCCAAGGTCGGCGATCACATCGAAAACATCGAAATAGCGGAAGGCCGGCCCGAAGGCCGCATCAACCAGGCTGAAGCGCTCACCGGCAAAGAATGGACCCGAACCTAGCGCGCCTTCCATGCACGCGAATTTCTCGGTCAGCGTCGTCCGCTTGCGGTCGAACAGCGCGGCATCGGGGATCGTTTCGATGGCATAGATGTCGCTCAAAATGGAAGATGCGAACTCGATCCACGCCCGGTGCTGGGCTCGCTCGATCGGATCGTTCGGATGCAACACTGCACCGGCCTGCGTCTCCTCGATGAACTCGCAGATGACTGCGCTCTCGAACAGCACCGCCTCGTCGCGGCCCGGCCGCGGGACCTTGAGCAACGGAACCTTGCCCAAAGGCGAGATGGCTTTGAACCACTCCGGTTTGGCGGCGAGATCGATGGTGATCCGCTCGAAGGCAACGCCCTTCTCGCTGAGCGCGATGGCCGCGCGCTGCACATAGGGGCACAGATGGTGACTGACGAGGGTCAGAGTGGACATGATTGCCTCACGCCGTTGATGCCGACAGGGCGCGCCGGCCTGACCGACGCGGATCGCATGAGCGCAATGATCCAGCGCCTCACGGAATATAAATGCTAACGCATGTTGTTATATGCGGTCGCATTCATTTGTCAAATTGCATGCGATCGCATCTATCAATAAGATGTGATCATGTCGAAGCTACCGAGCGAAGCTGTCGTCGATGCCTGGATCGCACTGATGCGCGCCCAGCAGACGGCATTGCTGAAAATCGAGCGCGCCTTCCGCGACGCGAAGTTGCCGCCGCACGCCTGGTACGACGTCCTATGGGAGCTCGATCGGGCGGGCCAGGCGGGGCTTCGGCCCTTCGAGATCGAGAGGCAGATGCTGATCGCGCAATCCAACATCTCGCGCCTGATCGATCGCTTGGCCGAGCAGGGCTATGTCGAGCGCCGGCCGTGCGAGGAGGATGGCCGCGGCCAGCACGTGGTCATAACACCGGCTGGGCGGGAGATGCGGAAGCGGATGTGGCCGATCTATGCGCGGGCCATAAGCGAAGCCGTCGGCCATCGCGTGTCGGAGCGCGAAGCGACGAGCCTGGCAAACCTGCTTGCGCAGCTCGTCGACAAGCAACAATGAACTCGGCTCTCGGCGCGAAACTGCGGTTTCAACAACCGCGGTTGGCAAACGAAGGGCCCTACTGGAACAGCTGGCCGTCCATGTAGCGGCGCCACATGCGCTCACCCACCATGCAGTCCATCGGCTCGGGCGACGATGTCGCCTGAGCAGGGATGACGCGGGCCGGCTCGTCGGGCACGAGCCCGGAGATCTCCAGGATCAGCTTGCGGCGCGTAGCCGAGCGGAACTCACTGCGCTCGCGCACCGGTATCATGAAGGCGCCAGTGCCACCGATGACGCAGTTGTTGTAGTAGGTGTCGAGGTTGTTGATGTCGAAAAAGCCCGACGGCTGATCGCGCTTCAGCATGATGGGCAGGCCGTTGATGACGATGCCCTTCTTGACCAGCTCGTCGCGCGCCACCTCGGCCGGGACGCCGGAGTTGTTGGGACCGTCACCGGACACATCGACCACACGGCGCACGCCCTTGAAGGGGTTTTGCTCGATCTCGCGCGCGGAATAGATGAGCGCGCCGGAGATGGAGGTCATGCGCGCGCGTGATATGGGCGTCGCCTCGAGCTGGTCGGCAAAGGCCATCGCCGCTTGCGGTCCGTCAACCATGGTCCAAGGGATGACCGTCTGCTGCGTGAGCTGGCCGGCCCACTCGATGTATACGACGGCAATGCGGCCAGCAGCGCCGGCGCGGATCGCATTCCAGACCTCGGGATCGCGGAAGGCAGCGACATAGCCATCTCGCTGCAGGCGCTGCTCGTCCATGTCCATCGACAGCGACACGTCGACGGCAAGCACCAGCTCCAAATCGACCTGCGTCTGGGCCTGGGCAAGCCGGCCACTCAAACAAAAGGCCGCCACGAGGGCCGCCAGGAGCACGCACAGCCGCAATCTCATAGGGTCAAGTGTGCCATGACTGCGACGTATTGGCCAAGCCGTCTCACGAAAGGGTGATGCGTCAACATTCCACCTCTCGATTCATTTCCGATTGTTACAAAGGGGTGGAGAATCGACGGCAAAGTTGTATGCTCCCTTTGTCGTATCAAAGGGGACGCTGATCCCCATGAGACGCTCTAGACCGCGGAACAGGGGGAATGGACCGTGGGGACACCCGCTCCGGCGCGCAGAATCGCCGTCGTCGATGCAGACCCAGAGCAGGGCTTCGCGCCCGTTGGTGCGGCCCTGCGCACGCTCGATCTGGAAGGCGAAGGTATTGCTGCGCTGAAGGCGGCGCTCGAGAACGGCATGGGCGCTCCGTTTGCTCGCGCTGTGGAAACGCTGACTGCGGCACGCGGGCGAGTGATCGTGACCGGCATCGGCAAGTCTGGCCACATCGGCCAGAAGGTGGCCGCTACCTTTGCTTCCACCGGCACCCCGGCTTTCTTCGTGCACCCCTCCGAGGCCTCCCACGGCGATCTCGGCATGATCACCAAGGAGGATGTGATCCTCGCGATCTCGTGGTCCGGCGAGACGGTGGAGTTGAAACCCATCATCACCTATTCCCGCCGCTTCGCGGTGCCGTTGATTGCCATGACCTCGGGCGCGGAGTTCGACGCTGGGTAAGGCCTCAGATGTGGTGCTCGAGCTGCCGAAGGCCAAAGAAGCCTGCCCACACGGACTGGCGCCCACCACCTCCACCACCATGCAACTGGCGCTCGGCGACTGCCTTGCCATTGCGCTGCTGGAGGCGAAGGGCTTCACGGCGCGAGATTTCAAGGTGCTGCACCCGGGCGGCTCGCTCGGCGCACAGCTCAAGTTCGTGGCCGATCTCATGCACACGGGGGAGCGGTTGCCGCTGGCCGGCGAAACCGAAGCGATGGCCACGGCGCTGGTGATCATGACGCAGAAGGCGCTCGGCTGCCTCGGCATCGTCGATGCGGACGGCAAGCTCGTCGGCGTCATCACCGACGGTGACCTCCGGCGTCACATGGGGCCAAACCTCTTGGCGGCGGCGACAACTGACATCATGACGAAACGCCCGAAGACCATAGGTCCGCGCATGCTGGCCTCGGCCGCGCTCGAGCTCATCAACTCGTCGCGCATCACTGCCCTGTTCGTGGTGGAAAAGGGCAAGCCGGTCGGCATCGTGCACGTGCACGACCTGCTGCGGGCGGGCGTGGCTTAGGCTTCAGTCGCGGCTGCTTCCACAACCAGCGCTGTCCCGCGCACGGCAGTTACCTTGACGCGCGCGCCAATGCTGGCATCGGGTCCCTCGACAGGCCAGAGCGTGTCGCCGACGCGCACCTTGCCGCGGCCAGCGATGATCGCCTCCTCGACGGTCACGATGCGGCCGATGTACTGCGCCCCGCGGCGGTTGAGGTCGGGCTGATCGCTGAGCGAAATGCTGGGGTGGGCCCAGACGAAATCAATGACGATGTCGAGGATGAGCGTCGTGACGCCGGCGGCGACCAGCCACCAGCCGAGGCTGCCGCCGCGATAGACCTGGGCACCCCCGACAAGACAGAGGCCGAGGCCAACCCAGGGCAGCACCAGGCTGATGGTGGCAATGCACCAGGCGATGCCGCCCGGACCTTGATCAGGCGTCCTCACGCTCCACGACCAGCACTGTACCGTTGGCGCTCTTGACCTTGACGCGCGTGCCGGCCGCAGCGTCCGCACCTTCGGCCTGCCACAGAGTATCGCCGACGCGCACCTTGCCGCGGCCGCCGCGGATCGGCTCCTCGACGGTCACAGTGCGGCCGATGTACTGCGCGCCGCGGATGTTCAGATCAGGCAGATCACTCTTGGCATTGTCCGGCCGTGCGTAGCGGCGCACGAGAAAGACGGTGGCGACGGCAATGACCGCGAAAGCGATGAGCTGCCACTGCCATACGAAGCCGGTGGCCAGCGCCAGCAGGCCGACGAGAACGGCGGCGACACCGAACCAGACGAAGTGCACGCCGGGCACGATCGTCTCGAGCCCGAACAGCAGCACAGCCAGGATGAACCAGTTCCATGGTCCGAAACCGGCAAACAGATTGACGAGCGACATCGATGTAACCCAAGTCTGCGAGAGGCTCAGAAAGCTAGCACACGTTCGCGTCAGGTTCTCGGCACGCTACCGGGCGCGGCGCGCGAGTTGGCACGCCCCTCCTTGCCGAAAGCTTCGCTGGTGATCTCGGCCAGACCAGCCAGCGAGCCGATCACCGCGGACGCCTCGAGCGGCATCATCAGGATTTTCTGGTTGGGTGACCTAGCGATCGCCTCCAGAGCCTTCATGTAGTTGTTGGCGACGAAGTAGTTGATCGCCTGCACATTCCCGCTGGAGATGGCCTGGCTGACCACCTCGGTGGCCTTGGCCTCTGCTTGAGCGGCACGCTCCCGAGCCTCTGCGTCGCGGAACGCAGCTTCCTTGCGGCCTTCGGCCGCCAGCATCACCGCCTGCTTCTCGCCCTCGGCCTTGAGTATGGCGGCCTGGCGCAAGCCTTCCGCCTCGAGAATTTGCGCGCGCTTCTCGCGCTCGGCTTTCATCTGGCGGGCCATGCTGTCGACCAGGTCGCGCGGCGGCGCGATGTCCTTGATCTCGATGCGGGTGACCTTGACGCCCCACGACTCGGTGGCATTGTCCACCACCTGCAACAGTCTGGCATTGATCTGGTCGCGGTTGGAGAGCAGCTCGTCGAGGTCCATGGAGCCCATGACGGTGCGGATGTTGGTCATGGTCAGATTGATGATCGCGGACTCGAGCGCATTCACCTCGTAGGCGGCCTTGGCCGCGTTCAGCACCTGGAAGAAGTTGACGCCGTCCACGGTCACCATGGCGTTGTCACGGGTGATGATGTCCTGCGAGGGAATGTCGATCACCTGCTCCTTCATGTTCATCTTGGCGCCAATACGCTCCATTACGGGAATCAGAATGTGCAGACCCGGGCTGAGCGTACGCGTGTAGCGGCCGAAGTTCTCGACCGTCCAATTGGAGCCTTGCGGCACGACCTTGACCGTGGACCACAGCGCGATCACGGCCAGCACGATCAGCAGCAGGCCCATGATTTCGAAGCCGCCATTTATAAGATTCACGGTTCCCCTCCCGAAGGAAGCCAAGACATCCCAAAGCAACAAAGCAAAGGATTAGGGGTCAATTGGCAATATCGCGTAAATGAAATGCGAATGAATGATGAAAAACGGGACATTAATGTATAGCGGCGTATCATATTATTATGCTCGAATTAAGGAGTGGCAGCTGGGAATCTGAACCGGCGCAGGTTAATGCTGGCGGATAAAAGCTGCGCCACCCTACTTCGCGTTGGCGACATCCAAGCCTCGCTCGATGCGGTCCAACCGGTGCTTGAAACCGTCGAGACTATGATCGACGCTAGCGAAATCCTCTCGCAAATGGCAGAACAAGGCTCGGGCTGGGCCATCCACGACGATTGCTCGCCTATCGGACTTGGCGCGCTTTCCAGGCTTTGACGGACGTGAGGGCGGATTGGATATGGCTGCCCGCATCTCCTGCCGTCAGGGCCGACGCGATCTTGCCGTCGGGCGTAATCACGTAGGACGTTCGGCCGGCAATGATGCCGCCGCCAAACCGGACGAGGACGTCGTAGGCCTTTGCAACATCGCCCTTGGGATCGGCGGCAACCGGGAATTTGTCGCGACAGGCCATGCGTGAGAACTCACGCTGCGTCTCGATCGTGTCGGTGGAGATACCGATGACCGAGGAGCCAAGCCTCTCGAACTCCGGCATGGCCTCCGCAAACAGGTTGGCTTCCTCCGTGCAGACCGATGTGAAGCTCTTTGGGTAGAAGTACACAACGACCGGGCCCTTCTTGAGGGCCTCAGATAGCGTGAAGATCCGGTCCGAACCGCCCTGCGCCGCTTTCGTGGAGAATGCCGGCGCAATCATCCCAACCGTCAGCTCGGACCACGCCAGGGATGGCAGCAGGCCTACAAGGAAACAGCTCAGAAGAAAGCGAGCGAGGATTGTCATCGATAGCTCCAGACTGCGATGCCGCTACTCTGGTTTCGGAGCGTCTGGCATCTCGCAAAATTGCGGGGCTCTGTTAGAGCGCCCGCGTCACCAAGCGCTGTTTCCGCGCCTCTCGCCGAAGTTGGCCTCCACGGGAGTTGGCCCTCGGCCAATCGATAGAAATAGATGAACATTTCCTATTCAACGCGCCTCACCTGCCGCAGGGCACTTTCAGCGTCTCGCCAATGCTCTTGAAGTACCTCTCACACTCGGTCTGAGCCGGCGCCATCTTTGCAGCTTCGGCTGAACCCTTACCTTCCGCCGTCTTGATCTTCGGCGCAGGAGCGGCGAGCCTCTTAATCGGCTTGCTGGGAACGGCGGCTCGGTAACGCCTGATCTCCAACGCTGCTTCGGGCACGCGACCCTGGGGGTGTGAGAAAGCGTTCGCAGCCCAACGTGGGTGACCGCAAAACTCGCCTCGGGCGTTTCAGGCGTGTGCTTGCGTACTCAAGCCGAAGGTTGCTGCTGCCATGACTCCAAACCATAGAAGAACATTGATCATGCGCGTGCCACGATGATAGTTGGGTGAACTCCCCCCACACATAGCCCCAGGATGTAGGCAGCGAAGTGGCGAGCGCAATCGGCTCTCAAGCCACCGTTGCGCATTTCACCAGCACGTCCGTGACGGCTTCACTCAACAGTGCATGGACTGGCTTGCCCGTTCGCTTTGACAGTCTGATCAGCGCCTCACGCTGCTTCGCTTCGAAAATCCAGTCGGCGATGAGATAGAGCGATTTGGCAACGGGCAAAATCGCGTGACGACCCACATCGTTTGGCTGCCCGAGCGTGAAGGCGAGAGGCACGGCCCTGCACGGCGATGCTAGAATGGGCACCAAGCTGATTTGCGGGAGACGCACCACATGGCGACGACAACCTACGCCAAGAGATCAGAGAAGCTGACACTGCGCTTGCCTTCGCTCGCCGCTCCAGCAAGAGCGATGCAGGATAAGCTCGCCGTGCTGGTCGAGCTGGTCAGTGAAGGTTTGGCTAGTGCCTCAGGCATCATGGCGTTTTGCACCTTCGTCATGGGTAGCGCATTCATAGTCTATACCTTCCTGAAACCATGGCTTTGACCTGCCCGAATTGTTGCTAGTGTCCCGATCGCGAAGTTCGTCGGATCTCGCGGCAACCGTTGAACGAACTCGCGATCGAAAGGGCACTAGCAAGCTTATGATTTCTAGTGTGATTCAGATCGAGAAATTCGCTCACGAACCTGCTGCAAATGCCGGCGAGTTTCTCGATCATCACACTAGCAGTGATGCGGTATGGCGCAGGGCTTCCCTTGGATGAACCGCTCTTCTTCCTTGGTGCCAGGCACTCGAGAGTAGTGGAGCTTTCAAGAACGGATTGACAATGACGGCAGCGATAATTCGCCGTCAAATCCAGCCGGCGAGCTCGCGGCGCACGACGGTTTCGATCACACGCAGGCCCTCGGCGCTGTCATTCAAGGCCGGGATATAGGCGAAGCTCTCGCCTCCGCCGTTCAGGAAATAGCCGCGGTTCTCGACATCGAGCTCCTCGAGGGTCTCCAGGCAGTCGGCCGAAAATCCGGGCGCGATGACGGCCAGGCGACGCACGCCCGATGCGGCGAGGTGCTTGATGGTCTCATCGGTGTAGGGCTGGAGCCAGGGATCGTTGCCGAAGCGCGACTGGAAGGAGGTGCGCCAGCTCTTGTCGTTGCGACCCAGACGCGCTTGCAGGAGACGCGAGGTCTTCATGCACTGGCAATAGTAGGGATCGCCCTGATGCAGATATTTCTCCGGCATACCGTGGAAGCTGGCGAGGATCACCTCGGGCTCGAAATCGAGCGCAGCCAGCTTTGCGGTGATCGAGGATGCAAGAGCGTCGATGTAAGTGGGGTCATCGTACCAGGGCGGAGCCGTACGCACAGCCGGCTGCCAGCGCATGCGCATCAACGTTCTAAATGCCTCGTCGCAGGCGGTCGCGGTGGTGGCTGCCGCATACTGCGGATACAAAGGGACGAGCAGAACGCGATCACAACCCTGCGCTTGCAGGGATTGCAACCGCCTCTCGGTCGTCGGATTGGCGTAACGCATAGCCCAATCGACAACGATGCGTGGATCGCCTGTTAGCGCGTGGCCAAGCCTCTCCGCCTGCGCGCGTGTGATGGTCTTCAGCGGGCCCTCGTTGCGCTCCTTATTCCAGATCGAGGCGTAGTCGCGACCCTTGGGGCCGGGACGCACTGTCAGGATGATCAGATTTAGGATCGGCCACCATTTCCAGCGCGGCTCCTCGATGACGCGGCGATCGGACAGAAACTGCTTGAGATAGCGGCGCATGGACCAGTAGTCGGTGGCATCGGGTGTACCGAGATTGAGCAACAGCACGCCAATGCGCCCGCCGGCCGCTGGCGGGTGGCCGGAAGGCCGACGGCTTTCGCCGGTGCCCTCATCGCTTTTCAGTTGCATGAACCGACCCTCGACCTCATCGCTCAGTCGAGCGTGCGCAGGAGCTCTGCGAACAAGCGGCAGCGCGGCACCAGCGAGGACACGAGCAGGTGCTCCTCGAACGTGTGCGCACCGTCGCCATCGACACCCAGGCCGTCCAGCGTTGCACGCCCGAGCGCGCCAGTAAAATTGCCGTCGCTGCCGCCGCCGAACGAGCCGTGCTTCAACTCGAAACCGATCTCGGCAGCAAGGATGCGGGCCCTCTCGTAGAGGGCCAACGTGGCCTTGTGAGCCTGCCAGAGCGGCCGGACCGGACCCGGCTCCACGACGATGCTGACGCCATCGGCCTCGCTTTGCAGGCCCTCCATGCGCTGGCGCACTTCGACCGCAATGTCCTGGGTCGGGGCGACCGCGAGCACCTCGGCGCGACACTCGATCGGCATCACATTGACGAAGGTGCCGCCATGGATCTTGCCGACGCTGAAAGTCATGCCGCGCTCGAAATCGGTCATGGACTCGATGCGGTCGATGACACGAGCCATGGCACGGATGGCACTGCGGCCCTGCCGGTTGTTGGCGCCCGCATGCGCCGGCCGGCCATGCGTGGCAACGATGAAGCGCTGGAAGCCGAAGCGGCCCGTAACGATCACGCCGTTCTTGCACGGCTCCGTCACGAGCACGTATTTGTGGCGCCTCGCCTCTGCCTCGATGCGCTCGCGTGAGGAGGGGCTGCCCACTTCCTCATCCGGCACGAACATGAACGTGACGGGCAGGCGCGGCCCGGCACCGACCGACTTGACGATGCGCAGCGCATCGATGGCGATGCGGCATCCACCCTTCATGTCGTAGACGCCGGGGCCATAATAGCGATCGCCTTCACGGCGCAACGGCAGGCGGCTATTGAGCGTACCGACGAGATGCACGGTGTCGAGGTGTGACAGAACGAGAATGCCGGATGCGGCTGTCGGATCCGTGCCATCGAGCCGCGCCAGCAGGATGTCGGCGAAACCGCCGCTGCCTGGCGTGCGCTCGATGCGGCCACCCAGGTCGCGCATTTCGGCAGCGGCCAGGTCCATCATCTGGTTGACGCCGTCCACATGCACGGTCGGGCTTTCCACACGCGCCCAGGCGACGATGCCTTCGAGACTCCGCTCGGCGTCGAAGTGGCTGATCGACAACAACTCGCTTCTCCCGAAATCGCGGCGCTCGTTAAGGCCGCATTCGTGTTTGACGGCGACACCTATCATCCACAAATTGGGCCGGATGATCCACGCGCACGACGCCGCAACACCATTTCTTGATCGCCGGCGGCTCGAAACTGTCGCGCCGATCCTCACGGCCCTCGCCATCGCAGCTTTTCTGTTGGCGCCGCGTGCCGCCCCAGGCCTGCTCGTCATGCTGGCGGCCGTACCAATCGTCGCGCTCGTGTCGGGCGGAAGGACGGCGATGGCGGCGCTGCTTGCACCTCTGCCGGCGGCCTGCGTGGCCTTCGGCTGCTACATTACCGTCAACGCGTCCTGGTCGGCCGATATTGCGCAGGCCTACGGCAAGGTTCTTTTCTACTGGGTTGTCGTTGCGCTCGTATTTCTGGCCATTGCCGGACTGCCCAAGCTCGGCGCGCAGGTCCTGGGATACATACAGCAGGCGATCCTTGCCGCCACAGCCATCGGCGCCGGCGTGCTTTTCTTCGAGGTGCTGAGCCACGGCCTGATCGAGCGCGTGCTGTTTTCCAACATTACTTGGCTTCGGCCCGATCCGAAGCACATTCAAGTGGTGGACGGACGCGTGACGGCGATCGGGCCTTACATGCTCAATCGCAACATGGCGGCGCTGTGCCTGGTGATCTGGCCATCGCTCCTCATGCTGCGCACGCTGTGTGGCACGCATATGGCGCGCCATGTCGGCGTCGCTTTGCTCACCGTGGCCGGCGTTGCGATCTTGTGGTCGGATCATGCGACATCGGTGATCGCCATAACGCTCGGAGGCTTAACGTTCGTGGGCATGAGCCTCGCCGCGCGGGCTATGCGCGCGTTAATCGTCGTGGCCTGGACGACGGCGGCACTGCTCGCCGCCCCGATCGCATCGCTCGCCTTCGACCATCAGCTCCAGCTTGCCGAATGGCTGCCCCAGACGGCGCGCAATCGCATCATCCTGTGGGGCTACACGGCCAGCGAGATCAAGAAGGCGCCGTTGCTGGGTGTCGGCGTCGCCTCGACCCGGGAGCTCGACGAGGCCCGCGCGGCGACGGCGGCCCGGCCGGAGGGTTATGGCTATGCGCTGCGCACCGGCCGGCATTCACACAGCATCTTCATGCAGACGTGGTACGAGCTCGGCGGCCTCGGCGCCGTCCTGCTGCTCGTTATCGGACTTCTGGGGCTGAAGGTGCTGTGGCGACTGCCGCATGTGGATCAACCGATGGCCTTTGCCGGCTTCGTGGCGGCGGTGACGATCGGCGCATCGAGCTGGGGCATGTGGCAGACATGGTTCATGGCCGCCTATGGTATCTGGGCCGTCCTGCTGGCCCTGGCGCTGGAAGGCGCGCGAAGGCAACGCCCAGCATGACCAGGACGGCTACGTGACGCGTTGCACTGGTCAGTCGTCGCTGGAGTTCTCGGAATTGCCGGCCTCGAGCCGGGCCAGATCGCGCGCAATGAGCCAATATTTCTCCATCCGTCTGGCGAACGGCCCGGCGCGATCGGCAAATAGCCGGCGCGCCATGGGAAGCGCGAAAGCCCGGAGCTCCTGCTGGCGATCGCGGCAGGCCTGCGCAACGATGTCGAGCTCCTCCTTTGTCAGACCATTCTTGCGGTGCGAAGCGACAAACGCCGTAAGCACCGCGTAGTCGTGCTCTTCACCTAGAAGCTGTGCAATATCGCGCGCAGCCGTTGCGCGTGCGCGGCAGACCTCGGGCCAGGCGCGCGTCAGCAGCAGCATCTGTCGCCAGTGCTGCTGCACGGCCTTGCGCAGCTCATGGAAGGTCTCGCCGTCCGCGCCCTCCTCGATCCGCGCCAGAGCGCGCCGCCCCAGGCGATAGCTGGCTTGCAAACCAGCCGTCAGCTGCTCGAACCCCTCCGCCTTGACCTTGAGGCGCGCGAAGCGCTTCTTGGCTGCAACTATCGACACCTTGGCCTTGCGGAAGTTGGCGGGAGCGGCGCTGTTGCCCGGATGCGTTCCCGTTCCTTTCAGGAGTTCGCGCAACGGAGTGACGCAGGCTTTACGGTTGTCGGAGAGCCGCGCCTCGAGCCTGGCGAGCGTCTCGCGCATCACATCAATGTCGCGGGCCGACGAGAGCAGACGTCCGGCGTCGCGCAACTGGGTGTTCTCGCGGCGATAGACGGTCTCGCCCAAGGCCGGGCGCGCAAGGCGCAGCAACGCGCGCGTGCGCTTGAGGCTTTTTCTCGCCTCGTGCACGGCAACCACGGGGTCGGACGTATCCTTCAGGCGCTGCTCGGCCAGCTCGAGTTGAGCAAGACCAATGCGCCGCACACCCCGCGTGAGCGACTCGTTGAGCTTGAAACGGTAAGCCATGGGCCCCCGGGCACAATCCCGGCCCCAATGTCTGACGCAAAACTGTCACAAACAAGCGGCTTTGCGACCCATCATTGCCGTTCCCTTCACCGGCGCAGAAATTCGAATAAACTCAACGACCTCTGATATCAGCCGCCCACGCCAGCCATTGTCGGACGCGCGCCTCCGGGTCGGCATGCGTGAAGAAATCCGTGATGACCGCCACGCAATCGGCTCCCGCGGCCAGCACGCCGGGCGCACGCTCGGGCGTGATACCGCCGATGGCACAGAGCGGTATGGACCCGATGCGCACCTTCCAGTCGGCGATGCGGTCGAGGCCCTGCGGGCCGAACTTCATGACCTTGAGTTTCGTCTCGTAGATAGGACCCAGCGCCACGTAATCCGGTTCGGCCGCGAGCGCGATGGCCAGCTCCTCATGGCTGTGAGTTGAGATGCCGACCTTCAGTCCGGCCGCCTTGATGGTCGCCATGTCAGCGGCTGCGAGGTCCTCTTGGCCCAAGTGAATGTAGTCGGCACCGGCGGCGATCGCCTCGCGCCAGTAGTCGTTGACGATAAGCTGACAGTCGTGACGGATGCAGACATCGAGCGACTCGAGAATTTGGCGGCGAACCTCCGCCTCGCCCGCATCCTTGAGCCGGAGCTGGACGGTCTTGACGCCGAGAGGCACAAGCCGCTTCAGCCAGCCAACATCCGGCACGATCGGATAGAAGACGTCGAGACCAGCCGCCGGCATCTATGCTCGCCTTTAGTTGTCGCGTGACGTGAAGAATGGCGTGCCGGCAACCGGCGTCGACGGGGCCGCCATGTCGCGCATCTCCATCAGACCGGCCTCGTAGGCGGCGCGGCCTGCCTCGATGGCGGCCGCAAAGGCCCGCGCCATGGTGACGGGATCGCCAGCCTTGGCCACCGCCGTGTTGATCATCACCGCGTCGAAGCCCATCTCCATGGACTGGGCGGCGTGGCTCGGCGCGCCGATTCCGGCATCGATGATAAGGGGGACACCTGGAAAATAGTTGCGCAGGGTGCGTAGCGCATAGGGGTTAGCGAGACCGCGGCCAGTGCCAATCGGCGCGCCCCAAGGCATCAGCACCTCGCAGCCGGCGGCGAGCAGACGCTCGGCTACACCCAGGTCCTCGGTCGTGTAGGGAAACACCTTGAAGCCGTCGCTCAGGAGCGCGCGCGCGGCTTCGACGAGGCCGAACACGTCGGGCTGCAGCGTGTCGTCGTTGGCGATGACCTCGAGCTTCACCCAATCCGTGCCGAACAGCTCGCGCGCCATCTCAGCCGTGGTGATGGCCTCCTTGGGTGTACGGCAGCCGGCCGTGTTGGGAAGCACGCGAGCACCGGTCGACTTGATCAAGTCCCAGAAGCGTTGCCCGCCCTTGTCAGCGGCCGCCTCACGCCGCAGCGAAACCGTGAGGATGCTGGCGCCCGACGCCTTGACCGCCTCGCGCAACACCTGGGGCGAAGGGTACTGAGCGGTGCCAAGCAGGAGCCGCGAGGCAACCTCAGTGCCGTAGACCCTGAACGGCGTTGCCGAGGCCGGGCGTGGCGCATGTACGTTCATGGATGCTACTCTAGCCACCCTGGCGCGGCGCCACGATCTCGATTTTGTCGTCCGGTGCCAGCCGAGTGCCGGCGCGCGCCCTCTCGGGCACGAACTCGCCGTTCAGCGCCGTCGCAACCTTGGCATCGCCGTAGCCGAGCTCGGCGATCAGTTCTGCCAAATTAGCGGCATGCGAACGCACAACCTCGCCGTTGACGAGCACATTCAGGCTCTGCGTCGCTGCCGCCGTCCTTGCCATATTCGCGCATACCTCTCGACCGTCTGCAATTTCCCACAATGTAGGCAATTTTTGCCTGCCGACAAAGTGTTCCAGGAACCGCATCCATACACAGACGCCAACTTAACCTTCCCGCTGTCTAGGGCTATGTCGTGGCAGATCAACCCGCACTTGGTCAGTGCGGCCTCATCGCTTACTTTACGAAGCCGCTCGAGATAGCGCTCACGCCGGCACCTTGTCGTGCACCACCTCGTCGGCCCAGCGCGCGAAACCCTCCGCAGAGCGCGCCGCCGCCACGTAGTCGGCCTGCGCCTTGTGGTCGGCCGGATAGGCACCGACCAGCTCGATCGGCCAGGCGCCATTCTCCGCCTTGGCGATTGCCGTCACGTACAGAGCCGGGATAGTGCCCGCCGCGAGCAGCGGGTCCTGCACGAAATCGCCGTCCTCGATACGCTCGACCGTCACGAACGTCTGCCGCGAGGCATGCGCCATCAGCATCAGCTCGCGCCGCACGCCGATCCACACGTTGCCCTGGCGGTCGGCCTTGAGCGCATGAAACAGCGTCACGTCGGGCCGGATCGCCGGCAGGACCACGATGGGATCGCGTATGCCGCTCTCGGCCAGTGGATTGTCGATCACCTTCCAATCCGGCCGCACGCGCAACAGGTCGGAACCGATGATGCCACGCAGCGGCATGAACGGGATGCCCTTCTCCGCCGCCTGCAATCCCGCCTGGATGGCCGGGCAAGTCGCATCCCACATCTCGATCTCGCCGGCCTTCAGCGCTGCGGTGAAGCGCGGCGCCAAGCCGTTCTCGCCCATGGTCACGGCGGCGGCTTCCACGCGCGCCACGCATCCGGCGCCAATCAACATGTCCACCTGCATGCCGCCCGCCGGCACCGCAACGACATGCAGATCGCGCACCGGCCGGCGCATCAATGCCCGCACGGCCGCCATGGCGCAGCCCGAGTAGTCCGGCGGCAGCGCGATGCGCGCCCCGTCCGGGATACGGGCCGCCAGCTCCTCGAGCTTCAGGATTTCCGTTAACTGCGCCGACATCGAAGCGCTCCTGTCTGACTTTTGCCGATCATGCCACCAAAATCGCCGCCGCGCGATGCAAAGTCACCGCCTCGGACTCCAGCAGAAGCCCGATCGCCTCGCGCTCCCAGGCATCGTCACGGGATTGTAGCGGGTCTGCCGCCTCCAGCCTGTGCTCGACCACGAACCGGCTCAGGATGGCACGTCGCGCATCGAAGCCCGGCCGTGTTCCTTCCCAAGCCAACATGACCGCGCTCGCCGCGTTGTAGAGCGCGCGTGCGGCAACGCGCGCATGCCGCTCACCGTCTGCATCGCGCGCTGCGCTCCGGGCAAACCCGATTGCCCTCTCGGTTAAACTCTCCAGACGCCCGAGATACTCGCGCGGCAGCCCGCCCGCCTCGGCAATGCGGCTGCGTAGCAACGCCGCCAGCGCCTCGTCCGCGCCCGATTTGCCGACCGCACGCTGCATCACATCGAGCGCATTGATGTTGCTGGTACCCTCCCACAGCACGCCAATGTGGGCATCACGCACCAGACGCGCATTGACCCACTCCTCGATGTAGCCGTTGCCGCCGCGCACCTCCATGGCGCCGGTCGCAACAGGGATGTTGTCGCGGCAGGCACGCAGCTTCACCAGCGGCGTCAGGATGCGCAGCAGTGCACTCGCCTGGTTGTCGCCGGCGGCAGCCTTGTCCATGACCTGCGCCGCCAGCATGGCCATCGACAGCGCCTGCTCGGTAGGCACCATGATTTTCATGAGCTGCCGCCGCATCAGCGTATACTCGATGATGGCATTGCCGAACGCACGTCTCGAACGTGCCGCCGCTAGCGCCTCGTTGAGACACCGGCGCATCATGGCCGCTGCCCGCACGCCGTGCGAGAGGCGCGACAGGTTCACCTGGTCCATCATCTGCTTGAAGCCGCGATCGAGCGCGCCAACCGGATAGGCAACTGCGCCTTCGAGCCTGATCTCGCCGCTCGCCATGGAGCGCGTGCCGAGTTTGTCCTTGAGGCGCACGATGCGATAGGCGTTGCGCGTCCCGTTCTCCAGATAGCGCGGCAAGGCAAACAGCGCGAGCCCGCGCGTGCCAGCGGGAGCGCCCTCCGGCCGCGCCAACATCAGTGCCACATCGGCGTCGGTGTGCGAGCAGAACCACTTCTCGCCGTGCAAGCGCCAGCGCCCACTTTCATGCCGCGCCACCGTCTCCAGCGCGCCGACATCCGATCCACCCGCCTTCTCGGTGATGAACTGCGTGCCCTTCCACAACACGCCCAAATCTCCTGACAGCATGCGCGGCAACAGGTAGCCTTTCAGCTCCTCGCTGCCGTAGCGCCGGATCAGGTGGATCGATGTGTCCGTCACGCTGATCGGACACATGATGCCGAACTCGCCCTGCACGAACAGGTACTGGAAGCCGTATTTGGCGACAGCCGGCAGCGGCTGCTCCCATCCGAGCACGCCGCCGCGATGGCTCATGGCGTGAAACTGGAAGTCGCCGAAGGCAATGCTCTCCATCTCGCGATAGGCGGGATGATAGATGATGCGATCCTCGTCTCGGCCGAAGCGATCGCGTGCCTCCAGCACCGGCGGATGTTGATCGGCGATACGCGCCAGCTCGTCGAGCCGGCCGCCGGCGAGCTTACCCAGCCGCGCGAAGTGCGGCTCGAAATGCGCAAGCGCATCGGGCGCGAGATACAGCTTCACCAGGTCTCTGAAGCCTCGATCCAGCGCATGGAAATCCGCCCCAGCGCACTCTGCGGCCACCGGACTGGGCGTGCTCGCCACGCCCTCACCTGCTGGAGAGAAGCGCGATGGCAGGGTTTGGTCGTCCATGGCTGGCCCCGGCTCTGTGGTGTGTCCTTTGGCTCGCGCGGACTCTAGTCGGTTCCACAGCGCAGGACGAGCAGGCCCAAAAGCAGAGGAGCTGCCGGTCGTGAAACCGGCAGCTCCGCCCCCGCTAGTACCAGCAGATGGTCCCCTCTCGGAGACCCCCAATGCCATCCGCTGGCCCTCTAACTCCCAGCCCCTGCGACTTGCGCCGCTCAGCCCCCGCTTCAGGTCCGGAAGCATATTCCGTTCTGGCATCGTGGCCTCAGATGCCAGCGTTAGCGCGGCACCATACGAGCGCACGACACGAACGCAAGCGCGCTTTTACTCAGCGCGATCACTTTTCCACTTGCCTCGCCCATTACATCTGCCGCGCACGGCACATCGATGTTCTACTCTGCCGTTGACGCCAAGGACCGACCTTGCGCATCGCGCGCGCCGTGCATCCGCCCACTCAAGCTGCGGTTTCTTCCTCAGAATCCGCGCAGCGAAAAAACGCCGTGACGCGAGAGCGAAAAACGGTGAAAGGCGGTGTTCGGACTATGTTCAGGCTTCGTCTCATCGCTGCAGAGCGAAGACTCGTGCCGATATCGCCACAGGCCAAGTTCGACATTGCCTGTGGATGACTTCAGGCGATCTCCATCTCGAGCAACCCACGAAGCACAGGTGGTGGCGCGATCGACGTGCGCGTCCTCAGGTTGAAGAACACGTTGACGGCCTCGCCCGTTGCAAAGCAAGCGCCATCGAAGAACGCACCGTAACCCGTCACGATGGACCGGTTGCCGACGCGCACGAAGCGGCCGCCGACCTCAACGGTGCCCGGATAGTGCAGCTCGCCTTTGTAGTCGATAGCGATGCGCGCCAAAACGTAGTCGATATCAGGGCCAAGCGCCGCTTGCTTCAACACCCGATCGAACAGCTCGCAACGAGCCGCCTCGAAGTACGAGGCAATCGAGACATTGTTCACGTGTCCGAGCCTATCAGTGTCGCTGAAGCGGATGGTGACCGGCGTGAAGGCCTTGAACGTCTCCCGCCGCGTCAGATCAAGAGCCTTCTGGTCAGCCATCGGTCTCCTCGCCTAGTCTCAGGTTGCATTGCCGGCGCGCATGGTCGTGGGCTGGCTGTGCGAAATCAAGGGCTCATCCCCGTGGAGGCAGCGCGTGAACGAGCCAGGATCGCTCCAAGGCCTTACTGTGCTCGATCTGAGCCAGGGCATCGCCGGGCCGTCATGCGGCAACCACTTCGCCGAGTATGGCGCGCGCGTCATCAAGATCGAGCCGCCCGGCGGCGACTGGATCCGAAAGCTCGGCACCGACATCTCCGGCACCTCCTCGCCGGCCATCGCCTACAACCGGGGCAAGGAGAGTCTCGCACTCGATCTCAAGCGGCCCGAGGCCCGCGATATCGCCTTGAGGCTCGCTGCACGGGCTCAGGTGTTGATCGAGAGCGCACGGCCCGGCGTTACGGAGCGCCTCGGCCTCGGCTTTGGGGCGGTGAAGGCCGCAAGCCCCGACGTCGTCTACGTTTCCGTCTCCGGCTGGGGCCAGCAAGGACCCAATCGCGCCGAGCCCATGGTCGACACCGTCGGCCAGGCCGTCTCCGGCCTGATGAGCGTCACGCGCGATCGCGATGGCGCGCCGGTCAAAGTCAATGCCACGCTAATCGACGCCATCACCGGCCTGTATGCCTTCCAGGCCGCGATCATGGCGCTATGGGGCAAGCAGCCGGGAAGCGGCGCCCGTCATCTCGACATCAGTCTGCTGCAGGCTGCGGCGCACATTCAGGCGCCTAACATTCTCGAATACGCCTACGTGGGGCGGCCGCCGGGATTGCTCAATCCGCCGGCCGGCAACTACCGCACGCAGGACGGGTGGATCGCCATCACGCTGGTCAATGAGGCGCAGTTCGCCGGCATCTGCGCTGCCATCGGCAGGCCCGAGTTGGTGGAGGATGCGCACTTCACCTCTTTCCAGACGCGCAAGGCGAACGTCGCCGCCCTGACCGAAATCCTCGACGCCGCGCTCACCACCCGCACCACCGACGATTGGGTCCAACGCATGACTGCGGCCGGAGCACTGGCGAGCCGCATCAACACCTACGGCGACTGGCTGGCAGACCCGCATGTCGCCGCCGTCGCTGCGGCTCCGCCTTATGCACTTGCGAACGGCAGGACCGCAGCCCTGCCGCATCTGCCGAGCGCGCGGCCCTTTACCGCTGGGGTGCCCCGCATCGGTCAGCACACGTATGCCCTTCTGGCCGAGGCAGGGCTCGCAGGCTCCGAGATCGACCGTTTTCTTGCGCTCGGCATCGCGCTGAGTGCCGACACCGCACAACGCGCAAAAGAGGCGGGTCAGCCATGACCGACCGCGTCGATTCGACCGGTTTCCGCTTCGGCCCGCAGCGCTACTTCGAGGACTTTGCTTTGGACGAGGCGTTCTACATTCCCTCGCGCACCGTAACGGATGCGCACTTCCTGGCCTTCCAGGCTGCCTCCGGCGACAATCATCCGATCCACTACGATCGCGAGTTCTGCAAACGGCACGGCCATCCCGATCTGCTGGCGCATGGCTTCCAGGTTGCGATCCAGACTGCGGCCGGCGCCGGCATCTTTCCCTTCCTCGTCGAGGACAGCCTCAAGGGCTTCATCGAGCAGTCCTCGCGCTTCCTGAAACCGGTCTATGCCGGTGACACGCTCTATCCGCGCCTCGTCGTCGCCGAGCTCACGCCGCAGCGAACGACGGGCGTGCTGACGCTCAAGTCGACCGTCCACAACCAACGTGGCGAGCTGGTGCTGGAAGGTTTGCAGCGCTACCTGTTGAGAAAGCGGCCGTGAATGGGACACGGCCTCAAGTTCAATGCGCATTCCGGCGGAAGACAGCCGAAGCGAGCAGCCCGGCGCCGACAGCCATCAAAACGGTGGCCATGCCGTACCATAGCGAGTGCCGCAATGCGAACCCGTGCAACAGCTCCTCGAGCCCTTCGCGCTCCAGGTTCAAGCGCACGGTGTACCGGCTGAGCAGCTCGCCCTCGCGGAACAGATAAACGCGGGTGTCGAACGGCCCGACCGTCACGTTGGCCGGCAGATCGATCGAGGCCCGAAACAAGCTGCGGCCGATGAAAGCAACGCCATACTGCTCCTGCTGAAAGAGGCGCTCCTTCTGCTTGATGCGCACCACGGCGTCGCGGAATTCCTTGATCTCCTTGGTCGGCGGTCCGCTGAACGTACCGCTCGACAGCGTCATGCGCACATGCTCGAAACCGATGTCGTTGGCCTTGAGCACGTCCTCGGAGGCGATCTCGTCCAGCGGACGCGTGGAGGCAATGGCGTAATAGCTCGGCACGCTGTCGAACACGAGCGACTGCACGTTGAGCCACAGGCCGGCGACATTGGCCTTGCGCCGCGCCACCAGCCGCGACGGCGTGCCGACCAGCACGATCACCACATCGTAGAGGCCTGCCTCGGGGCTGGCCTGGCGGCTGTTGTCGACGGCGCCGAACACCACCACCTCCGTGCCCGAGAAGCTGGAAGTGACAGCCACGCGCCTGGTCGACACGTCGGCCTGCACGGTCTCGCGCGGTTCAGCCTTGGGCGCTGGCTCCGGCGCAGTCTCGCCCGACTTCGTTTCCGGCAGCGGGCGTTCGGGAACCGGCACGGGCATCGGCGTCCCGCGCTGGCGCCGCTGCGCCAGCCCCTCGCCGCTGAGGCTGGCAAGCAGCAGACAGGTCGTCAGGGTGATCAGCCCCCCCGCCCACATCCTTCTGGCGGCCACACGCCGCATCAAGCCCCCCTGCCCGCGTTGGTTACGGAAAACAGCTCGCCCGGATGCGCTATCAGGCTCCAGGCCATGCGCAGGCCGACCAGCAGCACCAATGCGGCCAGCAGGAAGCGCAGTTGCTCACCCTTGAGTTTTTCCCCGGCCACGGCCCCGAACTGCGCTCCCACCACGCCGCCGATCATGAGGAGCAGAGCCAGTATCAGATCGACGGATTGATTCTGGTGCGCGTGCAGAATGGTCGTGGCCGCCGTCACGAACACGATCTGGAACAGCGACGTGCCAACCACAACGTTGGTCGGCACATGCAGCAGATAGATCATGGCCGGGACCATGATGAAGCCGCCGCCAACGCCCATGATCGCCGCCAGCAGGCCCACGCAAGCGCCGATCGCCAGCGGCGGAATGGCGCTGATGTAGAGCTTGGAGCGCTGGAAGCGCATCTTGAACGGCAGGCCATGGATCCAGTTGTGCTGGCCGGACCGTCGCGCCAGAATCGAGCCCCCCTGCCGCGACTTGCGCATGACGCGTGCGCTCTCGATCAGCATCAGCGTACCTATCACGCCGAGAAACGTCACGTAGCTGACCGTGAGAAAGAAATCGAATTGGCCGATGCCGCGCAGGAGCTTGACCACCTCCACACCCACGATGGACCCGGCCACGCCGCCGACGAGAAGCACCGTGCCCATCCTGATGTCGACATTGTTGCGCCGCCACTGTGCCAGTGCGCCCGAAACGGACGAGGCAACGATCTGGGCTGCCTCCGTGCCGACCGCGACGGCCGACGGAATGCCCGAGAAGATGAGCAGAGGCGTCATGAGAAATCCGCCACCGACGCCGAACATGCCGGACAGGAAGCCGACGGCAGCGCCCATGCCGACGAGAATCCAAATGTTCGCAGACATCTCGGCAATGGGCAGATAGAGCGTCATGTGCTTCTCTCGGGGCCCGGCCAGGCCGAAATGACATGGCCGGCGAGACGCAAACCCACGTCAGCGGAGCGCACAGATCAGGATGAAGCTCGTGGCTGTTCGCCACCACCCGCAATACTCGCGTTTTGGGCCGCAGCCGTCGCTTGGCATCAATGCGACGAAATGCAGTGGTGGCAGCCCGCACCGCGAGCCAGTTCGAGCAAGTGCTCCCCAGGCGAAGAAATCGCAGACGCCCGAGAATTGCAACCGGCAAGGTAAGATACCCAGCGCTTGCTGGCGGCGGCACACCCATTGCAGAACGCGGCGTGGAGTCGCGGCCAGCAGGGCTGGTCTCAGTCGGCGCTGCCGGCAGCCCGCCCCTTCCAGGCCTCCCCGGCAGCCCGCGCGTCGTTGACGAGCTGGTCTGATGCCACGGCCCGCCAGGCCGCGACGTCAGCCTCGACAGCTTTGATCGTAGCGGGACTGAGCCGCTCCTTGACCAGCTCCCGCCGGCGTAGGGCCTCCTTATCGCCGCTTCTGGCCGCCAGGGCATACCACTTGTACGCGGCAGCGTAGTCCTTGCCGACACCGAGACCATTCTCGTACAGGATGCCGAGGTTGTACTGGCTGTCGGCCAGACCGTGTGCCGCCGCCTCGGTGAACCACCGCCCCGCAGCGGCGTAGTCCGCTGTCGCGCCCTCGCCCTCGCCGTTGCCGGCGCTGAGCACAGCCAGATTGTGCATCGCCTTGACGTTGCCCTGCTCGGCGGCCCGCTTGTACCAGGCTTTCGCGCGCGCCGGGTCCGCCTTGATGCCGGCTCCGCGCTCGTACAACGCCGCCAGCCGGTATTGCGCCGCTGCCAGACCTTGTGTCGCGGCACGCTGATACCAAGTGGCTGCCTGTTCGAAATCCTGTTTGACGCCCTTGCCCTCCGCAAACCGTGCGGCGACCTCGAGCTGCGCGGATGCGTCGCCGTTGGCTGCGGCGTGGCGCAGTGAATGCGGCCCGATCATCAGCGGCGGCAGCTCCACGCTCGTGCGCGGCTGGGATACCTCACCGGTCCGAAGCGCTTCTTGCTGTCCCGCGGCGGCCTCACTGGCCGCGACCACGACCGGCTGAGCCGCACTACTGTTGGCTGCCTGTTGGCCAAGTTGCGTGGAAAGAGCAGCCATGCGCTGCTTCTGCCGCAAACGCAGGAGCTCCTCCGGCGACATGGCCGTGGGGCCTTGCTCGATCACCACGCCGACGGGGCCTTGCAGCGTGTCCCTCCTGGCCGGCGCCGTCCACCGGTCGGGCTCCGCCGAAGCGCCAGCGGCCGTGGTTCCGTTCTCCATGCGCTGCGCTTGCGTCTCGGGCGCTTCGCCTCCACGCTCCTTGCGCCAACCCGGCGCTGTGTGCTCGATCGCCTGATCAGGTCTGCCAGCTGCCTTCGCGCGCCGGCCAGCCCCGCCACTGTCCCCATCCGGTATTGCGGATGAAGATCGCAATGAGGGCGGCGCGGACGGCGACGTCGCCCCAGGATGCTGCTGCTCTGCAGACTGCGTGCTCGCACCATCCGGGAGCCGGAGCCTTGGGCCCGAAACGAGCCAATAGCCCGCGAGCAGGAAGGCCGCCAGGCTGGCGGCCACAAGGATGCCGGGACGTACCGGCGGACGGCCGTCGGGGTACTCGGATGCCGCGCGCGCTGTGCGAGCACCGAGGATCGGAAAAGGTTTGATATTCTCTTCGTGAGCAGCGGCTTCGGCCGCCAGTCCGGCTCCGGCCATAGCATCGCCACGATCGCCGACGCTCGCCTCGAAGGGGTCGAACCCGCTGCGACGATCGCCGAAGCCCAGATCACCCCACGCGGGAGGCGCCAACCCAGCACGTATGCGGGCATCCTCGACAGAGCCGACGGCCGACGGCGTCCGGGCCGGGGGACTCACATGCTCCTTTGTCTGGAGGGTCTCCGGCAACGCCTCGATAGAGGCGGCCTCGATGGCATCGATGCGGTCGAGGATATGCTGCATCGCCTGCTGCATCGTCTCGAGCGCCTCAGCAGCCTGATGCTCGTTGCGCCGGTGCTCTTCGATGAAGCCGGTGAGCAGACGTTGAATCTCGCCCGTACGCTCATTCAGTCGCGCCGCCGCCGCCAGATCGGGTGCCGCTTCCCGCCGCCCGCGAATAGCCTTCTGCGCCGCCGCCTCGGCAAAGTGCGTCAGCTCGTCCTCGGTCGGCATGACCGCT
Organism: uncultured Alphaproteobacteria bacterium; assembly: GCA_963806735.1. Classification (GTDB taxonomy): domain Bacteria; phylum Pseudomonadota; class Alphaproteobacteria; order Rhizobiales; family Hyphomicrobiaceae; genus CADEFX01. The sequence goes on along the minus strand of CAWEBE010000010.1, from coordinate 193,750 downwards.
TCGATGAACCCGGCAATCCTACCTTCCGACAGGCTGGCCTTGAGCTCGCCGAGCTGCGCCTCGACGCCTGCCAACCGGCCGAGCTCGGTGCGCGTCTCCTGCGCTTGCGCGAGGAGCTCAGCGGCATGGGCCTCGATCAACTTCAGCCCTCCGGCGTCCGCTGTCGTGCTCGGACCGGAGGCACCCGCACCGAGCCTGGCCAGCGCCGCCTCTATCGTGCGCGTCAGCCCGACCAGGCGCGCCTCGATCCCCACGTGGTCGATCCCGCTCATCTGCGGCGCAGGACGAAGGGCGGCAGCCTGCGCCACAGTCCGAGCCAATCTCAGTTGCAGCTCCGCGTCGCCGGAGAGAGGTTGCGCAAGCCCCGCATCCCCCGATGCGTAGAGCCGCGCCAGCTCGTCGGCAGCATCTGCGTCCCAAGGCTCTTCGAGGCTGGGGCTCTGAGCTTCCGGCTCATCGGGGCGCTGTGCCATCAGAGACAGATCATTGGCGATCTGGCCGAAGGCGGTGGCGATCTCGTGAGGCTGGAGTGTGCGTGCGCCCGAGCCTGCTTCGGCACGGTCGTCCGTCTCCGCCCTTCGATGCTGTGCGCCTGCCATGGCTGTCCCTGTCGGCCCACAAAAAGCTCGCGGACGGACCAATGCGTTCGAGACCCCGACGCGGCACGGGACACGGGATCACCCATTGCAAGGTCGCAAGTGCTCGTAAAGTTTCGGTTAAGTCCTGTCCCAATCCCGGTGTGATGATCGAGAAATTCACCGGTATTCGCAGCAGGCCTCTGCGCGAATATCTCGATCTGGATCACACTGGGGATCGTAAGGTTGCCAGTGTCGTTTGGATCTGGAAGCTCGTTCAACAGTTGCCGCGCGGCCCGACGAACTTCGCGATCAGGACACCAGGCTTGGCCTGGTTGGCACGAGTTGTAGGTGTGCGGCCCGCGCGCTACGGTCGCGTATGCACCTAACACAAAGCCACCACCGCCTGGAGATTGCCACTCGGGGCCCCGGCTTCACCGATATTACGGCGCACATGCAGCGCTGGCTCGGAAGCATCGGCGCCGCCGACGGCCTTCTGACCATCTTCATTCGGCACACATCCGCGTCCCTGGTCATCCAGGAGAACGCGGACCCCGATGTCCAGGCGGATCTTATGGATGCGCTCGATCTAATGGCCCCGGAAGAGCGACCCTGGCGCCATGACACGGAAGGCCCCGACGACATGCCCGCGCACGTCAAGGCCATGGTGACGGCCACCTCGCTCTCGATCCCCGTCATGGCGGGCGCGATGACGCTCGGCACTTGGCAGGCCATCTACCTCATCGAGCATCGCTCAGCACCGCACCAGCGCGAGGTCGTCCTGCACTACGCCGGCACGGAAAGGCGCTAGGACCTATCCAGCAGTGGCGAAATGGCGCGTCGCAGCGACCAGCTCGTGGATGATGCCGGGCTCCGTCATGGCATGGCCGGCATCGGGAACGATGCGCAGCTCGGCTCGCGGCCAGACCTGCTTCAGGTCGAACGCGCTCTTGAGCGGCGTCACCACGTCGTAGCGCCCGTGCACGATGGTGCCGGGAATCCCCGCCAGGCGATGCGCCTCCGCCAGCAGCTCGTCGTCGCGCGCGAAGAAGCCGCGGTTGGCGAAGTAGTGGCACTCGATACGCGCGAAGGCGATGGCATACTGGTCGGCGCTGAACAGCTTGATGCGCTCCGGGTCCTGCTGCAGCGACAGCGTCGTGCCCTCCCAGATGCTCCAGGCGCGGGCCGCCTCGAGCTGCACCTTCGGATCAGGGTGGGTCAGCCGGCGATAATAGGCAGCGATCATGTCGCCCTGCTCGGCGGGTGGAATCGGCTTGCGATAGGCCGCGAACGCATCGGGAAAGAGCCAGCTGCAGCCCTCCTGGTAGAACCACTCGAGCTCGGCCCTGCGCAGCAGGAAAATGCCCCGCAGCACCATGTCGATGACGCGCTCGGGATGGCGCTCGGCATAGGCCAGCGCCAACGTCGAGCCCCAGGAGCCGCCCATGAGCTGCCAGCGGTCGACACCGACATGCGCTCGCAGCCGCTCCATATCGTCGACGAGGTGCCAGGTCGTATTGTCCTCCAGACTGGCGTGTGGCGCCGACCGGCCGCAGCCGCGCTGATCGAACAGGATGATCCTGTAACGGGAAGGATCGTGGAAGCGGCGCATGGTAGGGTTGGAGCCGCCTCCCGGCCCGCCGTGCACGATCAGCACCGGCTTGCCCGCTCGGTTGCCGCATTCCTCGAAGTAGATTTCGTGCCGGCCCGATACCCTGAGCTGGCCCTCGCGGAACGGCTCGATGGGCGGATAGAGCCCGTGGCGCTCGCGTGCAGACATGGCCCCTTTCCGCCTCTCACCTGTTAGTATCCTGATCGCGAAGTTCGTCAGATCTCGCAGCAACCGTTGAACGAACTTCGCGATCGAAAGGACACTAGCAAGTTAATGACCCTAGTGTGATTCAGATCGAGAAATGCGCTCCGGAGATAGGCCGCAAACACGGGCGAATTTCTCGATCATCACACAAGGCTCGCCCGAGCCCGCCTTCAGGCCTTCGCCATGGCGAAAGCTCATCACAATTGCTGGCGATGCTGCAGCAGCGCCAACCGCACCTCCCGGTCATAGAGCGTCTCGCCGCCGGGGATGCGCAAGTCACGCACCAGCTCCAAGACGCGCCTCGGCGGTGCCGGCGTCAGGATACTCACAACCAGGATTGCTGCGAAGCTCAAAGGCGCACCGAGAACGGCGGCCAGCGCGCCGGGAAGCCCGAGCGAGGTGATCTCGCCTGTCATGATCGCGCCCGCCGCCACGAGGAAACCGGCGATCAGTCCGGCGAGCGCGCCCCAAGTCGTGCCGCGCTTCCACCAGATGGACAGCGCGAGCACCGGAAACGCGGTCGATCCCGACAGCGCCAGCGACCACAGGAAGAGCTCGAGGGGATCGCCCGGCGTCACCGCCGCCATCCAGCCACCGCCGCACGCAGCCAGCACGATGCCGAGCCGCGCGCACATGACGCGGGCACCATTGGACACGAGCTCGCTGCGTGGCGCGTTGATGACGTCCTCGGCGAGCATGGTGCCGAGCGTGGTGGCGGCAGCGCATGCCCCGGCCAATGCCGCCGAAACAATGCCGGCGGCAGCAAGATAGACGAGCACCGCAGGAAAGCCGGCCGCTACCGGCAAAGCAATCAGCACCGTGTCGCGATCGAACGCGTAGCTGGCGAGACTGCCGACCGGCGCCTGCGTATCGAGCCCCGCGAGCCCGAGCCCCAGGAGCGTCGCGAACCAATCGGGAGGCTGACCCTGCGCCGTGCTCAGTTGGGAGACTACGATATCGCGCAGAAAAACAGCGATACCCGACATCGTGAGCAAGACCACCCCGAGCACGAGCGCCGCCCAGCCCATGGATTTGCGGGCCTCGTAGACGCCCGGCGTCGTGCCGGCGCGCGACAACAGTGTCGGCGAGCCGGCAATTCCCAGCATGACAGCGAAACCAGCGAGCACGAACGCGGTCGGCCCGATGCTGCTGAACGGAGTAGCGAAGCGCCGCGCGATTGCCGCCAGGCCGTCGCGCGGCAGCTCGAATGTCAGGCCCGTGGCAATGGGGGCGGGTATCTCCTGCAGCGTCTCCGTGCGGATCAGCGCGCGCAGCACAGGACCGTAGCTCAACTGCGGTAACGGCAGGTTGGTCGTCAGCACGGCAACGATGACGACGGGTACGATCAGCGCCGCAATGGCGGCGATGGCTGCCGCAGCGCCGCTCCACGTCAGCGACCGCATGCCGCCCGGCGTCACGATCAGCGCCAGCGTGCCGACCAACATCGCCATGACGAGCCCTTCGGAAAGCTGCGTGAGCCACACCGCCGTGGCGGCCGCCATTTTCAACTCGGCCATCAGAAGCAGAAGGGTCGGCACCGACAGCAGCGCAGCCGACACGATGCGCAGGATCGGGCTCTCGTATCTCTGGCCCAGATACGCCGGTATGGAATAGGCGCCGAACTTACGCAGATAGGGAATCAGCAGCACGGTCATGCAGACAAATCCGCCGACTATGCCGACGCCGATGCAGAGTGCATCGAAGCCGATCAGGAACAGGGCGCCGCTCAGCGCCGCCAAGCCCGTACCGCCAAGCGCCGCGAGCGCCAGATTGAGCCCGCCGAAGAACGCGGGCACCCGCCGACCGGACGCGAAGTATTCAGCCGGCAATCGCGTGTAGGCCGCAATACCGATCGCGCAGTAAAGTGCGAGAAAGCCGCCGATCATCGACGTGCGCAGCGTCGCGTCCTCGACACCAAGTTGCTCGAGCAGCATGAGCAGCAGCACAACGGCCGCCAGCACGCTCGCGAAAATGCCGAAGTAGGTGCCGAGCAGTGGGTTGACAAGCCTGGATCGCGGCGCCGCGGACATGGATCGCTACATGTCCTCGTGTGCGCCGTGCCAGTGGTCGATCGCATCCTGACGATTGACGAACGAGGCGATGATGACGAAGCCGATCAGGATCAGACCATGGCAAACCAGGAAATAGCCCAAGGGGAACCCCAAGAACCTTTTCGCATTGAGCTGCTCTGCATAGAGCGGAAAGGTCACGAGCGCCGCCAGAAAGGGTACGAGGCTCGCCAGCATCTGCCACTTCGTGTGGCGCCAGTACGGCTTGCGGTCTTTGCGCTCGATCATTGCGAACGGCCCCTGATGGTCGATTGGCACTGCCGCAGCGGCGCCCGCAATCTGCATGCGGCATCATTGTGGTCGCCGCGCGGCACTCATCCTAGCCAACCACAACTGGCAGGATAGGCCCGATTTGCCGGTCTTTCACCGCCTTCGGTATGGCATTAGCCAACCCGCCAGCAAGGGGCTACTCTAACGGCCGTTCCCGCGCGTAAAGGAGTAAAGGGCTGGTGCTCCCGGCAGAGGACCCCAGGGCTGAGCGCGGGACGCATCGGAGGAGGGTATGGCGTCGCACCGCATTATCATCGTCGACGATCATCCCCTGTTTCGTGGCGCCTTGAGTCAGGCCATCGACGCGGCCTTCCCGGACGCGGAGATCCAAGAGGCTGCGTCGCTGGACGAGCTCGTGACGAGTCTCGAGGGCAGCCCCGACACCGATCTCATCCTGCTCGATCTCACCATGCCCGGCGTGCGCGGGCTTTCCGGCCTCCTTTATCTGCGCGCGCAGCATCCCGAGATGCCCGTGATCATCGTCTCAGCGACCGATGACGTCGGCACCATCCGGCGCTGCATGGACTTCGGCGCGTCTGGGTTCGTGGCCAAATCGGAGCCGGTCGAACGCATTCGGGCGGCCGTGCGAACAGTGCTCGACGGCGGCATCTGGGTGCCTCCGGGCCTCGACCTGGGCGAGCCCCGCGATCTGGAGACAACCGACCTCGTGGCGCGTCTCTCCACGCTCACGCCGCAGCAGGTGCGCGTGCTCATGATGCTGGGCGAAGGGCTCTTGAACAAGCAGATCGCCTTCAAGCTCAGCGTGTCGGAGGCGACCATCAAGGCGCACGTATCCGCCATCCTGCAGAAGCTCGGCGTCGACAGCCGCACCCAGGCCGTCATCGCCATCGGAAAGCTCGAGCCGGGAAATTGGCAGCGGGCCGGGGACGCCGGACTCTGAAGCGGCGGCGGCAAGCTCGAGCGAGCCCCTTGTTCCGCCGAGGCTGATGAATGATCGGCCCCGAGGGATGTTGCCCCTCGTCCGGAGATTCACAATGCCGTGAAGCATGCGCTGGAACCACCGGCTCAGCCGGTGGGGCGAGGCGATGCTAGGCCGCTGGCGCGCCGTGTCATCCGATCGGTGGACGCAGAGCTGCCCTCCCCTCCACTACCTACCGAGTATCGCCTGTTACCGATGGGACTGCGAGCAGCCCGCGGTTGCGTCAAACGGCAATTCTGGTCGGACAATCTCAAGGAGTTGGAGCAATGCAGAAATACGTGATCGAACGCGATGTACCTGGTGCAGGGAAGCTATCTGCAAGCGACCTGCAGGCCATAGCGCGGAAGTCGCGGGAGGTTCTCCGCACCATGGGACCGAAGATCCAATGGGTGCAGAGCTACGTCACCGACGACAAGCTCTACTGCGTCTATCTCGCGGAAAGCGAGGCTGACATTCGCAGCCATGCGCAGGCGGGCGGGTTCCCTGTCAACCGCATATCGCGCGTCAAGACGATGATCGACCTGACCAACGCAGATTGAAGCGACCTGGCTGAGGCATCGGCCATCTGAGTTGCCCGCTATTCGTGAAAGGAGAGACTTATGGGACGAATGCTAGCATTCGCTTATGGAGTTGCGGCCTACGTCGTGTTCCTCGGCACAATTCTGTACGCCATCGGTTTCGTAACCGGCTTCGCAGTACCGAAGACGTTAGACACCGGCTGGCCAGGGCCGATTGGCGAAGCACTCATCGTCAATATCCTGCTGATGTCGCTGTTCGCCGTGCAGCACAGCGTCATGGCCAGGAAGCCCTTCAAGCAATGGTGGACGCAATTCGTGCCCGCCTCGATCGAACGGAGCACGTACGTGCTTCTCGCCAGCCTTGCCCTCATCCTGCTGTTCTGGCAATGGCGGCCGATCCCGACGATTGTCTGGCAGGTCAGCGAGCCCACACTGGCGATGGCGTTGCTAGGGCTGTCGCTGTTCGGCTGGTTCCTTGTGTTCCTCAGCACGTTCCTGATCAACCATTTCGAGCTGTTCGGCCTACATCAGGTCCTGCTCAATCTGGCCGGGCGTGCTACAGCCGAGCCGCGCTTCAAGACCCCGGTGCTGTACAAGCTCATTCGCCATCCGATCTATCTGGGCTTCATCATCGCGTTCTGGGCGACACCTGTGATGACCGTGGGCCATCTGCTCTTCGCTGCGGTCACGACGGCCTACATCTTTGTCGGCATTGCACTCGAGGAGCGCGATCTGATCGAGATGTTCGGCGACGAGTACAGGCACTATCGCCAGCGTGTCGCCATGCTCGTCCCGCTCTGGCGGAGATCGTCTTGAAGCTCACTCTGCCGCCGCGCGCCGCAGCATCGACTGCATCAGGATGGCCCGGAGCGCGGCGGCCTTCAGCGGCTTGCGGAGGTGCATGAAGCCGCGACGCCTGATGTCACGCTGCACCTCGACGGAATGGTCCGCCGAAATGATCACGGCCGGAATCTTGACGCCGGTGGCGGCCCGTACGGCTGCCACCGTTTCCACACCGGTATCTTCGTCCAGGTGATAGTCGGCGAGGATGATGTGCGGGGTTTCCTCTGCCGCGCTGGCGACCTCGAGCGCCTGCACGCGGCTCTGCGCCAGCAGCACGCGGCAGCCCCAGCCGTTGAGCAGGGCCTCCATGCCCGCCAACACCTTCTCCTCGTTCTCCACGCACAGCACTAGGCAGCCGGTGATGCTGCCGGCGAAGTACAAATCCTGATCGAGTTGCGGCGGGCGCGCCTGCGCCTCTGCCTTCAGCAGGGCAACCGAGAACGTAGTGCCCTTGGCTGGCTCCGACTCCAGGCTGATGGGCACATCCAGCACCTTGCCGATGCGCTCGACGATGGAAAGGCCGAGGCCCAGACCTCTGACCGCTGCCGCCGTCTCCTCGAGCCTATGGAATTCCTTGAAGATCAGGGTTTGCTTGGCCTTGGGAATGCCGGGTCCCGTATCGGCGACCTGCACGACAACACCCGACCCACGTCTGCGCACACCGAGCAGCACTACGCCGCTGCGCGTGTACTTGATCGCGTTGGCGACCAGGTTCTGCAGCAGCCGGCGCAGCAGCCTGCGGTCGGTGCGTACCCACAAATGCGTGGTGACGATGCGCAGCTCCAACCCCTTTTCGCGCGCCATCGGCTCGAACTCGACCCTCAGCTGATCGAAGAGCTCGGCCAGCGGGAAGCTCGAGTTTTCCGGCTCGAGGCGGCCGGCGTCAAGCCGCGAGATGTCGAGCAGCGCGCCGAGGATCTCCTCAACCGCCTCCAGTGAGGCATCGATGTTGCGCGCGAGCTTGCCGTCGGGATCCTGTTGCGCGCGCTCCACCAGGCTCGACGTGTAAAGGCGGGCCGCATTGAGCGGCTGCAGAATGTCGTGGCTCGCCGCCGCCAGGAAGCGGGTCTTGTCGAGGTTGGCCTCGTCCGCCTTGACCTTCGCGTCGGCCAGCGCCGAGTTGACGTGCGTCAGCTCCGCCGTGCGCTCGGCGACGCGCCGCTCCAGCGTCTCGTTGGCGCGTGCCAAAGCGTTGGCCGAGGCGACGCGATCGGTCATGTCGGAGTAGGTCGTGACGATGCCGCCCTGGGGCATGGCGCTCGTGCGGATCTCCAGAATGCGCCCCTCAGCCACCAGCGTCTCCTGATAGGTCTCCTTGCTGACCGCGAGCTTCATCAGCCTGTCGGCCACGAGCTTGTCGACTGGGCCTTCTCCGAAGTCGCCGCGTTCCGCGCAGGCGCGCAGGATGCGATCGAGCGGTGCACCGACTCGTGCGAGGTCGGCCGGAACGTTCAGCAGCTCCCGGAACTGCCGGTTCCAGCAGACCAGCCGCATCTCGTTGTCGAACACGCTCAGCCCGTGTCGCACCTGGTCCAGCGCCGATTGCAGGAGGTCGCGATTGTACTGAATGGCCTCGGACGCATCGTCGAGCAGCTTCAGCGCCGACTGGCTCGACACGTCCGACCGGCGCAGCAGCAGGGACAGCACGAGCCGGGCCGAGGCCGCGCCGATGGCGCTCGTCAACAGGTGCTCGGCAAAGCGCAGCACGCCGACATCGGCCTCGGCACCGAGTGACAGCGGCTGGTCGCGGCTCCCCGCATACTCCTGGAACGATCGCTCAGCCCGCTCCGGCCCGAGATAGCGACCCACCGCATGCTGCAGGTCGCCGACGGTGACCGACGTGCGCCAGATGCGGAACGTTGGCGTCTGCACGGGCCGCGGCATGTCATCCAGCACGAACAGGTGCGCCTGCAGGCGCTCGATCGGCTCGGGCGCGCGCAACAGCGACACGGACACATAGGCCAGCATGTTGATGATAAGGCTCCACAGCACGCCGTGCGTCAGCGGCTCGAGCTGCAGATAGAAAAGCGCCTGCGGCTTCAGCAGCCCGATCCCGAGCGGCCCGCCCGTGAGCAGACCCGTGGGCAGCCAGCCGGCCTTGATGACCCACGGCAGCAGCAGGGTGTAGGTCCATACGGCAAACCCGGCGACGATGCCGGCGATGGCGCCACGCGCCGTCGCCCTGCGCCAGACGAGACCGCCGAAGAAGGCCGGCGCGAGCTGCGCCACGGCGGCAAAGGACATGAGCCCGATGGTGGCCAGGCCGTGCGCTTGCGCTAGCGACCGATAGAAGAAATAGCCGAGCAGCAGAATGACGAAGATGGCGATCCTGCGCGTCAGCAGCAGAAGACCCGCCATGTCCTCGTCGGCTGGAGGAGCATCGGCCCGACGCCGCAGGATCCACGGCATGACGAAGCCGTTGCAGACCATGATGGCGAGCGCCACCGAGTTGACAATCACCATGGCCGTGGCAGCTGACAGTCCACCGATGAAAGCCAACACCGTCATAAAGTCGGCGCCCGCCCACATGGGCAGCGCCAGCACGAATGTGTCCGGGCTGATCCCGTGCGGCGGCAAGAACAAGAGGCCGGCCGCTGCAATCGGCACGACGAACAAATTGATGAGCACGAGGTAGAGCGGAAACAGCCAGGACGCGCGGCGCAGCTCACTCTCGGCGTTGTTCTCGACCACCGTGACATGAAACTGGCGCGGCAGCAGGATGATGCACACGAGGCTCAGGAATGTGACCGTGAGCCAGGCGCTGCCGTTGAAGCCGCTGCCGAATATCTTCTGCAGCTCGGCACTCGCGTTGACGCGAGCGAAAAAGCCGCCGACCCCGCCGAACAGGGCCACAATCACGAATACCCCGAGCGCAAGGAAGGTAGCCAGCTTGACCAGGGATTCGGCCGCGATCGCCAGCATCAGTCCGTCCTGATGCTCCGTCGCATCGATATGGCGGGTGCCGAACAGGATGGCGAACGCTGCCAGAGCCAACGCAATGATGAAGGCGGCATCGACACCCGGCAGCGACGAGGTTTCCAGGCCGCGCAGCAGGTTGGGACCGAGTAACGCCTCGACGGAGATGGAAATGGCTTTGAGCTGCAAAGCGATGTAGGGCACCGTGCCGGCCACCGCCACGCCCGTGACGACCGCGGCAACAGCCGGGCTCTTACCGTAGCGAGCGGCGAGGAAGTCTGCCACCGAGGTGATGTTCTGGCTCTTCGCCAGGCGCACGATGCGCAGGATCAACGGCCCGCCGAGCAGGAACATCAGGATCGGGCCTAGATACACCGGCAAGAAGTCGTAGCCGCTCGTTGCCGCCAGCCCGACGCTGCCGAAGAACGTCCACGATGTGCAGTAGACGGCCAACGACAAGGCGTAGATCAGCGGCCGTCCACTGCCGCCCTTGCGCGAGCGGAACGTCCGATCGCCCAGCCATGCGAGCGCGAACAATGCGCCGACGTAAAGCAGCGCGAGAAGGGCGACCTTCCACCCGTCGATCATGGGTCTGCGCGTCCTTGCAGAGCCTTATCGGCCCGTCCGCACCCAGGGCTCATGGCCGGGGGGCAGACCCGACGAATTGTGCCCAATTGCCGGCAGCCTGTCCAATGCCGCAACACTTGGCGAACGCTTTCGCGCAGTAACCAAAACCGCCCCGTAGGCGTGCGCCATTGCCGCCGCGCTGGCGCTCTCCTAACCTTCGATCGCGATTTGGAAGGGATGCGCGGCTCCGGCCGAACGTACATGTATACCACCACCGCAAGGAGGTTCCGATGCTGATGGGCTTTCTGAAAGAGTTCAGGGATTTTGCGGTTCGCGGCAACATGGTCGACATGGCCGTCGGCATCATCATCGGCGGCGCCTTCGGCACCATCGTCCAGTCACTGGTCAAGGACGTCATCATGCCGCCCATAGGTATCGCACTCGGCGGGGTGGACTTCTCTGACATCAAGATCCCCCTGAAGGCGGCGGCTCCCGGCCAGGACGCGGTGACCATGAACATCGGCCTGTTCCTCAACAACGTGATCAGCTTCCTGATCGTTGCGGCCGCCGTATTCATGCTGGTCAAGGCGATCAACGAGCTGCGGAAGCGCTTCGAGGCCGAGCAGGAGAAGCCGGCTGCCGCACCGCCGCCGTCCGAGGTCTACCTCAAGGAAATCCGCGACGCGCTGGTCAAGAAATAGGCCTCGTCACAGCGCGATCTCGTCCGCGATTCTGCGCGCCACAGCGTCCAGATCGCGCGGCCGCTGCACGACATTGGGGAGGCCGCCGAACACGTCCTCTCCCGCGAGCCAGCGCTGCTCCGCGTCCGGCATGGTGAGCGCCAAGTCGAGCGCGCCGGAAAGCTCGTGGGCTTCTACGGGCAAGCCCGTCGCATGCAATGCCGCAAGCAGCGCCACGTGCACGTTGCCGGCATGGGCGAGATGCAGCGGCGAGACCGGCACCTGTACATTGCGGTTTCGGTCCTCGTACTCGTCGATGCACGCCTCCAGCGACAACGACGTAGTCTGCCGGCACACCATCGGCCTGTCCGCATAGACGCCGCACAAGCCATCGACCAGCAGCGGGCAGGGCAGCTTGGCGCCGATGCGATCCTGTGGCGCAATACCCTTGAGCGGGCCGCAGCGCGCATGCACCGCGTCGGCGGCCAGTGCGCCCGCCTTGCTCGCACGCACCGCGTCCGCAAGACGAAACACTTCTGGTGCGATCACTCCAACGAAGGAGTGGCAGCAGTAGGCGCAGCCCCTGCGACAGGCCAATGCTGCCGTGGGAGGGCGAGCCGCTAGCGCCCTCTCGATGAGGGCCTGCGCCATGCCGGCAGCCTCGCCAGCGCGACGGGCGTTGCCCGGCTCGGTCAGTTTGGCTTTGAAGATGAGGGCCACACCCAGCACCGTCTCGCGCTGTGGCCGCGGCGACAGGCCTGTGGCCAGCGCAGCCCGGCCGAGTTTGATGTACTCGCGATGCGCCTTGCGCCGCTGCTGCCGCGTCACGTCCGTCATAGCCGGAAAGCTACAATGGCCGGCAGCTCACGAACAGCTTCCGCCGCCCAGCACGCAGAACTTGGCGCAATGGGGATGGCAGAGCTTGACGCGGCCTGCGGCGAACATGCCGCCTTCGGCCGTGCTCGCCGCCTGGAAGGTTGGCCCCATCTCGAAGGCGGCATCGTAAGGCAGCAGCGTGCACGGCAGCACTGTCGGCGCCGTCGCGCCCTTGCGCTTCACGATCATGCGGCTGGAGGCACACATCATGTCGCCGGGGCTTTTCTTCAGGATAGTCCAGCACCGCGTCGTGATCTCCGGCACCTCGTGGCTACCGTCCATCTCCGGCAATAGAAAAAGCTGATCCTGATCGCGGGGATCGATGCGCCATCCGCGCTCGCCAATCAGCGCTGCGAAGCCAGCACGCGTTGCCTCCTCGCCCTCGTCCCAGCACGTCCGCGCGGCAATGGCGATCTGGAAGCCGCTGGCCGAGAGCCAATCCAGGCCGGCCAGCGTCTTGGCGAACGAGCGCGGGCCGCGCTCGGCCTCGTGCAACTCGCGGGTATAGTGATCGAGGCTCACCCGCAGCGTCAGGCGCTCGCCGTGCGCTTCGCGCAGCTCGAGAAGCCCCTGCTTGAGGCGGGGCCGCTGCATCGGCTGCATGGCGTTGGTGAGCACGAGCACCTCGAACCCGCGCTCGAGCGTCTCCCTCAGCATGGCCAGGAACTGCGGATTGAGGAACGGCTCCCCGCCCGTGAATCCGATCAGCTGCGTACCCAGCCGGTCGCGCGCGATCTCGTCGAGAAATGCAACCACCTCGCACGCGTTGAGGTAGACGAGCCGGTCGTTGGTCGGGCTCGATTCGATGTAGCAGTTGCGGCATGTGATATTGCACAGCGTGCCGGTGTTGAACCAGACGGTCTCCAAGTCTCTGAGCGCGACACTGGCACGCGCCTCTCCTGTCGCGGTCCAATCGGGATCGATGAATTTGCCGGGCGTTGGCGAGCGCAGCTCAGTCCCCGTTTCAAAATCCACGACCTCGGTCCCCACTGATATTCCAAAGAGTCAAATCCGATTGCGGCCACACCTAGCACGGCGGCACGGGCTCGCGGACTTCACAACTTTACATGAATTCGTGTTTGCGGCATGGCGTGCAAACACACCACCGCACCGCGCGGTCGAGCCAAAGCACACCGACCCGTCATGCTCTAGGGGATTTTGACTAACTTTTGCAGACACGGTCGCGGAGTGGGCGAGGTTTCGCCCGGAAACAGATTCCCCCAGGCGGTCCTCGAAACCTCGCCCACATATATATCGCCGCGCGAGTTCACGGCAATGCCGTGCGGCGAGGTGAAGGGACCGGGAAAATTCTCCGGCGTGCGATCGCCCAGTCTGGCGACAACCTTGCCTTCTTTCGTCACAATGCTCAGCCGCGGGCCGAGGTTGGTGGCGCGCCGATTGATCGACATGACCGGCCCGCATTCGCCGATGTAGCAATAGGGGCACCGCCCCGGCGGGATGTACAGCGCGCTCGGACGATGCAGGTTGTGCCATTCGCACTCGTACTTGCCGTCGCCGTTGAAGACCTGGACACGGTGGTTTTCGCGATCCGCCACGAAGACCCAACCGTCCTCGTCGCACGAAATGTTGTGGGGCAAGTTGAACTCGCCCGGACCGACCCCGGGCTTGCCCCAGGTCGACAGCAACTTGCCGTCCGGGCTGAACTTGTGCACGCAGGCGTTGCCGTAGCCATCGGATACGTAGATCTCCCCTCTTGGCGACAGCGCCGTATGCGTACAGGCATGGAACGGCTGATTGCTGAGATACGGGGCAGGTTTTCCCGGCACGCCGAGCGTCAGAAGCACCTCGCCGTGCAGCGTGCACTTGCGCACCATGTGGTCGCCATCGTCGGTGCAGAAGATAGTCTCGTCCGGCGCGATGTGCAGCCCATGGGGACGCTTGAATATGCCTTCACCCCACGAGCGCAGAAACGTCCCCTCGCGATCGAACACCGTCATTGGGTGCTCGCTGCGACTGAAGACGTACACCCGGTCCTTGGCGTCCACGGCGACGGCCGCCACCTCGCCGAAGCTCCAGCCGTCCGGCAGCCGCGCCCAGTCGGGCTCGAGCCTGTATTTGAACTCGCCTTCGCCCAGGATTACCGACATGCCTCACCTACCTGCCTGTTTACTGCAGCAGACTATGGGTCTGCGCTTCCACCCATTCCAATCGAGGCTAGGGGTGGCCCTTGCGAGATGTCAATCGTGCGTGCCTCGTATGCACTCACGTAGAGCCGCCCTTCATTGACGGGACTAAGCCTGGCGTCCTAGCCTCTGTGTGCGATGCCACGTCGTGGCTGCGAGCTGTCGCGACCGAGTCCCCGCGGGCAGATCGTCGCCTTTGTCGAGATTAGCCGTTGGGAGGACGTCCGCATGGAATTGCGGGAGCCGGGGAGCTCCAGCGCTGCAGCATTACGCGTTGGGACGCTCCTACGCTCGAGCCCAAGAGGCAGGTGGATCAGGTCGCGCCTCGGCGACACCGGTAAATACTGGCTCTTCATTGCACCATCGTTGCTCGTGATCCTCTCGATCGTCTTGTTTCCGTGGGTCTTCACGATCTGGATGAGTGCGCACGAGTGGAACCCCGGTGCTCCCCCGACGTATGTGGGCTTGCGCAATTACGTCGAGCTGTTCACCAGCAACCGGTTCATCGAATCAACGGTGCGAACTATCTATTTCACATTTCTCTCAGTCATCCTGCCCGTCATTTTCGGCACGTTCTCTGCGGTCGTGTTTCACCGCAAGTTTCCACTGCGCGGTCTGGCGCGTGGCATCTTCATCCTGCCGATGATGGCGACGCCGGTCGCTATCGCGCTCGTCTGGACCATGATGTTTCACCCGCAGCTCGGCGTGCTGAACTATCTACTGAGCCTGATCGGCATACCGCCGCAGCTCTGGGTTTACTCCGCGAGCACCGTCATCCCCAGTCTCGTACTGGTGGAGGTGTGGCACTGGACGCCGCTGGTCGCCCTCATCGTGCTCGGAGGCCTCGCGGCCTTACCGGTCGAGCCTTATGAGGCGGCGATGATCGACGGCGCCTCGCGCTGGCAGACGTTTCAATACATCACGCTGCCGCTGATTCTGCCCTTCATCGTCGTCGCGGCCATCATCCGCACCATCGACGCGCTCAAAACCTTCGACACCATCTTCGTGATCACGCAGGGCGGGCCGGGTGTCGCCTCGGAAACCATCAGCATCCACCTCTACATGCAGGCCTTCGCCTTTCACAATGTCGGTTACGCCTCGGCGCTCGTTGTCGTGTTCTTCGTGATCATCGTCGCCACGGCGCTGTTCCTGCTCTATCTGCGCCAGAAGGTGAAATGGACATGAGGCGCGCATTGAACTGGCGGCGCATTGCCGATCAGGCCGGCCTTGCGGTGGGCGTGTTCGTCGTGGTGTCGCCCGCGATACTGGTGTTCCTGTGGATGCTGTCGCTCTCTCTCAAGAGCGAGCTGGAGAACTCTGCCTATCCACCCGTCTTCATTCCAGGCACATTCACGCTGGAGAACTTCACCAGCGTCATGGAGCGCGGCCGCTTCTTCCAATACCTCTGGAACAGCGTGATCGTCTCGGGTGTATCGACATTGGCTGCACTCATCGTCGGCGTACCTGCTGGATACGGCATGGCGCGTGCACGCGCCAATGGCCTGGCTGCTTTCGTTCTCGTCTCGCGCATCACGCCTGGGCTCAGCTATCTGATCCCGATGTTCATTCTGTTTCGCTATCTCGACCTGATCGGCAGCCTGTGGCCAATGATTATCATTCACATGGTGATCACATTGCCGATCGTGATCTGGGTCATGGTCGGCTTTTTCGAGACGCTGCCGCCCGATCTCGAGGAAGCGGCCATGATCGATGGCTGCAATACCTGGCGGGCGTTCTGGCACATTGCGCTGCCGCTCTCGCGCGCCGGCATTACGGTCGCATCGATCCTCAGCTTCATCTTTTCCTGGAATAACTTCGTTTTTGGCGTTGTGCTCACGAACCGCGAGACGAGAACGCTGCCCGTCGCCGTCTACAACAGCCTGAGCTTCGAGCAGATTGCCTGGGGACCGCTCGCGGCGTCCGCCCTGATCGTCACTTTGCCGGTGCTCGTCTTGACCATTGCCGCGCAAAAAGAGATCGTGGCGGGCTTGACTGCCGGCGGCGTGAAGGGCGGCTGACGGTCCTACAGCATTAGACAGGGAGCCGGGGGCAACCGGCGACCGATAGGGTGGAAACGAGGATTGAACTATGACAATACTCACTCGGCGCGCAGTGATGCAAGGTGCACTCGGCGCTGCCAGCGCTGGCGCACTCGGCAGCTTTTCGAGCACGCGGTCTCAGGCGCAGGGCGCGTTCGACTGGCAGAAGTTCAAGGGCACCAAGCTCGAGGTGCTCTTGCAGCGCGGCCCTTATCAAGATGTTCTGCAGAAATTCGAGCCGGAGTTCACCGCCCTCACCGGCATTCAAGTCGGCTCCGAGCAGATCCCCGAGCAGCAGTACCGTCAGAAGCTTGCCATCGAGTTCGCGTCGGGCAAGCCCAGCTTTGACGCCTGCTATGTTGCACAAGCCACGCAGAAGCAACTCTTCGGCAAGGGCAAGTGGCTGTCGGATCTCAAGCCGCTGATTGCCGATGCGTCGCAGACACCGGCTGATTTCGATTTCGCCGACTTCACCAAGGCGTCCATTCAGGCGTGCACGCAACCGGACGGGCGCGTCGACACGCTGCCGCTGACGTTCCACTACAACATCCTGATGTACAACAAGGAGCTGTTGGACAAGAAAGGCGTGCGCCCGCCGACGACGTTCGAGGAGCTGGCAGACGCAGCACAGAAACTGAACGATCCGGCCAACGGCATCAGCGGTTTCGTTGCTCGCGGCCTCAAGAATGCCAACACACCCGTGTGGACGAGCTTCCTGCTCGGCCACGGCATCGACCCGGTTGGATCCGACGGCAAGCTGCATACGGATGGCCCGGAATCGGTGGCCGCTGCACAGCTCTATCAGAAGCTGGTGCGCGACTGCGGCCCGCCCGGGGTTGCAGGCTTCAATTGGTACGAATGCCAGGCCATGTTCATGCAGGGGCGCGCAGCGCTGTGGATCGACACCTCCACGGTCGGCGCGCCGGCCGCAGACCCGGCCAAGTCCAAGGTCGCCGACAAGGTTGGCTTCGCCACCATGCCCAAGGGTCCCAAGGTGCATCGCGCACCCGTGTTTCCCTCGGGAATGGCTGTGGCGGCCGGTAGCTCCAAGCAGGGACCGGCCTGGTATTACGTGCAGTGGGCGACCGGCAAGCTCAATCAGGCGCGGCAGCTCGCCGGCGGCTACGGTGCTGGGGGACGGCAATCCGCGAACGCGGCGGCCAAGACGTCGTCCGAGGCCAAGCTGTCGAAGGAATGGCTCGACGTGGTCATCCAGTCCGGCGATCTGGCCTATCCGGTGCTGCCCGACATCGTTGCCGCCAACGAGTTCCGCGACGTGTTCGGCGTGGCGTTGACCAACCTGCTGTCAGCCGGAGCGGACGCCGCCACTGAATTGAAGGGCGCCACCGAAACGTTCAAGCCTATTCTGGAACGCACGGAAAAGACTTGAGGCCAGCGGGACCAGTCCGCGCGGGTATGCCTGGCGCGAACTGGTCAGATGCCTTGTCAGCTCGAGTCGATGCGAACGACTATCCGCGAGCGCGCTTGTGCCGCGTGTGCTGATTGAGGGTGGGGTACGGCGCCGGCCACTCCTCCCAGTTCACGAATGCCGGAGGAACACGCCTTGGAGAATTATCCTGACTTTCTCGATTCTGGAGATGTGATTGAGGATGCCACTGCGCTTCGCGCCCGGTTGAAGCGCGACGGCTATCTTTTCATCCGCGGCCTTCTTCCCGCGGACGCCATCCGCAACGTGCGATCACGCCTGCTCGCCAAGGCGGCAGCTCGTGGATGGCTCGATCCTGCGAGCCCGGTCGAGGTCGGCATCGCCAATATGGGCGCTGCCTGCAAAGACCCAGAGGAGCAGTACATGAAGGTGTTCCGCAGACTGTGGTCGGACGAGGAATTGCATCGGCTGCGCACGCATCCGCGCGCCATCGATCTATTCAGTCGCATTTTCGGCGAGCCGGCACTGGCACACCCGATGTTCGTGCAGCGCAATATCTTCCCGCAATCGGGGAGCTTCGATTTCACGACGGGCGTGCATCAGGACCGCGTCCACATCGGCGGCGCCACCAGCTATGCCATGTGGATGCCGCTCGGCGACTGTCCGCGCGAGAAGGGTGCGCTTGCCGTGGCGGCGGGCTCACACACCCAAGGCATCCTGGAGACGAAGGTCGGCAAGGGCGCCGGCGGCATGGACATTTCCGTGCCCATTCCCGGCACATGGGTGACGGGCGCCTTCCAAGCCGGCGATGCGCTCATCTTCCAGGACGTAACCGTGCACAAGGCGCTGCCGAACCGCACGCGCGAGATCCGCATGTCGTTCGACGCACGCTATCAGCCGGCAAGCCAACCCGTCGCCGACACCAACTTGGTGCCTTACTCAGGCTGCGGCAGCTGGGATGAGGTATACGCTGGCTGGCAGCGGGCGGACGACCAGTACTACTGGAAGCGCCTCGAGCTCGATGTCGTGCCGCTCGACCGCAGCTACTATGAGAGGCGTGACGCCCAGGCGTTCGAGATGGCCGAGCGCGGCGATATAGCGGCGCGCGACGCCATCCTGCGCATCATCCAGCGCGACAAGAGCCCGGAGAAACGCGCCAAGGCAGAAACGCTGCTCGCACGCCTCGACGCGCATTGAGTGAGCGCCGTGCTGAGGCCATCACCCAGACCTGCGCCGCCTTGCCAAGCTCCTCGCCAGACCGCCACCACAAGCGGCGACGTGTGCTGCGTAAGCGTGTCGCGTGGGTCAGCGCCTTGCGTCGAAGCTGCTGCTCCCCTTCTGGGGCGGGCGGCAACCACCGGCTGCGAGAAGCTCGCTTCAGCCGCACCGCTCGTCAGGCTGCGAACTTCTGCAACCAAATCTGCCAGCAACGGAAATCTAACTGATGCATTCGGGCTGAGAGCCAACGTTCATAAGCATTGCACTTCTATTTGGTTCACCACCGTCATGTCCGGTCGTATTGAAGCGTAGACGCGGCTGTCCTGACCAGAGCCGCAATGGCTTCTGAGGTACCTAGCGTCGATCAGCAAACGCCAAGGTGCGAAGAAGTGTAGTCGCAGGCTCCCCCCATATTTGGAGCGACACCGATGACACGATACACGCTCGGTCCGGTCCAGAGCCTTATGCCTCGGCGCCGTTGTTGCGCCTGATCCGATAATCGCACCGCGCGCTCTGCATGCGCAGGCGCTGTGGCCATACGAAATCTCGAACGACAGCACAGGACGCCGATGCGTATCGGCGATGGATGTCCCATGTCCGAAGGCTACATGATCGACCACCACGAAGAAGGGACCGCGGGAATTGTGGTTCGCCAGAAAGGCGAACGCGGGTTCCGCTTCCACAGCTCGAGCAGAGCTTTTCATGCGCTCGATGGCCACGTGTTCGCGACGCCCGCCGCGGCACAGCGC
This sequence comes from uncultured Alphaproteobacteria bacterium, assembly GCA_963806735.1. Classification (GTDB taxonomy): domain Bacteria; phylum Pseudomonadota; class Alphaproteobacteria; order Rhizobiales; family Hyphomicrobiaceae; genus CADEFX01. The sequence continues at coordinate 174,143 of CAWEBE010000010.1, read as the reverse complement.
GCCGTCGATCTGTTCTCAAGTGATCGCGGGTACGGTCGGCAAGAGCCGAGGCAGGAGGATCTCATATGAACGCAAGAAGCATCTTTGTGGTCATCGGCTATTGGCTCACGAGACGCGGCAATTCGGCAGCTGCGTCTTCGCCCGGCCGCCGAGATGTTCCGGCGGATGTGGAACCAGCCCATCGGCATACGGCCGCTCGACAGGACAGGGAGCGTGAGTATGCGGTCCTATTATCGTGCTGGATGTGAATGTCGTTAGACCAATACCCATTGCACGCGAGCGCAGGCGAAGGAGTGCCGCCCCGAGTGGGCCGCGACAGGGGCATTTGCCGGTGTGTGCAAAGCTCATGAAGTCTTCTTCGTTCGTGAGCCGTGTGGCCTTGCCTAAGCTCCTCGCATCACAGCCGGAGGATTACGAGCAATGTTGGCATTCATTCACCGCCGTCGGTTCATGAAACTTGGGTTCGCCGCGACCCTCGCGGTCGTAGGTCTGGCGACAGCGCAGGCGCAGACGACCCTGCTCAACGTGTCCTATGATCCTACGCGCGAGCTGTACCAGGACTTCAACGCCGTCTTCGCGAAACATTGGAAAGAGAAGACCGGGGAGACCTTGACCATCAAGCAGTCGCACGGCGGCGCCGCAAAGCAGGCGCGATCCGTCATCGATGGCCTCGAGGCCGACGTGGTGACGCTGGCGCTCGCCTACGACATCGACGCACTGCACGAGTTCGGCAAGCTGATCCCAGCGGACTGGCAAAAGCGTCTGCCGAATAACTCCTCGCCCTACACATCGACCATCGTGTTCGTCGTGCGCAAGGGCAATCCCAAGAACATCAAGGACTGGAACGACCTGGCGCGACCGGGCGTGGACGTGATTACACCCAACCCTAAGACCTCGGGCGGCGCACGCTGGAATTATCTGGCTGCCTGGGGCTATGCGTTGCGCCAGCCCGGTGGCAACGATGTTACGGCCAAGGACCTGGTGACCAAGATCTACAAGAACGTGAAGGTGCTCGACTCGGGCGCCCGCGGCTCCACGACGACGTTCGTCGAGCGCGGCATCGGTGACGTCTTCATCTCATGGGAAAATGAGGCGTTCCTCGCGCAAAAGGAGCTGGGCAAGGACAAGCTAGAGATCGTGGTGCCCAGCCTCTCGATTCTGGCCGAGCCGCCGGTCACTGTGGTCGATAAGGTGGCGGACAAACGGGGCACACGCGCGCAGGCAACAGCCTACCTGGAATATCTCTATTCACCGGAGGGCCAGAACATCGCCGGCAAGCACTTCTATCGGCCGCGCGATCCCAAGGCTGCGGAGAAGTATGCCGAACAGTTCGTCAACGTGAAGCTGTTCACCATCGATGAGCTTTTCGGCGGTTGGCAGACGGCGCAGAAGACGCACTTCGCCGACGGCGGTGTCTTCGACCAGATCTACGGCAGGTGAACGCTCGCTACAGCGCGATCGGCTCACATGGAAGCATTGCCGCTTCCATGTGTCCGCGCGTAGCGCGGCTCTGCCGCGACGCGTGAACCGCACTCTAAACTTCAAGAGTGGAGCAGGATTCACGCTCCAGATGGATCGCCAATGCGATTCCATCTGAAACGATCCTGCTCTAGCGGCTTCCTCCGGAGATGGCTGCGTGTCATCCGCACTTTGCACGCCGGGGAATATGAAACGCAGATCAAATTGGTTAGGGCCGCTGCGAGGCGGCCCTAACCAGTGCTCTTTACAAGTCGAAGCAGGAACTCGAAATGCCTTACGCCAAGATCTTTGCCTGGGGCGGTCTGTCCGCGGCCTACCTATTCATCATGGCCGTCACGGCTCTGGCCCAGGGCAGCATCCTCAACGTCTCCTACGACGTCTCGCGCGAGCTGTATAAGGACATCAACCCGGCCTTCATCGCAGATTGGAAGGCCAAGACCGGAGAGACGCTCACGGTCAACCAGTCGCACGGCGGCTCGAGCAAGCAGGCGCTCTCGGTTGCGAGCGGGCTTGAGGCCGACGTCGTCACGATGAACCAGGCGCCCGATATCGACGTCCTGGTCGAACGCGGCGGCTATGTCGCCGCTGACTGGCGCCAGCGCTTCCCGCACGAGGCGACCCCCTACATCACGACAACCGTGTTCCTTGTACGCAAGGGGAACCCAAAGAGCGTCAAGGACTGGGATGATCTGACCCGAGCCGGCCTGCAGGTCATCGTTCCCAATCCCAAGACGTCGGGCAACGGTCGCTACACCTACCTCGCTGCCTGGGGCTATGCGCTGCAGAAATTCGAGAGCGAAGGCGCTGCACGCGAGTTCGTGACAAAGCTGTTCGCCAATGTGCCGGTGCTCGATGGCGGCGGGCGCGGCGCTACCACGACCTTCACGCAGCGGGACGTGGGCGATGCACTGGTGACCTTCGAGAACGAAGCTCTCGCCATTGGTGCGGAGTTGGGAACGGACAAGTTCGAGATCGTCTATCCATCTCTCAGTGTGGAGGCCGCCCCGCCCGTGGCGGTGGTCGAGAAGGTCGTCGACAAGCGCGGAACCCGCAAGGTTGCGACGGCGTATCTCGAGTTTCTCTTCTCGCCGACGGGCCAAGAGATCATCGCCAAACACAGTTTTCGCCCGCGCGACGCGTCGGTGCTGAAGCGCCACGCCGTCCGCTTTCCCGCCATCAAGACATTTAGAGTGGAGGACACACTCGGCGGCTGGGCCAAGGTACAGGCGGTCCATTTCGCCGACGGAGGTGTTTACGATCAGATCATGGTGAAGCGCTAATGGCGCATGCCGCTGCGCGCAGGATACTGCCGGGTTTTGGTCTGTCGCTTGGCTTCACGCTCACCTACCTCTCGGTGATCGTCCTCATCCCGCTCACCGCCGTCTTCCTGAAGACTGCCGGCATGTCCTGGGACGGGTTCGTGCAGGCGGTGGCCTCGCCGCGCGTGCTGGCCTCCTACAGGCTGAGCTTCGGCGCCTCGCTGCTCGCAGCCGCCATCAACACGGTGTTCGGGTTTCTGCTGGCCTGGTCGCTGGTGCGCTATTCGTTTCCAGGCAAGCGCCTTGTGGATGCGCTGGTGGACCTGCCGTTCGCCTTGCCGACCGCCGTCGCCGGCATTGCGCTGACGGCCCTTTACGCCAAGAACGGCTGGCTCGGACAGTATCTGGAGGCCATCGGCGTGAAGGTTGCCTTTACGCCACTCGGCGTCCTCGTGGCACTCATCTTCATCGGACTCCCGTTCGTCGTGCGTACAGTGCAGCCGGTTCTGGAGGATCTGGATGTCGAGACGGAGGAAGCGGCCGCCTGTCTCGGCGCGACGCGCTGGCAGGCCGTGTGGCGAGTTGTTCTGCCGAGCCTGCTGCCGGCCCTGTTGACGGGCTTTGCCCTGGCCTTCGCCCGCGCCGTCGGCGAGTACGGATCGGTGATCTTCATTGCCGGCAACCTACCCATGGTTTCCGAGATCACGCCGCTGATCATCATCACCAAGCTGGAGCAGTATGACTATGCTGGGGCGACCGCCGTGGCGTCGGTGATGCTGGTCGTGTCATTCGTGCTCCTGCTGATCATCAATGCCCTGCAGGGGCGGGTGAGCCGTTATTCGGAAAGGACGCGCTGATGGCCTTGTCAGTGACCTTGACCGACGCACACCGCCACACAGCGCGCTTCGAGCGCACAACGGCGACCCGCGATCCCGCCTGGATCAAGGCCATTGTGCTGCTGCTGTCGATCGGCTTCTTCGTTACCTTTCTCCTACTGCCGCTGCTGGCCGTGTTCGTCGAAGCCTTGCGCAAAGGGTGGGAAGCCTATCTGGCGGCCTTGATCGAGCCCGACGCCCTCTCCGCCATCAGGCTGACCCTCCTCGCCGCCGCGATCGCGGTGCCGCTCAACCTCGTGTTCGGAATTGCAGCGGCTTGGGCGATCACGAAGTTCGATTTTCGCGGCAAGCGGGTGCTCATCACCCTGGTCGATCTGCCGTTTTCGGTCTCGCCTGTCATCGCCGGTTTGATCTACGTTCTCGTGTTCGGCGCCCAGGGATGGTTCGGTCCCTGGCTGGCTGAGCACGACATCAAGGTAATCTTTGCGGTCCCGGGCATCGTTCTCGCCACCATCTTCGTGACGTTTCCCTTCGTTGCGCGCGAGTTGATCCCGCTCATGGAAGCCCAGGGCCGGGAAGAGGAGGAGGCGGCCCTCGTGCTTGGCGCTTCGGGCTGGAAGATCTTCCGGAAGGTCACGCTGCCCAACATCAAGTGGGCGCTGCTCTACGGCGTCATACTCTGCAATGCACGCGCCATGGGCGAGTTCGGCGCAGTTTCCGTGGTCTCCGGCCACATTCGTGGACAGACCAACACCATGCCCCTGCACGTGGAGATACTTTACAACGAATACCAGTTCGCAGCCGCGTTCGCGGTTGCGTCCCTCCTCGCCCTGCTGGCTCTCGTAACTCTCACTGTGAAGACCTATGTCGAGTGGAAAGCAGCGCAATCTAGCCGACTGAGCGAGGCGCCATGAGCATCGAGGTTCAGCGCATTAGCAAGACCTTCGGTACCTTCGTGGCCTTGGACAACGTTTCGTTCACCTTTCCGACCGGCGAGCTCATCGCCCTGCTCGGACCCTCCGGCTGCGGCAAGACGACCTTGCTGCGCATCATTGCCGGTCTCGAGCACGCCGACACGGGCCGCATTCTCTTCGACGGGCAGGACGCCTCGAACCGCGACGTGCGGGAGCGCCACGTCGGTTTCGTGTTCCAGCACTATGCGTTGTTCCGCCACATGACCGTGCTGGAGAATGTCGCCTTCGGCCTGCGCGTGAAGCCGCGCAACAAGCGGCTGCCGGACACGCAAATCCGCAAGCGTGCACATGATCTCCTAACTCTGGTGCAGCTCGACTGGCTCGCCCATCGCTATCCGGCGCAGCTCTCGGGCGGCCAGCGCCAGCGCATTGCGCTCGCCAGAGCCTTGGCCGTCGAGCCGAGCGTGCTTCTGCTAGACGAACCGTTCGGCGCACTCGACGCCAAGGTCCGCAAGGAACTGCGGCAGTGGCTGCGCCGCCTGCATGACAAGTTGCACATCACGTCCATTTTCGTGACGCACGATCAGGATGAGGCGCTGGAAGTTGCCGACCGCATCGTCCTGATGCAAGCGGGACGCATCGAGCAGGCCGGAACCGCCCAGGAGGTGTATGAGCGGCCGGTCTCCGCCTTTGCCTACAGTTTTCTCGGTGCCGTCAACAAGCTTGCAGGCCGCATCGAAGGACAAACTCTGCGCATCGACGCGGACGCCGCGGTCCCAGTTGCGGAAGGGGATGCGCGCGAGGGCGAGGATGTTGTCGCCTATGCCCGCCCCCACGAGCTCGAGATCTCAGTCGATCAGACCGTGCCATCCGGGATTGCCGCCAACGTCAACCGCATCCTGCTCAACGGCGCGACGGCACGCGTCGAGCTGACTGGACGCATCGGCCTCAACGGCCATGCCCAACAGCAGCACTTCGAGGTGGAATTGACGCGCCAGGAGCTGGCGAACCTCGGCATCGCGCCGGGTCAGTCCGTCCGCTTGACGTCTTCGCGGCTGAAGATCTTCCCCGAACGCAGAGACTAATCGATGGCCGGGCGCCGGCCGGTGGCGTCGCTCTTGGATTGCTCCGACAGGGCGGCTGCGCGCACCGTCTGCTCGGGCAGAGCCGGCGAGCACAGCTCGATGAAGCGGTATGCATAGCTGCGCAGGTAGCTTCCCTTGCGCACGGCGATCAGCGACGTGTTGGTGGGAAACAGATGCGCCGCATCGAGCAGCCGCAGCTTCGTATCCCGTTTCGGGTCGAACGTCATCGAGGCGATGATGCCGATGCCGAGACCGAGCTCGACGTAGGTCTTGAGAACGTCGGTGTCCATCGCCGACAGGATGATGTCGGGCGCGAGGCCGGCCTTGGCGAACGTCAGGTCGATGTTGCGGCGGCCGGTGAAGTTCTCGTTGTAGGTGAGGATGGGCCAATCGGCGATGGCATCCAACGTGAGCGACCGCTCGTCCGCCAGCGCATGCCCTTTCGGCACCACGACGCTGTGGTGCCACGTGTAGAACGGGAATGCCGCAAGAAAGGGGGCATCCTTCAACGCTTCCGTCGCGATGCCGATGTCGGCCTGGCCGTCGAGCAGCATCGAGGCAATCTCAGTCGGGCTGCCCTGGTGCAGCACAAGATGGACCTTGGGAAAGTTCTTGGTGAAGCCCGCCACCACATGCGGCAGCACGTAGCGCGCCTGCGTGTGCGTGGTGGCGACAGTGAGCTGCCCCTCGTCGCGATTGCTGAACTGCTCGCCGAGCCGCTTGATATTGGACGTATCGACGAGTATGCGCTCGACCACCTCGACCAGCTCCTTGCCTGGGTCCGTCAATCCGAGCAGCCGCTTGCCGCGCCGCACGAACAGCTCGACGCCCAGCTCGTATTCCAGATCCTTGATGTGCTTGCTGACACCCGACTGCGACGTGAACAGCACGTTGGCGACCTCGGTCAGGTTGAAATTGCGCCTGACGGTCTCGCGAACGATGCGCAGCTGCTGAAAGTTCATCGCTGTGCTCCTTCCGGTAGCTCAAATGACGGTGACTTGTTTGGGTCCAGCCGAAGACGCATCCCATCAAGGCGTGCGGCGCGCATTTCAACATCGCCGGCACAAACCAAAGCCCACACACTCCTGGAGCTTGGTTTGTGCCGGCGAACCGCAGCACGCGACTGCTCGGACATTACAAAAAATTTCTCCCGGGATGCAGGCGCCAGCGCAAATAAGAAGAAAAGCCATTCCAACGTCGGCGCTGGGAGCGAATTAATCGCCCACCTTAGCCTCGCAAAGATCAAGCGCGTCGCCCGCGGGCCATGAGGCGAAAAGCCATTCCGGAGCCTTGCGATCAAAGGCTTCAATCGCTCGTGGACTCGGTTCTCGCGATGCAGAGAATGTTGACATCGGATCCCTCACGCGCTCAGGCGGCGGCTGTGTGTACACCGGCATCTGCCCCGTCGAACAGCTGCTCCAGGATGCGTTCCTCCAGTGCGCCCAGCTCGGGACGATCTCGCCGGCGCGGCCGAGACAGATCCACGCGCAGGTCCAGCGCGATGGCTCCGCGGTCGATCAACACGACACGGTCCGCCAGCGTCAGCGCCTCGCTGACATCGTGGGTCACCAGCACCGCGGAGAAGCCCTGGTTCAGCCAGAGCCGTTCGAGCAGGCGCTGCATCTCGATGCGCGTCAGCGCGTCCAACGCGCCCATCGGCTCGTCGAGCAGCAGCAGTTGGGGCCGACTGACCAGTGCGCGCGCAAGCGCGACACGCTGACGCTGGCCGCCCGACAACACGCCCGGCCACTCGTTCGCGCGATCGGCAAGGCCGACCTCGGCCAGCAGCTCGAGCGCACGCTCGCGCCGGGCAGCCGGCGCTTCCTGCTCGGACACCCCGACCTCGACGTTGTCGATCACCCGCGCCCAGGGCAGCAGGCGCGGCTCCTGGAACATGATGCGCGCGCTGTCCGCCGCCTCGCCCGCGCCCAGCGCGATGCGCCCGCGCGTCGGCCGGTCAAGGCCTGCTAACAGGCGCAGCAGCGTGCTCTTGCCGCAGCCGCTGCGCCCCACGATTGCGACGAACTCGCCGGCCGGCACCTGCAAGTCGATGCTGTGCAGCACCGTGTGGGCGCCAAAGTCGCGGCCGACGCCAGTCACGCGCAATGCCGCGCCGCGACGTGCCTGCTGGGATTCGCTCATGCCCGGTCCCCGTTTAGCCCTTGCTGAACGACGGATGCCACTGCAGGCAGCGCCGCTCCAGCACCCGCGCCACGCTATCGGCGAGCTTGCCCAGCAAGGCATAGGTCAGGATCGCCAGCACGACGACGTCGACCAGCAGGAACTCGCGCGCCTGCATCGCCATGTAGCCGAGGCCGGACGAGGCGGCGATGGTCTCGGCGACGATCAGCGTCAGCCACATGATCCCGAGCCCGTAGCGTACGCCGACGAAGATCGACGGCAGCGACCCGGGCAGCAGCACACGGCGGAACAGCGTGGCATTCGACATGCCGTAGGCGCGGCCCATCTCGATGAGATGCGGATCGACAGTGAGAATGCCGAGCAGCGTGTTGACGTAGATCGGAAAGAACACGCCGAGCGCGACCAGGAACAGCTTAGCCCCCTCGTCGATGCCGAACCAGATGATCACGAGCGGCACCAGCGCGAGGTGCGGCACGTTGCGGATCATCTGCAGCGTGGTGTCGGTGAACTTGCGGCTGCGCGCCGACAGGCCATTGGCGAGTCCCAGCCCGAAGCCGATCAGTCCGCCGACCACGAAGCCGGCCAGCGCGCGCACACCACTGACACCGATATGCACGAACAGCTCGCCCTTGAGCAGCAGTCCCCAGGCAGCCAGGAACACTGCGCTCGGCGCAGGCAGGATCGTCTCGGGCAGCAGGTCGAGGCGCGCTGCCGCTTCCCAGGCTGCGAGCAGCCCGATCGGCAGCAACCAGCCGACGCCAGCGTCGAGGAGCCAACGGTGCAGCCCCTTGACCCAGGCGCGCGCGTTGCGCCGCGGCGCGACCTCGTCTCGTCGTGCCTCGGCCGCGAGCACGGCACCTGCGCCGATTTTCAGTGCGTCGGTGCTGTCCATACGATCTCCTTCGGATCGACCTTCTTGGGCACGATCCCGAGTTCATGGAAGGACGCGGCCAGCTCCCGCTGCGACTGGATGTGATTGTCGGTCACCGGCCCCCACGCGTACTGGGCGCGCTGGAACGCGGCCCGGATCGGATCCAGCTCGACGCCGGTCTCCTTCGCGTAGAACTCGGCGAACTCCTTGCGGTGGTCGCCGGCCCAGGCAACCAGCTTGCCGACCTCGTCCAGGGCCGCGGCGAGCACCGCCGGATAGGTCTCTGCGAACGCGCGGTTGGCCAGCCAGTACGAATGACTCGCGAGATGAGAGGCGCTGGTATCGATCAATACGCGTGCGTTGTACTTCTGCTCGGCGATCGCGTAGTAAGGGTCCCACACGGTCCAGGCGTCGACGCGACCACCGCTGAAGGCTGCGGTCGCGTCCGCCGGCGCGAGGTAGACCTCCTGGATGTCCTTGGGTGACAGGCCCGCGTGGGCCAGCGCGCGCACCGTCACTGCGTGCGAGCTCGAGCCCTTGCCGAAGGCGACGCGCCTGCCCTTCAGATCGGCAACGGTTTTGATCGGCAAGTCCTTGGGGACCAGGATTGCGTTCTGCGACGCCGGCGTCGCAGCTGCGTAAACCAGCTTGGCCCCTGCGACCTGCGCGAAGATTGGCGGCGTGTCGCCGACCGCTCCGAGGTCCACGGCGCCCAGGCCGAGCCCTTCAAGCAGCGGCGGGCCGAATTGGAACTCGACCCATTTGACGCTCTCGACGCCGAGCGACTTGAGGCGCTTCTCGAACGCCTGCTGGTGCTTGGCCAGCACTAAGATCGCCGAGCCCTTCTGCCAGCCGATCTTGAACTCCTTTGGGACCGCCGGTGCGGCAGCCTGCGCGCGCTGGATCAGGACAGTGGGAAAGCTCGCTGCGGCGGCGGCCGTCGCCGCTACTCTGAAAAATTGTCTTCGCGACTGGCCGGTCATGCGTTGCTCCCGAAGCGCCCGTGAATGCAATGCTGCAAGGCTAGGCAAGAGCCTGCACACGACCAACCAACTATTTCTGCGTTGCTTATCCAAAGGCGACAGGTAAGCGGCGACGAAGAGCTCCGCGCACGACCCTCAGTATATTTTGCAAGCTCCGGAGCCCCGGCAAATGCAAGTTAGATCTCCACGCAAATGACTCCGCGCCTGCATTCTGAGGTCTGCCAACAGCTCGCAGGCTGGGGCGAAAGATCAAATCTCCCCCGCGGGTGGTGAACCTCCACGCGGGTTGATAAGCAATGCACAATTCATTGGTTCGTCGCGTTCGCCCTGTGCGTCTAGATTGACGCATGAAGCTCCCTAGACGCTTGGCAATCGCTGTCGCGCGTCTAACCTAGGCCGGTCGTGGTTCGATCCGCTGACCGGCCTTTTTTGTGGCCACGCGAGCCACTGCATAAGCAATGCACTTCTACTTAGTTGGGCATTGGCGAGAGCAATCGTATGCTTGCTGTGATGGACAGCGCTCCGCGGCCCGCTGCGGCCTCCTGATCTGCGCTGCATCATCAGATACGACGGGTTCTCATCTACGGAGGTGCGCATGCATATTCCTGCGGCCCCCTACTGGTTCGGACCGGGCGTGAAGCTTATAGCTCCGCCCAAAGCAGTGCCGAGCCAAACCAGCAAGCCGCGCAAATGCGAGAATGCGCTCATCCGGGTCTGATGGCATGCTGGATGTAATGTCAGGCTCCCCTCAGTGTAGCTTGGGAGAACGGAACACCGCATGAGCTCGCGGCAATTGCATCTCGGGGCTTTCATGCGCCCGGTCAGCATCCACACCGGCGCGTGGCGCTATCCGGGGTCCTTCTCCGACGCCAATTTCAATTTGGCGCATCTGGTTCGGTTTGCGCAAACTCTCGAGCGAGGCAAGTTCGACGCCTTCTTCATGGCGGACCATCTCGCCGTGCTGAACATGCCGATCGAGGCACTCAAGCGCAGCCACACAGTGACCTCGTTCGAACCGTTCACCCTGCTCTCGGCACTGGCAATGGTAACGAAGCGCATCGGCCTCGTTGCAACGGCGTCGACCACCTTCGATTCGGCCTACCACATTGCCCGCCGGTTCGCCTCGCTCGACCACATCAGTGGCGGCCGCGCCGGCTGGAATATTGTCACGACCTCCAACCCGGATGCAGCTCTCAACTTCGGTCTCGAAGAGCACATGGAGCACGCCGAACGCTATGCCAGGGCCCGCGAGTTCTACGATGTGGTGACCGGCCTGTGGGATAGCTGGGCGGACGATGCATTCGCTCGCGATGCTGCGACCGGACTGTATTTCGATCCGAGCAGGCTTCACGTTCTGGACCATAAGGGCAAATACCTCTCTGTGCGCGGCCCGCTCAATATTGCGCGGCCGGTGCAGGGGTGGCCGGTCATCGTACAGGCGGGCGCCTCCGAGGCTGGACGGCAGCTAGCCGCGGAAACGGCAGAGCTTGTCTTTGCCTCCGGCTCCCATCTCGCCACCGCCAAAAGCTTCTACGCGGACGTCAAGGCTCGCGCGCAGACCGCAGGACGTAATCCGGACCATCTCAAGATCCTGCCGGGTGCCCTGGTCGTCGTGGGCGATACGGTGGAGGAAGCACAGGCGAAGCGCGGCCGCCTCGACAGCCTCGTGCACTACGACAACGCCATTGCGTCCCTGTCCATTGCCTTGGGGCACGATGCGTCCGGCTTCGATCCCGACGGACCATTGCCCAATATTCCCGACACCAACGCCAGCAAGAGCGGTAGAGAGCGCGTGGTCGAGTTGGCAAAGCGCGACAAGCTGAATGTGCGTCAGCTTGCGCAACGGTTGGGCGGATACGGCGGGCTGGCGTTCGTGGGCACGCCCGTCACCATCGCCGATGCCATGGAAGAGTGGCTGCTGGAGCGAGGCAGCGACGGGTTCAACATCATGTTCCCATACCTTCCAGAAGGACTAGATGACTTCGTCGATCGTGTGATTCCGGAACTGCAACGCCGCAGTCTGTTTCGTCGGGATTACCCGGGAACCACGCTGCGCGACACTCTCGGATTGCCTCGGCCGCAAAACCGGTTTTTCTGAGCCCAGGCCGCACTTTCTGTACGCCTCACATTCGGCTGAGCAGTACTCGGCTCAACGCTAGTGTCCCGATCACGACGTTCGTTGGATCTCGCAGCCACCACTGAACGAACTTCGCGTCCGAGCTCGACCGCGAACACCGGCGAATTTATCGATCATCACACTGGCGCGTGTAGCTAGGCAGCGTGGATTGCTTATCTGAAACGATTATTTCCAGAGATTGGTGGCGTGTGGTGTGGTTGCCAACATGGCACATACGAGCACGGCATTCACACCTACCGTTAGCATCCGACCTTCGCGCATCGATACGGCTCCATCCTCGCGCGCGGCATTTGCGAGGGCCATGTGCCAGCTTGCTGGCGGCATCAGCATAGTTACCGTTGGGAGAAGGCCCCACCGCAACGGCCTCCTCGCGGCGTCCGTCACGGCGCTGGGAAGCGATGTGCCGCGCTTGATGGTCTCCTTCGACCGTGGAGGATTTGCTTTCGCACAAGGCTACCCATTTGGCATCAGCGTTCTGGCCGGGCATCACGCGCACCTCGCAGTGCGCTTTGAAAGCAGCAAAGGTGAGGACGCGTTTGCAGGCGCGTGTTGGCATTCGTTGAGCTCGGGAGCTCCAGTGTTGTGCGATGCCCTGGCCGCGATGGATTGTGAGATCGAAGAGATCATCGAGCGGCATGCGCATGCTGTCGTGATCTGCCGCGTGCTTGCGAGCCGATGTATCGGCGTTGGCAGCGCACTGACGCATTGGCGGGGCAATTACCACCAAGTGTCACCAAGCGACGAGGATTGGGCTGCACGCCGATGGGAGCCGATTGTGGGATCGCGAAACATCGGCTGCGGATAGGCCGCGCTCGTCCAGGAATATCGTTATCGAAAAGCCTCGCGGTGCCAGGGTCAGACTAGGACCAAACGTGTGCATCGCCTCCAGGTCCGCTCAACTCCGGCAAGCGGACAGCGTCTGTTTATGACGGATCCTCTCGGTTGCGTCGGGTCCAAGCGCGCGCCTTCACCACGCACGGGAGACGAGGCAGCCGGATCTCCAGAGCGCGCCGACATCCTTTCCGATTTGTTGGATTGACAGCTCGTAAGATTGTCGGACAGTATGGAAATATGACGAACGCAATGCATATCGCCGCCGCGGCCGCGCCGCTCCGCCGTGAGATTGAGATACGGCTCCGCACGGCGATCGTCGAAGGGCGTTTCAAGCCGGGCGATCGTCTCATCGAACGGGAAATGTGCGACTTGCTAGGAGTGAGCAGGGCTTCTCTGCGCGAGGCGCTGCGGCAGCTCGAGGCTGAAGAACTGGTGACGATCGTACCGCATCGCGGACCGGTTGTTTCGGACATCACAGTCGAGGAAGCCCAGCAACTCTACGACGTTCGCGCGATGCTGGAAGGCTTGGCCGCCCGTCGGTTCGCCGAGACCGCGTCGGACGAGGATATCGCCGTGCTTCGCCAGGCGCTCAAGGCATTCGCAGACGTGGTGCGAGGTAGGAGCAGCGTGCCGCTGCCGACCGCAAAGGCGGGAATTTACGAGGTGCTGCTCGAAAGGTGTGGCAATCGAATTGCTGGCAGGATGCTGACCCAACTCAACAACCGGGTTGGTCTGCTTCGGTCGACGTCGATGTCGCAGAAGGGGCGCGTCAAGAACACACTCGCCGAAGTCACTCGCATTGTCGAAGCGATCGAAAGACGAGACCCCGTTGGCGCCTGGCAGGCCACGGTCGAACACGTCACCAGAGCCTCAGAGATAGCGATCAAAGTGCTGCGTCAACAGCACGAGAAGAGTTCGGGGAGCAGTGGGAATGCAAAAGGTCGGGCCGGCTGATCAATCGTCGTTGAGCCTCAAGAAACAAATATCGGGTTCAGAATTCGTACGGACAGAGGTTCGTAACCCGCTGTCGATCGCAGGTCGGTTCATCGTCATGCCTGCCTTGACGCTGGTCGGCTACGGTATCTCGGAAGCCAGAAGCCCAGTCGATCCGGCTTCGCTTGCCCACTCTGGGACCGAAGTTGATCCCATACATCTCGCGGCGCTCGAAAATAAGCAAGAAAGCCAAAGAGCGCACTCAGAGAGCCATCGAGATACGGCCGTACCCGAACAGCACTTTGGGCAAAGATAGTACAGCACTGGCGGGCGTTCGCGCTGGCACGATCGGCATGTCCACGACTGGAAATCCCTACTTCACCGGCATCGTGCCCAAGCTGAACGGGTTGGATCTGCCGTACCAGTTTGCGAGCGCAGAGCAAGCATACAAGGTTTTGATGGTCCAGTGGGGCGGGACCTGCTCGATGAGTTGGATGCCTTCCAGTTCAAGTGAACGACAAGACGGATAGAATGAATGCGGAAGGCTGAAGGACAATTGTTCGACGCTCTCATTGTCGGAGCCGGCTTCGCCGGGCTCTACCAGCTCCATTGCCTGCGCGATCGGTTGGGGCTCTCGGCGCTTGTCCTTGAAGCCGGCGCCGGCGTCGGCGGGACGTGGTATTGGAATCGGTATCCAGGCGCGCGCTGCGACTCTGAGAGCCATGGGTACTGCTACACCTTCTCGAAGGAATTGTTCGACGGTTGGGAGTGGTCTGAGCGCTATCCGGCACAGCCGGAGATTCTGCGCTATCTCAATTACGTTGCGGATCGCCTCGATCTGAAGCGTGACATTCGCTTCAACTCACGGGTGACGGCGGCGCGATACGATGAGCAGGCGAACCTCTGGCACGTGGTGACGGACGACGGAACCGGGCTCAGCGCCAAGTACCTCATCACCGCCGTCGGCTGCCTCTCGACGGCGAACGTGCCCGACTTCCCGGGTCTGGCCAGCTTCAAGGGCCGATGGGTGCATACCGGCCAGTGGCCGCACGAAGGCGTGGACTTCGGCGGCAAGCGGGTCGGCGTGATCGGCACCGGCTCGACGGCGATACAGGCGGTTCCGGTTATTGCCCAGACCGCCGCGTACCTGACGGTATTCCAGCGCACGGCAAACTACAGCGTGCCCGCGCGCAATGCTCCGCTAGCGCTGGAGTTCCAGCGCTACGTCAAGGAGAACTACGCTGCCATCCGGCGCGCGACGCTCAGCACGCAGAATGGGCAGCCGTTCCCTGTCGAAGACCGATCAGCCTTCGACGTGACGCCAGAGCAGCGGCAGAAGCTCTACGAGGCCGCATGGGAGAAAGGCGGACTACAGTTCCGGGCGACCTTCCGCGACCTGCTCGCGGACAAAGCTGCCAACGATACCGCCTCCGAGTTTATCAAGAGCAAGATCCGGCAGATTGTGAAAGACCAGGCCACAGCGGAGAAACTGGCAGACATCGACCATCCCTACGCAGCCAAGCGGCCCCCGATCGATACCGACTACTTCGAAACTTTCAACCGCGGGAATGTGTCGCTCGTCGATGTTCGGGCAGCGCCAATCGAGGCGATTACACCCTCAGGGCTGCAAACGCGGGATGGCCGCGAGTATGCGCTCGACATCATCGTATTCGCGACCGGCTTCGATGCCATGACAGGCCCGCTGTTGCGCATGAACATCGCCGGGCGAGACGGCCGGACGTTGGCCGAGGCCTGGCACGCGGGACCACGCAATTATCTCGGCTTGCAGATCGCAGGCTTTCCCAACCTGTTCACGATCACCGGTCCCGGCAGTCCCTCCGTGCTGTGCAACATGCCGGTGGCGATCGAGCAGCACGTGGAGTGGATCACCGACTGCATTGCCTATTTGCGCGAGCGCGGCATTGCGCGCATCGAGGCTCGTCCGAAATCGATGGATCACTGGGTGCAGGCAGTCAACGAAGCGGCGGAGGCGACGCTGCTGCCGCTGGCACATCACTCTTGGTACTTAGGTGCCAATGTCCCCGGCAAACCACGGGTGTTCATGCCGTATGCCGGCGGCATGGTCCGCTACCGCGACATCTGTGACGATCACGCGCGCAAGGGTTACGAAGGGTTCGCGCTCTCTCGATAGAGCGCGGACAAAACAACGATAAAGCGCGCGTCTTTTGGCGTGTGCGGTGGAGGTACGCTGTCGTGAATCCCATGTTCGTCCAGATCGAAAACTTCCTGCAGGCGCTGGCTGCGGGAATACTTCTCGGTGGTCTCTACGGACTGATGTGCGTCGGCCTCGGCATCATTTTCGGCGTCATGCGGGTCATCAACTTCGGCCAGGGCGACCTGATGATGGTCGGCATGTACTTGCCTTCTATCTCTTCAGTGTGCTCGGGATCGGCCAGTTCTTCGGTGCCGACGTCGGCTCCATCATTGCCGCCCTCGTCACCGGCCCGATCATGTACGTCTTTGGCCTGCTGCTGCATCGCCTTCTCGATCAGTCAGGTGACCGGGGTGAAGGTTGCGAGTCTCGAAGGTGAGGGGCATTACGCGCAGCTCATCCTGACGCTCGGCTTTGCCCTGATTCTGTCCAACGGGGGACTGTTGCTGTTCGGCTCGACCCCGGTATCGATCAAGACCTCGCTGTCCTCGAGCGCCTGGGAGCTTGGGCCGCTCTTCGGCAACGACGTCAGCTTCTTCCTCAACAAGGCGCGCGGCATAGCGCTCGTCATTGCGCTGGTGGTGGCGGCAGGCCTCTACCTGTTCATCACCCGCTCCCGGCTCGGCAAGTCGCTCAGGGCCGCCGCCGACAATCCGGGCGCCGCGACCTACATGGGAATCGACGTCGACAAGGCGCATCGCGTCGCCTTCGGCATCGGCACAGCGATCACGGCGATGGCCGGGGGACTAGTGGCCACCTACTACCCCTTCCAGCCCTACGTCGGCCTCGAGTTCGTCATTGTCATGTATGCGGGCGTCGTGCTGGGCGGACTGGGCTCGATCATCGGCGCCTTCTGGGGCGGCATGATCATCGGGCTGGTGCAGCAGCTCTCCACGCTCGTGCTGCCGACGCAGCTGCAGAACACGGCGATTTTCGTTGTCTTTCTGCTGATCGTGTTCCTGCGGCCCCAAGGTCTGTTCGGCGTCAACGTGACGAGAGCTTGAAATGCAGCGCCAAGCGCCTCAGCCCAAAACTTCCGTGTCGCGCGTCAAGCGCTCTGTCGCCTCCTGGGCCGTGCCGCTGGTCGGTTTGACGGTCGTCTATGTCACTCTCGTCGCGACCGTGCGCAACCAGTACTACCAGCTCATGCTCACGCTGGTGCCCGTGTGGGCGACGCTCGGCATCTCCTGGAACATCCTGTCGGGATACTCCGGGCTGGTGTCGTTCGGGCACGCCGCATTCTTCGGGCTCGGCGCCTACACGCTGACGATCCTGTTCGTCTTTTTCGGCATCACGCCGTGGATCGGCCTGCCGCTCGCCGGTCTCGCCGGCGCCATTGCGGGATTGATCATCGGCTATCCGACCTTCCGCTTGCGGGGCCATTACTTCGCGCTCGTCGATGCTCGCCTACCCACTGGCAATGCTCTACGTGTTCGAATGGCTGGGGCTGCAGGAGGTGTCGCTGCCCATGCGCCGCGACGCGCCGGCAGCCTTCATGCAGTTCAGCGACAACCGCATTTACGCGCTGATGGCGCTGGCGCTGATGATTGCGGCGCTGCTGGTGTCGCTGAAGGTGGAACGCTCGCGCTTCGGCATGTCGCTCCTTGCCATCAAGCAGAACGAGATCGCGGCCGAGGCAGCCGGAATCGACTCCTTCCGCTGGAAGCTCAAGGCCATCGTCGCTGTCCGGTATGATCGCCGGCACGATCGGCGGCTTCTACGTCATGGTGCTTCTGGTCGTGACGCCACAGACCGTGTTTGGCATGCTGACCTGCGCCCAGGCCCTCATCATGGCATTGTTCGGCGGCGTCGGCTCGGCGTGGGGGCCGGTGATCGGTGCGGCGGTTCTCATTCCCGCTTACTGAGATCCTACAAGCAGAGCTCGGCGATCGGCTTCCGGGAATCCAAGGCGTGGTGCTGCGGCGTCGGCCATCATCCTGATCATCCTGTCCGCGCCCGAGGGCATCTTCTGGAAGGTGCGGGACATGTTGCAAAGGCGGGCTGCCCGCAGCGTCTCCGCCGATGGCCAGGCCACGCCAGTGGCCATGGCCGCGGACGTGATCGTTCCTGCTGCAGGGCCTACGCGCACGGCGCCGTCGGCCAGTGCGCCCGTCCTGCTGAACGTGCGCGGGCTGTCGAAGAGTTTCGGCGGTCTCAAGGCGGTGCAGGATGTGAGCTTCACCGTTCGCGAGGGCGAGATCCTCGGCATCATCGGGCCGAACGGGGCCGGGAAGACGACCCTCTTCAATCTGCTCAACGGGATACTGAAAGCCGACAGCGGCAGTGTCACTTTCGCTGGACAAGCTCAGTGCTCGGTCTGCCCACCAACCGGGTCTGCCACCTCGGCATTGGCCGCACGTTCCAGGTCGTACGCCCCTTTCCGCGCCTGTCGGTGCTCGACAACGTCGTCGTGGGGGCCTATGCGGCCACGCCGTCCGACGACGAGGCCTATGCGCTCGCGCCAGGCCGCCTTGGCGCGGGTCGGCATGGAGCACGACGCGCATCTGCTGGCGGGTGGGTTGACGACCAAGCAACTGCGTTTGCTGGAGCTGGCTCGTGCGCTTGCAGGGCGGCCGCGTGTGCTGCTGCTGGACGAGACTCTGGCGGGCCTCGGTGCGGAGGCCGTGGAGGATATGCTCGCCGTCATCAGCGCGATTCGCTGCGGACGGGATGACGATCGTCATCATCGAGCACACCATGCAGGCGATGGTGCGTCTGGCCGACCGTTTCATCGTGCTGGATCACGGAGCGGTGCTCGGCGGAGGGACTGCCGCAGGAGGTGACCCGCGACCCGCAGTGATCGAAGCCTACCTCGGCAAGAAGTGGAGCCAGCTATGCTCGAGCTTGATGGGGTGCATGTGGCCTACGGTGGCCTCAACGCGCTTGAGGGTGTGTCTATCGAGGTCGGGGACGGCGATTTCGTCTCCATCGTCGGGCCGAACGGTGCCGGCAAGACGACGCTTTTCAAAGCCATCTCGGGCGCTGTGACACCGGTGGCCGGCCGCATCGTGCTTCGAAGGCCACGATCTCGCCAAAATCGCGCCTGCCGACCGGCCTCATCTCGGCATCGCCCATGTGCCCGAAGGCCGCCAGGTGTTTCCCAACCTGACCGTGCTCGAAAATCTCGAGATGGGCGCCTTGACTGCGGCAGGCGCGGCGCAGTGGGACGCGAACCTGCGCTATGTCCTGACGTTGTTCCCGGTGCTGGAGCGAGCGCGCGATCAACTCGCGGGCACGCTGTCGGGCGGCGAGCAGCAGATGCTGGCGATCGGCCGCGGGCTTGCGTCGTCACCGCGGCTGCTGATGCTGGACGAGCCGTCGATGGGCCTGGCGCCCGACCATCGTCGACTCTGATCTTCGAGCGCATCGATCGCAATCCGCCGCGAGCAAGAAGCTGACCATCCTGCTCGTCGAGCAGCGCGCCGTGGAGGCGCTGCGAGTCTGCGATCGCGGCTACGTGCTGGAGACGGGCCGCGTGGTGCTGGAGGGCACGCACGAGGCGCTGTTGTCCGACGACCGTGTCCGCAAGGCGTACCTCGGCATCTGATCGGGGCCGCGAGTAGTTCGAAGGCAACCAAAATGGAAACTCTACTGCTCCAAGGAGGAGACGACATGACAAGCTTGAAACGACCGAGCCGCCGCACCGTTCTGAAAACCGGTGTTGCCGGCGTATCCACTCTAGTGCTGGGCGCACGCCGCGCAGCGGCCCAACCCAGTGAGGTCAAAGTGGGACTGATCGTCCCCCTCTCGGGTCCCTGGGCGCGACCAAGCCAGCTCATAAAGATGGGCGGCGATCTTGCAATCAAGCACATCAATGAGCAGGGGGGTATCAAGGCGCTCGGCGGCGCCAAGATGCGCCTTATCAGCTTCGATGCTGGCGACAATGTCGAGAAGGCAAAGAATGCGGCCCAGCGTCTTGTCGTCGGAGCCCGACATGTCGCCGGCGGGGCTCCTGGTTCTCATCGTTCACGCTTGCGGTGACCGAGGTTACCGAGCGCGCCGAGATCCCGTGGCTTACCATGGCTTACTCCGACCAGATCACAGCGCGCGGCTTTAAGAACGTGTTCCAGACCTCGCTTGTGTCGAGCGCCATGGCCCACGAGGCAATACCGACGGCGCTCGGCCTGGCCGAGAAAGCATCGGGCAAGAGACCAAGCAACGTATACATGCTGCGGGACAATACGGCAGGCCCCACGGCGTTTGCGAAGCCCCTCATCGAAGGCGGCCTCGAACGTGCAAAGCCTCAAGCTTGTCGTCGATGACATCTTTACGCCTCCGCTCGCCGATGCCACGCCGTCTCATCCAGAAGATCAGCGCTGCCGCGGCCCGACATGCTTCTGCTCGTTCCGACGACATACGGGCCCGACGTCAAGCTGCTCCTCGAGAAGCTCAACGAATTTGGGCTCGGTCAAGGGACGGCTGCCGGTTATGTCCAACGGCGGCGCGCATCGGGCGCGCCGGAGTTCTTCAGTTGGTCGGCAAAGATTTGCTCGAGGGACGTGCTGTTCATCGATCGCCAACTGGCCGGCCAAAGGACACGAAGAGCTCGCCGAAGCTTCAAGAAGGAGACCGGCGAGCCTTGGATGACGCAGGATACCATCGGCATCTACGGCGACATGTGGATCCTGAAGGAGGCCCTCGAGATGGCGGGCAAAGCGGATCGCAAGGCAGTTGCCGAGGCGCTCCGTACCATGGAGACCAAGAACGGCTCAGGACGGTTCTTCCCCGGTGGCAATGGAATGATGAAGTTCGACGAGAAGGGTCGCCGGGTGGGTGCAGAGATCGTCTACGTGCAGTGGCAAGGTGGTGTGCCGGTGACCGTTTATCCTCCGGCCGTTGCGGCAGGCGAGGTAACCTGGGGCAAGCGTTGAACGGCTGACCGACACAGAGCCTACACGTGAACAGCCGCCTAGGCTTGCGCGCGCCTAGAGCAGGATCGCTTCGGATTGAATCACGCTCTCGCAATCGAGACGTGGCCGCCGAAGCGTGAATCCTGCTCTACACTTATAGTTTAGAGTGCGATTTACGCGTCGCGGCAGAGCCGCGCTACGCGGACACATGTAAGCGGCAGTGCTTCCATGTGAGGCGATCGCGCTCTAAGCGTGGCCTATGAGGACTGAACATTCCGCGACCCAGGCAACTGACGCTGCCTCACGACGTGGCGGCAGTTGCTCGCGGGACGGCGGAGCGGATTAGTATTGCCTCAAGGAGCGCACAAAGAAATGAGCCACATCGGCAAGCCAATTCCGCGTCATTGCATTCCGCTCACGGATGCCACCGTTCTCGAGTACTACGATTACCTTTTCGCGCCCTGGGTGAAGGATCTCGGATTGCGCGAGTTCAAGGTCGATCCGGGTGTCGTGTCGGCACTGCTTCCGCAAAATGATGCGCTCAAGTTCTCGAGCGGCGCAGTGTGCGGCCAGGCCATCATGGCCGCCATCGACACCGTTGCATCCCTTGCGATGACGACGATGGACCGCGTCCCAAAAGGCACCGTCTATCAACACACCCACTTCCTGCGACCCGCCGTCAACGACGACTTTCACGTAAGAGCGGAAGTCTTGCGCTTTGGCAAAGCATCGGCGTTCGCCGAAGTCCGTGTTTTGTTCGCGGCCACGAGCATTTTGACCGCACACGCCAGCATCGAATTCGCCTTCTGACTTGCGCCAGTCAAAGCATCGTACGCATCTTCCACTCGCACCGAAGACCTGCACGAGCACTTCAAGCAAGCTGCTGCCGCAGCGGTGTATCGCGGCCTGCGGCGGAGAGGTGCCATTTCTGGACATGCCCCCGTGTCGAATCTTCGGCTTGCCCGATAAGCATCTTGCCATACCCACTCACAGCGCGCCGATGACGCGTGGGGACATATCGAGCTTTGTACTCTGTCACGAAATGCGTGACTTAAACTCGCTTGCGAACCTTCCTCAACCAACGTCACCATAGAACACACTTCTTTTGATAATGCGCACACGGGAGGATAGTCATGGCGTTGCAAAAGCGCGTGTTGCACGCGGGATTTGCGATCGAGCTGAGCGGGGTCGATATGCGGTCGCCCCCTCCTGCGGCGCTGAGAGCGGAAATCGAGGGCATCGTCGACGAGTATCCGGTGGTGGTCCTGCCCGCCCAGGAGATCACCGATGAGCAGCAGATGGCTTTCTGTCGGCCCTTCGGTGAGTTGCAGCGCTCGACTGCCGCGCGCACCAGTCAAGATGCCAGGCTCAATGCCGAAATGACGGATGCCTCCAACCTTGGCAAGGGCGACAAGCCGTTGGAAGCCGGGGACAGGCGGCGCATGAACAACCTGGGCAGCCGGCGGTGGCATACCGATGGTTCTTTTAACCGTGTCCCAGTTAAGTACTCGTTCCTCTCGGGACGTGTGGTTGCGGCCAAGGGCGGAGAGACGCAGTTCGCCGACATGCGCGCTGCCTACGACGCGTTACCTGACGACCTGCGGGAGACTGTCGAGAACCTGCTGGTTGAGCACAACCTGTTGCACTCGCGCGCCGTGGCCGGTTTTCCAACGGCCACCGAGGAAGAACGCGCCACGCTGGTGCCGATGCATCAGCGGCTGGTGCGGCGCCATCCGCGCACAGGACGCAAGTCACTTTATCTCTCTTCGCACGCCTCCCACATTGTCGGCTGGTCGAAGCCCGAGAGCATGGATCTCCTATATGAGTTGACGGAGATTGCAACCCAGCGAGAGTTTGTCTATTCGCACAAATGGCGGACGAGTGACGTCGTGCTTTGGGACAACAGGGTCACGATGCACAGGGCACGCCGGCACATACCGGAAACAGCACCACGCGACATGCGCCGCGTCTCCATCATGGATACAGACTCCACGCTTGAGCAGGTGGTTTGAGATCGTGTTGCATTTGCCTGCACTTCAAGGTTGGAACTGTCCGGCATAGTGGCAGGCGGCCCATTGTCCAGGCCGGTGCTCCACCAGAAGTGGCACCTCTTTGGTGCACTTGTCCGTGGCGATAGGACAGCGTGTACGGAATCGGCAGCCGCTGGGTGGATTGAGCGCGCTCGGTGGATCACCCTGGAGCAAGATACGCTGGCGGCGGCGCTCAGTAATCGGATCGGGCACGGGCACCGCGGAGATCAGAGACCGCGTATAGGGATGTAGCGGTCGCTCGAACAGATCTGCCGAACGGGCAATCTCCATCACGCGACCAAGATACAGCACGACAATACGGTCCGCGATGTGACGCACTACCGCCAGATCGTGCGCGATGAAGAGGTAAGTCAGGTGCAGCCGCTCCTGCAGATCGATCAGCAGGTTAATGATCTGGGCTTGAATATTGACATCAAGCGATGAGATTGGCTCATCCGCAACAATGAACTCCGGCGACACCGCCAGCGCACGCGCAATGGAGATGCGCTGACGCTGGCCGCCCGAGAATTCATGCGGATACTTCGCAAGCGCCGTAGATGAAAGACCAACTAGCGACAGCAACTCCTCCACACGCCGGCGCGTAGCGGGCTCGTCGGCCGTGAGCCCGTGGAACCGCAGCGGCTCGGCCAGGATGTCGAGCACCGTCATGCGCGGGTTGAGCGACGCATAAGGGTCTTGGAAGATCATCTGCATGCGCTGGCGCAGCGGTCGAATCTCGGCTGGCGTAGCGAACGTGATGTCATATCCAGCAAACCGGATCAGGCCGGCATCGGGACGCTGGATACGTGCGATCAGCCGCGCCAGGGTAGATTTGCCGCAGCCTGATTCCCCAACCAGCCCGACGGTCTCGCCCTTGGCTATGGAAAGGTCGACACCGTCGACCGCGTGCACGGCCTGCTGCTTGGAAAACAAGCCGTCTTTCGGAATTGGAAAATGCTTGACGAGCCCTCTCACCTCCAAGATGGGCTCGGCGGAGACGGCAGGCTTGACGACGGCCGTGGGTGTACTCTTCATCAGCTTGCCGCGCTGCGGCAGGCCCTGTCCAGCCTGCGTTACCCAGCAGCGCGACAGTCGCCCGTCGCCTACGGAATGCAACTCCGGGTGCTCACTGCACTTCTCGATACGAAACGGACACCGCGGTGCGAAGCGGCAGCCGTGCGGCCAGTCCAGTGGATCGGGCGGCGTCCCTTCGATGGTGGTGAGGCGCTTATCCCCTCCGGTCTGTTGGTCGAGCCGTGGCGCTGCGTTCAACAGCGCCCAGGTGTAGGGATGTTTCGGTTCGGACAGCAGCGCCTCGGCCAAACCATCCTCGACCACCTCGCCTGCGTACATAACGACGACGCGCTGACACACATTGGCGATGACCCCAAGATCATGGCTGATCAGGATGATCGCAGCTCCGAAATCGGCGTTGAGCTCACGCAACAAATCCAGAATCTGCGCCTGAATAGTGACATCCAGTGCGGTGGTGGGCTCATCGGCAATCAGCAACGATGGCTCGTTCGAGAACCCCATGGCCAGCATGACGCGCTGGCGCATACCGCCGGAGAATTGATGTGGAAATCCGGTAATGGCGCGCTCCGGCGCGGTCAATCCCATGCGGCCGAGCAGCTTGACCGCGTGCGCGAGGGCTGAGGGCCGATCGCGCCGGCCATGCACGACCATCGTCTCAGCGAGCTGATCGGAGATGCGCAGAACCGGATTGAGTGACGTCATGGGGTCCTGGAACACCATGGCGATCTTGTCGCCGCGCAGACTGCGCACATCGTCATTGCTCATGGTGACGATGTCGCGACCGCGAAACACGATGCTGCCGCCGGCGATACGGCTCTGATCTTGCAGCAACTTAATGATTGAGAATGCCGTGACGCTCTTGCCCGAGCCGGACTCGCCGACGATGCCCAGGGTTTCTCCGGGCATGACCCGGAAACTGACACCGTCCACCGCTCGGATCAGGCCTGCGTCGGTATCGAAGTGTGTGCGCAGGTCTTTGACTTCGAGGATGGGCGTGGCGCTGTCCGTCGTGGTGCCCAAGGTCTCAGGCATGGCGCTAGCGACGGCGCGCGCGTGGGTCAAGCCAGTCACGGATACCATCACCAAGGAAGTTGAAGCCCATTACCACCGTAAGGATCGCGAGGCCGGGAAACGTGGCCACCCACCACTGCTCGACCAATTCTCGTCCCTCCGACACCATCGCTCCCCATTCTGGGGTCGGTGGCACCACGCCCAAGCCCAAGAACGCCAGGCCAGCGAACACGATAATGGCGTGCCCGACATCGAGCGTGACCAGCACGATCAGCGGACCCATCGCATTAGGTAGAATATGCTTCACCAGGATGCGAGCGGGCCCGTAACCGATGACATGCGCGGCCTCCACATACTCCTGTCCGCGCTGCACCAGAACGAGGCTGCGCGCCAGTCGGGCGAATTTCGGCCACCACACGACCAGCATTGCAATCATCGTGTTAAGCGTACCAATGCCAAGCGCAGCACCAATGGCCATGGCTAGGATGATGGGTGGAAAGCACAGCATGAGGTCGGTGAAACGCATCAGTGCTTCTTCCGCACGCCCGCCGGCGTAGGCCGCGATTGCGCCTACGAGGATTCCGAGCAGCGCTCCAAGCAGAACGACGGTAATGCCCGCAAACAGCGACACGCGGGCACCGTAAAGCAATCGCGAGAGCACATCACGCCCGAGTGTGTCTGTGCCGAGCCAGTGCTCGGCTGACGGCGGACGCAGGCGCACGGTCACATCCACTATGTTGGGCGAGTACGGAGAGATTAACGGGGCAAGCACCGCGAATATGATCCACAGCACGATGATGGCGGCACCAACCGCCGCCAGTCCATAGCGCCGGCGCCAGCGCTGCGCCTTGGTCAGTGTGCGCGGTTGTGCCAGTGCTGAGGAGGGTGCCGTCGTATCGGTCATTTCTTCAGCACCCTCGGGTCGAGTATGGCGTAGGAGAGATCGACGATCAGATTAATGATCAGGTATACGATAGCGAACAGCAGCGTCATGCCCATAATGGCAGGCAGATCGAGCCCAACTGCCGCCCGGAACGTGTAGCGGCCAAGTCCCGGCCAGGAGAACACGGTTTCCGTCATCACTGTACCTGTGAGGAGGTTGGCATAAGCAAGGCCGGCGAGTGTCACCACCGGGATCAGTGCATTGGGTAGCGCATGTCCGATGATGACGGCGCGCTCACGCAGTCCCTTCGCGTGCGCCACGCGCACGTAGTCCTGGCCCAGTGTGTCCAGCATGCTGGCGCGTGTGGTGCGTGTGATCAGCCCGACTGTGGCCGCGCACAGCACGATCGACGGCAGCACCAGATGCGCTAACGCTGTTTGCCAAGTCTCCCACTGGCCTGCGAGCGCCGCGTCGATGAGGAAGATACCGGTGGTCGTCGGTGGCGGGAAGTCTATGGGACCAAGCCGTCCCGGCCCCGGTGCGATATGCAATGCCCCGTAGAAAACTGTGAGTGCAATGAAAGCCAGCCAGAATACGGGTGAAGACACGCCAATCAGCGAGATAAAGCGCGCTCCATGATCGACCCAGCTGTCGCGCCAAACTGCCGCGACGATGCCAAGCGGCACGCCGATGATCACTGAAAGAATAAACGCGATCGTACTGAGCTCGATCGTTGCTGGCGCATACTGCGCAATGTCTGCCAGCACCGGCCGGTTAGTGCTGATGGAGATGCCAAGGTCGCCCTGCACAAGCCTCTGAAGGAAGATCCAATATTGCTCCCACAACGGCAGATCGAGGCCCCACTTGGCGCGATATTCGGCAACAATGGCAGGGTTCGAAGCTGCGAGATCGCCGAGCATGGCGAGCACAGGGTCCCCCGGCACCATGCTCGCGATCAGGAACACGACAAGGGTCGCGAAAATTGACAACACGATCGAGGTCGCGATCCGGTTGAGCGTGTAACGCAGCATTACGGAAACACTCCTTGTCTGGGTCCTCCCCTAAGCTACGTTTGCCGCGCTGCTCAGCCGGGCCGAGCCGAACTCAGCTCCGCCATCCAGCCGGCGGCAGTCACCTTGAAGTCCTTGACGTGCTTCCGTACGGCAACGCGATAGGTTGGCTGTAACAGGACCAGAAGATTGGCCTGATCGATCAGCGCCTTCTGGAACTCCCGATAAAGCGCTTCCTGCTTGGCTTTGTCGCGCTCGGCGGCTGCACGCGCCAGCGCCTGCCGGATACTGTCCGGTACCGCCCAATGCAGACGCTTGGCGACCCGATCCAGCGCGGCCGACGCCCACAGCCACGGCTCGACAGCGTTGAGGTTCCACGATAGCACCACTGTGCTGGCTTTTCCCTGATAGTAGACCGTGCGCAGGTTGGCGTAGTCCATCGGCTTCAGGTTCACCTTGATGCCAACCTTGGCCAGATCGGATTGCAGTTTCTGCGTGATAACGGGGAAGGATGCGCCCGCGATTGCAGCACTGCCATAGGACATGTCGAATTCGAAACCATCCGGGAGGCCCGCCTTGGCCAGGCATTCCTTGGCCTTGGCCGGATCGAGCCGATATTGCGCTTGCTCCACGAATTCTTTCGACGAGCCGCCAATGCCGTAGGGAACGAACGACGCCGGCCGTACGCCCGCACCACCGAAGAGCGAGTTGCGGATGCCATCGTAGTCGATACCCCAGGCAATCGCCTGCCGCGCTTCCTTCTTCGCGAGGTGTGGATTCAGCTCGGCGCTGCTCGTCAGCGCCATGTAAACATAGTCAAAGCTCGGCTCCGCCTCGATCGCAATATTCGGATCGTCCTTCACGGCATTGAGCTGCTCCGGGGAGAGGTTGAACGCTACGTCGATGTCGCCGCGCCGCAGCGCCAGCATTTGCGTTCCGCCGTCGCTAATGTGTCGGATAACAATGCGCTCGAAGCCTGGCTTGCCGTTCCAGTAATGCGGATTGCGCACCATGCCGACCTGCACGTTGCGCTCCCAGGTGACGAGTTGATATGGCCCGGTGCCGCACGATGTGGTGCCGAACCAGGCCGCGGCTTTGTCCGTCGACTTGGCATTGACGTCAGCCGTGGCCCCATTCGCCATCGCCACTTTCTTCTCGTAGATGCCACAGGACGGCGCAGTGAGGATCGACAGCAGCGGCAAGTCAGGATTGCGCAGGAAGACATCCACCGTCAGCGGATCGATCACCTCCACGCTTCCCAGGTTGTCGGCGTACTGGCTCGGCTGCTCCTTCACGTTTACCAGGCGGTCGAACGAGAACTTCACGTCCTCTGCCGTCATGGTCGCACCGCTGACGAACTTGACGTTTGGGCGCAGCTTGAAGCGGTAGCCCTTGCCGTCCGACGTCGGCTGCCAGCTCTCGGCCAGTAATGGTTCCAGCGTTTCGTAATGTCCTGGTTTGAGCGTGATCAACGTTTCATACACCGTCCGCGTGGTGAGCGGCGGCGTATAGAAGTTCATGCGCGCCGGATCAGGTGTCACAGCACCCGCATCGCTGATGTCGAGGCCGATCACCAGCGTGTCTTTGCGGGCCTGTGCCTTCGCCAACGGGAACGGCAGCCCCGACAGGAGCGTACCGCCGCCAACCCCCAGCATCTGCATGAGCCGCCGGCGGTTGACCGGCAAAGCCGACCCGACCGGACAGGTATCCGCGTTTTGCGTCGTCATGAATATTTCCTTCCCGCGCTTTGCCGGAATGCGAAACCGTTGCCCGGCCACACCTTTGAGATTCCGATTGTCGGCTACTGCATAATAGTCGTGCGCCAATGCACGCGCCGCTGGTCGGCAGGATTGCCGCCCGCCGCGGAGTGCACCGAGCAGCGGTTGTCCCAGATCACCACGTCGCCGGCGCGCCACTTGTGCCGGTACTCGGCATTGGGCTGCAGCATGTACCAGTAGAGCTCGGCCAGCAGCTTGTCGCCCTCTTCCTCCGGCATGCCTTGCACGCGGATGACGTGGGTTGGATTCACGTAGAGCGATTTGCGTCCTGTCTCCGGGTGCGTGCGCACCATGGAATGCACCGCGGGCGGCCGCTTCTGATCCTCGGGGTCTAAGAGCTCAATGCCCTTGCGCTCCCGCCCACCGTAGCCGAACTCGAGCTTCAACGGCTCGATGCGCTCCTTGAGCCGCTGCGGCAGCGCATCGTAGGCGGCATACATGCAGGCGAAGAGCGTATCGCCGCCGTAGCTTGGGATCTCCAGCGCGTAGAGCTGTGTTGCCTTGCAAATCTCCGTGTCCCACGGCGAGTCGGTGTGCCAGCCCTGCCCGCGATTGAGAATGAGCTTGTCTGTTGGTGCGCCCGGCGCCTTAGCGTCCAAGCCCATCAGCGTGATCTCGGGATACTCCGGATCCCGTGTGCGTTTGACCCTGTGCGGCTTGAGGCGCCCGAACCGGGCGCTGTAGGCAAGATAGTCCGGCTTCGTCAGCTTCTGGTCGCGAACGATCAGCACTGCGCTCTCCAGCCAAGCCTGGTAGAGCTCTTTCCATTCGCCTTCGGCCATGGTTTTTACGTCCACGCCGCTGACGATGGCACCTATCTTGGGTGCCGCATTCTCGATGTACATTTCTACGTCGCTTGTCTTTTGTGAGCTTACTCAAGCAGGCTTCACATCGCGAATGTCGAGCTGCCAGCCCGCAGCTGTCAGCGGGAGATCCTTGATCGTCTTACGTACGCCGATCCGGTAGATGGGTTGGAACAACACGATCAGGTTGGCCTCGTCCACCATCGCCTCTTGGTATTTCAGATAGAGTGCTTCCTGTTTTTTTATATCGGGCTCCGAGGCTGCTGTGTCGACGAGCTTCACCAACTCTTCCGATGGCTTCCAGTGCAGCCGCTTGGCCACGCGTTGCACCGTGGCCCAGGCCCACAGCGCGTTTTCAACGGCCGGCGGATTCCAATACGTGATCACCGAGCTCATCTTGCCGCCGTTGTAGAGCGTGCGCACGTTGACCTGGGGCATCGGGTTGATCTTGAGCTTGATGCCGACGCGTGCGAGATCGGATTGAATCTTCTGCCCCATGACGTGATACGAGGTCCCCGCCACGATGCTCGTGCCGTAGATGACCTCGAACTCGAAGCCGTCGGGATACCCGGCTTCCGCCGAAAGCTTCCGGGACCTGTCGAGATCGTCGCGGAAGCCGAT
Source organism: uncultured Alphaproteobacteria bacterium (assembly GCA_963806735.1). GTDB lineage: Bacteria > Pseudomonadota > Alphaproteobacteria > Rhizobiales > Hyphomicrobiaceae > CADEFX01. The sequence goes on along the minus strand of CAWEBE010000010.1, from coordinate 144,476 downwards.
TTGGCGTGTTACCTCCTCGGTGGAGCCGAGACGACCCCACGGGGATAAAGTTGGCTGGCCGCGTCGCCGCCCCACCCAGCAACGAATTCTTGATCCCCTCGTAATCGATCGCATAGCCGATCGCTTGCCGCGCCTTCTTGTTGGCCAGCGCCTTGTTGAACTCGGGGTTATGACTGAGTGCCAGATAAACGAAGTCGAGGCTGGTGAGGCCGTTGACCCAGACGTCCTTTTCATCCTTCAGCGTGGCGACCTGCTCTGGCAGCAGGTTGAAAGCCACATCTATGTCGCCCCGCCGCAAGGCCAGGAGTTGTGCCGCTCCGTCCTCGAAATGACGAACCACGACACGCTGGAATGGCGGTTTGCCTTCCCAGTAGTTCGGATTGGCGACGAGCTGGATCTGTGAGTTGCGCACCCAGCCGACTAGCTTGTAAGGCCCGGTTCCCGCTGAATTTTGGTTCAGCCACTCTGTGGCCTTGTCTTTTTCCTTGGAGTCGGGCGTAGAGACGCCGCCATGCTCCTCCACCACTTTGCGGTCGGTCACCACGAAGCTCGGTGCCGCCAGGATGGTCAGGATTGGCTCTTCGGGTTTCTTGAGCACGATGTCGACGGTCTTGTCGTCGACGACATTGATGGCTTCCACGTTGGTGAGATATTGCGCGGCCTGATAGCGGATGTGGCGCACGCGATCGAGCGAGAACTTCACGTCGTGCGCCGTCATCGGATTGCCACTGACGAACTTGACGTTCTCGCGCAATGTGAACCGCCAGCCTTTGCCGTCCGGCGTGCGCTCCCATTTCGTAGCCAGCCTCGGCTTGAGATTGATGTAGTCGCCGGGCGACATCGTCAGTAGCGCCTCGTAGCAGGCCGAGATCGTCATCGGGGGCGTGTAGTGCAGATCGCGCACTGGATCGAGCTCGGTGCTGTCGCTGGTGTCTATGCCGATCACCAGCGTGTCTTTCCGCGACTGCGCCAACGCCTTTAGTGTAGGCAGGATCGACGCTGCAACCGCGCCCCCGCCAATGCCGAGCAGAGCCAGCAGCTCGCGACGATGCAATATCGGTCCGCCCATGGACGCCATGTTATTCCTCCCCTGCTACCCATTTTTCCCGTGCAGCGCCCGTTTTCGGATCACTGACTGCGCGGTCGAATAAAACTCTACACAGGTTCTGTCGGCTCGCCTTCCACCACCGTCCGATACATGATCCTCAGCTCCTTGACGGTGTCGAAGTCGGTGGCTGCGTGGAACGTGCACCGATTGTCCCACATTACCAGATCGTGCCTTTTCCACTTGTGCGCATAGACGAACCGATCCTGAACTGCGTGCGCGATAAGGTAATCCAGCAGCTCGCGCCCCTCTTCCTCCGATAGCCCGTCGACCTTCCACGCATGGCAGCCGGCATAGATCGCCTTGCGTCCGGTGGCTGGATGCTTGCGCGCCAGCGGATGCTTGATGGGCGGCGCCTTTCTCTTCTCTTCTTCCGTGGCGAGGGCTACGCCGCCATCGCGGCGTGAATGCACCACCCAATGGATGGCGTTCAGTGTATCGATCCGCTGCCGCACATCACCGGGTAGGTTGTCGTAGGCCATTGTAGCATTGGCGAACAGTGTATCGCCGCCGACGCTTGGCACCTCGACACCATAAAGCAGCGATGCCATGGCCGGCCGTGGCATATATGAGCGGTCCGTATGCCAGCGCTTGGCAGTGGGATCGGGATGCTTGCCGTTTGGCTTGCCCTCGGCATCGGCGTTAGACAGGACGTTGATCTCCGGCACGCCAACGCGGGTCGCGCCAGGCATGATGTGCTCACCCAACGATCCCCACTGCTTGCTGAAGGCGATGAGCTGGTCCTTGCTCAGTTCCTGATCCCGAAACGCCAGCACTTTGTATTCGTGCAATGCATCCTTGAAGCGCTGGAATGTCCCGAGCGGCACCGGCTTGGAAACATCGGCACCAATGATCTCCGCACCCATGATCGAGCCGAGCGGGCGAATGGTGACGTCCCCCCGGGGCGTAGCCGCATCGTACGCGGCGTCGATAGTGGCCATGCGGCGTTGCCTCCAAGTTCTTTTTTGATGGCCAAGTGAGCCACCGCCAAGCATGACCGGCAAGTGATTAAAACTCACGCTGTTGTGACAAAACGCGGAGGTTTGATCCAACCCGCCGATATTGCCCCGGTGCAAGCAGCGCCGTCTCCTGTGCGGCGCGCCTGAAGGGAAGCTGCGTTGCTACTGCGGAGCTGCCGCAGGTCACGTTCCACAAGGCGCGGTGAATGCCGACAGCACTCACAATTAGTTTGGCGCCCGCGGGGCTCCGCACTACGATCCAACACCGGCAGGCACACCACCTGATCCGACAATATGCGTTGCGGAATCCGCAACGAGGGAGAAACGCCATGACAGCCGGCAAACTGCCCGCTACGCGTCGCAGCTTCATCAAAATGTCTGGAGGTCTCGCCGGAATCTTGGCACTCGGACGCGCGCCCGCCATCGCGCAAGGCGGCGGACCCAAGAAGATGATCCTCGCTCACAACTCGGCACCGCCGGAACGCGCCGCCGTCGTGTTCGACTGGCTCGCCAAGGAGCTGACCCAACGGTCGAACGGTGCATGGCAGGTCGAATATGCAGGTAACACGATCCTCACCAAAGAGATCGACATCATCAACGCCGTGAAGACCGGCAACATCGCGATGGGAACGCCGGTTGGCGCGGCCGCGACGATTTTCCCGGAGATGGGTGTCTTCCTGGTCCCGTATCTGATCTCGAGCTACGACCAAGCCTACAAGACGTTCAACGGAGACGTGGGCGATCAGCTCGACAAGACCTTCCAGGAGAAGTACGGCGTGAAGGTCTTGTATTTCTTCGATTTCGGCTTCCGTCATTTCTGGAACCGGGTACGCCCGATCACGACGCCGCGCGACCTGCGCGGCCTGAAGATTCGCGTGCAGCCGTCCAAGGTCTTCGCCGACACAATCAATGGCCTCGGTGGCGTTGCGGTGCCGGTGCCGGGCGCCGAGATCTATACAGCTGCGCAGCAGGGCGTGGTCGACGGCGGCGATATGCCGGTCGCAAACATGGTGCCGCTCAAGCTCTACGAGGTCTCCAAATATTATTCGCTGACCAACCACAACTACGGCGCCTCGCTGCTCGCGATCAATCTGGGCGTGTGGAAGAGCCTGTCGGCGGACGAGCAGAATTTGCTCCTCTCTACCGGCAAGGAAGCGCAGGCGAGGCACCGGCAATCTATCGAGAGCTACGATTCGCTCGCAGGCGCCAAAGGCCAAGTCGAGCCGCACGGAATGATCGTCAATACCGGAGACCTCAACGCCTTCAAGGAAGTCGCCAAAGCCAAGGTATGGCCGATCTACCAGGATCAGTACAAGGAGATCTGGCAGAAGCTCGCGACCCCGACGTGACGATGGAGCCGCAGAAGCCGGCGCAGCCCGGAGTCGTCCGCCGGATCGAGAAGGTCGTCATCGGCGGGCTGCTGCTGGCCTGCATCGGGGTGATGATCACGGGCGTCCTGCTTCGCTACGTGATGGTGCCGATCACGGATGCGCTCGACATGGACGCCATCAGCTTCTTCTGGGTCGAAGAGACCGGTGAGATGCTGCAAACCTGGCTGGCGCTGATCGGCGGCGCGGTGGCGATTGCGGAAGGCGCGCATTTCACCGTCAATTTCCTGATGCACCGGTTCTCGCAGCGCGCGCAGCAGATTGTAAATGTCTTCAACTGCACGGTCATCGCCGCGTTCGGCGGCCTGCTCGCCTGGCAGGGCTGGCTGCTCACCGGATTGAACTGGTCGCTCGGCACGCCAGCGCTCGGCATCAGCCTGGGCTGGTTCTATGCGGCGACGATCGTCGGGGGCCTCCTGCTCATCGTCTATGCGTTGCGCGCCATGGTTCATCCTCCGGATCATTCGCGCGGCATCAGGGTCGACTAGACATGACCCTCGGCGTGAGCGCGCGCGCAGCAAGGCCGATCCGCACTGGCGCAGAGGCGCTGGACTGCCCGTCGCCCAAAGGCGAGGTCCAGCGATGACACTGACCGTCACGGGGCTCGTCTTTTTCGGCCTCCTGCTGCTGTCGATGCCGATCATCTTTGCGCTCGCGGCCGCGGCGGCGGTCGGGCTGATCGTCGGCGGCTATCCGCTGCAGGTGATGGCGGGGAGCGTCGTCAGCGGCTCACAAAGCTGGGTGCTCCTGGCGATCCCGTCATTCATTTTCGCCGGCCTCCTGATGGAGCGGTGTGGCATGTCGCATGCGCTGGTCGACCTCGCGCGCGCGATGGTTGGGTGGCTGCCTGGCGGGCTCGGCATGTCGGTGATCTCTGTCGCCTATCTGTTCTCCGACCTGTGCGGCTCCATCATCGCGGAGGTGTCCGCGCTCAGCTCGGTGCTGCAGAAGCCCATGCTGCGCGCCGGCTATAAGGCCGAGGACGCAGCCTCCCTGATAGCGGCCGGCGCCGCCATGGGAATGCTGGTCCCGCCCGCGATCTTCATGATCGTGATCGCGGTGGTCACCAACGTCTCGCCGGTCGCGCTGTTCCTGGCCGGCTTCATTCCAGCCGCGACGATGGCGGTGTGCCTGTGTGTCCTGGTGCTGATCAAGGCGCGCAAGGAAGGCTGGCCGCGCGACACCAATCCGAGCTTCCCGAAGTTCCTGACGGCGCTGCGGGCCGCGTTCGTGCCGCTGCTGGTGCCGGTGCTGATCTTCGGCGGTCTCTACACCGGCGCGTTCACGACCACCGAAGCGGGGGCCGTGGTGGCGCTGTTCGCGATCATCGTCGCACGCTTCTACTACCGCAACGTCTCCTGGCGCGAGATCTTCGACGTCGCCTACGACAGCGGCATCCTGACCGGCGCCGTCGTACTGCTCACGGCCGTGGCAACGATCTATCAGTATCTCCTCGGCGTCACCGGCGTACCGAAGGTGCTGGGCGAAATCCTGCAGCCGCTCGAGGCCGCGCCCTGGCTGTTCCTGATCGGTGTGGCCGCCATCACGATGGTAATCGGCATGATGCTGGAGGGGCTACCGGCCGCCGTGTTGTTCGTGCCGGTCGTCTATCCCATCGCTGCAAAGCTCGGCATCCATCCGATCCACTTCTGCATCGTGCAGACTGCGGCGGTCGGCATCGGGTTGTTCATGCCACCACTCGGGATCGGGCTACTGGTCGCGTTGCGATTTGCCAAGCTCAACGTCTTCCAGCACGCGCCGCATTACTGGCCTTATGCGGTGACGCTCGTGATCGGACTTTTGATCATCATCGTCTTCCCGGAAATCTCGCTCATCCTGCCGCGCAGCGCGGGATTCATAAGGTAGGCTTGAGCGGGAGTGCTTCCTCCCTTTCCGTTGGCGAGAGGATGAATGTAGGAGGCGCGATCGGCTTGGCGTTGATCAATCGCCCCCTGAAATGCAAGGCGATCCATAGCCGACTCGCTCTTTTCACGCAGCCAGGGTCAGAAGCAGACCAGGCGACGGGAGCCGAGCCATGTCCGCTTTGACCTCGGAAGCTGACGTTTCCGCAATTGCCGATGTTCGTCGCTCGGTGCCATTTCCTGTCGTCCGGGATTTGAGGCTCGTCCTTAGTGACCGCGGCCTCTATCCGGGTATCTCCCGATTTAGGCTACGTGGTCTTGCTGTGACGATCGCTCCCCTCCGCTTGCTTCCCACGCATTTGGCAGCAGGCGACGCACGTCCCAGCCATCCATCGAACAAAGGACTGGCAGGATGGGTACGACCAAATCTGACGCAACCGCCCGCAGAGTGCTCACCGAGGCAGGACTGAATTCCTTGCTCACGGAGGGTGGGGAGACCATCGGTTGATGATGGATGACACGCCTCGATAGGAGATGACCATGAAGCGTCGTGAGCTGCTTACGAACTCGGCCGTGATACTGGCCGCTATGGCCCTGCCAACGTGGGCAAGCGCGCAAGAGCGCTATGAGCTACGATCGTTTGAGGAAGCGCTCGCCTCGGGCCCGGTGGTCGTGCACGTGTATGCCGCCTGGTGCCCTGTATGTAGGACACAAAAGCCAGCGCTTGCCGCGCTTGCGAAGGACCAAGCCCTTGCAGCGGCAAGGTTCGTCACTGTGGACTTTGACAAGGACAGGGAGTTCTTGCGGGCCCACCGGGTGGCCAATCAGTCCGTCATTCTGGTTTTCAAGAACGGACAGGAGGCAACTCGCCTCGTAGGCATCACAGATGCCGAAAGAATTCGCGCTGAGTTATTTGACGCTCTGTGACCTGGAGCGCGCCGCCGTACCCAGCGGCCGTCAACGTTTTGCGCGGATTAGTCCGGGTAGGCCATTGCGAACGATGGCAACACGGAACTCGTTGCCTGCCCGACCGACACGATAGACGAGTTCTTCCGGCGACCGGACTCTTCGGTCGTCTATGGCGATGATTACGTCCTCGACCTCGAGACCGACCGCGTAGGCTGCAGAATCAGCCGGAACGTGCAAGGCTTGCGCCCCAAGCACATTACCGTAGAGGCGGTTCCCGAGCAGGATTTCACCGACCACGGCGCCTGCAAGGCTGCCCATGTCCGGGCGAAGCGTCGTCTCTTCAGGGTCGATGACGGTATCGGCCGACACCAGCGAAACGTTCCGTCCTTGGCCCTTCGCGAAAAGGATGATTGGGATCGAGGTTCCGAGCGGGACTGTGACCGTCCGTGTAACGAACTCCGCGGCATTGCGAACCGGCTTATTGCCAGCGCTCACCACAATGTCGCCGACCTCAATCTCCGTAGCGGCGGCAGGGGACCTGGGAAGGATCTTTCGCACGATTGCTCCGCGGGTCACCCCACCGTCTCGCGGAGACGCAAGCTCCATCGGCAGATCCGCGACGATGAGGCCCGTCGAGCCCCGGCGCATGCGACCAGCCGTAATCAGCTCGTCCATGATCACCTTGGCCATGTTGAACGGTACCGCGAAGCCGATGCCGAGGGCTTGCCCTTCTGCCCGCACGGTGTTGATGCCGATCAGCTCGCCGTTGACATTGACCAGCGCACCGCCGGAGTTGCCGGGGTTGATCTGTGCGTCGATCTGCAGGTAATCCTCGAATAACCCATGGCCGATCTCGGTGCGCCTTACAGCGCTTACGATGCCAAGTGTTGCCGTTCCTTCGAGACCCAACGGGTTGCCCACAGCGACGACGATGTCCCCCACGCGCATGGCGTCCGAATCGCCGAGCTTGATCGAGGGCAAGTTGGGCTCGTCGACCTTGATCACGGCCACGTCGGAGCCGATGTCAGTCCCGATCAGCTTGGCGAGCATGCGCCGGCCACTCGACAGCCCCACCTCAATCCGCGCCGCGTGCTCGATGACGTGGTTGTTGGTGATGATGTATCCCTGCGGCGCATCGACGATGACGCCGGAGCCACCAGCAGCGAACTCCTCGGTTTCGGGCAAGGGCAAAGCTGGGCCCTGGCCCTCTTTCTGCCTGAGCGGGATCACGATCGGCCGCAGTTTCCGCCCGGTAACTCTGATCGTGACGACTGCGGGGACGACTCTCTCCAGCATTGATGCGAAGGATGCGCCGCGCTCCAGCGCCGTTGCCATGATGGCCGGCCGCATGCCCGGTTCGGAGGTCTGCGCCAGCGTGGCAGTTGCTGTCAGCGCCGGGACGCAGAGGAGAGCGAGAGCCTGGGAGGGACGAAATCTGCTGTTGGTCATGCGCGGTCTCGAGTTCGCTCGAGCCAGGAACGAATTGGCACGTCCGGACTAACAGGGCGCTACCTGTCTGGCTGCTGCGCGTGCGTCAACGATCACCCCAGACGTCGCTTTCTCATGCTTTCAGGAAGGCCAGCAGATCAGCATTGATAGTGTCTGCCTGTGTGGTCGGCATGCCGTGCGGGAAGCCCTTGTAGGTCTTGAGCATCCCGTTCTTCAGCAGCTTTGCCGATAATGGCGCGGAGTCGGCGTAGGGAACGATTTGATCGTCGTCGCCATGCATCACCAGGACGGGCACTGTGATCTTCTTCAGGTCATCGGTGAAATCGGTCTGTGAAAAAGCGACGATGCCGTCATAGTGAGCCTTCGCACTGCCCATCATGCCCTGCCGCCACCAGTTCTGGATGATCGCCTCCGACGCTCTCACACCCGGCCGGTTAAATCCGTAGAAAGGCCCCTCGGGCAGGTCGCGATAGAACTGCGATCGATTGGCCGCGAGCTGCGCCTGCAATCCGTCGAACACTTCCTTCGGAAGGCCGCCCGGATTGGCGGCGGTTTTCACCATCAGAGGCGGTACTGCACTGATCAGAGCCGCCTTCGACACCCGACTCTCGCCATGCCGTCCCAGATAGTGCGCTACCTCGCCGCCGCCGGTGGAATGGCCAACATGAATGGCGTTCTTCAGGTCGAGATGCGCTGTCAGCGCCGCCAGGTCATCGGCGTAGTGATCCATGTCATGACCGTCGCTCACCTGACTGGACCGGCCATGACCTCTGCGGTCATGAGCTATGACACGATAGCCGTGCCTGAGGAAGAACAGCATCTGCGCGTCCCAATCATCAGCCGACAGCGGCCAGCCATGGCTGAACACGATGGGCTGGCCTTGGCCCCAATCCTTGTAGAAGATCTCTATCCCGTCTTTCGTTTTCACAGTACTCATCGGCTTGGCTCCAAGGTCAGTAACGCCTAGACGGCGGCATAAACAAACCTGGTGGAAAAGCTGGGTCGACCAGCACGCTGACATTCCTGCGTAGCCTGTGGGCCGTCAGCGGCGACGAAGCAGCACTGTCATTCACAGAGTGACCCGCGTGCGCGCGTCCGCGAAGGCCTGGCCTGGTGTAGGCCAGCCGCGGGTGGCTCCCAAAGCCGCGCTCGTCACGCAGCAGAGACAAAAAGTGCCGGCGTGACAAGAATTGTTGCTGTAGTGAGCGCACGGCCGCCTCCTCGATGGTCGATGGCCGAAATCGGTGACTGTCCAACGAAGTCAAGATTAGGGGGCAGGAGCAAAACCGATATGGGGGGAATCCCTGACGCAACCTGCGGAAGTTACCAATGGGTCTGGCGACTCCCGTTATAGGTCAAAAGCGGCAGTCGCAGAGGTTAAGACCCACCGGCGGCGTCAGTACGGCGATTTCCACCAGCTTCACAAGGATGATACCGAACCAAATGCCATCGATGCCGAAGTGCAGCGGATCGCAACTCACGCAGCCAATTCGATAACCGAACAAACGGGATAGCTTTGCGACCTGTGGTCCAAAGGGCAGCAACTATCTACGCATTCGCTTGGTCCGGATCGAGTGCGTTGCCGTCTGCCCGGCCTGACCGGCTGCTTCCTGCAACTCGTCTCGAAACTCGTCGCGCATCTGGTGGATGGACGCGATGACCGGACCGGCTGGCAGCCCCAGGCCAACCAGTGTCGCCTCGGAGAGCTGCAGGCTAGCCTCGATGGTTTCCGGCACGGCGTCTGTCACACCACTCGCGTAGAGTTGGCGTGCGTGCTGAGCATCGCGAGCGCGTGAAACGATGACGATGTCAGGTCTCGCCGAGCGGACCAGCCTGACAATTTCGTCGATCGCCGATTGGGTGTGGATAGTGACGACCACGGCCGTCGCCTCCAAGAGGCCGCAACTGTTGAGAAACGCCGGATTGGTCGCATCACCATAATAGACCTCACGTCCCGCCCTTCTGTATTGGACAACCGCGCTGGGATCGCTGTCTGCGGCCAGGTAGGGGAATTGGTGCCGATCGAGCATGGTGCAGACGATCTGACCGACGCGGCCGTGGCCCACGACGATGGCGTGCCCTTTGACGTTTGTCGGTGCGAGCGCCAGATCATGATCTACCAGCTTATTTCTTACGCTCCTCTCTCGGACCTTTCGCGCCACTGCTGAGAGAAGCGGAATGAGCGCCATACTCAGGGATGTCACCGCGAGCGCGAAGCTCGACACGCTAGCGGGTATCAGCGCGAGCGCCATTGCCAATCCGATTCCGACGAACGCGAATTCTCCACCGGGGCCGAGCAGGAGCCCGGTCTCGATAGCCACCGGCCACGATTTGCCGAACAACCGCGCGAGGATAATGAGTAGCCCCGATTTTACGGCGATAAGCCCGACGACCGATACCAACAACCAGATCGGTTCGCGGATCAGCTCGCGCAAGTCGATATTCATGCCGACCGTGAAAAAGAAGACGCCGAGAAGCAGACCCTTAAACGGCTCGATAGTGGAATCGATAGCTTTAACGTATTCGGTCTCGGCCAACAGAAGGCCAGCAACGAAGGCACCAAGTGCCATAGTAAGTCCGGCCAACCCAGCGGCTACACCGGTACTGATGATCACAAACAGTATCGCCGCAACAAACAACTCGCGCGCGCCGGTGGAGGCCACTAAGCGGAGCAGGGGTCTCAGAAACAGGCGGCCGACGACAATGATAAGCCCAAGTGCCAGGGCAGCGTTTGTCAGAGCCAGAACCAGGCCGGTCAAAACCGAGCTGCCCGTACCCGCTCCAAGGATTGAGATGAAGAGCAGGATCGGGACTACGGCCAAGTCTTGCGCCAGTAGCACGGCGAAGCTTGTCCGACCCGCGGTGGTCGAAAGACGCCGCTGCGCTGAGAGCAATTCGATGACGATTGCGGTTGATGACAAGGCAAGACACGAACCGAGGATGATAGCGACTGCAGGTTTGCTGCCGGACAACGCAAGAATGCCGCCGATGGCGATTGTGGAGAGGACCACTTGTAGGCTGCCCAGTCCGAACACAAGGCGTCGCATGGTAAGCAGACGCGCCCAAGACAGCTCCAAACCGATCAGGAAGAGTAGGAAGACAACGCCAAGCTCAGCAATACCGGCGACGTTTTTCGCATCGACGATGGTCAGCCAGTAGAGGAATGGCACCGAGTCCTTGAACGAACCCAAGCCCAGTGGACCGAGCACCGCTCCCGCACCTAGATACCCGAGCACCGAGCTAAAGCCCCAGCGGCGTACTACGGGGACGACAATGCCGGCGGTCGCCAGCACGACAAGCACGTCACTGTAGACGTCGATGTTGATCGGTGCCGCCATCCAACCCTCTTACGTGCACGAGCTTCAGCGTTTATCAGACGAAAGGACGGGCAAAAGCCTCATAGTCAACTGTCTAGTTGTTGCAGCGGCATTCATACAAAACCATCGAAGGCTGGTTGATGCGTCCAGCTCGCAGCCGACTGTGAAACAGGAAACTCGATAGTAGCTGAGATCCTGCCCAAGGCCTGAAGTCAGGTCTTGGTTCTGGCGAGACCGAACGAGCTTGCCAAATCTATCGGCAACGGAAATACGATCGTTGAGTTCTTCTCTCCCGCGATGTTGAGCAAGGTTCCGAGGTAGCGCAGCTGCATCGCCTCTGGGCGCTTCGAAAGTATCTCACCAGCTTGCGCCAGCCTTTCGGCGGCCTGAAGCTCTCCCTCCGCATCGATGACCTTGGCGCGCCGCAGGCGTTCGGCCTCGGCTTGCTTCGCTATCGCTCGTATCATGCTCTCATTCAGATCAATGTGCTTGAGCTCGACATTGCTGACCTTGATACCCCACGCGTCGGTTCTTTCATCCAGAATGCGTTGAACTTCGACGTTGAGCTTTTCGCGTTCAGAGAGCATCTGATCGAGGTCGTGCTGCCCAAGGACCGAACGAAGCGTGGTCTGCGCAAATTGACTGGTGGCCATCTGGAATTCCTCGACCTGAATGACGGCCTTCTCCGCATCCAAAACGCGAAAATAGACGACCGCATTGACCTTGACCGAGACATTGTCCTTGGAGATGACGTCTTGCGGAGGTACGTCGAGCACGCGTGTTCGCATATCCATGCGCACCATCTGCTGAATGAACGGGATTACCAAGACGAGCCCCGGCCCTTTTACCTTCCAAAACCGACCAAGCTGGAAGACAACGCCGCGCTCGTACTCCCGCAAGATGCGAATGGAGTACGCAGCTGCCGCTATAATTATGAGGATTGGGAGCGCATTCGTGAGCAGAGATACAAAGAGGTCGGAGCTCGGCATGTTTCCTCCTCGAGTTCAGGTTTGTTCTTCTACCGTTAGGGTGAGCCCGGTTCGCTCCGAGACGCGCACACTTTGGCCTCTCGAGAGGCTACCGCGGGAGCGGGCCGACCAGATCTCCCCTTGGACCCGAACGCTCCCCTCGTTGCCGTCCCAGCTCACCACCTCACCGCTGGAACCGATCATTTCTTCGGCGCCTGTCTGGACGGGGCGTTGTCGAGTCTTCAGCGCAAGGCCGACTATGCCCACGAAGAAGGCGACGCTCAGGAGCGTCATGGCGGCGACAAGCTGCCAGGAGACCCCAAATGAAACATCGGTCTCGGATGGATCGAAGAGAAACAGGGCGCCGATTACGAACGCCGCGGCGCCACCGAGCCCGGCGATACCAAACCCTGGGTTCAGCTTCTCGAACAGCATCAAGCCGATGCCCAAGAGCAGCAGGCCGAGACCAGCGTAGCTGACCGGCAGAACGGCCAGCGCCGTGAGCGCGACGATCAAACTGATGCCGCCTATAACGCCCGGCAGGATGGCTCCCGGGCTCCAGAACTCGAACATCAGCCCGTAAATTCCGATTATCAGCAGGATGAACGCGATGTTGGGGTCCGTGATCACAGACATCAACTTCATCTTCCAGTCGAGATCGACCGCGACGGTGCTGAGGCCCTTGGTTGCCAACTTCAATTCACCGGAGGTGGTTGGTACCGTCCGGCCATCGATCGCGGTCAACAGATCATTGATGTCGGTGGCGATAACATCGATGACATCTTCGCGGCGGGCTTCGGATGCGGTGAGCGTCGCCGCTTCACGCACAGCTTTCTCGGCCCAATCCGCATTTCGGTTGCGGAGCTGCGCCAATGTACGAATGTAGGCCACTGCGTCATTAATGCTCTTGCGGGACGATGCGGTCGACGGATCGGATTCCTTATCTTTCTCGGATGATGGCTTGGACGGCGGCGATCCCGGCAATCCCGGTGTGCCAAGCGGAATCGGGGTAGCGGCTCCGAGGTGCGTGCCGGGTGCCATAGCAGCGATATGGGACGCATACATGAGATAAGTGCCTGCGCTAGCCGCCCGGGCGCCGCTTGGTGCCACGTACATCACGATCGGGAGGGGAGACGCGAGGATTGCCTGAATCATTTCGCGTGTGGAAGTCAGCAGCCCGCCCGGTGTATCGAGCCGCACGATCAAGACTGGCGCGGCGCGCGCTCTTGCTTGCTCGATACCTTTGGTGAGTTGAGAGACGGTAACGAACCCGATGGCACCCTTTACGTCAATCAGAAGGGCAGGCTGACCTTCCGACGGCTGGCTTAGGGCGTCACAAGGAACGATGAGAAGTGTCAGCAACGTAATAATCAGCTTGGCGCCATGCGCACTGCGTTCGCGAAGGCTGGTCCAGAGGATACGCCACAACCTCCCTTTGCTGATCTCTCGCATCAAACGGCCCGTCATGACTTTGATCAGCCTCTTGTCGGATTCCGCTGAGTCCAGGCGTCAGATCCTGGGCAAGGCGAGCATCATAGAACATCGTGACCGTTCACCGTCGCATATCTCGCCATTGCTTGTGCGATTTCGCTTCGCCTGTCACGACCCAGTCAGCGCCGTGTTCCTCGAGCCGTGCACTCTCGATATCGGAGTGCACCCGCCTGCTCGACGATCGAACCTCCCTCGAACCCCTTGGGGCTAGCCACGCCCGTCGCGGAGATCCGCGATGTCGACCGTTTCGTGCCGGATGACGCCCGGCGGCGTGCAGCGCAGCGTGGCGGCGAAGCGCGCGCCATTGCGTTCCTGAGGCGCTTCACGGTTTTCAACACCGATCAATGCGATGGCTTGCCAAAGGAAACGCCGAGCTTCAAGTCACCAGCAATCAGCTTTCCGCATGGGGCCTCGCACCGCCACGAGCTGGTCGGCGCCTGCTACGGCGCGCCAAGTCAACTTGGGATAACGAATACGGGAGTGCCGTGTTGTAGCAGAGCCCATCGGGAGCGAGCGCCAATTCTCTGCATACTCCTGCATGAAATTTGCTGCGTTCTCGCCCTATCCCGCTCTGCTTGTCCGCTATGTCCGCAAATCCGGCGATGCTCGTTCCCTAGAGTGCGAGGTGCCACGTTGCCTTCAAGCCGGAACTCGCGCTAAGACTCTTCTGTTCGGGCTCCGAACAAAGCGTCAACATCGATAGACATGTAAAAGCAAGGCGGCGAACAGACTTAAATTCTGGTTTAAAATCAAATAATTGCGGGTGTAGTTCAGTGGTAGAACATCAGCTTCCCAAGCTGAGTGTCGAGGGTTCGATTCCCTTCGCCCGCTCCATTACTTAACTCAGACGCTCGCGATGGTTTGACAAGGGTGTCGACAATCAGTCGTTCTGAGTGCGTTCCCACTTGCTCATGGCGGCATCGCTGAGCTTGCGCTGGTTGAGGCGCTTCGCATAGTGGACGATCATCCTCTGCGATTGCCCGGTGCGCGAATTGCGCTGCAAGGCTCGCAGGGTTCAACGCCAGATCCTGTTGCGAAGGCTGCTCCACGTGGCCCGCAAGATGACCGCTTAGCAAGGACGTTCAATCAACATTAGCGAACGTGCCTTTGTCGTGGCGGCGGAGCAGCGCCCTCCCCCAGAACGGGGATATCCAAAATACCGATAGGGCTATAGCGGATGGTCCGAACCCTGTGGATTCGGGACAAGACCCGGGCGACATTGGCCGCGGTCGACCGCAAGCTGCCCGCCCGCATGCCCCGATTGCCACCGTGGGACAAACTTCCTTCTAGGAGCGATCATGAGCAGTGTGCCAGAACTTCCATCGTTTCATCTGCTGCATATGGCCGGCCAGCGCGCCGATACCCTGTTCGCCGACCAGGCCTCGCCTGTCACCCCCCGCCAGTACGTCGTAATGGCTGTGTTGGAATGCCGGGCAGACACAAGCCAAACCGACATTGTCCGCACCACGGGCATTGACCGCTCTACCGTGGCCGACCTGGTGAAGCGTTTGGTCGCAGCCGGGTATGTCCAACGCGAGCGATCGGAAGACGACGCGCGAGCCTATGTCGTTCGCCTGACCGACGCAGGTCAGGAAGTGCTGGATGCCAATCGTGGCGTTGCCGCGCTGACCAACGAACGCTTGTTTGCGCCAGTTGCCAACCATCGGGCTCGATTTCTGGAAGAGCTCGCCCAGGTGGCCAAAGGAACCAACCTCTCCACGGATAGAGCACCGCCGCCACCGAAACCGTTGCGCTAGTCGCTCAGAGGCCAGAGACGGTTTCGCCGCCGCCGGGTGGCAATGTTGAACCAGAAACGCACGACGAGAAACCGGTGGGGAGTAACGAGAGGCGATCCGCGTGTACGCAGCGGACCTCCCAATGCCCCGCACGCCGTTACTCCCCAGACGGAAACTCCGGACGCATCGTATTGATCCACGAGCCCTAGATAGAGTTGGCATCCAAGAAGCTGCTGCTTGGTCTCCGAGGATAGAGCGCCGGTTCTCGGGGAGGGAGCAACGGCAGCCGGCCTTTCACGCGCCCCGCACGAAGCGCCGCGCAGACAGGGGCGACCATCAAGCACTGGAACACACTGCACCGCGGCGCGTTGAGGGCATGGCTCGCCACAGGGAGGGGTGCACAATGACCGGTAAGCTCGCGGGATGCCGCATTCTCGTCGTCGAGGATGAACCGTTGGTGCTCGTGGACATCGCCAGTAGCCTCGAAGACGAGGGCGCCAGCGTGCTCACTGCCCACAGGGTGGCGGACGCTCTGCGGAAATGTGAGGCGCCTGGGCTCACGGCCGCAGTCATCGATCACCAGTTGAGCCAGTCCGACAGCTCTGTGGTATGCGAGCGGCTGACTGAACTGGGCATCCCGTTTGTCATCTACAGCGGATACAGCAAGCTTGAAGGCGCCTGCAGCAAAGGTGAGCTAATCGAGAAACCCGCCAGTGGACACACGCTGGTCGTCGCCATTCTCGATGCTCTGAGCAAACAGGGTAGGCCAAGCGTCAACTAGACAGTCGCTCTTCTTGGCTGGCGTCGACGTTACGTGCTCTCGCCGAAAGCCTGCGCTCCGCTGGTTTTCCACAGGCGCCTCGTGTTCCCAGCGGAACAGACGATGGCAGCCCTGTGTTTTACGACCAATCACTTGCGTGCGGCGTACCCGACATCCAAGAGATTGCCATGCGTTCCATCATGCTTTCCCTCTCCATTGTGGCCGTTTCCATGGCTTGCATGCTCGGTGCCGCCGTGTACGCCACCAGCGAGGACGCTACGAAGGCCACACCTGCCGCCCGGCCGGCGCCCAGTCCCCCGGCTCCCAAAAGGGAGACGGGCCCGCAACTGTGGGCAGCCAGAGGGCAGGATAACGCCGCCCTCGTGCGCTGATCGAACCTACGCCCCTGCCGTCCGGGTGATGCGATCACGAGCGCAGATGTAGTGCGGCATGCTATCGCCGCCCACCGCGCGGCCGCTAAAGATCTTTCGGACCGCCCGGCGGCGGCAAATTGGGATCGCGCGGCACCTCCACCTTTACGACATCTGCAACCGGCACCGCCGCAGTAGTCTGCTGGACGCCATCGAAGTGCGTGCACTCGATGGTCTCCGTATCCAGCACCTTCGACACCAACATTTCTTTGCTGCCGATCTTCAGGCGCACGACGTCTCCCGCCTTCAGTAGATCGATCATCACCAAGGTCTCGCTTTCTCTGAGTTCACAAAGCTTGACGAGAAACCCGACGGGCATCGGCTGAGCAACGATGTCCGCGTATTGCTCGCGCATCGTTTCCCAGATCCTCTCCAGCGCCGCATGCTTTATGACCATACATAGACAACAAAAGTACGCCTACGTACGTTCCAGCACAGTGTCATATCATGACATCGCCTGTGCTTTGGAGCTGACCTTGCCCCCGCTGGGGTACCCGATCTGAGCTAGAGTCCGTCGATCCAAAGAGGAGACGGATGTGATGCGTAAGGGCAGGTTAATGAGATGGCCATCGTGGGCCGCCGTCTGGCGGGATGGCAGGTAAGCGATGCGTGTCTTAGGTAAGACACCGGCGCACTTTGCCAAAGCCTCCAGACTACCCGGCGCCATTTCGGGTCAACGATGGTGTCTGCGTCGGAGACGTGTCCATTCAGAGTGGAGGCACCGGTGATGCTGTCGGTTGGTCGGCCGATGGTCGTTTTATCGGATCGGTCCAAGATCAGACTGTGGTTTTCTACGCATGGCCCGGTCTTGCAAAGATGCATGAGCTTGCGCTGGCCTATCCGAGCGATGTGGCGTTCTCGCCGCGCGGCGATGTCTTGGCCATCGGCTCGTAGCACGCCGGTTGGGGGTGCCCGCTCCATTCTTCCTTCCGCCTCGCGCGTCAACGTCTAGCTCGGCAGCCAGCGCCGCGGCGTCTCGCGCTGATCCTCGTAGGCTGCCTCGAAGATCGGCGCGGCCAGCACCGCCTGCACGTGCAGCGTGCCGATCCCGCTGTTGCGGAAACCGTGCGAACGGCCGGCCGGAACGACGACCGACTGACCCGCCGCCAACAGCACACGCTCCTCGCCCAGCCAGAATTCCGCCCCGCCCTCCAGCACCGTCAGCACCTCTTCCACGGCGTGCAGATGCGACGGCGCCCCGCAACCGGGATCGCACCATTGCTCGAAGATGCAGATCTGGGCCGCTTGGGTGACGGCCGAGACCCGCATGCGCGTCAGGACGCCGGCACGCCACTCCTCGCGCGGCTGGCCCGGATGATCGATGATGCGCATGGACATGGGCTCCAGGTTGGCGGCGAATTGTGCCCTTCTGGCGTTCGGTCTTCAATACGCGCGTTTCTGGCTTGATCGAGCCATCCGCCATTGCGCAGTTCCTCGACCGACGGAAGGACGCTATTCTCTGCCCGTAAGAGGCACCGGAGGTCTTTTGTGGCGCAGGTAGAACGCATTGCCGCATTCTGCACCCAGTGCCGCTCGCGCTGCGGCTGCACGGCGGTGGTCGAGGACGGCCGCCTCAGCGGCATCGAGCCCCTCCCCGGCCACCCGACCGGCGACAAGCTGTGCCCGAAGGGCCGCGCCGCACCCGAGCTCATCTATCACAAAGACCGGCTGACGACACCGCTGCGCCGGACCAATCCCAAAGGCGCCTCCGATCCCGGATGGCAGCCCATCGACTGGAATACCGCGCTCGACGAGATCGCAACGCGTCTCAGCGCCATCGCCCGGACGCATGGACCCGAGCAGGTCGCCTTCGCGGCCACCACGCCGAGCGGCTCGCACATCCAGGATTCCATCGCCTGGATCGAGCGGCTGGTGCGCTGCTACGGCAGCCCGAACACCATCTACGCCACCGAGATCTGCAACTGGCACAAGGACCACGCCGCGCGCTTCACCTACGGCACCGATATCGGCACGCCGGATTTCGCCACGACGGATTGCGTGCTGCTGTGGGGCAACAATCCCGCCGCCACCTGGCTCGCCCGCGCCACAGAGGTGCAGAGCGCCGTGAAGCGCGGCGCGCGCATGATCGTGGTCGATCCGCGCCCCACGGCCTTTGCCAAGCGCGCCGATCAATGGCTGCGCGTCAATCCCGGCACGGACCAGGCTCTCGCCCTCGGCCTCGCGCATCTCATGATAGAACGGGGCGCCTTCGACCGCGCGTTCGTCACGCATTGGAGCAACGGCCCCTTGCTCGTGCGCGACGATACCGGCCGCTTCCTGCGGGAAAGCGACATCGAGCCCGGTGGGCGCACGCATGTGTGCTTTGCGCGCGAGATCGGCACCGGCCGCCTCCTGCCGTACGACACGTCGCGCGGCGCCTGGCTTACGGGCAATACCGACGCGGAGCTGCGCGCGCGCGTCGAGGTCACCACGGCCAGCGGCACGATCTCCTGCCGTAGCGCCTTCGACCTCTATGCCACGGCAGCGGCAGAGTATCCGCCCGCCCGCGTGCAGGAGATCACCGGTGTGGGGGAGGCCGATCTCGCCAATGCGGCCGAAATCCTGTCGACCTCGCCGACCGTCGCCTACTACGCTTGGAACGGCGTCGGCCAGAGCGTGACGGCGACCCAGACCGACCGTGCCATTTCGCTCCTCTATGCGCTGACCGGCAGCTATGGCAAGCGCGGCGGCAACGTGCCTGGCGCCGCAGTCGCCTTCGGCGACATCTCTGGCCAGGATTTGCTTTCGCCCGAGCAGCGGGCCAAGGCGCTCGGCCTCAGCGAGCGCCCGCTCGGTCCCAGCGTCTCGGGCTGGGTCACGGCGCGCGATGTCTATCGTGCCGTCTTGAATGGCGATCCCTATCCCGTGCGCGCCCTGGTCTCGTTCGGCACCAACCTGCTCGTCTCCCAGCCCGACCTGCCATTGGCGACGCGCGCGTTCGAGCAACTCGAATTTCACGTGCACGCCGACTTCTTCATCAACGCTACGGCTCGTTACGCCGACATCGTCCTGCCCGTCGCCACATCATGGGAGCGGGAGGGCCTGCGCGCCGGCTTCGACGTGACGCTCGATGGGCTGCGGCGCGTGCAATTGCGCCCGCCTGTCATTGCTCCCCTCGCCGAGGCGCGCTCGGACACGGATATCGTGCTGGCGCTCGCCAAGCGCTTGGGGCTAGAGCAGCAGTTCTTCGGCTGCGATGCAGATCGGGGACACGACGCGCTGCTTGCGCCAAGCGGGCTTTCGGTCGCCCAGCTCAGAGCCAAGCCTGAAGGTATCGAGGTCGCCACCTCCGTGGCGCTCGAGGCTCATGCGCAGCGCGATGCCAACGGCAATCAGCGCGGCTTTCCCACGCCTACGAAGCGAATCGAAATGTACTCCGAGCGCCTCAGGGAGCACGGATATCCGCCCGTCCCATCCTTCGCACCGGCCGACATGCCTGCACCGCCGCAAGCATTTCCCTTGCGTTTCAGTTGCGCCAAGACGGTCGCCTACTGCCACAGCCAGCACCGCAACATCGCGTCGCTGCGCCGTCTCGCGCCGCATCCAAGTCTGGAGATGCCGCCCGAGATTGCCGCCGCGCGCAACATCAAACAGGGCGACTGGGTGCGCATCAGCACACCTTCCGGAACGGCCGTCGCCCGCGCCCATCTTGTTCCCGGCATCGCGCCCGGCACCGTCTTTGGCCAGCACGGGTGGTGGGTCGACGGACCGGACGGCACGCCCTACGAACTCGAGCCGGCCGCTCATGGCCAACATCAATCGCATCATGAGCACAACGGCCAGAGATCCTGTCAGCGGCTCCATTCCGCTACGGTCGTCCTGGTGCGAGGTGGAGCGGCTGGACGGGTTCGACGCAGGAGCGGGCACGCCCCGGGCAAAGGAGGCCGTGCCCGGTTAAGCGTCAGCTGGGGATCACCCACCCGTCTGCAGCCAGCTCAGCGAGGGAAGCTTTATGGTCGAGCCATCCAGATTGTTGAGAACCCACACCCCACCCAGCGCAATGGCGCCGGCGACGATCACGCTCGGCAGCGTATTGACCAGCGCGATGAGCAGCGTCGCGAATGCGGTCAGAATGCGTGTGCTGGCCTCGAAGAGCTGCATGGCTACGCTGTAGAGGGCGTAGATCACTCCGCCGGCAATGATGACGAGCAGAACCTGCTTCCACAACGGCCAGTCCTGCCAAGACACGCTCATGAGCGTGGTGATCTGGCCGACCGACCACCCCCAGATGAGTTGGATGAATTTGAAGATCGCCGCTACACCCTGCTGCACGAATTGCAGAAGCTGATTGAAGATCTGCTGCATGTCCGAGACTCCCTAAAAGGCGCCACACAACGTGCCGCTGCAGGCAAAGCGAAATCGCGCTCTCAACAACGCCGGAAAGCGACGCGAGTTCCATTACTGCTGCGCGGCGCATCGCATCGACTACCGGCGCTTGGACTTGGCGGCTGGCGGAGCGGGCTCGCAGCTCAGCGACAGCACCGAGCGGCAGTGCGGCGGCAGCCTCCACCACGCCTCATAGACTTGCAATCCGGCGCCCAGCAAGACCAGCGCAGTGCCGAGATAAACCGGAACATGTCCACTCCCGAGCCTGGGAAGCAGACGCGGCCCCAGCGCGGCGACAAAAATGCCGGCAGCCAGCAACACGATGCCCCATATGGTCAGCATGAAAACCTCTAAGAACCTCGAGAACCAGCCACCGACTAATGCAGTTCCGTGGCAAACACATGGTTGAATTCGGTGCGTCCGAAAACCATCCACCACCCGCAGAGAACCGCCGGATACTCACCAAGGCGTCATTGGCCTTGGTTCCGCCGCCAGCTAGAGCGCTCCAGATGGATCGCGAATGCGATTCCATCTGAAACGATCCTGCTCTAGCATCAATGGATGCCTCTCGGCGCGTTTGCAAACGCGGGCATTGGAAATGCTAATCTCGAGGGGGGTCAGTCACTTGGGTTTGCAGGTCTTCTTGTCCGGAGCCGCCATGCGAGCACCTCTTCGCGACAGCGTACTGCACGTTACTGCGGTTCTTTGGGCGGCATTGGCGTCCGTCGTGCTGGCCGCACTGCCGGCAGCCAGAGCGTATGCCCAAGCGCCGAGTGTATCCGTCGACGACCTCGTCGCGGCGGTCGTCCAGATCAAAACTTTCATCGATCCGGAAGGTCGCACGGTCGAGAACCTGGGCCGCAATCGCGAAGGCACAGGGATCGTCATCGACACCAATGGCCTTGTCTTGACTATCGGCTACCTGATGGTGGAGGCGCATTCTGCCGAGATCGTCACCAACGACGGTACGTCGGTCCCTGCCGACGTGATCGGATACGATCACGACACCGGCTTCGGCCTGCTGCGGGCGAGCGTGCCGCTGAAAGTGCGGCCCATGCCGCTCGGCAGGTCCGGCGAGACCGCGCGCGGCGAGCGCGCCCTGGTGGCCGGGTTCGGCGGCACCGCTATGGTGCTGCCGGTACACATCGTCTCCAAGCGGGAGTTCGCCGGCTACTGGGAGTACCTGCTCGACGAGGCGCTCTTCACCACGCCGCCGCACCCCCGTTGGAGCGGCGCGGCCCTGATCAACCGCGAAGGCA
Organism: uncultured Alphaproteobacteria bacterium; assembly: GCA_963806735.1. Classification (GTDB taxonomy): domain Bacteria; phylum Pseudomonadota; class Alphaproteobacteria; order Rhizobiales; family Hyphomicrobiaceae; genus CADEFX01. The sequence continues at coordinate 122,516 of CAWEBE010000010.1, read as the reverse complement.
GACTGCTGGGCATCGGCTCACTCATCGTCGGCGACGCCACCGGCAGCGGCGACGGCGTTCCCGGCAACATGTTCGTGCCCATCGACGGCTTGCAACCCGTGCTCGCCGATCTGCTCTCTGACGGTCGCGTGGCGGGGCCCGCACGGCCGTGGATCGGCATCACCACCGACGAGATCGGCGGCCGATTGGTCGTCAGGCGTGTGACCCCCGGTGGCCCGGCCGAGCGCGCGGGTCTGCGTAACGGAGATGTCATTCAGGGTATCGGGGGCGAGGCAGCTCGCGGCCTCGCCGACCTCTATCGCAAGCTGTGGGCGCGCGGGCAGGCTGGCACTGTCATTCCCCTCGACATCACGCAGGACGGCGCGGCGCGGCGCCTCGATGTGACCTCTATCAGCCGCCGCGCGCACTTGAAGTTGAGATCGACGTTCTAGCAGGCATCATGAAATTCAATCGTATTCCCGTGTGCTCCGCGTCGGGGGCCATCCTCGCCCACTCGGTGACGACGCCCGGCGGCGTCATCAAGAAGGGGCGCGTCCTGACCGCGGACGAGCTGGCGCGGCTGACCGCCGCCGGCATCGAGGACATCATCGCCGCCCGCCTCGAGCCAGGCGATGTCGGCGAGGATGAGGCGGCCGCCCGTATCGCGCGCGCAGTCGCCGGACCGAGCACGCATGGGGCCGCTCCCTTCACCGGGCGCGCCAACCTGTTCGCCGATGTGGCGGGGCTGGCGGAGATCGACGCGGCGCATGTGCATGCCCTCAACCTCATCGACGAGGGTTTGACCATCGCCACCGTTCCGCGTTTCGAGCGCGTCGCTGCCAACCAGATGGTGGCCACGGTCAAGATCATCACCTTCGCCCTGCCCGAGGCGGTGGTGGTGCGTGCCGAGGCAATGGGCCGTGAAGCTGGCGGCCTGGTCCGGATTGCGCCGCTTGCGCAGAAGACGGCCGGCCTCATCATGACACGGCTGCCCGCCACAAAGAACAATGTGCTGAACAAGCGCCGGCAGGCTATTGCCGGCCGTCTCGAAGCCCTCGGCAGTCGCCTCGGCCCCGTAGAGACCGTGGACCATGACACGGCTGCCGTGGCTGCCGCCATCGGCCGCATGCACGCTGCCGGCGCCGATCCCGTCATCGTCTTCGCCGCCTCGGCCATCGTCGATCGTGGCGATGTGATCCCGGCGGGCCTCGTCGCCGCCGGCGGCGATATCCTGCGGCTCGGCATGCCGGTCGATCCGGGCAACCTCATGCTGCTTGGGCGGCTTGGCAGCACCGACGTCATCGGCGCGCCGAGCTGCGCGGCCTCGCCCAAGATCAACGGCTTCGACTGGGTGCTCGAGCGCCGCCTCGCCGGCCTCGATGTGACCTCGGCTGACGTTGCCGCCATGGGCCTCGGCGGCTTGCTCAAGGAAATCGCCACCCGCCCGCAGCCGCGCGAGGGCGACGAGGAGGTTGCGGGCCAGCGCCGTGCGCCTCGCATCGCCGCGCTCATTCTCGCCGCTGGCCGCTCGACACGCTATGGCGTGGCCAACAAGCTGCTCGAAGACTTGGATGGCGTGCCGATCGTCCGTCACGTGGTTCGGGCTGCACTGCAAAGCCGCGCACGACCCGTGGTCGTTGTTACCGGACATGAGGGCGAGCGCGTCTCGGCCGCCCTTGCTGGTTTCGATGTGCGCCTCGTCGCCAATCCTGACTATGCTCAGGGTCTCAGCACGTCGCTGAAAGCGGGACTTGGTGCGTTGCCTGCCGATGTCGACGGCGTGCTTGTGTGCCTCGGCGACATGCCGCAGATCGCGGCTAGCCACCTGGACCGGCTGATTTCCGCCTTCGCACCCAAGGAAGGCCGCTCCATCGCCGTGCCCGTGCACAACGGCAAGCGCGGGAATCCGGTCCTGTTCGGACGCAGCCTGTTCACGGAGATGCTCGAAGCAGAGGGCGACACCGGCGCCAGGCACCTGATCGGCCGCCACGCCGAGGAGGTCGCCGAAGTTGACCTCGGCACCAGCGCCATCTTTGTCGATGTCGACACGCCCGATGCGTTGGCGCGGCTGAAACAGACCTGACGGAACGGTCGGTCACACCCGCTCGTTCTGCCCGCGTTGGTAATAACGGAGCCTGCCATGCCGCGTGTCGTCGGCATCGACCACCTCGTTATCCGGGTCAAGGACTTCGACAAGTCGCGAGATTTCTACGACACCGTGCTGGGATGCCTCGGCTTCAAGCGCAAATACGACTTCCACAAGACCGCCGGATGGAGCAACGGCAAAACGCTGTTTTGGATCGGCGAGGCAGACGCGGAAGGCAAGAAGCATCCCCACCGCATCGGCAATATCGGCTTCCACCACTACGCGTTCGAGTTGAGCAAGCGCAAAGACGTGGACGACCTATATGCCGTGCTGCAGAAGCACAAGGTCAAGGTTGTCGATCCGCCTGCCGACTATCCCGACTACGGCGAGGGCTACTACGCCGTGTTCTTCCTCGATCCTGACGGTCTGAAGCTGGAAGGCATGGTGTTCGAGCCTCCCGAGCGCAAGAAGAAGCGCCGAACAAAGAAGGCATAACTACAGCCGCAAATGCGGCCCCCGGATCTGGTACAGCGCCAGCGCCGTCGCCACCGCGAGATTGAGCGAGTCTAGCCGGCCCGCCATGGGGATCTTCACGAGCTGCGTGCAGGCGGCCTTCATCCCGTCCGACAGGCCTGAGCCTTCGCTGCCCATCACGAGCATGGCCGGCCCCCGGTAAGTGACCGACCGAAAATCGGCCGTGGCGGAAAGATGCGTGCCGACCACGTCGCCTGGCCAGCGCTTGACCCAATCTCGGAACTGCTGCGGCTGCATACGCACCAGCGGCACGCTGAAGATCGAACCCATGGTCGCGCGCGTCGCCTCCGGCGAGTAGGGATCGCAGCTCGCACCGATCAGGATGATGCCGCGTGCGCCCACCGCGTCGGCCGAGCGGATGATGGTGCCGAGGTTGCCCGGATCGCGAACCTCCTCCAGCGCCAGCCAGGTTGCATCAGCGGGCTCGCTCGCGGCGCTCGGCACTGCGGCCCAACGCTGCTCGAACACGGCCATGACGTTCTGCGGGTTGTCGCGCGCGGCAAGCTTGGCGATGATCGGCTCCGTCACCTCCAAACATTCCGCGGCCCCAGCCGTGGCCCATTCCACCAGGCCAATCGCCGCCTTGCTCTGCTTTTCGCTATCCGCGTAAATCAGCGTGCGCGGCGTCCACCCCCGCTCGCGCGCCGTGATGACCACCGATACGCCGTCGGCCAGGAACAGTCCCGTCTCGTTTCTCACTTTGCGCATCCGGAGCGAGCGCACGAACTTCACCCGCTCGTTCTGCAAGCTGGTGATGGCGCGTGGCGCGTTCGCCGCAGACCGGTCAGAGCGCCAGGTCATCGGACCACCAGCGCGTAAAGAGCGAGGTCGGCACGGCCCGCTGGCCGTCCTCCTCGCGAATGGCGAGCTCGCCGGACGCGAACGTCCCGGCTCGTCCGGCCAGCGCCTCGCGCGTGACCTGATCGATGGCCAGTGCCGAGGCACGGATGGCATAGGCCGTCAGCACCAGCATGGCCTTGGATGGCTCCAGCAACGTCGCGCAGTCGCGCATCAGTCCCGGCAGGTGCTCGAACAGCTCCCACACCTCGTTGTTTGGTCCGCGCCCGAACTTCGGAGGATCGACCAGGATCACGTTGTAGGTCTTGCCGCGCCGCACCTCGCGCTGCACGAACTTGCGGGCATCCTCCAGAATCCAGCGCACCGGCGCATCTTGCAAACCCGAGGCGCCCTGGTTCTCCTTCGCCCATCCGATCGCCTTCTTCGACGCATCAACGTGCGTCACCTCGGCGCCGGCGCGCGCCGCCAGCATCGAGGCCGCGCCGGTATACGCAAACAGGTTGAGCACGCGAGGCCGCTCGACGCTCATCCGGCTCAGTCCGGCAAGCACCCACTCCCAATGCGGAAGCTGCTCGGGAAACAACCCCATGTGCCGGAATGCGCTCAGGCGGCAGAGCAGCGTCACCTCTTTCAGCCGCACGGGCCAGCTTTCAGGGATCTGTCCGCGCGACCGCCACTTGCCGCTTTCCTCGTCCTCCTCGCCGGAGAAGACAGCATCGGCCTTCTCCCATTGCTCTGCATCGCGCCGTTGCCACATGGCCTGCGGCTCCGGCCGATCGACGACGATGCGCCCGAAGCGCTCGAGCTTGCGGCCCGCACCGCTGTCGAGCAGCCGATAGTCGCTGAACCCCTCGCTCTCGATCAGGAGTAACCCTCGGGGGCGTAGCGGGCCGGTTTCACTGGTCGACGGCCGGTTCATCGGGAACTTGTCCCCCTGCGCCAACGTTTCCCGGCGCTTTCCGCGATGAGGCCTGCTTGCTCCCGGAGGACTATCATGGCTTCTGCGTTTGCTGCCTTTGCCCGTCATGCCTCAGCTATCGTCGGATCAGGCTGGGCCTTCCTCATTGCGCTGGCCACTGTTGTCGCATGGGCGATCAGCGGCCCGATCTTCGGCTTTTCCGACAGCTGGCAGCTCGTGATTAACACAGGCACCACGATCGTAACCTTCCTGATGGTCTTTCTGATCCAGAATACCCAGAACCGGGACGCGCACGCCATTCACCTCAAGCTCGACGAGCTGATTCATGCCAGCAAGCGCGCTCGCAATCTGATGATCGATCTCGAGCACTGCACGGACGAGGAGATCGCGGCGCTGCAGCGGCAATTCGAACACCTGCGGCAGCGCGAAACCCTCGCGGCAATGCCAGGGCTTAAGCCAGACAGATCATCGGAACAAGGGGGCGTGCGGCCTCTTGCCGGGCATGCTTGCAGCCTATGACCGAAGTCCGTGCACCTGATCTCAGCCAACTCGACGGCGGGCGCTGCTTCCAATAGGCTCCGCGGGCTGTGTAGCTTCCAGCATGACGGGGAACTTGCCGCGCATGTCCGCAGACTACGATCCGATCGCCTTCGAGCTGTTCAAGAATTCCATCTTCTCCATCGCCGACGAGATGGCGCTGACCATCTTCCGCACCACCTACTCGGCGGTGCTCAAGGACAACATGGACTACTCGACCGGCTTCGCCGACGGCGACGGCCGGCTCGCCGCCCAGGGCCTGACCTTGCCGGGTCACCTCGGCTCAGTGCCGACCGCCATGGAAGCCATCATGCGCCACTTCGGCAACGACATGGCGGCGGGCGACATCTTCATCATGAACGACCCGTTCGACGGCGGCATGCACCTGCCCGACATCTTCATCATGAAGCCGCTCTATCACGGCAGCGAACGCCTAGCCTTTGCCTGCTGCGTGTGCCACCACACCGACGTCGGCGGGCGCGTTGCCGGTTCCAACGCCTCGGACTCCACCGAGATCTACGCCGAGGGCCTGCGCATCGCGCCCATGAAGCTCTACGACAAGGGCGTCCTCAACAAGACCATCACCACCTTCATCGAGAAGAACGTGCGCGTTCCTGTCATGGTGATGGGCGACCTGCGCGCCCAGCTCGCCGCCTGCCACATCGCCGAGAAGCAGTTCGCCGATCTCGTCGCGCAGTATGGATCCGCGCAGACCAAGCGCTTTCTCAGCGAGACCATCGACTATTCCGAGCGCCTGACCCGCGCCGCGCTGCGCGAGCTTCCCGATGGCGAATGGAGCTTCGAGGACTGGATCGATGACGACGGCATCGACGTCGGCAAACCGATCCGCCTGTTCGTGACGCTGCGCAAAACGGGCGATAGCATGATCGTGGACTGGACCGGCACCAGCCCGCAGGTGCGCGGCGCCATCAACAACACGCTGTCCTATACAAAGTCCGCGTCCTACACCGGCGTGCGCTCTGTTCTGCCCAACAACATTCCCAACAACGAGGGCGTGTTCCGCGCCATCGAGGTGATCTGCCCGCCCGGCACCGTCGGCCACGGCGTGCTGCCCGCTGCCTGCGCGGCGCGCGGGCTCACCGGTTTTCGTATGGTCGACTGCATGTACGGCGCGCTCGCCATGATGCTGCCCGACAAGGTCAAGGCCGCCGGCGACGGCGGCAACAGCGGCATTTCTATCGGCGGCTACGACCAGAACCGCAAGCCTTTCGTCTACGTCGAGTTCACCTGTGGCGCGTGGGGCGCGCGGCCCTGGGCCGACGGCCTCAACGGCAACTCGCACATGTTCGCCAACCAGTCGTGCCCGTCGGCCGAGATCATCGAGGCCGAGCAGCCCGTCTCCGTGCTTGCCTACGAGTTCGTGTCCGACAAGACCGGCGCCGGCAAGTATCGCGGCGGCGTGCCGTTCCAGCGCCAGTACCGCCTCAACGAGGTAGAGGCGATGATGTCGGTGCGCTCGGATCGCAAGACGCATCGCCCCTTCGGCCTCTATGGCGGCAGCCCCGGTGTCGCGTCGGAAAACTATCTGAACCCGCAAGGCGAGAATCGGCCGCTGCCCTCCAAGGTGACGATGCAGATCAGGCGCGGCGACGTGTTCTGCCACATCCATCCCGGTGGAGGCGGCTGGGGTGATCCCTTGGAGCGTGATCCCGCCGCGGTGCTCAAGGACGTGCGCAACGAGTTCGTCTCCGCTGCCAAAGCAGAGGCCGACTACGGCGTCGTCATCAATACGAAAAGCTGGACCGTCGATGCCGCCGCTACCGAGCGCCGTCGCGCCGACATCCGGCGCCGACGCGGCTGGACCGAGGTGCCGAAAATCCAATGGCACGACCCTGAGCTGATGCCGCGGGCGGCGGAGTAGCGGTATGGCCAGCGACATCACCTATCGCGTCGGCGTCGACATCGGCGGCACGTTCACCGACATCGTCCTGCTCGGCAGCGACGGCACCGTCCATACCAAGAAAATCTCCTCCAGCGTCGACAACTACGCCCGGGCCATCGTGGAAGGCTTGAGCGAGCTCTTCAGCGAGACCGACATCTCGCCTGCCGCGCTGGACGAAATACGCCACGGCACCACCGTCGCCTCCAACGCCATCCTCGAGCACAAGGGCGCCAAGGTCGGGCTCATCACCACCAAGGGCTTCCGTGATGTGCTCGAGATCCGCACGCTGCGCATGCCGCGCCTCTACGACATCGCCTGGGAAAAGCCGCCGCCGCTGGTCGAGCGCTATCTGCGCCGCGTGGTGGACGAGCGCGTCGACGCCAAGGGCCACGTCGAGCGCGCACTGCACACCGCCGATGCCGAAGCCCAGGTCGATGCGTTGCTTGCCGAGAAGGTCGAGGCCATCGCCATCTGTCTCGTCAACTCGTTCAACAACCCCGCGCACGAGCTGGCGATCAAGGCGATCGCCCAGCGCAAGGCACCGCATTTGCCGGTGTGCATCTCCTACGAGGTGCTGCCCGAGATCAAGGAGTACGAGCGCACCTCCACCACCGTCATCAATGCCTACGTGATCGGCATCGTCGCCACCTACCTCACCACCTTACGCAAGAGCCTCGATGCGGCGCGCATCAAGGCCCAGCTGCTGCTCATGCAGTCGAACGGCGGGCTTACCACCGACACGGCTGCTGCCGAGCGTCCCATCAACATCATCGAATCCGGTCCTGCCGGCGGCGTGGTTGGCGCCCAGGTGCTCTCGCGTGCCAAAGGCCTCGATCGCATCATCACCTTCGACATGGGTGGCACGACCGCCAAGGCCGCGATGGTGGAAGCCGGCGAGGTAACGCGCGCGCAGGAGTATGCGGTCGGCGCCGGCATCATGATCGGATCGCGGCTGCTCACCGGTGCCGGCTATACGCTCAAGGTGCCGGCCATCGACATCGCCGAGGTCGGCGCCGGCGGCGGCTCGCATGTGTGGATCGACGCCGGCGGCGCGTTGCAGGTCGGACCGCAGTCGGCCGGCGCCTCGCCCGGCCCCGTGTGCTACGACCAGGGCGGCGAGGTGCCCACGATCACCGACGCCAACGTCGTCCTCGGCTATATCAACCCACGCTATCTGATCGGCGGCGCGGTCGCGCTCAACGCCGACAAGGCTCGGCGCGTGCTGGAGAGCGCAATCGCCGGCCCCATGAAGATGCCGCTGGAGCGCGCGGCCTACGGTGCACATCTCATTGCCGCCTCCAACATGATCCGCGCCATCAAGGCCGTGTCGACCGAGCGTGGCCGCGATCCGCGCCAATTCGCGCTGTTCGCCTTCGGCGGCAACGGTCCGCTGTTTGCCTGCGGCATGGCAGCGGCACTCGGCATGACGCGAGTGGTCGTGCCGCCGTCGGCCGGCCTGTTCTCGTCCTTCGGCCTGCTCTACTCCGATATCGAGCACCATTACTCGCGCACCTTCCGTCGGCTGTTGCGCGGTTCGGACCTCGTCGACATCGATCAGGCATGGCGCCAGCTCGCCGACCAGGCGCTGCAGCAGCTCGCGACCGAGGGGCTTACCGGCGCCCGCACAAAAATCCGCCGCTCGGCCGCCATGCACTACCAGGGCCAGAGTTTCGAGCTGGTCGTGCCGGTGCCTGACGGCCCCATCGACGTGAAGATGGCGCGGCATCTAGAGGAGGCGTTCGGTGCCGAGCACGAACGCACTTACGGCCATCGCGCCGGTCCGGAGGAGCCGGTGGAGCTGGTGTCGATCCAGGTCGTCGGTGCTGGCCTGCGCGACGCATCGGGCGTGCCGGACGCGATCACCACGGCTGCGTCATCGTCCGCACCGCTGCCGGCCCGCAAAGCCTATTTCGGCGACACGCACGGATGGCTGGAGACCCCCGTCGTGCGCCGTTCCGATCTCGCCACATCGCGGCAAGGCCCGCTGATCGTCGAGGAATACGATGCCACCTGCGTCGTCCCGCCCGGCGCGCGCGTCGAGCTCGACCGCTCGGGCAACATGGTGATCGAGCTGGCGTAGCGTCTTTCTATCGAACCGCCTCTCAACCTGCGTTCCCGAAAACCGCGCGTCGTGCCGAAGGCGCGCACCGCGCGGCTCATCCGGGGTCTTTACACCTCACCAATGCGAGCACCGCGCCTGCGCGCACGCCACGAACGGGAAAGACCCCGGATCATGCGCGTCGCAACAGGCGACGCGTTGTGCCGAAGGCCCAATCTCATCGCAGCGGGGATAAGATTTCGCGTTTCATGATGTATCCGCATCGCGGATGACGCGCGGTGCGCGATGTGGTTCGATCCGCGCGCCTCGGGAATGAGATCGGCGGTGATGCTGCAGCCGCCTCTCGACAGGAGCCGAGGGCCGCAGTCCGGACCACTCGCCTGGCATGGTGGATAGACCGTCCAAGCGTCAGGCCGGGACACGGAGGCGGCGAAGCTGTATCTGGGCCGCCTCCCCGGCATGGTGCGCGGCCTACGCAAGCGTCGGATCGAGGTCCGGGTGCGGCCGAGCAGGGCGTCGCTGCGCCCTCTCCGGAGTAAAACAGGTCACAGGTCATTGGGTGCAGACCCGACGCCCTGCTCCTCCCAACACATAACCTCGAGGCGGCGCGCCTGCGGGTTGAATTGTCGCGCGCACGCCCGTCCTCATGCCAACAGCCGGCGGTGAGAGCTGCAGCAGCGTGCAGCCCTGACAGCAAAGTGTTCCACGCGCCGGAAGCACGCGACGGTGGGAAATGATCGCACTTTGCACTATGTGCTTGCCAGCGCGGCCCGGACCATGCCGCGGTGCGCAAGTGTCCCGATCGCGAAGTTCGCCGGACGTCGAGGCAAGCGTTGAACGAACTTCGCGATCGAAAGGACACTAGCAAGATTATAATTCTAGTGTGATTCAGATCAAGAAATTCGCTCAGGAGATATGCCGCGAGCAACGGCGAATTTCCCGATCATCACACTAGGGACGAACGCGACGTGATGAAAAGAATACCAAAGTGGCTGCGCATCGCGGCGCTCCTCGTTCTGAGCGCGCCCATCGCCCTAACCGCCGCGGTCTACCTCGCCGGCAAAGCGAGCGTCGCGCCCCTGTCGGGCACACTGTCGCTGCCCGGCCTCTCTGCGCGCGTCGAGATTGTGCGCGATGCCGAGGCGGTCCCTCACATCTTCGGCACCGCACTCGACGATCTCTACACCGCGCTCGGATTTGTCCATGCCCAGGACCGTCTGTGGCAGATGGAGCTCTTGCGCCGCGCCGGCCAGGGCCGCCTCTCGGAAGTCTTCGGCGAGCGCACGCTCGGCACCGACATCTTCATCCGCAGCCTCGACACCTACGGCCACGCGACGCGAGCGCTGGCAAGCCTATCGCCGCAGCATCGCGCCTCGCTCGAAGCATACGTGCGCGGCGTCAATGCCTACCTCGATCGCCCGACAAACCTCACCGAAATGCGCTGGCCGCCCGAGTTCCTGCTGCTCCGTCATCGGCCGGAGCCCTGGCAACCCGCCGACAGCATCGCCGTGCTCAAAATGATGGCGCTTAACCTCAGCACAAATTTCGAGCACGAGATCACGCGCCTGTCCTATGCCGCACAGGGCATGACGTCGGCCGAGATCGAGGACCTGATGCCACCGTCCGAGGCCGGCGCGCCGCCACTGCCGGATATCCGGCAGCTCTATCCGTTGCGGGCTCTGCCGCGCGAGCAGGCCGCCGCAGACATGAGCGAAAGCTTGGTCACCGGCGGCGCCTCCAACAACTGGGTCGTCGCCGGATCGCGCACGCGCTCCGGCGCACCCTTGCTTGCCAACGATCCGCATCTGCGGCTCGGCGCGCCATCGACTTGGTATTTCGCCCATCTGGCGTTGACGCAACCGGGCACTGCCGCTGCCAACGTCGCTGGCGCGAGTCTGCCCGGCACGCCCCTCGTCGTACTCGGCCGCGGCGATCGCATTGCCTGGGGCTTCACCAACACCGGCGCCGACGTGCAGGACATTTTCGTGGAGAAGATCAATCCTGATAATCCGAACGAGTATCTCACCCCCACGGGCTGGCAGCGGTTCGAAACCGAGCGCATCGAGATCGGCGTCAAAGGCGCCCCCGCTCACATCCTGGAGCGCCGCCGCACCCGGCATGGGCCGATCCTGCCCGGCTCCTATCGTAACCTCGGCGCCGTGCTCGCGCCTGACCACGTTGCCGCTCTGCGCTGGACGGCGCTCGACGACGACGACACGACAATTTCCGCCGGCATGTTCGATCCCCGCCTGCGCACCGTGTCCGACTACTTCGAGCACATGCGCACCTACGTGGTGCCGATGCAGAGCATGGTGGTGGCGGACACCGACGGCCACATCGGCATGATCGCTCCGGGCCGCCTGCCCGTGCGCGACCCACAGAATGCCGTCGCCGGTCGCGCACCCGTACCTGGTTGGGATGCGCAATACGACTGGAAAGGCGTCGTGCCGTTCGAGGAGCTGCCGCGGGTGATCGATCCGGCAGCCGGCGCCATCGGCACCGCCAACGCCGCCATCGTGCCGCCCGAGTACCCGCATTTGGTCACGCTCGACTGGGACATACCTTTCCGTCAGCAGCGTGTCGAAGAGCTTGTCGTCTCCCGCGACGGCCACGACATGGCGACAATGCAGGCGGCGCAACTCGACGTCCTGTCGCCGGAGGCGGCCCAGCTCAAGCCACTGCTGATCGCGGCTGCGCGCGTGGCGAGCGGCGCCAACAAAGCCGTGCTCGACCAGCTCGCAGCCTGGGACGGCACCATGCGCGACGATGCCGTTGCGCCGCTGATCTACATGGCCTGGCTGCGCGAGCTGGTACGTTCGACCTGGGCCGATGATCTCGGCCCCACATTCGCGCGGTTCTTCGGTCCGCAGGCGCAAGCGCTGTTGCGTCTCCTCAACGGCAAAGCCACGGGCCGGGACTGGTGCGACGACCGCACAACACCCAAGCACGAGAGCTGCGGCATGCTCGTCTCGCAGGCACTAGCGGCGGCGCTGACCGATCTGACCCAGCGCTACGGCGCCGTGCGCAGCACATGGACTTGGGGTCCGGCGCATGTTGCCATCAACGAGCATCGCCCATTCGGGACGCTGCCCGTGCTGGCGTCCTTTTTCAATGTCGAGACGCCAAGCCCTGGTGGCCCTTACACACTCAATCGCGGTCAGGTCGACTTCGGCGCGGACAATCCATTTGCAAACCGCGGCGCAGCGAGTTGCAGAGCCATTTACGATCTCGCCGACCTCGACAGCTCCCTCTTCATCCATACGACCGGCCAATCCGGCAATCCGTTCTCGCCGTTCTACCGCTCCATGGCGGAGCGCTGGTCGAAGGGCGAGTACATCCGCGTTCCCACGGCTCGCGTCGAGATCGAGCGCGGGGCGATCGGCACGTGGACGCTCGACCGGCGCTGAACATACAGCCGGGCCGGCCACGCGGTCGCTTCGGTTAACAGGTCACAATTGAGAAACGACGTTCTTCATTGTGCCGAAACCGTCAAGATTTCCCTAACCACGGCGATGCCAGTGTTCCCGTATCCACGATGCCAAGCGGGCAGGAACGGGGACACGACATGCTGTCTACGAGCGACCTCCACGTCGACATGGCGGGATATGCCTGCGCGTGCGGCGCCTGCGCAGCGGGCGCCGGCGGCTCCTCGGCGGGAGCAGGCAACGGCAGTCCCATGCTGGCCGAGGCCCCGACGGGGCCGACCGGACCGACCGGCAACCAAGACATCGATGGCCTGCTGATCGGCACCAAGTGGGGAACGAGCAGCCTCAGCTTCAGCTTCCCGACCAGCGCCGCCTTCTACGACTACAATTTCAATGGCGAGGTCAGCACATTCGGCGCACTGAGCGCATCGGCACAGGCGGCCGTGCGCGGCGGCATCCTGCCGACGTTCGCTGCCGTCGCCAACGTCGCCTTCACGGAAGTCACCGAGACCTCGTCTGTGCACGCCGACCTGCGCTACGCCGACAGCGACGCGACCCAGACGGCGTGGGCCTACTACCCCTCGACCGGGGCCTGGGGCGGCGACGTGTGGGTGCGCAAGTCCGGCGAGTACGGCACGCTCTACAACAGCCCGGTCAAGGGCAACTACGCCTGGACCACCTATCTGCACGAGACCGGCCATGCCATGGGTCTCAAGCACGGGCACGAGACCGACGTCTACGGCGCGCTGCCGCTGGCACACAATTCGATGGAATACAGCGTCATGACCTACAAGTCGTACGTGGGCGGCCCCACGGACGGCTACACCAACGAGACCTGGGGCTATGCGCAGACACTGATGATGCTGGATGTCGCCGCCCTGCAGTACATGTACGGCGCCAACTTCAACACCAACAGCTCCAACAGCGTCTACACCTGGAGTGCGACCACCGGCCAGATGTTCATCAACGGCGTCGGCCAGGGTGCGCCCGGCGGCAACCGCATCTTCATGAACGTCTGGGACGGCGGCGGCGCCGACACCTTCGACTTCTCCAATTACACGACCAACCTGCAGGTCAATCTCAATCCGGGCGAGTGGGTCAATCTCGCCACGCAGCTCGCCGACCTCGACGCCACCGCGCCCGGCACGCATATCGCGCGCGGCAACATCTCCAACTCGCTGCTCTACAACGGCGACACGCGCTCGCTGATCGAGAACGCCATCGGCGGCAGCGGCAACGACACCATCGTGGGCAATGCGGCGGCCAACACCCTGACCGGCGGCGGTGGCAGCGACACGCTGAGTGGGGGAGCTGGGAACGATACGCTGGTGGGTGGCGCGGGGGCCGATACCGCTGTGTTCACTGCGGCTCGCTCCACCTACACTGTCATCTCTTACAACGGGTCGGTCGGCGTTCTGACCTCCGGCAGCGACGGCCGTGATCGTTTGGGCAGCATCGAAAATCTCCAATTCACTGACGGCACGATATCCTCGTCAACCGCCACGGCATTCGACGCGCTCAGATACATCGCGTCCTATGGCGATCTGATCGGCGCATTCGGAGCCAATGCGGGCGCCGGCTTCGAGCACTATATGGGCTGGGGCTTCGGCGAGGGACGCAGCATAAGCTTCGATCCAAAGCTGTATCTAGGAGCCTACCGCGATCTCATGGCCGCTTTCGACCATAACGAAAGCGCAGCAGTGCAGCACTTCATCCAGTACGGCTATAGCGAAGGCCGCGACGACAACTTCTTCGACGGCCTAGACTACATTGCCTCGTACACCGATCTGAGAGCTGCGTTCGGTGCCAGCGAGGCAGCTGGCGAAAACCACTTCTCAACGTATGGATTTAACGAAGGCCGCAGCATCACGTTCGATGGCCTGCGCTACATCGCCTCCTACGGCGACCTGATCGACACGCTAGGCGTCGACGACGACGCCGGCGCAACCGACTATATCGAGGCTGGTGCGGCCCTCGGACGGTCCATGCTCTTTGATCCGGCCCAGTACCTCGCCAACTACGCAGACCTGCAAGCGGCCTTCGGCTCAAACACCGAGGCCGCTACAATCCATTTCATCACCTACGGATACCATGAGGGCCGCACCTGGGCTTCGCTGGGGCCAAGCCCAGGTGTGGGCGTAGGGTCCCACGATCCCATCCAAGACCTGCTCAACATCCATTCTCAGCAAGCTGCTTGGATGATTGTCTAAGTAGGTATTCTGCTTCACCCCTGAGCCAGAGAGTAATCGAGTTTCTGCAAACTCAAATTGGTGTTGTAGTAAGGATCCCCTCTTTCAATGCTCTCGTACCATCGGTCGAGCAGGATGGCCCGATCGCCGAGATCATAGCCTTCCGATGCGCGGCTAAGGCTTTCATGGTGCAGGAGCCTGGGTTCTGCTGCACAAATGATCCGATACCCTCGCTCACGCAGCTTGAGGCAGAAATCTACATCCTGGTAGTGCTTTGCAAAGTCGGTGCAAAATCCCCCCACCTCCGAGAAAATTCTGCGCGGCACGAGCATGCAAGCCGCGGTCACGCCGCTGACTTCCCTTGAGCATGCCAGTGAACCCGCATACGCATCCACGTCCTCGGGAAATGATCGCATGGCGTGATCGGCTGTTCCCCGAGCACCCAAGACAACTCCGCCATGCTAAATCCTTCGATCCGCATACAACAATATTGGCCCAACCGCGCCTATACCTTCATCCTCGAAATAGACCACCAGCGTCCTGAGCCAATTTGCATCGAGCACTTCTGTGTCATTATTGAGAAATAGCAGGTATTCGCCACACGAGTTGGCAACGCCTCTGTTGTTGGCATCTGAGTAGTTGAAGCTACCTTCGTAAGGTATCCGCTTCACTTGATGCCGCTCGAACGCCGCCAGGGCTTCCGGATCTGTCGTCTCATTGTCAACGACAATCACTTCGAAATCGGGATAGGCTGTGATCCTAAAAATCGATTCGAGGCATCGCGCTACAATCGGACCCTGATCTCGCGACGGGATGATGATGCTTATGGATGGCGTCGCGCTATTTGGCCCACTCATGATGCGCAAGCGATGCGGCAGGCGTTCATGGGACGTGACCTGCCAAGTGCGCCCCAACCGCCCTAAATGGGCCTCCACAGCTTGTCGCTGGAGTCGATCGATACCTGTCTTTGCATCTGGCGCAGCCGCAACACTATTCCGGACAGCACGCCATTTGTATAGCGCTTGTGCGATGTGCCCAATGCGTTGTGTGCGCTCGGTCGCGCGCAGCATAAGCTCAAAGTCCTGGACGCCATCGTACGCGCTCGCGAACCCGCCCAAGGCATTCACCAGGGTTGTGCGCATCGCTAGAAGATGCCCGATGTACATTACGCCTAGAAAGTACAAGGGCGACCAGTCAGGCTTGAAAAAATGGTCGAACACATTGCCACGCTCGTCGCATTTGAGCTGATCTGAATACCAAACATCGATGGCCAGATTGTCGACGATGGCCGCCGCTACAGCAGCCAAAGCGTCTGGCGCCAACTCGTCATCATGGTCAAGAAAAAGGAGAAATTCGCCGGTCGCACGCTTTATGCCGTCGTTTGTGGCCTGTGATATTCTGCCATTGCGATCCCTATGCACCAACACGATGCGACTATCGTCTCCACAAAGCGATTCGAGCAGGGGCCGCACATGCAGTTGAGTCGACGCATCGTTCACAACGATCAACTGCAACTTCACATAACTCTGGTTGACGACTGAACGAATGCACGCCTCCAAGATTGCCGCAGGCGTATTGTAAACGGGTACAATTACGGACAGGAGTGGCCCATCGACCACGCCCTCCTCTCCGCGTCGGGACACTTCATTGCGCATGGTAGCAAGAGGGCCAGGTTTGGCTCTCACATTTGCAGCAACCGTGCGTTCCCGCCGCAAGTAGACCCAAAATGCGTTTGCGAATTCCGATGTACTACGCTCGCGAAGCAAAAATGCCGCGCCGCGCCAGACGACACTTGGGTCGTTCTTGAGTGCTACCAAAACATCGGAAAGCACCCTCGCCCACACAGAAAAGCGCCCAGACAACATTCAAACCACCACTTGGCAGAATTGCATCGAAATGCAACGCCGCATTGGAAACTCATCGTAACTGAGCTTGCCGCGCCACATATTGTGCGCGCGCGCTGACAAGAAATAGGTCTCGGGATCATTGACGGCCGCTTCCAGTGTGCGAGACAGGGCCTCAGCAGCTATGCCGCATCCCCCCGCCACTTCGTCCAACATTTTGAAGTGGTACTCTGCACCAGCTCCCAACAATACATGATCGACAGCGTGCAAAGAGACAACCCCAGTGTTGCCGTACCTTCGTATGCCCGAAAAGACATTCGCCAAGTCGTCCAGTGCTATATGTTCGAGAACCGAAATCGAATAGATGCAATCATATCTTCCCGGCAACCCGGCTTTGTCATCGAAGGTTTCGGCGAAGAATTCTAGATGCGGATATTGGCGCCGAAACCATTCGAGCTTGGCTGGGCCATTGGCTCGGCCGTCATATGGATCGACAATTGTTACGTCATATCCAAGTTGGCTCAATAGGTCTGCGACAAGTGGCTCTCCCGCACCAATCTCTAACAGGCGCGCTCCACTTGCCACATTTCCTACTATTGCCTTCAACATCCAGCAGCGCTGGCAGTCTTTCATGTCTTTGTTGGCTTCAGCCAAGGCTCCAAGGTGATCGATGCTGTCGCAGTAGTCTCTAACAGTCGCGTAGGAAACGGGCGGCACGAGAAAATTCCGATATCGCTCCACCAAGCTTTCGAGGCTGAGAGTTGATGGGTACCTAGACGTGATCATGGGGGAAAATCTCTACGGAACCGAAGTTCGCTCTACATGGCCCTGCGCAGCAAACCTCCCCCGCACTAGGGCCATATAGAACCGCTCCAACCGGCGTGCATTTGTGCTCCAGTTCATCTCACGCACAGCAAATGCCCGCCCCGCTTCTCCGATGCTGTCTCCTATGGAAGAATGGCGAAGTACGATCTGAGCAGATTCTGCAATATCCAGGGCGTCACCTCGTTCCATTAGTAGTGCCTCCTGGCCGTGCCTCAATCGCAGCCCAAGGTTGGTTCGCGGCAAGATAACCGGCCGACCAAGCGCCAAAAATTCGGGAAGCTTCGAAGGCAGACGATACGCATTGAAACTATTGATGCCGCCGGGCTGGACGTAGAAGGTCGCCAACCTAAGTATCTCAATCAATCTCGCCCGCGGTACCACACCTAGTTCCGTAACAATTTTCTGAAGCTCGCTCGAGCTTACGTCCAATGCATCGCAAAAGTCGGCACCGCACCGCAAAAGGCGAACAGGGAACCCACGCCGCTGAAGTATGAGAATTGCGGTGTAGAGCGAGAACATTTCGCGCCGATTCGCAGCGTGCATGTTCCCATGATAGACGCAAATCTGCTCGCGCTCGTCGAGCCCAAGTGATCTGGCTAGCTCTTCGCGCTCCAACTGTGATCGCGCCGGAGAAAATAGCTCCGCATCCACGCCGGGCTCGAGCAACTGCACGGGCACGTGCTCGGGAACAAATTCACGCAAGCGATCAACTATCACACTGCACCCATCGGCCTCCGCCAGAAATCGGCGCGAAAGAACAGGATGAGAGAGCGAGACTGGAAAAGCCTCCGGACGGGACTTTGCGAACTGGATAAGTGCCCGCTTGTCCAATTGCAACTGTGCGCACGCTAAAGCGGTTTCATTGTCCTCGAGATGCACGACATATTTGCATGCAAGCACAGACAAGAGGCGTTGCGTCCATAGTCGCGTACGCTCGCGTGGCGTCCATGCGTGTATGATGGTCCTAGACGCAGGGATCTCGCCGCCATCGAAGTTAGCGACACGATCGGGAAGCGTGTCGATCTCTGATGAAGGGAAGGTGGAGAATAGCGGCGCACCAAAATCATTGACGGAATCCAAAGGCCCTTGACCACATACGGCCACCCGATGACCCGCCTTGGCCAACTCGTTGGCAAAATGTACTATCTGCCCACCACTATTGCTATTGAGCAGACCATAATTGACAAAAATGATCTTCAGTTTTGTTGACGCCCGCTGAAGGAGGGATAGGCCCTGCCCTCCGCCAGTGGCGTTGCAAACGGATGGCCTTCTTCGAGTGTGCTAGTCTGATTCCGCAGATCTTTAAGCACCCTCTGTGCCGTGATCCTTTCGCGAGCCGTCGCGAGTTCGCGTTCTATGTTTGCGTTGCTCTGCCGCAGGCGGTCTAATTCAGAAGCAAGCTCGTCACTTTTCATCTTGGCAGCCGCCAACTCATCCCTTGTTGTCGCAAGCTGTAACTCCCGAGTCGCTACCTCGCCTCGCAGCGCACCTGCGTCATCCCGCAGCGCCTCGATCTCGCCATTGCGCACCTCCAGTTCTTCGCGCAAACGTCCGGCATTGATCCGCGCCGCTTCCGCCTCGCTCTCAATTTGCACCTTGGCCGCCGCTAACTCGCCTTGCGATCCCGCAAGCTCACTCTCCCGCGCAGCAACCGCCGTGCGCAAAACCTCTATCTCCGACCTTGACGCAGCTAGCAGCGCCTCACGCCCCATCGCTTCGGCTTGCAAATCCGCGATCCGCTGATCCCGCGCGGCAACCGTGCCCCGCAGCTCGTCGAACGCATGCGCATGCTGTGCCTGCAGCTCGGCTGCGATGCTACGCTCGCGCGCAGCGAGCTCCGGAAACATCGCCGCCGCGAAGACCGGCGCGACAGCGTCGAACTCGGCGGCGATGCGGTCCAGCGTCCGGCATGCGGCCTCGTCGTCGGCGTCGCGCTCGAGCGCGCGCAGCGCGTCGTAGGCGGCCTTGACCCAGTCGGCGATGTCCGGACGTGCGGCCAGCTCGTGCCGTGACGGCGCATGGTGCTGCATCTCGGCGCTCAGAAACGGCCTCGACCTGCGGCCCCGACACCTCGATTGGGCATGGCCACCTGATTCCCACGCGCGCACCGACCGTGCGCATGGCCGCGCGCCAGTCCAGCAGCAGATTTTCGTAGGAGACGATGGCGCGGGGCGCACGCCGCGTTGCCGCCTCGGCGTCGAGCATGTGCCGCAGCCACATGAGGGCACAAAAGCCCGGCGTCATGCCGTTACGCTCCAAGAGTGAGGCCACGACCGCCAGTGGATTGCGCAGCATCAGCACATACCGGGTCGCGATGTTCCGGGCCGCGAGAAGCTCCGTGACGAACGGCACGAACCGGCAAATGCGCGGGTCCTTGAGCACGAGCAGCGGCGAGGCGCCGTACTCCTCGTCGACCAGCGCGTGGAACCCGCGCGCAGCCTCCTCGCGCAGCGATGGCGGGAAAGCGGCGGGATCGAGCTTGCGCCAATCATCCCAGCTGCTGTCGATCTGCTCGAGCAAACGATCGTGCTGTGCGACAAGCGACGCCGGTTCCCAGTGGCCGCGCACATTGCTAGGTGATGCCCCCAACAAGGTCTTGGGCAAGTCGGCGCCCAGCAGGCTGATGACGCGCGTCATGGCCGAGGTGCCGCTGCGGTGCATGCCAAGAACGAGCAGGCAGATGCGCCGCGGCAAAGCGCCGGCCTCGCCATGGCTCGGCATTACATCACGCTGCGCCACCACCCCGCTCCCCCGCATTGTCGCGCTGTCGGGCGCTGCCGCTCGGTCGCATCCTCGGCGGCGGCCCGCAGATCTGTCCCATAGCAAGCCTAGTGTGATGATCGAGAAATTCGCCGGTATTCGCGGCTGTCTCTGAGCGAATTTCTCGATCTGAATCACACTAGCATCATGTACTTGCTAGTGTCCTTTCGATCGCGAAGCTCGTTCAATGCTTGCCGAGAAGTCCGACGAGCTTCGCGATCGGGACACTAGCGGCTTTGCCGCGGCTGCGCGACGCGGCACATGGACCTGCGGGGCCAGCAGCGGTTCATGCATGCACTGGGAGCACTGGCGAGCGGTCCGGCAAAACCATAAAGTCCGCATGGACGGAAAGTGATTCGCTCCCTCTGGTCCAATGCGGCCGGAGCTAAATGGGAATGCGCGTAGCCGAGTAGATGCTCGTGGGAAACGCGCCATGGATCTCTTCAAGCTCACGATCGCCAGCCACGCGAGCCCGCGGGAGCGCGAGACCACCACCAGCGAAGGCCCTTTCATCGTCGCCGCGCGCGATGTAGCCGGCGCCCGGTTGCTGATTGCCTTCAATTTCTCGATTGCCGCGTTGCGCCGGCTGGGTGCCGCCATGCCGACGGGCATCTGGAGCGAAACGGGCCCCAACGAGTGCGTCAAGCTCGCCGGCGTCACCGAGGACGCGTTGCGCCAGCAGGTTGTCGTCGCCGGCACGGATATTGCCCAGTGGTACCTCGACCGCGCCGTGCTGAAGGACGGCCGCAAAGTCATGGCGCGCATGGTCTGGTGGCCCTGCCGCGAGGGTGACCGTTGCCCGGTCTGAGCAAGCCGCCGGCAGCGCATACTTCCCATCCCCCGGCCTCGACCCCGACAAAGCCACTGGGGAGCACCGGGTGTTGCCCGCACCATCAGCCCCTACCGCGACCGCGAATCAGGTAAACAAAAGGTTGCGGCGGGTGGACCAATACGTTCGGGGATTTCGGGGCAGTGCATATGGATGGGTCGCCTTACGCCATCGAGCAGGTGGCGAACGGATCTTTCGTGATCATGAAAGTCTTGAGCCGAACGCCGCAGTCGCTTGCCGGCCGAAACGTGAAGCTGAATTCCTTCCGCGGCGCTTTCGCGACCCTGGAGGAGGCCGAGCGTGAGGTCGCAAGGCTGAATGCCGTCCGGCAGCTCGGCACAGTGCATCGCGTCGCGTGAGTGCGTTCAGGAATCGCGGGGTTTTCTGACCATGTTCGACGCCAAACAGGCACCGCCGGCTGCAGCTTATCTGCTCGGCGATCACCTCGATGCGGCACTGGCCGCTGGCGAGGACCTGATGTCCACCACTCTCGAGATCAACGCGCCGATGGACTCGGGCGGTGTCGAGCTGGATGAACGCCAAGCAGCACTCGCCGAGTTCATCACGCGCATGCGTGCGCTGGAAGCTGGGTTGGTGGCGCGCCTGGTGCAGGCACGGCGTCGCGCCGATGAGCTGCCGCGCGATGCAGACTTGAAGCCGCTGGTGAGCCTGTTCCTGTCCGGCACCGTGGTTCTGCTCGACGCCGTGCAGGAGTTCGGCGATCCGTCGGGCATCGCCTTCGAACTCAGGGCCCGATGGTTTTCGTTTCCTGCGCGATCGCGGGCTGGTCCCGCCCGACGCCGGCAGCCTGCCGATGTCCGGCACACTGGTAGCCGACGAGGAATACATGATTGCCGGCCGCATTCGGCTCGGCTCCCTCATGGACCTGGTCGCCGCCTTCCTCGATGCACTCGACATGCGCTTCAGCCTGTATGACGAGGAGCCCGACGACGTGCCGGTGCGCATCGTCGATCCGCCTCCGCCTGCTGCTGTCGCCAAGCTCAAAGTTGACCGCGAGACCATGGCCAACCGGCCGCAACTGGTCGCCGAGGCGCTCGAGGCGCTGTACGGCCGAAGCTGAGCCAATCGACGCGAAGAATGAAATGGCCGGCATCACAGCCGGCCATTTGCTTTTGTCGGAAGGCTCGGGGACACTCCGGCTCTCAGTTCTCCTTCCCGAGAAGGAGAGCATCAGAAACGGACAGGTCCAACGCCATGCAGTTCGAGGCTTTGTTCCGCGCCGCGCGCGAGAAGCCCGTCGCCGCCGCCCTGATCGGCGCGGGCGAGTTCGGCCTGTCACTGATCGCCCAGTCCCGCCGCATGCAGGGCCTCAAGATCCTTGCCGCCGCCGACAAGGATCTGAGCCGCGTCACCGAGGCGCTGCGCACGATGGGCGTGCCCGCAAAGCGGTGCGAGAGCACCGTAGCCGCCAAAGCCGCACTCGAGCGTGGTGAGATCGCGCTGTGCGAGAGCGTCGCCGACGTGCTGGCGTTGCCGCTCGACATGGTGGTCGAGGCCACCGGCGATGCCGAAGCCGGCGCACGCCACGCGCTGCAAGCCATCGACGCCGGCATCGGCGTCACCATGGTCAGCAAGGAAGCCGAGTGCGTGGTCGGCCCAGCGCTGGCGGCCCGCGCGCGCAAGGCTGGCGTCGGCTACACGCTGGTCGAAGGCGATCAGCCGGCGCTGCTGATCGAACTCGTGTCCTGGGCGCGCACGCTCGGGCTGCCGATCATGGCCGCCGGTAAGTCCAGCGAGTACGACTACGTCTACGATCCTGTGACGCACCGCATCACCTGGACCGACCGCAGCGCCATGGCACCGTCGATCGCCTCGCTGTGGGCGCTCGGTGCGGATGCCAGGGCGACCGTCGATAAGCGCGCAGCGGCGCTGGCCGAGCTGCCGCAGCGTACCGTGCCGGACAACTGCGAGATGGCGCTGGTCGCCAATGCCACGGGGCTCGTGCCCGACCGTCCCGATTTCCACGCGCCCATGGCCCGCACTGTGGAGCTGCCCGATCTCTATAAGCCGCGCAGCCAAGGCGGGCTGCTGGAGAAGCCCGGCGCCCTCGACGTCTTCAACTGTCTGCGCCGCCCGGACGAGGCAAGCTTTGCCGGCGGCGTCTACGTCGTTGTGGAGTGGGCCGACGCCAGGTCCGGCGCGCTGTTCCGCGGCAAAGGCATTCCGGTCTCGTCCGATGGACGCTACGGCCTCGTCTACAATCCCTCACACCTACTTGGTGTCGAAGCGCCCATTACCATCATGGCGGCCGCGCGCCTCGATCACTCCGTGGTCGACGAGCGCTACCGCCCGGTGGTCGATCTCACCGCGCGCGCCATGCGGGACTTGGCCATAGGCCACAACCTGGAGATCGTCGGCACCCGCCACGCCGTGCCCGATCTGGAGCCTGGCCTGACGCCGGCGCTGCCGGTGAGTGGCCGCAATCCCCTGCCCTACTACATGGCGGTAGGCCGCACGCTGACCCGCCCCGTCACCAAAGGGGAGTTCATCACTGCCGATTGCGTCTCTGCCCCGGAGGGCTCGGTGCTCTGGTCGCTCCGCGCCGAGCAGGACCGGGTGTTTGCGGGTTGAGCAAGGGCGCGCGACGGCGGCGTGGTTTTTTTTGCCTGGGCACCTGAGTGTCATCCTCGGACTTGGTCCGAGGATCCCTTTTCCGCTTGCTCTGGCTTCGCGAGGGATTGGTGAGGCTGCCGCAAGCGTCCCTTCTCAGCGCGCGTGGCCCGATGGGTCCTCGGGACGAGCCCGAGGACGACACTGGGGAGTTCGGCGGCGTTCCCCCTCAACTGCACCCGCTCGTGCCGCCGCACGTGTCGCACTTGAGGCAGGTGCCGTTGCGCACCAGCGTGAAGTTGCCGCATTCACGGCAGTCCTCGCCCTCGTAGCCCTTGACGCGGGCCTCGGCGCGCCGCTCGCTCTCGGTGAGTGTCACGGCCGTGTTGGCAGCAACCGGCGCGAGAGTTGTGCGTCGCACCTCGGTCTCCACGACCTGACGCGCGTAGAGCGCCGTCGTTGTCGCCGAGTCCGGCCGGGCGAAGGCTGTCGTGACCTCCTGGTGCAGGCTGGCGACCGGACTGTCAGAATTCACCTCCGCCTGCAGCGCCGTGTTGCCGCGCACCACCACCATGCGCGTCTCTTGACCGCGCAAGAGGCCACGCGAAACGAACCGGGCTGCCGGAACCTGTGGCGGTGCGTCCTCCTCCAGCTGCTCGTCGGAGGAGCCGAGACCCGTTCCGCCGACGATCTCGCGCGGATCGACGTGGGCGAGGTCGTGCCGCTCCAGGTACGACACCGCCAGCTCACGGAAGATGTAATCGAGGATGGAGGTTGCATTCTTGATGGTGTCGTTGCCTTGCACGATGCCCGCCGGCTCGAAGCGGGTGAACGTGAAGGCATCCACGTATTCGTCCAGGGGCACGCCGTACTGCAGGCCGAGCGAGATGGCGATGGCGAAGTTGTTCATCAGCGAGCGAAAGGCCGCGCCTTCCTTGTGCATGTCGATGAAGATCTCGCCCAAACGCCCATCGTCGTACTCGCCGGTGCGCAGATAGACCTTGTGGCCGCCGACGCTGGCCTTCTGCGTGTAGCCCTTGCGCCGTCCGGGCAGCTTCTCGCGCTCCCGATCGCGCACGCGCTCGATGATCTTCTCCACGATACGCTCGGCCATGACCGAGGCGCGCGCCACCGCCGGCTTGTCTGACGTGAGCTGCTCGGCCACCTCCTCGGCCTCGTCGGGATCATCGGCCAGGAGCTGGGAGTTGAGCGGCTGGGAGAGCTTGGAGCCGTCGCGGTAGAGCGCGTTGGCCTTCAGCGCCAGCTTCCAGGACAGCATGTAGGACTGCTTGCAGTCCTCCACGCCGGCATCGTTGGGCATGTTGATGGTCTTGGAGATGGCGCCCGAGATGAAGGGCTGTGACGCCGCCATCATGCGGATGTGACTCTCCACCGACAGGTAGCGCTTGCCCTTGCGCCCGCATGGATTGGCGCAGTCGAACACGGGCAGATGCTCGGCCTTGATGTGGGGTGCGCCTTCCACGGTCATGGCGCCGCAGACGTGCTCGTTGGCGGCCTCGATGTCGGCTTTCGAGAAGGCCAGGTGCGTGAGCAGATCGAAGGAGGGATCATCCAGCTTCTCGGCCGGCACTTTCAGCGTGTCTTTGACGAAGGCTTCGCCGAGCGTCCAGCGGTTGAAGGCGAACTTGACGTCGAAGGCGCTCTTGAGCGCACCCTCCAGCTTCTCCAGCGCCTCGTCGGTAAAGCCCTTCATCCTGAGCGTGGAGTGGTTGATGGCAGGCGCCTGGCGCAGCGAGCCGTGGCCGACCGCATAGGCCTCGATCTCGCCGATCTGGGCCTCGCCGTAGCCGAGCCCGCGCAGCGCCTCCGGCACAGCCTGGTTGATGATCTTGAAGTAGCCGCCACCGGCCAGCTTCTTGAACTTCACCAGCGCGAAGTCGGGCTCGATGCCGGTCGTATCGCAATCCATGACGAGGCCGATGGTGCCCGTCGGTGCAATCACCGTCGCCTGTGCGTTACGGAAGCCGTGCGTCTGGCCGAGCTCGATGGCGCGATCCCAGGCGCGGGTGGCGGCGGCGATCAGCTCGTCGCTGGGGCAGGCCGCATGGTCGAGCGGCACCGGAGCGATGGCGAGCTTCTCGTAGCCGTCCTTGTGGCCGTAGGCGGCGCGGCGATGGTTGCGCACGACACGCAGCATGTCGGCGGCGTTGGGCTCGTAGCCCGGGAAGGAGCCGAGCTCCTCCGCCATCTCGGCGCTGGTGGCGTAGGCAACGCCCGTCATGATGGCTGAGAGTGCGCCGCAGATGGCGCGGCCCTCGGGGCTGTCATAGGGAATGCCGGCCGCCATCAGCAGGCCGCCGATATTGGCAAAGCCCAGACCCAGCGTGCGGTAGCGGTAGGACAGCTCGGCGATCTGGCGCGAGGGGAACTGCGCCATCATGACGGAAATCTCGAGCACGACGGTCCACAGCCGGCAGCAATGCTCGAAGGCGGCGACGTCGAAGCGCGAGACACGCTCCGAGCCCTGCTGCTGCGCCTCGGCCCCGCGTGGAGAGGAGGCCGTGCGGAAGGTCATCAGGTTCAGCGACGCCAGATTGCAGGCCGTGTCGTCGAGGAACATGTACTCCGAGCACGGATTCGAGGCGCGGATCGGCCCCGACTTCGGACACGTGTGCCAGTCGTTGATGGTGGTGTGAAACTGGATGCCGGGATCAGCGGAGGCCCAGGCGGCGTGGCCGATTTTCTCCCACAGGTCGCGGGCCTTCAGCGTCTTGACCGCTCGTCCGTCGAGCCGGGCCGTCAGCGACCAGTCGCCGTCATCCTCGACCGCGGCGAGGAATTCGTCCGTAACACGCACCGAGTTGTTGGAGTTCTGGCCCGAGACCGTGACGTAGGCCTCGCTCTGCCAGTCGGTGTCGTAGGCCGGAAAGTCGATGTCCTTGTAGCCCTGCTTGGCGAACTGGACGACGCGCAGAATGTAGTTGTTGGGGATCTGGTCGCGCCGCGCCTCCTTGATGGCGCGCTTGAGAGCCGGGTTTTTGGTCGGATCAAAACAGGCATCGCCCTCCGCCTCGCAGTTCACACAGGCCTTCATCACGGCCTTGAGGCGCTTCTGACAGATCTTGGAGCCGGTCACGAGGGCGGCGACCTTCTGCTCCTCCTTCACCTTCCAGTCGATGTAGGCCTCGATGTCGGGGTGATCGACGTCGACCACCACCATCTTGGCGGCGCGCCGCGTGGTACCGCCCGATTTGATGGCGCCGGCCGCGCGGTCGCCGATCTTGAGGAAGCTCATGAGACCCGACGACTTGCCGCCGCCGGACAGCTTCTCGTTCTCCGAGCGCAGCTTGGAGAAGTTGGAGCCCGTGCCCGAGCCGTACTTGAAGAGGCGCGCCTCGCGCACCCACAGGTCCATGATGCCGTTCTCGTTGACGAGATCGTCCTCGATGGACTGGATGAAGCAGGCGTGCGGCTGGGGGTGCTCGTAGGCGCTGTCGGAGCGCGTCAGCCGGCCGGTGCGATAGTCGACGTAGTGGTGGCCCTGGCCGGGGCCGTCGATGCCATAGGCCCAGTGCAGGCCGGTGTTGAACCATTGCGGGCTGTTGGGCGCACCCATCTGCATCGCCAGCATGTAGCGGTGCTCGTCATAGAAGGCGCGCGCGTCGTCCTCGCTGGAGAAGTAGCCGCCCTTCCAACCCCAATAGGTCCAGGTACCGGCGAGACGGTCAAAGACCTGCCGGGCGTCGGTCTCGCCGCCGAAACGCTCCTTCTCGGGAATCTCGACCATTGCGCGCTCGTCGGGGCCTGAGCGCCACAGCCAGGAGGGGACTTGGGTTTCTTCGAGCTTGCGCAGGCGCTTCGGCACGCCGGCCTTGCGGAAATACTTCTGGGCGAGGATGTCGGCGGCGACCTGGCTCCAGTGCTCGGGCACCGCGAAGCCATCGAGCTTGAAGACGATCGAGCCGTCCGGGTTCTTTATCTCAGAGGTGGCGCGCCGGAACTTGATGGATTCGTAGGGTGATTTGCCGGCTTCGGTGAAGCGCCGCGTAATTTTCATCTGGAAGGCCCCGTCTTTCAATGCTGGGGCGCTTAAGCGTGACGAGTGAGCGCAATGGTTGTTGTTGTCCCTCTGCACCGGCCCGCACAGGCACGGTCACACACGAATGCACACCCCGCTCGATAGCAGACGCACACGCCACAGGACTGCGCCCGGGACCCAAGGCTCTTCAAACTTGTGCCCCGAACGCAGCACCCCCGGACGCGGTCAAGAGCCGGGCGGCTCAACAGACATTTTGGTGATGGGCGTCACAGCGGACTGCCGTGCCCCAATGACGACCAAACTATGACGATTCGCGGCATCCGTCACGAGCCCTTGTGGGTGTAGATGGGACTCGATACTAGATATAGATGCTACGCCAACATGACTTAACAAGTGGTGGATGAGGGGTGCGCAGGCCCATGTCCGCTATAGGATTTTTCCCGCAGCGTGCGTAGGACGCGATGTGGACAAGCGCGGAGCGGGAACTCTGGAGGGCGTCGCAGAGCCGATGCTAGTCCGATTCCGAGCCTTGAGGCTGTGGCCGAACTGCCTCGCGCGGCGGACTATGGACAGGTTCCGCGGTGCGATGCCATAAGCGGCCCACAATCTTCTCATTCCCGGCATCAAGCAGGCGGGCGCACGTGGGCATTTTCACCGAGATCTTCAGCTGGTGGGGCGGCAATACGTGGTCCAACCGCATCTACACGGCGTTGCGTGGCAAGCACGTCGGCACCGATGCCGAGGGCAACCGCTACTACGTGCAGAGCAAGGGCGTCGGCCCGTTGGACGTCCCGCGCCGCTGGGTGATCTTCAAGAACCTGGCGGAGGCCTCCAAGATCCCGCCCGAATGGCACGGCTGGATGCACTACACGGTCGATACGCCGCCAACCGAGGAGAAATACGCCGCCCGCCCGTGGCAGAAGCCGCACGTGGAAAATTTGACCGGCACACCAGCGGCATGGCGGCCGCCGGGCTCCATTCTAGGCAAGGGGCGGCGTGCAGGAGCAACGGGCGACTACAAAGCGTGGAAACCGGAGTAGACGGGTTGCAGTAGGCCCTTCCATGTTGGCGCCTACATTCGCTGCATGAATGAGTTCGAATGTCGCGGGAAGCTCGAACGACGTGCGCGGGAAAATGAGCAGTTGCGGCCGGTCAGAGAGACTGGCGTTCCCAGGACGATGGGTGCTGGGTGCGGTAGGTATTGGTGTGCTTGGTATCGCAGCCTTGACCCTGCCAGCCGCCGCGCAGCGCATCGAGAACGGCACAGCCGTGTTCGCCGCCCTCGACAAGGTAACGGCGCGCATCTCCAAGCTCGAGATCAAGCTCGGCGAGACACGCGAGTTCGGCGCGCTCAAGGTCACACCGCGGGCCTGCTACACGCGAGCGCCCACCGAGCCGCCAAAGACGACCTCGTTCGTCGAGGTCGACGAGACCGGGCTGGACGGGGCGCAGAAGCGCATCTTCTCGGGCTGGATGTTCGCCGAGAGCCCAGGGCTCAACGCCGTGGAGCATCCCGTGTTCGACGTCTGGCTGACCGAGTGCAGTCAGCCCGCGCGCAGCGGGGTCGTCCAGAGGGGTGCGCCGGCGGCAGCGGGAGACAGAGGCCAGCCACCGGCGGCGACCGGCGACCAACTGCCGCCCGACGACGGCTTCCGCCGCCGGCCACGGCGCTGAGCCGGTTTGCCCGATAAGCCTGCGTTTACACTATCGCCGGCGGCGGACTGCGGTCCCGGCTTGACACCGCCCCCTCGCCTCACTTATCACACCGCTCACCATTGGCACTCGTGAGATTTGAGTGCTAACAGGCACCTCATCCAGTCCCGATGAATTCTCTTCGGGCCTCATTTCAAGCCTCTGACGGGAGACGAAAAACCCCATGAAATTCCGCCCCCTCCATGACCGCGTGGTCGTGCGCCGGACCGAGCAGGAGACCAAGAGCGCCGGCGGCATCATCATCCCCGACACCGCCGCGGAAAAGCCGCAGCAGGGCGAGGTCATCGCCGTGGGTCCGGGTGGCCGCGACGATAGTGGCAAGCTGATCGCCATCGATCTCAAGAAGGGCGACAAGGTGCTGTTCGGCAAATGGTCCGGCACCGAGGTCAAGATCGACGGCCAGGAGCTGTTGATCATGAAGGAAAGCGACATCATGGGCGTGCTGGAGCGCTAAACCCGCTCCACCCCAGTCACACACCCCCACCCCCCAGGAGCAAGCCAACATGGCAGCCAAAGACGTCAAGTTTTCAGCCGAAGCCCGCGAACGCATGATGCGCGGCGTGGACATCCTGTCCAACGCCGTCAAGGTGACGCTCGGCCCCAAAGGCCGCAACGTCGTCATCGAGAAGAGTTTCGGCGCGCCGCGCACGACCAAGGACGGCGTCACCGTCGCCAAGGAGATCGAGCTCGAGGACAAGTTCGAGAACATGGGCGCGCAAATGGTGCGCGAGGCCGCCCAGAAGACCAACGACATCGCCGGCGACGGCACCACCACCGCATGCGTTCTGACGCAGGCGATCGTGCGCGAGGGCATGAAGGCGGTCGCCGCCGGCATGAACCCGATGGATCTGCGGCGCGGCATCGACAAGGCCGTCGCTCAGGTCATCGAGGAGATCGGCAAGCGCGCCAAGAAGGTCAAGAATTCCGACGAGATCGCCCAGGTCGGCACCATCTCGGCCAACGGCGAGCGCGAAATCGGCAACATGATCGCCAAGGCCATGCAGAAGGTCGGCAACGAGGGCGTCATCACGGTCGAGGAGGCCAAGAGTCTCGAGACCGAGCTCAACGTCGTCGAGGGCATGCAGTTCGACCGCGGCTATCTCTCGCCCTACTTCATCACCAATGCCGACAAGATGATCGCCGAGCTGGAAGAGCCTTACATCCTGATCCACGAGAAGAAGCTCTCCGGCCTGCAGCCGATGCTGCCACTGCTGGAAGCCGTAGTGCAGACGGGCAAGCCGCTGCTCATCATCGCCGAGGAGGTCGAGGGTGAGGCGCTGGCGACGCTGGTCGTCAACAAGCTGCGCGGCGGCCTCAAGATCGCAGCTGTCAAGGCCCCGGGCTTCGGTGATCGCCGCAAGGCCATGCTCGAGGACATCGCCGTGTTGACCAACGGCCAGGTGATCTCCGAGGATCTCGGCATCAAGCTCGAGAACGTGACGCTCGACATGCTGGGCAAGGCCAAGCGCGTGTCGATCGACAAGGATAACACCACCGTCGTCGACGGCGCTGGCAAGAAGAAGGACATCGAGGCCCGCGTCAACCAGATCAAGGCGCAGATCGAGGAGACGACGTCGGATTACGACCGCGAGAAGCTGCAGGAGCGTCTGGCGAAGCTCGCCGGCGGCGTGGCGGTGATTAAGGTCGGCGGCGCCACCGAGGTCGAGGTCAAGGAGCGCAAGGATCGCGTCGACGACGCGCTCAACGCGACCCGCGCTGCGGTCGAGGAAGGTGTGGTGCCCGGCGGCGGCGTGGCTCTGCTCAAGGCTACAGCAGCCATCACGGCCAAAGGTGAGAACGAGGACCAGAACGCCGGTATCGCCATCGTGCGGCGCGCGCTGCAGGCGCCGATCCGCCAGATTGCCGAGAACGCCGGTGTCGAGGGCTCGATCGTCGTCGGCAAGGTGCTCGAGTCGCGCGGCCTGGCCTTCGGCTACGACGCGCAGAAGGACGAGTACGGCGACCTGCTCGAGAAGGGCATCATCGATCCGGCCAAGGTCGTGCGTACGGCCCTGCAGGACGCAGCGTCGATCGCCGGCCTGCTGATCACGACGGAAGCCGGCGTCGCCGAGGCGCCCAAGAAGAAAGATGCGCACGCCGGCCATGCCCACGGCATGGGCGGAATGGGCGGAATGGATATGTAGATCGTCTCTTTCGAGCCCTGCCCGCCAGGGCTCGAAAAAGGATCTCGGCGACGTTTCGGACCACGGGGCCGCTCCGCGCAATTCGGGGCGGCCCTTTCGCTTGCTTATGCCGTCATACAGAAAGCGCGGCTCGATCGCCTTCAGCCGAACGCGAGTTGCACCTTCATCGCGCGTGAACGGTCGGACGCAAGGTCGAACGCTGCCCGGGCCTCGGTAAACGGCAGCGTGGCCGTAATCAATGGCCTCACATCGACGAGGCGCTTGGCGAGCAGCTCAGTCGCCAGAGCAAATTCCTCGTGGAAGCGGAAGGTGCCGCGCAGCTCGAATTCCTTGGCAACGATGACGTGCAGCGGCAGCGTGGCCGGAGCGCCGATGCCGACCTGGACGAGGATACCGCCAGGCTTCACCACGTCGAACGCGGCAACAAGCGCCTGCTGGCTTCCCGACGCTTCCATCAGAACATCGAAGCTGCCCTTGTCCTTGGCGTAAGCGGCGAGCGCGTCCTTGTCGCGCGCGACGTTGATGAAACGGTCGGCGCCGAGCTGGCGCATGAACTCGCCGGGCGCATCCGCCACATCCGTCGCCACCACCTCGACGGCGCCGGCGCGTCGAACTGCAATGGCGCACAGCGCGCCGATCGGACCCGAGCCGGTAATCAGCACGCGCCTTCCCAGCAAGGGGCCGGCGCGGCGGGCCGCATGCAGGCAGACGGCGAACGGCTCGGCCATGGCCGCCTCGGCAGCGGTCAGCGAGGCCGGCACGACGTGGCATTGCGCGGCATCCGCCACCAGGATCTCACGGAAGGCGCCCTGCACGTGCGGCATGCGCATGGCGCTGCCGTAGAAGCGCATATCGAGGCAGTGGATCTGCTGCCCGGCCTGACAAAAGCGGCAAGCTCCGCATGGCCGGCTCGGCGACACCGCGACGCGATCACCAGGCTTGATGCCATCGACCTCCGCGCCGACCTGGTCCACTACACCTGCAATCTCGTGGCCGAGGATCATCGGCTCCTTCAGCAAAATCGTGCCGATGCGCCCCTCGTGGTAATAGTGCAGGTCCGACCCGCAGATGCCGCCGGCCTCGATGCGCACGCGCACATCGCATGGGCCAGGTGCCGTCAACGCGATCTCGTCGATGCGGAGGTCCTTGGCGGCATGAATGACGACGGCGCGCATGGCGATTTTGCTCCAGTAGGGGCTTAAGCAACCTTAGCACGGGCTAGTGATCGGCCAGGACGACCTATTCCAGCCTCGGGGCCAACGCCAGAGTCCATACGCGCCAATTGCCACGTCGCCCTCCTGGGTTGAAGATGAGCTCCCACGCGAACACAGGAATGGCACCCGATGCCCCTCGAACAGTTCGACCTGACCGGGCGCGTTGCGCTGGTGACGGGCTCATCCGCCGGCATCGGCTATGCACTCGCCAAGGGACTTGCCGGTTCGGGCGCCCGCGTTGTCCTCAACGGTCGCGACGTGGACCGGCTCGCTGCCGCTGCGAAGTCGCTCGAAGGCATCGGTCCCGCCGTGCATCAGGCCACGTTCGACGTCACCGATCGCGCCGGCGTTGAAGCCGCGGTTGAGCGCATCGAGCGCGAGGCCGGCCCGATCGACATTCTCATCAACAATGCCGGCATTCAGCGGCGCATGCCGCTCGAGGAATTCTCTGACGACACTTGGCGCGAGGTGATGCGCACGAACCTGGACAGCGCGTTCATCGTCGGACAGGTGGTGGCGCGTCGCATGATCCCGCGCAAGAAGGGATCGATCATCAACATCTGCTCGGTCAACAGCGAGCTCGGCCGGCCGACCATCGCGCCCTACACCGCCACCAAGGGCGGGCTCAAGATGCTCACCAAGGGCATGGCCGTGGACTGGGGCAAGTACGGCATTCGCGTCAACGGCATCGGGCCGGGGTATTTCAAGACCGAGCTCAACAAGGCGCTCTATACCAACGAGCAGTTCTCGGGCTGGCTTACGGGGCGCACGCCGCTCGGCCGCTGGGGCGAGGTGGAGGAGCTGGTGGGCGCGGCCGTGTTTCTTGCGTCGGATGCGGCGAGCTTCGTCACCGGGCACATTCTCTACGTCGACGGCGGCGTGACGTCGGCACTTTAGAAACAGGAACATATGACCGCAAATCTGTTCAGGCTCGATGGCCGCGTGGCGCTGGTGACCGGCTCCACCTCGGGCATCGGCTTGGCGCTGGCGCGTGGACTGGCCGGCGCGGGCGCGCAGGTCGTGCTCAACTGCAACGTGCCGGGAGAGTTGGACGCGGTTGCAGCCCAGCTCCGCGCTGAAGGGCTGGCGGCGCACACATCCCTGTTCGACGTGAGCGACAGTGGCGCGGTGGCCGATGCGGTGGCGAAAATCGCGCGTGACGTGAAGCCTATCGACATCCTCATCAACAACGCCGGCATTCAGTGCCGCGTGCCGCTCGAGGATTTCACGCAGGAAGCCTGGGACGGGCTGATGCGTGTCAATCTCGATGGCGTGTTCTATGTCGCGCGCGCGGTGGCGCGGCAGATGATCCCGCGCAAGAGGGGATCGATTATCAACATCTGCTCCATCAACAGTGAGCAGGCGCGCCCCGCCATCGCGCCTTACACGGCGACAAAAGGTGCGGTGAAGATGCTGACCAAGGGCATGGCGATCGACTGGGGCAAGTACGGCATCCGCGTCAACGGCATCGGGCCTGGATATTTCGATACGCCGCTGACACGAGCGCTGGTGACCGACAAGGCGTTCACGGCGTTTGTCGAGTCCCGCGTGCCGCTCGGCCGCTGGGGCAACGTGGAGGATCTGGTCGGCGCCGCGATATTTCTGGCGTCGGATGCGGCAAGCTTCGTCACAGGGCATGTGCTGTATGTGGATGGCGGTGTGACGGCCGCTCTCTGAGACACGGAGGCAATGCGCGCCATGACGGGCTGCAGAGACTTGACCGCGCCGACAGCGGGTACTGCGGGCGGCCTGGTGTTCGTTGCGTGTGGCGCGGAAGCCGGGCCACCCGCGCACGCAGGGTCCAGACGCCGCGAGGTGATCATCAGCGGCAAGCGCGTGAAGACCGTGGACATCCATGCGCACTGCGCAGCGCCGGAGGCGCTGGCCCTCATGGGCCTGAAGCTCGGCGGTCCGGCGCTGCGCACCGACCTCGACATGGCCACCGAGGTCGCCCTGCGTATCAAGACCATGGACGAGCAAGGCATCGACATGGAGGCGCTGAGCATCAATCCCAACTGGTACCGGGTCGCCGACCGCGACCTCGCGCAGAAGATCATTCAGATTCAGAACGAGCGACTGGCCGATGCGTGCGCGAAAAACCCGGACCGTTTCGTGGCCTTCGCATCGGTGGCGCTGCAGTTTCCCGATCTCGCCGCCCGGCAGCTCGAGGAAGGCGTGAAGAAGCATGGTCTGCGCGGAGCGGCCATCGGCGGCAACGTCGCGGGCGAAGAGCTTAGCGATCCGAGATTTCATCCCTTCTGGGCCAAGGCCGAAGAGCTGGGCGTGCTCGTGTTCATTCACCCGCAAGGCGACGGCGCGCCCGAGCAGCTCGGACATCGCTTCAAGGGCAACGGCTACCTGAGCAACGTCATCGGCAATCCCCTGGAAACCACGATCGCCCTCTCGCATCTGATTTTCGAAGGCACGCTCGACCGGTTCCCGGGCCTCAAGATCTGCGCGGCACATGCCGGCGGCTATCTGCCCTCCTATCTCGGGCGCTTCGACCGCGGCTGTCCGGTGCGGCCGGATTTATGTCCCGGAGGCACGCACGGGCCCATCAAGAAGTGCCCTTCGGAGTACGCCAAGCAGCTCTACTACGACACGATGGTGTTCCGGCCCGAGGGTGTGCGCCATCTGGTGGCCGAGGTCGGCGTCAGCCAGCTCATGGTCGGCACCGACTACCCCTATCCGTGGACAGCGACCGCCATCGATCTCATCCTCGAGACGCCGGACTTGAGCGACGCCGACCGCATCGCGATTCTCGGCGGCACGGCCGCGCAGCTGCTCGGGTTAGAGGCGTAAGCGTTTCAATCGCGCAGAAGGACTTACAACCCGATGTTGAGGAAGTTGCCGATGGCTGGAACGGTCAAAATGGCTGTCCCGGCCAGCCAGATCCACAGGGACACTTGGGTGGAATCATCCCTGGCACCGACGAACCGCTCGTAGATCGCGGCCGGAATACCGCCGAGGATGATGGTGAAAGTCGAGACCATCAGCGAGGCGAACATCAGGGTCAGCGGCACGCTGCCGAACAGCAGCGCCGGCGCGAGGATCTGCACATGTATCAGCGCGAACAGTAGAAAGAGCTGGTTGAAAAGGCCGTTGATCATCCCGAAGAAGGCGATGCCCACGTAGTAGAGATTGCGATCCATGGTTGCCTCAGCCAGTGCGGGGCAGCGCGCCGAGCGCGAGAAATAGGTTGAGAAGCAGCACGCGCAGCCAGAACAGCCAGACGAACCCGAACATCCAGAGCACCACCGGCGCCGTCGCCTTGGGCGTTATGGCCGCTACGATTGCGACGACCGGATCGGTGATACGGCAGAAGAAGCGCCAGATGTAATTGGAGGAGTCTGGGTCGAGGAAGAGGGCAAGCAGGGCGCGCCCCAGGAGCGTGTACATAAGCGCCGCCAGAACAAAGTTCGGCAGATGGAAATACCAGTAGCTCCAGAGGGGGAAGGTTGTCGTCACGGATTCGCGAACTCCCGAGCGCCGGTCAAGATGGCTAGAGCAGGATCGCCTAGCTGGGAAGCCCTACCGCTTCCCAGCTAGGCGTGAATCGCTCTCTAAATTATAGGTGTAGAGCAGGAGTCACGCTTCGGCCGAGACGTCCCTCGAAAAGTGATTCAATCCGAAGCGATCCTGCTCTGGCAGCAGCGCTTTCGGCAAGCGGGGACCCAAAAAGAAGCGGGGTCCCGAAGGACCCCGCTTCGCTTTCCGATATCTATGCAGCTAGGTGGTCTTCTCCTCGAGCACCGTATTGCCGCGCGGCTTGCGGATCTCGTCAACGAGAGCCAGTATCTCCGCTGACGGAGGCTTGGTGACAAAGCTGACCAGGAAGATCACCAAGAAGCCCAGGGGCATCCCAAGCAACCCGCAGTTGATGTTGTTGAGATTGAACCAGCCGACCTTGTTGGCAAGCGGATGCGCCAGCGTCGGGAAGACCTCCATCGCGTTCGGCAGTGCCATCGCCTGGGCGATATTGACCAGCGGCGCCCCGGTAACCGGATTGAGCAGCGAGGTCATGCCGAAGTAGGCCACGCCAGCCCCCGGGAAGTAGCGGGTGACGACGAGGTAGAAGAGGCACAGCCCGAACCCGGCAATCATCCCGCAAATGGCGGCCGTCGTCGTCGAGCGCTTCCACCAGATACCCATGACCAGGGCCGGAAAGTTGCCGGCCATGGCGAGCGAGAACGCCCACCCGACCATGGCCAGGATGTCCGAGGGCCTGGTGGAGGCAGTCGCCGCGGCGGCGATGGCCACCAGCAGCAGAAGAACGCGCGCCACGATCAGACGCTTGGCGACCTCCGTCGCGCCGGTCCAGAACGGAATCACGGCCGCGATCAATACCGCCAAGCCACCCAGCAGCAGCCAGCGCCACGCGATGCCGTAGACAGGGCTCGGCCCCTGCAGCAGGAGCGCAATGCCGGCAACCACAGCCGCGAAGATGATGCCGACGACGACGGAGCGAATGCCGGCGCGCAGCGGGGTAATCATCTTGTAGTAGATGTCGTGGCTGAGCGCGTTGGCGATGGCGAGCAGCAGGCCGTCGGCGGTGGAAAGCGCCGCCGCGAGACCGCCCGCCGCCACCAGACCCGAGATCACATACGGCAGGCCCGCGATCTCAGGCGTGGAGAGCACAATCACGTCCGTATTGATCACGAAGTCCTGCAGCCGCACGACGCCGGGGTGTCCGGCCACAGCCTTACAGGCATCAATCACGGCCTGCACGCTGGCAGCGTTCTTGCCGCAAATCTGGATCAGTCCAAGCTCACCCCAGGTGAACATCCACGGACGGATCGAAGCAACGTCACGCCCGATGATGTTGGTATAGACCTCCAGCTTCGAGAACGCAGCGTAAGCCGGCGCCGAGAAGTAGAGGAGGAAGATGAAGAACAGCGACCAGCCCACCGATTTACGGGCCTCACGCACGGAAGGCGTGGTGAAGTAGCGCATGAGAATGTGCGGCAGCGAAGCTGTGCCGACCATCATGCAGAAGATGATGCCGAAGAAGTTCAGCGGAGAATAGTTGATGAATGGTTGGATATGAGGTTTGAGAGTGGCCGCTGTTGCCAAGCCCGTCTGCAGCATCTCCTGCTCGCGTGCAGTGATGTCCGCCAGCGCCTGCCCATAGGTGAGCTGTGGGACTGGGATGCCGTACTTCTTGGTGGACAGAATAATGATCGGCGTGAGGTAGGCGATGATGAGGACGATGTACTGTGCGATTTGCGTCCACGTTACCGCCCGCATGCCACCGAGCATGGCGCACAGCAGAATGCCGACGAGCCCGACGAAGACTGCGACCTCGAACTGCATTCCCAGGAAGCGCGAAGCGATGAGACCGGTGCCGAAGATCTGCGCCGTCACATAGGTGAAGGAGCAGCAAACGAGAACAATGACGCCGAGGAAACGGGCGAAGTTGCCGCCGAACCTGAACGCCATGAAGTCAGGCACGGTATAGGCGCCGAACTTGCGCAGGTACGGCCCGACCAGGATCGATACCAGCACGAAACCGCCGGTCCAACCCAGCACCCAGGCGAGGCCATCGTAGCCCGCAAGGAATAGCGTGCCGGCCATGCCGACAAACGAAGCCGCCGACATCCAGTCGGCGCCTGTCGCCATGCCGTTGTAGAAGGCCGGGACGCGCCGGCCCGCGACGTAGTACTCGGAGACCTGTGCCGTCCGCGTTGCAACGCCAATGATGGCGTAGACGGCGAGGGTGAAGAACACGAACAGATAGCCGAGGATGAAGTTCGGAACCCGGAGCTGCTCGAGAATCGCGACGAACACAATGAAGGCCAGAAAGGCCCCTGTGTACATCCCGTACATGCGACCCAGCTGCTTATAGAAGTCCGCGCTGGATTGACCTGCCTGCGTAGCCATTGCCCTTCCCCCCTCAGTCGTCTTCCGCGACGCCGTGCTCGCGATCGATCTTGTCCTGCTGCCACGCAAACACGAACAGCATCACAACGAACACGATCAGCGATCCCTGCGCGGCCATGTAGAAGCCGAGCGGAAATTTGAGGATCGGCACCGTGAACTGATTCAGGGTGTTCACGAACATATGGACGATGTAGCCGAAGAAGAACCAGATCCCCAGATGCACCAGCATCAAGGTGGTGGTACTTCTCCAATGGGCTTGATCGTTGGAGCTTGCCATGGACGTCTCCTCCTCCCTGCAACTTTGGCGGTTCCGGCTGCAGCGTAGACCGAGGAGACGCGCCCGTCGCGACGCCCCCAATGCTGCTGTTCCGCCCGGTCTTCGAGCCGGTCTCGGACTCACAGAAACGCGCACTTTGTTACGAAAGGCTAACATTATGCAGTCCTGCGGTCGCATAGACTTTCGTTGAAGGCGCGGGCGAAAAACCTGGAGTGCACAGTGAAATTGCGGGACCTGCTTTTCTGGCGCAAGCCGCCTATCAGCGACCTGAGCGGGGTCGCAGATTTCATCGACGAGCAATCGGCCTTTCTTGTGCAAAAGGGCCTCCACGAATATTCGCGAGCCCGCGCCGGCCACTATGCCAAGGTATTGTTCTCGGAGCAGGAGTTTCTCGATGCGCTGGAGCGGTCGCGCTGGAGCGCCTATCCACTCGGGCTGGCCATGGTGGGAGAAGTTGTAGAGGGCATCCTGCGTCCGCATGCCGGGTCCGAGCAGGCGCGGCAGCTCGAGGAGCTGAGCGCCCTCGTGCTCTCGGTCTTCGACCGCTACCCGAACCCGACAGCGCTCGATCAGCAGACCTGGAGCGATGCGCGCGCCGAGCTAGCGCGCCGTCTGCAGTCGGTCAGCCTGCATGCGCCCAAACGCGCCAAGGACATTCCCGAGCCTTACGCCAAAGCCTATTGGGACTTGATGCCCATCAAGAAAGAGGTTCGCAGCGCCGATTTTCCCACCACGCGCAGCTATCTGAAGATAACGCTGTGCAACGTCCACGATGAATTCATGAACCGTTCTGATGTGCAGGCCATTGCGGCCCAACTGCAGAGCCGCTGCTGACGGCAAGAAAAGATACCAGCCCGATCAGCATGATCGGTCGCTGAGTGCAGACACATAAGGACTGCACGCTGCATGGCAGCGGTGGGGGCCACACTCGTTACACGCCATGTATCGCAGGACGTATTGCGGTCCCCACCACTGAAATTGTCGGAGCTGCGTGCGGCCACAGCTCCGGCAGTCGCGCGTCTCAGTACACCCGCTCAACCGGCAGCCCGAGCGCGATCGACCCGGCGTACTCGGCCTGCGGACCAGCCTGCAGCGGGTGGTAACGCACACCCTGGATATCGCGGAACCGGCGCTCGAGACCTGCCGCGCGATAGAACCCGGCGCCGCCGGCCAGCTCCATGGCGAGCTCGACAGCGGCCAGCGCATGACGCGTGGCGAGCTGCTTGCCGATCATCACCTGATTGACTGTCGCGGCTGACGGCGCGTTGACGCGAACGGCTGCGAGCATCGACTCCACGGCGAGCCGTGCACCGGCCAGCTCCGTCTCCATGCGACCGGCCAGAGCGACGGTATGCGGTCCCGGCTTCTTCTTCCTGGCGAGGTTGATGGCGATGTCGCGTGCACTCTCCGCCACGCCGAGATAGACGCTGTAGACGAGCGGAAACGCGATGGTGGCGATGATGTGGAAGAGCGGATGCCATTCACCCGCCTTGCGCTTAACGGCGACCGCGGCTTCGGGAATGACGTGGCCGTCGATCATGACATCATGGGAGCCGGTGCTGCGCATGCCAAGCGAGCGCCAGTTGTCCAGTACCTTGACGTGCGGCGAGTTCATCGGCATGCCGAAGTGCAGCACCATGGGCGGCTCCCCATCGGCTTCGTAGATTGCGCTGGTCATCAACAGGCTGCCAGCCGGAGCGCCAGAGGAAAAGATCTTGCGCGCGGTGATGCGATAGCCGCCCTCGACCTTCTCGGCCTTGCCGGAGCCGCCGATCCAATCAGAGCCGCCGCTCGACAGAAGAATAATGCGCTCACTGGCGATGCGCTTGAGCAGCGGCTCGACGGCCGCCACCTTCTGGTGCGTCCAGCGCCACGCCGGGACCGCCACGTTGTGGGTGTGCATGGACAAGGCCAGCGCGGTGGAACCGCAATGATAAGCGAGCGTGCGCAGGATCGCCGCCAGCTCGTCGACATCGGCGCCGCCGCCGCCCAGCGCTGTGGGCACGCCCGCCTCGACGAGGCCCGACGTCTTGAGCAGCTCGAAGTTCTCGGCAACAAACCGATCCTCGTCGGTCGTGGCGTCAGCGCGCTGGCCGAAAATCTTGCCGAGCTCCCGCGCGATGGCGATGCGGCTTGGTGTTTCTCCCGCTTCAGTCCTTATCGGTGCATTGTCGGTCATGACGGAACTCCCTTGGCGTGTGAAGGATGCGAATGGCCCATAAATCCCATCAGGGGGCTCGACTTCCAGTACAGGAATTGTACCAGCGAGATCGGCCGGGACTTTCGCTGCGCGCACGGACCCGCTGTTCCTCATTTTTTCCATGTTTCACGGCTGCCGTCAGAGGGTCGCAAAGAGCGTCGCGGCGTCCGCCGGTATTGTTTCTGTACTGGGCAGCATGGATGCGGGCTGAAAGCCGGGAGCATGCCTTCGCAGGCGAGGCGGCCGCTTAAGGTAGATCAACACTGGCGCAAGCATAGCGCAACGCTCGCGCAAGGGCCCCTCAGCATGCGGCAATGTCGAGCGATGGGCGACGTTCGTTGACCAATTGAGACGGGATGAGGAAGAAAGTAATCCCCGTCGCGGCAGGTGGCGTGGCATCGTTGAGCCCGTGAGCGCAAAGGTCGACCGGCTGAACGATGCCCGGCTCCACTTGCCTCCCATGCCCAATCCTGGAGCATGCGATCACGCATATCGGCCTTATATTGAACATAGTTCACCGACAACCTATGTAGGCTCGGGACGCTGCCAGCACCGGAGGTTTGCACGTTGACGCGCCTTATTGATGTGATGCTTGGCCCGGCTTCCCGGGCAGCCCACCTAGTGCTGGACTACGATGCCCGGCTTGTCCTCACTCCGCGTTTCGGCGGCTTCAGGCTCCCGGTCCTGCAGGTGCAGGTGGTAGGGCCAAGCGCATTCATTAACCGGAATCTCCGATAGACTTCTATGGGTTGGCGATACCGGCTCCGCCAATCTTCAGTGTCTGGACAGCACACGCAGGATCTCGAGCATGTTCACGGCCCTCATGACCGCGCGGCGCTTTGCGCCCCTGTTCTGGTGCCAGTTCTTCTCCGCGCTCAACGACAACTTCGTCAAGACGGCGCTGGGCATCCTGATCCTCTACAAGATCGGCAGCACGCACGGGCCGGCGCTCGTGACACTGGCCACCGCGGTTTTCATCGCACCGTTCTTTCTCCTGTCAGCGCTCGGCGGCGAGCTGGCCGACCGGCATGACAAGGCTTTCGTCGCCGAGCGCGTGAAGCTCGCGGAGATCGGCGTGGCCGTGGTGGCAGCACTCGGTTTCCTGCTGCACTCGGTGCCGGTGCTGTTCATCGCGCTCGCATTGTTCGGCGTGATCGGTGCGCTGTTCGGGCCGGTCAAGTACGGCATTCTTCCGGATCATCTGAGGACCGAGGAGCTGTCGGCCGGCAACGCGCTGGTGGAGGGGGCGACGTTCCTCGCCATCCTCGGCGGCACTATCGCCGGCGGCCTCGTGATCGCGAAGGGTGGCAGCGCCTGGATGATTGCGGGCCTGGTCATGGTGCTGGCGATCGCGTGCTGGGGATCGGCTCGGCTGATCCCGGCGACCGGTGCTGCGTCTCCGGACCTCACCATTACGCCCAACCCGTTGCTCTCGACCTGGGCGCTCGTGAAAGAGCTCAAGACCGACAATCGCCTGTGGGTCGGCGCACAGATCGTGTCGTGGTTCTGGCTGGTGGGCGCGGTTGCACTGTCGCTGCTGCCGACACTCATCAAGGATCGGATCGGCGGCACCGAAGGCGTCGTGACGCTTGCGCTGGCCGCATTCACGATCGGCATAGCGCTCGGCTCCATTGCGGCCGCGCGCGCGAGTCACGGCCGGCCGAACCTGGCGCTGGTGCCGCTCGGTGCTTTCCTGAT
Organism: uncultured Alphaproteobacteria bacterium; assembly: GCA_963806735.1. Lineage (GTDB taxonomy): Bacteria > Pseudomonadota > Alphaproteobacteria > Rhizobiales > Hyphomicrobiaceae > CADEFX01. The sequence goes on along the minus strand of CAWEBE010000010.1, from coordinate 80,132 downwards.
GGCCGTCTTCTGTTTGTGTCTGGCCGTGATCGCGTGGCGCGTCGAGCCGGGTGTCGTGAGCATGAGCGTGGGCGAGTTCCTGGCCCGCGCGAGTGGTTTGCCGCTCATCGTCGCACTGCTGGGGCTCTCCTTTGCCGGCGGACTTTACATCGTCCCCTCGTTCGCCGCCGTGCAGGCCTGGGCGCCGGTAGACCGCCGCGCGCGAGTGGTCGCCGCCGTCAACATCCTCTCTGCCGCCTACATGACCTTGGCCAGCCTTGCTGTGGCAGTGCTGCAAGGAATCGGTGCAGGCGTCGGCTCGCTGTTCGTGCTGCTGGCACTGGCAAACCTCGCCGCGACGGGGCTGGTGCTGTGGTCCTGGGGCCGCGACGGCGTGCAGGATGTCGCCCGTTACATCTTCAAGTTCTTCTTGCGGCTCGAGGTGAAAGGGCTGGAGAACTTACCGGGCGCGGGCGAGCGCGTCGTCATCGCGCCCAATCACGTCAGCCTGCTCGACGGCCCCCTCATGCATTCGATCCTGCCCGGGCATGCGGCCTTCGCCGTCGACTCCGGTATCGCCACGGCCTGGTGGGTGAAGCCGTTCCTCAAGGTGATCAACACCTACACGCTCGATCCCACCAAGCCACTCGCTGCGCGCGGTCTCGTCAACACGCTGAAAGGCGGACAGACCATCGTCATCTTCCCCGAGGGGCGCATCACCGTCACCGGCGGCCTCATGAAGGTCTACGACGGCACTGCCATGATCGCCGAGAAGGCCGACGCCTGGATCGTGCCAGTCCGCATAGATGGACCCGAGCGCTCGCCCCTCGGCTATCTCCGCAGCACGCAGATCCGCAAGACCTGGTTGCCCAAGACCACCATTACGATCCTGAAGCCCAGGAAGCTCACTGTTGCAGCCGAGCTGAAGGGTCGGGCCCGCCGCCATGCCGCCGGTGCCCAGCTCCACGACATCATGATCGACAGCGCCGTGGCGACCGCCAACATCGACCAGACGCTGTTCTCGGCACTCGTCACCGCGAAAGACACCCGCGCCCCGCACGGCGCGAGCATCGAGGATCCGCTCGGCGGCAAGCTGTCCTATCGCAAGCTCATCCTCGGCGCACAGGTGCTCGGCCGCCAGCTCGAGCACGAGGCTCCCGCGGGCGCCGCCGTCGGCGTGCTGCTACCGAACTCCGTCGGCGTCACCGTCACATTCTTCGCCTTGCAGTCGATCGGCCGTGTGCCGGCGATGCTGAACTTCACCGCCGGCGCCGCCAACCTGCTCGCCGCTTGCAACGCCGCCAAGGCCCAGGTGATCCTCACCTCTCAGGCCTTCGTCGAGAAGGCGCGCCTGGCCCCCGTCATCGACAAGCTTCAAGGAGAGCGTGCGCATCGTCTACCTGGAGGACGTGCGCGCACGCATTCGGCCCACCGATAAACTGCGCGGGCTGATGCAGGGGGCGAAGCCGCAAGCGCAGCGCCAGCCCAATGATTCGGCCGTCATTCTGTTCACGTCGGGCTCTGAGGGACTGCCCAAGGGCGTCGTCCTGACTCACCGCAACATCCTGGCGAACTGCGCCCAGTGCCTCACGCGCTTTGCTGCCAACGGCGAGGACAAGGTGTTCAACGTGCTGCCCGTGTTCCATTCCTTCGGACTCACCGGCGGCATGATGATGCCGCTGGTCGGCGGCATCCCGCTCTATCTCTACCCCTCGCCGCTGCACTATCGCATCGTGCCCGAGCTCGTATACGGCTCCAACGCCACCATCCTGTTCGGCACCGACACCTTCCTCAACGGCTACGCGCGCGCCGCTCATCCTTACGACTTCCACGATCTCCGCCTCATCATGGCGGGCGCCGAAGCGGTCAAGGATCGCACGCGGCAGGTCTACATGGAGAAGTTCGGCGTGCGCATCCTGGAAGGCTACGGCGTCACCGAGACATCGCCCGTCCTTGCCATGAACACGCCGCACGCCAACCGCATCGGCACGGTCGGCCGCCTCTCGCCGCTGATGGAGGCACGCCTCGAGCCGGTGCCCGGCATCGAGGAAGGCGGCCGTCTGTTCGTGCGCGGACCCAACGTCATGCTCGGCTACTACCGCGCGGAGAACCCCGGCGTGCTCGAGCCGCCGCCCGGCGGCTGGCACGACACCGGCGACATCGTCACCATCGATGCAGACGGCTTCATCCGCATCAAGGGTCGCGCCAAGCGCTTCGCCAAGATCGCCGGCGAGATGGTCTCGCTCGCCGCCGTCGAGGCCATGGCCGCCGAGCTGTGGCCATCCTCGCCTTCGATCGTCGTTGCCGTGCCGGATGCGCGCAAGGGCGAGCGGCTCATTCTGATGACGCAGGAGAAGGGCGCCACGCGCGAAGCCTTGCTGCGCCATGCCAAACTGAAGGGCGCTTCGGATCTGTCGGTGCCAGCCGAGGTCATGCTGCTGGACCGCCTGCCGCTGCTCGGCTCCGGCAAGCCGGACTATGTCGCCGCCGCGGCGATGGTAAAGGAGCGCGTGTCGCAACAGCCTGCCGAGCCGCCGCCTTCTGTACCAGGCGAAGTACCGCCGAGCACAGTAACGGCGGGTACGGTTGCTGCCTGAGCCATGATCGAGATCGCCGACGAGAAACCCGGCCAGGAAGCCGCCATCGGCGCGTTGTATGACGTCGCCTTCGGTGGCACGTTCGAAGCGCGCCTCGTCCAACGTTTGCGGCAGGACAATCTCGTCGTGGCATCCCTGGTTGCCGTCGACGCCGATCAGGTGGTCGGCCACATCCTGTTCAGCGATCTCGCTGTCGACGTCGACGGTAAGCCCGTCTCCGCTGTATCCCTCGCACCCGTGGCCGTATTGTCGCAACGGCAGTGCACCGGCATCGGCTCGCTGCTTGTCCGCACTGGGCTCGAGTGCGTGCGCGAGCGCAACCGCACGGCCGTCATCGTCGTCGGCCATCCGGGCTACTATCCACGCTTCGGCTTCTCCGCCGCGCTGGCCCGAAAGCTCGCCTCGCCCTATGCCGGCGACGCATTCATGGCGCTGGAGTTGGTGGCCGAAGCGCTTGCAGGATCCCGTGGCACCGTGCGCTATCCTGCTGCGTTCGACGGCAGCTGAGCGGTATGTCTCAGCCGGAGACCGGCGGCGCCGGCGCGTTCCGCGCGACTTCAATTGCCTCGCGAATGACAGCCTCGTTGCCGATGTGATTGGCGAGCACGAGGACGAGGCGCGCGTTCAGCACCGCACTTTCGGCGTCATTCAATCCCCGGTGCGCATCGATGATGGCATTGTAGATGCTGTCGGCGTCCGTGAGATTGGGATTGCGCTGCAAGGGCATGGCAAACACCTAGAGCAGGATCGCTTCGGATCAAATCACTTTAGCGCAATCGAGACCGCTCGGCCAAAGCGTGAACCCTGCTCTGCACTTTAGGTTTTAGAGGGCGATTCACGCGTCGCGGCGGAGCCGCGCTACGCGCGGACACATGGAAGCGGCAGTGCTTCCATGTGAGCCGATCGCGCTCTAGGCGGCTGCAAGCGCACGCGCTCGCGCATCCGCCAACGACGTCGGGAACGTACGCCAGCGTGCGGCAACATGCTGATCGGGGCGGAAGAGATAGAATGCAGGCTCGTGCGCAGCACCGTAGCGCGTGCACGCCAACGCATCGCTGACGATGATAGGCGATATGGATGCAGACGCCTCACCCGGTAGCGCGCCGTCGCGCGCAAACCAAACGCCCGTGAACTCATCGCCCAACCCCTGCAGCAGCCAGCCGTTACCAGCTGGCGCGTCAATGGCCGGCGCACCAGCGCGAAGTGCGGGCGTATCGCCGGGCGCAAATCCATCGTGCGAATTCAAGTCCGAGCCATCGTAGGTCGCCGGCAGCGACAGGCGTCCCGAGTTGAGGAAGCGCCGCGCGAACGGCTCCGTCTCTGCCAGCGCCAGAACGGCATCTCGCAAGACCCGCGCACCGGGTCCCTTGGGCGTGATGAAATCGCTCGAGCGGGTGGACGCGAGAACGTTCTCGTCCGCCGCCCGCCGGCGCTCCGCATCGTAGCTGTCGATCAACCGCTCGGGCGCGTCCCCGCGCAGCACATGGTCGAGCTTCCACGCCAGATTGTCGGCGTCCTGGATGCCGGAATTGCCGCCGCGAGCGCCGAACGGCGAGACCTGGTGCGCCGCATCCCCGGCGAAGATCACATGGCCTGCCCGGAACCGCTCCAGCCGGCGGCACTGAAAATGGTAGCAGCTGATCCACTCGAAGGTGAATTCGACATTTCCGAGCATGGCGCGCACGCGCCGTGCCACATTTTCGGGACGCATCTCCTCATCCCGGTCGGCGCCGGCTCCGATCTGGAAATCGAGCCGCCAGACGTTGTCGGCCTGCCGATGCAGCAGCGCCGACTGACCAGGGTTGAACGGCGGATCGAACCAGAACCAGCGCTCGGTTGGCCGCTCAATCTCGAGCTTCACATCGCAGATCAGGAACTGGTCGTTGAACGTCTGTCCCTGAAAGCCAAGGCCAAGTGCGCGCCGCACCGTGGAGCGTGCGCCGTCCGCCGCGATCAGCCAGCCGGCCGTGAGCTTGTAAGGCCCGTCCGGCGTTGCGATCTCGAGCAGAGCACCGTCGCCACGCGCCTGCAGCGCCGTCACCTCGTGGCCCCAGCGCAGATCGACACAACCGCTCTCCTCAGCGCGCGCCACGCAGGCGGCCTCGAACAGAAACTGCTGCAGATTGATGAATGCCGGCCGCTCGTGACCCTCCTCGGACAACAGATCGAACTGATAGACCTCGCGCGTGCCGTTGAACACCTTGCCGGTCTTCCACGTCACGCCGCGAGCAATCAACTCGTCGGCAAGGCCCAGACGCCCCATGATTTCCAGCGTGCGCTTCGACCAGCAGATGGCGCGACTGCCGTCCGAAAGCCCCTGTCGCTTGTCGAGCACGACAGTGCGATGACCCTTGCGCGCCAGATCGAGCGCCAGCACGAGGCCAACAGGTCCGGCGCCGACGATTACAACGGGATGATGCGCCGGCTCTCGCCTTCCCTGGTCGGCCGAGCGCCGATAGGCAAATCGGCCAGGCGGCGCACCCGCCATATGTGCCTCCTATCCCTGCAGCGCCGCCCACATGGCGCGGTCGCGTTCCGCCGTCCAGATGCGTGGGTTGTCGATACCCTGCGCCTCGTCGTAGGCGCGCGCGATGTTGAAGGGCTGACAGTGCTCGAAGATCGGCCAGCTCGCGTACTTGGGACGCATGGCGGCGGTCGCTTCGTCGAAGCACTCCTTGAGGGATGCGCCACGCGCCACGCCACGCTGCACAGGCTCATAGGTATCGCGCAGAAACTGACGCGTCAGTGTGATGCCCTCTGCCACAGTGTCCGCGCCGACCAGCGCATCGCCACGTCCCGGCACCAGCGCGTCCGCTCGGAACGCGCCAAGGCGCGAGAGCGTCGCCGGCCAGTCGGTGAAATGCGCATCCCCGCAATAGCAGGCCGACTTATATTCGACGATATCGCCGGAGAACACGACATTGGCGTCCGGCACGTGGGCGATGATGTCTCCGGCCGTATGTGCACGACCGACATGCATGAGGTCGACGCGACGCTTGCCAAGCCACAGCGTCATCTTCTCGCGGAAGGTTACCGTCGGCCAGGTGAGACCTGGGATCGTCTCGGCGGCACGGAACAGGCGCGGAAAGCGGCCGTACTCGGAGTCCCAGTCCTCCTTGCCGCGCTCCACGATCATGGCGCGGCACTTGTCCGAGGCCACGATCTCCTGCGCCTTGTAGGCCGAGGCGCCGAGCACGCGCACGGCATGGTAGTGCGACAGCACCACATACTTGACCGGCTTGTCGGTTATCTGCCGCACACGCTCGATGACCAGCCCGGCCATCACCGGTGTCGCCTGGGCATCAATGACGATCACACCGTCGTCGCCGATGATGATGCCGGAGTTCGGGTCGCCTTCCGCCGTGAAGGCGTAAAGATCGCGGCCGATCTCCGCGAACGTGATCTTTTTCTCGGCCATGTCGCCGGAAGAGGCAAAACCCTGGGCCATTCCTGTTTCCTCGTTGGTGTTTGCCTAGTGGACTATCACGGGAAGCGAAAGAAATCCGCGAAAGCGCACGCGCCCGCCGCGCCGGGGCTCGCCTGCGAGGCGATAGTGCGGGAAGCGGGCGAGAAAGCGCTCGATGGCGATGCGGCCTTCCAGCCGCGCCACGTTCATGCCGACACACAGATGCGGCCCCGACGCAAACGCCAGATGCCGGTTCGGCTGGCGGCTGATGTCGAGGCGATCAGGTTGAGCAAAGCGCTCCGGATCGCGGTTGGCCGCACCGATGCACAGTGTCACGGGCGTGTGCGCCGGCATAGACAACCCGCCGATCTCCGTCGCGCGCGTGGTGATCCGGTTGCCGAGCTGATTGGAGCTCTCGAAGCGCAGAAACTCCTCCACCGCCGCTTTGATCAGCACGGGCTCGGCAATCAGCCGCGCACGTTCTTCCGGCCACTCGGTCAATGCAAACAGGCCGTTGCCGATGAGATTTGTGGTCGTCTCGTGGCCAGCGTTGAGAATGAAGATGCAGTTCTGCAGCAGCTCGGTTTCCGTCAGCCGCTGGCCATCGCTCTCCCCGAGAATGAGCCGCGTCAGCACGTCGGCATCCGGATCGCCTGGACGCGCGCGCCGGTCGGCGACCAGGCGGCGCAGGTAATCCATGAACTCGGTCACCGCGCGATTGCCGCGCTCGTGCTGTTCTTGGGTGAGCACCGGCTCCAGCGCGCCAAGGATTGCCAGCGACCATGCGCGCAATGGCCCGCGCTCCTCGCGCGGCACAGCCAGCAGGTTGCCGATCACCTCGACCGGAATGGCAGCGGCGAAATCTTCGATCAGATCGACCTGCGCCCTGGCCGCCATCTGATCGAGCAGCCGATCGACCAGCTCCGTAACGGGCTGCTCCATGCCGGCGATGGCACGTGCAGTTAGAGCCCCCGCCATGATCTTGCGCACACGCGTGTGCAGCGGCGGATCGTTGAACACCAGGCTCGTCGTATGATGCTCATAGAGCGGGCTGTCGCCGTACTTGGGGCCGAACTCACGCTTCTTGTCGGAGGAGAACGTGGCCGTGTCCTTGTAGACCGTCTCGAGCTCGGCATGGCGGCTCAGGACGAAACCGCCGCTCGGCATACGGTGCACAGGCGCGTGCATCCTGAGCGCGTGATAGACCGGATACGGATCGGCATGAAATCCCGCCGGCAACCGCGCCAGATCGAAGCCGGCGGCGATCTCGGCAGCATGCACAGGCGCAAGCAGGCGAAGGCCCTGGCCATCGAGAGGTAGGCTCTGCGGGAAAAGCTCCGATGGCGCCGGCATGTCATCTCCTGCGGCAGCTCACGCGCTATGCGGTACGACCCGCTGTTCGATCGCCCCGAACACGGACTGCCCCACTGCATCCAACATCTCGATGCGCACGCGATCGCCCCATTTCAAGAACGGAGTGTGCGGCTTGCCCTGGAGCAGCGTCTCCACCACGCGCAACTCGGCAATGCATGTGTAGCCCGCACCGCCCTCATCAACGGGTTTGCCCGGACTTCCGCGCTCACCTTTGTTCGATACCGTGCCGGAGCCCAGGATCGTGCCGGCCGACAAACGCCGCGTCTTGGCGGCATGCGCAATGAGCTGCGCAAAGGAAAACGTCATGTCCTGTCCGGCGTTCGGCCGTCCGATCAACGCGCCGTTGACGTAGGCCAGCAGCGGCAAATGCACCTTGCCACCGTGCCAGGTCTCGCCCAGCTCGTCCGGCGTCACTGCGACAGGCGAGAATGCCGACGACGGCTTGCCGTGAAAGAATCCGAACCCCTTGGCAATCTCGGCCGGTATCAGGTTGCGCAGCGACACGTCGTTGACCAGCGCAATAAGCCGCACATAGGCGAGCGCGTCGGCGACGGACACACCCATCGGCACGTCGCCGAGGATGACGGCAATCTCACCTTCCAGATCGATCCCCCAGCTCTCGTCCGCGACCTCGATCGGCTCGCACGCGCCGAGCAGGCTGTCGGACCCGCCCTGATACATGAGCGGATCGGTCGCGAAGCTCGCCGGCAGCTCGGCCCCGCGCGCCTTGCGCGCCAGCTCGACATGATTGATGTAAGCTGAGCCGTCCGCCCACTGATAGGCTCGTGGCAGCGGCGCCATGGCGCGCTCAGGCTCGAAATCGAAAATGGGCAGGCGCGCCGCTCCGCCGTCTGCCGCCTCGTTCAGCTCAGCATAGACACGCTCCGCCGCCAGCACGTGAGCGTCCCACTCGTCGAGCAGTTGCTGCAGCGTCGCCAGCCCCGCGATGGAGTCACTGGCGCGTACGGCCTTCGACAGATCGCGCGAGACCAGCACCAGCTCGCCGTCACGCGTTCCGTTCCTGAGAGTTGCAAGCTTCATGCGCTCCGCCGCCGTTGATCGCTTGGCTCAGGGCTGCTCAGGGTTGAAGCGCTTCTTCAGGCCCGCCCAGCAGTCCGCATAATCAGGCTGCAGCATCTCCAGCTCGGCGGCGTACCTCGTTACGCGCTGCGGAAACCGCGTCTCGAACATGAAGGCCAGCGTGCCCATGAGCTTGACCGGTTTCAGCTCCACATTGCTCGCATGCTCGAAGGCCTGTGCATCTGGCCCGTGCGGCAGCATGCAGTTGTGCAGGCTGACGCCGCCGGGTGTGAAGCCCTCGGGCTTGGCGTCATAGACGCCGTAAACGAGGCCCATGAACTCCGACATGATGTTGCGGTGATACCAGGGCGGGCGGAACGTGTTGTCTGCCACCAGCCATCGCTCCGGGAAGATGACGAAGTCGATGTTCGAGGTGCCGGGCGTCTCCGACGGCGCCGTCAGCACCGAGAAGATCGATGGATCGGGGTGATCGAACGAGATGGCACCCACTGGCGAGTAACGGCGCAGATCGTATTTGTAGGGCGCGTAGTTGCCGTGCCAGGCCACCACGTCGAGCGGCGAATGACCGAGCCGCGTGCGCCACAGCGAGCCGCCCCATTTCACCGTCAGGTGACACGGCTCGTCGCGATCCTCGTAGGCCGCCACTGGGGTGAGGAAATCGCGCGCATTGGCAAGGCAGTTGGCGCCGATAGGCCCGCGCTCGGGCAGCGTGAAGGCGCCGCCGTAGTTCTCGCACACGTAGCCGCGAGCCGGCCCGCCCATCAGCTCGACGCGTATCTTCACACCACGTGGGATCACCACGATCTCGCCGGGCTCAGCCTCGATGATGCCGAACTCGGTGCAGAAGCGCAGCCGCTCCTCCTGCAGCACGATCAGCATCTCGGCATCGGCGTTGTAGAAGCAGGCGTCGCGCATGGATTGCGTGGCGACATAGATGTGGGCGGCCATCCCTGTCTGCGTGCCGGCATCGCCAGCCGTCGTCATCGTGCGCATGCCGTCGATGAAGGTCAGCTTGTCCTTCGGTATCGGCAGCGGGCTCCACCTGAGCTGCCCAATCGGCATCTCGTGCTCGAGGCAGGGCGCCGTGCGCCACAGACCGCCGTCGACCTTGGTGAAGCGGCCGGAGTGCTTGACCGACGGGCGAATGCGATAGAGCCAGGAGCGCTCGTTGAAGGCGCGCGGAGCGGTGAAGGGCGACCCCGAGAGCTGCTCAGCGTAAAGGCCGTAAGAGCATTTCTGCGGCGAGTTGCGCCCGACCGGCAGCGCACCTGGCAGCGCTTCCGTTTCAAAGCTGTTGCCGAACCCGGACATGTAGGACAGCGCCATGGCGATCTCCGTCGAACGCACCTCCGTTGCCCCTTGATCCTCGTATGCTGTCGTGGCGGTGGACGGAGGCAGTCTCCTGTCTTTTCTAAGTCTACCACGCCTCAGGCGTCGGCAACGATGAGCGGGTGCGTGGCGCCTGTTTCCAGGTGATCGGCAACGACCTCAGCGAGCACGGGCGCCAACAGATAGCCGTGACGATAGGCACCGTTGACGAACAGCCGCCTGTCCCTGGCCACGACCTTTGGCACGTTGTCGGGGAAAGCAGGCCGCACGCCTGCCGAAAGCTCGACGATCTCAGCCTCGGCGAATGCCGGGTGAATAGCGTAGGCTGTGCCCAGGAGATCCAACGCTGAACGCAGTGTCACCGGCTGCGCGTCCTCGCGCTCGATCACCGTGGCACCAATCATGTAGAGGCTGTCGTCCCATGGCACGAGATAGAGCGGGAACCGCGGGTGAAGAAGCCGCACGGTGCGCGACAACTTGACCTCCGGCGCCCGCAGCACCGCCATCTCGCCGCGCACACCGCGCAGGCTCGGCAGATCGCCGCGCGCACCCATCCCACGGCAGTCGACAACTATGCCTCCGCCCGAACCCGCCTGCCAGACCGGGTCGGGAACTGCCTGGCCGAAGCAGAGCTCGGCACCTTGCCGGCGCGCGGCCACTACGAGATCGGCCAGGGCCTTGCGCGGAACAACGTGAGCTTCCGTCTCGAAGAACAGGCCGCGCGCAAAGCGTCCCGCAAGATCCGGCTCGAGCCGGCCGATCTCATCCGCATCGATGCTCCGGTGCCCTTCGGTCAGGCGCTGGAACCGTACAAGCTCGCTCTGGTCTCGCGCCGCCGCGATCACCAGGCTGCCACGCGCCACCACAGCAGGAAATGCTTCCCGCCAGAGGGCAAGGCCGCGGACGCCGAGCTCTTGGACGATCGGCTCGGCAGCCTCCGCCTCGCAGTAAGGTGCCAACATCGCACCCGCAAATCGACTTGCGCCGCCCACCGACGCTTCCGGCATCGCCTCGAACAGCGTAACCCGATGGCCCCGGCGCGACAGGGCGAACGCCTGCCACAGGCCAAAGATGCCGCCTCCTACCACGCTGATCGATAGCTTGCTCACACCACCAGTTCCTGCCGCTTTCGCGCCAAGCGAGGGATATCATGCTGGACGAAAGACTACGAGCACTGGCGCGTAGTGAGACCAATCACCATGCGCGCCTCAGATCGGAGCACGTCCATAACTTGCGCGTCACGGGCAGCGCTGCAAGCAGGCAGGCATGAAGTCGTTTGAAGCCTAGTGTCCCGATCGCGAAGCTCGTCAGCATCTGCCGCGAGCTCTTGGCGAACTTCGCGATCGAAAGGACACTGGCAAACGTATAATTCTAGTGTGGTTCAGGTTCCGAAGTTCGCCAACCAGCCCAGCCGCGGGAAGCGGGCGAACTTCGGAACCACCACACTAGTGCCGCCAATAGCGCTGGCGGCCGTAGTTGAAGGCGAGAACCCAGGCCAGCGTACCCATGGTGAGCCACAGCACTCCGGCCAGAAGGTCTTGGCTGAATTCCATCGCCTCGATCGCCGGCCAGATCCACCACACACCGCGGACCAGGAACCCGAGCCAGACGAGCATCAGGCCATGCCAGACAATCGATCTCACCGTTAGGTGCCTGCGAACGGCCAGTGCCCTACCCTCCCCGGGGCGGGTCATCCGGCAAACCTTTTCATGATCTCGCCCCAGGAGTTGTAGCCCCAGTAGGCAACCGCCACGAGGCCGGTGACGAAGCTGAACCAGAGAATGAAGGTATTCAGCGCACTCACCTTGAACTCCGGCGGCAGGCGTCGATTGTTGATCATCATGATCTGCACCGAGCCGATGCAGCGATAGACAACCGCCGCCACAGCCACCATCAGCCACATGAAGAACGGCTGCTGCTGGAGGATCAGATAAAAGCCCGCCAGCACTGCCGCCGTAACGACGACGAAGTACCAGACGCGGTAGGGGATCTTCTCTTCCAGCCGCGTGGTCACTGCGATGGCGTCGGTGGTCGTGCGGCCGATGAAGGTGTCGTAGAACGGAAACTGGGCGTCATACAGCGTGACCATGATCACGATCAGCATCAGCGCACCGGCGGCTTGGCCCATGACGCCCTGCGCGACGATCGCCATTTGCAGCGGCACCTCCACTCCGCTCGGCACCCGTCCTGTGGCCAGGAACTGGTTGTGCAGATAAGCGTATCCGGCGACCGAGTAGAGATAGGTCATAATGAGGCCGCCGATGATCGCCCACCAGATGATCAGGCTCATGCCACCGAGCTTGACCCACTGGCGCATCTTGGCGACTTCCTGCGGGTCATTGGTATTCCAGCGCAGCTCCTGCGCCGTGATGTGCTCGGGCGGGCGCAGCACACCCGTGACCTGGCCGGAGTAACGGCCCATGCCCCAACCCGCCGCCACGACCCAGAAGCTCACCCACATCAGGCTGCCGCCGGGTTGATTATAGAGTGCGACGATATCGAGCGGCGTGACAGCCTTGGTCCATTCCGGATTGAAGAACAGCACACCCGCGTAAGCTTTGAGGATGATCCAGTAGTCTTCAGGCTTGGCCGCAATGACCGTTATCGCCAACACCAGAACGATGTTGACCACCATGATGACTTTGAAGAACCACTCGAGAAACGCATACGTGCGGTTCGAGAAATAGAAGACGAGGAGCACCAGCACGAAGGCCAGCACGGCCCAGATGTATTGCGGCGGCAGCGCCTGGCCGAAGAGTGTCCAGCCTTGTGGCGTGGAGATGCCCGTAAACCTCTGCGCAGCGATGACTGCTCCACCCATCCACGCCGGCCACACCCAGGTCAGTATCGCCGCAACGGCCCAGAACCACGGCCAGAAGTTGCGCGGCGCGAGATCATTGGTGCCCGCGAAGAACGAGCGGCCCGTGCAGCAACTGTATTTGATGCACTCGTAGACCAGCGCCGTCTCGACGATGACCGAAATCACCATCAGCCAATGCCAACCGAGCGCACCGCGCGCCGCGACATTGGGCAGCAAGTATGCCTCGCCGCCGCCGATCGAGATGCCGAAGTTGATGGCTTGAGGTCCGACCGCCGCGATCATACCACCGATCGTCAGCGGCAGCGGGTCAGGTACTTTGTGAATCTCGCGATGATCGGCGACGTCGCCATGCGTGGCGGAAGCTACGGCCATATCAAAATCCCCCCTGAACTCTTCGACGGAAAGAACGAAGTGAGGATTAGAAAATCGGCAGTTTGCTTGGTTAACAAGCAGACTGCCTTGTCGGGCTCAGTTGTGTCAAGGGATGACACACAAGCAGCCCGCAAGCCGGCACTCCTTGCAGCTCGCCTCAATCGCCGAGCGCAATTCCCTCCCGGCGTGGATCGGCGCCGCCTTCCAGCGCACCGTCTTGCCGCCGCACGATAATGTGCAGGCCCGACGTGTGCACACCGAAGGCCATGCGATGCCCATACGGTTTGAGGCTGAGCGCCCGCCAGATTGCTAGACTCGACGTCCGCGCTTGCGTGATGGCCTCCAGCGCCGTCGGCATGGCCGTCTCCAGCTCGACGACACCGCCGCCCCGGCTGCCGAAATTTTCCAGCGCCACCGCCGCCTCTGCATCCATGCTCCAGTCGATCACGGCAACAAGCGATTTCAGCACATAGAGGATAATCCGGCTGCCACCAGGCGAGCCGAGCACGGCCGTCACCCGGCCGGTGTCGTCGAGCACGATGGTGGGCGACATCGAGCTGCGTGGCCGCTTGCCTGGTTCGATTCGATTCGCGACCAGCCGCCCATCAGCGGCGCGCGGGCGAAATGAGAAATCGGTCATCTCGTTGTTCAGCAGGAATCCGGCAGCCCACAGCCGCGAGCCGAATCCGGCCTCAATAGTGGTGGTCATGGCGACTGCGTTCCCCTCCGCGTCGATGATCGAGATGTGGCTGGTGCCGGCAGCCTCGATGGTCGCATCCTCCCCGAGCGCCTGCCGCGCCAAGCCGGGAGGCGTGCCGGCATACGTCCTGTCTGCCGCCGCAAAGGGATCGATCAGCGCTCGGCGCGCGCCTAAATAGCTCGGATCAAGCAAGCCAGTCGGCAAGAGCACGAAATCGCTGTCGGCCACGTAGCGATCGCGATCAGCGTAAGCGAGCTTCTCCGCCTCCGCGATCACGTGCAGCGCCGGCGCCCCCATGGCGGCACGGCGTCCTTGCCCGAGATTGAACGGCTCGAGCAGCATCAGCGCCTGCGCGAGTGCAATGCCGCCCGACGACGGCGGACCCATGCCGCACACGCGCCGGCCGCGGTAGCCGATGCAAACCGGCGGGCGCTCAATTGCTCGATAGTTCCCTAGATCCGACCGCGCCAGGTCGCCCTTGCGCTTGGGGGCCTCGACAACTGCACGCACGATCGCGTCGGCGATGATACCCGAATAGAACGCACCAGCCCCCTGTTGCGCGATGGTCCGCAACGTGTCGGCGAATTGCGGATTGGCAAGACGGTGACCTGCAGGCCAAGCGGTTCCCGTCGCATCGAAAAAATAGCGCCGCGCGTCCGGCGCGAAGCTGCCGGCACTATATTCGCGCAGCAGCGTGCTCAAGCGAGAGGAGACAGGGAAACCTTCGGCTGCCAATCTGATCGCGGGCTCGAACAGGCGCGCCCAGGGGAGCCGCCCATGCCGCTTGTGCACCAGCTCCAGCAGGGCAGGCGTGCCGGGCACGCCGACGCTTAGTCCCGACAATACCGCTTCTCGGAACGGCATCGGCCGCCCGTTGGCAAGAAACCGGTCCGGCTTGGCGGCAGCCGGCGCCATCTCGCGGCCATCGTAGGTTTGCACTCTCTTGGCAGCGGCATCGAAGTGCACCAGAAACGCACCGCCGCCGAGACCAGAAGATTGCGGCTCGACCAGGTTGAGCACGAGCTGCACCGCAATCGCCGCATCCACCGCGCTGCCGCCTTGGCGCAGGATATCGCGACCAACCTCGGTTGCTAATGGATCGGCGGCTACGACCATGTGCCGGGCAGCGCGAGCGAGAGGCTTCTCGGCGCGGCCTGAAGCGGCCTCGGGATCTGGAGTGGGGCGTTGGGCCAAGGCTTCCGGCAAGAGGGCCACGAGACCGGGCAGCATCGCCAGCCAAAGCGCCAGCGCCCACAGCAGCGGCGCTCGTGCGGCGCGCATGTCGGCGTTGCTGCTCGTGACGTTCATGGGGTTCCAGAACTCTGGAACGCACCTAGACCACGAATCGCTGGACGGCGCGAGTGAGGACAGCCAGTCATCACGCGGGAAGGTAGGAGAGCGGCAGCGCCGGGACAGGGGTCGTCCGGGGGAAAAGCACCGCCGCCCTCCAAACGCACACAACACTACGCGTTACTACGCGTTCACACGCCTCAGACCAGTCGGGGAAGCTGATCCGAGAACGCACCATCAGGTAGCCTGCACATACACAAACGCTGAACTGCACACCTCAAGCAGGACCTGATGGCCATCCGCACCTCATGGCGAGGGCGTCGGGGCCGCTCCTGCCAAACTCAACAACACCTACGCACCTGCAGCAATCCACTCGTGGGCATACGTTCGAGGATCGCCAAATTTGCACCGGCCGCAACCGAGGAGAGGGAAGGGGATTCTGGATTACAGCCGCGCAAACACACATTTCCGAACTCGACGGCCTAGCCATCGTGTTCTCTTATTGTTCTAGTCTCCTTGGCCACGAGTTCGTCAAGACAAAAGAAGAACATACATTGCACGAAATAGGTAATAACCTGCCAGCATGACGGGACAGCGCGCGTGAGCATTTTTCCCAGCATCGAGCAAAAGCCTCTGACACGTAACGAGAATTGTGGCTCAATTCCCACATTCGCCAGCAAAACATTTGCGCGGCACCAGGTCTCGTTGCGTTCTCGTCCAGACCTCGCCACAATTCCCGCAACTCACGAGCGACTCCAGTGGGCGTTGCCCGCGTGGTTCAGTTCATGTCGGTCATTTGGCACGGTTGTTGGAGGACCGCCTGCGATCGGCCGTTACTTTGACGGCTTTGGGCAAGGCAAGCTCGTCTTAGGGAATGTCTGATAATGGCCGGCTACGAAGCGGCGCAGGACAACGGGGGTCTACAAGAGATGATCGCGAGACGCACAACGGGACGCTTGCTGCTGGTCGCGGCCAGCTTGCTGGGCACCACCATTGCTGCTTCGGGCGCGCACGCACAAAGTAGCGACTGGCTGTGGGGCGGAGGCCAGACGTTGGGCGGTAGCGGCCGCGAGGCGGTGCGCTTCAGTCCTAAATTTTCTGCAGGCCAAGTTGTCGTCAGCTTCAGCGACCGGCGCCTCTACTATATTACCCGGCCGGGTGAGGCCTTCAGCTATCCGATCGCCATCCCGCGCGAGCAAAGCCGCTGGGAAGGTGTGACCAGCGTCTCGCAGAAGCGGGAGAACCCGTCGTGGACACCGACGGCCACGATGCGGGCCGAGAACCCGCGTCTGCCAAATTGGGTTCCTGGCGGTCACCCGATAAATCCGCTCGGCGTTCGTGCCTTGTATCTCGGGGCCTCCGCGTATCGCATTCACGGTACTGACGCCCCCTGGACCATCGGCAGCGCGGTGTCGAAGGGTTGCATCCGCATGTACAATCAGGATGTGCTTGACCTTTATCCGCGCGTCCACGTCGGCGCCAAGGTCACCGTCACCTGGCAGAAGTTCGGAGCCCAAGCGGCCGCACCGAGCAACGACGAAGAAGATGCTCGTCCCGCGCGGCCGGCCAAGCCTGTGAAGCAGGTGCGGCGGACCAGCACGCACAAAACTACAGCCGCCGTGGTCGTCGAATAGCGATTTGCCACAGATTGAGATGCAAGCAGGCGGCCCAGGGCCGCCTGCTTTGTCATGGATGGTCTGCGTTAGACAAGATCGGCGACTGCAGCGTGGTACTGCTGCATCGCAGCCATGTGATCAACCATTGTCCTCCCGGCAATGCGCGTATGTGGTCCGCGGGCGTAGGTGCTGTTGACGGTGATATGCGTCACGCCAGCGGCCTTCCAACCCTGAAACTCCCGCCTCCAATCGTCCGGACCGCCTTGCCCCGTTGAAACCCAGACTTCTATGCCGATCGTACGCGGATCGCGGCCTGCGTCTTCGGCATAGCGGCGCAGTTTCGCGAACTCGGCATGCGCTGTCTCACCCATCGGGTGCGCCAGCATCATCCAGCCATCGCCCCACTTGGCGATGCGCCGCAGCGTGACATCCGCATGCCCACCGAACCAGATGGGAATACGTTTGTGCGTCGGCAGCGGGTTGATGCCGGCATCATCAATGGTATGCCACTCGCCCTTGAACGTGACGTGCGGCTCCGCCCACAACGCCTGCATCACCTGCACTTGCTCTTCGGAGCGACGGCCACGGTTGCGGAAGCTCTCGTTCAGCCCGACGAACTCCACCTCGTTCCAGCCCACACCGACGCCGAGCCGGAAACGCCCACCCGACAGCACATCGAGCGAAGCCGCCTGCTTGGCGACCAGAACGGTCTGCCGCTGTGCCAATATCAAGACCTGGGTCGAGAACTCGATTCTTTGCGTGCAGGCGCTCAGAAAGCCGAACATCACGAAAGGATCGTGAAAGAAGTCCTTCGAGGTGTTGCGTGTCCAGCCCTGACGGCTGGCGGCATTGACACCAAGCACGTGATCGGGCGCAGCCAGGTGGTGATAGCCGAGGCCCTCGGCAGCCTGCGCGAAATCCCGCACGATGGCCGGATCACCTTGGATATCGACCAGCGGCAGGGAGATACCGAGCTTCATCGTCTCCTCCCCGTTCATAGCATCAGATATAGACAGCCTTCATGCCCCCCTCGGGATAGCGCGTACCGGCGACCGCGCCGCGCGGCACCGCCGCAGTTATACGCTCCACTTCCTCCGGCGAAAGCGTGACCCGCAATGCGCCGACATTCTCGTCCAAACGCTTGATGTAGCGCGTGCCCGGAATGGCGACGACGTCGGGGCCCTGCGCAAGCAACCACGCCAACGTGAGCTGCGACGGCGTGCAACCCTTCTCCGCAGCCATCTTCTCGATCTTCGCCACCAGTTCACGATTGCGCGTGAAGTTCTCACCCTGGAAGCGCGGATGCGCCGAGCGCCGGCCATCGATGTCGGACAAGCTCTGCAGCGCCCCCGTCAGAAAACCGCGGCCGAGCGGCGAGTAGGCGACGAAGCCGATGCCGAGATCGCGCGTGGTCTGACGCGTTTCCTCGGCCTCGGCCCGGTAGAGCAGCGAGTATTCAGTCTGTACCGCAGCGATCGGGTGCACCTTGTGCGCGCGCTTGATCGTCTCCGGCGCTGCTTCCGATAGACCGAGGTGGCGCACCTTGCCCTGCTCGACGAGGCGCGACATGGCGCCCACCGTCTCCTCGATCGGCACGGCCGGGTCGACGCGATGCTGGTAGTAGAGATCGATCTCGTCCACACCCAACCGCTTCAGGCTCGCATCGCAGGCCTGTATGACATACTGCGGCCGGCCATCGACACCATTTTGCTGCCCATCGCGGCGTACCTGACCGAACTTGCTGACGAGCACAACGCGGTCGCGCCGGCCTTTGATGGCGCGGCCCAGCAATTGCTCGTTGTGGCCCCACCCGTACATATCCGACGAGTCCAGGTGATTGATGCCATGGTCAATGGCATGGCGGATCAGATCCTCGGAAGCAGCATCCTCCGCCGTTCCGTAGACGCCCGAGAGCGACATGCAGCCAAGTCCGATGGCCGGAACTTTAAGTCCTTGCTTGCCCAGCGCACGCTGCGGGATCGTGTCCATCTCATCGCCTCCTTCATCTCGCGCCCGATTGGCTTAGGATACAGGTGCGGCAGGCGCGTTGGCTATCCATTGTGGCGCGCACAGCTGACGACGGTATGGCACGCCAAATCATTCGAATAGCAAAGTAGCGCACATCGAAGGGGGATCTATGGAACTGTCGTGTCAAGTAGCCCTTGTCACGGGTGCGGGCCAAGGTATCGGCAAGGCCTCGGCCTTGGCGATGGCAAAAGCTGGCGCCGATGTCGTGGCGGTCGACATCAACTCCGACACCGCCAAGGAGACAGCGGCCAGTATCACCGAACTCGGACGGCGCAGCTTGGCGCTGCAGACTGACATCGGCAGCGTCGCCGACATCGACCGCATGGTGACCAAAGCCGTTGAGGCCTTCGGCCATATCGACATTCTCGTCAACAACGCGGGTGTCACGCGGCGGGCCTACATCATGGATTTGACCGAGGAGGACTGGGACCGCATTCACCGCGTCAACGCCAAGGGCGTATTCTTCTGCCTGCAGCGCGTTGCGCGCGAGATGATTCCGCGCCGCAGTGGACGTATCATCAATATCGCGTCGATCGCAGGCAAAGGCTTCGCCGGCACGTCCAACGCCATCTACGCTGCAAGCAAAGGCGCCGTCATCAGCCTGACCAAGACGGCAGCTCAGCAGTTGGGCCAGCATAACATCAACGTCAACGCCGTGTGCCCCGGCATCGTGCGCACCAATCTCTACAGCGAGATCATCCGCGTAATGGCCGAGAAGGAGGGCATTAGCGTCGATGAGGTTGGGACACGTGCTGTACAAAACGTGCCTTTGCAGCGTCCTAACGAGCCAGAGGACATTGCCGCCATGACTGTGTTCCTCGCCTCACCCGGCGCCCGCAACATCACAGGGCAGTCGTTCAACGTAGACGGTGGGCTAATTCCGGACTGAGGCGCGTGACGCTCGGGCAATTCTCGCATGCGCGGGCGCTTGCTATTATCTGTATATGCAGATAATAGCTGCTCATGGCGTCTAGGAAAGAACGCGTCAAGCTTGTCTCGTCCGGATGCACATGCCTGCGTCTGCGCAAGGCCGCGCGCCGCATGACGCAGATCTATGATCAGCATCTCGAGCCGTTCAGTCTAACCGTCACCCAGTTCAGCTTGCTGGGCCATGTCCGTGCGTTCGATGGCATCGGCATCGGCGCGCTTGCCGAGAAGCTGATCACCGACCCGACTACGCTGACCAGAAATCTGCGCCCCCTCGAGCGTCGTGACCTGCTGATACTTGTGCATGATCCCAATGATCGCCGCTCTCGACGCCTGCATCTGACTGACAAGGGCCGAGAAGCGTATGTGACTGCCAAGCCTGCATGGGCCAAGGCACAAAAGGAGATCGAGGGGATGTTGGGCGAACAGGCGGCCATCGCTCTCAACACATCACTCGATCATATGCTGGAGCAATTGGCCCAATAAAACATTCTTGATTGCGCATTATCTGCATATGCAGGTAACGAGTTGTCCACAAAACTGGGGTTTTGCGATGAGCTCCGTCAATCCAGCACAGAAGTTCGGCATCGTTCCAAAGGACGTTGCGGGTGGCACCAGCGGCTTGGCATTCTTACAGGGCATGCTCAACCAGACTTATCCGGCGCCGCCCTTTACGCAAACCACGGACATCTGGCTGGCGCAGGCCGAGACCGGCCGCGTCGTGTTCGAAGCAACGCCCTCTGCACGCTTCTACAATCCGCTCGGAACCGTGCATGGCGGCTGGACTTCCGCCCTGCTCGACTCGGCCATGGGATGCGCTGTCCATTCGACGCTGAGGCCCGGCCAAGTCTACACCACCGTGGATATGAGCATCAGTTTCGTGCGCGCTGTGCTCGAGAGCACCGGCAAGTTGCGCTGCGAAGGCAAGGTCATCCACACCGGCAGCCGCATTGCCACCGCCGAGGGCCGCATTTGGGACGCCGCCGGCACGCTCATCGCGCACGGCTCCGAGACCTGCCTGGTGATCAACCTGCCGCCGGCCACCTGATCCGCATCAAATACCAGCACCGATACATCACGAGGCTTCATGTCCACCTCCGAGCCGAAGTCAAGTCTGCCATTGTGGGCGCTAATTCTAGTCGTCGGAATCATCGTCGGCGTATCGATGGGCCGCAACCAGTCCATGGGCCTCTACCTGCCGCCCATGACGAGTGCGCTGGCCATCGGCCGCGAGCCGTTCGCCCTGTCCATGGCGCTGGTTCAGCTTTTGATGGGTGTGGGAGCGCCGTTCTCCGGTGCGCTGATCGACAAGTACGGCGCCGGCCGCATCATCGTCGTGTGTGTGCTCGCCGCCATGGCGGGCCTGTACATGATGTATGCCGCGCGCTCTGGAACCGACCTGCTGATGAGCGGCGCACTTCTGGGTATCGGCGTGAGCGGCACGGGCGTGACCTCGCTGGTCGGCACCATCGGCCGCATGGCGCCGCCGGAAAAGCGCCTCAGCGCCATTGCATCGGTCGGGATGGCAGCAGGCATCGGCAGCTTTGTCGCTCTCCCCGTCATGCACTTCCTGATCGAGGCGGTTGGTTGGCAGGCGAGCCTTCTGTGGCTCATAGCCGTCACGGCGCTGCTGATCCCGCTCGCCTGGCCGATTCGAGGCCGGCCGGCGATGTCTGTCGGACCCATACGCACGCAAACGATCGGCGAGTCCCTCTCCGAGGCCTTTCGCCATCCGAGCTTCTGGCTGCTGACGGCCGGCTTCTTCGTGTGTGGGTTCCACGTCGCCTTCATCATGGTGCACTTGCCGGCATTTGCCATCGACCAGGGATTGCCTGGCTGGGTCGGACCGTTTGCCCTCTCGGTGGTCGGCATCGCCAACATCATTGGAACGTATGTGGCCGGCCAGTCCGGGCGCTTCATCGAAAAGCGCCGCGGCTTGAGCCTCATCTATTTTGGTCGAGCTATCATCTTCCTTGGTTTTCTGTTTCTGCCGATAACGCCAGCAACGGTCATAACCCTGTGCGGCTTGCTCGGGCTGCTCTGGCTTTCCACCATTCCACTCACCAGCGGCCTCGTCGCGACCTTCTTTGGCACGACCTGGATGTCGATGCTGTTCGGCATCGTGTTCCTGTCGCATCAGCTCGGCTCCTTCGTGGGCGTTTGGCTCGCGGGCCGGTTGTTCGACGCCACCGGCTCATATAGCGCCATGTGGTGGATGTCCGTCGCGCTCGGCGTCGTGGCTGCGGCGCTGAACTGGCCGATTCAGGAGAAGCCCGTGACACGTCTGGCCACGTCAGAAACATGACCGTGTGCACGCCGGCACCCATACCGACTGAGCATCAGGCCCAATAACAAGGCAATTGGCCCCAACAAACTGGAACAGTGGTTGACGATTGCTCGTTGGCTGCCCAGGTAACACAGAAGTGTTGGATCGTAGCGCTGCGCCTCCCTCTTGCCACAGCGGCGCATATATATCTCCCGCCTGAGATACTCGAGGCTTGGGGATGCGGTTCGCCTGTCTGGTCGGCAGCTTGTTGTTCGCTTTGGGGCCTTCATCGGCCCGTGCGTTCGATCATGCCGAGTTCTGCACCGAGAAGCTACAGCAAGCGGAAGCCGATCAACTCGAAGCTGGCGTCTGGCTCGACGAGTTCACGCGCAACGAGAGCGTCTCGGTGCATTGTTCTATGCGCATGATCGAGTTCCGCCGCCATCTCGATATTCCTTCGAGCGAGCTCGGCGACAGTTGGCGCGTCCGCGAGAAAAACCGCTGGAATCAAGCTCACTGCAGCGATCCAGACTGGCGCGAGGCCATTCGCAACGGCTGGACGATCGCCTCCACCCTGATCACAACGACGGGAGAGCGCATCTGGTACACGGCAAGCTGCCGCTGACGCCAGGTTGGACGAGATGGAACTGTTTGATGGTAAGGTCGATGCATGTGCTCGCTGCGAAGATATGCCATGCTCGCCGGCTAGGTCCACGTTCATCATCGCCGCCTGAGCTACAGGATCTCCACAACTCCGTGACATGGAAGCTGACACGCGCATGATCCGCGAATTCACACTCTGTATGACACTAGCCGGATCGACGCTCCTGGGCGTCGTAAGCGCCTGCGCTCAACCCATCTATCACCGCTGCAATGACGGCGATCCCGAGACGCTCGATGCACACAAGACGTCGACCGTCAGCGAGGCTCATCTTCTGCGGGATCTCTCCGAAGGTCTCCTCATTCACGACGCACGCGGCAAGGTGATCGCCGGCGTCGCCGAAAGCTGGTCATCGAGCACCGACGGCAAGGTCTACACGTTCAAACTGCGCACCACCGCACGATGGTCGAACGGCGATCCTGTTACGGCCGGCGACTTCGTGTTTTCCCTGCGTCGCATCATGGACCCGGAAACGGGCGCCAAGTACGCCACCGTGCTCTATCCCATCCGCAACGCCCAGAAGATCAACACGAAGGGTGATGGCTCCAAACTGGAGGAGCTCGGCGCGAGGGCCATCGATGCGCGCACGCTCGAAATCACGCTCGAGCGGCCGACACCCTACTTTCTGGAGTTGCTGACGCATCAGAGCGGCCTGCCACTGCACCCGGCGAATATCCAGAAGCATGGGAAGGACTTCACGCGACCAGAGAACTGGGTCTCCAATGGCGCCTACGTGTTAAAGGAGTGGGTCCCGGGGTCGCACATCGCGCTCGAGAAGAACCCGCAATTCCACGATGCGGCGAATGTGAGCATCGCCAGCATTCGTTACTACCCGTGCAG
This sequence comes from uncultured Alphaproteobacteria bacterium, assembly GCA_963806735.1. Classification (GTDB taxonomy): domain Bacteria; phylum Pseudomonadota; class Alphaproteobacteria; order Rhizobiales; family Hyphomicrobiaceae; genus CADEFX01. The sequence continues at coordinate 56,885 of CAWEBE010000010.1, read as the reverse complement.
CGATCTGGCGGCTGCCGCTCGCCGCTTCGAGGCCGGCGAGGTCCACTCCACCACGGACATTCCAGCCGACCAGGCCAAGCGCCTGAAGGAAAAGTTCGGCGGCCAAGTGAAGATCTCGCCCTACCTCGGCACGTACTATCTGGCCGTCAACACGACCAAGGCCCCGCTCAACGACATGCGCGTTCGCCAAGCCCTGTCGCTCATGCTCGATCGCGAGTTCATCGCCGAGCAGATCTGGTCCGGCACGATGCTGCCGGCATATTCCTTCGTGCCGCCCGGCACCGGCAACTACGGCGAGCCCGCCTATCTGGCCGAGAAGACCCAATCGCCCATCGACCGCGAGGATCGGGCCAAAGCGCTGCTCAAAGATGCCGGTTTCGGCCCTGGCCTGAAACCTCTGAAGATCGAGATCCGTTACAACACCACCGACAACAACCGCGCCACTGTGGTGGCCATCGGCAACATGTGGAAGACACTCGGCGTCGACATGACCTACATCAACACCGACGGCAAGACACACTTTGCCTACCTGCGTGACGGCGGCGACTTCGACGTGGCACGCGCTGGCTGGATCGCCGACTACTCCGACCCGCAGAACTTCCTGTTTCTGCTCGAGAGCCAGAACACCGGCTTCAATTACGCACGCTACAAGAACCCCGAGTTCGACGCGCTGATGCGCACGGCCGCCGATGATCTGAACTTGGAGAGCCGGGCTCGCACGCTCAACGCCGCAGAGGCCATGCTCATGCACGACCTGCCGTTCATCCCGCTGCTCTACTATTCCAACCGCAACCTGATCTCGGCCAAGCTCTCCTGCTTCATCCCCAACCTGCGCGGCGCCAACGCCACCCGCTTCATGACCCTGAAGCCATAGTCGGGCGAAACTGGCCGCGGCCTCTGCCGCTCGCGGTGCGCACTCGCCCGCCGAAATGCTAGAAGAAAAGGTTCGCGTCCCCTGTCCGAGCCTCGAACCGGCGCACCATGCTCACCTTCATCCTGCGACGCCTCGCGTCCGCCGTCCCGACGCTGTTCGTCATCATTACCATCGCCTTCTTCTTGATGCGCCTGGCGCCCGGCGGACCGTTCGATTTAGAACGCCCGCTCGAAGCCAAGGTGATGGAGAACCTCAACCGCATCTACCGGCTCGACCGCCCGCTGCTGGAGCAGTACTGGCTTTATCTTTCCGCGCTGCTGCGCGGCGATCTCGGACCCTCATTCTACTATCGCGATTTCTCCGTCGCTGAATTGCTCGCGCGCGGCCTCCCTGTCTCCATTGCCATAGGCCTCAGCGCGTTGATCCTCGCTCTCGTATCCGGGCTGGCACTCGGCGTCGTGGCCGCGCTGCGCCAGAATGCGCCCGCCGACTATGCCGTATCGAGCATCGCTACCTTCGGCATCACGCGTGCCAACTTTTGTCACCGCGCCTGCGTTGCAGATCCTGTTCGGGTTGACGCTGGCCTGGCTGCCGGTGGCAGGCTGGAATAGTGGTGCGCCCGCCAACATGATCCTGCCCGTGCTGACGCTGGCGCTGCCGCAGATTGCCATCATCGCACGTCTCACTCGCGCCGCCATGATCGAGGCGCTGCATGCCAATCACATCCGCACACTGCGTGCGCAGGGTCTGGCGCGCTGGACGGTCGTGCTGCACGCCCTGCGCGGCGCCATGCTGCCAGTGGTGTCCTATCTGGGACCAGCAGCCGCCGCCTTGCTGACCGGCTCCATTGTGGTCGAGACGATTTTCGGCCTGCCGGGCGTCGGTCGCTACTTCGTGGAGGGCGCGCTCAATCGCGACTACACGCTAGTCATGGGCACCGTCGTGCTGGTGGCCATTTTCGTCCTGCTCTTCAATCTGCTGGTCGACATTACCTATGCGCTCCTCGACCCGCGCGTGCGGGATACGTGAGCCATGAGCATGGTGGCCACCCCCATCTCGACTGTCGCAGGACGCTCGCTCTGGGTGGAGGCGCGTGGCCGCTTCCTGGCCAATCGCGCGTCGATGGCAGGTATCGCTTTCCTTGCCTTGATGACACTCGCATGCCTGCTCGGTCCCGCTATGACTGGCCATCCGTACGACCGCGTCTACCAGGACTACGTGCGTACACCGGCAAGTCTTGGGGCCTCTCCCTCGCCGCAGCAAGCTGAGGATGCGATCGCTCGGCTCGGCCCGCGCCTGCGTGCAAAGGTAGAGAACATAGCCGTGGCGGCCGATACCATCCGCTTCACGTTGACATCCGAACGCGCCATCGACGAACGCCTGCTCACCTACGTCGAGCGCTCCGATCTGTTCGGCGCTCCCCGGGTGCTGGAGCGGCATGATGGAAGCCGCGTGCTCGCTATCGAAGCGCCCATGGAGCATCACCGTTTTCTGTTCGGCACCGACGCCAACGGTCGCGACCTGCTGACGCGAACCCTTGTTGCCGGCCGCGTCTCACTGGCCATAGGCGTGCTCGCTGCGCTGGTCGCCCTCGTCATTGGCGTTACCTATGGCGCCGTTTCCGGCTATCTCGGCGGACGCGTCGATCTCCTGATGATGCGGCTCGTCGATGTGCTCTATTCCCTACCCTTCATTTTTTTCGTCATCCTGCTGGTTGTGTTCTTCGGCCGCAACTTCATCCTCATGTTCCTGGCGGTCGGCGCCGTGGAATGGCTCGACATGGCGCGCATCGTGCGCGGTCAAACGCTGTCATTGCGGCGGCAGGAATACGTGCAGGCCGCCGAGGCGCTCGGGGTCACAACGCCCGGTATCCTTGCGCGCCATATCATTCCCAATCTGCTCGGCCCGGTCGTTGTCTATATGACCTTGCTGATCCCGCGAGTGATCTTGCTCGAGAGTTTTCTCTCCTTTCTTGGGCTCGGCGTGCAGGAGCCGATGACGAGCTGGGGCGTGCTCATCGCAGAGGGTGCACGCAACATCCAGGGCGCCACTTGGCTGCTCACCTTTCCCGCCCTGTTCCTGGTGGCGACCCTGTTCTCACTCAACTTCATCGGCGACGGCCTGCGCGACGCGCTCGACCCCAAGGATCGATGATGCCGGCGCCGCTCCTCGCCATCCGCAACCTCGAGGTGGACTTTACCACGGCAGACAGCTGGGTTCAGGCCGTGCGTGGTGTGTCGCTGGAGATCGCCAAGGGAGAAACGCTGGCGATCGTCGGCGAGTCGGGCTCCGGCAAGAGCCAGCTCATGCTGGCGGTCATGGATCTTATTGCCCGGAACGGCCGTGCGCGAGGATCCGTGCGGTTTCACGACCGGGAAATTCTGGGGCTACCGGAGCGCGAGCTCAATCATATACGCGGCGCCAGGATCACCATGATCTTCCAGGAGCCGATGACCTCGCTCGACCCGCTCTATCGCATCGGTCACCAAATCGCGCTGCCGCTCCGCCGGCACCAAAAGATGGGCGCCGCCTCAGCGCGCCGGCGCGCGGTCGAGTTACTGAAGCTCGTACGCGTTCCCGATGCAGCGCACAGGATCGATGCCTATCCGCACGAATTGTCTGGCGGACAGCGCCAGCGTGTGATGATCGCCATGGCAGTGGCCAACGAACCCGACCTGCTGATCGCGGACGAGCCCACCACCGCACTGGACGTGACGGTGCAAGCGCAGATCCTCGATCTTCTTGCCGACTTGAAGCAGCGCCTTGGTATGGCAATCGTGTTCATCAGCCACGATCTTAATATCGTGCGCCGTTTTGCCGATCGCGTCGCGGTCATGCACGAAGGGCGTATTGTCGAGAGCGGGTCCGTGCGCGAAATCTTTTCTAACCCGCGCGAGAGCTACACACGCACATTGATTGCCGCCGGGCCCACCGGGCGCAAGCTGCCCGTTGCAACCGATGCGCCGGTTCTTCTCGACGCCAGAAATGTGCGCGTCACCTTCCGCATGCCGCGCCGCCTGTGGCAGCACCAACCTGCCGATCTGATTGCCGTGCAAGGCGCCTCCCTTGAGGTGCGGCGTGGCGAGACGTTGGGCATCGTCGGCGAGTTGGGCTCGGGCAAATCGACCCTCGGCCGCGCCGTGCTCCGGTTGCTCGCAGCCGACGGGCGCATCGTGTTCAATGGACAGCATCTCGATGGCCTCGCGCGCGAGGTCTTGCGGCCCATCCGGCGCGATCTCGGCGTCGTCTTCCAGGACCCCTTCGGCTCGCTCTCACCGCGCATGACCGTGGGCGAGATCATCAGTGAAGGCCTGCTCGTGCACGAGCCGACTCTGACACGAGAGGAGCGCGACGCACGCGCTGTCTCTGCCCTCACAGAGGTGCAGCTGGACCCGGCCGCCCGCAACCGCTATCCGCACGAGTTCTCCGGAGGCCAACGCCAGCGCATCGCTATCGCCCGGGCGATGATCCTGCACCCCAAGCTCATGCTGCTGGACGAGCCCACGTCCTCTCTTGACCGCACCGTGCAGAAGGCCGTCGTTGAGCTGCTGCGCGACCTTCAACAGCGCCATGGTCTCACCTATCTCTTCATCAGCCACGATCTCGCCGTCGTGCGCGCCATGGCTGATCGCATCATCGTCATGAAGGAGGGACGGATCGTCGAGCAGGGGCCGACTGAGGAGCTCACCCAGCATCCACAGACGGACTATACGCGCGAGCTGATGGCCGCCGCGTTTCGATGACAGAGGGCAACATCTGCTGCCCAAAAAAGAAGAAGGCCGCTCGCGCGGCCTTCAGTTCAGTGCAATTTTGTTGATGGTTGTCTAGGCTGCCTTCTCCACTGAGGCCGGCAGCTTCTTATCCTCCTCGACCATTCCGGATCTGAGCGAGACGCCCGTGTAGCGGGTGCGCCCTGCAATCCTGACCTTCTGAATGCCGAGCTCTCCGAACTCGCGTCCGAACCTCGGCAGTGCGAGAGGCTCTTTCTCGTTCTCCTCGCACCAAGTGCAGTAGTCCTCGTAAAGTGCGCTGGCCGTCAAGCTCGCGCCTTCCGTCGTCTCGATCCTTTCCTTGTAGAAGCGTTCCACGTCGTTTTCCGGAACGAGCAACTTGGGCACCGACACAGGGATCGACCTGTTATCGTTGGCGCCCGCCTGCGGCTTCCGTGCCTCGACCATGACTACCGGAGCCATCTGAGCCTCCACGACCGCGGTCGAGGGAACCATCTCCGGTGCTGCCGGAACACGCCGTTCGTACAGGTTCCAATGCGCGAAGGCTACGTACATGCCGAAGGCCGAGCCAACCTCGAGCAGAAGCGCCACGAAGATCGTCAGCGCCGTCTGCACGTCGTCGACCTTGACACCCGGCAACACGATGCCCGCCAGCTTGGCCAGGACGGCGGCCTGCGGGTCGGCTTCCGACATCACGCTCACGCCCTCGGTCTTGCCAAGCTCCGCCTTGATCTCGGCGATGCGCTTGTTCAACGCCACAGCCTGCTCCGCCGAGGCCAGCTCGGAGGACAGCGTGTGGAACTGCTGGCAGTAGTCGCGGTTGAACCGGCCGTTGACCTCGGTGCATCCCTTGGTCCAGGTCCAGGCCCGCTGGTTCTTCTGACCGTCGATCTCGCTCTGGACGGCCTGGGCCGGACGGTGCTGGGGAACCCAGCTCGCCTGGTCCTCGGCGCGCTTCAGATCCGAGCGCAGGTCCTTGTAGGTCGCAGCCTCGACCGCGCGGTGACCGGCCGTATCGAGCCGGTTGAGCGCGGCGTGACCAAGCGCCGACGTCAAGGAATAGGCCGTGACGACGACCCAAACCACCGCCGAGGCGGCAGCCTGCGACCACATACGGTTGCGTATAGCGGCAAAGAAGAAGAAAGGAACCAGCGCCTTGAAGCAGTCGGCTGCGGCGCTTGCGGCGCCATAGATCTGCCCGTCCATCTCGGTCTTGCCGAGGCTGAACCCGAACCGCCAGTTCATCGCCGCCGATACTGCAAGCAATATGCTCGCGGCGATTACGCCTAGCACCCCCAGTACGTGTCTCATTGTCTTGCCCCCTGTCGTGGGGCCGACCGTGCGCGGATCGCCGGCCGGCTCGCGAGGGGGTTTGAAACACCGGCACGGGTGTTCGCGGCTACGGCCTCATCCCGATTGAGCCGCCGGGGCAAGGCACGCGCGAAACCCAGGATGGGCGCGGTTCGGAGCCACTTGTGCACTGCTCCACCGCCGCTTTGGTGGATGCGTTATGCACAGGTCGCTCGGAGCCGAGCTGCCAGACGACGCAAAACGGACATGACGTCCCCCTCGCCCCGATAGGTAGCTGATTTGAGAATGTTAAGGACTATTAATAGTTTGCGCGCGCGCTCACGAACCGAGGTAAGTGATGTGCCTGCGCAACACCTGTGGCTGGGGCAACTTTGTCCACAGTGGGCCTTTCGAATAATCCACAAACTGTCCTGGATTTGCGCCCTTTCCACAGGGTGCCGTCCACTTGGCAACGGTGCACGCAAGTGGGCCAGCGTCACCGGCATTCACCAGAACTAACATTCGCCTCAACTTTCCGCGGCTTGAACATGGCCCAAGAGCACCCCATACAATAAACAAGGAAGATCAAATTGCGATCGGCGTGAACCGAACGTGGCCCCGGCGCGTCTCTATCGGCAGGTGGCGCCTTGGGGCACCGGACGGGTCTTCCGGCAAGCCCGAGTTGGGAGTCCAGTATGCGTACGCGGCTTGGTATTTTGGTCGCCCTGGCCGGCGCCACAGCGTCGGCTTTTGCTTGGGGCTGGCATGCTGACGGCGCGCTCGACCAGGAGCGCCACGCCTTGGCCTCATCGACAACCGCAAACGATGCACTGGCTACATCGTCCAACTCGCAACGCACCAGGGTCTTTTCGGCCAAGGAGCCACTGCTTGTGAGCCAGCATCTTGCCGATACCGAGCCAGCGCAGCCAGTTCCAGCTTCCGGCCGATGGGCCAGTGTGACCCGCACGGAAGAGCCCGCGACGCCGCGGCGCGCCACCCCGGCATCGGGCAAAAACTTTACTTCGCTGAGACCAGGCGACCCGGACGCCCGGGCGCAACTCGTTCGAGACATCCAGTACGAACTGAAGCGCGTCGGCTGCTACAGCGGCGAAGTACATGGCTCCTGGAATCCTGGCACAAAGCACGCGATGAAACTCTTCACCGATCGGGTCAACGCCGCGCTCCCCTTGGAGGAGCCGGATTATGTTCTGCTGTCTCTCGTTCAAAATGAGAAGCCGGGAACCTGTGGCAGGGGATGCCCGGAGGGGCAATTGGCGTCAGAGGGTGGACGTTGCCTGCCGCGCGCCATCGTCGCCCAGCAACGTGGTGGGCGTAAGGATGCCGCTGCCGCTGCGCCGGGCCAAGATCCGGCAATTGCTGGCTCACATCACTCCGCCAGCGCACCATTGCCCGGACGCGCGACGATTGGTGTGCCTGCGGGAACTTCCGAGCGGCAGGAGATGGTTCTGGAGGAAGCACGCCGGACTGGCGCCGGCCAGACGGTACTGAGCATGCCATCCGATGACGGCGTGGTGGCACGTTCAGGCCTCGGCGCCCCTAGTGCCGCTGGCATGGACGCGCAGGCTTCGGTCGATGTCGGACAACCGGCCCATCCCGCAGCGCACCCACAACCCAGCCGCAATGCCTTGGTCAAGCGCCCACGCGTCCAGCCCGGTTCGACGCGGCAGGTGTTCTCCACGCTGATGCGCAACGCGCCGTAGGCTCGCCCTCAAATTTGGGCGTCGAGCACGCCATGTGGGCTCGCCATTGCACTGGCGTGGCCGCCATACGGACTGGTATGCAGCATGGTGCACCCATCGGGGACGACGCCATGGCGAAACACAGAATTGCGGTGATCCCGGGCGACGGCATTGGCAAGGAAGTCATCGCCGCGGGCCAAGAGGTGATGACTGCTCTCGCCAAGGGCACAAGCGGCCTCGATCTCGAGTTCAAGGACTTTCCGTGGGGCAGTGACCACTATCTCACCCACGGCAGCATGATGCCGGATGGTGCGACGGACGAGCTCAAGACGTTCGACACCATCTACTTCGGCTCGGCCGGTGATCCGCGCGTCCCTGACCACATCACACTGTGGCAGCTCCGGCTCGCCATCTGCCAGGGCTTCGATCAGTACGCCAACATCAGGCCGACACGCGTGCTGCCCGGCCTCAAGTCTCCCCTTGCCGGGGTCGGCCCCGGAGACATCGACTGGCTGATCATCCGCGAGAACTCGGAGGGCGAGTATTCGGGTGCCGGCGGCCGCGTGCACCAGCACCTACCGCTTGAGACGGGCGTTGACGTCACTATCATCACGCGAGAAGGTGCCCGCCGCATCCTCACCTTCGCCTTTGAGCAGGCGCGAGCCCGGGCCCGCAAAAAGCTCACGTTCGTGACCAAGTCCAACGCACAGCGACACGCTATGGTGCTGTGGGACGAGGTGTTCGAGGATGTGAAGGGCGCCTACGGTGATGTGCAGACCGACCGCATGCTGGTCGATGCCATGGCGGCACGTTTCGTCAACGATCCCGCCAGCATCGACACCGTGGTGGCGACCAATCTGCACGCCGACATTCTCTCGGATCTCGCGGCGGCGCTGGCAGGCGGCCTCGGCATTGCGCCCACTGGCAACATCAATCCGGAGCGCGCATTTCCGTCGATGTTTGAGCCCATTCACGGCTCGGCCTTCGACATCATGGGCCGCGGCATCGCCAATCCGCTGGGCTCGTTCTGGTCGGCCGTATTGATGCTGGAGCACCTGGGCGAGGCGAACGCTGCGGCCCGCCTCATGCGCGCCATCGAGCGGGTGACCGCCGAGGGCCGTGCGCTGACGCGCGATCTTGGCGGCCAGGCGACGACCGCGGACACCACAAGGGCCGTCATCAGCGCGCTGGAAGGCAGCTGAGCTCAGCCGAAGGTTGCGCGCCCATGGCCGATGCCATCAACCCGCGCCATCGCCCGATCATCTCCATCGGCGAATGCATGGTCGAACTCGCGCGTGGCAATGATGGCCGCTTCGGCCTGGCCTACGGCGGCGACACGTTCAACACCTCGGTGTATCTGGCGCGAGCAGGCGCGGAAGTAAGCTACGCAACGGCGCTCGGCGATGATCCCTACAGCGCCGGCATCCTCAACCTTGCGCGTCACGAAGGCGTCGGCACGACTCTCATCACGACTGCCGCCGGGCGCATGCCGGGCCTCTATCTGATCGAGACCAGCTCCAAAGGCGAGCGCACATTCCATTACTGGCGCGACCGTTCGCCAGCACGCGAATTGTTCGATGGGGCTGGTGCAGAGGCGGTCGTCACCGCTATCCAGCAGGCCGGCCTCGTTTTCTTCTCGGCGGTCACGCTGTCGCTCTACTCGACGGCTGGCCTAGCGCGTTTTGCCGAAGCGCTGCAACGGGCGCGCGCAGCTGGCGCTACCATCGTCATGGACGGCAACTATCGCCCACGCGGCTGGCAGAATGATCCGGATAGGGCGCGTGATGTCATTCGCCGGTTCTGGGCCTTGGCCGATCTGGCGCTCCCCACGTTTGACGATGAGGCTCTGCTCTGGAGCGATGCCGACGCGACCGCAACCGTCGCACGATTGCGCGACCTCGGTCTGTGCGAGGTGGCCGTGAAACTCGGTCACGACGGAGCGCTCGTTGCGACAGATGGAGCGCCGATCGCGGTTCGGGTGCCTGCACACATCACGCCTGTCGACACCACAGGCGCCGGCGACAGCTTCAACGCTGCCTATCTCGCTGCACGCATGCAAGGACGATCGTCCGCCGTAGCCGCTCACGACGGAAACCGGCTCGCCGGCATCGTTATTCAGCACCGCGGCGCCGTCGTGCCGGCCGAGGCAACGGCGCCTGTATTCAGGCCTTGAGCCGCAACGCCGCCGCTTGATGCGCGAGTGCGGTGATTGCCGGCCAATCCCGCGCCGCCACCTGCTTGGCCGGCGCGACCCACGATCCCCCGACCGCGACTACGTTGGGCAGAGCAAGATACGCGGGTGCGTTGGCCGCATCGATGCCCCCGGTCGGACAGAACAAGACATCTGCCAGAGGTGCTGCCAGCGCTTTGAGATAGGCGAGCCCACCTGCCGGCTCGGCAGGAAAGAACTTGAGCACGCAGTAGCCGAGATCCGACAGCGCCATGGCCTCGGACGCGGTAGCCGCACCCGGAAGATACGGCACCGGCCACGTCGCGGCCGCCTCCAACAAGCGCGGAGTCATACCTGGAGACACAATGAAACGCGCGCCGGCCGCAATGGCACGCGCCGCCTGCTCCGGGTCGAGCACCGTGCCGGCCCCGACGCGCACCTCCGGCACTTCTGCCTTGATACGCCGGATCACCTCGACCGCTGCCGGCGTACGCAGCGTGATCTCGATCAGATTGAGACCACCGAGCTGGAGTGCACGCGCCACTTCGACGCCGATGTCCGCAACCTCGATGGTGAGCACGGGTACGACCGCGGCTGCCTTCAACGCCTCGCCCAGCGCAGCGTTGAGCATGTCCTGCATGATCGATCCTCTCTCATGGTAAATGCTTCATGATCGCGGTGTGGCCGTCTGCGCCGCAATCCAGCCTAGAAAGTCCTCAGAGCCGCCCGCAATCGGAAGTACTAGCAGCGCCGGCTTGGTATAAGGATGCAGCATGCGTGCATGCGTGATGACCCGCTCGGCCAACTCTGCGCGCGTTTTTACGATCATGACACATTCGTTGTCGCGCTGGCGCTGGCCCTGCCAGATGTATATGGCAGTCATGCCAGGGATGATGTTGACACACGCTGCGAGCCCGGCATCGACGAGATCCGTGCCTACGCGCTCGGCCTCCTCCGGCGATGGAAAGGTCGAGTAAACCAGAATTGGCTTGTCGTTTTCTTGCACTTGAGCGAGCCTTTCCAAAGACCTGTGGGCCCTTCCTCCAGATGGCAGCGCGCAATCCCAGCATGGCAAAAAGCGCCAAGAAGTTCGAGAAGATTGCGTTTGTCGCCAGCGACGTACCCGAGGCCAGGGACGCGCGTGAGCGTCTGATCGCCAGATATGGCAATGCCGAGCTTGCGGCGGCAGATGCCATCGTCGCGCTCGGCGGCGACGGCCTGATGCTGCAGACGCTGCACCGTGTCATGCACGACCCGGTTCCGATCTACGGCATGCATCGCGGCTCGGTGGGCTTTCTCATGAACGAGTTCCGTCAGGACGATCTGCTTGGCCGGCTCGCGCGCGCCGAGGTCAGCCGCATTCATCCTCTGTCGATGCGCGCCGACGATCGCCATGGCAAGCACCACGAAGGCCTCGCTATCAACGAGGTGTCGTTGTTTCGCGAGACCCATCAGGCGGCCAAGCTGAGGATCTCGGTCGACGGACACGTCCGCCTCGAAGAACTCGCCTGTGATGGCGTTCTGGTCGCCACTCCGGCCGGCTCCACAGCCTACAATCTGTCGGCTTACGGCCCGATTCTGCCGATCAATGCCTCGCTCCTGGCCTTGACCCCGATCAGCGCCTTCAGGCCGCGCCGCTGGCGCGGGGCCCTCCTCCCCAACCGAGCCACCATCGAGGTCGACGTGCTCGAGCCTGACAAGCGGCCCGTCAGTGCCGTCGCCGACAATGTCGAAACGCGCTCGGTCATCAAGGTGCGCGTATCCGAGGCCTCCAACATCGATCTCCTCATGATGTTCGACCCCGGCCATAGCTTGGACGAGCGCATTCTGTCGGAGCAGTTCCGCTACTAGAGCAGGGTCGCCTTGGATTGAATCACTTTTCCAATCGAGAGACGTCTCGGCCGGAGGCGATCGCGCTCTGGTGCGGCCCTCTCAGGACGTTTCTTCAACAATCAGAGGTTACGGAATACCGCTGGCCACCCACCCAATCCGACTTACGACGGAGCTTGCCAATTTCATCGTCCCGTCGCAAAAGCCGGGAATGCGTCGCCACAACAAGCACATCCGGGAGGTCGTGGATGCAAGGGCTTTACTTCGAGGAGATCGAGGTCGGCCGCGTGTTGGAGCACGCGATCAGGCGCACCGTCACCGAGATCGACAACACGCTGTTCTCTTGCCTAACGCACAATTCGCAACCTCTGCACATTGACTATCACTTCGCGGCCTCGACCGAATGGGGCAAGCCGCTGGTCAATAGTATCTTCACACTTGGCGTGATGATCGGTGTGTCCGTTTCCGACACGACACTGGGCACGACAATCGGCAATCTCGGCATGACTGACGTGAAATTTCCGAAGCCGGTCTTTTTGGGTGACACGCTGCACGCCACGACCGAAATCGTCTCCAAGCGCGAAAGCAAATCACGGCCGGATGCCGGCATCGTCGTGTTTCATCATCGCGCCTTCAATCAGCGCAACGAACTCGTGGCCGAATGCCTGCGCCAGGGCCTCATGCGCAAGCAACCGAAGACATAGCTCATGCGCTCCCTCCTGTTCGTGCCAGCCGACAGCGAACGCAAGATTGCCAAGGCCCTCTCCGCCGGGGCAGACGCGCTCATCCTCGATCTCGAAGACTTGGTTGCCCCCGACCGCAGGCCGCAAGCGCGGAAACTTGCTGCGGAGTTCATCCACGCGACGATGACCCAGCCTCAGCGGCCCAAACTCTTTGTCCGCATCAATCCCATCGACAGCGCTGATGCGGAGGCCGACATTGCCGAGGTCGTCCTCGCTGGTCCTGACGGCATCGTGCAGCCCAAGCCCAACTCCGGACACGACGTGCAGCGGCTCTCCATTGCGCTAGGCCATGCGGAGGAGCGCGCCGCTCGGAGGCACCCGACACGCATCCTGCCGATCGTCACAGAGACGCCGACCTCCGTGCTACAGCTCTCGACCTATATCGGTGCCAGCTCGCGCACGATAGGCATGAGCTGGGGTGCCGAGGACTTGTCGGCCGTAGTCGGTTCGCTGTCCAGCCGCACGCCGGACGGCATGTTGACCTCGCCGTACCGGCTGGTGCGTGATCTCTGCCTACTGACCGCCGCGGCTGCGGACGTCCAGCCGGTCGATACGGTCTTCGTCAACTTCCGCGATACCAAGGGACTGCGTGTGGAGGCGCAGGAGGCGGCCCGCGACGGATTTACGGGGAAGATCGCAATTCATCCCGACCAGGTAGGCCCGATCAACGAGGTATTCACACCCAGCGCCGAGGAGATCACGCATGCCGAGGCGGTTGTCCGAGTCTTCGCGTCCGATCCCGAAGCGGGTGTCGTCAGCCTGAACGGCCTGATGCTCGACCGGCCGCACCTCAAGCTCGCCCAGAAGGTGCTGGCGCGAGCCAACACTGCCGGGGTCTTGCCGGCTGCTACTCCGCCGCCGCCACCGTCTCGGGAATGATGCGGCCTTCGGCATCGACCTCGGGACGATTGATCGTGAAGACGCTCTCGGGCGTCACGACCGCGTAGTCCATGTAGCCGAGCCGGGCGATGGGACGCATGGCCCCAGTGTCGACAATGCCGTTCTTCACGAACGTATCGTCGATGTGGATACCGACAACCTGGCCAAATACCACTGAGTAGCTGGCTTTCTGGTTGGCGGCGGACGGCAGCTCGACCGTCTTCCAGTGCTTGCACTCGAACGCAGCCGGACTCTCCTTGACGCGCGGCGGCTTGACGAGCTTACAGGGCGCGGCGGTCAGCCCGGCGATCGGATACTCGTCTACCCCATGCGGGACGGCTGCCGACGTCGTGTTCATCTGGAAGCGCAGATCCCAAGTGGCGAGAGAACAGGTGAACTCGCCGGTCTCCTCGATGTTCTTGAGGCTGTCCTTCATGCCGGCCGAGGCAAAGACAACATAGTGTGGCCGCTCGCCAACAGCGTTGAAAAAGCTGTAGGGCGCTATGTTGCAGATGCCGCCCTTGCTGACGGTCGAGATCCAGCCGATCGGGCGCGGTGTAATCAGCGCCTTGAAGGGATCATGCTTCAGGCCGTGCTTGTTCTCCTCGGTAGCATAGAACACTGACGTCGCTCCATCGGTTGAAATGCGTCAAGCTTGCCAGCGCGAGACGATATCTGACAAGACCGGGCGCTCGCGGTCCGGCTGAACCTCTTTATTTTTCCCAATATAGACGAAGCCCGCCACCCGCTCGTTATCTTGTAGCCTGAGCGCGGCGCGCACGCCGGAGCTGTAGGAATACCACTCCGTAATCCAACAGGTACCGTAGCCCAGCGCATTGGCGGCGAGACACAGATTGAACGCCGCCGCTCCACACGAGAGGACCTGCTCCCATTCGGGAGCGCCTGGCGTCGGGGTTACGCGCGAGACGACACAGACCACCGTTGGCGCACGCAGCAGCCGCCCCCGCTCGGTCTCGAGCCGCATCTGGGATGGCGCCTCCTTGTCCTCCTCCGCCAGCACCCGCGCCAACATCTCGCCGAAGCGGCGGCGTGCGTCGCCCTCGAACAGAATGAACCGCCAGGGCACGACCCGTTTGTGATCGGGCACCCGCGCAGCGCATCCAAGAATGGTATCGAGCTCGGCCGGGGACGGGCCAGGTTCTGACAGCAAAGCGGCCTTGGCAGAGCGGCGTGTCCTCAAGAGCTCGAGAGCCGTGGCGGGCATGGTTTTTTTACGCCGTTGCAATTTCAGATCTGAATACCCTCGCTAACGCAAATTGCACTGCTGTACAATGGCGGCATGTCGAAGCTCCTGATGCAACGCCTCCGCGCGATCCCGTCGCTATGGTCCGGTGCGCTTGCTTTCTGTGCCTGCTTCCTCGCTCAGCCGGTCTTTGCGGCAGATCCACCTAATACGATGGTCATCTTCGACGGTTCGGGCTCCATGTGGGGCAAGCCGCCCGGCGAAAGACAATCCAAGCTCATGCTCGCGCGCGACGCGCTTCGGCAATCGCTGCCGCGCGTGGCAAAACAAGCGCGCGTCGGTCTCATGGTGTTCGGCCATCGGCGATCGGGAGATTGCGCCGATGTCGAGCTGGTGGCCCGTCCTGCGCCTGTGGACCCCTCCCGTATCCTCGGTCCGCTTGAAAAACTGAATCCGAAGGGAAAGGGGCCCCTCGCGCTGGCTATCGGGGATGCCGCACGCGTGCTTGGCGCCGCAACCGAACCTGGGAATGCCGTCCTCATCCACGATGACATCGACAACTGCGCCCCCGATCCCTGCACGGCCATTGCTGAGATCAGCAGGATTTATCCGCGCCTCGTGGTGCACGTGGTTTCTATCGGCCTCCAGCCGGAGGATGCCCAGCGTATGGCTTGTTTCGCGCGGGCGACCGGCGGCAAGATGTTTGAAGCCCAGACGGCAGCTGAAATCCTCACGGCCGTGGGTGAGGCTTTGTCGGCTGGCAGCACGGTGCCGGGTACGCCGGTGCCTCAGCCAAAGCTCGCATCGAGGGACTCGCGCCCAAGCGCGAATGTTGTGCCGCTGCCCACCAAACCGGGCCTTTATCTGACAACCTCTCTCACGGCAAACGCCGAGCCTCTCGACATTCCAGTGCGCTGGCGCGTGACACCAATGTCGGACGCGGACGGGCTGGCTGCCTTCCAGCAGGAGGCTGCCGCACCACATCTCGTGCTGCCTGCCGGGCGCTATGAGGTCGAAGCTCGGCTGTCACAGATCTCGGCCCGGCAGACAGTGGAAGTCGACCCGGCAAATACACAGAGAGTAAATCTGGCGCTCAACGCGGGCACGATCCGCTTAGCCGCAACCTCGCAACGTGGCACGGCGATGACGGGCTCTTTGCTCACGATATCCAGGCCCGAAAGCAGCGCAAGCGGCGTCACGACCAGCCGGCCGGGCGAGGCAATCCTCGTCAGCAATGCCGTGCAATCGGAGATAGCACTGGCGCCGGGCCCGTACGTCATCAGCATCTCGCACGGCCTCTTTCGCACGGATCGGCAGGTCATGGTGGTGGCTGGAACGCGCGGGCGCCTTGGCATCACACTGCCGACCGGCGAGATCGAGCTGCAGGCGACGGCCGGCGGCGGTACCCCGCTCGCCGACGTCGTGTTCCAGGTCTTCGAGGACGATCCTGATGCCCCGCAGGGCCGGCGCGAACTCATGCGGTCGGCCGCCGCGCGCCCATCCTTCAGCCTGCCTGCGGGCACCTACTACGTGGTGGCCCGACATGGCCCGGCAGAAGCGCGCGAGCGACTCACTGTGCGTCCAGGTGAGGTCGAGCGCAGGACGCTGACGATCAGCTCCGCGCAGCTCTCACTCGCTGCCACCATTGCTGGCGGCAGACCGGATTCGAGCGACAGTATCGTCTACCAGATCGAGCGTATCGACACCGCACCTCAGAGCGAGGTCACACGTGTCACGCGACAGACCGAGACGCTCAACCTCGCGCCCGGTAGATACCGAGTGGAAAGCCGCCTCGGCTCGCTCAATGCGCGCGCCGAACGCACCATCGACCTCAGAACGGGAGTCCGCGAGGACCTGACGCTGGATCATCAGGCGGGCGTGGTGCGACTCACATTCGTCGAGGCGGGTAGCGCGCAGCCAGCTGCCGATGTGTTTTGGGAAATCAAAGACCAGGACGGCCAGACCGTCTGGTTGACGAGTGAGCCGCAACCTCTCGGCATTCTGCGGGCTGGCCGCTACACCGTGCGGGCGCAGTATCGCGACCGGGTTGTTGACGGACGGATCGAGATCCAGGCCGGGGACAACCGGGTGGTGGAGTTGATTGCAAGATAGGATGTTCGAAGGGACCTGCCGGAAAATGCGCAGCCCAGCCACACCTTCTGCCACCATCACGCCTTGATGCTGGCGGCGAATCCCAGTCTCGTGCAGGCGTTCGTGCCGTGCGCCGGCATCAGGCCTCGAGGCTTCATTCGTGATTAGGTCTTTGACAGCTGTATCCTTGGCGATGGTTTGTGTCACTACGTGGACGCCCGCAGCCATCGCCCAACAGGCGGGCAGCGCTTGGCCCGGAACGCAGGTCGAGCGTCAGCCGGCCACGATCAACCCCGGCGTTCCGGCCAACACGACTGTGGTGCCGCGCTCCGCCACGGAGGCCAAAGGCAATGCGAGCCTCGGCGAGATCACGCTTTCTGCCTTTTTGACGGACGACGGCCAGCGCATCGATCAAGGCCTTGTCTGGCGCGCGTTCCAGGAGCAGCCCGGCTCACCCACTGCCAAGCCGAAGATCGTCGGAACCTGGCGCGAGGCTAGCCCATCGGTGAAGCTTTCCCCCGGCGAGTACATCGTCAACGTTGCCTTCGGGCGGGCGCATGTGACGCGCAGAATCTCGGTGGAGCCTGGCCCACCCGCTCAGGCGCGTTTTGTTCTCAATGTCGGAGGCCTACGCGTCAGCACGCTCGTCGGCAACCGCGAGCCAGCCCCGGATCGCACAGTGAGCTACGACATCTTCTCGGGCGAAACCGATCAGCAAGGCAACCGAACAAAGGTGATGAGTGGCGCGCGTCCTGGCCTGATCGTCAGGTTGAACGCCGGCATCTACCACATCGTCAGCACCTACGGCGACGCCAACGCGACCGTCAGAGCCGATATCAACGTCGAGGCCGGCAAGCTCACGGAAGCGACCGTCAGCCATACCGGTGCTCGGGTGACCTTCAAGCTGGTCACACGTGCGGGCGGCGAGGCGCAGGCCGACGCGCAATGGGGCGTCTTCAACGCGCAGGGCGAGCCCGTCAAGGAGAGCGTAGGCGCGCTCCCCACGCACATTCTGGCGCCGGGCACCTACGTGGTGACCGCCAAGCACAGTGGCCGCAGCTTCCGCCGCGACTTCACCGTGCGGGCCGGCGAAACCACCCAGGTCGAAGTCGTCATGCAGTGAGCTGCTGGCCATGACGGTCGCGAGCACACTTCGCCCAAGACCAAGCGCCCTTGACCTTCGCGGCGGTTTGCTTCACGAGGGCACGTTTGGCTCGCGTGAGGAGATTGTTGCATGGGACAGTCCGACGATCGGTCGAAGCGCAAACGCGGCACCTCGACGGACATCGTCCACACCGGGCGTGACCCGTTCGCCCATCACGGCTTCGTGAACCCGCCCGTCTACCGCGGCTCGACGGTGCTCTTCAAATCTCTGGAAAGCTTCGAGAAGCGCGAGCAGAGATATACCTACGGCCGGCGGGGCACGCCATCGACCGAAGCGCTGGAGCAGGTCATCACGCGCCTCGAGGGCGGGGCGCGCACGCTACTGGCGGCGAATGGGCTGGCAGCTATCACGACCGCCATGCTGTCTTTTGCCAACGCCGGCGATCACATTCTGGTCTGTGACACCGTTTATGGGCCGACCCGCAGATTGTGCGATACCGTTCTCAAGCGCCTGGGGATCGAGACGACCTATTTCGACCCGTCCCTTGGCAAGGGCATCGCAGACCTCATGCGGCCGAATACCACGATCGTCTATTTCGAGAGTCCCGGCTCACAAACCTTCGAGATGATCGACGCGCCGTCTCTCTCTGCAGTGGCCCATGACAAAGGTGCTTGGGTGCTGATGGACAATTCCTGGGCGACGCCGCTCTATTTCAAGCCGCTCGAGCACGGCGTCGACGTCTCGATCCACGCCGCCACGAAGTATATCGTGGGACACGCCGATGCGATGCTGGGCACCATCACGGCCAACGATCGCGCTGCACCGAGATTGGTTAGCGAAGGACTGAACATGGGCACCTTCGCCGGCACCGAGGAGGTGTTTCTCGGCCTGCGGGGGGTCAGAACGCTCGAGGTTCGCCTGGAGCGCCACTGGCGGTCCGGACTCGAGATGGCGCGCTGGCTCGAGCAACGGCCCGAGGTGTCGCGTGTCTTGCATCCGGCTTTGGAAAATCACCCGGGCCACGCCCTTTGGAAGCGTGACTTCCTCGGCGCATCTGGTTTGTTCTCGTTGGTCCTGAAGCCAGCACCGAAGAACGCTGTCGCAGCTATGCTCGATGGGCTGGAGCTGTTTGGCATGGGCGCATCGTGGGGTGGCTTTGAAAGTCTGGTGTTGCCCTTCAATGCGGCACCCTACCGTACGGCAACACAATGGGAGCCCGAAGGACCAACAGTGCGCATCCACATCGGGCTAGAGGATGTCAACGACCTCAAGACCGACCTAGACGCGGGCTTTGCGCGACTGCGCGCTGCAGCCTGAGTCCAACGAATTTGACCTCAGCCGACCGGCATCGCCGTCTCGACAAGGCGGGCCCAATATGAGCAGCCGGCTGGAATGGCGTCGTCGTTGAAGTCGTAGGCCGGATGGTGCACGCCGGCTGTATTGCCGTTGCCGATGAAGATGAAAGCACCGGGCCGCGCCTCCAGCATGTAGGCAAAATCCTCACCACCAAGAACCGGCGGCGTGTTGGTGTCGACGTTGGCGTCACCGACAACCTGCTTGGCCACCTTGCCAGCAAAGTCGGTTTGCGCGTCGTGATTGACCATGACGGGATAGCCGCGGGCATAGGTCAGCTCGACCTTGACATTGTGCATGCGGGCAAGACCCTCGCAGATCTCGTGCATGCGCCGCTCCACCAGATCACGGACATGGGCCTTGAGCGTGCGCACTGTGCCGCACAGCTTCGCCGTCTGCGGGATGACGTTCATAGCATCGCCGGCATGGAACATCGTCAGTGAAAGAACCGCCGAGTCGATCGGATTGACGTTGCGCGCCACGATCGACTGCAGCGCCTGATGCAATTGGCAGCCGACAGTCACGGGATCATTGCCGAGGTGCGGCTTGGCGGCATGCGCCCCGCATCCCTCGATGAACACGTCGAAGCGGTCCGAGGCCGCCAGCATCGGTCCTGGCCGTATGGCAAACGTGTTGACCGGAATGCCCGGCTGGTTGTGCATGCCGTAGACCTCCTGCACGCCCCAGCGATCCATCATGCCGTCGTCGACCATGGCTTTGCCACCGGCCCCACCTTCCTCGGCCGGCTGAAAGATGACCACCGCGACACCGTCGAAGTTGCGCGTCTCGCACAAATACTTGGCAGCTCCGAGCAGCATGGCCGTGTGCCCGTCGTGACCGCAGGCATGCATCTTGCCGGCTGTCTTGGAGGCATATGGAAGGCCGGTGATCTCCTGGATCGGCAGCGCATCCATATCGGCGCGCAGGCCGATGACACGACCCGATGCCTGTTTCCGCCCCTGGATTACGCCGACCACGCCGGTGCGGCCGATGCCCGGCACGACCTCGTCGCAGCCGAACGCCCTGAGCTTGTCCCCAACGATGCCTGCCGTCCGATGCACGTCGTACATCAGCTCAGGATGCTCGTGCAGGTCCTTGCGCCAGGCGGCGATCTCATCCTTCATGCCAGCGAGGCGATTGATGATGGCCATGGCAGGGTTCCCCGTCCGATTGAGCGCCGGCAGCTGCCCTTTGAGGCTCGGCGTCCGTCTTACATACCCCGTCCCCCTCGAGGGTCAAGTAGTGCGACGTTGGTGATAGGGAGACTTTGTCGAATGCTTTCAGCAATAACCTCAAGCGGCTGGGCTCCGGTAAACGAGATCACCTAACCGCGAGACGGTCTTGTCCGCAGCCGCGCCACGGCACACTTTGACCCTGGCCGTAGTCCGCACGAGGCGGCGCAGCAATATGGTGCACAAGGTGGTAGCGAGTTGGACAGATCGATGACGTCGGACGGGGCAGTCAAAGTCGGGGCGTGCACACCAGAGCAACTTGCGGCACGCGGCAACCGTCGGCCCGTCAACCTTGCGCTTCAGGGCGGCGGCGCGCACGGTGCGTTCGCCTGGGGTGTGCTGGATCGGCTGCTGGAAGACGACCGGCTCGCCCTCGATGCCGTCAGCGCCACGAGCGCCGGTACGGTTAATGCCGTAGCCATGGCGTATGGCGCCTCGCTCGGCGGCGCAGACGGCGCGCGCGCCAAGCTCGACGAGCTGTGGCGGGAGGTGAGCCGCGCCGGTGCAATGTGGAGCCCACTGCGGACCTCGCCGTTCGACGGCTGGCTATCCCGCAATAACGGCAACGGCGATTTATCGCCGAGCTATCTGTACTTCCAGGCTCTGACACACCTGCTCTCGCCCTACGTGCTCAATCCTTTTGACTTCAATCCTCTCAAGGATCTGCTTCTGCGCATCATCGACTTCGAACACTTGCGAGATTGTCCGCACGCGACGCGTCTCTTCATCAGCGCAACGAACGTGCGCTCAGGCAAGATCCGAGTGTTCGAGAACAACGAGCTGTCGGTCGACGTGGTCCTGGCTTCCGCCTGCCTCCCCTACATATTCAAGGCCGTGGAGATCGATGGCGAGGCCTACTGGGATGGCGGCTTCATGGGCAACCCTCCCATCTTCCCATTGATCTATCGCGGTGCCTCGCGGGACATCATCATCGTTCACATCAATCCGCTGACACGGCCCGAAGTCCCCAAGACTGCGCCAGAAATTTTCGACCGCATGAACGAAATCAGCTTCAATTCCTCGCTCATGCGCGAGATGCGCGCCATCGCCTTCGTCACTCGGCTGCTCAACGAAGGCTCACTGGATGGCAACCGCTATGCCCGCATGTTGATCCACTCCATCCGCGATGATGTGGAAATGGCCAACTATGGGGCTGCCTCCAAGCTCAATCCTGACTGGGACTTTCTTTGTCACCTGCGCGATCGTGGCCGGGGCGCCGCCAGCGCCTGGCTCGAGGCCAACGTCGACAAGGTCGGACACGCGTCCTCGATCGACATCGTGGCGACCTTTCTTTGACGTGGCAGCTGACGCGTCCCCTACCAGACGCCGGTGTTGGGCATTGACGCCCAGGGCTCTTGCTTGGGCTTGGACTCGCCTTTTTGCAGCAGCTCAAACGAAATATTGTCGGGCGAGCGCACGAAGGCCATGCGGCCATCGCGCGGCGGCCGGTTGACGATGACGCCAGCCTTCATGAGGCGATCGCAGAGCGCGTAGATGTCGTCGACCTCGTAGGCCAGGTGCCCGAAGTTGCGGCCGCCGCCATAGGCCTCGGAATCCCAGTTGTATGTGAGCTCGAGCAGCGGAGCCTTCTCCGCCTTGCCGCGTGTCTCGTCGTCAGCGCCGGCAAGAAAGATCAAGGTGTAGCGCCCAGCCTCGTTCGTGACCCGCCGAACTTCCTTCATGCCGAGCTTGTTGCAGTAGAAATCCAGACTCTTATCGATGTCGGTGATGCGCACCATCGTGTGCAGATATCGCATGAGCTTCCTCGCTGGCGTTGGGGCTGGCATCGAGCCGTCGGGATTATGGCGCGGTCGTGCATACTGGCAAGGACGGACACGCAAGCCGTACCCGAATCGCGGTGATACGACCGCATCGCAGGAGCGCGTGGCCTCTTTGCCTCACTTGAGGATTGTTTGACCGCCTACGGCGTCAGGACTCAATTCAGCCCATCCAACAAAAGTATGAGTTTCCGGAGCCTTGCAAGCTCGGCAAAAATCGACGTTGAACGCTTCAAGAAAGGACTAGACCAAACTGGTTAATGGTGGCTTATTAGCTATGTCATCGATGCGTCGCTTCGAGCGAGAGGGCAAATCGCTTGCAAGTAATGCCTTAGATGATGCAAGGTAAACTCAGTAGAGCGGGGTAGCTTATGGGGGACTCTCCGAAGCCGGCTGTTAGTCATTTGAGCACTCTTCAGCCGAATGAAGACCTAATATCTCAGAAAGATGGGGGTGATCTAGAGGTCTTTGAGATCGCAGGCACTATCAAGTGGTTCGACGCATCGAAAGGCTATGGTTTTATTATACCTGATAACGGGCTACATGATGTGCTCCTGCACGTCACATGCCTAAGAGCCGGCGGCTACCAGACCGCCTACGAAGGTGCTCGGATCCACTGCGAGGTGCTCAAGCGCGAGAAGGGCATGCAAGCCTTTCGCATCTTGAGCATGGATGAAAGCACTGCGATCCATCCCTCGCAGCTTCCGCAACGTACACACGTCATCGTGACGCCCGAGAGCGACTGGGAACGGGCTATGGTGAAGTGGTTCAACAGGGTGCGGGGTTTCGGGTTCTTGACACGTGGCGAAGGCACTCCCGACATCTTCGTGCATATGGAGACGCTGCGGCGCTTCGGCTTCACCGAGCTTCGGCCAGGCCAGATCGTGCAGGTTCGCTGGGGCATGGGCTCCAAGGGCTGCATGGCGGCAGAGCTCAGGCCGGACGGAATTCCCGGCGGGCGGCTTTCGGCCCACTGAACCGTGGGCTGAATTGTACGATAGACGCGAATTTGGCAGGGCGGCGCTTGGCGCGGCCCTGTTTTTTGTCATGCTGTGCTGCATGCTGGCCTCCGAAACCGTCGACGCCAAGATGCGCCGTGAGCCCTTGACCCTCGTCACCGCGGGCGGCGAGCACACGTTTGAGGTCGAGGTCGCCTCAACCCCGGAGGAAAAGGCGATGGGCCTGATGTTCCGGACCAGCCTGGCAGATAGCTCGGGCATGCTGTTTCCCTATTCCCCGCCTCAGGAAGCAACGATGTGGATGCGCAACACCTACATCTCCCTCGATATGATCTTCATCCGCGCCGACGGCATTGTCCACCGGATCGAGGCGCGAACCGAGCCATTCTCGGAACGCGTCATAGCATCCCGTGGCAATGTGGCCGCAGTGCTCGAGCTGAGGGCGGGAACCGCAGAGAGGCTAGGCCTCAAACCCGGCGATCGCGTCCGCCATCCCGTGTTCGGTGGTGACAAGGCAAGGTAGCCGCCGGGAGGAGAAGCGGCCTCCGTGTGCAATCCGACAATGTCGCGGGAAACCTGCGGCCATCCAGCGCGTTGGGCACAGCAAAGGCCAGCGTTTTGTTGATCTACATGAAGCAAAGCGATGCAGACTACGAAACTCGACCCGACCTTGAAACGAATTAGCGGCAAGCTGCGCGAGTCCACTATCGGCGTTGTCGAAGCTCCTCTGAGTTCCCGCATGACTGACCTGTTGGCGCAGCTGGGCGTCCCCACGCCTGCTGAGCCGCCACACACGGAGCGCGCGGGCAAACTCACAAAAAAGCGCTGAACCCTCGGAGCCTCGGCGTTTGCCTGTCAAGCTTGAGTGCGCCCACTCGAGAGGATGCTTGCCTTGGATAGCCGAGGGGCGCTGCAATCCTGGCCGCCCTTTCCCGCGTCCAAAGCATCGTTGCGCCGCCGCGCCGATGTTCCCGCCTGCGTCCTACCGGCAATGAGTTCTTGACACTGCAGCGGTACGCCACTCAACCTCGGGACGATATCCAAGTCGCTGGCTCCGGTCTCCGTCACACATGCTGAGCTACATTGCACGCCGCCTGGCCTTCGGGGCCTTCACCGTCGTCGGCGTTTCGATCGTCGTGTTCGTGGTGATGCGCATTTTGCCCGGAGACCCTCTGGTTGCCATCTTCGGTCCAGAGGGGTTTACCAAGCTCACCGACAAAGAGCGCGCCCACTACATGGCGGAACTCGGCTTGAGCGACCCGCTTGTGGTCCAATACCTGAACTGGGTGAAAGACATCATCCGGGGCGAGTTCGGCCGGTCATTCTTTCGCTCCGAGAGCGTCGCCGAGATGATTTGGCGGCGCGGCCCCCTGACGGCAGAAATCGGCATCCTCTCGGTCGTGCTGTCCTGGCTCGTAGGCATACCAGTGGCTGTCGTCAGTGCGCTCCGGCCCAACAGCCTGAGCGACAACACCGTCCGGCTGATGAGCATCCTGTTCCTGGCGATCCCAGGCTTCTGGCTCGGCATGCTGATCGTGCTGGCCCTGCTGTTCTGGTTCGGGTATCGAGCGCCGCTCGCCGGAGCATCGCTGCTCGCGGATCCCTGGACCAATCTACAGATCGTCATCGGGCCAGCCATTGTCTTGGGGCTTGGCCAAGCCGCCTACGTCGCACGCATGGCTCGTTCCAGCCTGCTCGAGGTCATTCGCGAGGATTACATACGCACGGCCCGCGCCAAGGGTCTGAGCGGCCGGCTCGTCATCGCCTTTCACGCCCTGCCAAATGCACTGCTGCCGGTCATCACATTGTCAGGCATCCTACTCGGGTTCGTGCTGGCGGGATCGATCCCGGTCGAGCGCGCCTTCGGCACCCCCGGGCTCGGCTACGCGATGTTCACCGCCGTCAGCGAGCGCGACGTGTTCGTCATGCAGAACCTCGTTTTCCTGTACGCCGTCGTGTTCGTCGCGCTGAATATCTTCGTCGACATCGTTATCGCCTGGCTCGATCCGAGGATCAGATACCAATGACAGTCATCGAGGCGGACGCAACCTATCCTGCCCGCGGCGGCGAGACGTCTCTGGTCCGGCGCGCTGTCCGGAGTTTGATGACATTCGCGCGCCGGTCGCCGCTTTCAGCCTTCTGGGGATGTATCGCAGCCGCGATCGTGCTCATGGCTGTGGCTGCTCCAGTGCTGGCACCGCACGAGCCGCTGAAGTCCGACTTCAGGCGCATGACGAAACCGCCCAGCGGACAGAATTATTTCGGTACCGACCAGATCGGCCGCGATACTCTCAGCCGGGTCATTCATGGCAGCCGCGCATCGCTCACTGTCGCGGCCTGTGCCGTCTTGTTCGGCACCACGCTGGGGGCCTTGTGGGGCTTGGCGTGCGGGTTCTTCGGCGGTCGCTTCGACATCGCTAGCCAGCGCGTTATCGAGTTCATGCAGTCATTCCCGGATCTGATCCTCGCCATGGCTATAGCCATGGCGCTGGGGGCCGGCACCGGCACAGTAATCGTAGCCATTGCCATCACACGTATTCCATTCGGAGGCCGCGTCATCCGCGCAGTGGTGCTCTCGCTCAAGGAGATGCCGTTCGTGGAGGCCGCGCGCGGCCTGGGCGCCTCGAACATGCGCCTGATGTTCCGGCACATTCTGCCGCAGTGCATCGCCCCCTATCTGATCCTGGCCACCGCCCATCTGGGTGTTGCGATCGTCATCGAGGCCTCGCTCGGCTTCCTCGGTGTCGGCATCCCGCCGCCGACGCCAACATGGGGCAATATGCTGTCGGATGCCTTGAACTCCGGGCTGGTCCCGCCATGGTGGCTGGTGCTGTTCCCCGGCCTCGCCATCACCATCACTGTGCTGGCGTTCAACCTGCTGGGCGACGGCATCCGCGATATGCTCGACCCGCGCTTGCGCGGAGCAGTCTGAAATCAACCAATTACTGCGTGGTCGCCGTCGCCAGCGGAAACGTCACGCCGGCGTCGTGCAGATGGCACGCCGTCCAGTGTCCGGCCACGACCTCGCGCAGGGCCGGAACCTCATGCTTGCAGCGCGCCATTGCGTAGGGACAGCGGGCATGAAAGTGGCAGCCGGGCGGCGGATTGATCGGGCTCGGCACGTCACCCTTGACAATGATGCGCTTGCGGGTACGCGCGCGTGACGACGGAATCGGCACGGCCGAGAGCAGCGCCTCCGTATAGGGATGCAGGGGCATCTCGAACAAGGTCGTCTTGTCTGTCATCTCCACAATACGCCCGAGATACATCACCGCCACACGGTGGCTGATGTGCTCGACGACCGCCAGATCGTGCGCGACGAAGAGATACGACAACTTGAATTCGTCCTGCAGGTCCATCATGAGGTTGATGATCTGGGCCTGGATCGACACGTCCAGCGCCGACACCGGCTCATCACCCACGATGAGCTCCGGGCTCAACGCCAGAGCACGCGCAATGCCTATACGCTGGCGCTGCCCGCCCGAGAACTCGTGCGGAAACGAATTCATGAGTTCGGCGCGTAGACCCACCCTCTCGAACAAGCTCGCCACGCGCTCTTTGCGCTCCTTGCGTGCGGCCACGCCGTGGATGATCAGCGGCTCGCCCACGATCTCGCCGGCCGACATGCGCGGATTGAGTGAGGCATATGGATCCTGATAGATCATCTGCATCTGCCGGCGGTAAGGCAACATTTCGGCAGCGTCGAGATCCGTGATGTCCTGCCCGTGCACGCGCACCTTGCCCGCAGTCGGCTCGAGAAGCTTGAGCAGGGTCCGGCCAACCGTCGACTTGCCACAACCGCTCTCGCCGACGAGCCCGAGAGTCTCGCCGCGTTTGATGTGGAATGAGACACCGTCGACCGCGTAGACTTGACCGGAGGTGCGGGAGAAGAAGCCCTTGGTGATCGGAAAGTGCTTCTTGAGATCCTGCACCTCGAGCAGCGGAGGTGCGCCGACGTCGGCGCCATTGTGCGTCGGGACCTGCCTGTTCATGCCGCCGCGCCCCCGAGCAAGCGCTCGGCGTTCCAGCAAGCGACCCAATGCCCCGGACGGTGCTCCTTCAACGCCGGATAGGCTGCTCGGCACTCTTCGGTAGCCATGGCGCAGCGAGGCGCGAACGTGCAGCCCTTAGGCAGGTTGGCCAACGACGGGACCATGCCCTTGATCTCGTTCAACCGCGCCCGGCGCGTGTCGGTAAGCGCCGCAACATCCAGATGCGGGATGGAGCCCAGCAATCCTTTCGTGTAGGGATGGCCCGGCTGCTCGAACAGGTCATCGACCAGCGCCTCCTCCACCTTCCGTCCGGCGTACATCACCACTACTCGGTCGGCGTTCTCGGCCACCACGCCCATGTCATGTGTGATGAAGATAATGGCCATGCCGAGCGTATCCTGCAGCTCACGCATGAGATCGAGGATCTGCGCCTGAATGGTGACGTCGAGCGCGGTCGTCGGCTCATCGGCGATCAGCAGCTTGGGATTGCACGACAGCGCCATGGCGATCATGACGCGCTGGCGCATACCGCCCGACATCTGATGCGGATAGGCGTGGGCGCGACGCTCGGGCTCTGGCATCTTGACCCGGCGCAGCATCTCCACGGCCTTGTCCATGGCATCGCGCCGCGACAGGCCTTGATGGACCGCGATCGACTCGCCGATCTGCTTGCCCACCGTGAACAGCGGATTGAGCGACGTCATCGGCTCCTGGAAGATCATGGAGATGTGATTGCCCCTGATGGCCTCCATCTCGGGCTCCGATAGATCGAGCAGGTTGGTGCCCTCGAAGCGGATCACACCGTCGACGATGCGTCCCGGCGGATTGGCGACCAATCGCAGGATCGACAGTGCGGTCACGCTCTTGCCGCACCCTGATTCGCCCACTACCCCGAGCGTCTCCCCGCTGCGCACGCAATAGGAAACGCCGTCCACGGCGCGCACCACACCGTCCGGAGTGAAGAAGTGCGTTTGCAGATTTTCGATCTCTAGAAGAGATTGCTGATGCGTCGAACCTGAGCCCGATACGTCAATTCCGTGCGCGACCGCGTGATTCAAGAAGTGGCTCCCTAGACTTCGATGTGTTATTTCTTGGCCCACCAACGGGATGGGCGAACCATCAGAGCACATAGGGCACCGTATAGAAAAGGCCCAAAGCAGGAGGAGACGAATATGCGCGACCCGCACTCGAAGCGGCGGCCATGGACCCGCCGAGACGTACTCAAAGGCACGGCCGGCGCCATGGCCGGTCTCTACGGCTTTTCGTCCTGGCGCGCCCTAGCGGCTATCCCGACCGAGTACGACGGCACGAAATTCCAGCTCAGGGCGGCCGAGCCTAACGCCAAGTCGGGCGGTGTTCTGCGCTACGGCATCACTTCGCGCGCACCCCACTTTGACGTGCATCAGTCGGGCACAATCAACAGCCTCGGATCGCAGGGATGCATGTTCGACAATCTGATCCGGCGCGATCCGCGCGACAGCGGCCAGACCATCATCCCCGATCTCGCACACAGCTGGGAGATCGCCAAGGACGGCAAGACTTACACGTTCTTCCTGCGCAAGGATGTTCTCTTCCACGACGGCGCGGAGTTCACGTCCGAGGACGTCAAGGCGACGTTCGACCGCATAATCAAGCCGCCGTCAGGCATCAGTATCCCGCGCAGCACGCTGTTCGCCGCGGTCAACGAGATCACGACTCCCGACAAGCACACGGTGCAGTTCAAGCTGTCCGAGCCACGTCCCCCTGCCTTCATCATGGCGGCGATCGCCAGCGGCTGGAATGTCATCGTGCGCAAGAAGACGCTCGAGGACAACGGCTACAATCTGCGCCGTGTCGTGACCTTCCCCGGCACGGGCCCATACAAGAGTCAACGCCGCGTCGAGAACGAAGTCTGGGTCATGGAAAAGAACAAGGATTACTGGAACAAAGGCCTGCCGTATCTTGATGGCATCGAGTTCTACCACGCCCTGCCATTCTCGCCGGAGCTCGGATCAGCACTTCTGTCAGGCCGCACCGACTACGCACGATTGCTGGATCCTGGATCACTGCGGAAGGTCAAAGCTACGCAGGGCATGAACGGCACCGATTTCTACCAGAGCGTCATCCAGGGCACATGGATGAACAACAAGAAGAAACCCATGGACGATCCACGCGTGCGTCGCGCGTTCCATCTTGTCCTCGACAAGGCTGTCCTGGTCGACGTGGTCAAGGACGTGGCGCCTATGATGGTAGGGGGCTTCATCTACCCGTTCTCGGAGTTCGCAACGCCGAAAGCGGAGCTTGAGAAGCGCCTCGGCTATCAGGCCGATCCTACCGCCGCCGTCAAGGAGGCGCGTGCCCTGATGGCAGCAGCTGGCCACGCGAACGGCCTCAAGGGGCTCGACTACCTCGTGCGTGAAGTTGCGTCCTTCAGGCTCTGGTCGCAGGCGATCCAGGCCATGCTGCAACAGACGCTGAATGTCGAGTGCAAGCTGCGCACGGTCGTCGAGTCGGTGTGGTTCGATGATATCAAGACCGGAAACTACGATCTTGCGATCGGCGCGATCGTATCGACGCTGCTGGATCCCTCCGACTACTTCAATGCCTGGTACCGCAAGGATGGTCCCCAGAACTATTCGTCGTGGGATAACGCAGCGTTCAACGAGCTGCTCCCGCAGATCGACCGCGAGGTCGATGCTGCCAAGCGCCTAGCATTGATCCGCAAGGCCGAGGACATCATGGAGCAAGACCCGCCCGTGTTGCCGATGTCTTGGGAGAAGATCAACGATGGCTGGTACAATTACGTGAAGGGCCACAACCCCAAGGATTACTTCGGCATCTACGATGTGGTGCGCATGGACACCATGTGGCTGGACAAATAGGCCCGACCACCTCGCCACGACAAGCTATTCCTGCCCCGGGCCAAATGCTGCGACCCGGGGCGGGCTGACTTTCGGGGCGAGCAAGCCCGCACATTGCCAGGCACTCACGGCCATTGGAAAATTCAGCACAAGGCTGCTATAACGCGCGCCTTCTGGCCCGCGGCCGGGGCGGGCCACTACATGTTGATGTCGGGGCATAGCTCAGCCTGGTAGAGCACCTGCTTTGGGAGCAGGGGGCCGCAGGTTCAAATCCTGCTGCCCCGACCAACACTTAGCTCAATCTCAAATGACCTGCGCCCGTAAATACGCCCGTAAATGGCAGGCTTTCGCACATGCAAAAGCCCTCTTGACCTAAAAGCGATCGGGTTTTCGCGTATTGGTTTCCACCCCATGCCTCGGCTCCTCACTTGTCTATCCAAAACCCGATCTCGCTGCCGCCATATCCAGGAAGCCGGCGCTGTTCTTTGCCGCACGTCTTGCAGGATCGTGTCGGATTAGGCTCGCGGTGCATCGGGAAGGCATCGCTGGCAACCAGCTCGCGATCATCGCGGTAGCGCTGGGCCCGGGCACGGATGCAGCGCGCGAGGTAGCGGCCCTTGCGCTGCAAGCTCAATGCTAGGGGTTTGCGCGTGTCAGCGCCGGTCACTTACTGCCCCTTCCAGATGTCCACTGTCCAGTGCTCACTCGCATTGAGGCGAAGCTTGCGAGCACTCTTCTTTGCCTGGGTCGGCGCGGCCACAATTGCCCGCTGGCCGATGGCATCGGTAGGACCACCCTCTCCCACCACCACGAACGGCGCCCAAAAGGCGGGATGCGATTCCTGCAACTCGCCGTGCTCTATGAGTGCCACCATCGATCGGCGCAGCGCCTCAGAGCGACCAATCGACTTGTCGGCGGCCATTGTGCTCAGCGTCTTGGTGATCAGCTTGACAGTCGTATCAGAATTGACAGCCCAATGCGAAACGAGGAGGGCTCGGGCGCCGGCGTAGAAAAAGGCGCGAGACATGCCGGACAGCGCCTCAGCACTCTCAGTTGCGCCCGCCGCCGTGTTGCAGGCTGAGAGGATCACCCAGTCGGCATCGAGCTTTAGGTGGGCAACCTCCGAGGCAGACAGGTAGCCATCATCTTCGGGCGTAGCTTCGCCGGGCGGCGTGAGGATCAGACCTGGTTCGGCACCCGCATTGAGTTCCCCGGCCAGCGCGCCGTGCGTGGCAAAATGCACGATGCGGTATGAGGCCAGCTCCCTGCTGTCGCTCAACTGCTTTACAAAGCGCTCGTTGGCGCGGGCCCCGAGCCAGATTTCGCTGTCAGGCACCCCAAGATCGCGAGCCACAGCGCACAGCTCGTCGGCCGTTTCGGGCAGTGGCACTTGGGTGCGGACGCTTGCTACTTCGGCAAGTCCGCCTCTTTGCTGCAGCGGCCTCATGCCGCCAGAAAAGGTTGATCCGGCGACGCTCTGCCGCAGCGCCTTCGAGCACTGCTGCTTCGCGCGCGCCAGCTCAGCTCGCACCCCAAATCTGTGGTCGGGACCATCGAGTAGTGGGTTACCGAAGCCCACGAAGGGCTTGGTGGCATGGCTGGTCTTCGCGTGCACGCGCAGCGCCTTCAGCGACGACACAGAAGGCAATACGGTGATCGCGTTGCTCTTGGCGAGCCAGGCACCCCGGCGGAACGCTTCGGCGCCTGTTACCGCAGAATTGGGCTTCTCGGTCACGAGTACGTGGAATGGGATCTGACTGAGTGGGCCCGATGGCACGATCAGTAGATCCTTGCCCTTGATGAGGTCTTCGACTGGGCCGAACAGTGCCCTGTAAAGCTCGTGTGCACGAGTGAGGTCGAAGGGCAGAGAATCACCTGACTTCGGAGCCTTATCCAGCTCGATGTTCAAGCGCTTCGCACAAAGCAACGCACCCTCACCATACCATGCGCTCCGGTCGACCCCGCACCGAAGGGCCGCAACCTCTTCGGTAAGGGCCTTGGTGCCGAGATCGACGCGCACCCATCGGCTTTCTGCGTTGCTGACGACCCAAACAAACGTTTCCTCCGGCGTCGACAACGCTCCAGGTGTGTCGAGGAATAGGACCAGGGTCTCGTCAGGGCGCAACAGGGTCTGCGTTTCCGCAATAGTAAGAGGCTCTGGGCTAGCCAGCGCGGCGTAGTCAGGAAAATCCTTCGCTAGAGCTATGTCAATTTCGGCAATGCGGGCGTCGATTGTCGCGATGCGAGTGCGCTGCTCCTGCTCGGCTGCGGCGTTGCGCTTGTCCGGCATCTGCGAGACTGCCCAGATGAGCAGCTTTTCGGGCATCTGCCGCTCGCCAACCAGGTCCTGCCGCTCACGAACTAATTGGGCGAGCCCTCCATTGCCCTTGGCCTGCCGCGCCGCCATTTGCGCCAATGAGGTAGCAGCTTCCGAAGCTCGCGCCCATTGGGCTGTTTTGAACATTTCGCCCAAAACCCGCTGGCGCGTCGCCGCCGACTCGGTGAGCCGGTAAGAGGCCTTGACCAAGGCCCAAAAACGCTCGCTCTCGCGCTCTGCCTCGCTTGCTCCCTCCCCGGTCAGAACAGACGAGGGTGTCGTGCCGAGCTTCTTCCTACGAATTGCGAGATCAGCACTTTTTCGGAAGTAGTCGGACGCTCTTGTCCACTGCTGCTGCGCAAAGTGAAGGTGAGCGAGGTTGTTGAGCGTCCTCCCCACTTCATCGTGATCGGGACCCAGCATCCTCTCTGCAATAGCAAGCGATCGCTCGAAATGTTGCTCTGCTTTTGCGTATTCGCGTCGCGCTTCATACAGAAGTGCGAGATTATTGAGCGACTGTGCCACGTTCCGGTGATTCGCCCCCAATGCCTTTTCCCGAATGGCGAGAGAGCGCTCGTAGAGTGACTCTGCTTCTTTGCCGCGGCCAGTCACGCGATACAGCTCCGCCAGACTGTCAAGCGACCCAGCCACGACTGGATGATCGCCTAGCGCCTTCTCCTCTATGGCGAGCGCGCGCCTAAGTCGCAGCTCGGCTTCTGCGTATCGACGCTGCAGCGTATGGAGTACACCAATGTTATTGAGCAATGCAGCCACGCCCAAGTGCTCAACGCCCAGCGTCTTCTCGGAGATGGAAAGGGCGCGCGCGTAAAGCCGCTCGGACTCGTCGTAGCGACCTTGTGCACGATAGACCTGGGCGAGGTTGTTGAGTGACCTTCCCACGGCTGGGTCATCGAGACCCAGTGTCCTTTCGCGGATCGCTAGCGAGCGCCTGTAGAGTGGCTCGGCTTCGGTGTAGCGCCCTTGGTCACTACGAAGCTGGGCGAGGTTATCGAGCAAAAGGCCAACTTCCGGATGCTCAGCACCAAGTGCTTTTTCCTGGATCGCGAGCGAGCGCTTGAAAAGCGGCTCGGCGTCTGCATAACGGCCCAGCTCTTTGTAGAGTGAGGCGAGGTTGTTGAGCGGACTGCCCAGAGAAATGTGGTCGGGACCCAACTCACTTTCGCCTACTACAAGGGCACGCTTGAAAAGCAGTTCGGCCTCGGCATAGCGGACGAGCTCAAGGTGGAGGGAGGCGAGGTTGTTGAGTGCCGAAGCATAAGCACGAGCGCTATCGGTGTCTCCTGTCCGATGCCGCGCTTCTGCATTGGCGACATGGCGTTCCGCCAACGCGAGAGCGTCAACGAACTTTCCCGCTCTTGCCAGAGCCAGCACTTGCAGATTGAGATCGGCAACCTCAATCATTGATTGGTCGATGAGATGTTTGTGCTCGGGGCCAAGTACCTTTGCGGTGATTTCGTTGGAGCGTACCGAAACAGCCCTAGCTTCGTCATGTCGGCCCATAGCCATATAGAGACGCCCGAGCTTGCGCAGGGCCTCAGCGACCTCGTGGTGCTCCAAACCGAGAGCCTTCTCGCGAATTGCCAACGAGCGCTTAAGCAGCGGTTCGGCTTCCGCATAGCGACCCTGGCTGAGATACAGTTCGCCAAGGTTGCCGAGCACCGTGGAAACCGCATAGTGCTCTAAACCTAGTTCCTTTTCCGCAATGCCGAGCGCGCGTTTGTAAAGCGGCTCTGCCTCGGCATGCCGGTGGTGCGCACGATAAAGCTCTGCCAAGTTTCCAAGCACGACGGCGATAGAGGCGTGGTCGGGTCCCAGCGCCCTTTCAACAATGCTCAACGTCCGCTGGTAGAGCGGCTCAGCGTCCGACGACCGACCTTGCTTCCGGTAACACTCCGCCAAGTCATGGAGAGCATCGGCTACCCCTTTGTGATCAGGACCGAGTGACTTTTCCTTGATCGCCAGCGCCCGCTTAAAGAGTGGTTCAGCTTCGAAGGGGCGATTGAGCGCGCTATAGAGGACGCCGAGGTAGCCGAGCCCGGTAGCATAGAGCGGGTGCTGCTCGCCATACTTGGCCGCCGCCACGCTGATGTACTCTTCGGCGATGGGAACCGTCTCCGCGAATTTCCCGGCCTCATAAAGCTGCAATCCGCGCTGGTAGATAACCTCCAGCTCAGACGGCAGCTCTTGCGCCTGGACCTGGAGGCGGCAAAGGCAAAGTAGCAAGGCCAAAGCAATCGACCGCGCCCAACCGTCTCGCACGCGCACGGCGAACTCCGTTCTATCCCCAAAGATCAGTTTGCGAAGGCTTCACGGAATACACAAGAACTCGTAATTGATCGGGACAACTGGAATGCCGGGGACAGACCCCAAATTTCGGGGGTTTCCTTCGCCCGCTCCGTCAGCGCTGCCGATAGTGCTTGCGCCCATGCAACGGCCCAAGAAACGCGCTATCTCGCGCCTGCAAATGTAGCCCGCGCAACTCGGGATCATGACTGCTCTCCGCTCTTTTTTGCGCCAAAACGCAGGCGCATCCGCACCTTCCCAACGGGAATAGGATTTGGATCAACCCAGCCGACGGCTTGATCGATGAGAGCCGCCAAGCGCTGCATCCTACGAATATCCTCCTTGAGTTCTGGAATCGGGACTTCTCGGCGCTTTGCGGCAATCATTTGCTTCATGTCAGTAGACGGGTCCGCCAGAAATACTCTTCCGCTCTCGTGCGTAAACCACAGTCCGTGCGCAAGATCATTGCGCTTGTCCTTGACTGTCTTGAACACCCTGATCACTTCATTGAAGACATCAGGCTTTTCGGGATTGATGAAAGCATTGAGAAGAAGTGCCTCCATAACTTGGAGGCGACCTCGCTCCGACTCAAACACGGTATGGGCAACATCGATGGCGGCGTGGTTGTCAACGTTGTGAACCGCGACGCGCAGTACGCGATCAGGATGTTCAACGACGCTACGACCTGGAGCAATCCACCCAAAGCGAGTGACGCCGGGAACGGCTTTCTGATGAGCCACGGCTACACCGTCGTGTTCAGCGGCTGGCAGGGCGGACTTTCGGCGGACGGCCGCAGCAAGATCATTTCGGTTCCCATCGCGGCGGGCGTTACCGGGCTATCCCGCGAGGAATTCGTCTTCGATCACACTAAGAACCCTGCAGTCGTGCCGTTGACTTACGCAGCCGTCGATCTCGATCCGACGAAGGCAAATTTGACGGTTCGGCAGTACGAGAGCGACGCGCGTGCGACGCCGGCCGACCTCACTCTCAATTTCGAAACACCCGATCGGGTTTCGATAAATCGACCGGCTGGTTTCGACGCTGGCGCAATCTACGAGCTGATCTATTTTGCCAAAGACCCCAAGATCATGGGGCTAGGATTTGCGGCGACGCGCGATATCGTCTCGTTCTTGCGGCGGGAAACAGGTGACACCGCAGCACACAATCCTATAGCCGGCCAGATCGACCACGCAGTCGCGTTCGGCCTGTCTCAAAGCGGACGATTTTTGCACGACTTCCTGTATCTCGGCTTTAACGAAGACGAAGCTGGGCGTGTGGTCTTCGAAGGCTTGATGCCGCACATTGCGGGCGGCAAAGTCATGTTCACCAATTATCGGTTCGCCCAGCCTGGACGCAACGTCCAGCAGCACGGCGATAGACTCTATCCCGGAGCCCAGTTCCCGTTCACCTATCCGGTCACGACGGACGCGGTGACCGGAAAAACTGATGGCTGGCTGGCGCGCTGCCTGGGAGCGGCCAACTGCCCCAAGATTATCCAGACGGATACCCAGCTTGAGTTTTACCAATCGCTTGCCTCGCTGGTTACGACTGACACAAGGGGCGAACACATCGATATGCCCGACAATGTTCGGCTGTTCCATCTGTCGAGCTTGCAGCATGCGGCCGGGTTCGGGGCAAAGTCCGCCCCCGTAGCGAACTGCACGCATCCGACGAACCCGCTCTACGCTGGGCCCGTGCTGCGCGCCCTGCTGGTGGCGCTTGACGAATGGATCGCGATCGGAAAGCCGCCGCCGGCGAGCCGATATCCGAGC
The DNA here is from genome assembly GCA_963806735.1 of uncultured Alphaproteobacteria bacterium. Classification (GTDB taxonomy): domain Bacteria; phylum Pseudomonadota; class Alphaproteobacteria; order Rhizobiales; family Hyphomicrobiaceae; genus CADEFX01. Next base: position 20,721 of record CAWEBE010000010.1, on the reverse strand, counting down.
CGTCGCGATGGCACGCTGGTGGAGGCCACGGCAGAGAAGGTCGCCTTTCCCCAGGTTCCCGGCTTCGACTTCAAGGGCACCATGATGCGGCCGAGCATTGTCAACCATACCGTCATGCCTCCGGCCAAGGCAGAGAACTATCCGGTGTACGTGCCCAAACTTGATGCAGACGGGAACGACATCGCGGGTGTGCGGCTGCCCACGCTGGTCGCACCGGTCGGCACACATGTCGGTTGGAACGTGCGCAAGGAAGGCTTTGCCAACGGCGCTTTATGCGGGAATTTCGGATCGATGCTGCCGTTCGCGAATACACGCGAGGAGCGGCTCAAGTCCAACGATCCGCGCTTGTCTCTGGAGGAGCGCTATCCCAGCTCAGGTGATCGCGAGGCAGCGATCGCCAGGGCATCTCAACAGCTTGTGCTGGACCGGCTGTTGCTCGACGACGACGCGAAGCGCTTTGTCCAAACAGCGAACTGAAAGCTGGGCCATATCATCCACGTCTTGCCGACCGATTGGATGCGCTCAAGCGCTAGCTGGAACCGCCTGCGCTGCTCCCGGGATCATGCGTCGCCATGGGAGCGGCCGCAGCAGCGGTGCGGAAATCCTCACATGTCACGATGCCGGCATCGCCGTGACGCTGCCAAAGCCGATGACCTCAGGCATTGAGGCAAAGGGTCGTTTCGGCAAACAGGACTTCGTCTACCTCAGCGACGAGAAGCTGAGATACTATTACACGAACGAGGAGAAGGGGCTGAAGCTGCGGCGCTACTGGACGAATGCGTGCCGCCACTGCGCCCTCAAGCATCGCTGCACGATCGGCACACAACGGCGCATCACGCGCTGGCAGCATGTGCACGTGCTGGAGGCCGTGCAGAAGCGCCTCGATGCCAACCCGCAGGCGATGCGCCAGCGCCGCGAGACAGTCGAGCATCCCTTCGGCACGCTGAAGATGAGGATGGGCGCCACGCACTTCCTGATGAAGCGTCTGCCGAGGGTCGCAACCAAGAACAGCGACTCCCACATGGTTGGCGCCGCGGGGAATTGGCGGAGCAAGGATCCACGCGTCCTTAGCTCGGTCATAGACATGATGGTACGGCTGAATGACCTTTTGCTCACCGTAGCCACCAACAAGGTGCATGCGCTCATTGAGCGAGGTGGCCCACGCCATCTCCCTGCTGGCTCTCCAAGGCACAGCAGGAAGCGTCGCTCGCGAGGTGCTAAACACTAGACAGTGTTCGCCATGGGGCATAGTTTCAGCGAAATGCCGACTGAGCGTAGCACCGCAATCGGGCGACGCTTTCGCACAGGTCCCTTCCGATGACAAATGCTGGCAACGCGGCGTTTGATCTATTGCGAGCATGGGTCGCCCGGGTTGTGTCGAACCAGGGCGGCGTCTGGTTCGAACAGCAGATTGCCCTGATGTGCTCCGGGCCAGCGGAAAAGGAACTCTATCTCGCCCTCGGCTACGCCATTCGTCGCCTCGGAAAGCAAGATCTCGCCCTGACTTCCGAGGATTTAGTCGCCGCGAAAACGGCTCGTCCTGGTTGGAACCCCAGCGACTGGAGCGTCGATCAAGCGGCTCGTCTGTCGTTTGTTTTGGCCAGCGACAACGACGACGGGGCGAGATTCAAAGCTAGGCTTGAGCAGCTTTTTCGCACTGCCGACGTCGGAGAGTTAATCACCTTCTACCGCGGTCTGCCCCTTTATCCGCATCCGAAGCTGCATGTTGCGCGAGCCCGCGAGGGCGCGCGCAGTGCAATGCAGCCGATCTTCGAGGCTGTCGCACACCGCAACCCCTATCCAATGGAAGAGTTCGATGAGAATGCTTGGAACCACATGGTCCTCAAAGCGCTCTTCGTTGGCAGCAAGCTCGATCCGATCCAAGGCTTGGACCATCGCAGCAACCCAGCATTGATGCGCATGCTGTGCGACTATGCGCACGAGCGATGGGCCGCCGGGCGGTCGGTCAGTTCTGAGCTTTGGCGCTGCGTGGGACCGCATGCTGATAGTGAAGCGCTCATCGACCTTGAACGGGTTCTAAGAACCGGGACCTTGGTCGAACAGCAAGCTGCGGCACTGGCACTGACAGCGTCTTCTCTGCCGGCTGCAAGGGAATTGCTGGCGAAAGTTCCTGACCTTGCCAAGCATGCGGCCGCAGGTGAGCCCGGTTGGGCGGCTCTTGCTGCAGCATCGTAGCGAACGGACGGCGGCAGGAGCTGCCGCCCGATCAGAAGGCGGAAACCATGTTCGTTGATTCCCACACCCACATGATCTCGCGCACCACCGACGACTACGAACGCATGTCCGCGGCAGGGGTGGTGGCGTGCATCGAGCCGGCGTTCTGGCTCGGCCAACCGCGTACCCATGTCGGCACCTATATCGACTACCTATCGATGATCTGCGGCTTCGAGCGCTTCCGCGCGGGACAATTTGGACTGCGCCACTATTGCACGATCGGTCTCAACTCGAAGGAAGCCAACAACGAGGAGCTGGCCGATGCCGTAATGGAAATCCTGCCGCGGTATGCGCTCAAGGAGGGCGTGGTGGCCATCGGCGAGATCGGCTACGACGAACAGACTGCCCTTGAGGACAAGTATTATCGATTGCAGTTGGAGCTTGCGAAGGAGCTGCATCTGCCGGTGATGGTGCACACTCCGCATCGAGACAAGCGGCAAGGCACATTAAGATCGATGGCGGTGGCGCTCGAGCACAAGCTCGATCCGAGCTGGGTCGTCATTGATCACAATAACGAAGAAACCGTCCGTGATGTCCTGGATCGCGGCTTTTGGGCGGCCTTCTCGATCTACCCGTTCACGAAGATGGGCAACGAGCGCATGGTCGAGATTGTCAGGAAATACGGCGCCGAGCGAATTTTCTGCGACAGCGCGTGCGACTGGGGGGTATCGGACCCGCTCGCCGTACCGAAAACTGCTGAGTTGATGCGCCGCGCGCAGATACCGGAGGAGCATATCCGCAAGGTCACCTATGAGAATCCGCTGGCGGCCTACGGCAAGAGCGGCCAGATCAAGGAAGAGGATTGGTTGAACCCGCCCTCCATCGACCAGCGCACGCTCTACATGGGCAACTCCGTTCTGCGCGGGGGCCAAGCGCCGAGGATCGAGGAGGGCAAGCGCGGCGTCGAGGACAATCTGAAAATCTCCTGATCGTCGCGCCACCGCGCTATTTCTTGAGCGTGCGCACGTAGGCGATCATCTTCAGCATTTCGTCCTGTCCGACGCCACGCCGGAAGAAGGACTGCATGGCACCGGCGGCGCCGGCGTAAATGACTTCGAACATGCCCGCGTCGGTCGCGCAGCGCTTGTACTTCCAGTCGTCAGTGATCAAGCTCGGACCCAGCCTGCCCGAGCCGTCGGGCAGATGGCAGCTCTGGCAATGCTGCTCGTAGAGTTCCTTTCCCTCGAGCAGTGCGGCCGGCGCATCCCGGTAAGTGTTCTGCCCGGTGGTGTGGAACGCCTTGACTGCCTCCGTCGCCGTCTCGTTGGGCAGGAGCTTCACCTCCAGCGGGCTGTTGTCGAGAGGATGCTTGAAGACAATAGACTGAGCGTGCACGGGCGAAGGTGGAAGGAGCGCCAGGCCCATCAGCACAATCGCGGTGTTCCATCCGAGTCCGAGCATAGGCCGCTCATTGTGACTTGTGCCAATGCGGCGCTGGGGATGCCCATTCGAGGGCATCCCCCCATTGCCCCAACTGCGGACCTCTACTTGGTGACCACCTTGGCAACCTCGGCGCCAGAGGGCACCTTGTCGGCCGGCACGATGCGCCAGAGTGCGCCGACGGGATTGGCGACCGGTCCTTTGTCGTCCGTGTAGAAGCAGTAGCAGTTGACGGCGAGAACGTTGCCGTCCTCATCGACCTGGCCGGCGGTGAATTGCAGGCTGGCTTGCAGGAACTCCTCCATCTGCCACTTGTTGGCTGCCTTGTCCCAACCGACGCCCCACAGGCGGCCCGAGCACCAATCACCGACCAGATATACTTTCTCCATGCCGGCATAGTTCGCGACGCCAAGACCTTGGGCCGAGCAACCATGATTGTCTTTCAGCTTCGGAGCGCCCGGATAGGGCTCCTCATGCGGATACTCGGCGACTGGTAGAGCGCCCACGATTGGACATTTCTCATTGGGCCCCTGGTGGGGATGGCACTTCGATGCCTGATTGTGTTTCCATCCGTAGTTCTCACCACCTTTTGAGGAAGCCGGTTGCCAGTTAATTTCCTCCCAGTGGTTCTGCCCTACATCGGCGATGAACAGGTCGCCGGACTTTTTGTCGAAGTGGAACATGTACGGGTTACGCAAGCCGTAAGCCCAGATCTCCGGCCGCGAACCGATCCTGATCGTCGAGAAGCCCTGCTCCGTGATGCCGAACAGGGACATCATCTGCGGCTTGTCCGCCTTGGCGAAGGGATTGTCTTTGGGCACCGCATATGGGGTGTCGTCGTCGGTATCGACGTCGATGCGCAGCATCTTGCCCCAGTGCACATCCAGCCGTTGACCTGCGTCGAGCGGATCGCCTTCCCATCCGGCATCGCCTTTGCCGATGTAGAGCTTACCATCGGGGCCGAAGGCGATCATACCGCCGTAGTGATTGTAGTACGGCTGCGGGATGTTCATGATCACCTTGACGGTCTTGTTGGCCCGCTCGGCCGTAATCTCGTTTGCACTAGCGGGATCGACCGTGTAGCGCGCGATGATCGACGCGCCATTAAACGGCAACGATGCGAAGTGGACGTAGACGTGTCCGTTATCCTTGAACTTTGGATGGAAGGCGATCGACCAGAGCCCCTGTTCCACGAAGCCGGTCTGAACCTCGGATCCGAGAGGGTTGGTCTTGGTCAAGTCCAGGAAGGGCTTCGCGAGGGTCTTGCCATCCTTGCCGACTACTTTGACACGTCCTACACGCTCGACGACGAAGATCCGGCCAGAGCCATCGTTGGCCACCGATACGCCGACGGGATCATTGAAGCCGTCTGCGACCTTGACCAGCGCCAGCTTCTGCGCGCCAGCGATTTTTCCACCAGGGTTTGCGACTTCCGAAGGCGATTTAGGCAAATTCTGCGCGAGTGCCGGCGACACCAGCAGCAGCGCCGTAGCGAGACCTGCTAGATACATGCGTGTCATGGCGTTCCTCCTTGCCCCATGCCGATCGGAGACGCCGCGGCACCCGCAACCGTGACGACGCAGGGTGCCGTGTCGTTGTCGGCCATTGGGGTGCAGAGATTGTAGGTCTGTACATCCGGCGCCGCAACGCAACTCATGTCTTATGGCTCACAATTGAAGGAAGCTCGGGAACCGCGGCTCCTGAAAGTCAGGCCGAGCCAGTGAGTTCCACCCAATGGTCGCGGAGGTAAATGCAAAACCAGGCCGAGTACCGCTCGGGATGCTCGTCCACTTCCCGGCGAAGCTTGTCGATGTGCGTCCAGGAGTAATCCTCCGCCTGGCTGGGGTCCGGCCGCACTTCGCCTACGTAAAAACCGCCGAAGCAGTGCACCATCTCATTCTCGGTCATCCCCTTGTCGAGCACGGCGCGATAGCTGGTCGTGAAAAGACGAGTGAGTGGGCAGGTGATGCCCATCTCCTCCAGCAACCGACGTTGTGCAGCGGCCGCGGTATTTTCGCCGGGCCGCGGATGACTGCAGCAGGTGTTGCTCCATAAACCTCCTGAGTGATATTTTCCGATATGACGCTTCTGGAGGAGAAGTCGCCCACTCTGGTCCCGCAGTTGCACGGAGATGGCGCGATGCAGAAGGCCTTTCCGGTGTGCGGCGAGCTTCGGCGCCGCGCCGATCGCACGATCGCTGGCGTCGACGAGGATTACCTGATCTTCCTCGTCGCTCAATCTCATGGGCGGCCTCGCTCGGTCACGCTCCAGGTTTGCCTCTGTGCATCGAAGACGGCGAGAGCCGTTGTGCCTGCACAGATCAGATAACCAAGCGCTTCGCGTGCCTCTTCGTTGTGGATCCAGCCAGGTCCGATATTGCTTGCTAGCGAGACAAATCCGGCCAAGAAGAGCATGACGCAGATCAGCCCCCCGATGCGAACTAGCGGCCATGCGCCAAGACGCTCCGGCGCGCGAGCGGCGGCAAATGACCATGCCGCTGCGAGCAAATACACCAGTCCCCAGTAGTACCAATCGGGATCATTGTATTGGAGCGCGGCAAAGAAAACGAGTATCGCAGACAGGACAACGTGGACGACGCGCATGGGTCCGCTCCCACTGATCCAACTGTCGGCAACGATTGCTGCACTATCACTCGCTAACTTGCACACCGCAAGACGGCGCCGACTGCGGCGCAAATACGTGGGCCAGAATCAAATCTTTGAACGCTGTCGCATCCAATGAACCTTCCGGAAAAAGATCCGGTGCGCTCGAAATGACCAAGGGTCCATCTTGCGCCCGCTCAGTAACAAGACCATGCGAGCCCTTCACCAGCGTAGTGCCGTTGATTGGCGTGACGTCGAGCAGGTTACGAAAACCGAGCTTTCTGGCGAGAAGGCGGCGCGCCACCTTGAGCTTCGGCAGAGAAATGGCCGGGTCCAAGAACAACTCCATCGGGTCGTAGCCGGGCTTACGGTGGATATCGACGGTCCGGGCGAAGTCCGGCGCTTTTGCATCGTCTAACCACCAATAGTAGCTGAACCAGCGGTCGCGTGCGGACAGCGCAACGAGATCGCCGGAACGGGGATGGTCCAGTCCCATGGCTCTCTTGCCTTCCTCGTCGAGGACGTGCGCTATACCGTCGAGGCTCTCCAGCAATCCCCTTATCGTGCGGCTGTCGGCGCCGTGCTCCAGGTACACGTGTGCAATCTGGTGATCGGCCAGGGCGAACGCTTTCGAGGCGCCGACATCGAGCAGCTCCCGGTCCATCTCATTGCGCACGCGGACCAAACCTGCCTGCCGGAGGGCGCGGTTTATGTGTACCGCTTCGCGTACCGGCACGATGCCGTATTCCGATATGACGACGATGTGATCGCCGTTCCTCTCTGCTTCTTCGATCAGCTCGCCGGCGACGGCGTCGATGTCATGCAGATCCTGCGCCAGGCGCGGATCGTCCGGATCGGGTCCCCACTTCTGGAGGCCGTAGTCGAGATGGGGCAGATAGCACAGCGTCAGGGTGGGTTGCCGCGTGCGGCGAACGTGCTGCGTTGCTCTCGCGATCCAGCGACTGGCCTCGATCGAGGTCATAGGACCCCAGAACGTGAACAGGGGGAAGGTTCCCAGCATGCTATTGAGTTCGTCCCGCAGCTCGGGCGGCTCAGCGTAATGGTCCGGCAGCTTGCGGCCGTCGGCGGGATACATGGGCCGCGGCGTGGCGCTGATGTCGACGGTGGAGTACATATTGTACCACCAGAACATGTTGGCGCAGGTGAATGCCGCGTCGAGCTTTTTGCCCTTTTCCCAGATTTTTTCCCCAGCGACCAGGCGGTTCGACTGCCGCCACAGCCATACCTCCGCTTGCTCGCGAAAGTACCAGCCATTGGCCACGGCGCCATGGTCGCGCGGCAACAAGCCGGTCAGCAGAGTGGACTGCACGGTGCAGGTGACAGCCGGAACCACGGTCCTCAGCGGACGCACGCCACCTCGTTTCACCAATGCGGAGAGGTTGGGCGTATTTTTGCCAAGAAGACGCTCAGTCAGTCCGACGATCAAGAGCACGAGCGTCTTATGCATCCTGCTGTTCCGCTGAGCGCGCCGCCGTGGCAATGTCCACAAAGCACGAGCACGACATGTGGGCAATATCTTGGAGGACCGGCTGAACGCCGCACACCTTGACTTGACCTGGAGCGGCAGCACAATCTGCCTGTCGCAGGCACGGCCGTAGAAGCCGACGAACAAGACTGCCGGGGAGCGCATGGGTGAGGTTGCCAAACCGTCTGTCTCCGAGATGTCGCCGAGCGCATCGGTATATCTCCAGCGCTTTGCGGTCGCTTACGAGTACCCAGTCCACTTTACGAAACATCTTTTCGCACTCGACAATCCGGTGCTGCGGGACACGATTGCGCGGCTCGAGCGGGAGCGACGGCACCGCTGCATCGTCTTCGTCGATGACGGCGTGTGCGATGCTCGCCCTGCTCTGATCGGCGAAATCGAAGCCTACGCCAGCACGCACAATGCGGCGATCGAGCTGGTTTCTCCCCCGCTCAAGGTGGCGGGCGGCGAGAAGATCAAGAACGAGCTTTTCCACGTGGAATGGATGCAAGGGCTGATCCAGCAACACCGCATCGACCGCCATTCGTTCGTGATCGCCATAGGCGGCGGGGCGGTTCTGGATGCGGTCGGTCTCGTGGCCGCGACCAGCCATCGCGGTATCCGACTGATCCGCATCCCGACGACGGTGCTGGCGCAGAACGATTCCGGCGTCGGCGTGAAGAACAGCGTCAATCTGAAGGGATCGAAGAATTTCGTCGGCACGTTTGCTCCGCCTTTCGCCGTCCTCAACGACCTGACCTTCATCGCCGATTTGCCGCCGCGCGAGAAGATCGCGGGCATGGCCGAAGCGGTGAAGGTGGCCCTCATTCGTGATGCCGATTTCTTCCGCTGGCTAGAGCGCAACATCGACGGGCTATCGCTGTTCGATGCCTCCACGATGGCGTACATGATCCGCCGCTGCGCCGAGCTTCATATGCACCAGATCGGATACGGTGGGGACCCGTTCGAGTCCGGGAGCGCGCGCCCGCTCGATTTCGGCCATTGGGCAGCCCACAAGATCGAATCGCTCACCCGCAACCACGTACGCCACGGTGAGGCAGTTGCCATCGGCATCGCTCTCGATACGCGTTATTCTGTGCTGGCCGGCCTGCTGCGCCCTGGGACTGAAGACAGGGTTGCGGCCCTGCTCGAGCTATTGGGCTTCCGGTTGTGGCATCCGGTCGTCGATGCACGTTCGTCCGACGGCTGCAATCCTCTTTTGCAGGGGATCAGGGAGTTCCGCGAACATCTGGGCGGGGAGCTTACGATCACGCTGCTGGAGAACATCGGGCAGGGCGTAGAGGTGCACGAGATGGACGAGGAGCGCATCCTCGGGGCCATCACATGGCTCAAAGCACGGCAGAGCGCGCTATGAGGACCAAGAGCGGACCGCACCTCACCTACTGCACCAACATCCACCGCGGTGAGACCTGGGCCGACACGCTCGCCGGGCTCAAGCGGCATCTCCCAGAGGTGAAACGCCTGTTCGTCCCCAACGAAGCCATGGGCGTTGGCCTCCGCCTCTCCGCAATCGCTTCTGAGACCCTTGCGAATGCCTCGGAGTTCGAGGCATTCAAGGATTTTCTCGCCCGCGAACGGTTGTACGTCTTCACCATCAACGGCTTTCCCTACGGACCGTTTCACGGGACGCGGGTCAAGGAGGACGTCTATCAACCGGATTGGCGCTTTGCCGAACGCGTAACCTATAGCAACCGCCTGGCTAATTTGCTCGCCGAGTTGTTGCAACCGGATGCCGGTCTCACCGGCAGCGTCAGCACGGTGCCGGCCACGTTTCGACCGATCGGCGGAGAGCCTGGCGCGATCGAGCGGATAGCCGAAAATCTGCTGCAGCATGCTGCCCACCTCGCGCGGCTGGCCGAAAGGTCGGGGCGCACAATCACGCTGGCACTGGAGCCCGAGCCCATGTGCTACCTCGAAACCATCGAAGAGGCGGCGCGGTTCTTCGAGGAGAGGCTCTTCTCGTCACCAGCGGTTCGCCGGTTCGCTGATCTGACGAGGCTCGATGCCGCCGCCGCGGAGCGGACCCTCAGGCGTCATCTCGGCATTTGCTACGATGTCTGCCATGCTGCCGTCGAGTTCGAGAACCCTTCGGAAAGCTTGGCGCGTCTGGCACGCGCCGGCATTGCCATCTTCAAGCTGCAGCTCTCGGCGGCGCTAAAGGTCCCGCGTGTGGACGCGCGAACCATCGAGCAGCTGCGGCGCTTCGATGATGGCGTCTATCTGCATCAAGTTGTCGAGCGCAAGCTGGACGGTAGCCTCGTCCGCTTCCTCGACCTGGCGCCGGCCTTTGCGAACTTCGATCAGGCGCTCGGAAACGAGTGGCGTGTGCATTGCCACGTGCCGATCTTCATGTCTGCGCTCCCTGAGCTCGACACTACGCAGGATTTCCTACGCGAGATCCTGGCGCTGCACCAGCGGGCCCCGATCAGCGATCATCTCGAGGTCGAAACATATACCTTCGACGTGCTGCCGGAGGAGCTGCGCCGGGTTGATGCCTCGACTGCGGTTGCGCGCGAGCTCGGCTGGGTTAGGGACATACTCACGGCATGACGCTGGCGACTGCCCTTCGTTTGGGACGCGTGTCCAACCTTCCAACAGTATGGACCAACGCACTCGCCGGGACGGCCCTCGCGGGCGGCCAGATTTGGACGCAAACGACACTGCTGGTCGTGATTGGCCTTTCGCTGCTCTATGTGTCTGGCATGTATCTCAACGACGCCTTCGACAGTGATATCGACGCAGTAGAACGACCGGATCGACCGATCCCTGCCGGCGCCGTGTCGGTGAACACCGTGTTTGGGGTTGGGTTCGGTCTGATGCTCGCCGGCCTCGCGTTCATGCTCTGGGGAAGCGCAACGGTGTCAGAGACGAGTGTGCGACCGATGACGGCAGCGCTGGCTCTTGCAGGCGCCATTCTGTTCTACGATTGGCATCACAAGGGTAATGCTTTGAGCCCGCTGTTCATGGGGTTGTGCCGTTTTCTTGCCTACCTGACCGCTGGCTATGCGGCGGCGATGGCTCCGTCACCCATGCTGTTCGTCGCTGCGTTCGTCAGTCTTTGCTACCTCATTGGCCTGACATATGCCGCCAAGCAAGAGGCACTCGATCGGCTCGACAGCCTGTGGCCCCTGCTTTTTCTTGGCGCGCCAATCTTCTACGGCCTAGCTATCGTTTTGCAGAGCGGCGTACTGGCGGCAATAGCGCTCGCCGTTCTTGTCATCTGGACCCTGGTGGCGCTTTACTTCCTAAGGCGCCGCGCCAAAGGGGATGTTCCGCGCGCAGTCGTCAGTCTTATTGCTGGCATCTCGCTGGTGGACGCACTGTTCCTTTCCGCAGCCGGCGCTGTAGGCGCCGCAATGGTAGCAGGATTGTGCTTTCTCTTGACTCTTACGCTGCAACGCTGGGTCAGCGGCACCTGAAAATCGCCCCAAATATGGTGTAGCTGGTAGCTCCTCGGAGGCTTGCGTTGGCCTCGAGCACAACGACACCGCAAGGTCCAAGTTGCCTGCGAGTGCGCTTGCCTAGATGCAAGCCAAATCGCTCAGTACGAGCATGGGAGGACGACCAAATGCGCCTTAGGTTCACCGGCATTGCCGTAGCCGCGATACTAGCAATGGCGGCACCAGCCTTCGCTCAAGTCAAAATCAAACTTCAGGAAGTTGCCGGCGGGCTTATCCACCCACTGGCCATGGTGTCGATCCCAGATGGCACGGGACGCTTGGCAATTATCGAACAGCACGGCCAGGTGCGGATCGTTGACAACAGGGGCCGCTTGCTCCCCGATCCATTCATCAACATCGGCCCGAAGATGGTGACGCAGCACCACTTCTTCGATGAGCGTGGGTTGCTCGGCTTGGCGTTCCACCCGAATTACAGAGAAAACGGCAAGTTCTACCTTGCCTATTCGGCACCGCTTCGCAGCAGCGAGCTCGAACGTCGTCTCTGGTGGTCCCACACCAACGTTGTATCCGAGTTCCAAGTCTCCAAAACTGATCCCAATAAGGCCGATCCAACAAACGAGCGAGTTATCTCCCAACTCGACCAACCGCAGTTCAATCACAACGGTCACTGGATCGAGTTCGGACCGGACGGAATGCTCTATATATCCACCGGTGATGGAGGGTATGCCAACGACTGGGGCATCGGCCACAATGTGGCGATTGGCAACGGGCAAGACATGAGATCGCTCCACGGGAAGATGTTGCGGCTCGACCTGAACAAGCCGGATCTCATTCCGGCCGACAATCCGTTCGTCGGCCAGAGCGAAGCCTTGCCGCAAATTTGGGCGCTGGGACTGCGCAATCCCTGGCGGTGTACATTCGACACGGGTGGCGACAGGGCGCTCTATTGCGGAGATGTGCAGCAGAACTCCTTCGAGGAGATCAGCATCATCAGTCGAGGCGCTAACCTCGGTTGGCGCCGCATGGAGGCGGACAAGTGCTTCGACTTCGCGAAGCCGGATAATCACCCCGCCACGTGCGATCAGGCCGGCCTGACACCGCCGATCATTGTCTACAACAACTGCACGGCGGTGAAGACGGATTGCAAAGGCATCTCCGTAACTGGTGGACACGTCTATCGGGGCCCGCATCAAGCATGGCAAGGCAAATATATCTTCGGCGACTGGTCGAAATCGTTTGCTACCATGGACGGGCAGATTTTCTTTGGCACCAAGGGCGCGGACGGCAAGTGGACCATGGAGGTCGCCGCGGTCGATGGCATGCAGACGCTGCCCTACATTCTGGCCTTCGCCCAGGATGACAAGGGCGAGGTCTATGCGTTGACAAGCATTACAACCGGCCCAGTGGGCGGCCACGACAAGATCTACAAAATCGTGCCGGCCAACTGACGAGCTGCGCTGCGGAACGACCTGCAATGCGAAGAAGCGGCTCATCCGGCCGCTTCTTCCGCGTCCAGTTCTTTGGATTTTTCGAGAACTGTTAGCCATGCATGGCAATAGCCTTCACGTTATCGTATTCGCCAGTGCGATATCCATGCTCGCAACCAATGCGATGGCGCAGACGAAAGACGAACGAGAGCCTCCCCGGGACCCTCCGCCATCGTTGCCAGCTGAAACGCTCAAGGACAGCAAGGTGATAGCCCTGGGAGAGAAGTTGTGGCAGGAGCAATGCACGCATTGCCACGGCGCCAAGGCCTATCCCGGCAAGGCTCCCAAACTGCACCCGCGACAGTACAAGCCAGAGTTTGTCTGGGATCGCACCCACAATGGGTTCCGTGGAATGCCACCCTGGCGGGACGTCTACAAGCCGGATGAAATCATCGCACTCGTTGCCTATGTCATGAGCGACGATTTCTTTCCCTGATTGCATGACGGTCATCGCACTTCCGGGCGACCGCACGGCTTTGGTGAACGGACTGAAAGTCTCGTGTTGAATTTCGAGGTCGTTGATCTCGATGGCCGCTCAGAGTGACAAGGGTATTGGCCAGTCGGGACCCGGTAACGTGACACTAACTTGGTAGAATTTTAGGAGGTGCGGGGACGTCACGACGAGCAGCGCGGGCACATACGGCGTAAGCTTGGGCTACGATGAGCATGTGACTTCAGACTACTCACCGGCAGGGGGGAGACCAGGAAGAGGTGAGGATGCCTTCGAGCCCGGCTCTCCGCCCGGACGGTCATGCGCAAACCCTCATGCTGGAGCAGTCGGGAAACCGTCTTGCTCTTGCCCTAGTGCCGTTAGGTGCGTTTGGCCTTTACTGGCTTTCATCGTTTTTTCTCGTGGCCCGTGACGGCACGCAACATTTTCATGTCGATGCTTGGTTGTATGCAGAGCTGGCCCAAGAAAATATCTTCGATCGGATTGTGCCCGATTCACAGCTTGCCCGGATCTTTCGTTTCCACCCGCTGACGGTAGTTATGGCAGCGGCCTGGATGAAGGTCCTTAGCCCACTCACCGGATGGGTTGCTCCACAACATCTATTGAAGGCCATGTTCGCCGCTGTCGGCGCGATTGGCGTATGGGCAGCGATATCTGCCTTCGCAGCAGTTGTTCCGCGCCGCCACGTACCGGCTTGGGGAGCCATCTACGGCAGCTCCCTCGGTGTCTGGTACTTCTCCAGCATTGAGGAGTCGAAAATCATTACCGCCGCGCTATCCGCGCTCTATATCGCAACCTATTTGTCCCTTCGGACTAGGTGGACGACGGGCGCAGCGGCACTCCTAACAACAATTCTGCTCCTCGCTTGCCTGAATGAGATAGCTGCCGGCTTTCTGATCATCATTCCCGTGGTCGACACGCTGATGCAGCGGGGTTGGGATTTGCGCCACGGCTGGTGGATTGCGGTGCATGGGGTCGCGGGCCCACTCGCCTTGGTCATCCTTGAAGGCGTGATGCGCGGGTGGACCACGGCCGCAGGAAGCCATCCGGAGGGGGCAAATCACTTCAGCATGTTTATCTGGTATGCGTCCCAGAACGAGATCAGTGCGAAAAGCCTATATAAGTTCGCGATTCAATGGCTGTTCTTCAACATCGCTGCGCCGGAACGTCATGCCGACCATTGGGTGAACCTTTCGATCAACTTCGGAGGCAACTTCGAGCCCGTGTTGGCGAACTATTTTTCGTCCCCGATATCAATCGGCTTGGTCACTTTGTTTGGCGTCATGCTGTTTGCGAGTGTGCTGCCGCAATATCGCGGCGTGAGTGCGAACAACTGCGCCAGCCTCCTGTTGGCCTTCCTGGCTTATGCACTACTCCGTAGCACGTTCTTCTTCTTCTTCAATTCCAAGGAATGCTTCCTTTTTAGCTCCAGTGCGACACTGGCTCACATGCTTCTGCTCGCCATCCCGTTCAGCGCCTCGCGCTTCAAGGCGAAGGGAGCCTTGCTTCTGGTCTTTGCGGTCCTCCTCTTTATCAACAATGGCGCCTTCATCATTGGTTGAGCGGTCACGTGGGCACTTGCAGCGTTGGGCACTTGACGCTGAAATGGCGACCAACGAGCTTGCGCGCTAATTGATCCCGTTCACTGCTCACCACGGACGCCATGATCCCGCGGGTTTCATTCGTCGCGATTCTAATCTGACTTGACTAGTTCCTCTATGGTGATGTCCTTGTAGTGGATTTTGGCTTTCGCGCCACCGTGGATCTGAAGGCCGATGATCCCTGTGCGTTCGATGGTGGAATCCTCTTCCGTGTAGTCCACGGTCTGCACACCATTCAACCAAAGGCGAATGCGCGGCCCCTCGCTGCGGACAACGTAAGTGTTCCAGTCCCCCTGCTTCACCAAGCTCTCGATGTCCATTGGATCCGGACCAGCGAGGATACGGTCGCGCCGCGATTCGTCGTAAAGCGCACCCCAGTAATGCTGCCCGATATCTGCCTGATAGCCAGATACTTCGTGATGATTAGGGATGCGTTTGGTTCGGAACTGCACACCTGCGTTGCGTTGCTCACGGTCGCCCAAAAGTTTGAACGTCACTTTCAGCTCGAAGTCACCGTAGTGCCGAGTTGTGCAAAGAAACTCATTGCGAGGTACGACCTTGTTGAGTGAGCCGCCGACGATAGCACCCTTCTCCACGCGCCAAGTGTACTTGATGTCGCCTTCCCACCCCGTCAGAGTTTTGCCGTCGAACAACCGTTTGGTTTCCCCTGCGAAAAGCGGTGAGCTTGCGGTGACAACGCACAGAAAAAGTACCCGCACAACGAAGCGATCCATAAAGCCCCCATCCAAGAGCTAGTGCGCCGGCTGTGGCACACCGCGAGGATCAATCATCATCAGTCGACGCGCGTATAGTGGTCCGAGGCACTGCATCATACGCAGAAGCTGATCATTGGTCATTCGAACCTCATCGGCTGAAGCTCCGCTCGCGGGCAAGAGATGCAGTCGCCCCAGAGTGAATGATCGCAGTAGAATGCGAAGGCTCGGTGAAGTAGCCGCCCCCTATGGCTCCGGCTTCCAGCGTGGATGGGTGAAGGTTAGATCACCTACATGGAGTCAGGCCAACAAGGACCGCGTGAAGCAATGCAGGGTCGCGACCTCTCTGCACAACGCGATGCGCCTGCCGCGCCAGGCCTTAGCTTCATTCCGCGTCTCATGCCGTCGCGCGGTACTGGATCGTTTGCCGGCAGTGCGCAGAAAGCGGAGCGGTCGCGCGCGTATTTCAGCCAGAATCCAGGTTCGTAATTACTGTCCTCAACATTTCAACAATGACAATATCCTGAGGGAGGTTCCAATGACGCACCAGGGCGCGCACAGCATGTCGCGGCGCGGTCTCGTAAAGGGGATCGGTGCCGGTATCGGCACCATGTTTCTGGCACATGGCGCCATGGCGCAAGCGCAGACAGGACCGGCCTCTCCGCTCAGCACCATCACCAGTCCGCCGCGCGACTTCGGGCCGGGCGGCGCTCCGACCACCTACTTCACCGATCCCGATGTTTTGGCCGTCGATCCGGTCTTCAATCAATACGCCCAACCCAACAGTGCCATCCAACGGCTCTGGACCGGGGCGCTCTGGTCGGAGGGCCCGGCCTGGAACGCGCAGGGCCGTTATCTGGTCTGGAGTGACATTCCGAACAATCGACAGTTGCGCTGGCTCGAGGACGACGGGCACGTCAGCGTGTTCCGTTTGCCGTCGAACAACTCCAACGGCAACACCTTCGACTTCCAGGGGCGGCAGCTCTCCTGCGAGCATCTCACCCGCCGTGTCGCGCGCTACGAGCTTGACGGCTCGGTCACGGTTCTGGCCGACGCCTACCAGGGCAAGCGATTGAATTCGCCCAACGACGTCGTGCCTCATCCCGACGGCAGCTACTGGTTCACCGACCCGCCCTACGGCGGCCAGCTGTATGAGGGCGCCCCCGACGCTGCGGGAGGTCCGAGCAACGCCGCCGGCCGACTGAAGAACCGCGTTGGCCAGTCCGCCGAGATCGGCTCCGCCAAGCGCGAGTTACCGACCAATTGCTATCGCATCGATCCGAGCGGACGCATCGATCTGGTGGTCACCGAGGATCAGGTGCCTGACCCCAACGGTCTGTGCTTTTCGCACGACCACAAGAAGCTCTACGTCGTGAGCACCGGCAAGGGGCCCGGCGATGCCGGCCCCGGTGGCAAGGGGGAGATCTACGTCTTCGACGTAGGATCCGATAACAAGCTCTCTAACCGCAAGCTGTTCAGCGATTGTATGGTCGACGGCGTCAAATGCGGGCCCGACGGTTTGCGTTGCGACGTTGACGGTAACCTCTGGTCGGCGAGCAATGCGGGTCGCGCAGTCGGCTACAGCGGCGTCATCGTCTTCAATCCTGAGGGCAAGCTCATCGGTCGCATTCGTCTGCCGGAGATCTGCGGCAACGTCTGTTTCGGCGGCCCCAAGCGCAACCGGCTTTTCATGGCGGCGAGCCAGTCGGTCTATGCCGTCTACGTCAACACGCAGGGAGCAGCACCTGGCTAGCGGGATCGACGAGTTCGCTGCGAAGCGGCATGACCAGGGCAGCTTTACCTGCAAGAGCTGACGAACCTAGTGGGCCACGCGAACGGTAAGTTCGTGCCACTTTCAGACATTTCGCAGGCGAAGCGATTCCCCCGCGAGGGAGCACCCGTAGCACCTTGCGCAGTGATCGAACCGATGCGGCAGTTGCCGTATCCGCCTGCTCAGTTATCGCGGCCATAGCCCGAATTGGCACGCTCACCAGCGCGGCAAGCGTATCGGCCGCCTCTGTTATCGACGCCGCACCAAACAGGGCCAGGGTTGCCGTGGACGATAGAGTGTCTGGACTTCCGTAATCGCTGAGGCGCCGGTAATATCAATGTCGATGAATGACCCTGCGGCGATGATCTGCGCCGAGATCGGCGCACCGGAGACGCCCATTCTAAGATTCGATGCCATTTCACTCCCTAGAGAGGTCGGCTCATGCTTAGACTAGCCGCCAAAAGATTGGGGATACCGAAGTCAGCGATGCCATCGGCTCTGACTGGCAAGGTCTCTCTCTTCAAGAGGCGTGACCCGTCCCCGATGGACTGGATCAGGCAAGTGGACGGCTCGCATTTCGTGCAGGTTGGAGCGCACTACAGAACGAATGACCCGCTGCGGAAGTTTGCGATGAAACGCGGATGGCATGGCTTCATGATCGAAGCTGATCCAGAAAACTACGCTCGCCTCGATCAGAATTATCGGAGCCACTGGCAATTCAAGGCGGTCAACGCGGCCATATCCCACGAGATCGGCACGGTTCCGTTCTACCGGGTGAGCGAAGCGGATAGGCGTAAGATCGGGTTGCCAGACTGGTTCAGCGAGATCGGTAGTTTGGACAAGGCGCACATCATCAAACACGTCCAATACTTAGGACCTAACCCACCAGATGTTGAACCGCACATCTCATCCGTCGATATCCCATGCGCGCCACTCGACGTGATCTTGCGCCTGCATTGGCGGCGTACGGTTGATGTGCTGCAGATCGATACCGAGGGGTATGATTACCAGGTCTTGCGGCACTTCGATTTCGCTTCGCTACGCCCCCAGGTCGTCATGTTCGAGCACAGGCATCTTTCGCAAGACGATCGCGATGCGGCGGACAATCTCTTAGTAATGCACGGCTACAGCCTGAAGAAATACGAGTTCGATACACTCGGATGGACTAAGGCGTGAAGTTCAGATAGCCGCCGCCCCCAGCACCTGCCAAGCCAACAATGCCCCGGTGAGCGTTGTTCCCAGGGTGAGCACTACAATGGCTGGATGCGAAACCTGAGGGCGTATCAGGTTTTTTGTGGGTACGCCAATTGCGGGGAGCCACCAGTTATCCGTGCTCTGTCCAGTTATCCGTCTGTCCAGTTATCTGTGCTTGAGCCGCGCCCATTTTCAATGCTGCAGGGCGGCGTGGATCTTTTCGGCGCTTCAGCGACAATTTCAGGCGGGCCTAGCGGTCGTTTCCCCCTTAGTTTTGAGCGCGCCAACGAATCGCAAGCGATCACTCTCACCATTCTCTATTTATTGCTGCTTTTTTCTTGCAGTAAGCGCGCTCCAATATGTCTTTGCTTGGCTGCAAGTACAATGGCGCCTACTGCGCGCGCCTAAGCACCGTCACACGGGCGATAACTTCACCAACTGAAGCCCCGGTCTCGGCGGCTATCCGCAAGCGCCAGCGCGCCTTGCTCCAATCCCCCCGCTCGTGAGTGCGCGGTTATAGCCTCATGGAGGCGCTGATGGGTGCCTCCCAGCCGACAGGAGATCGGGTTCTCAGTCTTTCTGAGAGTGAGCTGGTCGAAGCGGTCGTCGCTGTACTTTTGGACCGCTTTAAGGATAGCGTCGGGAAGAGATGATCCGTGTCCCCAAACCCAATGCGCCACCTTGTTTCTATCCTTGGCGGCTTCTGCGAATAGGATCAAAAGCGCCTCAAACAGCTCCATGTCCCTCTTCGATAGAGAGACTTGGGCTAGAGCGCGGAGTGCGGCGTTTTGTGAAGCTGTACTCGTCAGAGCGTTGAACATTGCCACGGCTGGAGCCGGGTTTGAGCCCAGCATTTTAACGAACAAGCCACTGAGGAATGATTCCATTATCGACCACGCGGAAATCACCTTCATCGCCAGCAATGCGAGCTTTGGTCTATGATCTGATGGATGATCCGTGTTGTTGCCGATGAAAAGGTTTCCCGAGTGCTTCCATTATCGACCACGCGGAAATCACCTTCATCGCCAGCAATGCGAGCTTTGGTCTATGATCTGATGGATGATCCGTGTTGTTGCCGATGAAAAGGTTTCCCGAGTGCTTCACCTGTGAGAGCGTCTTAGGCATGGCAAAATCCGTGGAGAGCGATGAGCGCCAACAGGGCGGAGACGACACCATGGAGCGCATGAACAAGGCGCTCACGAAGGTGCTTGAGACGCCGCCAGAGACGCATGAGGATATGGTGAAACGCCGCCAGAAGGTGGCAAAGAAGGCCCGCAAGTGACCAAGTGCACCGCCACCATCGCTGGGGGAACGCTGGCCGTCACGGGTGGGTTGTGGTGCTTCTCAACACAATGATTGCAATCGGTCCGGTATGGACCGGACTAGGCATTATTGCCTTTGGCGGCTGGCTCGTGCGCGTGGGATGGATCGACTGGATATTTGTCCGCAAGGGGATATACGACGTGAAGCGCGCCGTAGAGGAATATCGCGCGAAGCAGAAACGCTAGCGTTTGGTGTTCGTCTGTTTCGCCATTTTTTGCGAGCCGTGGCTATCTGTCCAATCAAGGGGACGCAGGCCGGCAAATTGCACGAGGAAACGGCTGCATCAGCGGTGGGAATGGCGACGCTGTAGTAGCGGTATGACGCTTCAGTTCCCAGCATAGCGCTCGGCGTCACTACCTGCATCGGTACAAAAAAGCGTGCAAAGATACATAGTTGCAACACTCGGATGCTCGGAAAATCGCAGCTTATCGCCCTATCCCTCTGATCACTGCTATGTTCACTACATTAGCAAAGGCTTAGTGATGCCACGGGGAGCAAGGCCCGGCGAACGCCGCGGCGGCAGGCAGAAGGGCACCAAGAACAAAGCGACCATCGAGCGCGAGCGCTTTGCAAGGCATGTGGCAGAGCAGGCGGCAGCATCGGGCGAGGCCCCACTCGATTACATGCTGCGCGTCATGCGCACCAGCAACGATGCCAAGCGACGCGATACCATGGCGATCGCAGCCGCGCCCTACGTGCATGCCCGCCTGTCAGCAGTGGAGCACTCCGGCGAGACCGTGCGCCACATCATCTCAGACCAGCCGGAAATGACGCCAGACGCGTGGAAGCGCAAGCATTGCTCGGAAGATCCACCGACCGCGCACTGAAGTTCAAGGAGACAGTCGATGCCCGTTCAGCAAATCGCCTCTCTTGCCCTCCGCATCGACGGCATCGCGGACGGCCTCGGCCGAACAGGGAAGATAGTCGAGATCCACGCTGGCGAGCCCGCAGGCGCATCTCACGCGAGTTGCGGGAGCAACAATCGAGATCAACCGCATGAAAACCAAATCAAAAGAGACAAGCCTGGGGGGTGCAACGTGCATTCCCACGGGCGC
>CAWEBE010000009.1:0-138203 GCA_963806735.1 uncultured Alphaproteobacteria bacterium | reverse complement strand
ATTGCCGGCGCCATCGCGGCGGTGCCCGGTCTCCATGTCGTGCGTGATCAGCGTCTTGATCTCGAAGATCTCGCCCTTCTTGACCTCGCGTGGCAGGACGATGCGTGCGGTGGGCATGAGTCCATTCCCTTAGCTGCCGTCGAGGCATGCGGCGAGCGTCACGATGACCTGGGCCTCGCCGGACCAGTGCGAGCCGTCGCTCATGGCGGCGACGGCGAGCACCCGCTGCGTGGCGGCGAGGCGAATGCTGGTCGCCACCTTGGCGCGGCCGGCACGCGGGCCGAGACGAAAGCGGATGACCGTGGGAATCGGGTTCTGCTCGGAGAAGATGGTGATGGTCTTGACGTGATCGGCGGCCGTCATCGGGCCGTCGACGCTGACGATGATCTGCACCGAGTTGCCGTTCTCGGCGAGCCGCGGCGCTTCGATCCGCACGCGGCCGGGCGTGATCTTGCGGTCACCCACGGCGTCGGAAATGGCAGCCGCCATGGTCTCGGGCGTGGCGCTGGCCGGCACGACGGTCATGGGCGCGAGCGCGAGGCTTGCTGCGCCAGCAATCGCACCGCGCCGGCTGATTCGATCGCTGGTGTTGGCCAGCTTTGCAGTCATTGCTTAAGCGTCGTCAGGTAGGCGACGACGTCCTCTATCTCCTGGGCTGTGAGCACCGGCTTGTCTGCATATTTGGTGGCGACGCGGGTAAGCCCCTCGACACGGTGATACGGCGGCATCAGCGTCTCCGGATTGAGCCGGCTCAGGTCGACCAGCCGAAACCGGATCTGGCCGGCGGCGAGCCGCCGCCCGATGTTGTCGAGATCGGGTCCGAGGTCGCCCTGAAACGGCTCGCCCGTCTCGGCCACTTTGTGGCAGGCGAGACAATTGCCGATCTCGCGGTCGACCAGGATGCGGCGGCCGCGCCATGCGTCTCCGGGACTGCCGGACAGCGGATCGGGAATCTGATCGCCGACCACGGTGTATGCGGCCACTGCGGCCGCGCGATCTTGGCTCAGCACATGTTCCGCCATCGTCGAGGCGACCGCCGCTGCAACGAGCGTAGCGACCGCCAACCTGCGTCTCACGTCAGCTTCGTGTGCTTCATCGGCAGTGCGCGCACGCGCTTGCCCGTGGCAGCGAAGACGGCATTGAGCACTGCCGGCGAAGCCACTGCGATCGTCGGCTCACCGATGCCGCCCCAGAAACCACCGGACGGAACCAGCACCGTTTCGACCTTCGGCATGTCGGCCAGCAGCATGGATTCGAAGCTGTCGAAATTCTCCTCCACGATGCGCCCGTTCTTGACGGTGTTCTCTTGGTAGAATGTGGCGCCGAGACCGTAGACCGCGGAGCCTTCGGTCTGCGCCGCGATCTGATCGGGATTGACGGCGATGCCGCAATCGACCGCCATGAAGAGGCGGTGCACCTTGACCTTGCCGCGCGCCAACGACACCTCGGCGACGGCGGCGCAGTGACTGCCGAAGCCTGTGTTCTGGCAGATGCCGCGGAACACACCCGCGGGCGCTGGCGTCGTCCAACCTGCCTTCTCGGCCACCGCGTTCAGCACGTTGAGTTGCTTGGGATGGCTTTTCATCATGGCGCGGCGGAACTCAAGCGGATCTCTGCCTGCAGCGTGCGCCGCCTCGTCGATGAAGCACTCCATGAATATGGCGTTCTGGTTGTGGTTGACGCCGCGCCAGAAGCCGATGGGAACGTGCGTCGCGCGATGCGCATGATCGATCAGCAGGTTTGGGATCGAGTAGCCGAATTCTTCCGCCAGCAGCCCCTGGAAATGGAGCCTGTCGACACCGCCCTGCATGCGTGAGGGGAACAGCTGATTGATGATGGAGGGTCCTGACAGGCGCATGTGCAGGCCGAGAAGATTGCCCTTGTCGTCCAGTCCTGCCTGCAGCTTGCACTGCTGCACCGGGCGGTAGAAACCGTGCAGCATGTCCTCCTCGCGCGACCAGATCATCTTCACGGGCACGCCCTGCACCTGCTTGGCGATCTGGACGGCCTGCTTGACATAGTCCTGGAAAGCGCCGCGCCGGCCGAAGCCGCCGCCGAGATGCAGCTTGTAGACCTCGCACTTGGAAGCAGGCAGGCCCGAGGCCTCGGCCGCTGCCGCCAGCGCCGCCTCGCCGTTCTGCGTCGGCACCCAGACCTCGCAACTGTCCGCGGTGACCTTGGCGGTGGCGTTCATCGGCTCCATGGGGGCGTGATTGAGATAGGGCGAGACATAGACCGCCTCGACCTTCTTGGCGGCAGAGGCAATGGCGCCCGGCGCATCGCCAATCTTCTGGCCAATGGCAGCTTCCGTGGCGTCGAGGCCCTCCTTCAGGCGCTCGGCAATGTCCGCGCTCGAGACTGAGGCATTGGGCCCCTCGTCCCAGACGATGGGCAGCACGTCGAGCGCTTTCTTCGCCTGCCACCAGGTGTCGGCGACGACTGCGACGGCGGTGTCACCCACCTTCACCACGTGCCGCACCCCGGACATCGAGGCAACTTTGGCCTCGTCATAGCTCGTGACCTTGCCGCCGAAGACGGGACAATCCTTGATGGCGGCGTTGAGCATGCCGGGCAGCTTCACGTCGATGGCGTAGACTTGGCGGCCGTTGAGCTTGTCGGCGGTGTCGAGCCGTTTCATCGGCTGGCCGGCAACCTTCCAATCCTTCGGATCCTTGAGCTTGATCTCCTTCGGATCGGGGGCCTGCAGCTTGGCAGCCGCAGCCGCGACTTTGCCGTAGGTCGTGATGCGCTTGCTGGCGGCGTGCGTGATGACGCCCTTCTCGACGGCGAGGTCGGCGACCGGAACTTTCCATTGGTTGGCGGCCGCTTGCAGCAGCATCGTGCGCGCGGCGGCGCCGCCCTTGCGGACATACTCGTGCGAGCTGCGGATGCCGCGGCTGCCGCCAGTCGACATGTCGCCCCACACGCGGTTGCGCGCGAGATTCTGTCCAGGCGTGGGATACTCGGTCGTGACCTTGCTCCAGTCGCACTCGAGCTCCTCGACGACGAGCTGAGCGAGTCCGGTCAGCGTGCCCTGGCCCATCTCCGAGCGCGCGATGCGAATGACCACAGCATCGTTCGGCTTGATGACGACCCAGGCATTCACCTCGGGCGTGGCGGCTGCCTTCTGTGCGACGGCATCGGTCAGGCCAGATGGCAGGTGAAGTCCGAGTGCGAGACCGCCACCGGCGGCGGCAGAGCTGACCAGGAACTTACGGCGACTGAGGCTGACGGGTTTCGACATAGCGCGCCTCCCTACGCTTTCTTGCCGTCGACAGCAGCGCTGCTGTTGCCGGCTGCAAGATGGATCGCTGCGCGAATGCGCGCGTAGGTGCCGCAGCGGCAGATGTTGGTCATGGCGTCATTGATGTCGGCATCCGTAGGCTTGGGTTTCTGCTTGAGCAGTGCGGCGGCGGCCATGATCTGGCCCGACTGGCAATAGCCGCATTGCGGCACGTCGAGCGCGGCCCAGGCGCGCTGGATGGGATGCGATGAACGGGCCGACAGGCCCTCGATGGTGACGATCTTATCCGTCGGCTTCAGGCTGGCGACAGGCATGGCGCACGAGCGCTGCACCTCGCCGTTGATGTGTACGGCGCAGGCACCGCACTGACCAATCCCGCAGCCGTACTTGGTGCCGGTGAGGCCGATCTGCTCGCGCAACACCCAAAGCAGCGGCGTATCGTCATCGACTTTCACGTCGATCGCTTTGCCGTTGACGTTGAGTTTGGGCATGGAGCTTTATCCCCTTCTCTTCATCAGAGCTGTACGCTGGCCCGCAGCTCACTGCTGGGCTGCGCAATACCCGCGTATTGAGACTAGGTTACGACACGGAGCAGTTTGAAGTCGTTCACATTTCCGCGGGTTCTACGGTTCCAAGTCAGGCCCTGCGATGGCGCCGTTCGTACATAGCTGCTGCACAACGTCGCGAGCATAGCCCAGTTCCAGGAGCAGCCTCAGCGTATCAGCGCCGAGACGCGGCGCCATGCGATCAGTGTGCGGTGCAAGCCCGCGATAGATGACAGGCTGGCGCAAGGTGCGCTGCACGGGCGTGGCCGTATCGAAGCTCGGCTTGAAGAAGCCGACCGCGTTGAGGTGGGGATCATTCAAAAGCGTATCGGGCGTGTTGATCGGTCCGCAGGGAATGTCCTCGTGCTCGAAAATCTCCAGCCATTCCTTCGATGTGCGGTTGCTGAGCGAGGTTGCGAGAATGCCGTACAGATCATCCGAGCGCATGCTGCGCTGCGCGTTGTCGTTGAACCAGGGTGCAGTGCACACCTCCTCGCGCCCAACGGCCGTCAACGCACGGCTCCATTGCACCGCGGTATAAGGCAGAACGGCAATCCAGCCGTCGGCCGTGCGGTAGGGCTTTCGGTTGCGCGCCAGAGCACGGTGATAGCCGGTCTTGCCGTCGGCAGCGAACACCGCGCCCATCATGTGCTCGTTGAGCACGAAGGCGCTCATGGCCTCGAACATCGGCATCTCGACGAGCTGGCCCTCGCCGCCGCTGCGCTCGCGATGCAGCAGCGCCGCCAGCACCGCATAGACGACATAGAGCGCGGCGACCTTGTCGGCGGTGACAGTCGGATGATAGGCGGGCTCGCCGTCGCGCACCTGATTGAGACCGGCGAGGCCTCCGGCCGCCTGTATGATGTCGTCGTAGGCAGGCTTGCCGGCATAGGGGCCGTCGCTGCCGTAGCCGAGCGCCGCGCAGTAAACGAGACGTGGATTGACAGCGTGTACGGCGTCCCAGCCGAAGCCGAGTCGGTCCAATGCCGATTGGCGCATGTTGTGGACCAGCGCGTCGGAGGTGGCGATCAGCCGCCGCAATACCTCCTTGCCGGCTTCCTGCTTGAGATCGATGGCGAGCGAGCGCTTGTTGCGGTTGTTGTTGGCGAAGACAGGGCCGATGCCGGGTGCGCCTTGCGGCGGGATCGCCCGGTTCATGTCGCCGTCGATGGGCTCTATCTTGATGACCTCGGCCCCCAGGTCGCCGAGGATTTGCGTGGCGAAGGGACCGAGGATGATGGAGGTGATGTCGACGATGCGCAGGCCGGCGAGGAGGGGATACATGTGGTCCGTTAGTTCCAGAGGCCAATTGTTAACGCGCCGCCCAGCTCCCTCTCCCGTCGCGTCGAAGACGCGCCTTCGGCACAATGGGAGAGGCGGGCTCGGCGTGGACTCATAGTGTTGTGCACGAGTTTCTCGCTCAGCGCTGACCCCGAACTCGAGGCCGCATGAAATAGCGCCACGGGTCGGGGAAGACACCGACCGGGATCTCGATCAGCGACGGCTCGTTGGCTTTCAACGCTTCCGACATGGCTTTGCGCAGCGCCTTGGGAGTCTTGGCGCGTTCCGCGCGCAGGCCGAAACTAGCACCGAGCTTGACGAAATCCGGATTGGCGAGGTCGCTGGCGACCACGCGGCCCTCGTAGTTGTCCTGCTGAATGCGGCGCACGTTGCCATAGGCGTCGTCGGTGAAGACGAGGCATACGACGGGGATGTTGTGCTTGGCGGCGGTGGCCAGCTCCTGCACGCCGAACATGAAACCGCCATCGCCCGACACCGACACCACGGCGCGATCGGGCATCGCCACCTTGGCGCCGAGGGCCGTCGGCAGGCCCCAGCCGAGCGTGCCCTGATAGCCGGTGGTGAGATAGGTACGCGGTCCGTACACGGGATAGAGGATGCGGCTGGCGTAGCTGATCTGCGTCAGCTCCTCGACCAGAATGCCGTCCTCGGGCAGCTCGGCGCGGATGGCGTCGATCCAGGTCTTTTGCGGCGCGAGCGGGCTGAGCTGGTCGGCGAGCGCGGCCTTGAGGCCCTGCATCTCGCTCTCGCGGCTGGGGCGTTTCGCATTGTGCTCGCCGAGCCGCGCGATCAGCGCGCGCAGGCCTTCGGCTGCGTCTGCGACGATGCCGGCGTCGGGCTTGCGGATGCGGCCGATGGTGTTGGGATCGATGTCGAGATGCACGACCTTCAGATCGTCGTCGGTGCCCCAGTCGAGCTGCTGTTGCAAGCGAGTGCCGATGCCGAGCACGACATCGACGCCCTTCCACAGCTTGTAGCCGGTGGGAAGGCGGTGGCTGAGATAATGCCGATGGTCGAGCACACCGAGGCCCGTGCGGTAGGCGACAACGGGAGCTTGCAGCGCCTCGGCGATGGCTTGCACCTCGGCACTCGCATCCAGAGCGCCGCCGCCCACAATGATCAGAGGGTTCTTGGCCTTGCCGAGCAGCTTGGCGGCGGCCTCGATCGCGTCCTCGTCGATCGGCGGTGTCTCGCGCACGGCAGGTTCGTCGTCGAAGGCGACCTCGGCGCTGCGCCGCCACATGTTCCAGCCGCACTCGATGCCGACCGGCTTCGGCACGCCCGTGCGGAGTTGGCGGAAGGCTTCGCGGATTTTGGGGCCCGCATCCTCTGGGCCGTCGATGTGCGCCGCCCACTTGGTCAGTGTCTTCATGATGCCGAGCTGATCGGGGATCTCGTGCAGGAAGCCGATGCCCTTGCCGATCTGCTGCTCGTAGATCTGGCCGCTGATGGCGAGCACGGGCGCACACAACGACTGCGCCGTGGCGAGCGGCGTTGTGGTGTTGAGGAAACCGGGACCAGGCACCACGCAGTAGGCCTGTGGCTTGCCGCTGGCCAGCGCGGCGCCGAGCGCCATGTAGGCAGTCGCCTGCTCGTGGCGCGTGTGTACGGGCTTCAGTCCGCCAGTGCGCACGAGGGCGTCGAAGAAGTCGTCGTTCTGCACACCGGGCAGGCAGTAGACCGTGTCCATGCCGTTGGCCAGCATGGTCTTGATGACGATCTCGGCGCAGTTGAGCTTGGCGAGATTGGTGGCGGCCATGCGTCCTCCCCGAGGGATCGAGTGCGCTTCTAGTGTTG
Source organism: uncultured Alphaproteobacteria bacterium (assembly GCA_963806735.1). Taxonomy (GTDB): domain Bacteria; phylum Pseudomonadota; class Alphaproteobacteria; order Rhizobiales; family Hyphomicrobiaceae; genus CADEFX01. Next base: position 131,315 of record CAWEBE010000009.1, on the reverse strand, counting down.
TGATCGAGAATTCGTTCCGACCTGTGCCGCCAAGTCCAACGAGCTTGCGCGTAGGGGCACGAGTTGGGCGCCATAAAATCAGACAAGGGGTGTGCCTGTCACCCCGGGGATACAGTCGCTCAGCAAGCGCGAGCGAGTGTGGGTTTCAGTGATCCAAGTCCGAGCTTGCCGTCGTAGGCTGGGGCTGGGAAGCGGCGACCGCCAACATCTCGTGTGGGGACCTAGTCTCAGCCAAGGCTAATGCCACGCGTGCGGGGTGGATTGCCGTTTCCCGCCGCAACCCATCTGGCCTGCAGACGCGACTCAGACGAGGGCCAGCTCGGCGTTGATCCAACGGGTGAGGAACTGGTCGAGCCAGGAGCGGACGCGCGGGCCGTGGGTCAGATGGCCGGCTAGGTGCTCGTGCCGCGGTCGTGCGCCTTTCATGTACAGGCGCATGGGATTGGAGCCAGACCAGCGGTTGACCTGCGTGTAGGTGATCTCCGGGTGGAACTGGATGCCGATGGCCGTGCGCCCGTAGCTCATGACCTGGTTGGGAAACGGGCCGTCGGACACTGCGAGCAGCCGGCCACCGCGCGGAATGTCGAAGCCCTCGCGATGCCACTGGTAGACGTGGTCGGGCACCTCGCCGAGCGCTTTCGCACCATCGACCCAGCGGATCGGGTGATAGCCGATCTCGACATTGCCATGCTGACAATGATCGACCCTGGCGCCGAGATACTGCGCCAGCATCTGCGCGCCGAGGCAGACGCCAAGAAACGGCTTGTTCTCCTTCAGCGCGACGCCAACCCACTCGATCTCGCGGCGAATGAACGCATCGCAGTCATTGGCGCTTTGTGGGCCGCCGAAGATGACGGCGCCGCAGTGACGCTCGAGGGTCTCCGGCAGCGGATCGTCGAAACAGCACCGGCGCACGTCCAGCGCGTGACCGTTCCGCTGGAACCATTGGCCGATATGACCCGGGTTGGAATGGCTTTGATGCAGTACGACCAGGACCGGCTTTTTGGCCTCGATGCCCGGGGCGCTGTCGCGCCGCGAAGGCTCGCTGGATTGGGCCTCGTCGGTGCCCGCCCCCCGCGCCTCAAACATCCTTTTCCCGCCTCCTCAGCAGCCACCCGACTACGGGCATTACAATCCGGTGCGGCAATATTCGCAAGACTAGGGCCAACACCATGTTAATCACACCGGGCACGATGACGCGCAACCCCAGTTTGAAACCCCAGTAGGCCCAAGAGGCCACGGTTTCGGGCCAGAGTGGCGGCAGCAACCTTCGATAAAACGCGCTTTCAGCCAGCATCCGTCGGTGAAAACCGGTCTCGACCGGCCCTGGGGCGACGACGGTGATTCGGACGCCATCGGGCTCCACCTCGTAGGCGACCGCCTCCGACAGCGAAAGCACGTACGCCTTGCTGGCATAGTAGGCAGCCTGCCAGGGTCCTGGCGCATAGGCGCCGAGCGACGCGACGTTGAGTATCCCGCCACGGCCACGGCTGCGCATGCCGGGCAGCACATGGTGCATGAGCCGCGTCAACGCGCGCATGTTGAGATCCATCATGGCCGTGAGATCGCCGCGCACGTGCTCCAGGAACGGGCCGGATAGGCCGACGCCGGCATTGTTGACCAGGATGTGGGCGTAGCAGCCCATCTCCGACAGCTTGCGGTCGATCATCTGCGGCGCGTCCGTCGAGGTGAGGTCGAGGGCGAGCGTGGTGACGGTCACGCGATGCTGCGCCTGGATTTTCGTCGCCGCCTCGGCGAGGCCCGGCTCGCCGCGAGCGATGAGAAGCAGATTGTGACCCACGGACGCGAAACGGCTGGCCAGCGCCAGCCCGATACCCTCCGAGCCGCCGGTGACTATGGTGACAGGCCCAAGACCGGCAAAGGGCCCGCTGTCGTAGCGGCGACCCTCGAGAGGTTGGCGCCATCCCAGCGGCAGGAGCCGTTTGAGCATAGGGAGCATGGATGGAGCTTGATCTTTGCGCGTCGCACGCCGCACGATGCCGCGCCCGATACGGGGCCTGGATGCGCAGAAGACGCGAGGACTGAATGGCCGTCAATGCTCTGAAGCTCACGCGCGAGCTGATCCGCTTCGACACCATCAACCCACCCGGGCAGGAGCAGGCGGCGGCGGAGCACCTCGGCCATATCCTGGAGGACGCCGGCTTTCGTTGTGAGTATGTGCCGCTGGCGCAAGGCCGACCCAATCTCGTGGCCCGCATCGGAGGGTCGAGTGCGAAGCCGCCGCTCGCGTTCACCGGGCATACGGACACGGTGCCGCTCGGCCTCCAGCCGTGGACGGTCGATCCGTTCGCCGGTGATGTGAAGGGCGGGCGCGTCTGGGGCCGCGGCGCCGCTGACATGAAAGGCGGCGTGGCCGCATTCGTCGAGGCGGCGGTCGCGATGGCGCCGAAGCTCTCGGGCACCGCCGGAGTCATTCTCTATATCACCGCCGCCGAGGAGACCGGAAGCGAGGGTGCCTTCGCTCTGGCGCGTCGTGGCATCGCGGGTGAGGCTGGCGCGCTGGTGGTTGCCGAGCCGACGACGAACCGGCCCGTGGCGGGACACAAGGGCGCGCTCTGGCTCAAGGCGGCGACGCGCGGCATGACGGCGCACGGCTCGATGCCGGACAAGGGCGTCAACGCCGTCTACAAGGCCGCGCGTGCCGTGTCGAAGCTGGAGGAGTTTGGATTCAATGTCGCGCGCCATCCGGTGATGGGCGCACCGACGCTGAACGTCGGCTGGGTGCACGGCGGCCTAAATGTGAACTCGGTGCCGGATCGCGCCGAGATCGGCATCGACATTCGCTCGATACCGGGACAGCGGCATGCGCGCGTGCGCGAGGAAATTGCCAGTGCGCTTGGGTCCGAGGTCGAGGTCACCGCGCTCGTCGATGTCGAGAGCGTGTGGACCGAGCCGTCGCATCCCTGGATGCGGAACGTGTTCGCGGTCTGCGAGGCGGTGCAGGGCGCAGCGCCCGTGGTGGAGACGGCGCCCTATTTCACGGATGCCTCGGCGCTGACGCCGGCGCTGGGCAGCGTGCCGACCGTGATCCTCGGACCCGGAGAGGCGGCCATGGCGCACCAGACCGACGAGTGGTGCGAAGTCGCCCGCATCGAGGAGGCGGTGGAGATCTACCAGCGTCTCATCGTGCAATGGTGCGCAGTCTAACCCTCAAAACGGCAGATACCCGTGCGGCAGGGGCACGTCGGCGGCGCGAATGAACGCGACGTGGAAGATGGCTGCAATCACGGCCGACACGGCTGAGCTGCGCAACCACGACCAGCCGCCGAACCGGTGAAACATGGCGGCCATGAACACGAAGCTGGCAACGGTAAAGCCGATGTAGGGCAGCGCGGCCGTCAGTGCGGCAAGCATGGCCATGGTGAGGTAGAACGTCGAGCCGACCTTGGGCTGCTCGGGCAGTGATCCGAATTGGTCCGTCACCGGCGGACGCAACGCCAGCCAGAGGCCGATCACCGCCATCAAGATGCCGAGCGCCATCAGATAGCGATCAGGGCCGATGGCATCGAAGTTGGCGCCCTCGCGCGACTCCTGCGTGATGCGCAACGCCTCGAGCACCGAGCCGGCACCGAGCAGGGCGAGGATCGCTCCCTGCGCGCGATAAAGCAGCATGACGTCTTTCCCGGTTGGTATCGTTCGCGAACCACATCTGATTGGCCAGCGCGCAAGTGCGCGTGGCGACTTGTGCCTCGCTATGCTAGCAAGGGCGCGAGGGTCGTGGCGAAAATCATTGCTCCTGCCCGAGCGCGCTTGGGCGCGCCAATACCAAATTCAGGGCTGGATCGTACCAGAGACACTGCATGGATATCGGCCTGCTCGCGGGTCTGGCGAACGCCCTCACGCTGACCAACATCGGCTTTGCCATGATCGGGTGCCTGCTCGGCACCATCGTCGGCATTCTGCCGGGCCTGGGTCCGGCTTCGGCCATGGCCATCCTGCTGCCGGTAGCGCTCTATCTGCCGCCGGAAGGCGCCATCATCATCATGGCCGGCATCTACTACGGCGCCATGTACGGCGGCTCGACCACCGCCATTCTCATGAATATTCCGGGCGAGGTGTCCTCGGTCATTACGGCCCAGGATGGCTTCGCCATGACGAAGAACGGTCAGGCCGGCCAAGCCCTGGCGATCGCGGCCATCGGCTCGTTCCTGGCCGGCATGCTGGGAACGGCAGCGATTGCTTTCATCGGTCCCAAGGTGGCCGATCTCGCGTTGCGCTTCGGTCCGCCGGAGTATTTCGGCCTGATCCTCTTTTCCATGGTGGCGCTGGTGAGCTTTGCCGGCTCCTCGCTCATCGCCGGCGTGGCGCTCGGCATCTTCGGCATGTGGCTGGCCTCGATCGGCACCGATCCGCTGACGGGGACACAGCGCCTGAACTTCGGCTCGATCCAGCTCATGAAGGGCTTCGACATCGTCCCGGTGCTGATCGGATTGTTCGGCATCGCCGAGGTGCTGACCAGCCTCGAGCAGAACATTACTCGCATCTACTCGGGCAAGCTCGGCTCGTGGCTCTCCATGATCCCGCGTGGAGCGATGCTCAGGCGCGGGCTGGCGGCGTCCGCGCGCGGCACGGCGATCGGCTTCGTGCTGGGCCTGCTTCCGGGCATGCTGCCGGCGCTGACCGCCTATCTTTCCTACGATGTCGAGAAACAGATCTCCAAGACGCCCGAGAAGTTCGGCACCGGCATGATCGAAGGTGTGGCGGCGCCCGAGGCCGCCAACAACGCCACCGCCATGGCCGGCTTCATTCCGCTGCTCTCGCTCGGCATTCCGACCAGTCCCGCGCTGGCCATCATGCTCGGCACGCTGCTGATCAATGGGCTGACTCCGGGCCCGATGCTGTTCCAGCAGCAGGCGCTTCTGGTGTGGACGGTGATCGGCTCCATGCTGATCGCCAATACCGCGCTGCTGATCCTCAACCTGCCGCTGGTAGGCCTGTGGGCCCGCATCAGCCGTGTGCCCTATCATGTGTTGGGCCCCATCGTGCTGTGCGTGTGCGTGGTCGGCGCCTACGCGCCGCGCAACACGATATTCGACGTATGGGTCGCCCTCCTGTTCGGGATCATCGGCTATGGCATGCGGCGGCTGGCCATGCCGCTGGCGCCGCTGGTGCTGGGCTTCCTGCTCGGGCCTATGTTCGAGCAGGCGCTGCGCCAGTCCATTGCGCTGACCGGCAGCCCGGCCATCTTCTTCACACGGCCCATCGCTTTCAGCCTGATTGTTGCGGCCGTGCTCGTACTGGGCTTCACTATCGTCTTGAGGCGCCGCTCGCGCACGGTGTCGGACTTGATCAAGGACAGCGCGACCGAGACCTGATCCGGGTCTCGTCGGATTTGCAATGCGACCTGCCAGACGGCGGCCGCACGACGGAGGAAGCGATGAGACGTAGTTTGCTGCGCGCGCTGGCGATTGGCGTGTGCTTGTTGCCGGCGGCGGTCTGTCTGGCGCAGGAGAAGTATCCGACCAAGCCCATTGACCTCATCGTGCCGTTCGTGGCCGGCGCATCGACGGATTCCAGCGCTCGCGTCGTCGCGCAGACGCTAGAGGCGCGCTGGGGCGTCCCGGTCAAGGTCATCAACAAGCCGGGCGGCAATACGGTGCCCGCCGTGACCGAGGTCATGGCCGCCAAACCTGACGGCACGACGTTCCTGGTGGACAACATCGCCTCGAGCGCGATGCTCGATACAGTGGTGAAGAACCTGCCCTTCAAGGTCACCGACCGCACCTTCGTCGCGGTCACCTCCTACACGCCGATGATGTTCATCGTGCACTCCAATTCACCCTTCAAGACGCTGAAGGACGCCGGCGAGGCGCTGAAGAAGGATGCCGAGACCTTCACCTGGACGTCGCTCGGCGGCGTCGGCGCGCAGGACATGGTGTTTCGCCGCTTTGCGGCGCATCTCGGCGTCGATATCAAGCGGCCGCGCGCCATCGCCCTCAAGGGCGGGCAGGAGGCGGTGACCATGACCGCAGGCGGCCATGTCACGCTTGGCACCGGCACCTACAGCTCCATCGCCGCCCCAGTCAGCGCCAACAAGATTCGTGTTCTGGCCGTGGCAGGCCCTGAGCGCTGGCCGCAGCTTGCCGACGTGCCAACGACCAAGGACCTCGGCATGCCCGATGTGGAAACGCTGTTCTGGATCGGCATCTCCGGACCGCCTGGTCTGCCCGCGCATATCGTCGCCGCCTGGGATAGTGCCCTGAAGGAAGCGCTGGCGGACAAGGCCGTGCGCGAGAAGATGCTCAACGTCGGCGTGCTGGCTTCATACGAGGACGCGAAGGATATGCTGGCGCGCGTCGAGCGCGATCAGAAGAAGACGAAGGAGCTCTACGCGCAGTAGCGGTTGCGGCGGGTTGGAAGCCGGGTCTGCGGCTTCCTCCCGTTGCAGGGGGGAAAGCCCCGCCCAGACATCGGGCGGCGATCCCGCTTGCGCTCGGAGCAGTGCCGCCCGGTCGCGTTCGAGTTCGAGCCATGTCGGTTCATCGCCGCGATGTCCTAAGCGTCGCCGGCGGCGGAATACCTAGACATCGGCGAAAGCCCTGATTGGCAAAGTGCGGATCGAGTTGCACTTGAGCAGCGAACATCGCCTGTAGTCCGGCTCACGGATCCTTCTGCCGTCCGGAATCTCCTGTCGTGCCCTTGGGGTTTGCCCTGATAGGCGCGTCACGCAGGAACCTTGCACGATCGGCTTTCGCGGCGATGCCACCAAGTGCAGGTCTACATGCCATCCTTCGGCCAAGTGCTGGTCTGGATTGTGATCGGTCTCATCGGTGGAAGCCTGGCCGGGCGTATCATCACCTGGGACAAAACCGGCTTCGGGCGCGGCCGCAATCTCGGCCTTGGCCTCGCTGGTGGGCTCGTGGGTTGCCTCCTCTTTCGTCTGCTTGGCCTTTTTCCCGAACTCGACCGGTATGCCGTCTCCATGCGCGATGTCGTCGCGGCAGTCGTCGGATCTCTGATCGTTCTTACGGCGCTCTGGTTCTGGCAGCGGCCCAATGTCCAATAGGAGCGCCGCGATGTTCCGTGAGTCAGCTGCTCGTGCATGTTGGGCGTCTTGGCACAGGTCCCTTAGTCTGCTGCTGCCAGCACTGATGGTCTTTGCGCCCGGGATCGTGCAGGCGCAAGGGCCCCAGCAGCCATCGCAATCCGCAGTCCTGTTTCAGAATGTCCGCGTTTTTGATGGCAAGAGCAGTGCGCTTTCCGAGTCCGTAAGCGTGCTCGTGCGCGGCAACACGATCGAGAACATCTCGCCCGGGGCGATCCCGACTGACCGCAGCGCCAATACCACGCTCATCAACGGCGGCGGGCGCACGCTCATGCCCGGCCTGATCGACATGCACTGGCACACGATGCTGGTGCGGCCGACACCCGCGGCACTTCTCACCGGGGACATCGGTCACCTCAACCTGGTGGCAGGTGCTGAGGCGACCGCCACCCTGTTGCGCGGGTTCACCACCGTGCGCGACTTGGGTGGGCCGGCGTTCGGCCTCAAACGCGCCATCGACGAAGGTATCGTCGTCGGTCCGCGTATCTATCCTTCTGGCGCCATCATTACGGTCACCAGCGGTCACGGCGACTTCCGCCAGCCCTTCGAAGTGCCTCGCACCTTGGGGTCCCCGCAATCTCGTGGCGAGCAGACTGGCGCCGCCATGATCGCCGACAGTCCGGATGAAGTCCGCGCGCGCGTACGAGAGCAACTCCTCCTGGGAGCGACCCAGATCAAGTTGACCGCGGGCGGCGGAGTTGCGTCGCCCAATAGCCCGCTCGACGCATCCACCTTCACTGAGTACGAGCTGCGCGCCGCCGTCGAAGCGGCCGAGAACTGGGGCACCTACGTCACCGTGCACGCCTACACGTCCACGTCCATCCAGCGGGCGATTGCCGCTGGCGTGACATGCATCGAGCACGGCCACCTGATGGACGAACAGACCGCGCAGCTGATCGCCGAGAAGGGCATCTGGCTCAGCACCCAGGCGTTCCCCGACGAGCTGGCCGACGCGTTTCCGGCCGGTTCGCAACAGCGCGCCAAGGCGTTCCAGGTGTTCGCCGGTACGGACAGAACCTTCGAGCTGGCGAAGAAGTACAGGATCAAAACGGCGTTCGGCACCGACGTCCTGTTCTCCGGTAGGCTCGCGCAACGCCAGGGAGAACTGTTGGCTAAGCTGGCCCGCTGGTACACACCCGCTGAAGTGCTTGCCATGGCGACTGGGACCAACGCCGAATTGCTGGCGCTGTCCGGTAAGCGCAATCCCTATCCCGGCAAGCTCGGCGTGGTCGATGTGGGCGCACTGGCCGACCTGCTGCTGGTCGATGGCGACCCGCTCGCGAACATCAAGTTGATAGAAGACCCAGTCAAAAACTTTGTCGTCATCATGAAGGACGGCAAGATTTACAAGAACGCACTCGCCCCCAGTATGGCGATCGGCGGAAGTGGCCGCTGAGTTGATGCACCAGAAGTGATCGGTCTGCAGTGCGTGCCGGCGATCGGAAAGACACAACGTCGTGCACTGGAGTCCTTCCGATTGCAGCTCTTGCTATGCTGTTTGCACTGGCGCCGAATACACACATGTCCGGAGGCGACGCCTGGGCGCAGTCTAGCCGAAGAAAGGCTGCGAATGCATGAAGCTCTGCAGGCAAACCGGCCTTGACACAAACAAGTGCGTAGCGTGCAGAGACAAGTGCAGATAGCGCGCCAATCGCGCAAACGCTGCTGTGCGTGTAAGGCCGCCCCGCCATTGAGCGGGGCGACTTGCTATTGGCCTGTCGATGATCGGTAGCTGGTGAACTCCTCACCGGTCTAATGAAGCGCGCCGCCGCCCTTGCATTGAGCGGCCATGGCAACGCGGAAGCGTTCCCGTGGCAAAAATCAGATGATCGGGATGATCCTTTTCTAGATTGATGTAGACCCAGTTCACCAGCATGGGAACGGTCCCAAGTTCGTTTGAGGGTTCGCCCCAATTGTCCAGGAGCGCGGTTGAGGCGGACACTGATAATCCCGCAATGAACTTGAACGCTTGGGAGGCACAGGCCAATGAAGACTCTATTGTGGCTGGCAGCAATCGCAGGAGTGGCCGCACTCCTGGCGTCCTGGACTGATCGAGAGGTCAACGCGCAGACGAGCCTTTGCTTCCAAAGGTGCACGTCCCAGTACGGCTGGCCTATGGACCAGTGCGCCAACTACTGCAGACGCCGGGCAAGTCAACGACCGGCCTACGGTTACACGTCCACGAGCGGACCCGGTAACTGCGGCACCTATATGTACTGGAAGAACGGGGAGTGCTTCGACGCAAGAAACAAGTAAGAGCGCACTAATTACACCCAGATAGGCGCTGTGAACGGCCAGTCTGAGCCGGACGCAGCGCTGCTCTGTACTCTGGAACGCCGCGTCAATTGACGCCGACGGCCCGGCTCATCGTCGCCCCGATCTCGGCGTTGATGACGAGATCGGCCATGTCGTCCTGCTCCGTCGGCTCGCGATTGACGATGACGAGGCGTGACCTGTTGCGTTTGGCCATGATGGGAAACCCGGCAGCGGGATATACCACCAGCGAGCTGCCGAGCACGATGAAGAGGTCCGCCGCCATCGTCACGTCGCGGGCGCGCTCCATGGCGTCATCCGGCATGGCCTGGCCGAAGGAGATGGTGGCGGTCTTGATGATGCCCTTGCAGTCCGTGCACAGCGGCAGCCGCTCGTCGACGGCAAAGATTTCTCGAACCCAGCCGAGCTCGTAGCGCCGGCCACAGTCGAGGCACTTCGCATAGGTGCCGTTGCCGTGCAGCTCGATCACCTTGTCGTCGGGGACGCCGGATGCCTGGTGTAATCCGTCGATGTTCTGCGTGATCACGGCGCTCATTCTGCTCTGCTCGATGAGGCGTGCGAGCGCGCGATGGCCGGCGTTGGGCGTTGCCTTGAGCATCACATCGTCCATGGCGAACTTGCGTCGCCACGCTTCGCGGCGCGATTCCGCGGAGGCGAGGAATTCGCCGAACTCGATGGGCTTGTACTTGGTCCACAGCCCGCCGGGCGAGCGGAAATCGGGAATGCCCGACTCGGTCGATATGCCGGCGCCGGTGAAAGCGACGATGTTGCGCGCGTGCGCGATCATTCCCCGCAGCTCGTCCGCCGGCGCCATGCGATGCATCTCCTTCTATACGTCCGGATCAGCTTACTTCGGGAGCAGCGTGTCGGCGATGATGCGGATGAGCTCGACATAGCTGCGCGCCAGCACGAGCGCGGCGGCGCCGATGAAGATGCCGGCCAGCAGCGTCGGCCAGCTCCAGCCGTCGGCGACGAGCGCCAGCGCGATCAGCGGTGGCGCCAGCGCGGCGGCAATCGCCATCTGGTCGCCCCAGCGCAGGATCAGCTTGACGGTCGGGTAGTTGTCCATTCGTGCGTCCGATACGCCCTGCACGCGCAGGACGCGACGTACTTGTCGCCGCGCCCCGAGGATCGTCAGCCAGCCGGCTTCACGCCGGGATGCGCGGCGTGATCGGCTTGTACAGATGGATGCCAGGCTGATCGAACAGGCTGGCGGTCAGCTTGCCCGCGGGGATGACGGCGATGCCGCGGCCCTTGGTCGAGCGGTCGAGACCGACGTTCTCCAGCCACGTGACCTTGCCGGTGAACGAGGCGGGCACCTTGGCGCCTTCGTCCGCCATCAGCAGGTGGCCGTCGATCGGCACGTCCGGCGTCTTGTCGATGCCGGCGTAGACGTTGCGATACCAGTTCGTGTGCCGCTCGCGCCATTCCCCGGTCGAGACCGGCCCGCCGTGCGACTTGTATTCCTTGCTGTCGAACAGGGCCGGCGAGTTGACCTCGTGCAGCGCGAGCCAGGGCGAGGGCATGGCGGTCAGCGCGCGGAAGCGCTGCGTGGCGGTGAAGCCGGGCACGTGCCGGATCAGGCTGGTGATGTGGTCCAGATACCAGATGTGCCAGTCCGCCTCGCGTGCGGGATCGCGGAAATCCATCTCGACCAAGTAGATCATGCCGGCGTACTTTCCTTGCTGATTGTGTCGCTCGATAGTGTACGCGCGATGTGCTCGGCGGCACAAAGGCCTTGCACGCCGGCCTTGGTCAGTCCGCCGAGATAGGCGGCGCGCTCTCCGCCCTCCAGGCCGCCGGTGGTGGAGCCTGCCGCATAGAGGCCGTCGATCGCGCTGCCGTCGGGGCGCAGCACGCGCGCATCGGCATCGATCCTGATGCCGCCCATCGTGTAGGTAATGCCGGCGCAGACGGGGATGGCATAGAACGGTGCAGTTTCGATGGGCCAGGCCTTGAAGCGATCGACCGAGCGCGGCGGTGACATTGTTTGCAAGCGTCCGGTGCGCACAGCCTCATTGTAGGCGGCGACTGTGGTTTGCAGAGCTTCGGCTTGGAGCCCGGCCATCGCGGCTAGTGCATCAAGTTTCGGCGCCGTGTGGATGGTACCTCCGGCATTCGCCAGCGATGGATTAGCGGGAATGCGCGCCGAGCGGCCCGGCCCCTCCCAGATCTTGGCATCGAAGACGATGGTCGCGCACAGCGGGTCGGGCTGTCGGGCGATGGTGTTGGCAAGCCAGACGCCGCCCATGCCTTCGTCGGCGAGCCGGCGGCCGTGCGTATCGACCAGAATGGATGTGGTGGCAATGCCGTCGAGCTCCGGATAGGGCCAGACCTTGTCGCTGTGCATGGCGTCCCGGCACAGCAGATGGCCATAGAAGCGGTCGAGGGCGGTGAGTGCCGCGCCAGCGTCATGCGCCATGCGCAGACCGTCGCCGGTGCCGGTAGCGCCGCCGCGCTGCTTGAGCTTGTCGGGCTCCGGTGTGATGTGCTGGCGCAGCATGTCCAGGTTGGACTGGAAGCCGCCATCCGCCAGCACAACCGCGCGTGCAGAAAAGCGCACGGATTGGCCGTCGACATCGGCTTCGATGCCGGTGCAGCGTCCGTTGTCCATGACGAGCGCGTGTCCACGCGCACCGAGATGGATCTTGCCGCCGCGCTGCTGCAGGGCGGCGCTGAGCTGGCGCAGCAGCACGTCGGGGCCGCGACCCATCCAGTCGATACCGGCGCGCAGCGGGCGCGGCGGCGCCAGGATGTAATTCTGCCAGGCGACATTGCCGGCGCGGATGAAGCGGGCACCCTGGCCACGCAGCCACTCGACGAGATTGCTCGCGCGCTTCGCGGCGACCGCGGCGAGCGCAGGATCGGCATGTCCGCCGCTGGCAGCGTTGACCGCCGCGAGCAATTCGTCCGGCGCGGTCTTCGGGTCGTGGAAGGCGAGGTGGAAGACGCCGCCCGACATACGCGCATTGCACAGGTAGCGCTCCTCGCGCCCTTTCTCCAGCAGCGTGACGGAAAGACCGAGCTCGGCCGCACGCACGGCCGTGACGAGGCCTGCGATGCCGCCGCCGACCACGATAACGTCGCGCGTTTCTTCTGCGCTCATGCTAGTGTCCCGATCGCGAAGTTCGACAGACTTCGAGGCAAGCATTAAACGAACTTCGCGATCGAAAGGACACTAGCCTACCTATCATTCTAGTGTGATTCAGATCGAGAAATTCGCTCAGAGACGTGCCGAGAGGAAAGGCGAATTTCTCGATCATCACACTAGCGCTGTCCCGAGTGCTTGCGTGTTGGCGCCATTGAGCGCCGCGTTGCGGCCAGCGATGCGGCCCGATACGAACGCCCAGCCGAGATGATGACCGTGGCCATAGAGCAGGAGGCCACCCTGCCCGGTTGCGCCGGCCGCGTAGAGGCCGGCGATGGGCGCGCCACCGGCACCGATCACCTCGAGCTGCTCCGTGACGCGCAAGCCGCCGTCGGTCAGGACAACGAAAGGCTTGATGGGGCCGAGCGCGATGTAGGGCGGCTGCCTGAGCTTGCCGCTGGCAGCGAGCGTCCGCGCGAGCTGTAGTGGCGGTACGTTGATCCGGGCGGCCAGAGCTTCCGGCGTCGGCGCTTCGCGGAAGATATCACGGCGGTTGCGGCGGTAGTCGCCGATGTAGGCATAGGCCACACCGGGTGCAGTCGAGAGGAAGTTCGGCCAGCGCGAGAAGGTCTGGGCTACGGCGCTGTCCAGGATGACGTAGGCGATCTGATCCGGCTGGTCTGGCAGCGCGTCTTGCGGAGCGCCGAGCTCATCGGTGAACCGCTCCCCGCGCGCATTCACCAGGATGGCGCCGTGCTTGTAGAGATTGGCCTCCACGCCGAGGGCGGTCGTCACGAAGCTCATCAGGAATGGACGCAACAGCGCGGAGGGCAGTTTCTCCGCTGCAAATTTTGCCGCATGCGCAACGAGAGCGTTCGGCGGCAGGCGGCGGATCAGGCTCGGCTTGGCCGGCGGCACGAAGCGCAGGCGCGGCCCGTGCACGATGTCGCCGTTGACGATGCTGGCGCCGAGGGCGAGTGCCAGTCTGTGACCATCTCCCGTGTTGGTGGCATTGACGGCAGAGGTCTTGGCCGCGGTCTCGGAGGCGAGCTGCGCCTTCAGCTCCCGGTCGCCGCTGTAGTCACCGGTGGCCAGAACGATGCCGTGGCGAGCGCGGAGCTGCAAAGTTTGTCCACTCGGCCCGCGTGCGATGACGGAGCTGGCCCGATCGCCCTCGCGAACGATCTGCTCGGCCGCGACCGAGGTGCGGATGTCGACGCCGAGCGCGCGGCAATGGCGACCGAGGTAGTGTGGAAACGCGCGCGAGTTGGGCAGCACGTTGTGCATGCGCGGATAGCGGTGCGGCGGCTCGAGCGCAGGCCCCGTGAACACAAGGCCCGTCGACAGCAACCAGCCGAACGTCTCGCTGATGTTGTCGACCAGGATGCGGCGCAACGCGGGGTTGTCGCGGTTGGCCCTGGTGCCAGCCAGCAGGATGAGGTCCTCGAAATGCTCATCGGGCGAATCCGTGATGCCCGCTCGCTTCTGATGTGGGCTGCGATTGACCGAGATGGAGCCGACCGACCACGCCGTGCTGCCGCCGAGTGCCGCGTTCTTCTCGATGAGGATGACCTTGCGGCCGAGACGCGCGGCCGTGGCGGCTGCAGCCAGCCCCGTTCCGCCTCCGCCGATGACGATCACGTCGGCATCGATTGTCGCTGCAGGCATCACAGGATCATGCTCGCCGCTTTTCGTGCGATCCGGCCTAGCTGCCGGCGGGAAAGATCCCGGATAACCGCGCCGACGCGCGGTTTCCGGGAACGCATTGGGACAGGGTTTCGCACAAATCTCCCCATCTGCGTCCCCGTCCTTGGCGCAAAGCGCCAAAGAGCCGGGGCATTTCCACCCCGATGCGATGCATGGGCGCGCCGCGAGCTATGCGAGAGGTGAAGCGACATCGCATGGTAGACGCCTCATCGTGCCTCGCCGACGAATGCGCCTTGCAGCTCCGCCACGCGCGCCAGGGCGGCGGCCGACAGCGGGCCTTTGGCGATCGAGGCCGCCGCATACTCGAGCTGCGCTAGCGTGGAGTAGCCGACCAGCACTGTGCTGATGGCTTTGTGCGCGATGACGTAGCGCAGTCCCGCGTCGATCAGGCTGCCGGCATGCCCGTCGTCCACCAGGGCCTCGAGCCGGGTCGCACGCGCGGCATCGGTGGCATAGTCACTGGCCGAGCCGATCGGCTCGACGTTCTGGGAGCCGAGCGGGTGGCGTGTGGTGACGCCGCTCAAGGCGCCGCCAGCGAGCACGCGGATGTTGATGACGCCCATGCCGGCAGCCTGCATGTCGGCCAGCATGTTGCCGTAGTCGTGGGCGGGATAGCCCGGCTGCATCGAGGTCCCGGCACTGGGATTGAGGATGTTGTAGGCCACCTGCGCCGTATCGAAGGCCCGTGCCGCCACCACGCGCTTGAGCGAGGCCGTGTCGCCGAGCGCCGTGATGCCGATGAAACGCGTCTTGCCCTGTTGCTGCATGCGCTGGAAGGCCGGCACGACCTCGTTCAGCACCACGTCGGCCGGCAGGTGCAAGGGGGCGCCGTCCTCGGCGATGATGTTGTGCAATTGGAAGAGATCGACATTGTCCCTGCCGAGCCGCTGCAGGCTGGCCTCGATGGAGGCCGCCACCGTTTCGGCGATGCGACCGCGCTCCTCCGGCATGATGCGGATTTTGGTGCCCAGAACGATCTTGGGTTTGAGCGTCTTCAGCACGCGGCCGAGATTGCGCTCCGAGGCGCCGTCGCCGTACTGCGGGGCGGTGTCGAAGTAGTTGATGCCGTACTCCAGCGCCCGCGCCGCTGCGCGCTCCTGATCGGCCGCCTCCCCTTTCGTAAAGAGACCGCCGACGGCGCCGGCGCCGTAGCCGAGCACCGAGACCTGTAGCCCGGTTCTGCCGAGCGTGCGTTGTTCCATTCGTTCCTCCCGTCGCATGAATTGCGGCTGGTCGAGATCGGCGGCGGTCGCTCAATGGCCGCGGCGCTACTACTCGTTTCTGCGACTACTATGGCGTGCGCAGGGCGAATGCGCCAGCGCCCCCGGGGCCGATCCGCAGCTGTCACAAGCCGAACCGCTGCCGCGCCATCTGGCAAGCGTCGTCGCCGGGCTCGCACGCGCGGCAGACCTCCGGGCGAATGCTGTAGATGGCGCACGACGTGGATACGCCGACCTCGCCGATCAGCGCGGCGCAGCGGTCGCCGTTACAGCGCATGCGGGCGAGGCTGTCGTCGACGAGGGCAGGAGGAATGCGGTCGAGATCGCTGTCGAACTCGGTCGTGAAGCGGGGCCAATCGCGCGAGAACGCGCAGCACGCGCCGCAGGATTGGCAGAGTGTTTCGGATGAGGTTGCGATGATCTGCGTCACATGATGGTTCCGAGACGAGCGGCGCATGAGCTTTGAGCACAGGGGCACAGAACGGTCAAACAGTTGACGCGGTCAGCCGCGCCAACGCAAATCCACCACTGGCGTCATCCCGGCCCTGCGTGAGCATTTCGCTCACGCGGAAATGGGCCGGGATCCATGTGCGTCTCCGCGAGCTTTGTGCTTCGAACACGCTACTCGGCATATCCGTGGAAGCTCAGCGCCAACGCAATCGAAGCAACATTAGCGGGTGCGCATCTGGGTTCCGGCCGATTTCCCGCTTGCACGTGTCCGCGCGGCTCCGCTGCGACACGTGCAAGCGGCGCCGGAATGACGCTCTTGGAGGGTGCGCGCTAGGGCAGACAGCGCCTCATGGGCCGCAAGTGTACCCTCTTGGGAACACGCCCATGCGCAGACCGATCTCCAACAAAGATCATTCCGCGACGAACCGCACGCAATGGATCGGTGGGAGGTGGTGCGAGATGGAGGTCCAGGAATCGCCCTGGTCCGGACTGACCCACAGGCTGCCCGTAGTCGAGCCCACGGCGAGCTGCTCGCCGGTGCCGTCCACCTCCAGGCAATGCCGGTAGATGAGATCGTAGGCGTGCTGCTGCGGCAGGCCGCGCGACAGCGTCTCGAAGGTCTCGCCGCCGTCGCGCGTGCGCGTGACAACAAACTTGCCGCCGACCGGGATGCGGTGCTCGTCCTTGATGGCCGGCACGAACCACGCCGTCTTGGCGTCGCGGGGGTGCACCGCAACCGCAAAGCCGAAGTCGGACGGCTTCACGTCCTCGCACTCGCGCCAGCGCGAGCCGCCGTCGGTGGAATGGAAGATGCCGTTGTGATGCTGCACCCAAAGCGCGTCCGGCGCACCGGCACACTGCACCAGGCGATGCGCATCCTGGCTGTTGGGGTCGTACATTTTCTCGGGCGGCATGTAGGCGGCCCGCATGCCCTCGTAGTCGCAGCTCCAGGTCTCGCCGCCGTCGCGCGTGGTCCAGATGCCGCCCACCGAAATCGCGGCGCGCACCACGCGCGAGTCGCGCGGGTCCACGCAGATGGAATGGATGCCCGGCACGTCGTAGCCGCCACCCATCCATTCCTTGCGCTTGGGATTGTCCCACAACGGGCGGATCAGCTCCCAGCTCGTGCCGCGATCCATCGAGCGGAACAGGCCGCCGGGAAGCGTGCCGCACCAGAGCAGTCCGGGCTGG
Source organism: uncultured Alphaproteobacteria bacterium (assembly GCA_963806735.1). Lineage (GTDB taxonomy): Bacteria > Pseudomonadota > Alphaproteobacteria > Rhizobiales > Hyphomicrobiaceae > CADEFX01. Next base: position 114,319 of record CAWEBE010000009.1, on the reverse strand, counting down.
TCGGCGCCGCCCGGCTCCAGCGCCCACAGCTTGACGGTGGTCCAGGGGATGGTGCGGCCCATGGGATCGGTGTCGGTCTGCCCTTCCGGCTGCGGTGGATAGGCAGGCGCTGCGCATTCCTCCCATGTGGCCGTGCCGCTCCGGCGATGCAGCTTGACGCCGAAGTGGCCGTGATCGAGCGCGGCATAGGTGCGGCCATCGCGCGCGTCGGCCAGCACCATCGACACGTTGTCGCCGGCAAAGTCGGTGCTCGCGATGGACCAGCTGTTCGAGCCGTCGCGATCGAGCGTGAACAAGCCTTTGCGGGTGGCGACGAGAAGCCGGTTGCTCATGAGTTTGTCTCCTCGATGTTGAAATCACAGGCGCCGCCGGGGCATCACCCGCCCGAGAGCGCCTGCATGACGTAGATCTGGCTGTTGTCGGTTACGACGTCGGACAAACGCTTGCGGTCGCGCAGCGGCGCGCCATCGATGAAGATCGCCATGTGCCGGCGCAGTGCGGCCTGGTCGTCGAGCACATAGTCGCGTACCTGCGGATTGCCGGCGAATACGGCATCGAGCACCTCGCGCACCGTGCGGCCCGGTGCGTCAGTTGCGGGGCAGGCGACGTGGCGCTGCAGGTTGGGCGTGAAGACGACGCGCGCCATGGGGCCTCGTGTGGCGTGGCATTGTCTCGCATGACCGAACGAGTTCGATCATTGCTAACATTAAACCATAAGGTTTAATATTGCGGCGGCCGGCGCGATGTCAAGTGCTGGCGCCGACAATGGCGGCGTTATGCGCTGGTATAGGCTTGGAGCAGATGAAGGAGGGCAAATTCGGTTGGCTGCCGCATTTGGCCCTGGGTCCCGGACAACCGCACGGAATGGTCGCATTGAGCCGTGCGGTTTCCGGGATGACAACCGGGGTGCAATCGCCCCGTGCTCTCAACCGCAGTTGTCATCCCGGCCAAGCGCGGGGCCACGGCGATCACCATTACTTGCCCCATCAGTTCCCGCGCGCAAGCCGGGACCCAGGGTCGAACGCGGCAGCAAACCTACCTCACCCGCGCGCGACCTCGCGGCGCATCAGCGCGGCGCCGGCGCCGAGCGCGGCGAGTTTGGCCACAGCGACGGCGCGCGGCAGAGGCGCCATGCCGCAGTTGGTGCAGGGCTGGATGCGCGCGGCATCGGCGTAAGGCAGGGCAGTGCGGATGGTGGCGGCGACGGCTTCCGGCGTTTCGACCGTGTTGGTGGCGACATCGATCACGCCGACCAGGATGTCCTTGTCCTTCAGATGCGAGATCAGCGAGATCGGCACCTTCGAGCCGGCGCATTCGAGCGACACTTGTTGGATGCGGCTGGCGTTGAGCGCGGGAAAGATTTCCTCGTACTGGCGCCACTCGCCGCCCAGCGTCTCCTTCCACTTGACATTGGCCTCGATGCCGTAGCCGTAGCAGATGTGCACGGCGGTCTTGCACGTGAGGCCCTGCGCGGCCCGCTCCAGGGCGGCGATGCCCCACTCCTTCACCTCGTCCATGAACACGTTGAAGGCGGGCTCGTCGAACTGGATGACATCGGCGCCGAGCGCTTCCAGCTCGCGCGCCTCGGCGTTGAGCAGCTCGGCGAAGGCCATGGCCATGTCGGCGCGGCGGCCGTAGTGCGCATCGGCGATGGTGTCGCAGATGGTCATGGGGCCGGGCAGCGTGAACTTGAGCTGGCGGTTGGTGTGGGCGCGCACGAAACGCACCTCGTCGGAATGCACCGGGCGCGGACGCGCCAGCTTGCCGGTGACGGTGGGCACGTCCACCACATAGCGGTTGTTGCGGATGCCCATTTTGGTCTTCTTGGCCCAGTCGATGCCGGTGACGTGCTCCAGGAAGCCGTGCACGAAATGCACGCGGAACTGCTCGCCTTCCGAGACGATGTCGATGCCGGCATCCTCCTGCGTCTTGAGCCAGAGGAGGGCGGCGTCCTGCTTGGCCGCGGTCAGCTCCGCGCCTTCTAGTCGCCAGGGCGCCCACAGCTTCTCGGGCTCGGCGAGCCAGGACGGCTTCGGCAGACTGCCGGCGAGCGTAGCCGGAAAGAGCGGCAGGGCGGGCATCGGTGCGTTTCCTCTTATTATGACGGAGGGCGGAGATTAGCCGGTGAGCCTATGGTCGGCCACTGCGCATCAACCTGATCGCACACGAGGCACTCTCAGCCCGCAACTCGTGAGCGGAATAGACATTGAGCACCTTTGCTTGCGGACAAAATCTTTCGACTTGCCGCTTGCGTCACTGCCGTTCATCGCAATGACGAAGTGCAGATCCGTGGCGTGCGCGCTGTAGCGGGTCGGCGCTACTTTCAGTTTTCCGCCCGGAGGGCAAGCGGTTAGCCCGTTGAGTCTGACACACAGCTTTCAATGATGTTGCTCTGCAGGGCGGTTGGAGCGTTGCGCGTTAGCCACGCTCTCCGTCGGAGAAGAGTAGTAATCCTCATAGACGCGTTCGGATCGTCTAGTTCAGGATTTGGTGATGTGTGGCATTTCGTCTGTTGCGTTTTGTATGTGGCGTTCGGGGGGTACCAATGTTGCGTTGCATGGTGGGGAGCGTACATCCCACGGGGATTCCAAACACTGAAGATCGTGTCGTAGGGCTTGCTTGCAAAGGCAAGGTGCCTGTCAGGCGGGTAATCAGCTACAGCACTGCAGTCGGCTTCGTGACCACGAGCTTTCTGCACGGCTTGCTTGCCGCGTCGAGCATTTCCGTTCTCACCACGGTTTATTTGTCCACGCCGGCCAGCGCGAGTGAGTGCATCACGAGCGTGACGTCGACCAATACGAACGTCGTGAGCGGTGTCAATGCCACCACCGGCAACGCGTTGACCAGCGTTGCCACGACATCTACCAGCGGCAATGCACTCACCAGCGCCACCACGACGAGTACGAGCGGAACGGCCGTAACCGGGATTACTCAGAACAGTGGTTCGGCGCTGACCAGTGCCAGCATCTCAACCACCACCGACACTGGGATGAAGCCAACCACGTATCCCGATCCCTCAAGCTTTCCCGCTTCTGGGGACCATATTTGGTTCAATAGTGACTTCCTGAGAGATTTTACGTCCACTGGTTCGGGCTACACCTTCAACGGCTATGCCTCTTACACGCCAACCCAGTACGTTACGGGTGCATCGCTGAACACGACAAGCGGGTCGGTCCTGACCAGTATAACGCCTTCCACTGGCACGGTCCTCACGGGCGTCACTACGACGACTACAGATGGGCAGTTCCTTACTGGCGTCGACACCACATCGACGAGTGCAGGTTTTGTCCAGGGCATCACTCCGACGTTCACATCAGTCGTGAACAGCGTGACCGCGTCCAGCGGCGGTGCATCATCGGTGCTGGGCGGGCTCGCGTGCGGTGACAATGCCACCGCCGGTGCTGCGACGGCCACGGCGGTTGGTTCCAACTCGCATGCGGCGGCGGATGGCTCGTCGGCCTTCGGCAACGGCGCTCAGGCCCTGGCCGTGAACTCGTCGGCTTTCGGTGCCGGTGCTCAGGCTTCGGGCACCGGTAGCTCGGCGTTCGGCCAGGGAGCTCAAGCGACCGCTAGCAACAGCTCTGCGTTTGGACAGGGTGCGCAAGCTACGGCCGCCGGAGCGACAGCGCTTGGCCAGGGCGCCGTCGCAGGCCACGTCAATGCAACCGCCCTGGGGACCGGAGCCGCGACAACTCGAGACAACCAGATGATGTTCGGCACGGCGACCAGCACCTACACTGCGCCGGGGATCACGTCCGCCGCCAGTCGCGCAGCCCAAAGCGGGCCCGTGGAGGTGGTGACGAGCGACGCGCAAGGTAATCTTGCGACCGATGGAGGAGCCATCATGTCGCAGATCAATCAGGCGTTCAGGCGCATCGACGAGAACACCCAAGGGATTGCCATTGCGCTGGCAATGGGCGGCATCTATGTGCCCGAGTCAAAGTCGTTCTCGATTGCGGCGGGCTACGGCACGTTCGACGGCGCCAACGCCTTCGCCACGCAGATGGCCGTCCGATTAGACCCCAATACAATCGTTACCGGTGGTGTTGGCTTTGGCATTGAGCATAATGATGCGCCGAGCAAGGTGGGCGGCCGGGTAGGTGTTCAGGTTTCTTGGTGATAGCCTCGCCGCTACCAAGCACTTGAAGCACGGAACACATGGCTTACCCAGCAAGGACCACACTCCGTCTGGGAGCGGCACTGTTTGCTTTCGTCTGCACCGCGTCGATCGTGTGTGCACAGCAACCCGTGCGAGCGGGTACTGGCGCCGCTGCTGAAGTGCTGCCGATACCCGAGCCGGAGACGCTGGCAGCTCTCATCCGATGGACGTTGCTCGCGCTCAGCCAAGCCAATTTGACGGGCAACTATACGGTGCTGCGCGAACTGGGCTCGCCCGAGTTTCAGAATGCAAACACTTCAGCGAAGCTTGCGATGGTCTTCGCTGGCCCACGTGAGCAGAAACTGGATTTGACCTTCGTCGTACTCGCCACGCCGCAGCTTTCGGAACCACCGAGGCTCGACGAGAAGGGTACACTCCGGGTGGTCGGCTACTATCCGACAAGGCCGCTGCAGGTCAATTTTGACCTCTCCTTCCAGGCCGTAGCTGGCACTTGGCGGCATTCGGAAATTGCTCTAGCGGCAGGACCGCCGGTACTGCGCATGCTGCCACCACGGCCGCTGGCCGACGCGCCGCAGCATCCCGAACAAGGCAAGCAACCACAAGGCCGCGTTGTCCCGGCAGGCCGCAAATAGCCCGCTCACGGTCTTCGTTGCAAAAGGGCGTTGCCACGGAGGCTTACCGGTCGCGGCGATATCTGCGAAGCAGCATGAGACGCGCCAGCACGCCGATGGAGACAGGCGGGTCGCTCCGATCGGCGGAGCAGGGGCACCTGGCGTAAGTGGACTGCCGCCAGGGGATGGTGGGACGAGTTGTGCGAGAGCGGGCTCAGCGCAGGAGATCATCACCGCACCCAAGGCAATGCAGCAAGCCAAACCACTGAAGTCCCAATCCACGCGTCACGACAAGCGGGACGCAGCGCTCGTCGGCTCAAGACTCAGAACAGCTTCGGCAGGCTGCCGGCGAGCGTGGCCGGAAAGAGCGGCAGGGCGGGCATCGGTGCGTTTCCCCTGATTGTGACGGAGCGGAACTTAGACCGCGAATCCGCGGCCGGCCACCCCCCTGTACCAATTGGCGAGCGATACGCGACCGCTCGGCGCCGCAAACAAATTTCTCCCACCTGTCGATTCTGCCGACTGCCGTACGTCGTGCTGACGATACGCCGACGCAAAGGCGCAAACGCCGCTGACATCGGTGCACGTTTCGGGTCGTCGCGCTCAGCGCGAGGGCCTACGACGCACGCGGCTCGTCCATACGGAGAACAACGCATGCAGGCGGACAACAATAACAGGCTATCGGCGAGCTTCAGGCGGCTGGCCTGGTCCAACCTTGCCGCGCAGTCTGGAGAACAGATTGCCTTGGCCGCAGCACCCATCGTCGCTGTGCTGGCACTCGAGGCGGGAGCAGGCGAAACCGGGCTTCTCCAGACGGCCCTCACGCTTCCGTTCCTGCTTTTCGCTATTCCGGCCGGCCTGATGACCGACCGTATGCCGCGGCGGCAGCTGATGGCCGCGGCCGAGGCTTTGCGGGCGGCGTGCCTGTTGGTGCTTCTCGTGCTCATTGCCATCAATATGCTCACGTGGCCGCTGCTCGCGCTGCTGGGCTTTGTCGCCGTATGCGCGACCGTTGTGTTCAGCGTAGCTGCGCCGGCGCTGGTACCGGCCCTCGTTCCCGGCGCGGCTCTGCCCAGAGCCAACGCGCGCATCGAGCTGGCGCGCACGATCGCCTTTGCAGCCGGGCCGGCCCTGGGAGGTCTGCTTGTCGGATGGACCGGCGCGGCAGCCGCATTCGGGACTGCCGCCATTCTTTCGCTATTGGCGGCGGTGCTCCTCATCGGCATTCAGGAGCCGCCACGGCAGCCGGCTCCGCAACGTCATCCGCTGCATGAGATCAGGGAGGGGGCCGCATTTGTTTTTCACCACCCCATGCTCCGGCCCGTGTTCGTCACACAGTTCGTTTTCAACACCGCCTTCTTTCTCATTCTCGCAATCTTCGTGCCCCACGCTGTGTACAACCTCGGGCTATCGGCTTCAGGCGTCGGCATCACTCTTGGCGTGTTCGGTGTCGGCATGGTTGCAGGCGCATTGTTGGCGCCCTGGATCATGCGCCAGTTGAGCTTTGGTACCGTGATCGCGATCGGCCCCTTCGCGGGCCTGGTCGGCGCCGTCCTGATGGCTTTGACGATCTGGGTGCCGACGGCATTGCTGGCCGGACTAGGCTTCTTTCTCCTTGGCGTAGGGCCGATCCTGTGGGTCATCGGCACGACCACGCTGCGGCAGAGCGTGACCCCGCCCGATCTGCTCGGTCGCGTATCGGCCATCAACATCATGGCCTATGGTGCGCGGCCCATCGGCTCCGCCCTTGGTGCGCTCCTTGCCGGACTTTACGGGGTTGAAGCCTGTCTGATTGCCGCGGTCGCCGGGTTCCTCGCGCAGGCGATCGTCATCGCCAGATCGCCGGTTGTCGCTCTCGAGCATCGACCCGGCATGGCGTGAACGCACCAGCGTGCCGGGAAAGACCGGCAGGGCGGACATCGGTGCGCTTCCCTTGGGTTATGACGGAGCGGAAATTTAGACCGGTGGGCCTGTGATCGGCCACCACGCATTCGGGGCGATGGCGTGGGCCATGATGCCTGTTCCCTGGGGAACAGACCGGCGTCCGGAGATATGGCCAACTCCTCCTATCAACCTGAACTGAGGGTTCAGCCATGAGTATAGAGACAGCGATCATTGCCTTGGTGGTGTTCGGCGCAACGGCGCTCGTCATGTTCACCTCGTTCGTTCTGGCGAAATGCGAGGACGAGGCGCGCCGCATGGTGGATAACGAGAGTCAACATCACTACGGAAGCTAGTGCCATGAAGGCAGCCAAGGGCCTGCTCGGCTTCCTGGTGCTGGCTTGCGTCATGGGAGCTCACTTGCGTTTGGATTGCGCCCGGCGCCGCGCGGGGCTTCCGCTGTAGCTTCCTGGTCGCGCCCCGCCGCCCCGTCCCCGGTGTAGGGGTGCCAGCACGCGACGCACCGTCTTTGCTCATGACGGACGAGGCAGGTAATGTCTGCGTCTGCAGCGGGGAGGACGGCACGTGTCCCAACTGATGTACGACGCCACGGCGGCGGCCGGCTACGAGCGAGGGTTCGCACGTATTTCGTCGCACTTCATTCCCTTCCTGCTGAGAGCAGGCCATCTCGCATCCGGCCATCGTGTGCTCGATGTCGCGACGGGCACCGGACTGGCGGCCGAGGCCGCCCTCGCGATCGTCGGTCCCACCGGCCACGCCACAGCGACGGACGTTTCACCTCAAATGGCGGATCGGGCGCGGGAGCGTTTGGAGGGCGTTCCGAACGTATCGGTGCGTGTCGAGGATGGTCAGGCGCTCACCCTCGCCGATGCGAGCTTCGATACCGTGCTATGCAGCCTGGGCCTGATGTTTTTCCCAGATCCCGCACGCGGTCTCGCCGAATTCCGCCGTGTGCTGCGGCCCGGCGGACGCGCCGCCGTGTCGGTCAATACCGTGCCGGAGCGCTCCTACAATACGCGGATCCATCCGATCATGGCCCGCTATGTGCCATCGCTGGCGCCGGCCGCGTCACGTCTCTTCTCGCTCGGTGACGAGGTAAAGCTCAGAGGGCTGTTCGGCGGGGCGGGATTCCAGGACGTTCAAGTCACGAACGCCAGCCACAGCTTCGGCGTCGCATCCTTCGATGAGTACTTCGATCACATCGAGCGCGGCTGGGGCTCGTCGGGCCAGGTGTTCGTATCGCTGCCGGAGGACACCAAGCGCGCTGTGCGTGAGGATGTCCGGCGCGATGTCGGCGATACGGGAGGTCCGATCCAAATCGAGGTGGAATTCAGGTTTGCAAGCGGGCAGAGATAACAGCCGGCCTACGCGGCCATCGAATGGAGGTCACGCCATGTCCGAGCCGACATCCGCTCCCATCCCCATGTTCGAGCGCCGGCGCATCGAAGCCACCATCCTGAAGCACGTCTACGATACGCTGAAGGCGAGCCACGGCATCGAAGTCGCGCAGAAAACCATCGCCGACGCCGTGCGCAGCTCGTCAATCGAGCAGGCCAGGGAGTTTGCCGCCAAGGTCGGTGGCAAGACATCGATACAAACCTTCGTCGATCGCCAGGCGCTCTGGAAGGTTGGCGGCGCCATGGAGATGGAGGTCAAGGAGCAGACGGAGACGAGCTACGTCTTCAACGTCACGCGTTGCCGTTATGCCGAGATGTACCGGGAGATGGGCCTTGGCGAGATCGGCCACCTGCTCTCATGCCAGCGCGACGCCACCTTCTGCGAGGGCTACGACAAGCGACTGAGGCTGACCCGCACGCAGACGATCATGCAGGGCGCGAGCCACTGCGACTTCAACTACCGGCTCGTCGAAAGTCCTGCGTCGAGCTCAGGGGATTGAGCAATAGCGCGGGGGCGCACCGGCCTGCGTGCTTGCTCCGCCCGTCTGCGAGAACTACCATCGCCCTCTCCCGGGACGGAAACGAAGGCGAATGGCGATGGCGCAGGCGACCGCAGCGAAAGACACGGCCGAGGACATCGAGGTCGGCTGGCAGAACGCGCTCTACGAGACGTTGAAGAAGCAGGGTGTGACGCAGTTCAGCTACGTGCCCGACGCCGGCCATCGCATCCTGATCGACCGCTCGCTGGCCGACCCGGACGTGCACTCGGTGGCGCTGACGACCGAGGAGGAAGGCGTGGCGCTGGCCGCCGGCGCGCATCTGGGCGGCGCACGCTCGGTGCTGCTGATGCAGAGCAGCGGGCTCGGCAACTGCGTCAACTTCATGTCGATGATCAAGGGCGGCAAGTTTCCGTTCCTGACCTTCCTCAGCATGCGCGGCGACTTCGGCGAGGGCAATCCTTGGCAGATGGGCATGGGCCAGGCCGTGCGGCCGGTGTTGGCAGCGATGGATTTCGTCACGCTCGAGGTGACGCGGCCGGACGAGGTCGTGCCTACGGCGGAGGCGGCCGTCACCATGGCCTTCAAGTCGGGGCAGGCGGTGGCCGTGCTGCTGACGCAGAAGTTGATCGGCGCCAAGGCGTTCTAGGGGTGGCATATGGGCAAGGCGGAAGCATTGGCGAGCAGTCCGGCCTACACGCTGGATCGGCGTGAGGTGGTGCCGGCGCTGATCGGCAATCACAAGGATTTTCTCATCGTCACGGGACTGGCGGGAACGGCGAAGGATTTCGCCGCGCTGACCAATGATGGTGACAACTACTTCGGCATGGCCGGTGCCATGGGTGCCGCCGTCTCCATGGGGCTCGGACTGGCACTGGCGCGACCTGACAAACGCGTGCTGGTGGCGACGGGCGATGGCGAGTTGCTGATGAACGTGGGGGCACTGGCGACCGTCGGCGTGCTCAACCCGCCCAACCTGAGCATCCTGTGCGTCGACAACGGCCATTACGGAGAGACCGGCTACCAGCAGAGCCACACCAGCCTCGGCGTCGACCTGGAGCAGATGGCGATTGGCGCCGGCATCAAGTCCACCTGCACCATAGATAAGCAGGACGGCATTGCCGCCGGCGCGCGCATGCTGCGCGAGAGCAACGGCGCGTGCTTCGTGCTGCTGCGCGTGAAGCCGGACGATCCGCCGAAGTTCAAGCGCAACATGGACGCCAGCGCCTCGCGCGTGCGCTTCCGCATGAGCCTGCTCGGCCAGCCTTGAGGCGTCGCTGATGGCTGATCCGCAGGCAAAGCCGGTGTTCGAGCTCGACCGTCGCGAGGCCGTGCCGGCGATCATCGGCAGGCACGAGGACTTCCTGATCGTCGCCGGATTGGCGGGGACGGCATTCGACCTGTCGGTGCTGGCCGGCACTCATGCTCCGCACGTGTTCGCCATGGGCGGAGCGATGGGCGCGGCGGTGATGACGGGCTTGGGCCTGGCGCTGGCGCAACCGGACAAGCGTGTGCTGGTGGCGACAGGCGACGGCGAGCTGCTGATGAACGTCGGCGCGCTGGCCACCGTCGGCGTGCTGAACCCGCCCAATCTGCGCATCCTGTGCGTCGACAATGGTCACTACGGCGAGACCGGCTATCAGAAGAGTCACACGAGCCTCGGCGTCGATCTAGAGCAGATGGCCGTCGGCGCGGGCATCAAGTCGACGTGCACGGTTGAGCGTCAGCCGGAGATTGCCGCCGGCGCACGCATGCTGCGCGAGAGCAACGGCACCTGCTTCGTGCTGCTGCGCGTGAACACGGAGGACGCCGACAAGTCGAAGCTGTCGCTCGACGCGCCGGCAGCCCGCATCCGCTTCCGGCAGGCGAGTACGACCTCAGTCGACAATTAGCGCCTCAACTGAAAATTTCTCCCGTCATCCTCGAGCAGCGAGCGCTAGCGAGCTGCCTCGGGGATCCAGCGTAAGACGTGCCGAAGGCTCCATATATCTAGAGCGTCTTCGACGAGTTTTATGCTGGATCCCCGCGCTTCATGCTGGAAGCATGCCTCCGGCATGATGTGCCTTCGGCACACTCGCGCGAGGATGACGAGACACGAAATTCAAACTGAGACACGACACTCGGTCCCGACGCTGCCGCTTTTGTGTGCTCATCAGTTGGTGCAGCCGTTTGCGGCGTGCAACCGTGCATACGTCGATAAACACATACGCCAACAATCCAAGGGAGGACTGTCCATGAAGCGTTCCATGCTTGCAGGTGCGATGTTGGTCGCCTTCGGCGGCTCCGTAGTCGCACAATTCCTTCCAGGCCCGTCGGCCGACAAGCCCTACACCGAAAACTGGGCGCCCTCGAAGTGGGGCGCGGACGACAAAGCGGGCTCCGCCAACCACACGAAGAACACGGCCCACGTCAAGCGCGCGCTCGAGGCCGTGAAGCAGTTCAAGTCCATTACTGTCGGGAAGTATTATCACCGCGAGATCCCGACCTTCGGGCCGCGCATATGGAACATGGTCCTGCCCGGGACACCGCAGGGCGGGCCATTCGGCAAGAACGCGCTCGTCTATCACGACGACTTCGTCACGACCGAAATCGGTCAGATCGGCACGCAGTTCGACGGGCCCGGCCATATCGGGGTGAATACTGGCAAGGGCATGTTCTTCTACAACGGCCGCATGTTTCCGCAGTCCTACGAGCGCGGTGAGGGCGGACGCGCGGTCGGCATGGGTCCGAACGGTGTCGAGCACGTCGGCGAGTTGGGTTTCGTTTGCCGTCTGGTTGTCTTGGATGCCGTAGCGTACCGGAAGTCCCAGGGCAGGATACCGGCAACGGCGGAAATGCTGCCCATCCCGAAGCAGGCCGGCGAGCCGGGGATCATCACGGGCGAGGACGTGCAGGCCATCGTCAAGGCGCAGGGTCTGGCCGAGATCGGTCCCGGAGACTGTGTCGCTCTGCATACGGGCCAGGGCAATTCCTGGAGCAACGATCGCTACAAGTCGATGACCTCCGATCAGCGCAAGGCCGCGCGGGAGCTGTTCGCGCAGGGTGAGCCGGGCTTCGGTCTCAGCGCCTGCGAGTACATGGCCTCGCGCGACATCTCGCTGATGATGGGCGATACCTCGGCCAATGACGCGCAGCCTGCGGGCGAGCAGGGCACCGACTACGCGGTGCCATGCCACACCGAGATGCAGACGCGGCGCGGCATCTGGAACCTGGAGAACGTGGACACCAAGTCGCTGATCGACGCCAGAGTCTTGGAAGGCGCGTTCATCTGGGCACCGCTTCGCATCGTCGGCGGTACCGGCTCGCCTGCGAACCCGGTGGTTCTGTACTGAGGCGCTCAAGCTAGACTTAGCAGTGTGTATCGGAGCAGGGTCGTTTCAGACGGAATTGCATACGCGATCCATCTCAAGCGATCCTGCTTTGCATTTTCCAGTCCAAGATTTGTCGAATTTCCGGGGGCTCGATGCGGTCTGTGTCTGGTCAGTTGCGGAGAGAGGTATGGCGAGCCGAAAGGCTGTCGTGAAGTGGCTGCTCGATTCGGATCCGTCGATCCGGTGGCAGGTCATGCGAGACCTCACCGGTGAGCCCGACGAGATCGTCGCGGCGGAGCGGTCGCGTGTCGCCTCGGAGGGTTGGGGCGCCCGGCTCCTCGGCCATCAGACACCCGATGGCCACTGGGGTGACGACACCGAGCACGGCTGGATGACCACCACCGATACGCTTCAGCTCTTGAAGGACCTGGGTGTCGATCCAGCGGGTGAGAAAGTGCGCAGCGCGATCGGCCTTGTCATGGACCACATCAGCTGGCTTCAACTCGACGGCCGGCCGTTCTTCGAGGGCGAGACCGAGGCGTGCATCAATGGCAGGATCCTGGCAGCAGGCGCCTACTTCGGCGCGCCGGTCGATCGGCTGCTCGAGCGCCTCCTCAGCGAGCAGCTCGAGGACGGTGGCTGGAACTGCGAGGCGCCGCCGAGCCAGCGATCCTCGTTCCATTCCACGATCTGCGTCCTGGAAGGGCTGCTCGCGTACGAGAGGGCGCGAGGCGCCACGGCCAAGGTGGCGGACGCGCGGGCTCGGGCCGAGCACTATCTCCTGGAGCGCCGCATGCTGAGGTCGCTGACCTCCGGCGAGGTGATCGATCGCCGCTGGACGCGCTTCTCGTTTCCGCCCACGTGGCACTACGACGTTCTGCGGGGCCTCGACTACCTGCGCAGTGCCGGCGTCAAACCCGACGAACGGATCGCCGAGGCGATCGAGCTGGTGGGGGAGAGGCGGCATCAGAACGGCCGGTGGCCGCTGGGCGCCCTTCACTCCGACCCTCGGATCCGAATCCCCGTCGACATGGAAGCGGACGTCGGCAAGGCCAGCCGCTGGAACACGCTGCGCGCGCTGCGCGTGCTGGACTGGTACGGGAATTGAGCTCCCGCGACGGCGGCGAGATCGATCGTTTCACCCGGCGCCGTCGTTCGCCGCATCTCGGAAAGTCGGGCCGCGTCCAGCGTGTGGCTTGACAGGTGACCATATAGTCACCTATCGTCTGGATGTGACGGACGACGATCACGTATTCAAGGCGCTTGCTGACCCGACGCGACGCTTTCTCCTGGACCTCCTCTTTCAGCGCGACGGCCGCACGCTGAAAGACCTGGAGTCCGGGCTGGAGATGACACGCTTCGGCGTCATGAAGCATCTGCGCGTTCTTGAGGATGCGGGTCTCGTCGTCACCCGCCGGTCCGGCCGGGAGAAGCTGCATTTCCTCAATGCGGTTCCCATCCGGATGATCCACGACCGGTGGATCGACAAATACACGGAACCAAAGGTCTCCGCGCTGCTGGCGCTCAAGGCCGAGCTAGAGAAAAAGGAGTGATCGATAATGGCAGACCAAGCAGCGACCGTGCAGGTCTACAGGATTGTCATCAACGCGCGCGCCCAGGCGATCTGGGACGCGATTACCAAGCCCGAATGGACCGAGCGCTACGCTTATGGCGGCCGCGTCGACTACGATCTGAAGCCCGGTGGCCGGTTTCGTACCTTTGCCAGCGCTGACATGAAGGCGGCAGGATTGCCTGATGAGATGATCGTCGGCGAGATCATCGAGAGCGATCCGCCGCGCAAGCTGGTGCAGACGTGGCATCCGCTTTTTAGCCCGGCCACCGCCGCGGAAGCGCACACGCGGCTGACCTATGAGATCCAGGAGAGCCAGAGCGGCGTCTGCACGGTGACCCTGACCCACGATGTCACGGGCGCACCGCTGGTCGCCGGCATGGTGCCCGGCGGCGGCGATCCGGCCCAGGGTGGCGGTGGCTGGCCGTGGATGCTCAGCGATCTCAAGTCGCTGCTGGAAACCGGCAAGCGCATGCCGAGCTGATACCAGGTCTTGCAGCGGAGACCCTGCACGAGTGTCCCGATTGCGAAGCTCGCCGGACTTCGCGGCGAGCTTCGCGATCGAAGGGACACTGGCAAGCACCCGATGCCAGGCCATGTACTCAGCGGCCTAAATCTAACAGCAGGCAGCCGCCTAATCTTTCGGCATCAGCTTTTCGACGATCTGGTCGATGGTGAAGCTCGCCGCCTTCTGCCGGGGTGGGAATTCCTTGAAGCTCTCTAGCCACTCGTGGACGATCGCCTGCGCGGCGTACTGGTAGGGGACGTGCTCGATGAACCAGTCGGTGTACTTCTCGCTCTCCTCGCCTGCCTCGAACGGGTCCGAGCGCAGATCGAAGAGCTTGGGGATGCGCAGCTGCTTCAGGGGCTCGCGCCAGACATCGAGTCCGGTAGCGAGCTGCTCTGCGAATACGATCTTGTATTGATTGACGCGCAGCGCCATCAGGTCGCCGTCGTCGCTCCAGTACAGGAAGCCCGTGCGCGGCGAGTCCTTTTCCTCGCCAGACAGGAACGGGAGTAGGTTGACGCCGTCGAGGTGGACCTTGAAGGTCGTGTCGCCGGCCTTGTAGCCCTTCTTCACCTTGGCAACGAGATCGGGCTCGCCCGCCGCCGCTGCGAAGGTCGGGATGAAATCCTGCAGCGAGCAGATGTCGTTGATGACGCGGCCGGGCTCGATGACGCCGGGCCAGCGCATGACGCACGGCACCCGCCAACCGCCTTCCCAGTTCGTGTTCTTCTCGCCGCGGAATGGCGTCGCGCCACCGTCCGGCCAGAGGCATTTCTCGGCGCCGTTGTCGGTGGTGAAGACGACGATCGTGTCGTCGGCGACGCCAAGATCGTCGAGCTTCTTGAGGAGTTCGCCGACATAGCCGTCGAGCTCGACCATGCCGTCCGGATAGAGGCCATGGCCGGTCTTGCCCGCGGACGACGGTTTTAGATGCGTGAAGACGTGCATGCGTGTCGGGTTGAAGTAGCAGAACCAGGGAGCCCCCTCCTTTGTCTTGCGCTCCATGAAGTCCAGCGCCGAGGCCATGAACTCCTCGTCCACTGTCTCCATCCGCTTCCTAGTCAGCGGACCGGTGTTCTCGATTGTTTGCTTGCCGACCTTGCCGAACACCGGATCGACCGTTGCGTCGTCCTTGTCGGTCGCCTTGCACTTCATCACGCCGCGAGGGCCGAACTTCTTGCGGAAATTCGGCTCCTTCGGATAGTCGGCGTATTCCGGCTCTTCCTCGGCATTGAGGTGGTAGAGGTTGCCGAAGAACTCGTCGAAGCCATGCACCGTCGGCAGATGCTCGTTGCGATCACCGAGGTGGTTCTTGCCGAACTGACCGGTGGCATAGCCAAGATTTTTGAGGAACTGCGCAACGGTCGGGTCCTCGGCTTTCAAGCCGAGCGTGGCACCGGGCATGCCGACCTTGGTCAGGCCGGTGCGGATCGGTGTTTGCCCGGTGATGAAGGCGGCGCGGCCGGCGGTGCAGCTTTGCTGGCCGTAGAAGTCGGTAAAATTCGCGCCCTCTTTGGCGATCCGGTCGATGTTGGGCGTGCGATAGCCCATGATGCCGTTGTTGTTGCAGCTGATGTTGAACCAGCCGATGTCGTCGGCCATGATGAACAGGATGTTGGGCTTGCTCTGGGCCATCGACCGCTCTCCGTTGTGCTCATGCTCGTGGGGTGGGTCGATAGTTCGCGGTGTTGCCTGATCATGAAATCAGCACAAACCCTCAACGGCGATGGGAAATACCGCACGCGCTTGGATGCCCAGTTCGCCACGCCAGCGGCGTACGCTTTCTTGCCAGGGGTATTGGCAGACGCGGGACAGTCGTCCGAATTTGTGATCCGAGAAACTCGTTCAGGAGACAGGTCGAGAGCACCGGTGAAATTCTCGATGATCGCACTCTAAGCTTCAAGCGTAGGGCAGGATCGTTCCAGATGGGATCGCACGCGCGATCCATCTGGAAACTAACGCAGCGTCGAGCGTCGCATGCTGACCAGCCGCGATGATCGGGTGTGCGTGGCGGCTGCGCTGCGCTGCGCCACGCGGCGGTTGGGCATCTTCATAGTGCCCGTGCTGACGCTATTGCCATAACGCGAGGCGAACTCGGCGCGCACGTGGCGCGCGAGCTCCTCGGCGATCTCGCTCGCCCCCGCCTTGGGCAGCCACAGGTTGATGGCGAAGTCCGGTAGCTCGGGCAAGCCGCAATTATCGGGGAGCGGCTCGAGACTGTCGGGGATGCTATCGCGCAGCAGGATGCCGACGCAGGAGCCGGATGCAATCGTGGCGGCAACGGCATCCTGATTGGAGACCTGGAGAATGGCTTGCCAGGAACGGCCGGCCTCGCGCAGCGCCTGCAAGGCCACCGGCCGGAACCGGCAGGTCTTGCTGCCCGTGGCGATCGGCAACGGCACGCGCTTGTGGGCATCGCCGCCCGGGGCACCGACCCACACCAGCTTGTCCCACCGCAGCGTCTCGCACTGCCCCTCGCACGTCCTGTCCGTGGTGAGCGTGACATCCACTACGCCGGCGTCCATGTCCTCCAGCAGCTCCTGCGAGTTGCGGCATACGAGGCTGACGTGCACGCGCGGCCAAGCCGAGCGGAAACGGCGCAAAATCTGCGGGATGTAGGTCGAGATGAGGTCGACCGGTACGCCGAGCCGCACCTCGCCCTGGAAGCTGGGTGTCGTCATCTGGCCCCAGATGTCGTCGTTCATGGCGATCAGGCGCTGCGCGCTGCCGAGCAGCTGCTCGCCGGCCGCGGCCAGGATCAGACGCTTGTGCACGCGCTCGAACAGCGGCTGGCCGAGCTGATCCTCGAGCCGCTTGAGCTGCAGGCTGACGGCGGCCTGCGTGCGATTGAGCAGGCGGGCAGCGCCCGTGACGCTGCCGGTATCGACGATGGCGACAAAGGCCCTGAGCAGGGCGATGTCCAGATCGCGCCGCATGGCTGTCCTCATAAGGGTTCGTAATGGGAACAATTAACAACATTCGTTTTCATTATGCAAGGAGTTCCCGTACACAGACGAGCCGGCGATTTGGACCGGCGGAAAGATCAAGCGCCGATAAGGAGAGCGCGCCATGCAACACGTCACCGTACAGCAGTCGAGCAGCCACCAGCCGGGCATCGCGGACTACGTCCGCCAGGTCGGTCATTGGGTCGCGTTCGTGCGTTCGGCCATGACGGTTGCCCGCGAGCGCCGCATGCTCCTGCAACTCGACGACCGCATGCTCAAAGACATTGGCATTGGCCGCAGCGAGGCCTTCTACGAGGCATCGAAATCGCTCGCCGACGTGCCGTTCCGCCGCCTCACGCAGGTTTGAGAGATTTGAAGGGCGCAAAGCGCCCCTGAGATCGTCATGAGCCCATGAGCACGCCCGGCACGCAAGTGTCGGGCGTTTTTCTTTCACTGCGCTGTGAGGGGGAATCCGAGCAGCGCCCAGTAGGGCATGACGAGCAGGACCGCGGCGACGGTCAGCGCCAGCATGCCCAAGCCCATCTTCACGACATCTGCACGGTCGAAGTATCCGGCTTCGTAGGCCATGAGATTGGCGGCGGTCTGGACCGGATACAGGATCACCGCGTCTATGGTGATGGTGAGAGCCAGGCCCGATACGATCGGATTCAAGCCAGCGCTCGCGGCAATCGTCGCATTGATCTCGACAGCGGCCGGCTGGTGGCGCCGTTCGGATTTGTTGCCAGCGGAAGCTCCTACTGCCTCCTGCATCCCAAGAAGGCGCCGAACTTGGCGAAGACGACCGCGTTCAGGAGCTGGATCATGGCGGAGGTTAAGACCGCATCTGTTCCGTAGCGATCAAGAACAAAGGCAGCTCGCATCAGCCCCACACCTCGCGCGCGGTCTCGACCACGCGCTCGAGCTTGCGCCACTGCTCGTCCTCGGCCAGCACGTTGCCTTCCTCGGTCGAGGCGAACCCGCATTGCGGCGAGAGGCACAGGCGGTCGAGATCGGTGAACTTGGCGGCCTCGCCGATGCGGCGCTTGAGGTCCTCCTTCTTCTCAAGCGCGCCGGTCTTGGAGGTGACGAGCCCCAGCACCACGGTCTTGCCGGCGGGCAGGTGCCGCAACGGCTCGAAGCCGCCGGCGCGCTCGGTGTCCCATTCCATGAAGAAGCCGTCCACGTCGGTGCCGTTGAAGATCAGATCGGCGATCGGCTCGTAGCCGCCCGAGGCCACGAACGTCGAGCGAAAGTTGCCGCGGCACAGGTGCATGCTGATCACCATGTCGCGCGGCCGGTTCTTCAAGGCCCGGTTGAGCAGGCCGGCATAGACCTGCGGCTGCTTGTCGGGATCGTCGCCGCGCGCACGCAGCATATCGCGCTGCTTGGGATCGCACAGGTAGGCAAAGCTGATGTCGTCGAGCTGCAGATAGCGGCAGCCGAGGTCGTAGAAGGCGCGCACGGCCGCCGCGTAGGCATCGCCGAGATCGGCGAAGAAGGCCTCCATGTCGGGATAGGCGCCCATGTCGATCATCTTCCGGCCCCCGCGGTAGTGCAGCATGCTGGGACCGGGGATGGTCATCTTGGCGACGCGCTGCGTGTTGGCATGCAGGAACCGGAAGTGCTCCAGCATTGGATGCCGAGGGTTGAAGCGCACTTTGCTCGCCACGCGCGGCGCCTCGGCCCTGGTCTGCACGCCGGCGAACTGAATGCCCTGCTCCACCGCCACGCGCTCGACACCTGAAAGGTTCCAAAGAAAGTCGAAATGCCACCAGGAGCGGCGGAATTCTCCGTCCGTGATGGCTTGCAGGCCGATGGCCTCCTGCTTGGCGATGAGCTTTTTGACCTCTTCGTCCTCGACCGCGCTGAGGGCAGAGGCATCGATGTCCCCGCGCGCGTGTTTCTCGCGCGCCGTCCGCAAGGGCGCGGTGCGCAGCAGCGAGCCGACCATGTCGGCGCGAAACGGCGGCTTCGTGCGAGCTGTCATGGCGCTTCTCCCAATTGCGGGCGGTACCTCCGATGAACCGAATCAACAATAGTGACGTCATCCTCGAGCGGCGAGCGTGTATTCGTGGCGCGCCTCCGGCACGACGCGCGAGCCGCCTCGGGGATCCAGCATAAGAAGTGCCGAAGGCTCGATATATCTTCGGTGTCTTCGACGAGTGTCGTGCTGAAAGCACGCCTCCGGCATGACCGCTGGATCCCCGCGCTTCATGCTGGAAGCATGCCTCCGGTATGATGTGCCTTCGGCACACTCGCACGAGGATGACGAGATGCGAGCTCGAACTGAATCACCATTCGGACGCTCAGCTCGCCTTCTCGTATTTCTCGATCAGCGCGGTCGCATCAGCCAGCAGCTTCTCGCCGTCGATGCCTTTCGCCTTGGCCTCTGCCAGCCACGTTTCGGTCACGGGCTTGCAGGCCACGCGCCAGCGCTCTTTCTCCTCCGCCGTGAGCGTGACTATGGCATTGCCGCGCTTCTCCACCATCTCGCGCACGGGGACGCCGGAGCTGTCCCACGCGTTACCGGCCATTTTCGCACCCACCATGCCCGAGTGATCGTCGATGATCTTTCTCAGGTCGGCCGGCAGGCTGTCGTATTTGGTCTTGTTCATGGCGAACACGAACGTCGCCACATAGAGCGTCGGCGTGCCCGGAATCTCGGTGTGGTTCTTGACCAGCTCGTGCACCTTGATGGCCGGCACCACCTCCCAGGGCACGACGCAGCCGTCGAGCACCTTCTGCGCCAGCGCCTCGGGTACCTGCGGCACGGGCATGCCGACCGGGCTGGCGCCGAGCGCGCGCAGCGCCTGCCCCGCGAGCCGGGTGGGAAAGCGCAGCTTCAGGCCGGCCATGTCCTCGAGCTTCGTCACCGGCTTGTTGGCATGGATGACGCCGCGGTCGTGTGCCCACAGAGCGATCGGCCGGATATCGCGATACTCGTCCTGCAGATGCGTCGCGGCGAACTCGGTCAGCGCCTGCGCATTGACGATCGAGCGTTGCGAAGCGACGAATGGCAGCTCGAACACCTCCGTCTTCGGGAAGCGGCCGGACATATAGCCCTGCACGGTCCAGATCAGGTCGACGACGCCGTCCTTGGCCTGATCGTAGAGCTGCGGCGGCGTGCCGCCGAGCTGCATGGAGGGATAGAGGTCGATCTTGATGCGGCCGGCCGACGCTTCCTTCACCTTCTCCGCCCACGGGGCGAGAAAGGCGCGGTGGCCGGGTGCAACGGCCGGCAGCATGTGATGGAGCTTGAGCGTTACCTCGGCGGCTTGCGCATGGGCCAGGCGCACCACGGCCGGCGAGGCAACAGCGGAACCTGCAAGTGTCAGGAAACGGCGCCGCGCGACGTGAGACGTCATAGTCGTCCTCCCTTTTTGCTACTGCGACATGCGTCCGGTTGTTCCGGCCTGTGCGGCGTCTGTTGCTCGCGAGCGGAGAGGCTCGGTGCGCGCCGCTTTCCGGAAAGCGATGCAGATTACCGCAGGCCGCGGCGCGCGACGATCACATTGTCGATGGGTGGAGGGGTGTTTTTGGGGCAACGGGTTGAACGGCATCTAATGGTCGGAACACGGCGAACACGATCTGGCCCGCCAACCCCAAGGTGATGGCCGCCATCGTTTTTTGAGGCTGGCTCTCTTCCGCGCTCAAGGCGAACTCGATAGCCGGCCGCAAATAAGTGGCGCGCAGGCTGCTGGGAATGCTACGTGGTTTTCTCCCTGGCTCACAAGAAGCGAGGTGGATCCCATGTACAAATGCATACTGCTCCCGACCGATGGGACCGAGTTCTGCGAACGCGCCATCCGGCACGGCATCGCGCTGGCCAAACTCGCGCCAGCTAAGGTCATCGGAGTAACAGTAACTTTGCCACTGCACAGTGCCGTGCCACGCAGTCTGATTCCCAAGAATCTTAGCCGGCATCATCCATAGCGAGACCGTCAAGCTTGCCGATGAAAAGCTTAGCGTCATCGAAAAACTCGCGAACGAGGCGGGCGTGCAAGTCGAAACTGTCCAACAGAGCAACGATCACCCGTGGAAAGCGATCGTGCAGACAGCAAAGGACAAGCAGTGCGACCTGATTGTTATGGCGTCGCACGGACGGCGCGGCGTATCCGCCCTGGTGCTTGGCAGCGAGACGCAGAAGGTGCTGACCCATTCTACCGTTCCGGTGCTCGTGGTGCGCTGAGCTTGGGGTATTCTTCATGCCGGCTGCCGATCTGGGACCGCTGAAACCGGCGAGCAAGGCGACCCTGGCGCGCAAGCTCGACTTGCCGTTGGCGGTGCTGTTTGGTCTCGGCGTGACGATCGGTGCCGGCATCTACGTGCTGATCGGCGCTACGGCGGCGCGCGCGGGCATGCATGCGCCGCTCGCTTTTTTGCTCGCCGCGCTCGTCATGGCGCCGACGGCAGCCTCGTTTGCGGAGCTGGCAGGTCGCATGCCGGTCAGCGCCGGCGAAGCGGCCTACGTCAGGGCAGGTTTCGGCTCGGAGGCGCTGTCGCTCGTAGTCGGATGCATGGTGATCGCCACGGGCGTGATTTCGGCTGCTGCCATCAGCCGCGGCAGCGCCGGCTACATTGCCGAGCTTGTCGATCTGCCGTTCGCAACCATTGTGCCGACAGTGGTGTTGCTCATGGGTGCCGTGGCGGCATGGGGCATTCTGCAGTCTGTGATGCTCACCGGACTGCTAACTGTGATCGAGATCGGCGGGCTTCTTGCCATCATCGCCGTTGGCGCGGCCCGCTCGCCCGACCTGATGGCGCGCGTGCCCGAGATCTGGACGGGCATTGCCGACGCGACAGTCCTGGCCGGTATCCTGTCAGCCTCGCTATTGGCCTTCTTTGCCTTCATTGGTTTCGAGGGGCTCGCCAATATCGCCGAGGAAGTCAAGCAGCCCGAGAAGAACCTGCCCCTTGCGATCTTCCTGACGCTGGGGGTAGCGACGGTGTTCTATGTGCTTGTTGCCTGGGTCGCGCTGGTCTCTGTGCCGCGCGCCGAGCTGGCCGCCTCGCGTGCGCCGTTGAGCCTGGTATTCCAACGTGTCACTTCTGCCTCACCCACTCTCATCACTGCGATCGCCATCGTCGCCACCATCAACGGGATTATCGTGCAGATGGTGATGGCCTCGCGGGTGGTCTATGGGCTCGCTGACCGCCGGCTGCTGCCTCCGCTGCTGGCCCGGATCAATGCGCTGACGCAGACGCCGCTGGAAGCCACCGCCCTCGTTGTTATCGCGGTGCTTGTACTGGCGGTTGCCTTGCCGCTGGAAGGTCTTGCCGAATGGACCTCGCGGCTGACGCTCGCCGTCTTCGCGTTAGTCAATGCGGCGTTGGCGAGCTTGAAGTGGCGCGGGGTGGCACCGCCGGCGGGAGCCTATGTGGCGTCGCGGTGGGTACCGTGGACCGGCCTCGTATTGTGCCTGGCGCTACTGGTCGGCGACATTGTCGGCTGACCTCGGGCAAGCATCGGTTTCAGGTGCAGATAGATGCCTCTTGTGGGTCGATTTCGCCGTCGCGCATCCATTCTTGCATTCTGTCTCGGCGCATCGCGCCACTTGCGCTAGGCTTGCCTAACGGCAGGGTGGGGCAATTCCCCAAAAAGCAGCATCGGTGAGGAGACAAGGAACGTGGCGAAGAAGACGCTGAGACAGAGGATATTGGCGGGCGAGCAGGTATCCGGCGCCCTGATGTTCGAGTTCTTCTCTCCGGGCGTGCCGCAGCTCTTGGCCAATGCGGGCGCCGAGTTCGTGCTCTACGACATGGAGCACACGGGCATCAGCCTGGAGACGGTCAAGACGCAGGTCGCACTCTGCCGCGGTGTCGGCATCACGCCGCTGGTGCGGGTGCCGCGCGCCGAGTACCACTTCCTGGCCCGCGCGCTCGATATCGGCTGCCACGGCGTCATGATCCCTATGGTCGAGAGCGTCGAGCAGGCACGCGCCATCGTCGAGGCGACGCACTATCCGCCGCGCGGCCGGCGTGGGGCGGCGTTCGGATTTCCGCACGATGATTATCAGCCGGGCGACCCGGCGCCGAAGATGCGGGCGGCGGACGCGCGCACCTTGGTGATTGCGCTGATCGAGACCGAGCGTGGCCTGGAGCAGGTCGAGGGGATTGCCGCCGTCGACGGCATCGATGTGCTGTGGGTCGGGCACTTTGATCTGACCAACTTCCTCGGCATTCCGGGGCAGTTCGACAACCCGCGCTTCGCCGATGCGCTGAAGCGCATTGCCGGCGCCGCGCGCAAGCACAAGAAGGGCCTGGGCTTCATGGCCGCCGATGCCGCCTCCGCGCGCCAGTTCAAGCGGCTGGGCTTTAATATGCTGGGTGTCGGCACCGACCACGGCATCCTTATGGAGGGGGTGCGCGGCATCATTCAGTCGGTGGGGAGCAAGTGATGGCATTCCACGTCGGCATCACGCGCGATCTGCTCGATGCGTGCGGTGGGCCATGCTTCGGCCAGCGCGCGTTCGAGGTGCTCAAGGGAAACAGTGCAATCACATGGGAATGGCTCTCCGAGGAGCTGACGGAAATCACGCCCGATGTGGCTGCACGCTACGACGGGCTTTATGTCGGCATGCCGCGTCTCAGCCGGGCGAGCCTGGCGCGCAGCGATTGCCGGCTGAAAGTGCACGCGCGCCATGGCGTCGGCTTCGACAACGTGGATCTGGCCGCCGCAACGGCGAAGGGCGTCGCGGTGACGAATACGCCGGTGGCGGTGCGCCGTCCGGTAGCGGTGGCGACGCTCACATTGATCTTCGCGCTGGCCGGCCGGCTGTTCAGGAAGCACGAGCTGGTGCAGCAGAACCGCTGGAACGATCGCGTCGACTTCATGGGGCAAGGGCTGACTACGCGCACCTTGGGCCTCGTCGGCGCGGGCGGCGTGGGTCAGGAGATCCTGAAACTGGCGCGTCCGTTCTTCGCCCGCATGATCGCGGCGGACCCTTATGCCGATGTGCAGCGTGTGGGTGCGCTCGGGGCCGAGGTCGTACCGCTCGAGACCGTGATGAAAGAGTTGGACTACGTTGTCGTTTGCTGCTTGTTGAATGATGCGACGCGGCACTTGATAGACGCCAAAGCGCTCGCGCTCATGCAGTCGACGGCCTACTTCCTAAACGTCGGACGTGGGCCGATCGTCGATGAGCGCGCGCTGATCGAGACGCTGAAAGCGGGACGCATCAGGGGCGCCGGCCTCGACGTGACGTACAACGAGCCGATCGAGTCGGACAATCCGCTGCTCGGCATGGACAACGTCATCCTCACCCCGCACGCCCTGTGCTGGACAGACGAGTGCTTTCATGAGGTCGCGTCCACGGGACTGCAATCGATCGTCGATGTGTCGCTCGGCAAGCGGCCGGCGCACGTGGTCAACCCGCAGATCTATGAGACGGGCAAAGGCGCATCGCGGGCGTGAAGCCGGCCTCGAAAACCTCGGCGCTGGTGTTATCCCCGCTCCGGCGGGGATATTAACTTTGTGCTGGTGTGCAACGCCGGTTAAGCGCAGTTAAACGTAGCGCAACACTCGCGCAACCGTAGCGCAATGCTAGCGCAACTCGGGCCAAGTTTGCGGTACCGCAACGGCCTCAACGCTCCTTCGGATCGAGGGCATCGCGCAGCCCGTCGCCGAGCAGATTGAAGGACAGCACGGAAAGGAAAATGGCCAGCCCCGGCCACACTGCCATCCATGGTGCATTGGTGAGGAAGCGCTGCGCTGTATTCAGCATCGAGCCCCACGACGGCGCCGGCGGCTGCTGCCCCAGACCGAGAAACGATAGGCTCGCCTCGGCAATGATGGCAGCCGCGATCGCCAGCGTCGCCTGCACCAGCAGCGACGGAAGAATATTCGGCAGGATGTGTCGGACGGCGATGCGCCACGCCGGATTGCCGACCGCGCGCGCCGCCTCCACGTAGTCCTCCACTTTCACCGACAGTACTTGGCCGCGTGTCAGCCGCACGAACACGGGCGTTGCCGTGACGCCGATGGCGATCATCGCGTTCGTGAGCGAGGGACCGAGAAACGCAGCGAGCGCGATGGCGAGAATGAGATTGGGACAGGCGAGCATCGCATCGGTGATGCGGCTGATGATGGCGTCGATCCAGCCGCCGCGATAACCGGCGAGAAGGCCGATCGGCACACCGGCGGTCAGCGCGATGGAAACCGACACCACGCCGGCGAGCAACGACGCGCGCGCGCCGTAGATGACGCGGCTTAGGAGATCGCGGCCGGACTCATCGGTGCCGAGCCAATGCGCCCAGGATGAAGGCTTGCGCACCAAGGTCCAGCTCTGTTGCGCCGGATCGTAGGGGGCGATGAGCGGAGCAAAAACGGCGAGCAGGATGAGCCCGCAAATGACAAATAGCCCGAACATCGCGCTCTTGCGTTGCTTCAGTCGCCGCCACGCACGCGTGGCGGGACGCTCCTCGGCAAGGCCGACGTCATCGTCCAGCGAGATCGTTGTGACCGCCATTGCTCAGCTCCTCAAGCGTGGGTTGACGAGCACGTAGGCGATGTCGGCGAGCAGGTTGAGCAGGATGTAGGTGGTCGCCGTTACCAGAGTGACCCCTTGCACGACGGCGTAGTCGCGGTTGAAGACGCTGTCGACGATCAGCTTGCCGAACCCGGGAATGGAGAACACCTGCTCGGTCAGCACCGCGCCGGAAAGCAGTGTGCCGAGCTCCAGCGCGCCGAGCGTGATCACGGGTGTCAGCGCGTTGCGCAGGGCGTGCTTCACCACCACCACGCGCTCCGCCAGGCCCTTGGCGCGCGCGGTGCGAACGTAGTCGCTGGTCATGGCCTGCAGCATGGCGCTGCGCGTGTGGCGCATGAGCACGGCCGCAAACGAGTTGCCGAGCACGAAGGCAGGCAGGATGGTGGTTTGCAGGGAAAGCCAGAAATCCTCGAACGGGCTGACGTAGCCTGACGCGGGCAGCCAGCCGAGCCAGACCGAGAAGCAGAAGATCAGCATGATCCCGAGCCAGAAGTTCGGCGTCGAGATACCCCACAGGGCGACGAGGTTCACGCCATAATCGATCTTGGTGTTCTTCCTGACCGCCGAGATTACGCCGGCGGTGACGCCGACAGTGAGTGAGACCACGATGGCCATGAGCGCCAACTGCAGCGTGACGGGAAACTTCTGCAGGATGAGCCGCAGCACCGGCTCCTTGAGGCGCATGGACTCGCCGAGATCGCCCGAGAGCACGCCCTTCACCCAGTAGACGTACTGAATCGGCACCGGCTGATCGAGCCGGTATTGCTTGCGGATCTGCTCGAGCACGGCCGGGTCGCGCTCCTCGCCGGCCATGACCAGCGCTGGATCGCCCGGCAACAGCTGCTGCAGCGAGAAGATGATCACCGACACGAAGAAGAGCGTCGGGATGAGCTGCAGCAGACGCTTGCCGAGGAATGGGAGCATGGACCATCGCTCCTTGCTCCGCGCCGGTATGCGCGGAGCAGATCGACAAAACAGTTAGCGTTTCAATTTCACGCCGACCACGCGCACCAGACCGTCCGGCAACTGCTTGTACCCTTCCACGCGCTCGCTGTGCGCAATGATGACGAGGCGATGGTAGAGATAGATGAGTCCGCCCTCCGACAAAATCTTCTCAGTGAGCTTTTCGTACACGGCCTTGCGATCAGCGAGCGCAGTCTTGGTACGCGCCTCATCGAGCCACGCGTCCACATCCTTCTCGCAGTAACCGCGGTTGTTCTGCGGCGCCTTGCACTTGTGGAAGATGTAGCTGTTGCCGTCCGGGTCGACACGGCCCGACCAGCCGATGAAGAACGCCTGGAAGCGGCCTTCCTCGGCTTCCTTCAGCGAGGTCGCAAACTCGGTGACGCGAATCTTCATGTCGAAGCCGGCCTCCGCCGCCATGGCCTGGATCACCTCGGCGACTTGGCGGCTCTCGGGATTGTTCGGCACCATGAAGTCCACGGCGACGGGCGCGGTGAGCCCGGCCTCCTGCAGCAGTTGCTTGGCTTTGGCGACATCGCGCTTCGGGATCGGGAATTTTTCCTGATAGTACGGGCTCTTCGGACTGATCCACTGATTGCCCGGCATGACCTCGCCGTTGAACACCACCTGGCTGATGGCCGCGCGATCGATGGCCAGCTCGAGTGCCTGCTGAACCTTGGGGCCCTTGCTGAACGGCCCGGCCTTGCCGGCATCGCCATTGCTCAGGTTGAGTGTCAGGCCTTGGTATCCGATCTCGGTTTGCGTGGCCAAGCGCAGCTTCGAGTCCGCTTTGATCTCTTTCAGATCGGTTGCGAGCGCACGCTCGATGATGTCGAGGCTGCCGGACTTGAGGTTGGCCAGGCGCACTGTCGATTCCACGATCGGGCGATAGACGATGCGGTCGACGAATACGTTGTCTTTATTCCAGTAGTCGGCAAACTTCTCGACGACGATGCGATCCTGCTGGATGCGCTCGACGAACTTGAACGGGCCGGCGCACACGGGATTGAGCCCGAACTTGTCGCCGGCGGCCTGCGCGACTTTGGGTGACACGATCATGCCGGCGCGATCGGAGAGCTGGGCGATCAGCGGCGAGAACGGAGCTTTCAGCAGGAGACGAACCGTCAGTGGGTCCGCCACCTCGATCTTGTCGACGGCGGCGAGCTCGGGCTTGCGGAACGAGCCCTGCATCGTCAGGTGGCGCTCGAGGCTGAACTTCACGGCCTCCGCGTCCATCGGCTCGCCGTCGTGGAACTTGACGTTCGGCCGCAGCTTGATGGTGACGGTCTTGCCGTCCTCGGACGTCTCCTGGCCCAAGGCCAGCTGCGGGACGATGTTTAGCTTCTCGTCGATATCGAACAGCTTGTCGCAGATGGACGAGAAGACGATGCGCCCCACATAGGTACGCGCCAGCGTTGGATCGAGGATGTCGGGGTCTTCGGCCAGCCCGATGCGCAACGACTGCGCCGAGGCGGAGGCGCTGGCGCACGCCACGATGATCCCTGCCAGAGCAAGACGAATAGAACGCATGACGCTCTCCCTCACTCCCTCATTGACGGAAATAGGCGGCTTTCGCCGGCTTGGTTCAGGATTGGCCCTCAAATGCAGCAATGAGCCGCCGCAGCTGAGGCGATAGCCCACCGTCAGGCGGAACTCCTTCGTGTGATTGTCGAATATCCCGCCACACGTGACAAGCGACGGCGTGTCCCATGGCATCTGTGGTTAGCATCGGACGGGTGTGCCGGCAAATCTCTATGGCATGGGGACACCGGGTGTGCAGGTGGCAGCCGGGCGGCGGCGCGATGGGGCTCGGCGGGTCGCCAGGCAGCGGCCGGCGCTTGCGCCGGGCCGTTGCCGAGGGCACCAGAATGGCGGATAGCAGGGCTTGGGTATAGGGGTGGCGCGGCTCGGCAAACAGCGCATCTGCAGGCCCGGTTTCGACGATCCGGCCCAGGTACATGACGGCAATGCGCGCCGCGATGTGCTTCACCACGGCCAGGTCGTGGCTGATGAAGATGTAGGCCAGGCCGAAACGCTGCTGCAGGTCCTTCAGAAGATTGAGCACCTGGCTGCGAATGGATACGTCGAGCGCCGATACCGGCTCGTCGCAAACGATCAGCTTGGGCTCGCCCGCGAGCGCCCGGGCGATGGCGATGCGCTGGCGCTGGCCGCCGGAGAACTCGTGCGGATAGCGGTCCACGTGATCGCGTCGGAGCCCGACCAGCCCGAGCAGCTCGCGGATACGGAGCTTCCGGTCGGCAGCTGACAGAGACGTGTGAAGCACCAGCGGCTCGCCCAGCATGTCGGCCACCGTCATGCGCGGATTGAGGGAGGCATAGGGATCTTGGAAGATGAGCTGGGCGCGGCTGCGGAAGCGGCGAAGCTGGTCGGAAGGCAAGCCGAATACGTCGCGACTCTCGAAGGTCACGCGCCCGGCGGTCGGCTCGATCAGGCGCAGCACGAGGCGTCCGACAGTGGACTTGCCGCAGCCGGATTCGCCCACCAGCGCCAGCGTCTCGCCCACGCCCACATCGAAGGAGAGACCGTCGACGGCGTGCACAACGGCTTGTGGCTGGCCGAGCAGCGATCGCTTCACCACGAAGTGCTTGACGAGACCATCGACGGCGAGGAGGGGGGCCGTCATGCGACAAGCTCTGCCAGCGGAGCCTTCCAGCAGCGCGACAGCCGCTCGGCCGCGCCGAGATGGCGCAGGGGTTGAGTTTCGGTCCGGCAGCGATCCTCCACGAACGGGCAACGCGGCGCGAAACGGCAGCCGGCGAATGTCACCGTCAGGCTCGGAACCATGCCTGAGATGGCGGAGAGGCGCTCGCGGCGCGTCTCGAGGCGTGGAATGGAGCCCAGCAGGCCCGCCGTGTAGGGATGCTCGGGCGCTGACAGCACGGCCGCGACCGGGCCGCGCTCGACGATCTCACCGGCGTACATGACGACAACGTCGTCCGCCATCTCGGCCACGACGCCGAGATCGTGCGTGATGAGCAGGATCGCGGTGCCGGTCTCGGCCTGCAGAGTGCGCAGCAGATCGAGAATTTGAGCCTGGATCGTCACGTCGAGCGCGGTGGTTGGCTCGTCGGCAATGAGAAGCGCAGGTGCGCAGGCGAGCGCCATGGCGATCATCACGCGCTGGCGCATGCCGCCGGACAGCTTGTGCGGATACTCGTGCACGCGCGTCTCTGCCGACGGAATGCGCACACGCTCGAGCAGGTCGATCGCTTGTCGCTGCGCGGCGGCCGGGCCCAGGCCGCGGTGACGCTGCAGGACCTCGCCGATCTGGTCGCCGATGGTGTAGGAGGGGTTGAGCGAGGTCATCGGCTCCTGGAAGATCATGGCCATGCGGTTGCCGCGCAAGTCCTGCATCTCGCGCTCGGACAGCTGCGCGAGATCGCGGTCCTCGAAGCGAATCCGGCCGTGGATGTGCGCTGTCTCCTTCGGCAGGAGGCGCATGATCGAAAGCGCCGTGACGCTCTTGCCGCAGCCCGACTTACCGACGAGGCCGAGCGTCTTGCCGCGGTGGAGCGTCAGCCCCACGCCCTGTACCGCGTAGGTGATACGCGCGCCATCGCCGGAGAAGGAAACATTGAGGTCCGCTATGTCGAGAAGCGGGCCGGTGCTCATTCGAACCCCTCGGCGATCGAGCCGGCAATGGCCTCCTCGAGCTTGGTTCGTTCGGTCAGGCCCGTAGGATTGTCCCGGCTCGGACTAAAGCGCCGGTAGTGCACGAAGCGCTGGCGATGCACGCTTTCCAGGCGCGCGAGCTCGGCGAGCGGATCGGCATGATCATCGACGCGGATGTCGACCAGCGGGTATTCTTCCGCGTCGTGAATGAGAAGAGCTGCGGATTGCTTGCCGCGCTTGTCTCCGCCCGCCGCTTCACCGGCATGCATGGCAGCCAGGAGTCGGCGCGCGAAAGGCTGAGCTGCCTCCGCAGCATAGATTTCTGCGGTGGCACGGATCACGGCCTCGCCCGCAAGCATATTGCCGGCCACGGAGAAGGTATCGCGCACGAGGTGTCCGCACCAGTCGACGCAGGCTGAGCCGGTTGCCGCCGCGAAGCGGCCTTGCCGGTCCATGACGTGAAGCTGGCGATGGTCCCGCCCATCGTCTGCGGTCAGCAGCATGCGCACCGTGTCTTCGGCGCTCGCGCCGGCCGCGAGTAGGGCAAGGCCGCGGGTGCCGAAATAGGGATTGGCCCAGGCCTGCGTCGCAACCGCGCCGACGCCGGTACGAATGTGCGGCACGAGCGCACCCACGGCAAAGAACCGGGTGGCAACGGCAACGCCGATGCGGCCCGTCGTCTCGTCGCGGGCAATGATGGACCAGGTCATAGCTAGTGTCCCGATCGCGAAGCTCGTCGAACCTCGCGGCAATCGCTTAACGAGCTTCGTGAATCCTGCTCTACACTTTAGGTTTAGAGTGCGATTCACGCCGCACATGGAAACGGAAGTGCTTCCACGTAAGACGATAGTGCTCTAGCGGCCCGCCGCGTAGCCCTGCATGCCGCGTGCATTGGCGGCGGCGCGACGCCGCGGCCCGTCTTGCGAGGCCGCCGTCAATCTCCCTTCCGACCACGCCGGCCCGACCTCGACCTTGTGGCCGCGGCGCTCGAGCTCGGCGATCGTCGCTTTGGACAGCCGGTCCTCGACCACCAGCACGCCGGGACGCGCTGTGCGTGGCCAGAACGAGGTCGGGAAGTGCTCGATGTGCCAGGCCGGTGCGTCTATCGCCTCTTGGAGGTTCATGCCGGCATGTACGTGGCGCAGGAAGAGCTGCGCACTCCATTGGTCTTGTTGGTCACCGCCGGGTGTCCCCCACACCATGTACGGCTTGCCCTCGCGCAAAGCCATGCCGACCGAGAGCGTGGAGCGCGGACGCTTGCCCGGTGCGAGCGAGGACGGCAGTCCTTCCTCGAGCCAGAACATCTGCCCGCGGCTGCCGAGCGGCCAGCCAAGCTCCGGAATGACGGGCGAGGATTGCAACCAGCCGCCGGAGGGCGTGGCCGTGAACATGTTGCCGTCGCGGTCGATGATATCGATGTGCACTGTATCTCCGCGCACCACGCCGCTGGCGCTGACGTGGTCCGCGCCGTGCCCCGTGTGGATCTCGCCGACAGTCGGCTCGCCGGCGCCCGCCGCGTTGACGGCCAGCCGGCGCTCAGCCGTGCCCTTGACGATAACGCGGCCATCAAAGCCGTCGACCTTACCGGGGAGCTGATCCATGGACGCGAACACGCCGATCTGGCGCCGCCGGTCGGAGTTGTAGCGCTCTGACAGCAGCGTCTCCATCGGCACCTTGGCGAACTTCGGATCGCCATAGAACGCCTCGCGGTCGGCGTACGCGAGCTTGGCGGCCTCGACCCAGATGTGGATGAACTCGGGATCGGTGGGCGAGAGCTTGTCGAGATCGAAGCCTTTGAGAATCGCCAGCATCTGCAGCAGCACCGGACCCTGCGTCCACGGGCCGGGCTTCAACACGGTGTGCCGCCCGTAAGAGTAGCTGAGCGGCGCTTCGATGGTCGGCTCCCAGCCAGCCATGTCGGCCGCCGTGAGCACGCCCTTATGACGGCGGCCCGAGACATCCATGATCTCGTTCGTGCGGCAGAAGCGATCGATGGCTTCGGCAACGAAACCTTTGCTCCACGCCTTGCGCGCGCGTTCGATCTCGGCGTCACGTCCGCCACCGCCCGCCTCGGCTTCTTTCAGGATGCGCGTGTATGTTTCAGCATGCTGCTGATTGCGGAACAGAGTGCCCGGCGCGGGTACCTTGTTGCCTGGCAGATAGACGGCGGCCGATGTCGGCCAATGCTCGCGGAACAGACCTTTCACGGTGTCGATCGTGGCGCACGCACGCTCGACGATCGGATGGCCGCCCGTCGCATAGCCGAGCGCCGGCTCGAGCACGTCGCGCAGCCGCATGGTGCCGTAGTCGCGCAACACCAGCATGAAGGTCTCGAAGGTGCCTGGAATGCAGGCAGCCAGCAGGCCAGTGCCGGGGATGATGTCGAGGCCCAGATGATCGCGGTAGTGCGCGATGGTGGCGCCGGCGGGGGCAGAGCCCTGGCCGCAGATCACTTCCGGCTTCCCCTTGCGCCGGTCCCAGACCATCACCGGAACATCGCCGCCAGGCCCGCATAGATGCGGTTCCACGACCTGCAGCGTGAAGGCAGCGGCCACACCGGCATCGAAGGCGTTGCCGCCCTTCTCCAGCGTCGCCATGCCGACCGCAGTGGCGATCCAGTGTGTGGTGGCGCACACGCCGAAGGTGCCTTCGATCTGCGGCCGTGTCGTAAAGGGTCCGGAATTGATATTCGCCATGAGGTTGCCGTCTCACCGTGGCAGAAGGGCAGGAGTCGTAAGTCTAGCGTGTGACACACAAGGATCATAGTGTCCGGAATACCGGTATGCTGAGCTTTGCAGTCCAGGTAGATTTCACGCGGAGTTGACTGTCCCCGCCCATGGGCGGAGTCCACACTGGACGCGACAATTAACGATTTGTCCGCGATGAGAGCAGGGAGATGAGCATGCGCACATTCGGACTTACAAACATTACGTTGGCTTCTGCGGCCCTGGCGGCCTGCCTTGTGGCCGGGAGTGCGGCGCGCGCCGATGTGCAACCCGGCAAGGCCGCGCCGGATTTCACTGCACGTGACACCACAGGAAAAGATGTGACGCTGTCGAGCTATCGCGGCAAGACCGTGGTGCTCGAGTGGACCAACCATCTGTGCCCCTACACCGTGAAGCACTACGCCACGAACAACATGCAGGCCCTGCAGCGCGAAGCAACCAAGGACGGGGTCGTATGGCTGACGGTCGTGTCCTCCGCACCAGGTACGCAGGGCTATGTGGGCGAGCTCGAGGCCGACAAGTTGACGGCCGACCGTAAGGCGTCGCCGACCGCTCTGCTGCTCGATCCCGAGGGCAAGCTTGGCCATCTCTACGAGGCCAGGACCACGCCGCACATGTTCGTCATCGACAAGGACGGCAAGCTTGCCTACATGGGCGCTATTGACGACAAGCCCACCGCGAGCCATGGCGATGTCAAGACGGCGCACAACTATGTGCGCGATGCATTGGCCGCGGTGAAGGCGGGCCAGCCTGTCAAGGCCGCGTCGACCAGGCCCTATGGCTGCACGGTGAAGTACTCCGCCGCGCGAAGCTGAGCTTCAAGTCAGGGCCGGCCGGAAGCTGATGCCCGGCCGGCGCTACCTGCCCACCATGGCATTCTGTTCCGCCACGAGGGCGCGCAGGCGATCGAGCTCCGCACGCATGAAGATGGTGGCTTCCCTCGCCGGCTTGAAGCTTCCGGGGTCGGCGAACTGCTGCTCGAGATAGGCCGCGTATTCGGGATCGTCGGCCACTTCCGCCATGGCGGCGCCGAGCCGGCCGATGACGCGGCCGTCTGTATCGGACCTGACGACGAGCGCGCGGAACTGTGGCAGCCCAATCTGATAGCCCAGCTCATGGGAGGTCGGAATGTCTTTCAGTCGGTCGTCACGCGTCTCGGCGAAAAGTAAAACCGGCCGCATCTGCCGGTTCTCAACGAAGCTTCGCACATCGCCAATTTGCTCGTAGAGCACATCGGCCAACCCGTTGAGCAGTGCGGTGTGCCGCTCGCCAGGCTTGGTGAAGCTGATAGCAACGAGCTTCAATCCTTTCCTGACCAGATAGTTGACCGTCAGCTCGTCGGGGCTGCCCAGTCCGGCAACGGCGACACGAAGGCTCTCGCCTTTTGCGGCGATCTCGACATCCTTCCAGCTTTTGAGTCGGCTTCCCTCATGCACGAGGAAGGCTGACGGCTGCTGAATAAGAATAGCAATCGGCGCAATATCCTGTAGGGCCCAGTCCGGCCTCTGCGTCGCAAGCAGCCCGAAAGTGTCTCCCGTCATAACGGACAGCGTGTAGCCGTCGGCTGTTGCGGCCCGCATCTTGGCAAGGCCCTTCTGGCCGCTGCCCCCCGACACATTGCTGACTGTGACCTGAACTCCGAGCCGTGGCTCGAGGAGCTTTGCGATCCTGCGCGCGACCTGGTCGGCGCCACCGCCTTGCCCCCATGGCACGATGATTTCAATCGGGCGCGTTGGATAGTCTTGCGCCCGAACGCTCGTCGCAGCGCTGAGCGCCAGCGCAGCAAGACACGCGACGCGTTGCGCGCCGCCGGATCGCATTGCCGTCTCCTCCCCGAGCTTATGCGCCGTGGCGCCCGTGCAAGGACGCCAAGCGTAACATCAGCCAGAGCGCCGAAAAAGAGCGGCTCTGACGGAGGTAAATGCCGGCTGTGCTCAGTGGATCTGGACCGGCCGCCAGCCGGCCGCGACGGCCTCCGCTTCGGAGCAGAACCAGCGCTTGCCCTTGTCCGGGTTCACTCGGATCTGGTCGTACCAGGGGCTCCACGGCATGTGATAGATGCGGCCGTTGGCGGTGACGTTGCCCTTGATGGCGCAGCCTTCTGGCGCTGTACCCTCGGCCGTTGTCCAGCGTGCTTGCCTGTATTCCCACGGCGGTTGTGCCTCGCTCTGCCAGATGCCGGCTTTCCGGGCTCGGGCGTCGGCTTCGACCGTCTGGTAGGCGGTCGAGTATTTCTCGAATGCCCAGGCGAGGCCGCGCTTGACCATCTCGGCATTGATGTCGAGCCCGCCTGCGAAGCATGACCCCAACATGCGTCCATACTTGTCCGTGCCGCGGCTTTCACATGTGACCGGCTGCGCGGTCACGAGTTTGGCCAACTCGCTCGCGGCCGCCTCTCCGCAGCTCCAGCTTCCGATCCAGCGTCGCCCGCACGTCTGCGTCGCTTCGGGCGCGTCGATGCCGTCGAGCCGGATGCGAACGCCATCGATGTCGATGGTATCCCCATCGATGACCTTGGCTTGTCCCGAAACGGTCGCGGACGGAGCCGGTAGCGGCCGAGCATCGGAGCGGTTCCAGGATATCAAGGGCAGGGCAAGCCCGGCGGCCAGTACGGCCGCGCCCAACTGGCGTGTTGCATAGACCCGTATGGTTGAATCGATCATGGCAGATTCTCCTTTTGGTTGAATCTGCCTGAGTCGCGTGGTCCTCGCGAGACGAAACGATGCTGCAAACGGGCTGCGCTCGGAGCGCAGACCGAGGAGGAAAATTCAATATATTTAGGAAGTTACGGCGTGTCAGATCACTGACATTAGGCCCGCGGCTCGCGCTGGAGTAGCGCCAGTGCGGCGCCGAGTAGAAGAATGCCGGCCGAGGCCCCGAGCCCCGCCGCGAGGCTGTCGGTCAGGTCAGCGAGCAAGCCCGTTAGAATGGGCCCGCCACATTGGAGGATGGAGAAGAACACCGTGAACGCCGCCACGGCCTCGCCCCACACCGCCGGCGCCAGAGTCTTCTTGACGAAGGCCGTGACCGACGCCGGCACCATGAAGAACATGCCGAACAGCGCTGCGGACAGGATCATCGCTGCAAACGACGAGTAGAAGACGGGCAGCGCCGCGCCGACGCCAATGGCTGCCAGGATGCCGGCCTGGGCATTGCCACCGCGCCAGGTCGCCATCGGCCGTCCCCACACGTGCTGCGCGACCAGAGACGACAGGCCGAGTGCGCTCCACACAGCGGCAACTTGCATCGCATCGAAGCCGTGCTGGCGCATCCAGGCAACGATGAAGGTCATGTAGGCGAAATAGCCGAGCGCAAAGCAGCCGTAGGCCAGAAACATGGGAGTGAAAGGCGCCTTGCGCCACGGATGCGGTGCCGCGTGCGCGGCCGGAGGCGATGTCTCGCGCGCGGCGAGAGTCGCCAGGAGGCTGCCCACACACGAAAGGACCCCGAGGGTCAGCCACGCCTGCGGCCAGGACGGGTCGCCGCCATGCGCGAGCAGCCACGGCAACACCAATCCCGATATCAGCAGGCCGAGTCCCCCGCCTGCGAAATAGATCGCAATTGCCGTCGCCGCTCTGCGCGGGTCGTCGGGAAACACGCTGGCGGCGAGCACGCTGCCGGCAACGAAGACATAGGCGCTCGTGACCCCGGTCATGAAGCGCAGCGCCGAGATGACGTAGAAGTCTCGGAAGAAGCCGGTGAGGATGACAGTTAGTGCGGTTAGCCAAAGGCCCACGACGAAAGGCCGTGTCGAACCCCAGCTCCGCACCGTGCGAAAGGCGACGTATGAGCCGAGCAGATAGCCGACCGCATTTGTCGTGTTGAGCGAGCCCGCCGCCGTGTAGCTCCACGCCAGGTCTGCTTTCATGGCCGGCAGGATCAGGCCGTACGCGAAGCGCGCGAGCCCGATAGCAACAGCGATGCCGAGCGCGAGCCCGCACGCCACCAGTAGTCCATAGCGCGCGTGGGTCGCAGCGGTAGAGGTGGGCTCGGTGCATGTCATGCGCGGAGCCTATAGCGAATGCCGGGCAGGGAAAGAGGCATTCGCAGGTCAGACGCGCCGGCGTCGCTGCGCGCTTGCGGATCATTGAGTTCGGATGACAGGTGACGCAATCTCTGTCTCCCGGCAGGCGGCCGTTGTTCTCCAGCAGCTCACCGAGACTGATCGATGCAGTTGGCGCCGACACGCTTCACCAAGATCGAGGGGACCGAGGTCATGGTCTCCGTCAACTCGTCGGCCGAGGCCAAGACGGCTCTGAAGGAGCTGAGCCACAAGAAGCGTGAGCTCGCACATCTGAAGCGCGTACTTCTGCGTCAGCAGAAGGCGCTGCGGCGCAAGCAGGAGCGGGCCAGGCGCCCGCCGTCGTTCCTTTGGCAGATCTTCGATCCCAAGAAGAAGCTCGTGAGGGCCGTTACCGCAGTCGTCAGCGTGTTTAAGCCCGAGCGTCAGCAGCGGGACGGCGACGAGATTACCCGCGAGCTGAGACGGATCGATGAGATTGCCCAGGGCATCGACAGCTGCCGGCTGCAGATCGAAGGCAAGCTGATTAATCTGAGCTAGTACCCCGATCGCGCGCCAGCCGCCGGCCATCGTAACCATGTCCCTCGGTTAAGGTTGACAATTGCTCCCCAGCCACACTGGAGTCGCAATCAATGGGGAGTTTCTCTCCGCAAACTCAATGAGTTGGAGAGCCAGGTGCCGATTTTTTCTGCTTGGAAGGCACGGCGCGGCGTGGGCCGTGCGTCATCGGATGGACCGCAACAGCAACCCACCATGCGGCAAGTGCTCAATGCGCTCGACACCGGCGAGCCGGTGCGCTGGGTTCCCGCTGGCGTTGCACGCGCCGGCCGGAAGCCAACGCAGCGCTTCTACCGCGTGCTCTATTTCTCCGTTGCGGCGGTTTGCTTGACGGCGGGTGGTGCGTGGCTGGCGACAACCGATCCGGCGGTCAAAGCTGAAAGTGGCATGCTGGTGGCTGCAACCTCCCCGCGCCTGGAGCAGATCGCAACGATCATGCGCTCCCCGCCCGAGAAAATCACTGTATCTGCCAAGCCAGACCAGCCGCTGCCGGCCCTCGTGGTTGGCGATGCCATCGCGGTCGAAGCGGGTCGGCGGGGGCGCCTGTCCGCGCATGTCGCCAATAGCGAGAATGTGCAGCCGGAGACGACTGTCCTCGTCAACGGGCTGCCGGACGATGTGCGGTTGTCCGAAGGGATCATGATCAGGCCGGGGCTGTGGATGTTGCGCCCCGACCTTCTGGTGTCCGTCGAGCTGGACGCGGCGGCGAACGCACGAGGCCGCTACGATCTCACACTCGAGCTGAGAACGCCGGAAGGCACCATTATCTCGACCGGGCGAACTGTTCTTGTCATCGCGCCCGCGCGTAACGTTACTGTGCCGAAGGCGATGGCAAAGGAAGGGCCCGTGATCGAGCGTGCTGCTCCGATGCCACCGAGAAGCTCCGTGCAAGCGGATGCGGTAAACCAGCACGTGACACCAAGCGCACAAGCCGTACGCAAGCAAGCCGCGGTCAAGAAACGTGTGCCGCTGTCAGTAGCCGCGCCGGAGCGCAACGTCGACAAGGCCGATACAAAACCGAAATTGAGGGTTGCCAAGCCGCTGCGCCGTGTGAAGCCCCAAGTGCAATCGGAGGTTACAATTCTTGCTGCGAAGCCGGTTGTGAGGCCACCCCCCCGGCAACAGCCCTTGGTATGGCCGGGTGACGATCCGCGCTCCGCATCCAACGCGCAGATGTCGCCACTATACCTTGGCGGTTTCGTTTCCGAGCCACAGGCGCAATCTCGGACACGGCGTAGATAGCAACGCCTCTGCTTGACGTTGCGTCTTGGCGTCAGAGAGGATGGGCCAGCCCGACCGGAACGCCCTCCGGATCCGCGATCACGGCCATGCGTGCAACCTTGCCCACGTCGAATGGGGAGATCAGCACCGTGCCGCCCGCCGCCGTGGCCCGCTTGACCGCCGCATCGACATCGTCGACCTGGAAATAGGTCAACCACATCGGCGCCTTCTTGGCGGGATCGTCGGTATCGACCGGCAGCGCGCCGGCCACCTCGTTGCCTTGCGCCAGCATCAGCGTGTAAGACGGCTCGCCATCCTTGACGGGTTGTGCTGCATCTTCCAGGCCGACGGTCTTTGTTTCCCACCCGATCACTTTCGAGTAGAAGCCGAGTGCTTTCGGCACATCGCCTGAAACGAGCTCGGACCACCAGACCGTGCCGATATTCGCGGTGTCATCGCCTATGGTGACGGCATGCGCCTTGGGGGCGGCGACCAGTAACGAGCCTGATGCCAGGAGGCCGCAGAACAGGCGGCGGCGTTGTGCGTCGACACCTGGATCTGCGACGGCTTGCGGGCGGGCTCGGTTGATGGTGGCGTCCATCGTTGTCTCCGGAAAGGACTTCTTGGAATGCACCGGGTAGGTAAGCAACAATCGCGCCAGCGGCCGATTAACCATGCCCGCTTCCTTTCCGGCGGCCTGTGCCGCTGAATTCACGACCCTGCCGAGACATCGGGGATGGCGAGTACTTTCATGGCTGCTTCCGACGACCCGATCGTCAAGGTTTCCGTGGCGCGGCGCTGGTTCATTCTGGCGACGGTGGTGCTGGGCTCCACGGTCTACAACGCCACCGTGTTCATTGCCGCCGGCCTTCAGCCGCAGATGCAAGGCACGATGGCCGCGACGCCGGACGAGATCGCCTGGACGGTAACCTTCAACATCCTGGCCACGGCTGTGGTCACACCCATGACCGGCTGGCTCGTGGCGCGCTTCGGCAGCCGCAACGTCATGGTCTGGAGCATCGCCACGTTCACCGCCGGAACGCTGCTGTGCGGTTTGGCGACGTCGCTCGAGGGCCTCGTCGCCTGGCGCATTGTCCAAGGCGGTGGCGGCGCGGCG
Source organism: uncultured Alphaproteobacteria bacterium (assembly GCA_963806735.1). GTDB lineage: Bacteria > Pseudomonadota > Alphaproteobacteria > Rhizobiales > Hyphomicrobiaceae > CADEFX01. The sequence goes on along the minus strand of CAWEBE010000009.1, from coordinate 74,730 downwards.
CTGGTGCCGCTGGGCCAGACCATCCTCCTCAATGTTTTTCCGACCTATCAGCATGGCCTGGCCATCTCGGTGTTCGGCGTGGCCAATATGGCCGGACCGGTGCTCGGTCCTTCGATCGGCGGCTACATCGCCGAGCTTTGGAGTTGGCGCTGGGTGTTCCATCTCACGGTGCCATTCGGCATCGTCGCCTTCATCGGCTTTCGCCTCGCCTTGCCGGCGGACCGGCCCGAGCACAAGGTGCGGCTCGATTGGACAGGCTTTCTGACGCTTGCTGCAGCTCTCGCACTCGCGCAGCTCGTGCTGTCCCGCGGCCAGCGCCTCGATTGGTTCGAGTCCAATCTCATCGTCGCTGCAACTCTGCTGGCTGCGATCGCGCTCTATTTGTTTGTCGCTCACAGCCTGACCGCGCGGGCGCCGTTCCTGGATCTCAGGCTGCTGCTCGATCGCAACTATGCCCTGGGGCTGGTGCTCGTCACGATCTTCGGCATGCTCAACTTCACGCCGATGGTCCTCCTTCCGCAGCTCTTGCAGACCCATTCCGGCTATCCCGACGCGCTGATCGGCTACATCATCAGCTGGCGCGGCGTCGGCGCCGTGGTCGGCTTCTTTCTCTCCAACTGGCTCGGCAGGATCGACCCTCGCGTGGGTGTCTTTGCCGGTTTCAGCGTCCAGGCGATCTCGGGACTTTGGCTGAGCAGCATCAATCTCGATGTGAGCACCGCCGTGCTCGCCGCCAACGGTTTCTTGCAGGGCTTCGCCATCGGCGTCATCTGGGTGCCGATGTCCTTAGCCGCCATGCGCACGCTGCCCGCGGCCTCCAGACCCGAGGCGATGGCTGTCTTTCACCTCATGCGCAACATCGGCTCGAGCTTCTTCATCTCGCTCAGCGTTGCCGAGATCGTGCGCGCGACGGGAGCCAACTACAGCCGGTTGACCGAGGCGGTGTCACCGTTCAACCGGGCCCTCGATTTGCCGTGGGTGATGGGTGGATGGAGCGTAGAGACGTTGCCTAGTCTGGCCAAGCTCGCGGCCGAGATCAACCGGCAGGCGGCGCTTATCGGCTATCTCAACGCCTTCACGCTGTACACGGTCGCCTCGCTGGCGGCGATGCCGCTCGTGCTGATGATCCGCGGCCGCAAGCAGGCGGTGATAGGCACCTCGCCTAGTCGATGAAGCCGGCCAATCTGGGCAGCCACAGACTGATGCCCGGGAAGTAGATGCAGAGCATCAGGCCCAGCACCTGGAGGGCGACGAACGGGTACATCCCCCTGAACACGTCCTGCATGGTGACCCCGGGTGGGGCGGTCCCCTTCATGTAGAACAGCGTCGCTCCGAACGGCGGCGTCATGAACGCGGTCTGCAAGTTGACCGCCACGAGCGTTCCGAACCACGTCATCAGGGCGGTATTGTTGACGCCGTGGTCGGAGAAATCGAACTTGGCCAGGATCGGGCCGAACACCGGCAGGACGATGAGGCAGATCTCGATCCACTCGAACGGGAAGCCCAGCAAAAAGATCAACACCATTATGAAGGTGAGCATTTCCCACTTCGTGTCGATGCCGAAATAAGCCAGCGTCGAGATCATCAGATCGTCGCCGCCCAGCACGCGGAATACGTAGGAGAAGCCGGTCGCGCCGAGGAAGATCAGAAACACCAGGCCATTGGCCTTGCATGTGGAGAAGATCGCCTGGGTCATCATCTGAAGTGTGAGGCGATTGTTGATCGCGGCGATGAGCATGGAGCCGAGCACACCCACGGCGCCGCTCTCGGTGGGTGTCGCCCAGCCGGCGAAGATCGATCCGAGGACGATAACCAGCAGCGTTGTCATCGGAAACAGGCCGCGCCACAGAGCGTACCAGAAGGCGGAGCGGGTCTGCGGTCCGAAGTCCGCCGGCAGCTTGGGCGCGGCCCCTGGCTTCAAGATCGAGACGGCGATGATGTAGACGAGGTAGAGGCCGGACAGCAGGAAGCCCGGCATGATGGCGCCGAGAAACAGGTTCCCTGCTGATGTCGCGAGCATCTCCGCCATGACCACCAGCATGATGGCGGGCGGGATCAGAATACCGAGGGTTCCGGCCGAGGCGATGGTGCCGATGGCGAGCCGCTTGTCGTAGCCTGCGGCCAGCATGTTCGGCAGGGCGATCACCGACAGCGTGATCACGGCAGCGCCGACCACGCCGATCGGCGCCGCAAGGATGGTGCCCATCACCATCACAGAAACTGCCAGAGCGCCTGGGCACCGCTTCAGGAGGACCACGGTTGCGTCCAGCATATCCTTGGCGGATCCGGAGCGTTCCAAGATCGCGCCCATGAAAATGAACATCGGGATCGAAGCCAGCACCGGGTCGGCCGCAACGCCGGCCCACATGCGCAGGACGACATCGGAGATGCCGATGAGCTTGAATACGCCGAGCCACGTGCCCACGAGCGCAAACACGAGCGACAGCCCGCCCATGATGAAGGCTACGGGGTAGCCAACAAAAATGAAAAAGAACATGCTCACGAACATGATCAGAGCGAGGTGGTCGGCCAGCCAATCAAGCACAGTGATCTCTCCCGGTGCGGACTATACGTCCACCTCCACATGGCCGATCTGTAGATTGACTTCCTCTTGCGACTTTCCGCCGAACAGGAAGACGATGACGCGCAACAGCACGCTGATGATGCCCAGCACGACCATCCATAGGCCGGCACCGTAGATGCCTTTGATGATCCAGCGATGCGTCAGGCCGACGGTGCTGTCGGACTGCTCGCCGAGCCGAAAGGACTGCGCAACGAAGTCCAGGCTGTAGTACGCGACCAGGGCGATGTAGGGCAGCGCCAGTATGAGACAGCCGATGAGCTCGATCCAAGCTCGGCGGCGATGCGTTAGATGCTCGGTGAAGGTATCGACGCGAGGATGCGCGTTGATGGTGTAGCAGTAGCCCATCCACAGCGAGAAGATGGCGGCGTGGAAATGCCACTCCAGCTCTTGCAGCTTGGTGTAGGGGAGCTGCACGCCGAACTTGCGCGCGATGACATCGAAGGTCGTCACGCACGCCATGACGACGAGCAGCCAGCCGGAAGTCAGGGCTATTGCTTCGAGCAGCCGGCGCAGTACCTCCGACAGTTTCAGCAGCGCAGTCATCGCGGCAATGCCTCATTTGAGTGCGTTTGTCGGCGGCTCGCCGCACCGCACGGTTCTTGAGACATTCTGTCCTGCTCTTCGATCAAGCGATATCTCCCGGAAGCCTGCAACAGCACAAGGCGCACCTACCCGTCCGCGCGTCGCCAAGTCTCGGACGCGCGCATGGCAGAACCCGATGTCCTTGGCTGTGGTCGATCCCCCACCTGGCCGCCATCCAGCGGCCGGGCGGGCAACCGGCGCAAAGCTAGTTGTGCCGGCTGCCCATCCATGTGTCCGTGCTACTTGTCGGCGTACGTCGGTTTCATCACTTGCGAGGAGCCCCATACCGCGAACTTCTTGCGGTAATCGAGATAGTGGTCGGCAACCTTCTTGAACAGTGGATCCTTCGCCAATTCCTCAGCCAGCACCTCCAGCCACGCCTTCTCTATGGCAGCCAGATCGTCGTCGCTCCAGCGTTTCACCTTCACGCCGTGCTTGGTCTGGTACTCCGCCATGGCTGCGAACTGCGCGTGGTCGCTCTCGACGTAGGTGTGGATTATCGCATCGTTGAGCGCGGTTTCGATGATCGCCTTGTGCTGATCCGACAGTGCATCCCACGCCGCCTTGTTCATCAGCAGCTCACTGACCGAGGACTGTTGATGCCAGCCGGGGAAATAATTGTATTTGGCGATCTGGTGGAAGCCGAGGCGGGTATCCATGGTCGGCATGGAGAACTCGGTGGCGTCGATGACGCCTCGCTCGAGCGCTTGGTAAATGTCGGCTGCCGCCAGCAGCTGGGTCGAGACGCCGAGCTTCTGCATCACCTGGGCGCCCAGGCCGAAGAAGCGCATCTTCATGCCCTTGAGCTCGGCGACCGATTTGACCTCGTTGCGGAACCAGCCCGATGTCTCTGGCGCGATGGCGAAACAATCGAGCGCGTAGAGCCCGTGCTTGTCGTAGATTTCCTGGCGCAACTGGTTGCCGCCGCCGAACCACTTCCACCCCAGGAACTCGCCGATCGGCGGGCCGAATGGGACGGTGGTGAAGAACGCCAGCGCCGGATACTTGCCGGTGTGGTACCCCGGCGTCGTCCAGCAGGACTCGATCGAGCCCTTGGATACGGCATCGAAGCACTCGAGCGGCGGGATCAGCGCTCCGGGCTCGTAGAACTTGATCTCGAGCGTGCCGCCCGATAGCCGCTCGATATTCTTTGAGAAGCGTACGGCCGAGGTGCCGATGTGCGGCAACTGGGCACCGAACGCGCTCTGCATCTTCCAACGGACTTTGCTTTGCGCATCGGCAATATCAGCGCTGACGGCCAGCGCAACAACGGACGCCCCCAGGGCAGCCAATTGTCGATAACCAAGTCTGATCATGCGGCGGTCCTCCCTTTGACGCAGAAGTCGAGACCGCCACCGGATCGTCCGCCACGGCAACATTCGGCGCGAATTGTGCACCAATTGCCCGGGCAATTTTAGGTAGGTGACGGATCTGACTCCAAATGAGCCGGGCCCAGCCTTTTCAGCTTTTTGACCCACGCAAGACGTTGCACGCGGGCAATAACCTGTCAAAAGGAAAATTCAGGCAATGCCTTATGCTTTCGTGCTTCGTGCCAAGCCGCACGCGACAAGATGGACCGGTGGCATTGACATCCTGCCATAGCCGAGGCAGCCCGGCAGTCGGTCGCCCGCACAACAAGAGCGTCTCGCAACATCCGCGCATTGCAAACGGATATCCCAGACACGACATGATCCGAGGATGAAGTGGGCTGTATCCCTCGTTTCTGCGCTTGGGCTAGAATTGACCGGCGCCAATTCCAAGGAACAAGCGAGCCGTCGAAAATGACCGATGCACAACCCCGGGCAGTTGAAGGTCGCAAGACGAGCGACGAGATCAATGTGCTGAAGGCCGCGCGAGCCTGGCTCGAGCGAGACGGCCGCGTGGCGATGGCAACCGTGGTGGACACGTGGGGCTCTGCGCCCGTCCCAGTCGGCGGACAGATGGCGGTGGCCGCGGATGGTCGCTTCCAGGGCTCCGTTTCCGGCGGCTGCATCGAGGGCGAAGTCATCATGGAGGCCGAGGAGATCCTCGAGAGTGGCAAGCCGAAGACGCTCACTTTCGGCGTGGCTGACGAAACCGCTTGGCGCGTGGGCCTCCCTTGTGGCGGTAAAGTGCAGGTCTTTGTCGAGCGGCTGGAGGCGCGAGCCGGGGACGCGAAGCTGCTCGACCGCGCCGTAGCCGCCGAGGAGAACCGTCAGGGTCTCGTGGTGCAGACCATGCTGGCGGACGGACGCAAGCGCGTGTTCGAGCGTGACGACGCAGATCTGCCCGACGACATCGCCGAGCGCTTTCACACGGCCAAGAGCCAATTGCGCGATGCGCCCGAGGGCGCCGTGTTTCTGCACGCGCTGGTGCCGCCGGCGCGCATCGTCATCATCGGCGCCACGCACATAGGTCAGGTCCTCACGGAGGTCGCCCGATTGGCGGGCTACGAGGTGATCGTGGTGGACCCGCGCACCGCCTTTGCCTCGCCCGAGCGCTTTGCCGATGTGAGGCTCCTGACGGAGTGGCCACAGGACGTCCTGCCGAAATTAGGGTTGGATCCCTATACCGCAGTGGTGGCGCTGGCCCACGTCGGCCACATCGATGATGAGGCGCTCAAGCTCGCTGTGAAGTCCCAATGCCTGTACATCGGCGCGCTCGGCAGCTCGCGCAACCACGCCAAGCGCGTGGAGCGCCTGAAGGCTGCCGGACTGGCGGACGCTGAGATTGGGCGCATCAAGGCGCCGATCGGTCTCGATATCGGGGCCCAGTCGCCTGCCGAAGTCGCCATCGCCATCATGGCGGAAGTCGTGCTGGCTGTGCGCGGCACCAAGCGCAAAGTCGCTTGAGCGGAACCCGGCAGAGCCGTTGACTGTTGACAATTATCGCAGAGTGTCGACACTCAAAAGTTAGCTAAAACCGGCCCAAATTGGTGGGGCGGGCGTCTTGCTTTCGTGAGCGAAGAGGGTCATAAAGTCGCGTCGAACTCGCTATGGTGCGCACTACACGACAGCGCTGCAGCGCTGCACTTGTTACCACTCCATCGCGTGATTTGATGGCCGCCGGCAATTCCGCCCGCGGCCAAAGCCAGCTATGGAGAGATAACCAGATGGCTACTGGTACCGTGAAGTGGTTCAACACGCAGAAGGGATACGGGTTCATTCAGCCGGACGAAGGTGGCAACGACGTGTTCGTTCACATCTCGGCGGTGGAGCGCGCCGGCCTGCAGAGCCTGCGCGAGGGCCAGAAGGTCTCCTATGAAATGGAACGCGGCCGCAACGGCAAGTCTTCGGCGGTCAACCTGAAGGCGACCTGACGCAAGCCGCTCCAAAAGTGAGTATGGTGGGGCGGGCGATTGTCCGCCCCATTTCATTGCCGCAACTGCGATGGAGACAGGAGAGCCGGGGTATCGAATGGCGAAGGAAGAAATGTTGGAGTTCGAGGGGGTCGTGGCCGAGGTGCTGCCGGACGCCCGCTGTCGTGTTCAGCTCGAGAACGGGCACGAGGTTATTGCGTACACTTCAGGACGCATGAAAAAGAATCGCATCCGCATTCTTGCCGGCGACAAGGTCACCGTCGAGATGACGCCTTATGATCTGACCAAGGGCCGCATCAATTTTCGCCACAAGGACACGCGGACGCCCCCTCCGGGGAGCTCGGCGCCACGCCGTCCGACGTTCCGTGGCCGGCGCTGAGTGTTGGCGTGGCAGCCATGCCGACGCCGCCTCTCGTCCGTGGTCGGCTTTACCGGCTGTCGAATCGAGATATTCTGAGAGAGTTGTAAAACGCGCTCTCACCGGGTGAGGCGCGTATCGTTTGCGCCGTTGAGCTACGGGAGAGGTTGCATGGCGACCAAGAGGACCACGCATCGGAGCACGGCAGGCAAAAAGCTTTATGCGGTGCGCGACAAGAAGGGCCAGTTCAAGGATATCCAGACCTACGAGCGCGCGCACAGTCAGGACATCAAGCGCAAGGCCAAGAAAGAAAAGTAGCACCGCCCTTTGGTGGACCGGATGGAAAGCGAAGGCCCCGGCCAGCCATGCTGACCGGGGCCTTCGCTTGATATAGCGCGCCTTCAGTGAATGCTGGCGATCTGCAGCTCGTCACCCATGGCGTGACTGACCGCCGCCTGCCTGCTGTCGGTCAGGGCGATCGGTGTGCCGTCCGCCGCATGCAGGGCGAACAGGTCGATACCGCTCGGCAGGCCTTCGACCGCAGGGAACATTTGCCGGGCCTCTTCCGAGGTCAGCTCCTTGATGTAGGCAATCTGGCCGCCACCGAGCCGCGCAAGCTCGATCTGGCTCATGATGGGCGCCATCGCCGCGTCGGCGACCCGCTTGCGCCGGGAGCGCTTAACTTTTTGTTCCATGACGCTACTCCTCTCTGCGTGGCAGCCCAAGGGAGGTCACAGTGCCAGTACGCTCCGCAAACCTATTTGGTTGCATGGAAGCGCGACCTTGGGCGTATTGTTGCGTGATTCGCGCTAAACGCCTGTTACTAAAACGGCTCAGAGACGGGCTTTCCGTCCTCCGATCTCGATGCGCCGTTGCAGGCGCTCGGGCTCGCGCCTGACGAGATCGATCATGAGCAATCCGTTCTCCAGGTCGGCCGATCTGACCTCGATTCCGTCCGCCAGCACGAAAGTGCGCTGGAATTGCCGGGCGGCAATGCCGCGATGCAAATACTCTCGGGGCGTCTCTTCCACCTGCTTGCCGCGAATGGCGAGCTGATTGTCCTCGAGAGTGATCTCGAGCTGGTCCCGCGTGAAGCCGGCAACGGCGAGCGTGATGCGCAAAGTCTCGGCCCTGCCGTCCTGCTGGGCCACGCGTTCGATGTTGTATGGCGGATAGCCGTCGCCGCCGCCTTTGCCGATGCGATCGACGAGACGCTCGATCTCTTCGAAGCCGAGGAGCAGGGGGCTGGAAAGCAGCGACATCCGGGACATGGCAAAGTCCTTTAGCAAGCGACCTTGGCCGTAGCATGCGCACCACAGGCCCTTTCCGGCACCTGCACGCGCCCCGGCCCCGCCATCAGGCACCGGGAACGTTTCAGGCAAACATATGGTGTCCGCAGCCGATGACTTCAAGCAAGCCCCATGGAGCCACATTTCGCCAAATCCACGCGTCATAAGGCCCAATCCGATCAGCCGATGCCATCCGAATTTGGGGGAATATTTCATGCTGTTACCTTGCCTGCGAGCCGCCATTGCAGTCGCCGTTTTGGGCCTCGTCACCCCTGCTGCCGCCCAAAGTTCCGGTTCGCCGAAAGTTGCAGACAAGCTCGAGCTGACCGTCGAGGAGTTGCTGGAACGCGAGGCGCGCAAAGCTTGCAAAGTCGCGATCTGTGCCGCGTTTCACAGTCGGGCGCCGGGCGGCGACATCGCCTGCAACGTTCTCAAGAGCTGGCGCAAGGAGCAACTCGGCAAGATGATCGAGAAAGCCAAGGTGTCGTGGCCGTGGGGCAAGGTGCGCTGCGTTGCCGACATCAAGCTGCAGCGTGAGGCCCTCCTAAAAGCCATGACCGAGGAAAAGTATGAGGCGGCGCTCGAACGCCAGCAGGTGACCTGTGAGGTCGAGCGCGAGAAGGACGGCAATGCCGAGATCAAGTTCGAGTTCACGCCCAAGGTGACCTTCGTGAAGGGCAAGGCGACCAAGGCGGCGCTGCACTGGGGCAAGATCGACGGGCCCGCCATCGTCAAGGGCGCCATGTGGACGGCGACGGCAACCGACAACACGCTCAACGTGCTGCAGAGCACGATCGTCGACGACATCAACGATTTCATTCACGACAAGTGTATGGAGGTGAAGGACGAGTGGACGGGCAAGTGATCCCGCTATCATCGTGACTTGGCGTTTGCGCCATGGCGTGCTTGCATATCGCAAAAGGGTGCATTGAGAGGAGACGCCGCCGTGAAGACCCCCGATATCATCTCCGAGATCCTGAAGCGCGAAGGCGTGGAGTGGATCATCGGCTATCCGGTGAACCATATACTGGAGCGGGGTGCGGCGGCCGGCATCAGGCCAATCATCGTGCGCCAGGAACGCACCGGCCTGCACATGGCGGACGCCATTTCACGGGTGACGAGCGGCAAGAAGCTCGGCGTGTTCTGCATGCAGCACGGGCCGGGCACCGAGAACGCCTACGGCGGCGTCGCGCAGGCCTACAGCGAGAGCATCCCGATGCTCGTCATGCCCATGGGCTATTCGCGCCGGCAGGCCTGGATTCAACGCAACTACAACGCCAGCGTCAGCATGGCGTCGATCACCAAGTCGGCGGAGCCGGTGACGTCGGCGAAAGAAATCCCGGCCATCCTGCGTCGCGCCTTCTCGCGCTTAAAATCGGGGCGCGGCGGCCCAGTTCTGGTCGAAGTGCCGGTGGATGTGTTTGCCGAGGAGATCGATGCCCTTGACTACACGCCGTTCCGCGGCGCGCGCTCAGGGCCGGACCCTGACGCCATACGCGAGGCGGCGCAACTGCTCGTCAAGGCCAAGCGCCCCGTGCTGTACGCCGGACAGGGCGTGCATTGGGCCGAGGCGTGGGACGAGCTCAAGCAACTCGCCGAGCTCCTCGCCATTCCCGTCACCACCAGCCTAGAGGGCAAGAGCGCCTTCCCCGAAACGCACGCTTTGTCGCTCGGCTCCGGCGGGCTCGCGATCCCGGGCTCCGTGCATCATTTCCTGCGCGAGGCGGACTTGATCTTCGGCATCGGGTGCAGCTTCACGGAAAGCAATTTCGCCGTGAAGATTCCGGCCGGCAAGACGATTGTGCACGCGACGCTCGATTCGATGGATCTGAACAAGGACATTCCCTGCGCCCTCGGTGTGCTGGGAGACGCCAAGCTCGTGCTGTCCGCGCTCATCGAGGAAGTGCAGAAGATCGCTGGCAAGAGCCCGCGCGACCCCAAGCGCGTCGCGGCAGAGATCAAGGAGGCCTACGAGCCCTGGCTCGCCAAGTGGATGCCGAAGCTCACCTCCGACAGTGCACCGCTCAATCCCTATCGCGTGCTGTGGGACCTGCAGAATACGGTGGATGTGGCCAACACCATCATCACGCACGATGCCGGCAGCCCGCGCGACCAGCTCTCGCCGTTCTGGCGGCCGACCACGCCGCTGTCCTACCTGGGCTGGGGCAAGACCACGCAGCTCGGTTACGGCCTCGGCCTGGCGATGGGCGCCAAGCTCGCCAAGCCCGACAAGCTCTGCATGAATGTGTGGGGCGATGCGGCCATCGGCTTCACCGGCATGGACTTCGAGACGGCCGTGCGCGAGCGGATTCCAATCCTCTCCATCCTGCTCAACAACTTCTCGATGGCGATCGAGCTCAAGGTGATGCCGGTATCGACCGAGAAGTACCGGTCCACCGACATCTCCGGCGACTATGCGGCGATGGCGCGCGCCTTCGGCGGCTATGGCGAGCGCATCGAGAAGGTCTCGGACATCGTTCCGGCCATCAGTCGCGGCATCGCCGCGACTGAGAAGGGTCAGCCGGCGCTGCTCGAGTTCATCACCTCCAAGGAGGTGGAGGTGTCGCGATTCTGATTTGGATCGCAACCGCGTGCAGCGGCCGCAGCGTCAGCTTGGCGCTGCCGCCGCGATCTCGGCAACCACCTGCGACGCGGCAGCGGCCGGGTCGGCAGCCTCGCTGATCGGCCGTCCCACGACGAGATGGGTGGCGCCCGCTGCAATCGCTGCGGTGGGCGTCATGACCCGAGTTTGATCACCGGCGGCCCCGCCAGAGGGTCGGATGCCGGGCGTGACGATGAGGAAGTCGTCGCCGACAACGCGCCTTATCATCGCCGCCTCGTGGCCGGAGGCAACTACACCATCGAAGCCTGCGTTCCGCGCCAGCCCCGCGCGATGCACAACCAGGTCGACGGGACTCATACCGCTGACACCCTGCTGCTGCAGGTCGGCTTGATCGAGATTTGTCAGGACGGTGACGGCAAGCAGTTTCAGTCGGCTCGAGGCCCGCCCTTTGACTGCCGCGTCGAGGGTCTTCGCATCGGTGCCGTGGACGGTCAGGTAATCGAGCCCGAGGTTCGCGATATTGCGGGTGGCCTTCTCGACGGTGTTGCCGATGTCGAGCAGCTTCATGTCGAGGAACACCGTGCGCCCTGCCGCCTTTAGGCCCTGAGCGAACTCGAGCCCGCCGCCGAACAGCAATTCGAGGCCGATCTTGTAGCCATTGACCGTGTCGCTGAGCGCCTCGACTAACCTGCGCGCACCGTCCACGGTCGGCATATCGAGAGCAACGAACAGGCGGTCGCGAACGTCGACCCTTGTCGCTGTGCCCAAGCCGCTCACCCCGGCCGGCCCTCGAAGAACTCCTTCACCTTGCTGAAGAAGCCGCTTGAGGCCGGGTTGGTCTCCTTGTTCAATTCCTGCTCGAAGTGCTCCAGCAACTCGCGCTGCCGCCGGCTCAAGTTCTTCGGCGTCTCGACTTCGACCTGGATGTACATGTCGCCCTGCACCTTGGAGCGCAGCACCGGCATGCCCTTGCCCTTGAGGCGGAACTGCTTGCCTGTCTCCGTGCCCGGCGGAATAGGCATCCGCACCTTGCCATCGTCGATGGCCGGCACGTCGATGTTGCCGCCGAGGGCGGCCGTCGTCATGGCGATGGGCACACGGCAGAAAATATCGGCGCCATCGCGTTGAAAGAACTCGTGCGGCTTGATCGACAGGAAAATGTAGAGGTCGCCCGTAGGCCCGCCGCGCATGCCGGCCTCACCTTCGCCGGCCAAGCGTATGCGCGTGCCGTCCTCGACACCGGCCGGGATGTTGACCGAAAGCGTACGCTCCTTGGTCGTGCGCCCGGCGCCCGAGCAGGTTGGGCAAGGATCCTCGATGAACTCACCGCGGCCCTGGCATGAAGGGCAGGTCCGCTCGATGGTGAAGAAGCCCTGGCTCGCGCGCACCTTTCCAGCTCCGGCACATGTCGGACAGGTGGTGGGCCTGGTGCCGACCTTGGCGCCAGAGCCCGAGCAGGTCTCGCACGCCACGCTGGTTGGAACGCGGATTTGCGCCTGCTTGCCGGTGAAGGCCTCGCGCAGCGTGATTTCCATGTTGTAGCGGATGTCGGCGCCGCGCTCGCGCCCGGACCGCTGACCGCGACTTGCACCGCGCCGGCCGCCCATGAACTCGCCGAACAGATCATCGAAGATGTCCGACATCGAGGTGGCGAAGTCGGGCCCGAACCCGCCCGGCCCGCGACCCATGCCGCCCTCGAAAGCGGCGTGGCCAAACTGATCGTAGGCGGCGCGCTTCTGCGGATCCTTCAGAACCTCGTAGGCCTCGTTGATCTCCTTGAACTTCTGCTCGGCGGCCTTCTCGTCCGGATTACGATCAGGGTGGTGCTCCTTGGCGAGCTTGCGGAAGGCTGATTTGAGATCTTGCTCGCTGGCCCCGCGCGTGAGGCCGAGAAGCTCATAGTAGTCGCGTTTCGCCATCTGATCGATTTCCATTCGCGTCCCCGGGTCCAGCCGAGCAGGCGATCACGTATTTCGGCTGGACAAGCGAAACCCTCGCCCCTTCAAGTCTCCGACGAACCGTGCGCCAGAACTGGCGCGCTCGTCCCGGTGACTAGGCAGAGCGAGGGCTCTCATCTGTATTTACCGTCCCCTCGATGTCAGGCCGACTTCTTCTTGTCGTCCTTGACCTCCTCGAACTGGGCATCCACGACGTTATCGCCGCCCTGACCACCCTGCGCGCCGCCCTGTGCCTCAGGCTCATCGCCCTCGGTGCCTTGCTTGCCGGCCGAGTAGATGGCTTCGCCGAGTTTCATGGACGCCTGCATCAGCGCCTGAGTTGCCGACTTGATTTTCTCGGCATCGTCGCTCTTGGTAGCTTCCTTGGCAGCTGCGAGCGCCGTCTCGAGCGCAGATTTGTCGGCCGCAGCCACCTTGTCGCCGTGCTCCTTCAAGTCCTTCTCGATCTGCGCGACGAGCTGATCTGCATGATTGCGCGCCTCGACCAGATCTTTCCGCTTGGTGTCCTCATCCTTGAAGCGCTCGGCCTCCTCGGTCATGCGCTTGATGTCAGCGTCGGAAAGACCGCCTGACGCCTGGATGCGGATCGACTGCTCCTTGTTCGTCTTCTTGTCCTTGGCCGACACATGCACGATACCGTTCGCATCGATGTCGAACGTGACCTCGATCTGCGGAATGCCGCGCGGCGCGGGAGGAATGCCATCCAGATCGAAGCGGCCGAGCATCTTGTTGTCCGCCGCCATCTCGCGCTCGCCCTGGTAGACGTTGATGGTCACAGCGCGCTGGCCGTCCTCAGCCGTCGAGAATACTTGGCTCTTCTTGGTCGGGATGGTCGTGTTGCGGTCGATCAGGCGTGTGAACACGCCGCCCAGCGTCTCGATGCCGAGCGAAAGCGGCGTTACGTCGAGCAGCAGCACGTCCTTGACGTCGCCCTTGAGCACGCCGCCTTGGATCGCCGCGCCGACGGCGACGACCTCGTCTGGATTGACGCCTTTGTGCGGCTCCTTGCCGAACAGCTTCTTCACCTCGGCCTGCACGCGCGGCATGCGCGTCATGCCGCCCACGAGCACCACCTCGTCGATCTCGGCCGCCTTGAGGCCGGCGTCCTTCAACGCCAGCTCGCACGGAGGCAGAGTTTTCATGATGAGATCCTCGACCAAGCTCTCGAGCTTGGCGCGCGTGAGCTTCATGGTCAGGTGCAGGGGCGACTGCGTCTGCGGGCTCATCGAGATGAAGGGCAGATTGATCTCGGTCTGCTGTGCGCTCGATAGCTCGATCTTGGCCTTTTCGGCCGCTTCTTTCAGGCGCTGCAATGCAAGCTTGTCATTCTTGAGATCGATCGAGTTCTCCTTTTTGAACTCGCCCGCGAGATACTCGACGAGACGCATGTCGAAATCCTCGCCGCCGAGGAACGTGTCGCCGTTCGTGGACTTCACCTCGAAAACGCCGTCACCGATCTCCAGGATCGACACGTCGAAGGTGCCGCCGCCAAGGTCATAGACCGCGATCGTCTTGGATTGCTTCTTCTTGTCGAGACCGTAGGCCAGCGCTGCCGCTGTCGGCTCGTTGATGATGCGCAGAACCTCGAGACCGGCAATCTTGCCGGCGTCCTTGGTCGCCTGCCGCTGCGCGTCGTTGAAGTAGGCGGGAACGGTGATGACTGCCTGCGAAACGCTGTGGCCCAGGTAGGCCTCGGCCGTCTCCTTCATCTTCTGCAGGATGAAGGCGGATACTTGGGAGGGCGAGTATTGCTTGCCGCGGGACTCGACCCACGCGTCCCCGTTCTGGCCCTCGATGATCTTGTAGGGGACGAGCTTTTTGTCCTTCTCCACCATCGGATCGGTGTAGCGGCGACCGATCAGACGCTTGATGGCGAACAGCGTGTTGGTCGGGTTGGTCACGCCCTGGCGCTTGGCGGGAAGCCCGACGAGCCGCTCGCCGTCTTCAGTGAACGCCACGATCGAAGGCGTAGTGTTCACACCCTCGGCGTTGGCAATGACCTTGGGCGTCCCGCCTTCCATGACGGCGACGCAAGAGTTCGTCGTGCCGAGGTCGATGCCGATAACTTTTGTCATGTCGAAAAGTCCTCTCTTCTGCGGCGAACCGCCCGAGCCCATGTCGTGGCACCCGGATGCTCCATAGACCCCATAAATTGCGGGGCCCACAACGGTCCCCTGGAGTTGGTAGGCGACAACTTGAGGCTATATAGGCGCGGGGATGTGGCACCGCAACGCCCGTTACCGCGTTGATTGTGATAAATTTACCTCTGTCGCCACCATGCTCAACATCAATTTGCTCGGACCAGAAAATGGATACCCCAGAGGGCTTTCGACTGCTGTCCGGATATCTCGATAGAGGTGCCCAAGGCGTCATGCTGGAAGCAGTCCGCACCATCGTCGCCGAGGCCCCCTTCTACGTGGCAACCATGCCCCGCAGCGGCAAGCCCTTGTCGGTCCGCATGACCAACTGTGGTCCGCTCGGATGGCTAACAGACAAGGACGGCGGATACCGCTATCAACCGACACACCCAGCCACCGGAAAGCCTTGGCCGCCCATGCCGCGCTCTCTTATCGACCTCTGGTCCGACGTCGCCGGTTACCCGGCGCTGCCCGAAGCTTGCCTGATCAACTTCTATTCGGAGTCGGCGCGTATGGGCAGCCATCGGGATGCGGACGAGGCGGACATTTCGGCGCCTGTCGTGTCCGTCTCGCTCGGCGACGACGCCGTCTTCCACGTCGGCGGCCTGAAGCGGAGCGACCCGAAGCTGCGGGTCGTCTTGAAATCCGGCGATGTGGTTGTTCTTGCTGGCCAGGCGCGGCATGCCTATCACGGCATCGATCGCGTGCTCACCGGGACCTCGGACCTGTTGCCCGAGGGCGGGCGAATCAATCTGACCCTTCGGCGGGTGACTTGGCCAGCCTCTGCCACGACCTGAACTTTAAGGTGTGGAAAGCTCAAGTATTGCCTTGGTCGCTTCGGGGCGGGGTCGCCTCAGCGCCGAATTGCTCTGGATTGTCGTCATTTGCCGCCGTGGGCGCTGTGTCACCAGCAGCTTCCGTCTGCCTGGCTGGCTTTGATCCGCCTTTGGCGACGGCGACCATCGCGGGGCGCAAAGTTCTGTCCTCGATCGTATAGCCCGCTTGCAGAACCTGCACGACGGTTCCGGCCGAAACGCTCTCGTCGTGGGCCTCCATGACCGCCTGGTGATGGTGCGGGTTGAAGGCTTCGCCCTGAGGGCTCATGCGCTTGATGCCATGCCGCTCGAGGACGTTGACGAGCTCCCGCTCGGTCATCCTCACACCCTCCAGAAAGCTTTTCAGCGCCGGATCCTGCTCGGCGGCGAGTGCCGGCACGGCGGCGATGGCGCGCTCGATGTTGTCGCCCACGGTGATCACATCGTGCGCGAACTTGGTCACCGCATATTTTTGCGTGTCCGCCTTCTCGCGCTCGCCGCGCTTTCTGATGTTGTCCATCTCCGCATGCGCCCGCAGCAGGCGGTCGGTAAGATCCGCGATTTGCGTTTTGAGCGTCGCGATCTCCGCTTCCGCTGGTCCGCCAGCGTTGCCGGCATCGTCTGGTGCAGTGTTGGACTTCGCGGCACTCGGCTCTGCTGCCGCGGCGGAAGTGTCGTCGGGGCGCTTCGTGTCGTTCGTCATCGTTTCTCTGCTCAGAAAATGACAATACACCGCGCGCCCGCAGCTTAGGGCGCCCGGAGCAGCAACCTAGCGATATCATGCCTCAATTCAAGGAAATCAAGTCAGCGCCCGGCCGACCAGACGTGCGGTGAAATCGACCATGGGGATGATGCGCGCGTAATTGAGGCGTGTCGGCCCGATCACACCCAGCACACCAACCACCTTGCGGTCCGTATCGCGGAACGGGGCGACGATCAGCGAGGAGCCTGAGAGCGAAAACAGTTTGCTTTCCGACCCGATGAAGATGTGGACGCCGTCGCCCTTCTCGGCAAGCCCGAGCAGTTGGATGAGATCGCGCTTGGCCTCGAGGTCGTCGAAAAGTTGGCGGATGCGCTCCAGGTCGTCGAGCGCAGTCAGGTCCTTGAGGAGATTGGCCTGTCCGCGCACGAGCAGGCTCTTGCGCTCGTCCTGCGCGCCGGACCAAGTGGCAAGCCCCGCTTCGATGACTTTCTTTGTCAGCTGGTCGAGCTCGGCCTTGGCGTTGGCCAGCTCCTTTTCGACGCGCGACCGGAAGTCGGCGATGGTCAGGCCGCGAACATGCCGGTTCAAGTAGTTGGAGGCTTCCGTCAGGGCCGAGGGCGGGAGCCCGCGCGGCACAGCGATCACCCGGTTTTCCACCGTTTGGTCCTCGCTGACCAGCACGACCAGCGCCTTGCCCGGCTCCAGTGGCACGAACTCGATGTGCTTCAGCCTGATGTCCTGCTTTTCGCTCAGCACAAGGCCCGCGCAATGTGAGAGCCCCGAGATCATGTCACCCGCCTCGGCCAACACCTGGTCGACTGACTTCTCACGCCGAACCGAGATCTGCGCCTCGATCTGCCGCCGCTCGTCATCGGTCAAGTCGCCGATCTCGAGAAGACCGTCAACGAACAGCCTGAGCCCGGACTGTGTCGGCAGCCGGCCGGCCGAGGTATGCGGAGCGTAGATCAGCCCCAGGTGCTCGAGGTCCGACATGACATTGCGCACCGAGGCGGGCGATAGCGTCATGGGCAGGTGGCGCGACAGGTTGCGCGAGCCAACGGGCTCGCCCGTCGCCAGGTAGCTTTCGACGATCTGCCGAAAGATGGCGCGTGAGCGGTTGTTGAGCTTGGTGAGTTCGCTGGGTGTATCCGGCATGATCTACGATGTTTCAGACTGACCGGGCTTGGCAATCTGTTGCGAGACAGAATGTTAGGAAGTGCGGGTGCCATTCGTCAAACACCGGGCGCGCTCGGCCTGTTGCGGCGGCCATGGAATCTGGCAGGAGGTGTGGACAACCCGATAGAAGCTCAATAGGGGTGTGCCGAGGTTGATCCCAGGCGACGGCTCCCCTAGCTTGTCTCCGCGACTTACCTGTCCACGCACGTGATGTCCTTTTTCAACGGGTCAAGGAGCACCCGATGCGGCCCTCCAAGCGCCAACCCGATGAGCTTCGGCGCGTCAGCATAGAGCGTGCGGTCTCCATGCACGCGGAGGGCTCGTGCCTGATCAAGTTCGGCAACACCCATGTGCTGTGCACGGCGAGCCTCGAGGAACGGGTCCCGCCTTGGCTCAAGGGCCAGGGACGTGGTTGGGTCACGGCCGAGTACGCCATGCTGCCGCGCGCCACGTCCGAGCGCACGCGCCGGGAGGTCACAGTCGGCCATCCCAGCGGCCGCACACAGGAGATTCAGCGCCTGATAGGCAGGGCGCTGCGGGCGGTAGTGGACCTGAAACAGCTCGGCGAGCGGCAGATCTCTGTCGATTGCGACGTGATCCAGGCCGATGGCGGCACGCGCACCGCCGCCATCACCGGCGCCTGGGTCGCCCTCCACGATTGCATTCAATGGATGAAAATCCGCGATATGGTGAAGGAGCGGGTGTTGCGCGATCAGGTCGCGGCTGTTTCATGCGGCATCTATGCCGGCGCACCGGTCCTGGACCTCGACTACGCGGAAGACTCCGATGCCGACGCGGACGCGAACTTCGTCATGACCGGCGGCGGCGGGATCGTCGAGGTGCAGGGCACGGCGGAAAAGATGCCGTTCAGCCAGGAGAGCTTCGATCGGCTGATGGAGCTGGCCCGCAAAGGCATCGGCGAGCTCGTCGGGCTGCAGCGGCTGACGGTGACGTGACCGAGCCCGAGATCCGGGAAGTGCGGTGAGCGCAGGCTTGCGGGAGCGCGCACATGAAACCCGAAGGTATTCTCGAAACCGTGCTTTACGCCGGCGATTTGCAGGCCATCGAGAATTTCTATAGGGAAGTTCTGGAGATGGAGCCTTTCGCGAAGCAGGCGGGCCGTCAGCTTTTCTACCGCTGCGGCAATCAGGTGTTGCTGATCTTCGATCCCGATACGACGCGCCAGCCGCCGAAGCCGGGCGCATTGCCGGTCCCGCCACACGGTGCCACGGGCGAAGGCCATGTGTGCTTTCGCGCATCCGCGCCCGATATCGAGGCGTGGCGCCGGCGGCTCGTTGAGAGCGGCGTGGAGATCGAGTTGGATTTCGTGTGGCCGTCGGGAGGGCGCTCGATCTACTTCCGTGATCCGGCCGGCAACTGCCTCGAGTTCGCCGAGCCGAGAATCTGGGGACTGAATTGAACCCGCTAGTGGTACGTGGCAGCGAGCTTGTTGTGGCTAGTCATAACCCCGGCAAGATCAGGGAGATTTTCGATCTGTTGCGGCCATATGCGATCAAGGTGCTGTCGGCGGCAGATCTCGGCATTCGTGAGCCGGAAGAGACCGAGGTCACCTTTGCCGGCAATGCGCGGCTGAAGGCGCTGCACAGCGCCAGCACCTGTGGCCGCCTCGCGCTGGCTGACGACTCTGGGCTGGAGGTCGCAGCGCTGGGTGGCGCACCGGGTGTCTATTCGGCGCGGTGGGCGGGCCCGGAGAAGGATTTCGCCGCGGCCATGGCGCGCGTCGAGCGCGAGCTGGCGGCGAAGGGGGCGACAGAGCCGGAGCAGCGCCGTGCCAACTTCACGGCTGCGCTCTGCTTCGCGTCGCCCGAGGGAGAGTCGCGGGTGTTCGAGGGTAAGGTGTACGGATCGCTCGTCTGGCCGCCGCGGGGCGACCGGGGCTTCGGCTACGATCCGATGTTTCTGCCCGACGGCGCCACCGAGACGTTCGGTGAAATGGTGCCTGACCGCAAGCATGCGATCAGCCATCGTGCGCGCGCCTTCAAGCGTTTCATCGAAGCCTGCTGCGATGCCGATGGCTGACGGCGGTGAAAAATTCGGCGTTTATGTGCATTGGCCGTTCTGCGCCTCCAAGTGCCCCTATTGCGACTTCAACAGTCACGTGCGCGGCGGCGGCATCGACGAGGCGCGCTATCTGGCCGCGTTCAGCCGGGAGCTGGCGCACATGGCTGCTCTCGCGCCGGGACGCAGTGTAGCGAGCGTCTTCTTCGGCGGCGGGACGCCGTCGCTGATGGCGCCGGCGACGGTGGCGGCCATTCTCGATGCCATCGCAAGCCACTGGGCCATGGAGCTGGGAGCAGAGATCACGCTCGAGGCCAATCCGTCGAGCGTAGAAGCGGACCGCTTTCGCGGCTATCGGGCTGCCGGCGTCAATCGGGTCTCGCTCGGCGTCCAAGCGTTGAATGACGCGGATCTGAAAGCTCTCGGTCGGCTGCATACAGTGGCCGAAGCGCGCGCCGCAGTGGACGTGGCCCGCACGACGTTTGACCGCTACTCCTTCGATCTCATTTACGCGCGCCCGCGCCAGTCCGCCGAAGGCTGGCGGCAAGAGCTCAAAGATGCGCTCGGCATGGCGGAGCATCACGTATCGCTCTACCAGCTCACCATCGAGCAAGGCACGCCCTTTGCCGCGCTGCATGCGGCCGGCAAGCTGGCGGTGCCCGAGCCGGAGCTTGCGGACACGCTCTTTGAGATTACCCAGGAGATGACCGGGGTCGCAGGCTTGCCGGCTTACGAGATTTCGAACCATGCCGCGCCGGGCGAGGAGAGCCGCCACAATCTGATCTACTGGCGCTATGGCGAATACGCTGGCATTGGCCCAGGCGCGCACGGCCGGTTGATCGTGGACGGCGTGCGGCGCGCGCTCATGACAGAGCGCAATCCGGAGCAATGGCTGGGCGCGGTCGAGCGCAACGGCAACGGATTGGTCGAGCACACGGCACTGACCGAGGCGGAACAGGCCGATGAGATGCTGCTGATGGGCTTGCGGCTGTCCGAAGGCATCGATCTCGGAAGCCTGGCACGGATCGGTGGCGTGAGGCCGGATGATCGGGTGGTTTGCGAGCTGGCGCGCCTCGGTTTGCTCGAGCTGCCGACGCCAGACCGCCTGACAGCGACACCCCGCGGCAGGTTCGTCCTCAACGAGCTGGTGCTGAAGCTCGCCTCGAGCTTCGTGGACGCCCGCGAGCAAAGCCGGGCCTGAGTTTCAATCCACCTTGTGCTTCTTGAGCTCGCGCACGAACCCAGCGAGCTTGTCAGCGACATCGAGGCAGGTGTCGACGGAGACCTTGAGCGTCGACCGGTCCTGCAACAGCTTGTTCAAGCGGTCCTGCTGCTCGCCGAAGCCGAAGAAGAGCTGCTCGGGGGCGATGATCTCGCCGTCCTCGATGGCGCACATCACGTCGAACGCATTCTGTGAGGCGAGCACCAGCATGGAGGCGACGTCGTTCATGAGCTGGTGATAGGTGCGCCTGAGCGCGGGATCGATGCGCGGCCCGTGCACGCCGAACTTGAGAGGTGATGCGGCCGCCCCGCCCTGGCCGGCGAACAGCTTCGGGTTGCGATGCAGGCGGCGAAAGATCTCCTGTAGGCCGAGGCAGCAGGACTCCAGATCCCGCAGCGCCACGCCGGATTTGCGCCGTGTGCGGCTGCGCTCGCCGGTCCGCTCCTGCCCCACCCAATTGATGGCAGCAATGGAGGCGATGGCGCCGAGCGCCGACAAGGCCGGCAAGACCACCGACAGCGGATCGGGCGCGATGCGCGTGTCGGCATCGCCCGTGTCGGCCGTGTGTCGCTGTTCCTTGGCCACAGGTGCTCCCAGCCGCATGGGCAAAGCCTGATTGGAATCGAACGTCGCGCAGACACCCGAATCAACAGCTGAACTTTAGCGCAACGATGACGACAGCCGTATCGCACGCATCACGTAAAGCAACTAGGGGGTTGAATTTGCAGGAAGGCGCTGCCGGCAGTGCCACGCTTCAGTACACCCGCGCCTTGGGCTCGATGTAGGCGATCTCGTTCGTCATCGTGTAGGTGTGCACCGGCCGGTAATCGATGGCGACGGTCTTGCTGCGGTCGTCGGCCCACGTCAGCGTGTGCTTCATCCAGCCCTTGTCGTCGCGGTCGGGATAGTCCTCGCGGGCATGGGCGCCCCGGCTCTCCCTGCGGTTCTCCGCGCCGTACATGGTCACCGCCGCCTGGGCGATAAGATTGTCGTACTCCAGCGTTTCCACCAGGTCCGAGTTCCACACCAGCGAGCGGTCGGTGACGCTGATATCGGTGGTCTCCTTCCAGATCTCGGTGATCTTCTCCACGCCTTCCTTCAGGACCGGACCATCGCGGAACACCGCGCAGTTGGTCTGCATCAGGCGTTGCATCTTGAGGCGCAGCGCCGCTGTTGGCGTTGCGCCGGACGCATGGCGGAAACGGTCCAGGCGACTGAGCGCCAGCTCGCCCGCATCGGCCGGCAAGTCCTGATGCGCGGCGCCTATCTCCGTAGTGTCGGCGGCACGCAGCCCGGCGGCGCGGCCGAACACGACAAGATCGATGAGCGAGTTGGACCCGAGCCGGTTGGCCCCATGCACCGACACGCAGGCGGCCTCGCCGATGGCCATCAGGCCCGGCACCACATGGTCGGGGTCGCCGTTCTTGAGGGTGAGCACCTCGCCGTGAAAATTCGTGGGAATGCCGCCCATGTTGTAATGCACCGTCGGCAGCACCGGGATCGGCTGGCGCCGAAGGTCGACACCGGCAAAGACCTTCGCGTTTTCCGTGATGCCGGGCAGGCGCTCGGCCAGCACCTTTGGGTCGAGGTGATCGAGGTGCAGGAAAATGTGATCCTTGTCCGGGCCGACGCCGCGGCCTTCGCGGATCTCGATCGTCATGGAGCGCGAGACCACGTCGCGTGACGCGAGGTCCTTCACGTGCGGTGCATAGCGCTCCATGAAGCGCTCGCCGTTGCCATTGGTCAGGTAGCCACCCTCGCCGCGGGCGCCTTCGGTGATGAGCACGCCCGCTCCATACACGCCCGTGGGATGGAATTGCACGAACTCCATGTCCTGCAACGGCAGGCCGGCGCGCAGCACCATGGCGTTGCCGTCGCCGGTGCAGGTGTGCGCCGAGGTGCAGGAGAAATACGTCCGGCCATAGCCGCCGGTGGCGAGAATGGTTTTCTTGGCGCGAAAGCGGTGCACCGAGCCGTCATCCAGGTTGAGGGCGACGACGCCGCGACAGGCGCCGTCGCTGTCCATGATGAGGTCGATGGCGAAGTATTCGATGAAGAACTCGGCCGAGTGGCGCAGCGACTGGCCATAGAGCGTGTGCAGCATGGCATGGCCGGTGCGATCAGCGGCGGCGCAGGTGCGCTGAGCAGGCGGACCTTCGCCGAACTCGGTGGTCATGCCGCCGAATGGCCGCTGGTAGATGCGGCCATCGTCCGTACGCGAGAACGGCACGCCATAGTGCTCGAGCTCATACACCGCGTCCGGCGCGTTACGGCACAGGTACTCGATGGCATCCTGGTCGCCGAGCCAGTCGGAGCCCTTCACCGTGTCGTACATGTGCCAGCGCCAGTCGTCCTGGCCCATGTTGCCGAGCGCGGCGGCGACGCCGCCCTGTGCTGCCACCGTGTGCGAGCGGGTCGGGAAGACCTTGGTGATGCACGCGGTCTTGAGACCGGCCTCGGCGCAGCCGAGCGTGGCCCGAAGACCCGCGCCGCCGGCGCCGACGACAACCACATCATAGGTATGGTCAGTCGTCGGGTAGGCCTTGCCGTTGAGGCCTGGCTTGGCGACGCCGTTACCCTTGTCGCGAACGTTCTCATCGGCCATGCATCAGGCTCCGAAGCTCAGCTTCAGCACCGCGAAGGCACAGGCTGCGCCCACCAGAATCGTAAAGAAGGTATTCAGCATCAGAAAGACAAGCTTGCTGCCCTCGCTGTGCACGTAATCCTCGATGATGGCCTGCATGCCGAGCCGCATGTGCTGAAGGCCAGCCACGAGCATCAACAGGAACGGCACAGCGACGAGCGGGTGTCCGAGCGTGCGCCGAACAGTGGCGTAGTCCGTGCCGATCAGGCTCAGGATCACGGCCAGCAGGATGGGTGTCAGCAGCATGGCTGCGATGGCGGTGACACGGATCTGCCAGAAGTGCTCGGTGCCCTCGCGCGCGGCGCCGAGGCCGCGCGCTTTCGCCAGTGGCGTGCGGATGCGGGCAGCGAGCGGTGAGCTGTTCGGCGCGCTCATCTCACAGCACTCCCATGGGCCGGAGCGCCGCGAACCAGATGGCGCCGGTCAATGCGATGGACCCGAGTAGCGTCAACCAGCACAGAGCGTTGACGGCCGGCAGGCTGAACCCCGTGCCGGTGTCCCATATGAAGTGGCGAATGCCGCCGAGCAGATGGTGCATGAAAGCCCAGGTGTAGCCGAAGAGCACGGTGAGACCGATGGGGCTGGAGAGGACGCTGCTGATAAAGGCAAACGCGTCCGGTCCGGTCGCTGCCGCGATCAGCCACCACGCCAGCAGCAGCGTGCCGAAATACAGCGCCATGCCGGTGATCCGGTGGACGATCGACATCACCATGTTGATGAGTGGGCTGTAGATCTGCAGGTGTGGGGAGAGCGGGCGGCTGGGCCCGGTCTTCGACAGCGGCTTGGCTTGCGCCATAAGTTTAGGATCTCCGGCGGGCAGGCGATCACTCGGCGTACAGTGCCTTGTAGCGCGCTGCCGCAGCAGGGGCAATTATCGGTAGGGCTTACTCCGCAGGCATGCTCGGTTCATGCACACCTGCCTTGCGCTAGTGTGATAGAGAAGTCCGCGATATCCCGTTGGGCCAGGGTTCATCAGCGGACTTCGCTAGATCTAAAGGGCGCTAGCGGGGGATCGCCAGCCACCAATCCAGATCGAGGATGACACCCTCGACATAGTCGCCCGACGCCGACTTCGAAGGATACGCGGCACACGGCAGGTTTTTGGTCGCGATCATGCGTACGCGCAACGCGGCGATATCCGCGCGGTTGGCGATCTCCGCTTTGTCCAGGATCTCCGTCCAGGCATAGACCGTGTCGCCGGCGAATGCTGGTGCAACATGGCGACCGCCGTTGATGGCCGCGACATGGAAGGCATTGCCCAGGCCGTTGAAGGACAACGCGCGCGCAAGCGAGATGATAACGCCGCCATAAATGAGCCGGCGGCCGAAGCGGCCCTGCCCCTCCGTGTGCTGGTTGAAGTGTATCCGCGCCGTGTTCTGGTAGAGGCGGGTGGCCATCTGATGCTCGGCCTCTTCGATCGTCATCCCATCGATATGATCGATCCGGTCGCCGATCTGATAGTCGCCCCACAGATACGGCGAGCCTGCGAGCCCGCAATCATAGATTGCGCCCGTGAGCGGCGGGACGCCCGCGCCGAGGGCGCCAGGAGGAACTTGCCCGGGTAATTTAGGGACCGCCGCTTGAGGCGCCGGCGCGCGCTTGTCGCGTTTGCGCACCATCACCCAGCGGGCGTAGTCGATGACGGTCGTGCCGTGCTGGTTGCGGCCCGAGGAGCGCACGTAGACGACACCCGACTCGGCGTTGGAATTCTCCCGCAAGCCGATGATTTCCGATGTCGCGCTCAGCGTATCGCCGGGATAGACCGGGGCCAGGAAACGGCAATCGGCGTAGCCGAGATTGGCGATGGCGTTGAGGGAGAGGTCTGGCACCGTCTTGCCGAAGACGATATGAAAGACCAGCAGATCGTCGATCGGCGCTTTCGGATAGCCGATGGACCGCGCGAAAACGTCCGAGGACTGGACGGCAAAGCGCGGACCGTACAGTGCCTGATAGAGGGCGACATCGCCCGTCGTGACGGTGCGCGGCGTGGCGTGGATGATCGTCTGACCGACCCGGAAATCCTCGAAGTAGTTGCCGGCGCTCGGTTTCACTGCGCTCATCGCTGTCGTCCTGTCGGCAGGTCCGCGCTCAACTCAAGAGCCTGACGAGCCAGAGTGCAAGGGCAGGAAATGCGGCAACCAGCACAAGTCTCAGGATGTCGGCACCGATGAACGGGAGGACGCCACGGTAGGTTTTGGCGATTGGCACATCCCTGGCGATCGCCGAGACCACGAAGACATTGAGCCCGATGGGCGGCGCGGTCAGCCCGATGCCGACGACGATCAACACGAGGATGCCGAACCAGATCGCGACCTCGTCTGGTGGCAATCCGAGATCGAGCCCCTGGACGATGGGAAAGAACACCGGAAGGGTGAGCAGGATCATCGCCAGCTCGTCCATCACCGCGCCGAGGAGGATGTAGAAAAGCATCAGGATCGCGATGATGGCGTAGGGCGACAAGCCGAGGCCGCCGACCAGGGCCGCCGCGTCGGCGGGTAGTCGGGACAGGGCGAGAAAGGCGTCAAACACCTCCGAGCCCAGCAGGATGATGAAGATCATGGCCGATGTCTCGGCCGTCTGCAGGATGCTGTCGCGAAACTCGGCCCATCCCAGGCGCCGTCGCACTAGTGCCAGCAACAGCATGGCTACAGCCCCGACGGCGGCGGCCTCGGTCGGGGTAAAAATTCCGCCGTAGATGCCACCGACGACGATGACCGCGATGAGCATGGTTGGCCACACGGCGGCGATGGCGGCGCGGCGCTCGGCTGGCGCGAGCGGCTCAGCGGGCGGCGCCAGGGCGGGCTTGGCGCGCACCACGAGGGCGATCACGATACAATAGAAGGTCGCCGCCAGAAGGCCGGGGATCAGCGCCGCCATGAACAGCTTGGCGATGTTCTGCTCGGTCGTGATCGCATAGACGACCAGGATGATGGATGGTGGAATGAGGATGCCCAGAGTGCCGCCGACCGCGATGGTGCCGGTGGCGAAGCCCGGCTCGTATCCGATGCGACGAAACTCCGGCAGCGTGGAGCGGGCGAAGGTCGCCGTGGTGGCGACCGAAGAGCCGCAGATTGCGCCGAACGCCGTGCATGCGCCGATGAGCGCCATGGCCAGCCCACCGCGAAGTCTGCCGAGTGCGACACCTGCAGCACGAAACAGGTCCGTCGAGAGACCCGAGCGCTCGGCCACCGCGCCCATCAGAATGAAAAGAGGGATGACGGAGAGCGTGTAGTTGGCGAACTGGTGATAGGGGTTCGCCTTCATGTACGCGAAAAAGGCCGGCCAGCTCGACAGGTAGACATAGCCGACGGCGCCGGTGACGAGCATCGACAGACCGACCGGCATACGGACGGCGATGAGCAACAGCATTGCCGCGAACCCGATGGCGGCGGCGGCAAGTCCGCTCACGGCTGACCCCGAATAAGCCGCACCGCGCCGACGAGCGTCACGATCGCGAGCACGGCGCACAGCAGGGCGCAGATGGCGATGGCCGGCCAGATCGGCAGCCCGAGCACCATCGTGGTGGTGCCGTATCTAGATGCCTCCAAAGCGCCCTTGGAGAGACCGAAGGAGAGCAGCCCTGCAAACGCCGCATAAAGCAGGTCCCAAGTCGCATCGAGACGGCTGCGCGCGCGCGGCGATAAGCGGCTGGTAAAGGTGTCGACGACGATATTGCCGCGGTGCGCTTGGCACAGCGGCAGAAACGTGAATACGGCTACGGCTGTCGCCATCTGCACGAACTCGAAGTCGCCGGGGATCGGTTGGGCGAATAGCCAACGGCGCAACACGCTGGCAGTGACGAGACCGGCAACACCGAGAGCGAGGAGACCGCCGGCGAGCGCAATCATGCGCGTCAGGCCGTCGATGCGGTCGCCCGTGGGCGCTGCGGGAGCAGGCGCATCGGCATCGGCCATGAGCGCCAGTCCTCACGCTTTTTCATGCTTGGCGAGCAATACCGCGGGCAGGAAGTGATGCAGCCTCAGCGTCACGACGCCTTGTGCGCGGCCCCTGGTTGCGATTGCTGGAGAGGCAACCATAACGCCGGCGGCCGTCAAGAGCTTGCGGCGAGACAAGGTCATCACTATGCTCCTCCCAACGGCTGGCTTTATCTGGAGCCGACGCTTTTCCGGGCCGTTGCAGCTCTTCTATCCGAACGCGTGGGGCTATTCAAACCGCTCCGGGTGATCGAGCCTGGGGGTTGGCGTGAGCGAGCCCGGTGTGTAATGCTTTTGACCCGCCAGACGACTTCAACTCAGCCAAGATACGCAAGAGGCAATCACGCATGCGATACGAGGCGCCCGATACCATAGAGGCCGCGGCAAAGTTGTTGGCCGCGGAAAGCGGAGATGCCAGGGTTTTAGCGGGCGGCACCGATCTGCTCGTGCAGATGCGCTCGGAGGTCCTGACGCCTACCTTGGTGGTGGACATCAAGAAGATTGCAGAGATGCGGCAGGTGAAGGAGGAGGCGGGAGGCGTCCGCGTCGGCGCCGCCGTCACCGGCGCCGAGCTCAAGGAGCACCCGAGGCTCTCCAAGGTGTGGCCGGGCGTGGTGGAGGCCGCCAACCTGATCGGCTCGACGCAGATCCAGGGCCGCGCCACCATGGGTGGTAATCTATGCAACGGGTCGCCGGCGGCCGATAGCGTCCCGGCGCTGATCGCCGTAGGTGCCGTGGCTGCGATCGTTGGACCCAATGGCCGGCGCGAGCTCAAAGTCGAGGACATCATGCTGGCGCCGCGCAAGCTTGCCCTGACCAAGGGTGAGATCGTCGCGTCGTTCCTGTTGCCGGCGCGTCCGCCAAAGTCGAGCGACGCCTACCTGCGATTCATCCCGCGCACCGAGATGGACATCGCCGTCGTCGGCTGCGGCGTGAGCCTGTCGCTGGATGGCAGCGGGACCTGCACCGCGGCCAGGGTCGGGCTGGGTGCTGTGGCGGCGCGTCCGCTGCTGGTCGATGCCGCCGCCAAGGCGCTGATCGGCACCAAGGTGGACGAAGCAGCGCTGGCCAAGCTCGAGGCTGCGGCGCGCGCTGCGTGCAAGCCCATCGACGACAAGCGCGGCACCATCGAATTTCGTATCGACGTGGCGGGCGTGCTGGCCCGCCGGACAGCGCTGATCGCGCTCGAACGTGCAAGGAAGGCGTAAATGGCCAAACATCACGTCGCTACGACCGTGAACGGAGATGCGGTCGAATTTCTCTGCGAGACGGAGCAGACGCTGCTCGACTGCCTGAGAGAAGAGCTGGATCTGACAGGCGCCAAGGAAGGCTGCTCGTCCGGCGATTGCGGCGCTTGCAGCGTCATGATCGACAACCGTCTCGTCTGCTCCTGCCTCGTGCTCGGCGTGGAAGCCAACGGCAAATCGATCGAGACGATCGAGGGCATGGCCGACGGCGAGGCGTTGCATCCCTTGCAGCGCAAGTTTCTGGAGCACGCGGCACTGCAATGTGGAATCTGCACGCCGGGCTTCCTCGTGGCCTCCAAGGCGTTGCTGGCGAAGAACCCCAACCCGAGCGAGACGGAAGTGCGCTATTGGCTTGCCGGCAACCTGTGCCGGTGCACGGGCTACGACAAGATCGTCAGGGCCGTCATGGACGCGGCCTCTGAGATGAGAGGAGCCTGACCCATGCAAGAACGCGTGAAGAAGGAGCCCGAGCGCGAGTTCCGCGTGATCGGAACCAGACCGATTCGCCCCGATGGCGCCGATAAGGTGACCGGCCGCGCCAAGTTCGGCGCCGATTTCAAGATGGCTGGGCAACTCGTCGGCAAGGTCCTGCGTTCGCCGCATGCGCATGCGCGCATCAAGAGCATCGACGTGTCAAAGGCGGCGGCGCTGCCGGGCGTCAAGGCCATTGTCACGCGTGACGACTTCAAGGATCAGGGCTCGGAGTTCGTGCCGGCCGGCGAAATGCTGGTCAACTATCGTGATGTGGTCCGCACGGTGATGGCGCGCGAGAAGGCGCTGTTCGAGGGGCACCCCGTCGCCGCTGTGGCTGCCACGAGCGAGAGCATCGCCCGCGAGGCCCTCAAGCTCATTAAGGTCGACTACGAGATTCTCCCACACGTCATGGACCCGGTCGACGCCATGCGGCCGGACGCGCCGCTGCTGCACGACGACATGATTACGGCCGGCGTGACGCCGGCGCCGACGAAGCCCTCGAACGTGGCCAAGCGCGTGGAGTTTGCGCTGGGTGACGTGGAGAAGGGTTTCAAGGACGCCGACGTCATCATCGAGCGCGAGTTCAACACCAAGCCGGTGCACCAGGGCTATATCGAGCCGCACGCCTGCGTGGCGAGCGTGTCCGAGGACGGCTCTGCGGAGGTATGGGTCACCACGCAGGGCCATTGGATCGTACGCGCCCACTGCGCGCGGCTGCTCGGCTGGGACATCTCCAAGATCCGTGTCACGGCCTCGGAGATCGGCGGCGGCTTCGGCGGCAAGACGGTCGTCTACCTCGAGCCGCTGGCGCTGGCGCTCTCCAAGAAGTCGCGCAAGGCCGTGAAGATGGTGATGAGCCGCGAAGAGGTGTTCCGTGCCTCCGGCCCGACCTCTGGCGCCAACGTCTGGGTCAAGATCGGCGCCAAGAAGAACGGCAAGATCGTCGCCGGCGAGGCGATCCTGAAGTATCAGGCGGGTGCGTTCCAGGGCTCGCCCGTGCAGCCGGGCTGCATGTCCGCGTTCGCACCTTACGACCTCGAGCATGTGAAGGTCGTGGGCTATGACGTGGTGACCAACCGCCCGAAGGTGGCGGCCTACCGCGCACCGGGCGCCCCGATCTCGGAGTATGCTGTCGAGAGCGTGGTGGACGAGCTGTCCGAGCGCCTCGGCATCGATCCGATCGAACTGCGCCTCCAGAACGCAGCCAAGGAAGGCACCAAGGCCGCCTACGGGCCGAAGTTCGGCCCCATCGGGCTCATCGAGGGCCTGAAGGCTGCGCAGGACAGCCCACACTGGAAGGCACCGCTGGGCAAGAACCAGGGACGCGGCATCGCGGCCGGATTCTGGTTCAACATCGGCGGCGAGACCACGGTGTCGCTGCAGCTCAACGAGGACGGCACACTGAGCTTGATGGCGGGCACGCCCGACATCGGCGGCTTGCGCGCGTCGTTGTGCATGATGGCGGCGGAGGAGTTGGGTGTCGACCTGGGCAAGATCAGGCCGATCATCGCCGACACCAGCTCGCTCGGTTACAACTTCCTGACTGGCGGCAGCCGTTCGACCTTCTCCAGCGGCATGGCGACGGTGGAAGCGGCGCGGGCCATAATCAAGGAAGCCTGCGTGCGCGCCTCCAAGCTGTGGGAGATCCCGATCGACGCGGTGACCTGGGAGGACGGCAAGGTGAAGCCAGCCGGCGACAATGCCGGCAAGCATCAGCCCATGGATCTGGGCGATATCGCCAAGATCGCGGGCAAGACGGGCGGGCCGATCATCGGCTACTCGGCGATCTCCGCGCAGGGTGCTGCGCCGAGCTTCGGAGTGCACATCGCCGATGCCGAGATAGACCCGGAGACGGGCAAGGCCACCATCACGCGTTACACCGTCATCCAGGATGCCGGCCGAGCCATCCATCCGTCCTACGTGGAAGGCCAGTATCAGGGCGGTGCGGCGCAGGGCATCGGCTGGGCGCTGAACGAGGAGTACATCTACGGCGACGACGGCAAGCTGCAGAACCCCGGCTTCCTCGATTACCGCATCCCGGTAGCCTCCGATCTGCCGATGATCGATACGATCATCGTCGAGGTGCCGAACCCACGTCACCCGTACGGCGTGCGCGGCATCGGCGAGACGCCGATCGTGCCGCCCATGGCCGCCGTCGCCGCGGCCGTGAAGCGGGCGACCGGCGTGCGGTTCTTCGAGCTGCCCATGTCGCCGCCCAAGGTGCTGAAGGGCATCAAGGACGCCAAGGCGAACGGCGGCGCGAAGGCGACGGCCTGAGCCTGATAGCGGCCCGCATGGCGAGCGCCATGCGGGCCGCTGCTATTTCGAAGTGCCGGAGGCTGGAGTGGCGCACGTCGTTCTCATCGGCAATCTGCGCCAGTACACCGGTGGTGTGACGGAACTCGACGTGAACGCCGCCTCCGTGCGCCAGCTTTTTGCGCGCCTGTCCGAGCAATTTCCCGAATTGAAGCCGCATCTCGAGGAGGGGCTGGCAGTGGCCATCGACGGTCAGATCTACCAAGATGCGCTGCTCGAGCCGATCAGCGAGGGCAGCGAGGTGCACGTCCTCCCGCAGATCGCGGGGGGATGAGTGAGCTGATCGGCGACCGCAGACTAGTTCGCAAGCAGCTCATGTCGGCTGCTCAGCTCGCCGGCCAGGCATAAAGCGCGTCAGGCAGTTGCTCCTCGTTGCCGCTACCGTCGGTCAGGCGCACGAGGGTACAGCCATGGCGCTCGTAGAAGCGCCTTGCACCAGCATTGGCTTGAAACGTCCAGAGCTGAAATCCGCGCGGCCTGCAATTCTTCACATGATCGAGGAGGGCCGTACCTATCCCAGCGTTCTGATACGCGGGGTGGACATAGAGATGAGCCAGCCAGTCACCGTCGATGCAGGCGAGACCGAGAATCTGATTGTCCCGCACTGCGATCCAGGTCTCGGCGCGCACAATGAAGATGACGACAAACTCGTGCGTCTCCGTATCCGTGTGCAATCGCGGGACGAAAGACATAGCCTCGCGCGCCGCGATGAAGGCCTCCGCGGTCGCATCGGCATCGTCGGTCGTAGCGCGGCGAATAGACGGCGGCGTTGATGGTGCCATATTCTTCGCCGACTCAAGCCGCCTGCTGCTGGCGCATGGTCTCGCCGCGGTAGCTCAGCGCCTCGGCCACGTGCATGCGCCCGACCGTGTCCGCATGATCGAGATCGGCGATGGTGCGCGCGACCTTGAGCGTGCGATGGAAGCCGCGCGCTGAGAGGCCGAGCGTGTCGGACGCCTGCCGTAGGAGAGCGAGACCCGCCTCGTCCGGCATGGCGATCTCCTCCAGCACTTTGCCGGCACAGTCGGCGTTGGTGCGCATGCGCTGGGCGGCAGGGCCGAGCGCGGCCAAGCGCACACGCTGGCGCGCGCGGGCGGCGGTGACGCGAGCGCGCACCTCGGCGCTGCCCTCGGTGGGAGCGGGCAACACGAGATCCGCGGCGGAAACCGGCCCGACCTCGATCTGCAGGTCGATGCGATCGAGAAACGGGCCCGAGAGTCGGGCCTGATATTCGATGGCGCAGCGCGGCCCGCGCTTGCAGCTCTGCCCCGGATTGCCGCCGCCGCATTTGCACGGGTTCATGGCGGCGACGAGCTGGAAGCGTGAGGGATAGGCGATGCGGTGATTGGCGCGCGCGATCACGGTCTCGCCGCTCTCCAGCGGCTGGCGCAGCGCATCCAGCACGTTGGGCTGGAACTCCGGCAGCTCGTCGAGGAACAGCACGCCCAGATGCGCGAGCGACACCTCGCCCGGGCGCGGACGCGAGCCGCCGCCGACCAGCGCCGCCATGCTGGCCGAGTGATGCGGCGCGCGGAACGGCCGGTGCGCGGCGATGCGCCCGCCGGCGAGTTCTCCGGCCAGGCTCATGACCATGCTGACCTCCAGCATCTCCTGCGGCTCGAGCGGCGGCAGGATAGAGGGCATGCGCGCAGCCAGCATGGATTTGCCGGAGCCTGGCGGACCGACCAGCAACAGATTGTGGCCACCGGCCGCCGCGATCTCGAGCGCGCGCTTGGCGGTTTCCTGGCCCTTCACGTCCTTGAGATCGGGCAACATCGCGGGCGCGCGGCTGAGGTTGGGCTCGGGCCGCGCCAGCGATTGTGCGCCGGTGAAATGATTGACGAGCGACAGCAGATGCGGCGGTGCCAGCACCACCATGTCCTCCGCGGCCCAGGCCGCTTCTGCGCCACAGGCCTCCGGACAGATCAGGCCCTTGCCGAGTGCGTTGGCCCCGACTGATGCCGGAAGCGCGCCAGGCACGGCGCGGATGGAGCCATCCAGCGCCAGCTCACCGATGGCGGCATAGCCCTCGATTGCATCGGGGGCCACAGCTCCTGTCGCCACCATGAGAGCCAGCGCAATCGGCAGGTCGAAGTGGCTGCCTTCCTTCGGCAGGTCGGCAGGCGCCAAGTTGACCGTGATGTGCTTATAGGGGAGGCCAAGACCTACGGCGTGTAGTGCATTGCGCACGCGCTCGCGGCTTTCGGCCACCGCCTTGTCGGGCAGCCCGACGATGGCGAACATGTGCCGGCCCGAGCTGATGCGGACCTGCACCTCCACCGGGCGCGCCTCGATGCCGACGAACGCCAGCGTGGAAATCTGCCCGTACATGGATGCCCCCAAGCCCGATCCGCCGCGCAAAAAGCTAGATCGGCCTCGATTTATAATCAAGAACAATAAGAGAACATAAAGGAGATGTGGATGAACTACCTGATCTCGTAGCAGTAGGTGACCATGCGCGGTGTCCGCAGCACGTCTATCAGTATGGAGCACTGGACCAGGTATTTGTGGTCCTTGTGCTTGAAGAGAATGAGCGAGCGGTTCTCCCAGGCCGAGACGTAGCCGGCAATCTCCCAGCCCTCCTGCAACAGCTTTTCGACCGAGGTCACCGATTGTGCGAGGGCGCTCTGGCCCGCGCTCGCGGCGAGCAGCAGGGCGAGAGCAAAGATGCGCAGGCGGGGGAGGCAAAACGGAGCGCGCACAGGACAAACTCCAATGCTGGCCGGAGCTGACCATATTGTAGCACGCGCCGCGTCTCTGGGGTGCGTCAGTAGCCCTCGTCCAGCAGCGGAAAGGCGCTGTGCATGCCGGTGCGCGGCAACGGCGGAGCCGATGCGACGTAGCTGGCGTCGAGCTCTGCGTAGGAGATCACCCCGAGCAGGCCCAGACAGCGGCGCACCTCGTCCTCGAGCAGCTCGAGCATGCGCACGGCGCCGGCTTCGCCGCCGGCCGCCAGCGCCAGGCCTTGAAGCTTGCCGATGCCGACCGCGCTGGCCCCGAGCGCCATCGCCTTGACGATGTCGGCGCCGCGGAAGAAGCCGCCGTCGACGATGACCTGGGCGCGCCCGCGCACCGCATCCACGACCTCGGGCAGCACGTCGAGGCCGCCCTTGCCGTGGTCGAGCTGCCGCCCGCCGTGGTTGGAGATGTAGACCACCTCGACGCCATGCTCGACGGCGATCTTCGCGTCCTCTGCCGTGGCGATGCCCTTCAGGATCAGCGGGACCTTGACGTTCTTGCGGATGCGCTTGATGTCGGCCCACGAAAACCGCGACTGATGCGGGTCCGCCGAGGCGGACTGCTCGCGCCGCGCCGTTGGCTTGTAGCGCTTCGCGATGTCGCGCTCCCTGCGGCCGTAATAGTCGAGGTCCACGGTCAGGCAGACGGCTACGTACTTGTGCTCGATGGCTCGCGCGATCATGCCGTCGACCCAGGCTGCGTCACCGCGCACATAGAGCTGGAACAGCTTCGGATAGGCATTGGCTGCCGCGACCTCCTCGAGCCCAGGCTTGCACACCGAGCTCAGCATGTGCAGCGCGCCGAACTCGGCTGTCGCGCGGGTCGGAGCCAGACCGCCGCTGGCGACGATGTCCTGCAGCGAGCCGATCGGCGCCAGAATCACCGGTAGGCGCAAGTCATGGCCCAGGAATTTCGCGCGCGTGCTCACGTTTGCGACGTCGCGCAGCACGCGCGGGCGAAACACGAGTCTGTCAATGGCCATGCGATTGCGCAGCAATGTCGTTTCGGTTTCGGCGCCGCCCATCAGGTAGTCCCAGGTCTCGTTGCTGATGTTGCGCTTGGCCGGCGCGTAGAACTCGTGCAGGACCTCGAAGGTGTCCTTTGTCATCGATCTCCACCTTGTTTTGCTGTGAGATTGAAATCCGTGATGCGTCAGCGCCGGCCGGCGGCAACCTTGCGCTCGATGGCGTCCCAGATGAGGGCGGCGATGTCGGGACCGCCGAAGTTCTTGACCTGTCGGATGCCCGTCGGCGAGGTGACGTTGATCTCGGTCAGGTAGGGTCCGATCACATCGATGCCGGTGAAGAGAAGCCCGCGCCGTTTCAGCTCGGGCCCGAGGCGTGAACAGATCTCGCGGTCGCGCGGCGTGAGATCGGTTGGCCGTGCTTGGCCACCCACGTGCATGTTGGAGCGTGTCTCGTCGGCGGCAGGAACACGGTTGACGGCGCCGACCACCTCGCCGTCCACCAGGATGATGCGCTTGTCGCCGGCGCGCACCTCAGGTCGGTACTGCTGCACCATGAACGGCTCGCGGAACACGGTCTGGAACAGCTCGACTAGCGAGTTGAGGTTGGTGTCGTCGGGTCCGAGGCGAAAGACGCTTGCGCCGCCGTTGCCGTAGAGGGGCTTGATGATGATGTCCTTGTGCTCGGCGCGGAAGGCCTTCACGTCCTCCGGGTTGCGGGTGACGAGCGTCGGCGGCATCAGGTCTTGGAAGTCGAGCACGAAGACCTTCTCGGGCGCGTTGCGCACGTGCGCTGGATCGTTGACGACCAGGGTTTTGGGATGGATGCGCTCCAGCAGGTGTGTGGAGGTGATGTAGGACATGTCGAACGGTGGGTCCTGCCGCAACAGCACCACGTCCCAGGCGGACAAGTCTTCGACCCGTGGATTGCTGGTCTTGTAGTGATCGCCGATCTTGTCCTCGACGGCGAGCGAGCTGCCGCGCGCGATCAGCCGCGAACCGAGTAGGGCCAGATGCTGCGGCAGGTAATAGAGGATCTCATGCCCGCGCCGCTGTGCCTCGATGAGCAGCGCAAAGGTCGAGTCGCCGCGGATATCGATCCGGTCGATGGGGTCCATCTGGCAGGCAATCTTCAGCGGCATAGGCAATGAGCTCCGCGGGCATGCTTCGGGCTATGCAAACGGCCCCTTACGCGTTTCGTCAATGTGTTTTGAGGGGTCAGGCCGCATCCATCGCGTTCGTCAGATGACGTGGCAAACGTCCAGGCGTGACCAGGATGGCGTCGAGCCCGATTTCATGGTCGCGAAACCGCGGATGGCGCGCGATCCAATGGTCTGCAGCCAAGGCAATACGCCGGGCCTGATACGGTGTTAGCGCGGCCTCCGCCTCAGCGAGGCCCGCACGCCGCTTGACTTCCACGAAGGCGATGCGGCCCCAGCGGGTAGCGATGAGGTCAATCTCGCCGTGAGGCGTGCGGTGCCGACGTGCGAGCACGCGGTAGCCCTTGCTGGTCAGCAGGATTGCGGCGGCAAGCTCGGCGAAGGAGCCGCGCCGCAGGCGGCCCAATCGCTCGGGTTTCGAGCCGGTCGCCCGCCGTCCAGGCATCATCGTCCGCCACCCTTCAGCTTGAGTCCGATATCGTAGACCCGGGATTTCGCGACCGCGAGGTCGTCGGCGACAGCGCGCGCCGCGTCCCGCAGGCTCATATCGGCCAACAGCGGCTCGAGACGTGCGGAGATGTCGCTATCCGTGATCTGGGGTGCCGGCGGCGGCGGCCCGATAAGAATGACGATCTCGCCTTTGATGTCGTCGGCATCAGCAGCCCACGCCCTGAGCTCCTCGGCTGTGCCGCGTTTGATTTCTTCGTAGTGCTTGGTCAACTCCCGCGCGACGGCCACATCGCGTCCCGTGAATACCTCGGCAATGGCGGTGAGCGAGGCCGCCAAACGCGAGGGTCCTTCGAAGAAGATGAGCGTGGCCGGTGTGTCGGCCAGCTCGGCGAGGCGTGCCCGACGTGCAGTTTCTTTCGGGGGTAGAAAGCCGGCGAATAAGAAGCTGTTCGTCGGCAGGCCGGCGACAGCAAGTCCCGTCAGCACCGCCGAGGCGCCGGGAATGGCCACCACGGGGAATCCGTTTTCGAGTGCCGCGCGCACGAGCTTGAAGCCGGGATCAGCGATCAGTGGCGTGCCGGCATCCGAGATGAGAGCCACGATCTGGCCCGCAGCCAGTGCGCCGAGGATACGCGGGCGCTCGGCCTCCGCGTTGTGCTCATGATAGGCCCGCAGGGGGCGACGGATGCCGTAGTGGTCGAGCAGGGTGCGGCTGTGTCTTG
Source organism: uncultured Alphaproteobacteria bacterium (assembly GCA_963806735.1). GTDB lineage: Bacteria > Pseudomonadota > Alphaproteobacteria > Rhizobiales > Hyphomicrobiaceae > CADEFX01. Next base: position 37,374 of record CAWEBE010000009.1, on the reverse strand, counting down.
TGTCCTCGCAGCAGATGAGATCGGCGCGTGACAGTGTCGCAAGCGCCCGCAACGAGATGTCGCCGAGGTTACCGATCGGCGTGGCGACGAGATAGAGGCCGGGCTCCAGGCGCTGGGCGGATTGTCTCGCAAGTTCGGCGGCCAGATGCTCGGCCAATGGGGAGGCCGGCCGGTCCGGATCAGGCACTGGCATAGTGGGTCGCCGATGTAGCTAAGATGAGGATATAGCCGCAAATTCGGCGTAGTGTGGCGCAAATGTTCTGTTCTGGGAACGGGGGCAGCGCTATCGATGCCGCATGCGAACCCTCTCTTCGATGCGGAGCCGAGACGGCATGACGGTACAGCCAAGGCGGCACGCTGGATGAAGCTGAGTTCGGGCAACACATTGGCTGGCGGCCCTCTCCACGTGTTGCGGCTTTGTTTGGCTGCACTGGTCTGCGCGCTTTGGCTGGCCGCGTGCACGAACGGATCTTCCAACCTTACTGTTGGCTCCCTCGCGCCCGAGGCCAACAAGGACCCGGCCGAGCGCGCGCTCGACGCCAAGAGCCCTGTCAAGATAGCCATGCTGCTGCCGCTCTCGGGCAGCCCGCAGACGGCGGCCGTTGCCAAGGGCATGAAGCAGGCGGCGGAGCTTGCGCTGTTCGAGTTGGAGGCGCCGAGCCTGCAACTGCTCGTGAAGGACGACAAGGGTACGGAGGAAGGTGCCCGCGCCGCGGCCGAGGAGGCGATCAAGGGTGGGGCAGAGCTCATCATTGGCCCGCTGTTTGCCAAGTCGGTGTCGGCTGCTGCACCCATCGCGCGTCAAGGGAATGTGCCTGTCATCGCCTTTTCGAACGATGCCCGCGTTGCTGCGGCCGGTGTGTATCTGCTGAGCTTTCTGCCGGCCCAGGAGGTTCCGCGCGTCGTGGCGTTCACGGCCGGCCAGGGACGCCAGCGGTTCGCCGCCCTGCTTCCGGACGATACGTCTGGCAAACTGTTGGAGCCGATGTTCAAGGCTGCCGTCGAGCGTAACGGCGGCACGATCGTGGCGATCGAGCGATTCCCGGTCGAGGTCAACGGTATGATCGACCCGGTTCGGCGCATGCGCGACGCTATCCGCACAGCGGAGGAGACGGGACAGCCGGTGGATGTGCTGTTTCTTCCGGGCGGCCAGGACACGCTGCCGCTCATCGGACCCATGTTGCCGAAGTCCGAGATCGATCCGCAACACATCAAGATCATAGGTGCGGGCGGCTGGGATTACCCCAATGCGGGACGTGAGCGCATTATGGAGGGAGGCTGGTTCGCGGCGCCAGATCCCCGCGGCTGGCGAGATTTCTCCGAGCGGTTCGCCAAGACCTACAAGAACATGCCGCCGCGGCTCGCCAGCCTCGCCTACGACGCTATTGGCGTCGGCGCCGCGTTTGCGACCGCGGCAAAAGGCGCGCGCTATACGTCTAGCAATCTAACGCGTGCCACCGGTTTCACCGGCATCGACGGCCCCTTCCGGTTCCAGCCCAATGGCCTCTCGGAGCGTGGCCTCGCCATCCTCGAGATGCAGAAGTTCGGCCCCACCGTGCTGGAGCCGGCGCCGGGTAGCCCGACCGCATCTCAAGCGCTCGCCGAGGCACCGGGCCGCCAGCTGAACTAGTGCCGATCTTGGATGCACCGATCGTTGACACACACAGACCGGCCAACCAGAGTGCGTGGCCGCAACGCTAGAGCGTGATCGCCCTCTCGTCTCGATCGCGGTTAAAGTGGTTCGAGCCGAAGCGATCCTAATCTAGAGCACTCATAGGCGCGCCTGATGGTCCAGCTCACACTTCCACGCAATTCGAAGGTCAAGACCGGCAAGACCTGGAACAAGCCGGGCAAGGGCGATTGGAAGGAGTTTCGCGTCTATCGCTGGAACCCCGACGACGGCGCCAATCCGCACATTGATACCTATTGGGTGGAGCGCAAAACCTGCGGGCCGATGGTCCTGGACGGCCTGATCAAGATCAAGAACGAGATCGACCCCACGCTGACCTTCCGGCGCTCCTGCCGCGAGGGCATCTGCGGATCGTGCTCGATGAACATCGACGGCACCAACACATTGGCCTGCCTGAAAGGCATCGACGAGGTGAGGGGTGCGGTACGTACCTATCCGCTGCCGCACTTGCAGGTCGTCAAGGATCTCGTGCCAGATCTCACCAACTTCTATGCCCAGCATCAGTCCATCGAGCCGTGGCTCAAGACTGACACCCCGACGCCGCCCGGCGAGCGCAAGCAAGCGAGGGAGGATCGCGCGAAACTGGACGGCCTCTATGAGTGCATTCTGTGCGCCTGCTGCTCGGCCTCGTGTCCGAGCTACTGGTGGAATCAGGATCGCTTTTTGGGTCCGGCAATCCTGCTGCAGGCCTACCGCTGGGTCATCGACTCCAGGGACGAGGCGACGGGCGAGAGGCTCGACAATCTCGAAGATCCGTTCCGGCTGTACCGGTGCCATACCATCTTGAACTGCGCCAAAGCCTGCCCCAAAGGGCTCAATCCCGGCAAAGCCATCGCTGAGCTCAAGAAGCTGATGGTCGAGCGGCGCGTCTGACGCTATTACCCGCGTTTTCGGTGCTGAAAAAGAATTCGGCCGGCAACCCCGTGACGGGTAGACCGGCCGATCGCGTCAGGAGACTTCACGCCCAGCGTTGCGCCGGGCGCTTCCCGCTTCTACCTGCGGGCGGTGCGGCGCTTAGCCGTCGTGCGACGCTTGGGGGCCGCTTTGCGACGTGCGCTGCCGGACCGCTTGGCGACAACCTTCGACTTCGCCTTGCTCTTGCTCACGGTCTTGGGTGCTTTCTTCTTCATTGCCTTAGCCATAGTTCTCTCCTCTTTCTCTCTCTTTTCCCAGTTCGCAAGTCTGCTCGTCTGCCCGGACGAATCAGAAATACTTGCGAGAAGCATGCTGATGATGGAGCAGTTAATGGCGCGTTAATGTGATCAGCGCGCGGAAGGGTTTAGCGTGGAGAATTGCAGTCAGATGTGACTTCAGATCAGCATCTGATTGAGATGGCGAAATAAAGAGGAGAATTTTCGTCGGCAGCGTGTTTCTAACCGCGCGTGCGAGAGGAAGCAGAAAGAAGACGGCGATCGCTGCGCGAGCACACCTGTATTCGACAGCAATCAAACCGGAGCAAGGGTCGCGTACGTCGCGCGATTGCGCTCAGCGCCGCCGGCATTCTTGGGATCCGACGAGCTTCGCCATCGGGGGACATGCGTCGAGCAGACCCGAGACGCAGTTTTTATATGCGCCGCGCGAGGAAAGGCGTCACGCTTTCGGACGGGGCACTTCAAAAAGACAGACCGGAGGCCAGCGATCGCTGCAACCTCCGGTCTCGAATGCCAAACGGCTTGGCTGAACAGATAATCGGAAGGCGGGGGGCGCTCCAGTGCCCAACCGGAGGCGCCTAGCCTCCCGAAACTGCTAGCGCTTCTTCTTCGCCGCCTTCTTGGTCTTCTTCGCTGCCTTCTTCGCTTTCTTGGCCTTGGCCATGGGTCTCTTCCCTCTCAAGAACGTCCGAATCAGTTCGGACTAAAAAACAATGAGCAAAACCAGACGGAATGTTGACTGTTAAATCCAAATCTGTCTTGGAAATGTCGTGCGTAAGACTGAAAGTGTTGCAATCAAGCCGCAGTTTTCGCATTCAGTATCGCATTCTCTCTCGCGCAATGCAATGGCGCGCTGTCGGATTATCCGCTCATGCATCATCGCCGACTCGCAGTCAGCTCTCGCAACGCAATCGATGCGACAAGCTCTGCGTGCTGCCGCGATGCTCAATGAGAGACTGATCGCGCGATCGTTGTCAGCGTCGCTCAGCTCACCACCACCTCGAGGTCGCCAACGCCGTCCACGTGGCCATGCAGGCGATCTCCTGCCTTGGTCGAACCGACACCCGCTGGTGTGCCCGTGAAGATGAGATCGCCGGCGGCCAGCTCGAACAGACCCGACAGGAACGCGATCTGATGCGGAATGTCCCAGATCATCTGTGCCAGATCGCCGGTCTGGCGGCGCTCGCCGTTGACGTCGATCCAGATGGCACCTTTGCTCGGATGTCCGATGGCGGCCGCAGGAATAATCGGCGTGCACGGAGCGGAGCGCTCGAAGGCCTTGCCCACTTCCCATGGACGTCCGGTATTCTTGGCGGCGTTCTGCAGATCGCGGCGTGTCATGTCGAGACCCACCGCGTAGCCGTAAACGTGGCCGAGCGCATCGGCGGGTTTGATGTTGGCGCCGCCCGACTTCAAGGCCACGACGAGCTCGATCTCGAAATGCAGGTCTTTGGTCTGCGATGGATAGGGCAGCTTGCCTGACGTCAACACGTTGTCGGCGTTCTTCTGGAAGAAGAACGGCGGCTCGCGGTCCGGATCCGAGCCCATCTCGCGCGCGTGCTCGGCGTAGTTGCGGCCGACACAATAGATACGGTGTACGGGAAAGAGTTGATCCGAGCCCTTGACGGGAAGGGTCGGTTGGTGTGGCGGCGTGATGACGTAGGCCATGCGTGCGTCCCAAGTAGAGTGAACGGTGGTGCGTGCCGTTGCACGCATAGCACCGACGCCCGCTGCGATCCAGCCGCCAGCTTCATACGAAGATGGGCGTGCGACCCTCAGCCTGGGACATCTCTCTTGATGGTCATGGCGTAGGAAAAGCGGTCCGCAGGGTGCAGGCTCGTCGACAGCTCGATCAGCCGGCGGCCGGTAACGAAGTAGCGTCGCGTGATGCGCAGCGCGGCCGTACCTTCCTCCGCATCGAGGTGCTCTGCTTCCTCGCTAGAGAGAACGGTACCTTCGATCTGCTGCTCGACCTCGACGATAGCTTCGCCGAAGCGGCGCTCGATCACCGCACAGATGGCGGTGCGCGTCCGGCCGATCTCGCCGGCAATCGCCTTGTAGGCAGCGTCGACGAAAATCTCCGACAGGCAGATCGGTTTGCCGCCGCGCGCCGGGTAGCGCACGCCGGTGACGTGCAGCCAGCGCTTACCGGGGCGGCAGCCAAGCAACTCGGCTTCGCCTGCGCGTACGCCGCGGATGTCTTGGCGCTGGACCCGAAGCTGCGTCTCGCTGGCGTACTGCAGCAGCTCGGCCAGGGAATGAAACGCATGCGTGTAGGTGGACTTGCGCTGCCGCGCGTCCACGCGCGTGCCCACGCCTTTGCGCGCCGATACGAGCCCTTGATGGCGCAGATGCTGGATCGCCTGGCGCACCGTGTAGCGTGAGACGCCGAAGGTCTGGCCGAGCTTGGCCTCGGTCGGCAGCAAGGTGCCGACTGAATAGCGCCCGCTGGCGATGCCGTCGCCCAGCGACTGCGCCAGGCGCACGTACAGCGGCTGGCCCTTGTCCTCGGCGGATCGCTTTTGCATCAGGCTTGACATGGGTTCGGCCGGCTTGGAACGCAAAGTTGCGGGCGCGCGATCACCGGGCTGCGGCCGGCGAGAACGCCTGCAACGCCTCGGCTGCATTTGCCGCAGCTTCCAGGTCCAGCATAGCCTCCTGCATGCGGTCCACCACCTCGTTGTTGAAGGCAAGGGCGACATTGTCCCGGAACTTGGTGACGATCTCCGCATTGGACAGCGGCCGGTCGGCGGCGCCGCGATTGATGTGCTCGCGGTGCGAGATCTTCCGGCCATCGTCGAGCGTGACTGTCAGCGCGCCGGAGTAGGCTTTCGGAAAGGGGCTGTCCTGATAGGCGCCGAACTTGACCTTTTGCGTGAGCGCCAGCACCTCGGGGTCATTGATCTCGCCGGGCTCGAGCTCGGCCAGACCGAGCTTGCCCTTGATGAAGGCGCAGGCCGTGAGCCACTGCAACGAGAATTGCGCATCGTAGCTGTTGGCAGGCTTCAGCTTGTTGGCCTCCGGAACGCAGATGACCTTGAACGTGCCTTCGGGCACCAGGGCCTCGATGGACTTGATGCGTTCAGGCGCGACGCCCTGCTGCTTGAGAATGAGTGCGGCATCGATGCAGGCGTGCGTCAGGTGGCAGGCGGGATAGGGCTTGATGGCGACCTGCAGCAGCTCCCAGGTCTTGCCGAGCCCAGAGGTTGCCAATGTTAGGTCCGCTTGCTCCCGATAGGTGCCCATGTAGGAATTGTAGAGGCCGAAGCGCCCTTCGTAGGGGCTGGTGGCGCCGAAGAAGCCTTCGCGGGCGAGCGCCGCCGCGGTAATGCCAGCCTGCGCCGCCCAGCCCGGATGCAGCCGCTTGTTCCACGCTCCATCCTCGACGAATTCCATCGAGCCGGATGCCATCGAGAGCGCGATGCCTTGCGCCATCGCCAGCTCTTTCTCGTTGAGGCCGAGCAGACGGCCGGCGGCGAGGGCACAGCCGAAGACGCCCACCATCCCTGTGGGATGAAAGCCGACTTGGTGGAAGCCGCTGCGGGCGACTGACGCGATACGCGCGGCGGCTTCGACGCCCAGCACGAATGCGCTGACCATGGCCTTGCCGGACGCGCCGACGTGCGCGGCAGCGGAGAGAACGGCGGGCAGAATGCTCGCCGTAGGATGAATGATGCCGGCCATGTGCGTGTCGTCGTAGTCGAGGCCGTGGCAGAGATAGCCGTTGACCATGGCTGCATCGCGCATGCCGAGCCGCGCCGGGAAGCCGAACACTGGCACACTGCCAGCACCGCCCAGTCCGCGCACGGCAGTCAGGACGCGATGCGCGTGATCGTAGCGCGTAGCGGCGACGGCGATGCCAGCGGCGTCCAGCATGTGATGCAGCGCTCGCGTGCGAACCTCGGCGGGAATGTCCTCGTTGCGTGCGCGCGCGACGAAGGCGGCCAGCGTCTCGGCGATGGACGACGTGGCAAGGCCCACGACTTTCTTCGGGTCGGCTTTGTCTGCAGAGCGCTTCAATGCGGGATTGGGCTTGGCGTTCATGAGCGTGCCTCCGTGTTTGTCGTCCCGGGTCTGCGGCGCCCGCACCAGCGCCATCCCCATGTTCATTGCGACGCAACATCGCTTGCGCTAGCGTTTGCAAAAGCCGCTATGTCCGGACATTACACCAGCCACGCTTCCGGCGACACCCAACCTCGGACGAATTAATGCGCGAGCGCTCTGACGCAAGTACGGAGTTGGCGCACACCGAGGCGGGCGCCATGCCGGACGAGCTGCCGCCGCTGGAGCTTTCTGGGCTCGTCGCGTTGGTAGCGAGCGTGCAGGGACTGGCAACGTTTGCCGCTCTGGCATTGTCCACACTGGCCCCCAAAGCCGCACCGAGCTTCGGCGTCGGCGCGGAGATGGTCGGCTACCAGGTCAGCCTCGTCTACGTAGCTGCGGCGGCGCTATCCACCTTTGCTGGGTTATTCGTGCGCCGCCACGGCGCCGGGACCATCAGCCTGACAGCGGTCTTGATCGGCGCAGCCGGATTGGCGGGCTTGGCTTCTGGCAACCTTCTGATCGCAACCGCGGCCACTCTTCTCATCGGGCTTGGATACGGACTGACCAATCCGGCTGCATCGCATCTTCTCTGGCGTTTCGGGCCAAGTCGGCATCGCAACCTCATCTTCGCGCTGAAGCAGACCGGCGTGCCGTTCGGCGGCATTCTGGCTGCGCTGCTCCTCCCGAGCGCCAGCGAAATCGTCGGCTGGCAAGGCGCGATCCTGACCGGCATGCTGCTCTATCTGGTGCTGGCGCTTCTCATCGCGAGAATGCGCCGGCGCTGGGACGATGATCGTGACCCTGGCGCGCACATTCAAGGCGCATTGCTCGACGGCATGCGGCTTGCCATGCGCGATCCGACTCTGCGCGGCATCTCGATCATGGGGCTTGGATACGCCTCGGCGCAGCTCTGCCTGCTCACCTTCATCGTCACCATGCTGGTGCAGGAGCTCGGCTGGTCTTTGGTGGCGGCGGGGGGCATGGCGACCCTGATGCAGATCGGCGGCGTCGCCGGACGCGTCGGCTGGAGCGTCCTGGCGCAGAAAATCGATCGCGGGATCGAGGTGCTCATTTTTCTCGGGGTGGCGTCAGCGGCTTGTGCGTTGCTGATGGCAGCCGCGACACAGGATTGGCCCAGGCCGGCTCTAGCGTTGCTGCTGTTCGTGTTCGGACTCTGTGTTGTCGGCTGGAACGGCCTCTACATGGCGGAGGTGGCGCGGGCCAGTGGGCCGAAGAACATTAGCGTGGCAACGGGTGCGGTGCTGGTATTCAGCTTCGTCGGCATCATGGTGGGCCCCGCCATGTTCGCGACTATTTACAAGCTTGTGGGAAGCTACGGCACGACGTTCGGGATCATCTCGCTCCTGCCATTGAGCGGGGCTGCGGCGCTGGTGCCTGTGTTGCGGCAAGGGCGACGCGGGCCGTCAGCACCCACATAAAGAAAGGCCCGGAGCCGCTCTTCCGGCTCCGGGACAAAGCGCAAGCGGAGCGCCCCGCGCGCTCCACATGCCGCCGCCCTCTTAAGCTGAGCTCAAACGCCCTTCTTCATCTGCTCGAAGGATTTGGCCGCGACCTGGTTGCCGATCTGGAAAGCCTGCTGGGCGACGCGGGTCGACAGCTCGAACAGCTCCTTGGTCTGCTCGCCGGCGACGGCAAGCTGCTTCTGGAAGAACTCAGTCTGCAGACGCGCAGCCTCGGGCAGGCTCTTGGCCTTGGCGATGGCCTGCGCCGCGTCGAACACGGCTTCGGTGTTGGCGGTGGCGTTGTCGAGCACCCGGGCGCCGATGGCCTTGGCGCCAGCCTGAGTCGCGAGCAGAAACTCCTCGGTGGCCTTGGCTTGGTCCTTGGCGACGGTGCTGAGCTTGTCGTAGGCCTCGCGCGTCTTGGCCACGCTCTCCTGGGCAAACGCCTGGAGGTTCTCGGGCATCTGCGCCACTTTGGCGGCGTTCATGAATTCCTCGGTCTGACGCTTGAAGTACTCGTTCATGGGTCTCTCTCCCGGCATGTGCGGTTGGGCAAACTGACTTGCCGCAAATATAGGCATTAATTTGTGCATTGCAACAATTATTTTGCGTCGCGATAATTTTCGGCCGAACAGCCCAGAAAATCGCATTTCAGTTGGGTTATTATCAATGTTGCAATGCAATATAGACAGTCATCAACCAAGTGACGGAAATAGCTCGCGATATCCCATTGCCGCCCGATCGAACAGAATGTCTTGGGGGCGAAGCGGGCGGGCGAGGGCCAGGCCCGTGAGGGTGCGGCAGCGGGACAGGGCAACATAGGCCTGACCGTGCGCAAAGGTGCCGCGCCCGAGGTCCAGATAGACCTTGTCCAGGGTAAGCCCCTGGCTCTTGTGGATGGTGAGAGCCCAGGCCAGCCGCACCGGATACTGACGGAAGGTGCCGGCGATGGTCTCGACGATTTTCTGCTCGGCCTGGTCGTACGCATAGCGCCGCGCCTCCCACGAGGCCGGCTCGATCTCGTGCTCCTCGCCATCGATCTGGACCCAGACGCGGTCCTCTTCCAGCCGGGCGATGCGCGCGATGGTACCGTTGACCCAGCGGCGGTCGCTGTCGTTGCGCAACAGCATGACCTTGGCGCCGGGTTTGAGCACTAGGGTCTGGTCGGTGGGTTGCGCACTCTGGTTGTAGTCGCCCGTGACCTTGGCCGCGTACTCGCGGGCGCCGCTGGGCAGCGCTTCGAGGAACGCCATGTTGATGCGATTGGCCGCCGCGTTGGTCGGCGTCAGGATGACATAGGGCTCGCCTTCCGAAAGCGTGTGGATGGGGGAAACCCGCTCGTTGAGGACAGCGAGATCATCGGCATCCGCCTCTCCATCGCGCACGCGGTTGAGCACGGTGAGCAGGGCCTCGTCGCGCTGGCGGAAGACGTGCGTGAGCTCGAGCAGCGAGGTGCCGGAGCCCTCACGCAGGGCCGGCACACTGAAGAAGAACGGCCCGCCATGGCTCGACTCCAGGTGTTCGGCCACCTCGACCTCTTGCACGACAGGCGGAAGCTGGTGCAGGTCGCCGAACAGCAGCAGGCGCACGCCGCCGAACGGCTCGCGTGGGCGCCCACGATTGACGCGCAGCGACTGGTCGATGGCCCACATCAGGTCCGAGCGCACCATCGACACCTCGTCAATGACCAGCACCTTGAGCATGCGCATGACGCGGCCATTGCGGCTGCGGCGGATGTCGTCCGGGCGGATCAGGCGTGGCGGAAAGCCGAAGAAGGAGTGAATGGTCTGCCCGCCGACGTTGACGGCGGCAAGGCCCGTGGGTGCCAGGATAACCATCTCGTCGTGCAGGAGGGTGCCGAGCGCGCGCAGCAGGGTCGATTTGCCGGTGCCGGCGCGGCCGGTGACGAACAGGTGACCGCCGTCCTCGCGCAGGAACTGCAACGCGGCGGCGTACTCCGGCGTCGGCTCGACACCGGCCGGCCAGACGTCGCTCGGCGCCGCGACGGCGATGGGCGTTGATGCGGTCTGCGGGCCAAGGGCTGCTTTTGCGGCCATGCTCTCTCCTCGTCGGCTGCCGACCTAATCTGCGTCGGTACCGGATGTCAAAGACAGTGCCCGTGGCGCCGCGGTTTCTCGGGCACCGTTGCTTGCACCCGCCGGTCGGAAGGGCTAGCAATTTCGCTCTCGCCTGATGACAGCTCCTGCACGACGGAAAACACGGCAATGGCCACACACAATCTGCTGCTTCTTCCCGGCGACGGCATCGGTCCAGAAGTCATGGCCGAGGTCGATCGCGTGCTTGCCTTCTTCAACAAGAAGAGCAAGGCAGAGTTCAGGACCGAGACCGACATCGTCGGCGGCGCAGCCATCGACAAGCACGGCGTGCCCTTGGCGGACGAGACGCTCAGCCGGGCGAGGAAGGCCGACGCCATCGTGTTCGGCTCAGTCGGCGGGCCCAAGTGGGACAAGGTGAAATACGAGAACCGGCCCGAGGCCGGCCTGCTCAAGCTCAGGAAGGATCTGGACCTGTTCGCCAACCTGCGTCCAGCCATCTGCTACCCGGCGCTGGCAGAGGCATCCTCCCTTCGGCGTGAGCACGTAGAGGGCCTCGATATCCTGATCCTGCGCGAGCTGACCGGCGGCACCTACTTCGGTGAGCCCAAGGAGATCGTGACCCTCGAGAACGGCCAGAAGCGCGCCGTCGATACGACCGTCTACACCACAGACGAGATCGCCCGAATCGCCCGCGTCGCCTTCGACCTGGCGCGCAAGCGCCGCAACAAGGTGCACTCGGCCGAGAAGCGCAACGTCATGAAGACGGGTGTGTTGTGGAACGAGGTGGTGACGGCCGTGCACGCCAAGGAAGCCAAGGATGTCGAGCTGCAGCACATCCTGGCCGACGCCTGCGCCATGCAACTTGTCCGTAACCCGAAGCAGTTCGACGTCATCGTGTGCGACAACCTGTTCGGCGACATGCTGTCGGACGAGGCGGCGATGCTGACGGGCTCCATCGGCATGCTGCCGTCGGCCTCGCTCGGCGCACCCGATGCCAGCACTGGCAAGCGCAAGGCGCTGTACGAGCCCGTGCACGGCTCTGCGCCCGACATCGCCGGCCAGGGTGTCGCCAACCCGATCGCGCAGATCGCCTCGCTCGGCATGGCGCTGCGCTACTCCTGCGACATGGCCAAGGAAGCCGATCTCATCGACAAAGCCATCGCCGGTGCGCTGGCGCGGGGGCTTAGAACCGGCGACATCATGCAGCCCAACATGCGCAAGGTCGGCACGTCCGAGATGGGCCGCGCCATCGTCGAGGAAATCGAGAAGCTCGCCGCCTGACGACGGGCTGTCGCGCGGCCAATCGATTCCCGAGGAGAACTCACATGCCTGCATTCGATCCCAAGGCTGCGGCGCGCTTTATCGCCGACGCGCATCGCCAGCGCGCCGTGTACCAGAACCTGCCGCCGGAAATCGCGCCCAGCTCGGTGGACGAGGCCTACGCCGCGCAGGAGGCGCTGCGCGAGTTGTGGGCGCCGCTCTACGGGGAGTTGGCCGGCCTGAAGATCGCGACCACCACGAAGGTCATGCAGCAGCTCATGGGCATCGACCACCCGTGCGGCGGCATGATCTATGAGCGGCGTGTGCATGGCTCCCCTGCATCGATCCGGCTGGGCGACTACATGCATGTCGTGATCGAGTGCGAGCTGGCCGTGCGCATGGCGCGCGCACTGCCGAAAAAGTCTGCGCCATACACGCGTGAGGACGTACGCGCGGCAGTGTCGGTGGTAATGCCGGCGTTCGAGCTGATCGAGGACCGCAAGGCCGTCTACAAGGAGAGCAAGGCCCTGTCGCTAATCGCCGACAATGCCTGGAATGCCGGTATCGTTCTCGGTGCGCCGGTGACGGTCGCAGCGGACAAATCGCTCGACGGCATCAAGGGCAAGCTCGCCATCAACGGCAAGGACGCGCGCGAGGGTCTGACGGACGATCCGATGGGTGCCCTGGCGTGGCTCGCCAATCTGGCGGCCGACCGCAACCGGCCGTTGCAAGCCGGCATGGTGGTCATCACCGGCAGCTTGATCCCGACCTTGCCGATTGCAGCGGGCGAAAGGTTCGTGTTCGAGATCGAAGGCATCGGCAAGGCCGAGCTGTCGGCGTCGGCCTGAAGGGGACGAGTTCGAGATGGCTGCGAGCAGTGGCGCGAAATGGCCGGCCGATGTGTTCCGCGAGATGCAGGCGCGGGAGATCAAGACCGTTTGCACGGTCCCCGACGGCGGCCTGACGCAGCTTCTGAAGATGGTCGACGCCGACAAGGGTATGCGCCTCGTCACGCTTTCGACCGAGGAGGAAGGCATCGGCATCGCCACTGGCCAATGGCTCGGCGGCACGCGCGCGATGATCGCCATGCAATCGTCTGGCGTCGGCAACTGCATAAATGCGCTGGGGCTGCCCACGACCTTCCGCGCGCCATGCCTGATGCTGGTGACCATGCGCGGGCAGTGGGGCGAGTTCAACCCGTGGCAGGTGCCGATGGGCCAGGCTGTCAGGCCGGCTTTGGAGGCCGTGGGCGTGAAGTGCTTCCCGGTCGACAAGGCCGAGGAGGTGGGAGAGGTGTTCGCGGCAGCGGCGGATATCGCCTTTCACGGATTGCTGTCGGCAGCGGTTCTGATCAGCCAGCGCGTGATCGGCGCCAAGGGGTTCGGACAGAAATGAGCACGCCAACCCCGAACAAGATCCAGCGCCGGCGGTTCGTAGCCGAGCTGTTGAAGCATCGCGGCGATGCGCTGGTCGTGCCCGGTCTCGGTAGTCCGACCTGGGACATCTTCGCCGCCGGAGATGCACCCGAGTATCTCTACTCATGGGGCGGCATGGGCCTGGCGGTGCCGACCGCGCTCGGCATCGCGCTGGCTCAACCCAAGCGCCGCGTGCTGGTGCTCACCGGCGACGGCGAGATGATGATGGGGATCGGCTCTCTCGCTGTGGTGGCCGACCAGGCGCCGCCGAACTTGACCATTCTTGTGCTCGACAACGAAAGCTTCTCCGAGACCGGTCGCCAGCGCGGCCTGAGCGGTGGCCGCACCGACCTCTGTCGCGTAGCAGAAGGCTTCGGCATTGCGCGCACCATGCTCGTGACGGAGCAGGAGCGCATGCCGGAGCTGGTGAAGTTTCTTTTTACGGCGCCAGGGCCGAGCTTCGCAGTGGCCAAGATCGCGATCACGGACGACCCATGGCGGCTGCCGGAGAAGGACGGCGCGACGATTGCGCGCAGGTTCAGAGGCGCGCTGGGGCTCTGAGCCTCGCATTTGCTGCTGCTTTATTGTCATTGAGTGCCCGCACGCCCGAGCGTGTTGCTGCATTGCATCTTCATGATCTGCCGAGCTTTGTGGCATCATTAAATAGCATGACCGGCAGAACGTGTGGGACTGCCGGACGACGGCAAAGTCGGGGTCAGCGTAGCCGTGTGCACTCGCCTTCACGCTATTGGATTCGGCTGCGAGATGGATCGCGCCACGGCCGATGCGATTGCGCGTATCGCGCGGTCGAAAGGGCGGCGCATCGTTTGTGCGGATGGCGAGTACCGCACGTGGCTGTCGCCGGGCGGCGCCGAGATCTGGCTGCACTACCCGCATCGCGCCGGAGATGCAAGCGCAGGCCGGCCGCTTGAACCGATCGATGATCTGAAGGGCATGACCGTCTTCCAGCGCGGCGCCAGCGTTATCCGCATGCGCGTGCACCGCAGGTTGAGCTGGAAGCCAGAGAACGCGCTCGATGGCGTGTGCATCGCCAGCCTGCCGGCATTGCGGCGCAAGGGCCGCGCGATGCCGTTCGTCTTCGAGCAGCTCGGCTATGGGGTCGAGCCTATGCCTACGCCGTTCGAGGCGCGGGTGCAGGTCGCCGGGCTGGCGCATCGCGTATGGGCCTACGCCACGGAGACGGAGTTCCTGCGCGCCATCCCATCGCAGCGGCTAGTGGCGCGCGGCTCGATCGCGGCCATGGAGCCGGACGAGGTGGCCGACGCGCGGCTCATCTACCGCACCAAGCCCGGTGCACTGTGGCTCGTGACGGGCGTCATCCAGAAGTCGATCCAGCTTCGCAATACGCTGGCGGACAAGCCGTATTACTGGCTGCTGGTCGAGACCGATCGTGGCCGTATAGACATCGTCACCAACCCGGACGTGATCGAGGGTGACATCTCCGCCGGACACACGATCCAGACTGTCGTGTCGATGGTCGGACGCATCATCGAGCGAGTCGATGGGGCGTAGAGCCCCTTTCGATTTAAGTTGAACAAAATCTCTGCCTCTCGTCCTGCGTTCCTGGAAAGGCGCGCCTGGCGCGGCTTATCCGGGACCTTTCGCGATACCGAATTGTTCCTCGCGCGGCGCGCAAAGCATCAGCGTGAAAGACCCCGGCTCATTCGCGCATTGCGCGATGGCCGGGGACGCAAAAATGGGTTTTCCGCGCGGGTGTTTCAGCCAAAAGCGGAAAGACGCCAAGCACACTTCAAACGCTCGGTTTCCCCTCGCAGGTGGTGGGCGCCTCGGTGCGCCACATGCGGCCGTTCCATGCACCCTTCTGGCGCGGCGGTGCATCGCGACGGCCGAACTCGGAGCCGAACTCGTAGATCTCGTAGCAGTTGGCGCTCATCCTTACGACGCGGAAACATCCGCCCACGCCTGGTGGCAAATAGCTGAAGCAGAACTCGAGCGCCGTCAGCCACCACTGGCCAGGACGGCGAATCTGATTTTCGCGATAGTCGGTGGTGCCGTCGGCGGCGATATCCTCGCTCCAGGTAACACCGGAGGGATAGATGCCGGCGAGCGACTTGCCGGAGAACTCGGCGCGAATGGCATCGGCCGCCATCCAGCGCTGCGCGTACTCGTCCTCGGCACGGGACGCTGACACGATGAGGCACAAGGCCAGCGCACAGCCGAGCCTTCGCTGCAATGTCATCGTCCTTCCTCAGATTGCTCAGCTTTGCCGACGAGCATTTAACCCGACGCCGTGGCGCGGGTGAAGCTCTCCACGTAGTCCATCAGGGCATCACACGCCTTTCCGGCTTTGTCGGGGCCGCCGTCGGCGATGGCGCGTGCCTGGGCCGCATGTAGACGCGCACAAAGCGGCAGATCGGCGGCCTCCTTGTAATGCAGATACCAGAAGCGGCGGAACAGGCCCTGCAGTGAACGCATGGCGCGCGCGGCGTACTCGTTGTGCGCGGCCTCCACGATGAGCTGATTGAGATCGCGATCGAGGCGCATGAACGCCATATCGTCGTTGCTGCGGCTGGCGTGGTCCATGCCAGCGGCAATCTCGCGCAGACGCGCGCGTTGCTCTAGCGTGGCGCGGGCAGCGGCGGCGCGGCACATCAAACGCTCGAGCTCGCGCCGCACCTCCAGCACCAGAAGCTGCTTCTTGGCATCGGTCTCGGTGACGAGAATACCCTTGCGCGGCAGGATGGCGACGAGCCCCTCGCCAGCCAGCCGCTGCAACGCCTCGCGAATGGGCGTGCGGCCGAGCCCCAGTTGCTCGGCCAGCGCATATTCGGACCGCACCTCGCCCGGCGCGATCCTGAGTGTCACGATCTGCTCTTCGAGCAGGCGATAGGCTTGTCCTGTCAGCGGCTCTGGCGATGAGGATCGGCGCAATGCGCGTCGCTCGGAAAGTATGCCTCCGGCATGACTCCGTTTCGCCCGTACTGTGCTCAAGACTGCCGACCTCCACCCCGATCAGATCTGGCGGCGCTTGCGCACCATGGCGGCGAACTTCTCATATTCCTCCTCCTTGACGGTGTAGGAATGATCATCGTCGGGGAAGGAGCCTTCTTTCACCTCTTTGATGTACTGCCTGATGCCGGAGACGGCCACCTCGGTGAGCTTGGCGTAGCGCTTGGTGAACTTCGGCTTGAAGTCGGTGAAGACACCGAGCAGGTCGTGGCAGAGCAGGATCTGCCCATCGGTGCCGACTCCGGCGCCGATTCCGATAGTGGGAATGGTGAGCTGTTCGGAGATGAGCTTGGCAATCTTGGCCGGCACTGCTTCGAACTCCAGCATGAAGCAGCCGGCGTCCTCTATGGCGAGTGCGTCCTCCAGGATCTTCATGGCTGTGTCGGCCGTCCGGCCCTGGATCTTGAAGCCGCCGAACACGGCGATGGTGTGCGGGGTCAGGCCGATGTGTGAGGCGGTCGGGATGCCGGCATCGACCAGCGCTTTGAGGATGTGCGCCTGCGATTTGCCGCCCTGCGGCTTCACCGCGTCGCAGAGGGCTTCCTGCATGAAGCGTGTGGCGTTGCCGAGCGCGCGCTCCATCGTGTGATAGCTCTGGTAGGGCATGCAGCCGAGCACGAATGTATTGGGCGCGCCGCGGCGGATCGCCTGCGCGTGCATGACCATCATGTCCATGGTCGCCGGCACGGTGCTCTTGTGGCCGTGTGCGATCATGGCCAGGCTGTCGCCGACCACGGCCACGTCAACGCCCGCCATCTCGGCCCACTGCGCCGCCGTGTAGTCCGGCACCGACATGTAGACCATCTTCTCGCCGGTCTTCTTGCTGTCGCGGATTTCGGTGATGGTCCGCTTCACGCGCTTCTTCTCCTCGGGCTTGGCGGCTTCCTTCGACATTGACGGACCTCCCACGAACTGCAGCAAACAGGCTGACTGATATATCTGAGCATGTTAGGTAGCGCCCTTCCGCCGGGTCAAGCGAAGAGCTTTGAGCAGCATTTTCATGCCGGACGTTAACTGGCTCTCTCTGGTGATGTTCATGGCGCTGGTGCTGAGCGTCAGCCTCTATGGGCTCACGGTCAGCGGTCATTTCCCGAGCGAGCACCGGTCCGAGCGGCTGCACACGGGCGCGGGCTCCGCAATCCTCTGGCTGTCAATGGCAGCCTCGGCTGCGGCTTCAGTCTGTGCGGTCGCTTATGCAGCCCGGACCTTACCGTGGTATGCAGCCGTCATCGGCGGCGGTTTGGCGCTGCTTATAGCGCCGCTACTGCTGCAGCCATTGCCTGACGCGTTCGTCGATGGCCGTCGCGGTCTCATTGTTTTTGCGGCGGCCTCGGTCGTGCTGGCAGTGATCGCGTTGAGGCTGGTCACCTGACGCCGCCCCGCTGATCACTCCGCGGCCTTGGCCATCGGCACGTACTTCTTCGCCGGTGGCCAAGTCGGCAACGTGGCGCGCTGATATTGCACCGGGGCGATTGGATTGGCGCCGAGCCGGTAAGCCGCGCGCCAGCCCCAATGTGGATCGTCGAGAAAGGCGCGCGCTAAAGCCACCATGTCGGCCTGGCCCTCGGCCACGATGGCCTCGGCCTGCTCAGGCTCGGTGATGAGCCCGACGGCCATGGTGGGCATGCCGGTAGCCTTGCGGATCTGCGCGGCGAACGGCACCTGGTAGCCGGGTCCGAGCGTGATCTTCTGGTTCGGATCGTTACCGCCGGAGGAGGCATCGACGTAGTCGCAGCCGAGCTTCTGCAACTCGCGTGTCAGTGCGATCGAGTCCTCGATCGTCCAGCCGCCCTCGACCCAGTCCACAGCCGAGATGCGCACGCCGAGCGGCTTGTTCTCGGGCCATGCCTCGCGCATAGCCTTGAAGACCTCGAGCGGCAGCCGCATCCGGTTCTCGAGGCTGCCGCCGTAGGCGTCGGTGCGCTTGTTTGTGAGCGGCGACAGGAACTGATGCAGCAGATAGCCGTGCGCCGCATGCAACTCGATCATGTCGAAGCCGAGACGCTCGCAGCGCTGCGTGGCTACGACGAACTTGGTCTTGAGCGCAGTGATGTCCTCAATCGACACGGCTTTCGGTGTGGGCCAGCCGTCCATGAAGGCGCGGTTGGACGCCGATTTGGTCTGCCAGCCGTTTGCCACCGGCTCGTTCATGACCTTGGCGGCCCACGGCACCTTCGATGAAGCCTTGCGGCCGGCGTGCGCGAGCTGCATGCCGAGCTTGGCTTGGCCGTAGCGGCGGCAGGCTTCGACCACGCGCTTCAGAGCGGCCTCGTTGGCATCCGAGTAGAGGCCGAGGCAAGCGTGCGTGATGCGGCCTTCCGGCTCCACGCCCGAGGCCTCGAAGATCAGCAGGCCGGCGCCCGACTGCGAGAGCGTGCCCAGATGCATCATGTGCCAGTCGGTGGCCGACCCGTCTTCCGCCGAGTACTGGCACATGGGTGAGACGACGATGCGGTTGGGCAGCTCCAGGCCGCGCATACGGAATGGCAAGAACAGGGGACTTGGCTTCTGCATCATGGTCATCCGAGGTGTCCGGTTGTTGATTTTGCTCACGACGAGCCGCCGCTGAGGGCAGCGGCGGCTGAGCAGGTCACAAGGCTATCGCCTGACGCCTATTGAACAGGGTCCGACCCCTGACGATCAAGATCCTGATTTTGGAGGGGCCGCGTTGCTAGCCGGTCTTACGCTTGGCGTTCGCTACAACGGCGCGCAGCCACTGCAGAATATCGGCGTTGTCGGCGGCTCGATATTGCGCCGCGGTGCGTCCTCGACCGATCTTGATCGCTACCCCACCGAGCTCTTGGGCGACCTTGAATGCGGCCTCATCGGACACGTCGTCGCCGATATAGACCGGGCGGCGGCCGAAGAACGGCGGCTCGTCGAGAAAGGTAAGGACTGCGCGCCCCTTATCGGCTTCGGCCGGCGCGATCTCGACCACCATCTTGCCGTCAATGAGCTTCAAGCCCTGCTCACCGTCGAGTGCCGCCCTTGCAGCCGCGCGGCACGCGTGGCCCATCTCCGGCCTCGCCCGATAGTGCAGGGCGATGGTCTGCCCCTTGAGCTCGAGAAGCAGGCCTGGATGCTGCTCGACGAATTTTTTCAGCGCCGCAGAGGCATGAGCCACCCGCGTACCCGGTGGACGCAAGTCGGAGATCGCGCCGTCGCTCGATCTGTGCACGAGGCCGTAGAGCGCCGACACCGGCAACTTGAGCGGCGCCAGATGATGATCGATCTCACTCACCTGACGTCCTGTAACGAGCGCCAGCGCGCCGGAGAAGCACTGCTCCAGAGTTTCGAGGACAGCGCGGGCCTCGGGCGTAAAAGCCACCAGATCGGGCGCAGGCGCGATCTCCGCCAGTGTGCCATCGAAATCCAGGAATAGGGCGTCGCGTTTGCAGTCGATCGAGGCGGGTGCGGGCAGGCTGGACGCGGTCTTTGGGGATACTTGCGCTGAGGCGATTTCTGGCGTTTGCACCGCGCTTTGCTCCCCGCCGCAAAGCGCGTTTCCAGGTCGAAGTCCCATAGTCAAAAATTCCTCCTACTCTCCCGCCGTCCACGCCCGGCTACCGTTGCGCTTGGTCTTATGCACAGCTGGTCGATAGCCCATTGTAACTCTCATTATACCGTGCCGAATGACGTGGGTGTGTATGGCGCAACGCCACACCGGCATGTCGTCCACGACATCGAAAGGCCCTGTTCTGCCAAAAAATGTCCGCGCCGCTGTCCCAATCAATCCGACCTCGAGACTGGCCGCGGCTGCCGTGTTGGCGTGGCATCGCTGACGCCATCGGCCCCGAGCTCTCCAGCAAGCTTGGAGGACGGCCGGCGCGCACCGCGGCGCGCCAGTTGGCGAAGGGTCTCGCGTATTTCCGCGGGCGGCGGGCCACCCGAGGCGGAGGCTGCGTTGCTGCGCACCTCGTCCAGCGCGTTGAGAAATGCTCGCGACCAGGCAAACGTGTCCCGCTGACGAATGGTATCGAGCATGGCGGCGTGGCGCCGGATGCGCTCACCCCTTGCCATTTGCAGCGCGGTCTGAATGGCGTCCGCCATCTCGTCGATGTTGTAGGGATTGACGATGAGCGCGTCGGTGAGCTGCTCGGCGGCGCCGGCGAAGCGCGAAAGAATGAGCACGCCTGGATCGGCTGGGTCCTGCGCTGCCACGTACTCCTTGGCGACCAGGTTCATGCCGTCGCGCATGGGCGTTACGAGGCCGATGCGGGCGGAACGATAGATGTCGCCCAACAGCTTGCGCGCGATCGAACGATGAATGTAGTGGATTGGCACCCAGTCGAGCTCACCGAAGCGACCATTGATCGAGCCTGACAGCGTCTCGAGCTCGGTGCGGATATCGGTATAGGCCTCCACGCTTTCGCGCGTCGGCGGTGCGATCTGGGTCAGAACCACCTGTCCGCAGTTCTCTGGATACTTCTCGAGGAAGCGGCCGAATGCTTGAAACTTTTGTGGCAGCCCCTTGGTGTAGTCGAGCCGGTCGACGCCGATGATGCGATGCACGGCGGGGCCGCCCTGGGCCAGGATTTGGCGCAACTTGGCGGACTGGAATTCCGTGGGATCGATGCTGACGGGGAAGCTGCCGATGGACAGCATGTGATCGAACACTCTGATCCTGCCGTCTTGGAGGATGCGTCCGCGCACTCCATGTTTCAGGTAGTCGAGGAGATTGGCGACATCGGCCTGCGTCTGCAGGCCGATGAGATCGTAGGCCGACAGCATGCGCGCGAGCTGCTTGTGCTCAGGCACGGCGAGAAACGTCTGCGCCGGCGGAAACGGAATGTGCAGGAAGTAACCGATGGGGTTGTTGACGTTGAGCGCGCGCAGCTCCCAGGCCAGCGGCAGCAGGTGATAGTCGTGCACCCAGACAGTGTCGTCCGCCCGCAGCAGTGGCTTCAGGCTGGCCGCCATTCTGCGGTTGACGGAGGCATAGACATCGAAGAAGCCCGCCTCGAACTGCGCCAGATCGAGTCGGTTGTGAAAGACCGGCCAGAGCACCGAGTTCGCATAGCCTTGATAATAGCCCCGGTGCTCATGCGGCATGAGCGGAATCGTCGCGATCGCCAGATGCCCGCTCGCCTCGCCAATCTCGACAGCGCCGGTCACTTCGGGCTCGATGGTGCCGCTCCATCCGAACCACAGGCCCCCGTAAGACTGGAGAACCTCGGACAATGCAACAGCAACGCCGCCTGCCTGCGCGGCCTGCGCCGGGTCCATCACGCGATTTGAAACAACGACAACGCGACCCATTCGTTGTGCTCCCTTTCGAGCGGGCCACGCCTACAGATCACGTGAAATAGGCAATGATTTGGGACGGCACGCCCGGGTTGCTCGAATAGAAACGCTCCAGCAAGATGTTAGAAACGCTCCAGCAAGATGTGAGTTCCATTCTTGTATTTCAAGGTCTTAGGGGTCGTTCCAGGCCTCATCCCAGCGGCGCGATAGGTTCATGCCCGTATTGATGATGCCGGCCATCGAGTACGTTTGCGGCAGATTACCCCACAGCGCGCCGGTCGTAGGTGAGATGTCCTCTGAAAGGATGCCGAAGGCATTGCGGTACGTGAGCACGTGGTTGAAGAGCTCGCGCGCCTCGTCCTTGCGGCCGATTTTCGTGAGGGCGTCGATGTACCAGAACTGGCAAACGAGAAAAGCAGACTCGGGCTCGCCGAAATCGTCCGCAGCCGTATAGCGCATGATGAACCCGCCGCGGTTGAGCTCCTTGCCGATGAGCTCGACTGTCTTGATGAAGCGCGGGTCGGACGCTGAAATGAGTCCGAGCTCGGGCAACAGCAGGACGCTGGCGTCGAGATCGTCATGATCGAAGGCGCCGACAATGGCTTTGCGGCGCTCGCTCCAGACGCGCGAAAGGATCATGTCTCTCAGGCGGTCGGCGTGCTGGCGCCAGTAGGTCGCTCGCTCGGCAATTCCGAGCAGGCCGGCGATGCGCGCCAGTCGATCGCAGGCGGCCCAGCACATGGTCGCCGAATGGGTGTGGACCCGCTTGCGTCCGCGGTATTCCCACAAGCCGGCATCCGGTTCGGAAACGAAGCGCGCCGCCTGCTTGCCGAGCGGCTCCAGCCGGCGGAACAAGCCTTCGTCACCCATGCGCGGCAAGCGCTCGTCGATAAACATCTGGGATGCGCCGAGGATGATGCTGCCGTAGGCATCGTGCTGGAGCTGCTCGGATGCTTGGTTGCCGATGCGGACCGGGCCTATGCCTTTGAAACCGGCGAGATCCGTGGCGATGTGCTCGGTCAACGGATCATCGTGGACGATGCCGTAGACGGGCTTCAGCGGCTTGTCGGCGTCAATGGCGATCGACGTGATGTAGTTGATGTAGGACTCCATCGTCTGCGTGGCTCCGAGCCGATTGAGTGCCTTGATGACGAAATAGGCGTCACGCAGCCAGCAGTAGCGATAGTCCCATGTGCGGTTGGAGCCCGGCGCCTCCGGAATGGAGGTCGTGTGGGCCGCTATGATGGCGCCAGTCTCGTCGAAATTGCACAGCTTGAGCGAGATGGCCGCCCGGATGAGCTCGCTCTGCCATTCCAGCCGGACGGCGAGGCCGCGGGCCCAGGTGAGCCAGTAGTCGCGCGTGCGCTCGAGAAACTCCCGCGAGCGCGTGTCGATGGCGCTTTCAAAGGGCTCGTCGGAGCCGAGGATCAGGGTTACCGGCTGCGTCAGCGCAAACGCCAACTCGCTGCTGATGTAGGAGAGCGGCGCGTCTGTCGTCAGCCGCAACGCCTCGATGCCGCCGGTATAGCGAATGTGGTTGGATCCCACGGCCCGGCCGGTGCATGGGCCGCCGTAGTTGAATGTCGGACGCACGCGAATGGTGATGCGCGGCACACCGTTCAAGGGCTCGATGCGCCGGAAAATTTGCGCCGGATGGAACACGCGCTCGAAGCGCACGAAGCGCGGCGCGAAATCGGTAATGCGCACGACGTTGCCCGCGCTGTCCTCCAGCGTCGTTTGCACGATGGCGGTATTGCGCAGGTACTCGGTCTGGACGTGCTTGCAGCCGTGCACAACCACATCGCAAAATCCTTTCTCTTCTTCGCCGGAGACCAGACGGCAGAACACCGGGTCGGAGTCGAAACGAGGAAAGCACCACCATACGATGCGTCCGGCGGTATCGACGAGAGCTGCCGTTCGCCCATTGCCGATGGGCGCAAGGTCCAAGGCTGCGTCACGCGACATGCGAGTTCCCCCTTTGGGCGTCATGGAAGTTGCGCCCATCGCCGCCTCCGCACGAGCCCAATCTCCGGTTCGAATGCTCGCCAATTTGTAACGCGCGATCCGGGCTAGAGTTCAGAGTTGCGGCACAAGGCCTGGAGTGGGTCCAGCGGTCAGCGGGAGACACTTAGAGCGTCCAGCTGCGCACAGGCAAGGTCCGTGACGCATCTGCAAGTCGTTCGGCCAGGCGGTCTCTGTGCAGCAGGCCAGTTTGCGTGTCTATATGGGTGACGACGGAGGCGGCATTGAGTGTTGCAGCTTGCAACGCCTCGGCCGGCGGATGGCCGAGCGCCATGAAGCTGCTGAAAGTGGCGGCGAAGGCGTCGCCTGCGCCCGCGGTTCCGGCAACCTGCGCCCGTGCGATCGGGCAGTGCAGGATCTCGTCCTTGGCGCCGAGCATGGCGCCAGCCGCTCCGTCCGTGACGAGGACGTAACGCGCCCCCACCTCGTGCAGGGCACGGAAGAAGGCGGTGAGCCGCATGGCGAAGCCGCCGCCGGCAAGACCGCGGGCGGCGAGCCGGGGTAGTGGCTCGTCCGCCGTGGCCGGCAGCGACGCGCCATCGTCTCCGAAGCGGGCGACGAGACTTGGTACCAGTACGTCCGCCTCGGAGCGATTGATTGTGAGAATATCGATGGAGGCCAGGGACTCGAGCAGGGCGCCGCCGCGCGCCGAGAGCTGGCGCACGCCCGGATTGGCGGCCACCAATGCGCCCTGCGCCTTCGCCTTCTGCACGAGAAGAGGAAAGCATTCGGCCGATTTGTTGCTCAAATTGGAAACGAAGCAAAGATCGACGGTGAAGGCCTCATCGCGCAGATCCTGCGGCTCCAGCAGTGTATTGGCGCCGCGGAACGTGAAGATGCCGGCATTGCGGTCGTGCGAGGAGATGAGGACCGAGGCGCCGGTTGGAGCGCGCTCGTCGCGCAGCGCCCAGCGTGTGGAGACTTTCTCCTCCATCAGCCGCGACAGGATGACCTCGGCGCGCGCGTCACGCCCGAGCTTCACCAGGGTCGCGACATCGAGCCCCAGTCTGGACATGGCCACCGCGGTGTTGATGGCACCGCCGCCGCAGTGGGTAGAAACCTCCAGCGCATCGGTCTTGCGCCCCTCTTCGAGCAGAAGGAAGGAGCTGTCCGCATTGCGCATCGACATGCGCTCGATGCTGTCGCTGGCGATGATCGCAATGGTGTCGATCATGGCGCTGCCGACGGTCAGGGCTTTCATGCTGGAGCCTCCGAGCTACGCACTTACTTGGCCGCGGGGGGCGCCCCGTGACAAGCCGAGAAATGTTCAACGCTTGGCGGGCTGGAGCGGACGCGTCGCAGCAAAGAAATTATCCAACGGCTGGCTGCGGGCAGCCGGCGGTAAACACAGGGCGCAGGCGCTCTCATTTTGTAATTTTACGAGAATCGGCAGCGTCAATAACGAGCTGAAAGCACTATGCCAAAAAAATTAAATCTCAGAGGGATAAGAATAAGTGTTATGCTGCCTACTCATAAAGAGAAAAGACCTCAAAAGCAGGACGCTTCCGTCATGGATCGCAGCACCACAGATCGAGCCTGGGATTTTGGGAGGGGCGCAGCCGCAGGTGCGATAGCATTGGCCGCCATCGGCTTCTGGTGGGGTGGGTGGACCACCCAGGGTACGCATCTGACTTCGATCAAGGCTGCGTCGGAGGCGGCCGTGGTTACGGCTCTTGCGCCGCTGTGCGTCGACTCCTTCCTAAAAGGCGCCAATGCGGGCGAGCAAAAGGTCGAGATGATGAAGGCCAGCTCGTGGAATCGAGGTGCTTTCATCGAGAAGGGCGGGTGGGCCACGCTGCCGGGCGCCGCGACGCCGAACACAGCTGTCGCAAAGGCCTGCGCAGACCTGTTGGCTAAGTAAGTAGTAAGGTCCGTTAAAAGGGGCGGTCTCCGGCGACTCCTAGCTAGTCGCCGCAGGGGCCCTGCGCCAGGTGTGTCTCCACTCACCGCGCTTGCGGCTGAGGCGGCCATAGGTACGCACGCCGATCGAGAAAGGAAAGGACATCATGGCGTTGCCATGCGTCGGTCGCTGCCGCGGTTGCCGCGGCCGTGCTTGCTATCCGATGCGGGGTACACGGCGTCGATGAGCCGCAACTGCAGCGAACCACAGGAAAGCTGAAAGCTAATCGCTCATTAATCTGGAAGGTGCAGGTGAATGGAAGATCCGCCAGTCATTCTTGATCAACATCGAGGCATGACCGCACAAAAGGCTACGGAGCTGCGGCGTCTTCTCTCGGAGGTAGAGGAAAACGAAGCCACCTTGCGACTGCGCCAGCGTGATCTCGAGACCCAACTTGCTTCCATACCGGCCACCAGCTGGTGCGAGGCTGCGGAGAAAGCGCGCTATCTACTCAAAATCTTTTCCGAGACATCGGCAGCACGCGATCCGCGTCGGCAACTGCTGATCGCAAACGTCCTGGAAGACTTCATCCGCCTTGCGCGCGATGAGACGGGCGAGAATTCACGACGGTAGCGAACACACAACCCTCAAAGGAGAGACCTGAGATGGCAAAAGGCCAGAGAAGCAATCGCGAGAAGAGAAAACCCAAAGCCGATAAGCCGAAACTTTCTGCAGAGCGTACATCGCCTTTTGCGCCAGCGCCGGGAATGGCCAAGCCAAAGGTCGGCTTCGCAAAGAAGGGAAGATAATTCCAAGGCTGGACGGGTCGAGGCGTGTGTCGCGCCAAAGGCGGGTCCGGCCAAGCGCAAGATCTCCCTGCAGAAGCATTTAGGCGTGTGCGTCGATTGCAGAGACGCACGCGCCTTTTCGCAACAACAAGGCCCATGGAGGCACGTCTTGAAGCTGAGGGTCGGCTATGAGCTGCAATATTTTTTTCCACAGCCCACGCCCGTCATTATGATGCTGAACGTTCACCGCACTCGCGCCGCTGACCTCGATAAACCGGATCTTATTGTTCTCGATCCTCCGGTCCAGATTTCGCGGTACCAGGACAGCTTTGGCAATTGGTGTAGCCGGATTCTCGCTCCCACCGGAGCTATGCGCATTTCGAGCGACACCGTCGTGAACGACACCGGGCTGTCCGACCGGATAGCGTCAGAGGCCGGGCAGATGCCTGTGCAAGAGCTTCCGGAGGACGCTCTCGTGTTTCTGATCGCCAGCAGATATTGCGACAGTGACCGGCTACTGGATCTGGCGTGGACGCTGTTTGGCAACTCCGGCTCCGGTTGGGCACGCGTGCAGGCGATCTGCGACTTCGTGCATGCGCGCATCGCGTTTGGCTACGAGCACGCGCGAGTGACGCGTACTGCATCGCAAGCTTACGAGGAAGGCCGCGGCGTCTGTCGCGACTATGCCCATCTGGCGATCGCGTTCTGTCGTGCGTTGAACATTCCGGCACGCTACTGCTCGGGGTATCTGGGTGATGTTGGAACCCCACGCCCCTATCCACCCGGTGACTTTGCGGCTTGGTTCGAAGCCTATCTCGGCGGCCAATGGCATACATTCGATCCGAGGAACAATGTGCCGCGGATTGGCCGGGTTTTGATGGCGCGCGGGCGTGATGCTGCGGACGTGGCCATCACGACGACGTTTGGTCCAAATAGTCTGAACGGCTTTCGCGTATGGACTGACGAAGTCAGTAGCGCATAAGAACCGTGGTGACCGGTGGGTGGCGATGAACGCGAAGATGACATTGGCTCGCGCGCTCGCCAGAAATACCGATGTTGCGGCTCCTGAGAAACGGCAAGGATTGAACCAACTCACGGCTGATGTGCGTCGCGAGTACGACGAAGAGATAAGTCGGATCCGCCGTGAAATAGCAGCCCTTGGTATGACCGGAGCAGGGGCCGCATGGCGGACCCTCGTGGGCCTGATGACCGGCGTGCCTTTCAGGCGATCCGAAGGCGCAGCATCGATTGCAAAACTTCGCGTTCAGCTCGCCGAAAAACATACGGCCAAGTTCGCGGCGCTGGCCGAGCTGAAGATTCTCAAGACGTTGGCTTAACCTCTGTCCCACCCTCACCCTCGGGTGTGCCGCCGCTGAAGTCGGAGAACCTTACCAGGGTATCGGGGAGACCCGCGCGGGTTCCTGGGGCGCTAACGCGCCCCGTGGTTGCCGAACGGCAGCCGCGTGCCATTATCTCGCATGCCTTCGGGTCGGAACTGATCGCGGGGAGGACGCGGTGTCCGGGTGGGTGTGTAAGCGCTATCCGCGATAGTGGGAATATTGTCCCTTGGGCCGGAACTGCTCGAGGTAGCCTGGCACGATGCTGTCGATGGCATGCGGATGCTCGATGCCCAGACCTTGCAGCGTGCGCCCTTCCTTGAGAGCTGCATCGCTGACGACGTTGTCGCGACGGAGCATGCGGACTTGATCTAGCGTCAGCGGACGCAGGCCGGCTGGTAGCGGCGCGGTCAACATCGCTGCGAGGCTCGCTAGCCAAAATGGCATCGGCAAATAGCCGCGGTCGCGGCCTGCCCACTCTTGTGTGCGGTCGAGCAGCTTGCGGAACGTCAGCACCTCGGGGCCGCCCAGCTCGTAGATGCGGCCACGCTGGGTCTTACCCTCGCACGCGGCGGCGATGGCGGACGCGACATCGCCCACGTAGACCGGTTGGAATTTCGTGCGCCCGCGGCCGATCAGCGGCAACAGCGGGGCAGCGCGGGCCATGGCCGCGAACCGGTTGAAGAACTCGTCCTCGGGTCCGAACACGATGGATGGGCGAAGGATGGTCGCCTCTGGAAACGCCTCCAGCACCCCACCTTCGCCTTCGGCCTTGGTGCGACCGTAGATGCCGGACGACTTTCGGTCCGCGCCGATGGCCGACACGTGCACAAGGTGTGCAGCGCCCGCTTCGCGCGCGGCGCGCGCCGCTGCACGTGCTCCCGCCACGTGCACGGCGCGGAACGTCTGCCGTCCTGACGGAGCCAGAATGCCGACCAGATTGACGACGGCATCGGCTCCATCCACCGCACGGCGCACGCTGTCGGGGTAGCGTACGTTGGCTTGCACGGCGTGAATCTGGCCGACACGGCCCATCGGCTGCAGATGTCCGGCGAGATCAGGGCGGCGGCAGGCGACGCGCACGCGATAGCCGTGTCGCGCCAATGCACGGACGGCGTGACGGCCGACGAACCCCGATCCGCCGAAAACGGTGACGAGGCCTTTGAGCGCCAGTTCTACGGCCATTTGCCGGCAGTCCCCGATGATGGTGAAGATCGAGCAATTCACCGCAGGAATACATGGGGTGGAGCGCGGTCTCAAGCGTGCCGGCGTGCAATTGACAAGGGCGTGCGGCATCTCTACTGGAGGAGCCCCAAAGCCCAGATGGCGGAATTGGTAGACGCACCAGTTTCAGGTACTGGCGGTCGAAAGATCGTGGAGGTTCGAGTCCTCTTCTGGGCACCACCCCCTCAAATTTCGCAATCAGATCAAGAAGCCTGCGTCGGTGGGAAACCGCATGGCCAAAAAGGTGGGAAACTTTGGTTCACTTTTTGGGCCGAACGAGCAAGTTCATCGCTTCTCCCGCTAGACGTTTTCGCTCAGCACCCCTCGTGTATCGTTCAGCCTGCTGGAGCGTCAGCCAGCCGAAGATCGACATCAACTGATGCGACGTTGCGCCGTTCTCCGCTGCGATCGTCGCGCCGGCTTTGCGCAAGCCATGGGCTGAGCATTGCGAAAGCTCGGCCTCATCACACCATTGCCGAAACTTGTTTCCGAAGCCCGCGACGGCAAAGGGTCGCCCATACTCGGTGACTAGAAACGTCAAATCGCCTGTCGGGCTCCGATCCAACACGTCCTTGAGGACATCGAGCACGGGTATCTCGACCGTGATTGGTCGCCGGTTGCGTCCCTTCTGCTGCGTGAACTTGAGCCACCCATCCCTAACATGTTGACGACCTAGAAGGACGACGTCAGAACGGCGCACTCCGGTGTAGAGCAGAAGGGAAAGCGCCAGTCTGGCCTTCGTTCCTATCGGGTGGTGAGCCTCGAACTGCTCGACCTCGTCGATGCTCCAAGTGTGATGACCGGTGGTAGTGCCGGAAACGTAGCGCACGTCGAGCGCTGGGTTGGACGTCACAAGCTCCTGTTCTTTGGCCCAGGCAAACAGTCGGCGCATGGCCTTGACGCGATTATCAGCTGACCCTGGAAGTTCGGCCTTACGGTCGCGAAGCACACTAACGGCCTTTGAACTGAGACGGCCCACTGGGAAGCCAGAAAAGGTCTCTCGCGCCCCTGGAGCCACCGCTCGGCCAGGATGTGCTCCAAAATGCCCTGGCGCGTGCGCTGGGTCTGAGGGTCCAGGCGGCGAAACTCGGCCGAGGCAAAGTATTGCGTGCATAGCCAGCGCAGCGTGTCGCTCCTGCCGGCGTCCGGCGTCGCCAGCTCCCCAGCCTCGCTCCGGCCCAGGAGCCGCTTGTAAGTCTCGGCAAACTCTGGCGAACCGGGTGCTTCGCGCATACGGACTTTGCGTTGGCCCTTGCGCCAGAAATAGACGCGCACGTTGCCGTGGCGATCGACGTCCTCGTGGACGTAGGCGTACCTAACTTTCATGGTTGGAGTGCCCATCACACCGCAACCTGATCCCAGATTAATTGATCGCGGGGATTGGCATCGGGCAGGGCGTCGAATGCATTGTCAACCTGCCGGCGGTCCCAGATGGTGCGGGAATTGATTCTCTTGGGCCCAGGCATGCGCCCGTCGCGCACCATCTCATCGAAAAGGGTAGGGGAGACGCCGATATAGCGAGCGGCCTCGACGCGCGACAGGCCACGAGGGAGAACCCCCTCGGGCAGCACGTTGCGACGCTCGAATATCCGAATCGGTGCCATACGCAGACCAAGCCCCTGATGCGGAGTGATTTGATTTGCGCTGGGCGTCAAGCACCGTGGCTCGGCGAGAAACACTCCGTCTTACTTGAACTTTCGTGAGTGTTGCTGGGAAGCAGCGCTTCCTCAGGCTATCCATCGCCATGGGCTTAGGGGTGTGATTTCCAAGTTGGCAGATGCGGGCAAGTGGCTGCTGAAGCGGCCGCTGCTCTAGTGGCATACTCCCAGCTAAGCCCGTTGGAGAATTCGTCGGAAGACGGCCCGGCCGGGTCAGATCGGCTGCATCACGCCCATGGCAATGAGAGCGGCTTTGAGGAGATAGTAGAAAACGATGGTCGGCACGGCCGCCATGACGGCAAACATCACCCAGTCGTTGAACCCGCCGTTTCCCGGCAGCCGGATGATGACCCAGATCAGCGCTACGGCGGTGACTATCAGCGCGTAGTCTACCTGACCCATGCTGGACTACTTTGCGCTTGCGGGCGGCCTTCTTGGGCTTCTTGACGGTAGCCGTCGCCACTTGGCGCACGGCACGTCTAAAAGCCTCTGGGCTCTGGTCTTTGCCCAGCTCGCGTGCTGCTTCAATGAACTTCTGTCGCTGCGTCTTGCCTTCGTCTGTCGTCGCCTTGCGTGCGTGCCATGGGTGAGGACGGAAAACCTAGCGCCTCAGTAGGAGCCCGCACCCTCCCGGATGATGCGGATTGTCTCGCCAGCCACATTCAGCATTGTGTGAAGCATTGGAACGATTGGTGGCATCGTCACAATGATGTTCTCTTGCAGCGTGATTGGGAAAACTACGCTAATGGGCACATCCAGTACGCGTTTGAATTCGTGGGGACCGACCTGAACGCCCAGTTGATCGGGTGGGACCGATTTATTGGTCCACTTGATGTCTGCCTGCTCGCTAAGCGTAATGCTTGCGCCCCAGCCCTTCCAAGGAATGTCAGGATCGACCGTTTCGAGCCATTGGAAGGTGTGTGTGCTCTCATCTATCGCTGGGAGCAGAAGCTTGTGTTTGTCGATCACATCCAGATCGTAGATCAGGAAGAGCGGTACGTTGCCTCCAAGATCACCGTAAGGCGCAAGCCCTTTGAGAGCGCAGTAGAAGCCTGTTCCGGCGTAATGGCCCTTTCGTTGCTGAATGGTTTTATCAAGCCGGTCTGCTTTCTGACTGAAAGGGAATTGAACGTTGACAAGATCTCCGCGAGTTTGGCACCGGGGCGAGACGATTTCCCAGTAGGCGTGGTCAAGCGCAGAGCGGATATTGTGGATCGCGTCACCACACAGGAGGGCGACGTGGTTTACGACGCGATCGTTCTTTTCACACCCAAGGGTGCGCTCGCCGGTCTCTGTATTCGTTTTAAGGACGAGGGGGAAAGGTCGCGTTTTGCTGAGGAATTCGTTAAGTTCAGCGACGTGTTTCGCGGCCCAGTTCAGCTTGAGAAGTGCGCTGTCTGCCATGGCTAAATCGCCGCAAAAAAGATGAAACCTACCCAGAAAAAGAAAGTTCATGCGCTTAGTGGCGCAACGCACCAAGAGATGGTTGGGCGCAGAAGGAAATCTGCGCCCAGCAAGACAAGGAAAGGCTCTCGCTCTTGTTTAGGCCGCGCGACGGACGCTAACCGAGCGCAGTAGCGCTCTTACGCCATCTGGATTGGCTTCGATCATCATCAGATAGGCGCGCACTCCGCCTATGGGACGAGAGCGGCCCTGCTCCCAATCCTTGATCTGATTGATGGTGAAGCCGAATACAGCGGCGAAGTCATCCTGAGACAACTCAAGCTTTGTTCGTATGGCCTTCACGTCCAACTCTGGAGGGACGTAAAGCTTGGTCGGCTTCAATTCGCCGCGCGAAAACGCAAGAGCCTCGTTAAGACCCTTGGCGATCTTCTCGAATGCCTTCTTGCTCATTACGCGCCCTTCTTCGCCAGCGAGGCGACCTTACTCCGATACTCCAATACAATCGCCTTCGTGATTACGCGAAGGCCGTTACGCTCTGATTTGGTCAAATCCGACTTTTCTCCTTTCGCGAACGCCGTAATGAGGAACACAGGCATGCGTTCCCCAGTGTAAAAGGTTACGACCCTGTACGCCCCGCGCTTGCCCTTTCCGCCGCCAGCCACACGCAACTTCCGGCATCCGCCGGTGCCGATGATCTCTGTGCCAGCCGTTGGGTTCTCGGACAGAAAGATGACGAGCTTCTCGATCTCGTTTAGTGGCGGTTGCTGGATCCATTGACCGCAAGCTCGAAAGCGCGATCCGGACGTGTGACCGGAAGGTATCCGCATAGATCGCCTCGCATATTTCAGGCATCAAATTGCCTCGGCTCGTCTGGTGCAGGGAGCGCTGTATCAATGGCTGCCTTACTTTGCCCATCCAATCGTCGAAGCTGATGAGCCACGAGTTCGAGCGATCATTTTCGCGGTGTCCTGGCCCTTCCCGGGCATAAGAGGACTTGGCCGCGCGATGGCGAGCAAGCACGTATCGCAGGGCTTTCTCGGTGAACAAGGGAGCCCGGATTAATAGGCCGGGTCCAGGCCTGCTAAGCAGGTCCAGAAGGTCCGAGCGCGTTTTGACAAGTTGCGCCTCTTGCCCCTTCGCACACGGGTGGAGCTTGAAAGCAGTGATCTTGGTGGGATCGAATGAGGCTGCCTCGTTTACGGTGTCCTGCGCAGGCGACTGAGAAGCGAGCCAGAGCACCCACTTCCCCCCAACCGCCGAAAATTTCTTAGTCGGATCAAGAGCCTACGTCGGTGGGAAACCGCATGGCCAACCCAGTTAGCCGGCGCGCGAGTTTTAATTCGATCCTCGTCTGGATCGATAGCGTACTATGACGTGGCTAAGATCGCCGAATCTCCGATAAGCAAAGCCGCCATTGCGAAGCTGGAAATTCTAGACAGCGTCAGAGAACACACTCGCCTCGCCTATCCATCTGTTTGGCGCAAACACGATGAGGCTAAGTGCGGGTCTCTCTTAGTGGCGGGACACTCGATGCTTGTGCTCGGGGATTTGCTTGGAGTCGCGGTAGCCACAATTGAGGCCGTGTATCGCGACCATTTTTTCCACAAAGTCCGACGAGGCGCGATCATCGTCACGTTTGGCACGCTTAGTTCGAACGGGATTCCATCTGCACAGTTCGCTCTTTGGTTGGCGAAAGGGCGCCGCGGGCCGCCCCCACGAGCTTTACGCGCTGCGGCACCTAACATCGTTGTCAGCATCAAAAAGCGACGGAGCCGGGAAAACAGGACAAGTCCAGCAGCGCTATCCATCAAGCCCCAACCCGGGCCGTGTTGAGGCAGCGGACCTCGTGTCCGGGAGCGACGATCTCGCGATGAGGTTCGATCTGCCGGCATCGCTCGGCGACATAGGTGCAACGCGGCGCGAACGCACAGCCCGGAGGCAGGTTGGCGAGGTCGGGTGGACTGCCGGGGATCGCCGGCAGGCGGCGCCCTTCGAGCCGGTTGCCATGGGCGCGCGTCGCGAGCAGGCCCAGCGTATAGGGTTGCCGCGGCCGGCGGATGACATCGGCGACGGGCCCGCGCTCGACGACCTTGCCCGCGTACATGACTGCCAGATTGTCGGCAACCTCGACTGCCACGCCGATGTCATGCGTAACGAAGATGACGGTAAGACCGAGATCGCGCTGCAGTTCGCGCAGGATTAGGAGGATCTGGATTTGCACCGTTGCGTCGAGTGCCGTCGTCGGCTCGTCGGCCAGCAGCACCTTGGGATCGCAGGACAGAGCGAGCGCGATCATCGCGCGCTGGCGCATGCCGCCCGACAGCTCGTGAGGATAGGCGTCAAGGCGGCGCTCGGGTGAGGGGATGCGCACACGTTCGAGCAGCTCTAGTGCCCGTTTGCGGCCTTGCGTGCGCGATACCCCTTTGTGCCGGACGACCGTTTCGGCGATCTGATCGCCGACGCGATAGACCGGATCGAGCGCGACACCGGGATCCTGGAAAATCATCGATGCGGTGCCGCCGCGAAAGTCCTGCAAACTCCGACTGTCAAGCGTATTTACATCGATGCCAGCGACACGAATCTGACCGCTCACCTCGGTGATATGCGCGGGATTGAGCCGCAGTAGCGCGCGCAACGTCACACTCTTGCCGGAGCCGGACTCGCCAAGGATCGCTAGCACCTCGCCGCGCCGCAGCGCCAGATCCACGCCATTCACGGCGCGCACCTTCGTCGTATTGTCCGTGCGGAACGAGACATATAGGTCCTTCACGTCCACCATCATGTCGGCGGTTGGATTTTTCATAACAGCGCCTTATCGGATGCAAGGGGGACAAAGCGCGTGCTGCAGGTGTGGCCCGACTCTTCCGCCACAGCGTGGCAGGCAACCCACTGATCGCCGCCCTTATCGACAAGCAGCGGCTCGCGCATGCGGCAGACATCCTCGGCGATGCGGCAGCGCGGATGGAATCGGCAACCGGAAGGCGGATTGATCGGATTGGGTGGATCGCCCGTCAACGGTGCCTCCGCCGTGCGCCGCGCCGGGTCCATCGTCGGCACCGATGCAAGCAACGCCTGGCTGTATGGATGGCGCGCCTCACCCAAGACACGCTTGGCTGGCCCGATTTCCGCAACGCGACCGAGATACATCACGAGCACGCGGTCGGAAATGAACCGGACGACGTCGAGATCGTGACTGATAAACACATACGTGAGATGGAACTCGTCTTTGAGATCGAGCAATAGGTTCAACACCTGCGCCTCGACGGATTTGTCGAGCGCGGAGACGGCCTCGTCTAGGATCAATAGCTTCGGCCGGAATGCCAGTGCGCGAGCGATATTCACACGCTGGCGCTGGCCTCCCGACAACTCATGCGGATAGCGGCCCGCAAAGCGGTGTGGGTCTAGTCCCACGCGAGACAGCAGATCATGCGCTAGAGCCCGGGCGTTTCGCGCGCTTTCGCCATGGACCTGCGGCCCGAAACCGATCGAGCCTTCCACCGTGAGACGCGGATTGAGCGAAGCATAGCTGTCTTGGAATACCATCTGCACCTGGCGTCGGAACTCCTTCAACGGCAGCTCCGCACTGCCGACAACCTTGCCGTCGAACAAGATGTTGCCGCGGGTCGGCGCCATGAGCTGCATGACGAGGCGAGCCGCAGTCGATTTGCCGCAGCCGGACTCGCCGACGATGCCGAGCGTTTCTCCGACTCGGACGTCGAAGTCGATGCCGTCGACGGCGCGGACGAGGGCTGCGCCGCCGAAGAGCGCATGGCCAACGGGGAAGTGCTTCGTGAGACCACGAACATTGAGGAGGGGCCTCGCAGCAGTGCTGCCCCCGTCGGTGGCAGCGCTTGTCATGACTTGAGGTCCATCGCGGAACGCAATCCGTCGGACAGCAGGTTGAATGACAGCGATGTCATGAAGATCATGACGCCGGGTAGTGCGGCCACGTACGGCGTTGAGTAGATGGCCTGCCGCAGCTCGTTGAGCATTAGGCCCCACTCCGGCTCCGGTGGTTTCGTCCCGAGGCCCAGGAACGACAGACCGGAGGCCAGTATGATCGACACTGAGATCAAGCTCGTTGCGTAAACGAAAATCGCTCCCAGCACGTTCGAGAGAACGTGCACGCGAATGATGCGCATCGACGAGGCGCCCGAGGCGCGTGCCGCCTCGACATAGTCGAGGGTTCGCACTTGGGTGGTGATGGTTTCGGCAACCCGGGCTATGGGGGATGAACACGACTGTGAGCGATAGAATGGCGTTTCCGATTCCGGCGCCCAGCGCACCGGAGATGGCAATGGCCAGCAACACCGAGGGAAAGGCGTAGAAGACGTCCATTGTGCGCATGATCGCCGTATTGGTGCGCCCGCCCAGATAGCCAGCGACAATGCCAAGGAGACCACCTATGGCGAGCGCGTTGATCACCGGCATCACGCCCATGAATAGCGACAGCCGCCCGCCGTAGATCAAACGGGAGGCCATGTCGCGGCCCGTCTGATCAGTGCCAAGGAGATGGCCCGGATAACCGATCTCCTTGAGCCGTCGAACGATGTTGGCCTTGTAGGGGTCTTGTGGCGCGATCAAGGGCGCGAAGATCGCGAGCAGAAAGATGGACAACAACACGATGCCGAAGATCAGGGTTACCGGGTCGCGGCAAAGACGCAACCAGACCGTGCCCCAATAGCCGCGGGATTGCCCGATTGACTGCGCGATATCGATGGTCTGGAGGGTGCGTGGTGTGGCGAGATCCAGGGATGAGCTCCGACGCATACGCGGGTCTACCAGCGTCTGCACGATGTCGACGATGAGATTAAGGACGACGAAGAACATGGCCAGCAGCAGATCGTGCCCTGCAGCATGGGAATGTCGCGTCGGAAAATCGCGTCGTTGAGCAGGAAGCCGGTCCCGGGCCAGTTGAAGACCGTCTCGACGAGGATGGACCCTCCCAACAGGTAGCCCAGTTGCAGGCCCATCACGGCAAGCACCGTCGGCGCCGCGTTCTTGACGACGTGTCGGATGACTTGGCCATGCAAAAGCCCCTTTGCTCGCAGAGCCTGTACGAATTCCTGATGGACACAATTCTCGGTGATGGTCGCGCGCACTGTGCGCGTGATGATGCCGCAAGGAATGACTGAAAGCGTCACGGCTGGCAGAATCAGACGCTCGATGTGCAACCAGTCCCACGCCCAGCCGGAGGAGCCACCAGGGCCCATGCCCGTTGCCGGAAGCACCTGCAGCTCAACAGCGAAGATGATGACCAGAACCATGCCGAGCCAGTAGTGGGGGACGGATACGCCGGCGATGCCGATCCCCGTCGCAAGCTTGTCGACGAGCCGCCCCTGGTAGAAGCCGGCCAGCCCGCCTAGCAGCGCGCCCAGCGTGAAGCCGATCAGCGTCGCACAGCAGGCGAGCATGAGGGTGTTGGGGACCGCCAGCAGAAGCGTGGCGAGGACCGGCCGACTGTTGACGATCGAGTAGCCGAAATCGCCCTGCAGCGCCTTGCCGAGCCAGAGCAGATACTGAAGGGGAAGAGGCTTGTCGAAGCCGTAATCCTTCTTGAGCTTCGCGACCGTTTCCGCGGTCGCATCCGGCGCGACGACGGCGTTGATCGGATCACCGGACAAATGGATCAGCGCAAACACGAAAATCGTCACGCCGAGTGCGATCGGCACGGTATAGAGCAGTCGGCGAAGCGTATAGCTCAACACGGGTCGCGGCCTTGTGACGGATGTAACCGGGCCGCGCGTTGAACGCGGCCTCGGCAGTACACTCCTCCTGACGTCGGC
>CAWEBE010000008.1:0-22217 GCA_963806735.1 uncultured Alphaproteobacteria bacterium | reverse complement strand
CGCGCAGTGGCCGATGATCGGCCTGGCAGGTGTGCTCGTGGCGGGCGCGGCTGGGGCTGGGCTCGTTGGCTTCGCGCTGGAGCGAACGGTGATCGCGCCGCTGCGTGGGCGCGATGTCCTGATGACACTAATCGGTACGCTCGGTGTGGCCATCGTTTTGCAGAATGGCATGGCCCTCATTGCCGGCCCTGATCCCGTGGCCTATCCGGCCCTTCTACCGCGCAGGTTTATCGACATCGGGCCGATAGCGTTGACGGTTCGCCAAGCGGCCAACTTCGTCATCTGCCTGCTGCTTTTGGCATTGGTCAGCTTCTACGTACGCCTGACGCCATATGGACGCGCCCTACGCGCCATTGCCGAAAAGCCCGATGTCGCCGCCGCATTCGGGGTCAATGTCGCACGTATCTGCCAGTTCACGATCCTACTTGCCTCTGTCATGGCCGGGGTGGCTGCAGTCTCGGTCGGCACGCTGTATGGCTCGGCGTCGGCCTTCGTCGGCCTGCTGTACGGGCTCAAGGCGTTCATATGCATGCTCGTGGCCGGCAACAGATATTTCGAAGGTGTCATGGTGGTCGCGTTAGGCATCGGCATCGTAGAGGCGCTGGTGACGGGCTACCTTTCATCGAGCCTACGCGATGCTGCGGCCTTCTTCATACTGATCGGCGTCCTTTACTTTCGGCCCAACGGCCTTTTCGGCTCCTACGCGACCTGAGGCGAGGATATGAGCTTCGCGAGCTTTGAACCTGTCATCATCTTCACGCTACTGAACGTCGTAATGGCGCTCGGTCTTTACATCACCGCCATGTCCGGCCAGTTGTCGATGGCAACCGCGGCCATCGCCGGTGTCGGCGGGTATGTCTCCGCCATCCTGACGGTCAAATTCGGATGGCCCTTTTTGCTCGCGATCTTGCTTGCCGCGGTGGCGGGTGCCGTGGTGGGGACACTTCTCGCCCTAGTCACCCTCAAGATGCGTGACTTCATCCTGAAGCTCACCACCCTGGCATTTGGTGAGGCACTGGCGGTGCTCGCCTTTAACTGGGACTACATCGGCGGCGCCAACAGCTTCACAGGAATCGGCCTCAAAACCACGATCTGGACCGCCCTGGCAGCGACCGGAGTCGCGCTCTACGTGACCTGGCGTTTCGACGGCTCGCGCCTCGGTTTTGCATCGCGCGCCGTGCGTGATGACCCCATTGCCGCCAGCGCCATGGGAATTTCTATCGCGCAGATGCGCAGCATCACCTTTGCCGTCGGCGGCGCATTGGTCGGCATGGGCGGGGCCATCCAAGGTCACTATATGTTGGTCATCAGCCCGCACGATTTGGGGTTCTTCGTCTCCCTGAACTTCATCATTTTCCTGCTGTTCGGCGGCCTGCAGACCATGTGGGGACCTGTCCTTGGTGCAGTCCTGCTCACGGCCCTGCCGGAAGTCCTGCGCTTCACCAACGAGTATCGATTGATCTTTTTGGCCTCATCATTGTGCTGGTGGTGCTGCTCCGGCCCAACGGGCTTTTGACCCGTACGCCGACGGGGCGGGCCAGCCGCCTACTGGGTCACACGCTGGTTCCGGCAAGGCCCGTCGCGGCTCGCGCCTCCGACGGCAGGATACGGCCGATTCCAGAATATCTGCTGCGACGGCAGGCAGCGGAGTAGGCGCGAAAAGCCCGCGCCGGGACTGAGACATAGTCAGTAGGTGTCGAACATACGCTGGATATCGTCCGCGTCCGAACTCCGTGTCAGCGCCAACATCAGTAGGATGCGCGCCTTCTGCGGATTGAGATTGTCCGCGCCGACGATGCCGGCCTCACGCAAATAGCGCCGACGCGCCACGCGTCCGCTGCCGGCCCGGCTTGCCTGGACGACGACAACTCCGGCCTTTGCCGCCCGCTCAATAGCCGTCCGCTCCAGCGGCGCAGGAATTCCGGGAGCCAGACCCGCGGACACGATGCCGCGCGCACCAGCCATCACCAAAGCATCGATAACGGTACCGTCAGCTCCCCCGTACGAGTATGCGATGTCCAGCTCGAGGCAGATGTTCGATCTGAGCCACGTCAAACTCAGTGTGCGGTGCGTGCCGGCGCGCCGGCCGCCGGTAGATGCGTACACCATCACCGTCGATATGCCCCAGCGCGCCGAAGTCTGGCGACCGGAAGGTCTGTAGTCGGTACGTGGATGTCTTCGTTGCCTCGCGGGCTGACTGGATCTCATCGTTCAGAGCAACGAGCACGCCCAGTCCGGCGGCGGCGGGATCGATCGCCGCACGCACGGCCCCAAGTAGATTCATGCCAGCATCGCTGCTGAGCGCGCTTGCCGGCCTTTGTGCCCCGACCAAAACAACCGTTTTGTCGGTCTTGAGAACGAGGTGCAGAAAGTATGCGGTCTCTTCCAGCGTGGCAGTTCCGTGGGGCACCACAAAACCCCTCATTGACGGCCGCTCGGCCACGACGCGATGGATTGTCCCCGCGAGCTCCAGCCACTCAGAAGGCCCGATCGCTGAGCTGCCCACGCTGCGAAACGGTACGGCCAGCACATCCGCTATCGCGGCGACCTCGGTATGCCGCCCCAACACCTCTTCTATGGGAAGCTTGCGGCCAAAGTCCGGATAGTCCAGCACGTCCGTGCTGCTCGCGCCGATCGAGGAAATGGTGCCGCCACAGCCGATGGCACCAATCAGAGGTTTTTCGGTCACGTTTTCTCCGCGAATCTAGGCCGCACGCGCCTCGAGTTTCTTGCGCATCATGTCGCCCGCACGCACTGGTGGATAGCGTGCGGGATTATCAGGGCCCGAACATGTCGAAAGGCAAGCAATCTCGGCGTCGTAGTTCGGGTGCAGGAAGTAGCCGATCGACATGCGCTGGCTGCCGGCCCGATGTTCGGGCGGCGGATTGACGACGCGATGAAGGTTCGAAAGCCAGCGATCATTGGTCCAGCGTTGCATCATGTCACCGATGTTGACGATGAACTCATCGCGAGGTGCCGTGACGTCGGACCAGGTGCCGTCCCTGAGCTTCACCTGCAGACCGCCCGCTGCATCGCTCACGGCCAGGATCGTTAGGCTGCCAAAGTCGGTATGCTCCCCGGCGCGGATTTGGTTCGGTAACGGATCGCCCTTGGGCTCGGGATAGTGATTGGCGGGTACCGTCGAGAAATGCCGGTTGATCTTGTCGTCGAAGTAGCCCTCCGGCATATCCAGGGCCAGCGCGAATACGCTCATGAGCGACCGCCCGAGCGACTCCAGCGCTTGGTAGTAGGCAGTGAAAACCGGCCGATAGCTGGCTGGCGTATCGGGCCAGATGTTCTCCGCGTAAAGCTCGGACGCGCCCGGGAT
The DNA here is from genome assembly GCA_963806735.1 of uncultured Alphaproteobacteria bacterium. GTDB lineage: Bacteria > Pseudomonadota > Alphaproteobacteria > Rhizobiales > Hyphomicrobiaceae > CADEFX01. The sequence goes on along the minus strand of CAWEBE010000008.1, from coordinate 18,889 downwards.
ATGGGCAAAGTCAGCCGCTCGGCTCGTCAGGGGCCCGAGGTAGAACTGCTCGCGCAAATCTGCGGGATTGTTATAGCCAATCGTCTTGGCCAGGTTCTTGGTTTCCAGCGCGTGATAGCCACGTGCCGAGGCGCTTCGCGGCGGGCGGAAACTGTCCTTGACGGCGGCCGGCTGGGCAAAGAAGGCTCCCGCGGTCGCAAACGCATCGTCGATCAGAGCCTGGGGTACACCGTGGTTCGCAATCTTAAAGAAGCCGATGCTCTCGCACGCGCCGGCCACCTCGCGGGCAACGGAAGCCTTTCCCTGATCATCGCCAGAAAGGTATCTGGACAGGTTGATTACAGGCACGGCATCGCTCATGACTTAGCTCCTTCATAATACTTCCCGCCCATCCGCCGACCACACGGCCACCAGGCTGCCAACATCCCTGACCTCCTGCATCCGGCCGAGATCTCTCCAAATGTCTTGGGCTCCTTCTCTCCAAACTGACTTGGTCAGCTCCATGAACTTTGCTTCAAGGGCTTCGATCGGCAATGGATGATCGCTCTCGCCCAGAATGCGTTCGCAGGACGCCGTGTGCGATGTACCGTCCCGAAGCGTAAACGTCATACGCGTCGGCTGGCGGTCGGGGTAGGCGGCCGTCGCCGCTGGATCCTCCGACACGAACACGCGCCGCGCAACATCGAGAACGGTCTGATCTGCGAACGCACGCGAGCAGTCGTCCGTCAGCGGTGTACGGCCATGCGCAATCCGTTGCGCAACGAGCATGGGGATCGAGAATCGGCAGCCGAACGGTGTACGGACCGTCTGCTGCCCCAACGTGGCAGCCATGAAGAACGTTTGGATATCGATCCTCTCGACCAGATCCGGTGTGAGCCCTATGCCCCTGGTGGCCAGCTCTTCGACCAGATCGAGTGCGCCATGCGCGTATCGCCCGGCCGCGAAGCGCTTAAAATAGTTGCGCCGGATCCACCAGTCGAACCGAGCTCCGCGACCGCCACGTCCGGGGCGAACGAGCTTCCGTAGAGATTGCCAAATATGGACGCCACGGCATCGGCTTCTCCAGTGAACCTCGCATCACGCAAGGCCAAAGCTTCATAGGCCGCGCGACCACTGTGACCGCTGTAGATGTTCCGCACCGTCGCGCCGTCGTTCAGGGTAGCGCGGCTGGCAGCGATGCCCAGGGTTGCAGCTATGTTGACAGCTTGCGCAATGGCATCCGGGCCATCGCCGCGCAGCTTTGCGAGCGCAAAAGCGGCCGCCAACGGGCCGTATGTGCCGTGAGGGTGAACGGCGAGGCGGCCCTGGGTTGCCCGCCAGATGCGTGCGCTCGCCTCGTAGGCCAGGATCAGCGCTTCGAGCAACGCGGCCCCGGACAGCCTGCGCGATTCGCATTCGGCCAGAATTCCAGGGACGATCTGGATCCCGGCGTGTGTCCGCGTGCTGAGGTTGCCCTCGTCCAGATCATGCCACGTGCCGGCCGTGCCATTCACGAAGGCGGCATCTTTCGCAGCCAGGCGCTTCCACATTCCTAGAACTGTAGCCGGGGACGTGCTGGCTTCCGGCTGCGGCTGAAGGCTCAGCAGCCGCTTCACCTCCGGTACAGTGCTTCCCGCCACGATGCAGCTAACGCAGTCGGCCAGAATCAGCCTAGCGCGCGCGACCACATCCTCAGGGATGTCGCTCAAGCGCGTCCCGGCGACGAACTCCGCTAGTGTTTGTGTTGCAGTCATTCAAGAACCATAGCAGAAGCCTCGGCCGCCGGGCGTCGAAAAGCGGACCGGGATGGCCGTCCGCTGTGCCTTTACCTACTCATCAAATACTGCGACGGCCCTGATGGGGCTTGCCGTTCCGGCGCGAATCTTCAGAGGAAACGCAATGAACCGAAAGCGCCCCTTGCCGACAACCTGCTCGAGGTTCCACAGGCACTCAATGTGCGTGATGCCTCGCTCGGCACAGGCAAGATGCGCCTTGAAATTAGGCTCACCCTCAGGAGCGGGGCTCACAGCTTCGACGCCAAACATGAGAATGCCTTTGTCAGCGAGCCAATGCACGGAATCGACGTGCAGTCCGGGGAAGTCGTGCAGATAGCCCGGAGTCCCCGAAGAGGCGCGCGTTGACACCCATGTGCAGAAGAACTGTATCGCGCGGCTTGATCTGCTGCTTAGACCTGGCGAGCGCCTTTTCCATCTCATCAACAGTAATTTCGTGCCTCGTTGGTACGTGGCTCAGATCGAGGCAGATCGCCTCGGTGTAGAAGTTCTCCAGTGGCACCTGATCGATCGATTGCGCCTTGGGGTCCGGGTTGAAATGACAGGGCGCATCCACATGCGTCCCTGCATGATCACTCATTGACAAATACAGCGCTTTCGATGTGAAGCGGGTCGTGCCAGCGGCCTTGACCTCGTCGTGGTCATACCAAACCCCCAGAGCGACGGGCGGATGAGCGGGATGCGTTGGCGTACGGTGATAGATCTCGCGGCTTAAATCGACGAAGCGCATGGGCGAACCTCCGAGGTCGAGCGATGCATGGCCAATCTTGCGGGCCCACGTGAGGTTGAGGCAACGGGGCTCTTGCAAGGTCAAGGGTCGCAAGCAAGCACCAGAACCAGGACCAGTCGCCCTGCGCGGTACTTACGGGAAATGCTCGGCGTGCCAGTCCGCTTCGAGATCTGGACTGATTTTGCCGTCGATCACGAACACGCCAGGGGCACCCTCGTCCACCCACGCGCGGACTGGGTCGAGATCGTCGAGCGTGCGCACTGTCGCAGCCCGCGCGCCGTGACCGCGTGCGATCGCGGCGAAATCTGTGTCGGGGAATTGCGCGATATCGATGGAATAGCCGCGCCGCTTGAACAGGTGCACTTCGGCCGCATATGACGCGTCGTTGTAGAGGAGGACGCACATCCTGAGTTTCAGCCGTACAGCGGTCTCGAGATCGGCGAGCGACATGAGAAATCCGCCATCGCCGGCTCCAAGCACAACGAGCGCGCCCGGATTGGCGATGCCTAGTCCGATTGCCGAAGCGAGCCCCAGCCCCACCGACTGGAACGAATGGCTGAGACATGAACTACGCGCGTTCGGTACGCGAAGATAGCGGGGCACCCAACCACAGAAGTGACCGGAGTCCGAGGCGACCACGCGTTGCCGCGGCAGAAGCTCATCCACCGCCTTACTCAGCGTGCGCGGGTCGATGAACCGTGCGTTGGAAACGTCTGCGTAAGGCGCGTGATGGTTATCTCCTACCTGCATTCGCGCCCTAGTACGCTCGTTGCGCCATCCGCGATTTGCCGGCTTCTTGCCAAACTCGGCGAGTAGCGTCTCCGCCGCGGCTCGTGCATCGGCGAGCACGGAAATGTCGACTGGTGCGTGATAGCCAAGCTTCGGCGCCTCGATGTCAACCTGGGCGACAATCGTACCGGGAGCGATGAGCTTGCCTCGCTTGGTGGTCCAGTGCGTGAGGCTCACTCCGAACCCGACGATGAGATCGCTTTCCGCGATCAGCTGGCTCGCGGCCGGCGAAGCGAACCCGCCGCTGATGCCGAGCGACCAGGGATGGTTCGCGAACAGGCCGTGGCCACATACCGATGTCGCTAGCAGGGCGCCCCCGCGATCCGCCAGCGCTGTAATCGCTTCTTCCGCCCCCGAGATCACGGCGCCGCGGCCGGCGATGAATACAGATTGCTGCGCCCGGTCGATGGCCTCAGCCAGCCGGCGCACGCTGTCTGGATCAGGATGCATCGGCCCCGGCGCCGGTGCGAGGGCGAGCGGCGCGACGTTGCCAGTCAGAACCGCGTCCTGCACGTCGGTCGGCAGGCTAAGCACTACTGTCTGTCGGTCGCGCAGGGCCCGCGTGACCGCACGCAGGGTGTCCTCGCGCGCGGTTGCCGGAGTGTGGATGCGCTCCGCAATCGCACCCACTGATCCCGCCATTGCTGCCTGATCGAAATGGAAGTTATTCTTCACCGCGCCGGCCGGCACGTCGCCGGCGAGCACAAGCAGCGGTGTCCGACTCTTGGCTGCTTCCGCAATCCCGGTCAGTGCATTGGTGAGGCCGGGCCCGGAATGCACGCTCACCAGAGTTAACTCCTGCGTCGCTTTGGCGTAAGCGTCCGCCATGGTCGCCGCATTGCCTTCGTGGCGTGCCAAAATAAGCTCCACTCCTGCCCCCGCCAGCGCGTGCGAGATCTTGAAGTTGGCCGTGCCGAGCAGCGCGAAGCATCGTCGCGCGCCATAAGAGGCAAGGTCGCGCGCCAGCGCTGCCGCAACTGTCTGCTCGCCTGCCATGCTCGTTCACCTTTATCCGATCAGCCGGTTCGGCAGCCATGTCGCGATCGCGGGGAACCCCAACAGCAGCGCCAGAAGCAGAAGGCTCATGATCACATAGGGCACCACCGCCTGGAAGATGTGCGCCATCGTCACCTCAGGCGGTGCCACGCCGCGCATGGTCATCAGCAGTAGCCCATGCGGGGGCAGCAGCAGTCCGAGCTGCATGCAGATGAGGAACAGCACACCGAACCATATGGGATCGATGCCGAGCTTCATGACGATCGGCATGAACACCGGCAGCGTGATCAGCATCATGCTTACCTGATCGATGAAAACCCCGAGGAAGATCAGGATCAACATCATGAGTGCGACTACTCCCAGCGCAGAGAGTCCCTGTCCCAGAATGGCCGACACGAGCCCTTCGGTCGCACCGGAGAAACTTAGGATCTGCGAAAACGTCGTAGCGCCCAGGATGATGAACATGATCATGCTCGAGATGGCGGTCGTACCCTTCAGTGATTTCATCAGCGTTTCCAGGCTTAGCCTACGATAAAGCGCTGCGATCCCCATCGTCGCCAGCGCGCCTAGCGCCGCGGATTCAGTAGGCGTCGCGAACCCGCCGGACATGGCGCCCACCACCACTGCAAATATGCCGATCAACGGCACCACGTAGAGGACCAGCAGCCGCCAATTCTCCCAGCCGGAATGGCGCTCGATCGGTGTCGCGGGAGCAAGGCCCGGTGTCAGACGGGCGCGCGCGACGATGTAGACGACGAAGGCGATCGACAACATGAGACCCGGCACCACGCCGCCGATCAGCAGCTTGGAGATCGAAATACCCGACAGACTGCCCAGGAGCACCGTCAGCGCCGAAGGAGGGATCAGCATGTCCACCGCGCCTATCGCCATGATGGGTCCGCTGGCCATCGTGGGATGGTATCCGCGTGCCAGCATCACGGGTAGCATCAGCGAGCCGAGCATGGCCGTGGTGGCGATCGTGGAACCGGAAATAGCGGAGAACACTGTTCCAGACACCACTGCCACGACGGCGAGGCGGCCGGGTACCTGCTTGATGAGCCGCTCCACTCCGTCGATGACCTTGATGGCAAGCCCGGTATGAAACAGCACCTCACCCATCAGCACGAACAGCGGAATGGGGGTTAGCGAGAAGTTCATCACTGATACGACACTGTTGCGCACGACCTGGGCGAGCCCGGCTTCGCCGCCGAGGAACAGCCAAGCGCCGACAATATTGATGGCCACGAATGACAGTGCCACCGGCATACCGATGAGAAGCAACACGGTGGATCCGCCCAACATCAACAGCGCCGCAAGATGCCACGACATTGTCAACGCGCCTTATCCAAGTGCGCGCCGGTACTGCTCATGACGCCGATACCGCGTCCGTGCGCGGGGCTTGCTCGCCGCGTCCGAGCCGATGCATGCGAAACAGGAATTCGATCGCGAGCAGCAGAAAAGCCAAGGGAAGCGGAGCCAGCAGCCACCATTCAGGCGTCACCAGCGTCTTGATCGAAATTGCCCCCGATTGGTGGCTCGCAGTCAGCACCTTCCAGCCGTACCAGACAAAGTAGAGCGAGCATGCCAGGCCTAGCAGGTCGCCCAGCCATTCCAGCAGCCAGGCTACACGTGCCGGTAGAGCGCGCAGGAGGATATCGACGCGGATGTGCTGTCCCTGGCGGAGCAGCCAAGGCGCCGACAGGATCGTGAGCAGATAAAGGATGTCCTCCGAGACCTCGCCGCTCCAGGTAATGCCGCCCAGACCCACGTTGCGCCCGGCGACGTCCGCGCCAATAAGCAGCGTCATCACCAGCAGCAGCAGGCAGGCCACCGCCATCAGTGAGTCGAGAAGGCGTCCGTAGGCCCTGGATAGACGATCCATCGTATCACTCGGCCGGCTACTTCGCGTTGGCGAAGAACTCCCTCAGTTTCGGCCCGTGCTCGGGGCTTTTCGCGATAATCCCTGCCCACCCCGTTTCGTAGGCTTTGGCACGAAAGGCCTGGCCCTCTGCACCCTTAAACTCGATCACCTGGATGCTCGCCGCCTTCTGCTTCTCGATGTCGACGGCATTCTCTTTGGCGGTTTCCGCCGCCTGCGCCTCGAGCCACGCGGCTGCGTCCATGATGACCTTCTTCTGCTCGGCGTCGAGCTTCTCGAGCGATGCCTTGTTGATCAGGACGCTCACCTCGGCGCTGTAGAATCCGGGGTCGACGCGGAACTTCGTGCGCTCATGCCACCCGAGGTCGAAAATGCCCGTGATGGGCCATCCGTACCCGTCGACTACGCCGCGCTCCAGTGCGGTGTAGACCTCGCCCGGAGGTGTCTGCACTACCGTTGCGCCGAGTGCCTGGAAGAACTCACGGTAGACCGGCGTAATGCGCAGCTTCAGACCGGTGAGATCCGGCGTGGTGATCGGCTTGGTCAGATAGAGGTGGAACGGATTGCTGTCGATGTGTCGCGCTAGGAAAACGGCATTCATCTTCTCGGCGTACAGCTTGGCCATGTAGTCGAAGCCTCCGTTCCCGCGCAGCTCCGCCATGGGCCGCTCGGTCAGCTTCCACGCATCCGCCTCCGGAAACACGTTGGTGTAAAATGCGCCCGTCGCATTGACGATGTCGACGACGCCATTCTTCAGCGCATTGCCCACCTCAAACGGCGGCATAGCCTTCGGTCCGCCGATGTAGTTGATCTGGATCTTACCCTTGCCCTCGGCGTTGACCTTATCAATGAATTTCTCAAAACCACGGGAGTAGAACGTCTTCTCCGCGAATGAGGTGATGCCCTTGAGGGTGACCTCCTGAGCGCTCGCAACGACGGCGGAACTCAATAGAACGGGGGCCGCAAGCAGGGCGGCAAGCCAGGTGCGCATGTGATCCTCCCTCGTGCGCTACGAACTCAGCCGACGGAGTTCGTGGACGCACACTGCAACAAGAGCACAGTGCGGCGCCGAACCGCAACAACGCTCTTTCAGAGAATTCTTGAGCCAGTCCGCATTAATGCCGCGTTGGATATCATGAGGAAATGACGTAACGCACTCAATCTACGGCGGCGATGGGGAGCGAGTTCCGACGAGTTGGTTGGACGAGCGTCTATGCCTTTGATCGACCGTCAAGCGCGGAAATCGGCTCTCCAACCATACCGGCCACCTGAGCGCCGCCCGCGCCCGCACTGCTGGCCCCTCTTTCCAGACTCCATGACCGACAGGATGTTGATCGGCTTTGGATGCAGTGAGCACCCGGTGTGCGGTTCAAGGGACTTCAATCGAAACCGCTTCACGTCCCTTTTGCGTCCGCACGACCTTCATAACCACGCGCTGGGCCTCTTGCAGTGTGCCAAGGCCTGCACGCTCGACGACCGAGATGTGGACAAACACATCCTTCTCGCCGTCCTCGCAGGCAACGAACCCGAACCCCTTGGTGGGATTAAACCATTTGACGGTGCCTTCGATTTCGGTCGCGGTCGCCGCATCAAATCGTTCTCTGCCAGATGAAGCCCTGCGTGAGGATCGCGGCGCTGCTCGAGGCTCTATGCCGCTGTTGGCATCCACCGCGACAATAGCCGTGACCTGCCGGCCCTTTTGCCCCGGGCCAACCTGCACGCTCAGTTTGGTTCCGGGATCGACAGCGTCATGCCCAGCCGCCTGCAATACCGCCACGTGCAAGAACACGTCGCCGGAGCCGTCGGCCAGCTCAACGAAGCCAAAGCCTTTGTCCGCATTGAACCACTTGACGATGGCGTCTACGGACGGGCCGCTTGGGGCACCATTCTCGCGCGGACCTGATCGGAATGGCTGCTGCGAATATCTATCGCGTGTGGCCGGAGGTGGGTCCCAATCGTCATCAAAGCCGCGCCGTCTAGGGCCGCGGTCTCGTCCTCTGCCCATTTTGCCTGTTCTTCCTCGAGCAAACGATTTTGAATGGTGCGCGTACTGCTCGCGCGATTCTATCCGGCCGTATGGCTTCGGCAAGGGGGTGAGATCCGCACAAGACCGGATAATCACGGATTGAATAAGTGGGGATCACGTGAATACAGTCACACTTTGCACCTTCCTCCAGGTTGAGTGCACTCGATACGCTCGATCGGCTCCGCTTCGGTAACCAAAGGCTATTTCTTCTTCGCGCGTCTCTTCGCTCGACGTATGGCGGGCTTTGGCGACGGCGGGCCGGTCTGTAGACGGCGCAATGCACCTGCTCGCAGCAGAGCGTCGAGATTGTCGTCGGGTATATCGGCCTTCGCTGGCTTCTTGGCCACGTTTCCTCCGATGGCGTTGGTGGCTGCGAGAAGGGTCCTTCTCGATGGTGTCCACCATAGCGCGCTATCCTCGCGGCTGCCTCAACTATGCGCGTCGGTGCCACAGCCACGGATACGCGCTCGTAGCCAATGTCATCAGATACGCCCGTTCCAGAACATTTCTAGCTATCGTTATCGGAAGCGGTCCCGAGCAGGTCTCAAGTGCTGGCGGCGTGTCCTGCGTTGGCGGCTCACGTTCAGCCATTCAACTGATGAGAAAGCCGGCCCCGACGGGATCGTCACGGTCGATGAGCCAGCGCGCTGTACCGACGATGTTGGCTTTGCCCTTAACAGTAGGGCGCACCGCCGGTTGCTTGCCGAGCATAACCTCGCCGATCAGACGGCCTTCGAACATGCCGGTACCGAGCAGACCTTCAGACTGAATGGGTTGATTGAGCCCGAGCTGCCCGCGAGCGTGGAGCATCGCCATCATGGCTGAAGTACCGGTTCCGCCCGGCGAGCGATCGAGCTGACCAGCGCTGAACACGTGTACGTTCTTGTAGAAGGCACCGGGCAGGCGTCCCTCATGCCAGAGCGTGACGAAGTTGAAGTTGCTGACGTGGCCTTGTGTGGGATGTTGCAGCTTGATCTTCTCCCGCAGCATCTCGCGAGCGGTAATACCGATCTGCGACAGGCGTGTCCCGTTGGCGGGACCGATTTCGAGGTCCTTGCCTCGGATGTCGATGATACCGAAGTAGTTTCCTCCCCAGGCGATGTCCGCGCTAACGCGCCCAAGGCCTGGTACGTCGAGCGGGATGTCCTGAGCGGCCACGTAGGCGGGTACGTTCTCGAAGTGGCACCACTCCACGCGGTCGCCCTCATGCGCCACTTCGCTGACCACTGGGCCGGCAGTGGTCTCGAAACGGATGGTCGTCCTTCCACCCTTGCCCTTGGGCACCATTCCCAGAGCTACCATTGCCATCGAAACGGCAATCGTTCCGTGCCCGCACATATGCGAGTATTGCGTTCCGTCGATCCAGATCAGGCCTGCATCGAAGCCGGGCTCTGATGGCGGCGTGAGGAACACGCCGAACATGTCCTTGTGTCCGCGCGGCTCGCGCATTAGGGCGGTCCGCACCCAGTCGAAGTTTTCCTCGATAAAACGGCGCTTTTGTAGAATGTTTGATGACGGTGGGTAAAGGATGCCGGAATGTATGATGCAGGTCGGCTCACCCTCCGTATGGGTATAGATCACGTCAAACGCTACGCTTGAGCGCATGAGATTGCCTCGTCGTTGGCATGCCGCCATAGTCTGGGCAGCGTGGCTGGCGACGCCGAACACGGCACGCGGCAACAGGATACTCACTGGTTCGAGCGCGCGTCGAGCGGCGCCCTAGAAACCTGGTCGGGGTCGATCCGTGCGACGTCGTTGAGCGCACCTGCGGCCGAAATACGAGGCGGTCGGGCCCGCCGTTGATGAAATCCCAAACCTGGTCGTCGCTGGGGCAGCGGGACTACGCGGGCCTGCGGAATGTCTGCAATCACTTACGGAGGAACATCGAGTCGGTCGTCAGGCGCGCACCGTCAGGTCGTCGCGCCACACCCCCTTCTCCTTGAAGAATTGGGCGGCACCACCGTTGACCGGATAGCCGGGCAGCAAGAACTTGGCCGCCATGTCGATACGGATCATGCCGAGATCCGGCGAGACTTTCCGGATGTCCTCGGCGTTGTCGTATATCGTCTTAGCGATCGTGTAGCCGGTCTCGTTATCGAGCTCCGGCCTCGTACCGATGATACCTGAGGAAGCGGCCGTATCGATCGGTGCGTCGAGCGCCGCCCAGCGGTCCGGCGTGACGGTATGCAGAAAAGCGCCCGGATTGTCCCGACTGACGGCCTCGATGAGTGCGCGATCGATCGGCAGCGGTTTTACCTTCGTCGTAGCCTCGAGCTCAGTCAGGATTGTGCCAGGCCTGCCGTCGACCAGAATGGAGCCGATGCAGTCCAGGGCGCCGGCCTTGAACCCGTCGTAAGTTTCTCGCCATGACCCGTAGCTCCAGCGCACTTTGTCTGCAATCCCGGCACGCGTGAAGATTAACTTCCACAGCTGCGTCGTGCTACCGCCAGCGGGCCCCGGCCCAACACGTTTGCCCACCAAGTCGTCGAGCTTCTTGATTGCGGAATCTGCGCGCACGATCGGATGCAGGCTCCAAATGGCATAGGAGAGCAGTTGCACCAGCTCGATCTTCTGCTTGAAGGGCGGCTGCGCATTTGCGGCGAGGGCCCAATCGAGTGACGTGGTCTGCCCCAGGTCGATCTCGTTGCGGCCCATCAACGCCATGTTTTCGGTCCCACCCGACGTTGCCACCGAGGAACCCTTGACATCGGTCAGGCGGCTCACTGTGGACGACAGCGCCTCGATAATGACGTAGCCTGTAGAGCCCAAACTCGCCGAGCCCCACCGCAAAGGCTGCTTCTGAGCGAGGAGAGGCCGCAAGCCACCAAGGCTCGAGCCGATCAAGAGGCCAGACGCGGCAGCAAGCGTCTGGCGCCGGGACAGTCCTGCAAGAGTTTTGCTCTCCATCGTCGTTCTTCCTCTGCGCTGCGCTTGGCTCGGTCAATCTTCGAGGCTACGCGCTATGAGGTCAAGCGAGGTGCAGTGCAATGCGACGCTTGACGCCCCGCCGGTTGAATTGGAAGGTCAAGCTGATCGAAAGCGCGCGAGGACACGATGGCGGATAGCGCGAACGGATTGCGGCGTTGGCTCGGTGACTTACCCGCGCTCGATACGCCAGGCGGCGCCGCCCTCGCTGTCCTTACCGCGGCTGTCGCCGTTGGCATGGCGCTGATCCACATCATCCAGGCCTTGGATTTCACGCTGTCGTCGGGCCAATTCAAAAGTATTCATGTGAATCTTGGGGCCGTTCTCGTTTTCCTGCTGCTTGCCGGACGCGCTCCAGCCGAGCAGCGGTGGCGCCGGCGGCTGTACATCCTAGCCGCCGCCGTCGCCGCCATTCCTCTCATCTATATCCACGTCCAGCACGACGAGATCGTCGAGACGCGTGTGCTCTTTCCGAGCGAGGCCGATCATTGGGTCGCCATTCTCATGATCCTCACCGTCTTCGCCGCAGCCTGGCGCGAGTGGGGCGCTATCATTCCCGCCCTCGCCTTCGCTGGTCTGCTCTACGGCTACTTCGGCTACCTCATGCCAAGCGGCTTCTTTTTCCATTCCGGGATCAGCGTCGAGCGTCTCATCTCCTATACCTCTATCCCATCGTTCGGCGGCATGCTGGGCGGGCTGACGGAGGAGTCTGCGCGCACCATCTTCATGTTCATGCTATTTGCCGGTGTGCTCAAGGAGACGGGTGGCACCAGCTTGATCATGAAGCTGTCATTCGCCGCAGTCGGCCACATGCGTGCCGGCCCGGCACAGGTTGCCGTGGTATCGAGCGCGTTGTTCGGCATGATCTCCGGTAGTACCGTCGCCAACGTCGCGGCTCAGGGGCCGTACACAATTCCAACCATGCGGCGGTGCGGTTTTTCCGCCGAGTTCGCCGGCGCCATCGAGGCCGTGTCATCGACCGGCGGGCAGATCACGCCGCCCGTGCTAGGTCTCACCGCGTTCCTGATCGTGGGGCTGACGGGCATACCTTATGTCGAGGTGATGGTCGCCACCGTATTCCCGGCCTTGATCTTCTACGCCTACCTAATGCTCAACATCCACATCGAGGCGATCAAGCGAGGCATCGCCGCTATGCCGGACATGCGCCTCGATGATGGGTCCGAGCTCGATCGTATGAGCGTCCGTCAGGCGCTGCTCGAGCACCTTCACATCCTCGCCGCGACCGCGCTGCTGTTTGTGCTGTTGTCGATCGACATGCCTACCGGCCTTGCCGCGCTCTATCCGAGCCTCCTGATGCTAGTGGGCGAGGTGGTCAAGCAGACGATCAAGCGGCGGGGTGGCGCGGCAGTGGAATCACTGCGCACCGCGTGCCGATCCCTGATCGAGGGAGCCAAGAGCGGCGCACAGGTCGCGATCGTCGTCGCCGTCATCAACGTGCTGGTCGAGATGTTCGTGGTGACGGGGCTCGGCCAGAAGATGTCGCATATCATGCTGGCGATCTCGGCCGGCTCGCTGTGGCTGCTGCTCGTCGTCTCAGCCATCACCTGCATCATTCTCGGTTGCGGGGTGCCGACCTCCGCTGCTTACATTCTCGTGGCCCTGCTCGGGGCACCCGCTCTGCTGAAGCTCGGCGTGCCGATGCTGGCTGCGCATCTGTTCGTGTTCTTCTATGCCAACCTCTCGGCCATCACGCCGCCTGTTGCCCTCGCCGCCCTAGTCGCTAGCAACATTTCGGGCGGCAGCTATTTCCGCACCGCCTTCTACTGTGTCTGGCTGGGATTGCCGATTTTCCTACTGCCGTTTCTGTTCGTGTTGCGCCCCGAGATCATCGGGCTCGGCGGCACGTTGTTCGAGCAGGTTGCTTTAGCGGGCTTGTCACTCGTTTCCATCAGCTGTGCCATCTTCGTGCTGCAAGGCTACATGCTCGGGCCCTTGCGCCTGATCGAACGTGTGCTGCTGGTGCCGGCGATTGGCTGCCTGCTGCTGCCGGGCTGGGGGCCGTCGCTCGCCGCTTACACGCTGCTCGTCGCGATCGCCCTCTATCAGATTTTCGGACCTGCGCGCGAACTGGTGGTGAAGCCAGCATTAACGGGCGTGCCCGGCAGGTCGCTCGGGCGGCTCGGGCGCTATCTCGCACGTCGCGCCGGCGAAGGTCAGACCGTCGATTGAGAGGAGACGCTTCATGCGGAAACCTGAAGAACGTGATGCTGCCGCAGGCTCCGGCGGGATCTCCTCCTACCGTCCACTCCTGACAGGCCTTACGCACATGGCGGTTGCTGGTCATTACGGCGCCGCGCACGCTGCCTTCCGCATCCTGGAGGCCGGTGGGAATGCGATCGATGCAGGTGTCGCCGGCGGCATCGCGCTGGGCGTGCTACAAAGCGACATCGTCAATGTCGCAGGCGTGGCGCCGACGCTCGTCTATGTCGCCGCGCGCGACGAGGTTGTGTCCATCGCCGGCCTCGGCACCTGGCCAAAGGCCGCCTCGGCCGAATTTTTCCGACGCAACCATGACGGCCTTATTCCACCTGGCCTGCTGCGCACGGTTGTGCCGCGGAGCAGAAGGATCGCTCATTCCTAGAGCGAAATCGTCATGCGCTAGACGGCGGTTTCGCCAGTCTTGGCAGAAGTCGACCTTGAACTCGATGTCGGCAAGTAGCTCTGCAAGGTCAGTGGAGAGCTGTTGATCTGAGATCATGCCGACTAGGCGCTTGATCGTCAGACTGGTCTTGCCACGTGAGCGCTCGCTGCCGGTTACGCGAGCCAAGTGAAGCACGGCGTCATCGAAGAGAATCGGTGAGGTGACCGTCGAAATGGACAAGAGGCGCATCCTTTGGGCCGCTGGCGACATGACCGAAAACCGCCCACCCTTGTCCCGCTTGTCGTAAACTTGAACGCCGCAGAGCTGGGAGGCCTGCTCTGGCTGCTCGACCTCGGCCGCATGCGGCCGGGTGGCCGGCCTCCCGGCCACCTGCGCCTTGGCGGTGGCAAGCCCCTCGGCTTCGGCAGCGTCAGGGTATGGGTCACCTCCCTCGACCTCTTCGACGGGGAGGCGAGGCGGCAGGGGTACCGATCGTTCTTCGGCACCTCGGGCCCGCGCCTGCTCGGGGACAGCGATGCGGTGGACCAGAAACTCACGGCCCAAGACCGGCTCGTCACCACCTTCAAGAAGGCAATTGAGAACGCGTACGGCAGCGGCCAGCCGGATTGTTTCGAGACTGTGGCCTTGATCGGCGCCTTCCTTGCCGCGGCCCGCGGCTTCAGCGATTTACCGGTACACTACCCACGCCTCAGCAAGCAACCCGATCCTGCCGGCGAGAACTACAAATGGTTTGTCGAAAATGCAGAGGTCAACGGCTGTCTCTGCCAGACATCACAACTGGCGCGGGACTGCCCTTTAATCCAGCGAAATAGACAGGGGCCATCACCAAGGAACAGATCGCGATAGACTTGCCCGCAACGTTGCTTCGACTGCAAAGCTGAAGATCTCTGCCAAGTTCACCTCCGACGCCTCGCGCCGTGCGGTCGCGGCGCGACCATCAGTCGGAGGTAGCGGTGCCCGAGTTCGCCGTCACATACGCCAACATTGTCGTTATCGCCGCAGCCGCTCTGGCCGGTGCCCTGCTGGCCTCCAGCGCAGGCGTGCGTGGCGCCGCCGGGACCATCGTACGACTGTCTCTCCTACTGTGGCGCTGGACGGCATCAGCGGCAGCCTCGATCCTCGACGCCCTGCTGCCAATGAGCGCCAGGAACGCGGCGGTCTCGCGGCCGGCGCTCGCGCTCTGGGTGCTCGCCAACCTGCTCCCCGTTGCTGTCTGGTGCGCGCCGTCGGAGCTTTGGCAGCTCAACCATCGTAACGAGGCCGCACTCGCCGCTGCGGTCTTCGGTCTCTTCAACCTGCTGTTCCTTACCGGAGCCTATTGGGCGCTCAAGGAAGGCGTCCACTTCATGAACGGCGACATGCCGCTCCGCCAGCGCTGCTTCCGCGATCTGTCCACGACCACCAACATTCCTCTGCTGGTCGCAACCTTCGGCGTCGCTCTGTGCCAGGTCGCGTTGCTGCAGCACTGGCTGCAAACGGCGCATGGCGTCGACCTCATTGTCGTGCGCGTCGGCACAGATATGGGCTACATTGACCACTTCATCGCTGCACTGGATTCCCTTCCGGTCCTCTCCCTTGTCCTCTCGATCCCGATCTTCGCCGACCGGGCTGAGTTCGCTCCAGGCTGGGGAACGCTCTGGGCGCGTTCGATCGCCACCTTCGGTTCGTTCCTCCTGATCAGCATATTCCTCGGCTTCATCCAGCAGCGCTCGGCGCTTCAACACATGCTTTGCCGTCTTCTGCTGCAACCGGAGGGAACCCCGATTGAGGTGCTGCTCCGCCAGCGGCTCCTGCGCGCGCCGTCGATCGTCAAACGCAACCTGCGATTGGCGTTCCAGGCCGAAGGCGACGACAAACGCCGTCTGCGCCTTCTCGACTTGGCGCTCGCCAAGCATTCGTTCAGCGCCCCTGCCTATTTCCTGCGTGGCTACGGCAGGGCCAGTCCTGTTGTTCAGGCCGAGGGCGCCACTATGACGGCGGCGTTCCTGACACAACACGCCCACCAGCTCGACCGAGAAGCGGCGAAAGAGATCCTTGCGGCGGCGCTCGCGGCCCACGCGGCGCGCGCTTTGCGCGGCTCCGCGCATCTGGCGCGCGCCGGCGCCGTCGTTCTGCCTTGCCTCCAGCGCCTCGCGGATATGGATCAAACCGCAGGCGGTAAGCCACGCGAAGCGATCGGGCTCCTGCGCCGAAGACCCATTCAGGACATGCTGTGCGCCGTCTTCGGCACAGCGGGTCCGACGGTGGCACTGCGGAGCGCTGCAACCTTGCTATTGGACGCCAGGATCGTCGACTGTCTGCCTGTTCTGTTGCGCCGCCTGCAACATGCGCCTGATGAGATGCGCATCGAAATCCTAGGCGAGACGCGAGCTTTGGTTGCCGACGGTGAGGTCAGTTTCGCGCGTGCGAGAGACGCAGCTTTGCTTTCGGAGCTGGTGCGCACGATCGATTGGGGACAGCATGTTTGGAACCCCAGTCGCGAAGTATCTGCAGCACTTTCTGCACTCCGTGGTGCCGTCGTGGATCGCCAGCACGGTCGAGATAAACGCAGGATTCCATCTGCCCCCGTGGAAAGCGGCTCAACCCCGATATGCCCACAATCATGAGGTCGAGCGAGGCCCGACTGAGCTGCACCATCTTGTCGAATACAAGCGTCGGGCCGAGCCAAAACGGCGAGTCACGGTACTGCTCAGTCGTCCCTTGGACCTAGACTTATGCCGGGCTGGGTCATGATATTCAGACCGTCAACGTCGACGCCTTTCTCGCCGACCCGCTGGTGCAGGCGTTCGTGCTGAGGCTGCAAGAGGCGTTGCACGGCGCTTTGGCGGCGGCCGTGGAATGCGCCCAGCGCCACCCGCCCGACAGCGGCGGTCGCACGCCCGTCGAGATCCTATTGAGGGGCAGTGGTCATGCACTTGCACTGGTGCGCCTTCTCGCCACCGACCCCTCGGTGGAATGGACTTACGTGACGGCGGCGCCCAGTTCCCAGAGAGATGAGCTGCAACATGCAGATCGTTCGCCGCCAGCTCGCGGTCGCCATCGGCGGCGCGGTTAACGACTTGCCGCGCATGACCGTGCCCGTGCGGCTCTAGCCGGAAGCCATCCAGGCCGACTAAAAATTGGTTGAACACCACCGGAACACCGTCTGGGACTATTCTGGGACTCTCTTGTCCGTTATGTCCGTTTGTTCTCTTAAGGTTCGTTTGCTAATCCGTGAAAAACCGCTAAACAGCCCAGGAAACACGGCGATTGCGGGTGTAGCTCAATGGTAGAGCAACAGCCTTCCAAGCTGATTATCGATCTTCCATAACCCTATGAGAAATAGCACTTTATCTTGAATATGGGCGCACCGTGTTCAGGCCAATTTCGGGACAACTCTGTTCTAACACATTGGGATTCCCCGCAAGCGCCGCATGCGTGGAGCTCATGCGCTCGTAACTGGCGATCTCGTGTGCGGTTGTCGGTCAAGGCCTAGGCAGTTCGGGAGTTTCCAGGGCGAAATGAACCAATCGCGCAGCAGCGACGACGACTGGATGGGGCGCTTAACGTGCCTCTAACCAGCGAAAGGAAACGTCATGAAAGCGAGGTTCTTTGCCGCCCTGCTTGCTGCAGCCGGGCTATGCGCTTTTGTGCAGCCCGCCTCGGCTTGCTCGAACGGCTATGAGGCGGTTTGGATCCAAGGCAACAAAGTTTGCAAGCTCAAGACGCCGAAACTCTCGCTCAAGGCCAAACAGACGCCTGAGCCAGCCGGCACCCGGGCGCCGAAGTCGCGTTAGCGGAGATCCTATGCGGCGGCTCGTTCCCACGGCCGCTGCTCTTCCTTCCTCATCTTTGCTCGATGCCGCGCCGGTCACTCAAGGTATTGGCGCACACACGCCGCCACTGGGTTTTCGTCATGTGGGTCTTGTCGTCCCAGGCCGCCATACAGTTCTGCATGTCGTGACCGGCTGCACCCGACGCGCTGAACCGCCAGTCGTAAGGGTGCCTAGCTGCTGCCTAGTGGGCGACTGCTGCCCTTGCGTGGTTGTGGCCGCGCGTGTCTCTGACTGACTGCTCGCGGGCGCATCGAGCGGCGCGTTCAGATCGCCCGTTCAGTCCCGCTGATTAGTTTGGGCCCAACGAGGCATTTGGAGCGGCGGTGCCAGGCGTGCCGCTGCGCCGGACGAGACGCCGGCGCCACCAGCGGCGCCCCCGCGCGACCCACCGGATTGGGCGAGCGCTTCTGGCGCGATGAACAATAGGACGGCGAGCCCCAGCAGGGAACCCCCACCGCATTGGGTTGGAGAGCATGATCATGGGTATCTTCCTCCTTGCGGGTCAAACACCCATCGTTGAACTCGTGTTCCGCGGGAACCGGGGCATGTTCCAACGCAAACAAAAGAAGTAAGGCCTTGCATGACCACGCGGCGCGAAGTGCTAGCTGGAGGCGTAGAGGCGCTGTTCTTCGCCTCGGCAATGTCGCGCGCAACGACCGGGGATCTCATACCATTCACACCCGAAGATGCCTGGCTGATCTCCGGAGTCGCCTTGAGCACATCGCTGGCGGTAGAGCGAGACCGGAGCAGGTGGGAACAGAGACCACCTGCTTTCCGCGGCCGATATCGTCCCCGGCCGTCCAAGGCGCGGCGGGCTCGATGGGAGAAGTCTCGGCAGCTGGCAGATAGTGGTGATATATCCTCGCCCATCGCCGCCCCTCCCGCCACCGCCACCGGAGTCCGACCCGCGGCGCGGGACTTTTGAGGGCGTCGAGATTACTGATGAGTTCTCGAGGTGGCGAACCTCGTCGCGGACGGAGAGAACACGCCGGAGCCTTGCGCCCTGGCGACGAGGCTCCGACGGCCACTTCGGTGAGGGGGTCTGGGTTGGTGACGCGTAGAAATCGAGACTTGGAGCCGATTTCAGGCGAATCGGATGCGATCAGAGCCGGTCCGGATGCATCCCAGCAAGTCCCCCCACACTGGTGCACCAATTCGCGAGGGATACAGCGATCAGGGCAGCACAGGAATGGTGGGCGGTGCAGGGATCGAACCTGCGACCTCTCGCGTGTGAAGCGAACGCTCTACCGCTGAGCTAACCGCCCAATCCGTACACGGATGCGGTTCAATGAACCCATCCTGAGGCTCTAACTCTTTGATTTATCTTTGCTAGC
>CAWEBE010000007.1:0-30541 GCA_963806735.1 uncultured Alphaproteobacteria bacterium | reverse complement strand
CAAGTCATCCGAGAGGCGTACAAAACAAGATTTCAATGAAACGCCAGATAGTTACGCAGCCCGCTACGTTCCGCAGTTTTGAAGCCGCGGAACGTGAGCGGACCGGAAATGGCCCATCGACCAACCAACTGCTACCGGTCAATGCTATCTGCAACAGCTCGCGCAAGCGTAGCGGGGTTGGGAGATTTCCAATGTCAGATATCAAACGCCTAAACTCGATCTATCCGACGCCGTTGCAGTTGCGATTAACGCAGCTGTCGCTCGCATCTGCGGACGCTCGCGAGCGGTCGTAAGACGCAAGCCCCGAACTACTTCCCACCCATGTAGTAGCCGCCGCGCCTGCGGCCACATCTTGACACCACCTGCGCCACGCCACGCGTCGGGGACAGGTGGTGGCGAACCCTCGGCGTCACAACCTGTTTGGGTATCCGGCTCAGCCTGTGAGGCGCAGCCGGTAAGCGCCAAGCCCGCCATCAGCACGACGGTACGCATACTTGACCCCCCCAGTCCCCGCACTGCCCTAACCCTGAAGCCCCCTGATCAGATCTCGTGTTGCCCGCAGTAGGCTAGCTACTGCCGCCTTTCCGCCACTGCAGCTTTGGTGCTCCCCCCGTGGCGGTACATGCCATTGCGCTGGCCGCTGGGAGCGCCAGCGCCGGCTCCATGCTTGTAGCAGACGCTCTTGCCTCTCACGGCTGGAGCACGGCAGCGCACTGATGTCCGCTTTGATGTGGCCGAGCACCTTGGAGCCGCCCGCAATCCTGCCATCGTCGGGTATCGGTTCATGGGATTGATGCTCGATTTTTCCTCTACCCCTCCCCTCCCTGACGCCGACGCAAGGCGGCAGGCCTCCCACAGCGTTCGCCCCGCGCTCTTATCCTCGCCCTTCAAGAGCACCCCGGGAGAGATCTTTTGCACCGCCAGGTGTCGTTTGTGACTGGCCAGGCGTGATACCGGTCTGACCAGAAGCCGTGTCGCCACGCCACCAGCGCAAGAGACATGAGGCGTTCGCACCTTCGGTTCTTGCCCGACGACTGCTGATCCGTAGGATAGCCGACTAAGATCGGGGTCGGAGTACCATATGCCGCAGCAAAGCTCGGAAGATCGTAGGGTCAAGGGCTATTGCGGCCTCTGCATCGCACGCTGCGGCACCATCGCGACTGTCGAGGACGGCCGCTTCACCCGGCTCGATCCTGATCCATCGCACCCGACCGGCCAGGCGCTCTGCGCCAAGGGCCGCGCCGCGCCGGAGCTGGTCTATCACAAGGACCGGCTGACCCGGCCGCTGCGGCGGACGCGGCCGAAGGGCGATGCCGATCCGGGCTGGCAGCCGATCTCCTGGGACGAGGCGCTCGATCTCACCGCCGCCGCGATGCGCCGGATCGCCGACGCAGCACGGGCCGCAGGCCGTCGCCTTCAGCCAGTCCTCGCCCTCGACCACGGCGATCGGCGATTCGGCGCCGTTCGTGCGCCGGCTGATGAATGCGTTCGGCACGCCAACATGGTTTGGCCGCTCGAACTCTGCGGCTGGGGGCGCGGTTCGCCACCCGCTTCGTCTTTGGCGTCGCCAGCGTCGGCACCGGCAGCGGCGGCGGCGCCATGCCGGACATCGCCAACGCGGGCTGCCTGATCCTCTGGGGCTACAATCCGTCGCTACTCGCGGCTGACCCATGCCACGGCGACGGTCGAGGCGCTGAAGCGCGGCATGAAGCTGATCGTCGTCGATCCGCGCCATGTCGGCCTCGCCAACAAGGCCGACGTCTGGCTGCGCGTGCGCCCGGGACCGACGGCGCGCTGGCCCTCGGGCTCGCCAACCTGATGATCGCAGCGCGGCTGGTTCGATCGCGACGTTCGTCCGCGACTGGACCAACGGGCCGCTGCTGGTGCGCGCCGATACCGGCCGCCTGCTGCGCGCGGGCGACCTCGCGCCCGACGGGCGATGCGCACCGGCTTTGTGGCCTGGGATGGCGACGGCCGGCGCGGCCCGTCGCCTACGATCCCGCTACCGGCGATACGACGGCGACGCAGGAGCCTGGCGCTGCGAGGCGAGTACCGATCGCCACGTCGCAGCGGCACGGTCGCCTGCCGGCCAGTGTTCGACCATTACGCCGAGCTGTGCCGCGCACTATTCGCCGACGTGTCGAAGCGCCGTGCTGGATCCGCGCGACCGAGCTGGAGCGGCAGCGCGGCTTATCTGGCACGCCCGCCGGTCGCCTACTACGCCTGGAGCGGCCACGAGCAGCACGCCAACACGACCGAGACCGCGCGCGCCATGCGCTGCTCTATGCCTTGACCGGCAGCTTCGATGCGCCTGGCGGCAATGTGCTGTTGCCCGCCGTCCCGACCGCGCCGATCACCGGCGAGGACCTGCCGGCGGCCAAGACGATGGCGCCAACGATCGGCCTCGCCGAACGGCCGCTCGGCCCGGCCCGCTAGAACAACGTTCGACGCACGACTTCTACCGCGGCCGTTCTGGAGGGCAAGCCCTATCCGGTCCGCGGCCTGATCGGCTTCGGTACCAATCTGCTGCTCGCCCATGCCGACCCTGGGCGCGGGCGCAAGGCGCTTGCCGCGCTCGACTTCTATGCCCACGCCGACCTGTTCATGACCCCGACCGCCGAGCTCGCCGACATCGTGCTGCCGATCGCGTCCACCTTCGAGCGCGAGGCGCTGAAGATCGGCTTCGAGATCAGCGCCGAGGCGCAGTCGCTGGTGCAGTTGCGCCCGCGGTCGTCCCGCCGCCGGGGCGAGGCGCGGTCGGACACGGATTTCGTCTTCGATCTCGCCGAGCGCCTTGGCCTTGGCCAGCATTTCTGGAATGGCGATGTTGACGCCGCCTATCGCCAGCAACTCGGCCCGAGCGGCGTCACGCTCGAGCAACTCCGTGCAGATCCGGCCGGGGTACGCGTGCCCCTGACGACGCGATACGGCAAGCATGGGGTACCCGATACCGAGGGACGGGCGCCAGGCTTTGCCACGCCTTCACGCAAGATCGAGATCTGGTCAGAGACGCTGGCTGAGCACGGGCAGTCGGCCTTGCCGCGCTTCTTGGAACCGAGCCAGGGCACGAAGTTGCCGCCATCAGTGGCTTCAGCCAGTTATCCGCTGACGTTGACCTGCGCCAAGCCCACCGTCTTCTGCCAGACGCAGCATCGCTCAATTCCGAGCCTGCGTGCGCGTGCCCTACATCCTGAATTGGAGATGCATCCTGAGGCCGCGGCAGCGCGCGATATCGTTGCCGGTAGTTGGGTGATGCTCAAGACCCCTGTCGGCGCCATGCGCGCCAGGGCCCGTCTCAACGACAAGCTCGACCCGCGCGTGGTTGTCGGCGAGCACGGCTGGTGGCAAGCCTGCGACGAGCTTGGTGAGCCGGGCCATGATCCCTTCTCGGTCGATGGTTCGAATTTCAACGCCACTGTCGATGCCACGCGACGGGATCCGATCGGTGGCACTCCCGCACAGCGTGGCAATGTCTGCCAGGTTGAGCTGGAGTTCCGCTTCTTAAGGTCGGTCGGACCCGCCCAGAGCTTGATCATCGCGGACAAAGGCTCCGAGAGCCCGCTTTGCCCTCGGAAGCGGACGCATCCGCAGCTGCAGGTGTTCGTCCGCTATCTGCCAATTTCCAGACATTGCGGCGCAACCCACTCCCATCACGATCCGTGTTACGCCGCGCCGGGTTGGTGAGGAAGCTCATGTGAACCATACGGCCGCGACCCGAACAGAACCGTCCGGCCGTATCATTAGATTTATCTGCCTTCTGTGAAGACGTAGTGCAGGGATCGTCTCTGATCGGATGCTCATGTGCCTTCAATTTGATGAGTTCATCGTCCCTCGATCAGCCCCATCATCCGGCTCGACGGATAGTGGGAACCCGCGTGCTTCCAGCCTGCCTTCTCAAGGAGGCTGGCGTACTCTGATTCCGTCCGCTCGCGACCGGTACCCCAGCACATCATGTGGATGTCGAAGAGCTTGCCGAAGTGGGGCTCATCATGCGCTGGCACGACGTGCTCGACAATAAGGACGCGCCCGCCGGGCCGGGCAGATCGGCGTACGTTGGAAAGTATCTCGACACATTCGGCATCATTCCAGTCGTGCAGAATCATTTTGAGGCTGTAGGTGTCGGCCTCGGGGATTTGCTTGAACATGTCGCCACCGACATACCGGCAGCGATCCTGAACGCCGAACTTTATGGCACTCAGTTCACCTTGATCGCTCACAACCTCGGGCAGGTCGAGCACAATGCCTGACAGATGCGGGTAAGCGCGCAGAAGTGCCGACATGAGATAGCCGTGGCCACCGGCCACGTCACAGAATGTGTTGACGTCGGAAAGATCGAGGTTGCGTAGCGCTTCCAGAACAAGATCAGCCTGGAGAGCCGAATAACTCGACATGGCGTGCTTGAATCGCTCGGCATAGTCGCCGTCGACCTGGGCATGCTCGAACGCCATGCGATGGAACTCGCGGGTGAACGCATTCTGCCGGCCATCGCGGATCATGGCAGGCAGATGCTTCCAGAGCGCGTAGTGCTGCGGTCCTTCTTCCAGCCGCGCCATGGCCCGCATCGAGCGGGGATGCTTGGCTCTCAGCAGGTCGCCGGCCGCGGTCAGTGTGAAGCCACGCTTTCCGGTCTCTTCAAGCAAACCGATCGAGGCCAGCGCACGGAGCAAGCGGTAGATATGCGCCGGGTCCGCCTTCACGCTGCCGGCAACCTCCTCGAATCGCCTCGACGCGGCGAGATCGAGGTGGTCGAAAACGCCTAGTTCGACGCCCGCATACAGGATCTGGCTCCGCCAGCGCCCGAAGATGAGATCGGCCACATGATTGACGTTGCTATGCATCGCAGGTCTCCTGAGCTGAGCATGGTTGTTGGGATGCCGTTGCCACGCGTCGCCGGTACGCACACCGAGACGAGCCGCTCGAGGCTCGGCTTCATTTGCAATCGCGAGCGACAACTCGCAGCACGTTGCGTGATCGTGTTAGGCGGACGGTGGGCGCTGTCCGGTCGCCAACCAGTGGGCGCACTCCTCGCCGAGCTCGGCACGTGCGCGACGCTCATAGCGATCGATGTCCTCGGCTGTCAGGACAGTGCGCCAGCGCCCGTTGGTTCCCTTGTTGATGAACGTTTGCGCACCGCCATCCCAGAAGATGCCGCCGAGCGGCGTGCTTCTGGTCGCGTTCTGCTTCATGTAGTCAAAGCCGCAGTGCGTCAGGATGGCGTCCCAGCGCGACGGGTCGATGGCGATGTCCAGGAACGAGGCAATGCGGCCGATCTCGCTGGGCATATCTTGCTTGAGATTGTTGAAATGCACCATGTGCACGTTGGGCAGGTGGCGAATGGCCCACCAGCTGCGCACGTTCTCCCAGAATGGCCAGAACGGGTGTCCGTCCCGCTCCAGCCATTCCAGGAAGTATTGGTGAACATCTGGGGTCGGGCGTGCGATCAGCGGGCCGACGCGTCCCGGCGTATCGTTCAGCGCCTCGTACCATTTCTCGTTCGCATTGAAGTGGTGATTGTGCATGCTCCAGGCGACGTCGCGCCCGTCGCGACCGATGTAGATGTATTTTGCCTTTGGTGAGAATACGAGCGCATCGATCGGCAGGTGGGTCTTGAGGAAGCGGCGATGATTCTGGGCCTCGACTGCGGGCAGCTTAACCGCCTTGGGCGGCACGCGCAGGTCGAGCCAGGGCGACATCTCCGCAACGCCAAGATCATCCGCGCCACCAAAGATCAACTGGGCCACGATCTGCTGCACCCACGTGGTGCCCGACTTGGCGTACGTGCTGATGACAATGTCATCGTCACGGAACGTGAAGTCGTTCCAGATCGTGGAATCGAAGTGATGGTTGTGCATTTCCCGGGTCTTCTGCGGAAAGGCTTGCGTCATTGCCGTGCACCAATCTGACAGGGCTGCTGCGCTTTGGTGGGTTTCAAGCTGTCCGAGGTGATGTACGGGTGCGTTGCCTCGGTTGACAGAAAGCCTACCCGCATGCCGTGATCCACGCCATGCCGGAAACGGAATGTGCTCCATGGCAGATTGGAATTTGGACCTGCGCCTGCGCGAGCTGAGGGTCCTGAGCATTGCACTGCGCGAGCGCAATCTGACCCGCACCGCCGAGGTCCTCGGGACGACACAGCCCTCGATCAGCAAGGTCCTGGCACGCTTGCGTGGGTATTTTGGCGATCCACTGTTCACGCGCAGCGGCAACGAGATGCATCCCACCCCCAAGGCACTTGAGATCGAAGGGTCTCTCCGGACTCTCCTTGCGACCGCCGATGACCTCAGCATTGCGACCCCGTCCTTCAATCCGGCCACCTCGACCCGCGCCTTCAAGCTGCTCGTAAGCGAGGTCGGTATGATCGTTTTTTTACCGACCCTGATGCAGCGTGTGGCCCAAGAGGGACCAAGGCTCAGTGTCGATGCGGTTCCACTCGATGCACGGCCCTACAAGTCGAGGCTTGAATCGGGTGAGGCTGATCTCGCGCTGGGGGCCTTTCCCAAGGCTGCGCTCGGACTGCGACGGCAGCGCCTGTATCCGACCAGCTATCTGGCCCTGGCGCGACGCGATCATCCAAACCTCGCCGCGCTTCGCACCCGCACTGGCTTCCTCTCGGCCCGCCATATCGTCGTGACGGCCTCCAACACTGGCCACGCTGCGCACCGCGTCGCTCAGCAGTCGATGGATCTAGAGCTTCCAGCCGCGAATGTGATGCTTCGCCTACCGAGCTTCACGGCCGCAGCCGTGGTCACGTCACAGACGGATGGGGTCACAACCCTGCCGATGAAGCTCGCCCGCATCATGGCGGAGCAGCTCGAGCTCGTCACGTTCAAGCCGCCAGTTCCATTCCCACCCATCGAGATCGCCCAATACTGGCACGAGCGCTTTCACCGCGACGCCGGCCACAAATGGCTGCGGGCGATCTCGTTCGAGCTGTTTGGGGGATCGTCTCGGTAACCTGAGGTGCTCACACAGCTGTCGTGACCAGTCAGCAACTTTGACCGTCTCCTTGGCTCGGAGGGCGGTGAAGCGAGGCCAACCATGCTTCAAACGTCCGGCCCTCAACTAATTCCGTTGTGACGTAGGTGCCTGTCACCGCGTCGATTACAGAGATCACGTGTACGATGCCCGGATGTCTCAACCGCGCGAGGTCACGAGCCCTGCCAGCGAAAGCGCGCAGCTCTTGTTGAAACACCTCCCGGTCGCGGTCGCTCGTGGGAACGACGCGCCGGCTCTCATCGCGATGTGCGATCCGCGAGGGATAGAACTCCCTAATCGCAACCCGCCTCTGAAGAGCGAGGTCTTCCGCCTCATAAGTGATCGCGGACGCGTCGACACTAATGACGCGAATGATCCGAGATCCTCCGACGACAGTGTCAACAGGCAGCGTTGAAATGTCCGCCATGGCGCTCTTTTTTTGGTGTTCGTTATCTCGTGGACACTATGAATGGCTCGACAACCGAAACCCAGCTCTTCGCTGATGGCCCTGGGCGCCGATGTTACTAAAGAGGTCGTCCTTCCCTCACTCTCCCCCTTCCAGGCGCTGTCGGCGATCCTCGAGTATCTCGCCCTCGTACTGCCAGAAACGAGAGCCTTGGACTGCAGCCCATTGGAGTCCCTTAGTGATCAGTGCCTGGCGAGCCGCCTCAGACAAGCTTGTGACCTGCCCGTTGAAGGTGACGTGTCTGGCATCCGTCACCGTCGCAGTAAGGCTCTCGTCCCGCGTGAATCTCAGGACCGCGCCTATTGGGATGTCGACCATCGTGAAGTTGAAACGCGAGCGCCGCTCTCGCGCCTCTTGTAGGTCGTGCTGTACCTCCTCGCTGGCCGTTTCCGCAACCGCCACCGATTGTCGAGGGATGACATTCTCCACCTCGGCAAGCTGGAGGGCTGCAACCACGCGCTCAGACGAAACTCGGAAGAACTCTCGCCTAGCGCGCACCCGTTGATCGCCAAATGCGTTGTGCAGCTGAGACTCCACGAAAGTAGCGTTCTCCACCTTCGCTGCATAGAAGCACTCGAAGGGAAGAGGCAGGTTGGTCGTCGAGATCCTGCAGCCGACGGTCAAGGTCCTCGGTCTTGCCGACCTTCACGTAGCCCGGCATCGCCTCGTTGATTAGTACGTAGATGATACCAGGGCTACCGAGCGGCCGAGCCATTTGTCTCCCTCCGTCACCCGCGATCCTAGCCCCAAGCGCGCCATCAATCGATGCTCTTCAACGTCTCTATCGTGCCGGATCACCAATCGCGCGGAGCAGCCGTCCATGCGGAGCATTGGCTAAATCGCCGCGGATTTCTCGAAGCGTGTAGCGGTGTGCTGGCAATGCACGATTTCTCTCTGCGCACAGCGCAACTATGCAACCGCAATCGCGCGATAACCGCTAGCGGCGACCGCGTCGCAATGCGCGCGATAGGCTGGATGCCCGCCGCTGTAACGCATGATTCGCGGGTTCTGCTTGCCCTCGACGTTGTGATTCACGCCCGTCATCCAGGAGCCAATCTCGTTCATGAGCTGGCCCTCGCCGAGGGCCATTACATGATCGGTCCATTCGGCGACGCCATTGGGCGTGGCCGCAATCCGCGTTAGTCCCCGCTCGGTCGCGAAGCGCATCAATCCGGTAACCCATTCGACGCTGTATTCCGCGGTGCGCGTATAATTGCCAAGCCCGGCATGCGGCCCCATCGTCATCAAGAGATTGGGAAAGCCTTCGACCAAGACACCGAGATAAGTTTGTGGACCGTCCTGCCACACATTCTTGAGCTGCACACCGTCAACTCCGCGGATATCGATTTGATCGAAAGCGCCCGTGATGGCGTCAAAACCGGTCGCATAAATGATAATGTCGAATTCACGCTCGACGTCGCCCGTCTGAATCCCACGATCGGTGACGCGCTCGATCGGTGTTTCATTGATGTCGACGAGTTCGACGTTGGGCTGGTTGTAGACCTCGTAGTAACCTGTTTCGAGCGGCACCCTGCGGGTCCC
The DNA here is from genome assembly GCA_963806735.1 of uncultured Alphaproteobacteria bacterium. Classification (GTDB taxonomy): domain Bacteria; phylum Pseudomonadota; class Alphaproteobacteria; order Rhizobiales; family Hyphomicrobiaceae; genus CADEFX01. The sequence continues at coordinate 21,558 of CAWEBE010000007.1, read as the reverse complement.
AAGCCCATGGCTCTTGGGAATCAGCTTTTCCGCCACCGCTGAGTCTTTTACGCGCTGACGGATCTTCTTCGCGATGAACTCTGATGCGAGTCTATTGGCATCGCGGTCAGTAAGGGTGTCGCTAAATTGCCCCATCCAGACACCGAAACCCGGGGAGGCGTAGAGCTCTTCCCAGAAGGCGTCCCTTTCCTCGGCAGGAGTCTCCAGAGTTTTGCGCGGATCCGGAGCATGGATGTAACAGCCCGGCGAGGTGCGGCAGAGCGAGAAGATTTCATCGTAGCGCGCGCGGATGTCGTTCATCTCCTCCTTGCTGATCTTCGCGTTGTGCAGTGGCGCACACCAGTTCGGTGTGCGCTGAAAGACCGTCAGGTGGCCGGCAGTTTTGGCGAGTTCTTGGATTGTCTGCACGGCGGTCGCGCCGGTGCCGATGATGCCGACGCGCTTCCCGGCGAAATCGGCGCCCTCCTTCGGCCATCGATGCGTGTGGCATGACACGCCTTTGAACGTGCCGATGCCCGGGATGTTCGGCATCGTAGCCGCCGAAAGGATACCAATGGCCGTGATTAGAAATCGCGTTGAGTGACGGCGGCCGTCCTCCAGCATGACCTGCCAGCTTCGCGTCTCTTCGCGGTAGTGCGCCGCAGTGACCCGACTATTCAACTGGATATCGCGCCGCAAATCGAACTTGTCAGCAACGTAATTGAGGTAACGCTCGGTCTGGGGCTGGGCAGCGAAGTGCTCCTCCCAATCCCATTCTTGGAGAAGTTCTTTCGAGAACGAGTAACCGTAAGTCCAGCTCTCGGAGTCAAATCGCGCACCGGGATAGCGGTTCCAGTACCACGTGCCGCCAACCCCACTGCCGGCTTCAAAGACCCGCACGCGCAAACCGAGCTCGCGCAGTTTATAGAGTTGGTAAAGGCCGGCGACGCCGGCGCCTATGACAATCGCGTCAAACTCATTGTGCTTCCCCGTGCGAGGCTCAGGCCGGAGTGTCTGATCAGCAACCATGCTTGCCTCCTTCATATGACGACGACCAGGCGCACGTTCTCGGTGCTCGGCTACAACCTCACGAAGCGCGTCCTGAACATCATGGGCGGTCCCTGCGTATTATCCTAGCTAGCTGTAGCAATCGCAAACTAGCTGCGAGTCTTCCATCGGATTTGCAGCGCCTCGCTAAAGGCCGCCACCGCATCATCGTGGAGATCGTTCGAATGGTCGACAGCGGATGAGGATCAACAGCAGTTCCCAAGCAGACGACAGGAAGGACACCGACACAAGAGTAGGTCCGACCAGTAAATGTACCGCGTCGACCGCAAAATTGGCTTCCTTCGCCTCGTTCGCCCGTACCAGTGGTTCGGGGAAAACCGCCACACATGGCCTATGGACCAGTGCGCCAACTACTGCAGGCGCAGGGCAAGTCAACGACCGGCCTACGGTTACACCTCCACGAGCGGACCCAGCAACTGCGGCACCTATATGTACTGGAAGAACGGGCAGTGCTTTGACGCAAGAAATAAGTAGGCGTCACCTGGACTCTCGGGCACTTCCCACGCCCGATGCGGTTCCAGATCTACATTTTGGATTGCACCCAACATTGAGGTGATCCCATGCGGGTTTTCATGTTGATCGCAGGCGCCGCAATCGGGCTCGGCAGCCTGAGTGTTGATGCTCAAGCGAACTGCAATGCGCGCGGACAGTTTTGTGACTATCCGACTTGGGCAGCCAATGCTTTCACAGATCCTCCGGGCCGGAAATACGAGCCTGCTTATAGATATGGAGGTGCCTATGGTTATGGACCTGCCTATGGCTATGCCCCTGTCTATGGCTATGCCGCGCCCATGCGAGCGGCCAGAACTCTACCGCCGTCGCGACTGGCGATAGGACATACAAGCCGCCTGTCCGACCAGTGTCAGCTTGACTGGACCCAGCCCAGAACGCAGCTGCGGAAAACCATGGTGGTCAGTCAGTACGAGGAGGCAGGATGTTTACCAGAGCACTTGCATTCACGGTCCTCGGAGCCGTTGCCTTCAGCGTTGTCCCAACCGTTGCAAGCAGCCATACCGCGGACCTTGGCTTTGCCATTGAACAGGCGCGCATGAGTTATCGTGACGCTTGCTATCGTCGCAATCATGTGGCCTTCGGCTATGCGAGCGAGTACCGCCGATTAGACCGCAGACGATGGGCTGGGTGTCCAGTCATTCGTGGCAGATCACAGTAACGAACTCGGCAACTTTTTGGACGTCAGTCGCGAAAGTCTGCGGACCTAAGCAGCGCAATCCGAAGTGAGGCTCCACTCATCACGCCTCCACCAGGGTCGACGACATGCTGGTCGATATTTCGAGTCTTTTGTTGTTTGCGACCGGCCTCCTTACAGAACCCAACGGTCCTCGGAACGAAAGTACGGGAGCGTGAGCTTGATTACCTTAGCGAGGGTATGGGCGATGCCGCGCCACAATCGTCCTCCAACTCTCCGCCTGGATGGCGCCAGCCCGCTTTTATGGGGCGTTCTTCTCCAGCTCACCATAGACACCATCAGAACGAGGTGCCAACTCATTGAGTGTCTTGAAAACGCTCTTGGGGGCCGTCAGATTGAGATCATCGAACACGCCCGACCGCGGAGCCGTTTCGGAGATTTGATCCCAAACCGATTTGGCGTTGGCCGGCGCAGCTAGAACACCAAGAACCAGTGCAGATGCGCACAGCAGAACTTTCATGGCGGATATCCAACTTGTGGGCGACGCGAACGACTGGGGATGTCGTCGCCTGATCGCCCGAGCATGAAGCGCGCTCTCATGCTCGCTGGCTGTGCTGTGCAGCACGGGGAGCGGCTTGCGGTGAGACTGGTGCGCAACGCGAACCTTGATGCGCAGCACGATGCAGGCACTGGCGAGCCACGGGCAGGTGCCGGAGCTTTCGATCCCTGGTAGGCCCTGGAATAAATCGGCTAGCAGCGGAGTTCTGGTCTCTGGGGCTAGCGCCGGCTTTCGTCTTTCTCCGGCGCTACCTCCTCAGGAAAGTTGATTGGCCCGTCCTCCCAATTAGATGCGGGCCTTTTTCATTGGGTGCACTGAAACGTATAGGATGTCGTGCTTCTCGTCGCGCGACGGCACCGCAGATCGCGCCGCGCGATGACCGCGGATGGCTTGGACCCTCGCCCTTAACCCCGTCTGGGTGCGGACGGCAGAGAGATAGCTGTTGCTCCCCCCAACCGGAGGCAGCTATGCCAGAGCCCGTTCACTCCAGCATCCGCTGCGGCAGCAGTTGCGGACGCCTCCTCGCAGGCTGGCAAGCTGACGTTGCTTTAGCGGTCTTACTGGGCACGGTGCCGGAAACGCACAGCCTACGGTTCAACGACACCTATAACGACGCGGGTGCGCGGATTGATCAGCACAATCCTTTCAGCCACCCTGATGAACATCACCGTGCGCATCTCAGGCATGGAGCTTGTAACCGCATCGGGCAGCGGGTTCAGGGTGGACAGCGCAAGTACTGTCGGGACTTGCGCGCCCACGCGCGCAATGTCTGCATGCGGCGTCGGGCCAAGACTGCGTTCATTACGCAGGGCTTCCAGGATGGCGCGACGCTGGGCGGCGGACAGATACTTCAGCGTGTAAGCAGCGATGGGCAGTGCATCGTCGGCGGCCGTACGGGCCGAGAATTTTGCTGGTGCCGTATCGACATCGGTCGGGGCTCCGAGCGCTGTCAGCGTGCCTTTCTCAAAAACGCTCTTCTCATCCGTCGCTGTCCCTTCGACCTTGGCGCTGGGTTCCTGGGTGCCAGCACCGGTCGCTTCAAACTTGTCCGTGGCTGGCGGCACTGGGTCCTTTGCCGTCTGATTGGGGCCAGCTTGCTGCGCTGATTTTGGATCGACAACAGTCTTGGACGACCCGTCCTGAGCCGACTGCTCAGGAAGGACGTGGCCGAGATCGCAGCCCGTGCGACCAGGGCGTAAGCGGCAACTGTAGAAGTCGATAGGGTACTGGTTGGGAGCGCGAACGAACCCGGCATCAACGCAAACGGAGAGATCGCCACGTGGTGGTTGTGCGAGCAGAGCCCACGGCCCTGCGCCCAGGTTGATAGGGATAGGCGTGCCAGCCTCACGGTAGAAGACATTGCGGTAGAAAATGAGCGTGATGGCCCGGCAGGGTCCGTTGAACCAAGTCAGCTCATGGCTGGTAAGACGCGCCTTCCTTTGCTCCTCCGCACCGGCGGCTCCGCGCAGCACAGCATCGCACTGGTTCTCGTGGAATGTCCCACAGCGCCTTCGCACCCAATCGGGCGGACCCAGGTAGGTGATGGCAAGAGCCATGAGGTTCTTGTTTTGCGTGGGATTGCGGTGGCCTTCGGCTTGTACCTCCGCGACCTTGCGACCAAGTTGGAGGTGCCGCGCGCAGTTACCCGGGCAGCTAGATGTGCTGTTACAGCCTGACGCTACCAGCGCCGGCCCCAGCCACTACGCCAACCCCAAGCGCGGCCGCCCCAGCCCCATTGGCGTCCACACGAGCGCCAACCGCGTACGGGCGGACCGTAGAATGAAGCGCCGAAGTAAAGCACTGGTCGATTGTATCGGCGATAAGTCCAGAAACTGTCGGTCGTTCGTGGGTAGTAGCCAGAGTATCTCGTTGGTGCGGCGTAGCCATAGTATCCGAAATCGACACTGTCGGTCGTTGGTGCGTAGTAGCCATAGGATCTCGCTGGTGCGGAATAGCCATAGTATCCAGAGCCGCAATAAACCCTCGCTGAGACTGGAACGCTCATCGTGATACTGGCGCATACCGCTCCAGCAACTGCCAAGCCAACAAACACGGGTTTGCGCATGAGAAGCACTCCTTCGAGCCCCAGGCTGCAATAAGAGTGCCACCGCTGCGGCAGAGGGACACTCTGGCAGAACCCTGGAGGCGAGCCGCGTAAACTCTGGACGCCTGCTTTGATTTAAAGCGCGGCTCGGCCACCCCGCCGTTAACTCGTCGCGGCACAGGCACAGCCTTCAAGGGGGTGCGGGGGGATTTCAGCGCTCGCTGACTGTCAAATACCGCTTTGGATATGCGCAGCAAACTATCTGTGCTTGTCATCCGTTACCGGAGTTAACCAAACGTCATGCGCGTTAAGGCGATGCGTGTTCTCCCTGCTCACCTCAAGTTTCAACCTGTTGCGAAGTGGGGGGTCTGCTGATGGGTGCTGGCCAAGGCATGCTTTTACATTGGCTCGATGAGCCTCGCATGGCGTGCCTGCCCATGACCCGCATCCTGATCGCCGACGACCATGACGTGGTTCGGTCGGGTATTCGACGCATCATCGAGGATCAACCTGGGTGGAGCGTTGTCGCTGAAGCTACGGACGGCAAAGACGCCGTCGCCAAGGCCATTGCCACCAAGCCCGACGTGGCCGTCCTCGATTATAGACTGCCCCTGATCGACGGCATCGAAGCCACACGCCAAATCCGTCGGCATGTGCCAAAGGTCGAGGTTCTCATCTTCACGATGCACGACGACGAAGAGCTTTTGCGCGAATTGTTGGTGGCTGGAGCGCGTGGCTATGTGCTGAAGTCAGATGCCGGGCAGCATTTGATTTCTGCCGTCCAGTCGCTGTCGGAACACAAGCCCTTCTTCACGGACAGGGCGTCGCAGGTCCTGCTGGACATCTTCCTGACCAAGGCGGGCCAGGGCAAGCCGACCCTGACTGGCCGCGAGCAAGTTGTGGTTCAGTTGGTCGCCGAGGGCCACACCAACAAAGAGATTGCCGGAGTTCTCGGTATCAGCATCAAAACTGTCGAGACGCACCGCGCCGCCGTCATGCACAAGCTCACCCTCACCTCCTCGGCGGCATTGGTGCGCTACGCCATTCGCAACAACTTGGTCCAGGCATAAGAAATCCTGTGCGAAGCCGGCCAACTCACCGGCTCCCCCGGCAGCGAGCGGGTGGAACGACTTACTCAGCCAAGCCACAATGCGCGAGTGCGTCAGCATCAAGTTAGACGGGCCTACCATTAACCCAAGGCCGCGCCACTTCTCCCCGCATTTGATTTGATGGTCTAAGTCTGGTGCCACGGCCGTTGCCGTTCCAGCGCGTCCAATTTCGTGACCTTGGCATGACCCGCATCCTGATCGCTGATGACCACGCCGTGGTACGCTCGGGTGTGCGGCGCATCCTTGAAGACCATCCCAACTGGAGTGTTGTCGCTGAAGCGGCGGACGGCAAAGAAGCCATCACCAAGGCCATCGCCACCAGGCCCGATGTAGCCATCCTCGACCACTCGCTGCCTCTCATCGACGGCATCGAGGTCACGCGTCAAATCCGTCTGCGTATGCCAAGCATCGAGGTCCTCATCTTCACCATGCACGACAACGAAAGCCTGCTGCGCGATATGGTGCAGGCGGGAGCGCGTGGCTATGTGCTGAAGTCAGACGCCCAGCAGCATTTGATTTCTGCGGTCCGATCGCTGGCGGCCCACAAGTCCTATTTCGCCAGCCAGGCTTGCGAGAGTGTGCAGGAAACATTGCGCCCGGATGGGCAACAGTTCGATCAGCCCCTGACCGGCCGCGAGCACACTATCATTCGGTTGATCGCCGAGGGCCATAGCAACAAGCAAATCGCGAACTTGCTGAGCATCAGCGTCAAGACGGTCGACACCCATCGAGCCTCGATCATGCGCAAGCTCGGCCTGGGCTCCATGGCCGCATTGGTGCGCTACGCTGTCCGCAACAAGATGATCGAGGCTTGAGACGGCACCTCGCTGAAGCCAGCGCGGGGCGGAAGGCACTCCACCCTTGGCTGTGACTTAGGCCGTGCGCACCTGCGGGCCTTGGTAACCTGATCAGCGTCAGCCGATGGAACATCTTCGCGGCAGTCAAGCCCGTGCTCCATGTCTGCGGGTCTTGCGGATACATGGAGAACTGGCTCGCTTCTCCGCAGGAGATTGCGAGAGTCAAAGCCAAGTACGGCGGCCGCTGAATTTGCCCAGAAACAGCGCTGGGCGCGCTGGCGGACAATCCGAAGCTCCGCTGCAGCCATCACTGCGACCAGTGAACGCTGAGTGAAGAACCACAGGTGTGCTGGCGTATCCGATGTGAAGACACGTCTATGCCCAAGCCCCGCCAGCGCGGGGCAATGTGTGGACGGCCGCGCAAGTGGCGCGTCTCGGGTAGCTGGGCAGAACTTTCGATGTTGCGGTGTTGCGGCAGGGCGAGCCCTGGTACAGGCTGGTCCATCAAAAACAAAGCAAGATGCCAGACCGAATATGCAGATGGCGTCAGAACGAGCACTGACGCCATCTCCACTAACACCCAGAAGGTGCGCCAACCCTCAGCACGGAAGCTGGCGCCGTCTGCTCTAGCGAGGGAGGTTGACCGGCGTGGGAGCCGATGCACTCGAAGGAGCAGATTGCGATCCTACTTCCCACCCTCTGTGCCGTAACCTCGGGTACGTGTGTAATCTCAGCCAGGGCACGATATAAAAAAAGCGCCACACGTGGGCACGGTGGCACTTTCTGTACCCATACGAGAGGGGGAAGATCGGCGGGGGAGCCGAAAACTCGCATGGGCAGATTGCGACCCTACATGCCAAGCTCCGCGCCGTAACCTGGAGTTTATGTGTAATTGCAACCAGGGCGAATATAAGATTGAAATAACACACTAATAATCTCTCTGCTTGCCACTCTCTGGGCCACGTCACTGTGGCCGCCACCGAGGCACCGTGAACCGTGAACTCCTGCAACGCCATGGGTGGTAGCTCTGATGTCCGTTGTTGGCAGATCTCGATGGTCGGTTGCAAGAGCGACGCTCGTTCTTGCCGAACCTTACGCGGACTGGAGTTTGCCTCTTGGGGTTTATCCTGATGCGCCTCTGCAGTGCCGGATGATAACCTCAACAGTTCCGTGATGGATTGTCGGGGGCATGTGTTGAGTTTCCAGAACGGTGATGGGCGGGAGCACTCCTAATCCTTCTCACCGCGCATGATACGACCCTCGCTGAGCCGTGCCGGGTTGTTGACCCGGAGCTGAGGAATGGGAGAGCGAGGGGCAGCGCCATGCAGCATTGCCAAGCCCGGGCACTAAACACGACCTTTACGCCGCAATCCCCTAGCTCGCCGCGCTCCCAGCGCATGGATGATGCTTACTCATCCCCCAAATCGGGGATGCTCCGGAACCGATCGACTTGCAACTTGCCGATAGCGTTCGCCGTCCTAATGCCGGCTTACAGGCAGAGCTATCGGGAAGCATTGACCTCGCTGGCGCTGCGGCGAGCGGAAAGGACGCGAAAGTTATGACAACGCACGCCGCGCAAGGCTCCACTATCGAGAAGCGCGAGGCTTCCCACGCTAGCTTCGCGCGCACGCCAACCAACGGCCACGCGCCCGACTTCTTGGCCATATCGCAGGAAGCAGTCCAAGCCCTACCTACCGCGATCTACACGACCGATGCTGAGGGACGCATCACCTTCTACAACGAGGCGGCTGCCGCCCTATGGGGCTGCCGCCCCAAGCTCGGCAAGAGCGAGTTCTGCGGTTCTTGGAAGCTCTACTGGCCGGATGGCACTCCTCTGCGGCACGACGAGTGCCCGATGGCGATGGCGTTGCAGCAGAGGCGCCCGATCCGCGGCATGGAAGCGCTGGCCGAGCGTCCGGATGGCGCGCGGATTCCCTTCATCCCCTATCCGACGCCGCTTTTCGACGCTTCCGGACAATTGATCGGCGCCGTCAACACGCTCATCGATATCAGCGAGCGCAAGCGGACAGAAGCGGCACTAAAAAATCGCGATGCGCAGTTCGAGCTGGTGAGCAGAATCGCCCTGATTGGTAGCTATTCCTACGACTACCACACAAGAACTCTGCACCTATCGCAGGGGTGCGCGGCTATCTATGGTTTGCCCGAGGATATACGCGAGATCACGCAGAAAGACTGGCGGTCGCTGGTGCATCCCGACGATCTGTCGCGCATCGACGCCACCTGTCTTCAAGCGCTAGCGCAACGCCGATCCGAGCTTGTTCTGGAATTTCGCATTCTTCGATCTGACGGCAAGGAAAGGTGGATCGAGGCGCGCATTCTCGTTTCGTACGACGGCGCCGGGCGAGCCGTACAAATGATCGGCGCCAACATCGATGTGACCGAACGCAAGCAGACAGCGCAGGCTTTGGCGGAACGCACCGTGCAGCTCGATTTGGCCGGGAAGGCGGGTCGCGTCGGCAGCTATGCGTACGACACCGACACGGAGATCATGCAGATCTCTGAAGGCTATGCGGCCATCCATGGCTTGCCTGAGGGCAGTGTCGAGGTCGCACGTAGCGAATGCCTGGCTACCGTACACCCAGACGACATAGGGCAGGTCAAACAGCTCCGCAGTGTGGCGTTCGATGCGCGCCAGAGCGAATATAGCGTAGAGTATCGCATCATTGCTGCTGGTGGCGAAGTGCGATGGGTCGAGACGCGCTGTTTCATTTCCTACGGCGAAGGACGCCCGCACCGAGTTGTCGGCGTCAGCATTGACATCACCGAGCGCAAACAGCTCGAAGGAGCGCTTGAAAGGAACGAGCGCAAATTCCGGGAGCTGCTCGAGGCGCTTCCTGCCGCGATCTACGTGACGGACGCCGATGGCTACGTCACTTATTGCAATCAAGCCGCAGTCAATCTCTGGGGAAGACGCCCCACGTTCGGTGAGGACAGATGGTGTGATCTTGCCCGCTTCTATGATCGCGACGGCGTGCCGATGCCAGTCGGGGACTGTCCGACCGAGATCGCGCTGAGGCAGGGCCGCTCGGTGCGCAGCGTCGAGGCCATCTTCGAGCGGCTGGACGGCACGCGCATCCCGATCATGCCCCATCCCACTCCCGTGTATGACGAAGCTGGCGCTGTGGTCGGCGTCATAAACTTGACGCTTGATATCAGCGAGCGCAAAGCAGCCGAGCTGGCCTTGGCTGAGCGCAATATGCAGCTCGACCTCGCCGGGAAGATCGTGCTGGTCGGCACCTTTGCGTTCGATATCGTCTCGGGCTGCATGACAATCTCGTCCGGCTATGCAGCTATCCACGGTCTGCCCGAGGGCACCGAAGAAAATCCCCGCGCCGATTGGCGCGCCAGAGTTCACCCAGGTGACTTGCCTCGTCTCGAAGCGGATTTCGGGCGAACTCTTGCGGCCCGGCGGCGCGAGCACCATTGCGACTATCGAATTATCCGCCCCGACGGCAAGGTGCGCTGGATCGAGTCGCGCAGCGTCATTTCCTACGATCGCGAAGTCAGGGCCACGGCTGGTCGGCGCGAACATCGATGTCACGGACCGCAAGCAAGCGGAACGGGCCCTGGACGAGCGCAACATGCAGCTCTCGCTTGCGGAAAAGGCCGCTGGTGTTGGCAGCTACGCCTATGATCTCGGTGGAGAGGCAATGCAGGTTTCCGAGGGCTATGCCGCCCTTCATGGTCTGCCAGAGGGGACGACGGAGACGACGCGCCGTGAATGGCGGGCCCGAACTCATCCAGAGGACCTACCTTGGATCGAGGGCGTGAGAAAGCAAGCTTTCCGCGAACGTCGGGAGGAATACGGCATTGAGTATCGCATCGTTCGTCCTGGGGGCGAGGTGCGCTGGATCGAGTCACGCAGCTTCATATCGTATGATGCAGACAACCAACCGCAGCGGGTGATTGGGCTCAATATCGATGTCACCGAGCGTCGGCGTGCCGACGACCACCAACGGGTCCTGATTGCCGAGCTCGATCATCGCGTCAAGAACGTGCTCGCGACCGTCGCTGCCGTCGCCGCCAACACATTGGAGGCCAGCAGTTCGATGCAGCATTTCGTGGCTGCTCTCGATGCGCGTATCCGGGCTCTTGCGTCGACACACGAGCTTCTGAGCAACCGTCGATGGCGGGGCTTGCCGTTGGACGAGCTGCTCAGGTGCCAGCTTGCACCCTATGCCGCACACGGCAACACGCGCATCAATGGGCCCGATGTGCTCCTGACGCCGGAGGCAGGCCAGGCGGTGGCGATGGTGTTTCACGAGCTGGCCACCAACGCCGCCAAGTATGGTGCGCTGTCGGTCCGCACCGGCCGGGTATCGGTGCAATGGTCTTGGTCGCAGAACCAGGGCACCGGCGATGGGCTCGTGATTAGGTGGCTGGAGGCCGGCGGTCCCGCCGTCAAAGCTCCAGGCAAATTCGGATACGGAACCAGCGTTATCAACGACCTGATCCCCTATGAGCTTGGCGGTAAGACCGACTGCGAGTTTTTGGGCACGGGCGTGTGTTGCCGGCTCGAGATCCCTGCCACGTGGGCGATCAGGTCCCCGCAACCAAGCCGCAACGTGAATGGGGCTGGTTCGGCACCAACCAGAGGTCATGCGGCGGTATTGATCGGAGGGGTACATGGCTAGCAAGCTCAACGGGATGTATTCAGACGGGCCCGTAGGATTGGCGACCGTGGCGCCAGATCCCTTATGCGATCCGAGCATCCTAAGGGCCGTGTCCGTTCTCGTTGTCGAGGATGCCTGGCACGTTGCCAAAGCCATGAAGGGAGTGCTCGAGCAGCTAGGGATGAATGTGTTGGGTCCGGCCGCGACCATGGTGGAGGCAAGGCGTCTTCTTGCTGCCCAAAGACCTCTGGCAGCCCTGGTCGATGTCAACCTGAGAGGCGAGATGGCATGGGACCTCATCGACGAGCTGCGGGAGCAGGGTGTCGAGGTCGTTGTCATGTCCGGCTATGCCCTACCCGACACTTCACGGGGTCGACCGCTAACCCACTTGCAGAAGCCTTTCGACGCAGCGGAACTCATGGCGGCTCTCTGTGCGATCGTTGCCAAGAGCAGCTAACAGAGCCGCCTTCTGCTGCGCTCGCGCTTGGGAGCACTTCGAGGAGCACCCTTCAGATGCTGCGAAGAGTTGAAGCAGTCCAACGCTGGTCGTTGTGGACCCGCATCACGATGGCTGGGGTCGCGGTTGTCGCAACATATCTGCTTCAAATTCCCCTGGAGCGGGACATACCAGGTGAACCCTTCCTGCTCTTCTTCTTAGTAGTGCTCGGCGCGACGTTCGCCTTCGGGACAACCACGGGATTCGTTGGAGTAGCGATGACCACGGTTCTTTCAATTCGCTTCTTTGAACCGAACGGCTCTTTTGCGCTCCATCATGCCGCAGACCTCGTAAAGGTTCAGGTCTACGCCATCCTGGCAACCGCCTGCGTGTTCGCCTTTGCGCGCTACTGTGACGCGCTGAACGCGTCCCTCAAGCGAGCGGAGGAAAAAAAGGCACTTCTTGTTTCTGAGCTGGCGCATGGTGTCGCCAATAACTTTGCCGCCATTGCGGCCTTGATCACCTTGAAGTCTCTCTCCGTCAAGGATTCCAGTGCGCGAGCTGCTTTGGATGAGGCCATTGAGCAGATCAAGGTAATGGGTCGGGTGCATGCCCGGCTGCGGGCTGGTGATCAAGAGGCATTGTTGGACAGTGAGGAGTTCTTTGGCGAGCTGTGTAATGATCTCAGGGCCTCGGTAGCGCGCGAGCGGCCGGTTTCGATCGAATGCAAGGCCGACGGCCTTCCAATCAGTATGGATCAGGCAACTCCGCTTGGTCTAATCGTCAATGAGCTTGTCACGAACGCAATCAAGCATGCCTTCCCCCATGGCCGGCCGGGCCGAATCCGGGTCGCCTTCGAAGCCTTCAAAGATGAATTGAGGCTTTGCGTGGAAGACGATGGAGTGGGCTTTTGTCCACGAACGCAAGAAGCCACGGGAATGGGGAAAGACCTGGTATCAGGGCTGGCCGGTCAACTCGGGGGCCAGTTGCACGTCACATCGACGACCAGAGGCAGCTCATTCCGCCTGTCGGTTCCGTTCGCAAGTCTGGTGCCGCCCACCCGATCTGTGCGGCTTTCGGCACCAAGTATCCATTGAGGGTGCGGCTTGCGTCTCAGGGTCCGGCTTCCTCGATATGGCCACTGTGTCGGCGCGACGGACAAGCTACAAGAGCTTTACGCTCCGCCTATCAATATGCCTGCCGCCAGGACAAGGCCGCCGCCAAGAACGACTTGAAAGGCGGCTCGCAAGAAGGGCGTTTCCATATAGCGATTTTGAATCCACACGATGGCCCACAGCTCGACGAAGACCACGATCAGGGCAATGACGGTGGCCGTCCAAAAGGACGGGATGAGATACGGCAAGGCGTGGCCGAGACCACCGATGGCGGTCATGAGGCCTGAGGCCAATCCCCGCTTCCAGGGCGATCCTCTGCCAGACAGCTTGCCGTCATCATGCGCCGCTTCTGTGAATCCCATCGAGATGCCGGCCCCGACTGATGCCGAAAGGCCGACCAGAAACGTCGTCCAAGTGTTTTGCGTTGCGAACGCGGTCGCGAAGATCGGCGCGAGGGTCGAGACCGAGCCATCCATTAGTCCGGCCAGTCCAGGCTGAACCCATGTGAGGATGAACTGCCGACGCGATGCGAGGTCTTCGCCACGACGTTCCTCGTCGCCGAGATTGTGTTCGGCGAGCCTGTTCGCCGTCACTTGATGACCGGCTTCGGCGGCGGCCAAATCGCCCAACAGCTTGCGGATGTCGGCGTCAGTCGATCGGCCTGCCGCCGCAACATAAAAGTCCTGGGCTTGGCGCTCCATGTCCGCCGCCTCTTGGCGGATACGCTCGAGGCCCAGGTTCTCCACCAACCAGACCGGTCGCCGCGTATAGAAGTCTGCCACATGCTCGCGCCGCAGCGGTACGACGAAGTCGCCGAAACGCTGCTGATAAAGTTCGATCAGCCTCCGGCGATGGTCATCTTCTTCTGCCGCCATGCCATCAAAAACGGAGGCTGTGGCGGGGTATTCCTTGCGAAGTCTGGTGGCATAGGCGGCATAGATGCGGCCATCCTCCTCCTCTGACGAGATCGCGAGGGCGAGGATTTCTTGCTCCGACAGATCCTGGAAACGACGTTTTCCCGCATTCACGAGCGAAGCGAGGCGAGCAAGCATCACGCTGTTAGACCCTTCTAAAACTCATCGTCGAGTAGGCGTCGCAACTTCAGGCGTCAAGATACTGGACGCGTTTTCCCGTGCCGCTTCGCGTCGAGGCATCAAGGTGCTAGGTCGGCTGTTTGCAGATTTCGTGGCCTGCGAGAACAACCGGACTGGCGTACGTACCGCAACTTTGATCTCCGGCACGTCGCGTGACGATCTCGGTTTTGAATACGAAATTCCGCCAGGATGAGGACAAGCAGACCGCCGATCTCGATCACGGTCATCGTGGCCGCAAAGGTCACGGACTCCTTGACACCCCAGACAACGATCGCGCCCATTGCCAGCACCAACTGCGGTAATGAGTACAGGCGCGGGGAGCGACAGAAAGACGGCCAGATATCCGGCGCTGCCGACGCTGATCAGCCACCGCGGAGATGATGGCAATTGCGACGACAAGCAAGGCCTACCGACAGTCGCAAACCAGTCCGAATTTGAAAGGCCTCGCGGGCATAGGCTGCCTCACCCGCGGGTGACGGGGAAGCGCCCCGCCAGCTCGGCAAAGGAAGCCGCCGATAGCGCCATCAAACCGGCGGCGAGAAGGCCAAAGGCAGCATAGCATTTCCGCCCGCGCAACGGCTGCGCGACAAGCACGTAGATGCCGAGCCACTCCGATCGTAACGCCGGGCCCCGTAGAGGTGGCGTGCGTCAGGGACAAAGATCGATGCAGAGAGGACGCGGCCGAGTTAGGTGCTCGCGCCGGCGACAGACTTTACGGGCGCCTCTCGTTGTTGGCTCCAATAGGCCGCCGGGCGCACCCATGAGGGGAGCCGGCGGGTGGCCACGAGGTGGCGTATCGCTTTGCGTCATCTGTATCAAAGATAGAGAGTGCCAGCGGGCGAGCACAACGAGCAAGACAAACACAGGCAGCGATCGGGAAGGAGGAGCCTAGCTTCTCACCAGAGTGATGCTGACGCTTTTCATCGATATTCCCTGGATGGAGATTGATACCACCTGCTTCGAGCCGGCATAGGCGACGGACATCGCTCCTGAAAAAGCCCCGCCTGTGATCGACAGGCTCATACGGCCGGGTGTCATGTGACCCGTAGCATCGCCGGACACGTTGAAAGTGCGCTCCTCCCATGTTCCGGTGATCTTATCGGCTCGCTGCGCAAGCTGACCGCGGATCTCAATCTCATTGCTGGCGCTCTTGCATCGTATTGCAAGCCGGAGCCGCTGGTTGCTTTCGGAGTAGTAGGCCGTGCATCTGACGCCTTCGGACTGACCGTCCTCATATCTGATCTGGCCCGATCCCGACCACGCGCCAACGAGGCCATCGAAAGGCGTGGCAGCCAGGGCGGTCGTAACAATGCAGCCGACGGCGAGGTACGCCGCAGCGACTTGCCGAAACCTGCTCACCAGCGGCACCAGCAATCTCCATACCTGTCGACCCTGGGCTTAAAGGCGAGGAAGTGCATGCACTGCCGGCCTCAGCTGGGCCTTTGCTTGAAACTGCGCGCGCCTTCTGGCCACAGCCCCTTGATCTCCTTGGGGAGCTGGTCGATCACGTCGGCAGTCTCACCGAGATCACAATGCTGCGCGAGTATCGCAAAGACGTCACGCACAGCAGGCTCGGGAGCGATGCGGTGCGGCTGAAGTTTGGCAGCGACGCCATCGAGAAAGTCCTGCTTGGAGCGGACCTTCTCAGGTACATGGCTCGGCCTGTAGCCCTCGAAGTAGATCCCGCGGACAACCAGCGGTAGCTGGGCACCGAGGTCGGCGGCCTCATCATGTGTCAGCCGGTCACGGAGTTGGTGCAGGACAGCTCGCAAGACGCTGTAAGCGGTTTGCTCGTCTGCAAGATCGCCGTAGTCGCGCAACTCCTTCAACCACTCCTGCGCCTGTTGCACGGCATGGGCGATAGTCGCGGGGATGCTCATGATAGTTGCTCCCTGATCGAATTATTTAAGTATCGCGCCCGTTGGGCGCATCTGGCCTTGATGCACGTCAACTCGTCTCTGTGAAGGTAGACGGCCAGCGTTGCGGGCAGTCGGCTATCTGACGGCCAACAAAGGGTGGTTACTGAGTCCCGTGTCCGCACGCCGTCAATAAGTTCGCGTCTCCGACCGTCAGGGTTACTTGCGAGCCCGCAAGCCGCGCCGAACGAGCGCCGCCCATCCATCCTCGGCGGTGTCGGCAAACTCGAAAAGCTTCAAATCGGCAGTCGAGATCATGCCCTCTTCTGCGAGGGCCTCGAAATTCACGATCCTGCGCCAGTACTCCTCACCGAACAAGACGACAGGTGCCGGCGGCGCTTTGCGTGTTTGCTGCAGGGTCAGGAGCTCGAACAATTCATCCATCGTACCGAAGCCGCCGGGAAAGATGGCCAGGGCATTGGCGCGCATCGCCAGATGCATCTTGCGCATGGCGAAGTAATGGAACCTGAAGCAAAGCTCTGGTGTAATGTAAGGATTGGGTTTTTGCTCGACCGGCAACGTGATGTTGAAGCCAATGCTCGGCGCCCCTGCCTCAGAGGCGCCCCGGTTTGCAGCTTCCATGATGCCGGGACCTCCGCCCGTGGCGATCACATTATCGCGCCATCTGTTCTTCGGTGCGAAGGCGCCACCCCGCTGTGAAGCAATACGGCCGAACTCACGCGCGGTTTGGTAGTATTTGGACAGTCTCACTAAGCGTTCCGCAGTTTCCGTCTCTGCCATGCTCCGAGCGGCGTTCGCCGCCAGCTCCGCCTGTTCCGGAGAGGGAATGCGCGATCCGCCAAAAACGATGATCGTGGAACGGATGCCCCAGTCGCGCAGAGAGAGCTCGGCCTTGGCATATTCGAGGGCAAAGCGAGTTGCCCTCATCTCATCCCGCAGCAGGAACTGCGTGTCCTCGACTGGGAGCAGATAGCTCGTGGACTTGGTCTGCGCGTCTTCGCTTGCCATGTGCGACCACACCTGCTGCCGTTGCTTCAGTGCTCGCCCGCCGGCGCCGCCGAATTGACCGAAATCAAAGCGGACGAGAAGCGCGAGACCGATGCTGCCATAGTTTCAGCTTCGGAGGTGTTACCATGAATGCGCAGGACGCCATGACGAAAGATGTCGTGACGGTGGGGCCCGAGACCACAGTCGCCGAAATCGCCACAGTGCTCGTGCGCCATCGCATCAGCGCTGTCCCTGTTGTCTCGAAAGACAATCGAGTTGTAGGGATCGTCAGCCAGACCGATCTGGGCCATCGCAGCGAAACCGGCACCGAGAAGCGACGGAAATGGTGGCTCGAGATGTTCGCAGACGCCGACAGCAAGGCCCGCGACTTCGTCAAGAGCCATGGGCTGCGGGCGCAGGACATAATGGCCCGATTTGTCGTCTCCGTGGGAAAAAGCGCCAGCCTTGCCGAAGTCGCGGAAATTCTGGATACGCATCGCATACGCCAAGTGCCCGTCATGGAGGATGGCAAGCTCGTGGGCATGATCAGTCGTGCCGATCTGGTACGCAAACTGGCGGAGGTCACGATATCCGGGCCGGCCGCAAGGTCTCAGGCGGGACAATTGCAGAAGGCGATTTCGGATCAGATCAAAACGCAGGCGTGGCTCAAATCAGCCCTCGTCAACGTTATCGTGAATGACGGGGTCGTCGAGCTCTACGGCCTTGTCGACTCCAATGATCAACGTCGGGCGCTCAAGGTGCTCGTGGAGGGCGTACCCGGGGTCGAGAAAGTTGACGATAAGGTCGGGCTCTTCCCCAAGTTTGTCGCTTCGTAAATCGCTACGAGGGCGCAAAGGAGCAAAGAGTTATGCGCGAGCCATCAAAAGGCAATCAAAGGCGCTACGCCGAGGATGCTGACCCATCATGGGCTACTGCATGGAATTGGTGGGGTCCCGCCATGGCCAGCACCACCGACTGGAACGCGAAACTGCAGGAGAACTGTGTCGCATTCAGCGAGGAATGGCAGGACTTTGTAAGTCGGCGCATCAAGGAGGACTTGGGCCTAGCGCAGCGGCTTGCCAATGCGAGGGCGCCTGACGCTGTGTGGAATGCCTATGCCAAGTTCTGGCAGAAAGCAGCGGATGACTACGCACATGAGTATGGCATCATGGCCAAGCTCACCGGCGACATCATCAGCTCCGGCATGACAGCTGCCCAGCGCACGATCGAGGATGCGGCGGCTGGGGCACAGACGCCATCCAAAGCTGCTTAGGTTTCGTACTGAGACACTGGCGAGAAAATCCAATGTACAAGCACCTCCTGATTGCCACCGATGGCTCAGACCTTGCCGGCAAAGCCGTTACGACCGGTCTTGAGCTGGCAAAGCATCTGAAGTCAAAGGTCACCGTGGTCACCGTGACGGAGCCCTGGACGGCCGTCGTCACCGGTGAGCTGGCGTTCGGATTCCCGCTCGCTGAATATGAAAAGGCCACGGCAGACAACGCGGCGCGCATTCTGTCGGCCGTCACCGATTTGGCCAAGGCGAGTGGCGTCACCTGCGCTGTCGTGCATGCGAAGGATCAATACCCCGCCGACGGCATCCTGGCGACCGCGAAGGAAAGCGGATGTGACCTGATCGTCATGGCCTCACACGGACGCCGCGGTCTGGGCAGGCTGCTGCTTGGCAGCGAGGCTGTTCGGGTGCTGACGCACAGCACGCTTCCAGTGCTCATCTGCCGCTGAGCGCACCAGAGACTGAGCCCGAGCGAGCAGCGATAGAGGCGCGAATGCTGCTTGGGTGAAGCGCGGAACATTCCTGCCGCATCAGCCACGTCGCTCCACTCTACGAATTCTCCTCCGAGGCCGGACAAGCTTGTGCGCGCGAGAGCAATGCCGCTTCCGTGGAGCGCTGCTTGATCCTGATCAATGAAGGCGAGGTTGCCATCCGACATTCTTGAGGCTGATTTCCGAAGGAGCAGCTCCCTATGTCCTACAGAACTATACTGGTCCACTTGAACGACAAACGTCGTGCCGAGGCCCTGCTGGAGCCCGCTATTGACTTGGCTACCCGCTACAACTCCCACCTCATTGGCCTGCACGCTTATGCCAGCATGCCTGCTCCCCCCGTTCCGATGCCCTTTGCGTCAAAAGTGCTCGGACGGATTGTTGCAGACGAGCACGCCAACAGCGACGCGATCGCAGCAATCTTCTCGCGCCTCACCGCGGGAGGTTCTTTCGTGCCGGAATGGAAACTTCTCAAAGTGCCTCACGTCGATCTGGCGCCAGTCGTCATGGACTATGGTCGCGCTGCCGATTTGATCATCGCCGGCCAGACCGATCCTGACTGGGATTTGTCGCCTCTGCTCGACTTTCCCGAGCGCCTCGCGCTCGAGAGCGGCCGTCCGGTGCTCGTGATCCCCTATGCCGGCCGCCATCCCAAGATCGGACGCAATGTTGTGGTCGCGTGGAAGGCTGGCCGCGAGTCAGCGCGCGCCGTGTTCGACGCGCTTCCGCTTCTGCAGGGAGCGGACAACGTGCACATCCTGGAAATCAGGGCAAAAGGAGACGAGCAGCCTGCTCTCGCACCTGACACCTCGATCGCAGCCGCGCTGGCGCGACATGGCATCAAGCCGACCATACGCACCTCGATCGCACCCGATATCAGTGTGGGCGACGAAATTCTCAACCGTCTGGCCGACCTCGATGCCGATCTTCTGGTGATGGGTGCCTACGGCCATTCCCGCATGCGTGAGCTGGTGTTCGGCGGCACCACCCGCCGTATCGCCCGGCACATGACCGTACCGACGCTATTCTCACACTAGACTGCGATCGTCCCGTATGGACGCAGTTACGCTTCCGTACGGGACAACTTGTTCGTTGACGAGTGCCTGATCCAGTCTGCTTTATAGCCACGGTCCGCGAGCTGCATTTGATCGTGGCTTCACACCGGTCAGAACAGCCGAACAACCGATTGCCATGCGCGTTACCGGACGTAGTTTTCAAACGCACTTGGAGTCCATTGCCGTCGACAACCGCGTGAAACTTGCTCGTTAACCCGCCCCTTGATCGACCACGCGCGGCACAGCCTCCCGCCGACAGATACCGTAGCCGCGAGAGACCGCATCGCGATAGCGTACAGCGACACCAACGGAGCTGCCGCCCTCCATGAGCCCCACGGGTGCAGGCCAGTTCCCCTTGCGATGAAGAGGCATTCGCGGAAACCATGTGGAGGTGAGACATGAGAGACTCGTTCCGCCGGCTGGCAGAGCGCACCGCACATGCCGTTGGGTCGCCTTGGGCCTTCCTGCTCGCGCTACTCACAATCGCCGTATGGGCGTGACGGGTCCCTTTTTCAAATACTCCGACACCTGGCAGCTCTTCATCAACACCGGTACGACGATCGTCACATTCTTGATGGTCTTCCTAATTCAGAATACGCAGAACCGAGAAACGAAAATCGTCACCCTCCAGTGGTTCGAGGATTCGAACCGGGCTTACGCCAAGCACCCCGGTTTCATCCGTCGGATTTTGTTGCAGCCACGAGAGGGCGGCAACTATGTCGCGATCGTGGAGCACGAGAGCTACGAGACGTTCATGGCCATGCATACCAGTTCCACGCAGGCAGACTTCCGGCAGAGAGTGCAAGCAATCTTCGAAGGCAATCCTCGACCCACGTTCTACGATGTCGTAACTGGCTGATCTGGGCCCACGGTTACAGAGGGGCGGCCGTCAAAATCCTTAATGAGCCTGATGGATCCAAACACGACGTCCCGGCGAGAAAAGGTGTCCAGCTGTTGAGGAACACGAACGGTTAGGGTCGCGTCGGAACGCGCGGTCATGTCGGTCTCCTAACAGGTCAGAGGGCCGCTGCGGGAAGCGACCCTCGCTTGGCCACTCATGCCACTGCCCGCAGGCAGCAATGCCGTGAGCGTTCCCGTTCAAGCCTTCTTGATCTCGATCTTGCGTTCCGCCTTCACGGCTTCGGGCTTCTTTGCTGCCGTTACCTTGAGCACGCCCTTGTCGAACTTGGCCTCGACCTTGGTGTCGTCGATGCTGTCCGGCAGGCGCAACGAGCGTTCGAAGGCGCCGTAGCTGCGCTCCGCGAGGTAGTAGTTTTCGGCCTTCTCTTCTTTTTGCTGCTTCTTCTCGCCCTTGATGGTGAGCATGCCGTTTGCACGGTGACGCTCACATCCTTCTTGTCCACGCCCGGCAACTCGGCTTCGATGGTGATTGCGTTGGTATTCTCGCGCACGTCGAGCTCGGGAATAACAATGGCTCCCTCGCTGTTTCCGCGATGGAAGAGCCGCGGCCAGTTGGGGAGACCGCGCTCGAACTGGTCGAACACGCGCTCCATCTCGTCGCGCATGGTCGCGAACAGGTCTCTTGGCCGGGAAACGGATTTCTCGGTGGGTTTTGTGATGTCGGTTGTCGCCATGGGAAGCTCCTATTTGCATGAACTTGCGTAGTTGGTCGACTATCTGGCGAACCGGCATTGATTCAACGCAATTCGGACCTTCCCCAATCTGGCTACCGGAAAATCGGTGAAAACCCCGATAGGCTCCGCCCACGGCGCGAGATAGAGGGGCGGTATCTGAAAAGAACGGGGATAGGGTGTATGCTGGCAAATAGTACAGGAGGTTACCGGTACTCGCTGGTCCGGCACGGTGCGGCCGACGTTGCCGGCCTGGTGGCGATCGTGCGCCGGCTGGCAA
>CAWEBE010000006.1:0-30022 GCA_963806735.1 uncultured Alphaproteobacteria bacterium | reverse complement strand
TGTGGGAACTGAGACTGTTCGGCCCGAAACGTCGAGTGGGTTGCGCTGACGTGCCCGTCGCGTGGCTATTCAGCTTTTGTGGCCCGGCTTTGCTTCGCGCCGTCGAGCACGGTTCGAAAACCGATGTGTGCGGCGCTCAAGTCCACTTCCTGCGGCTGGCGTGCAGCCGGCCGATATCGCGCACAGTAGTTGGAAGCGCACAAGAAGGACCCACCCTTGATGACTTTGCTGGGCAGCTGTCTCGGTGCGAGGCGAACGTTGGTCAAGCTCGGGCCTTCGGGCTCGATGGCCGGGTCAGGTGTGTGGCCGGGTCGATACCAATCGCTCGTCCACTCCCAGACATTGCCGATCATATCGTAGAGGCCATATCCGTTCGGCTTGAAGCATCCGACAGGTGCAGTGCCGGCGTAGCCATCCTCCTGGGCATTGATGACGGGAAAGATGCCCTGCCAGGTGTTGGCGACCGGCTTGCCATCCGCATCGAAGGCGCTGCTCCAGTCGTCCTCGCCATCGCGCCCACCGCGCGCCGCGTATTCCCATTGCGCTTCGGTCGGGAGTCTGCGGCCGAGCCAGCGTGCGTATGCGAGCGCGTCCTCGTAGGCAACATGGACCACCGGATGGTTGGCCCGGTCCTCGATCGAACTGCCGGGTCCTTCGGGTTGGCGCCAGTTGGCGTTGGGTATGTATTGGAACCACTGGGTAATGCTGCCGCCACGTTTTACGTCTGTGGGCATGATGAACGCGACCGAGCCTGGTGCCAGGAGCTCCTTGGGCATGTTGGCGTGGATCTTGGGATCACCGCCTCGTTCGGCCAGGGTGACGTAACCCGTTGCTGCCACAAACTTCGCAAACTGCGCGTTGGTCACTTCGTGACGGTCGATCCAAAAACCATCGATGCGGACGCTATGCCGATAGCGTTCCTCTGGTCGGTGCCGATCCGATCCCATGCTGTAGATGCCGGCGGGGATGAACGCCATGCCGGCAGCGTCATGTTCCGGCAATCCCGCATGGGTGGCGCACAGCAGGGCCGGCCGCATGTCTTGCGCAGAGACACCAGCGGCAAATGAGCTGATGAGCAGCCCTGCGAACCATATGCGGAATGCGAGCTGGTGCGGCCGCATGTTGTCTCCCGAGCGCCAGGCCAGGCTCGCATTCCTGGCAGTCGAACTGCCGCGTGCCTATCGGTGACTACCCTGCATTTGCGCTGGATGTTCGCGCACCGTTGGCTTTACCAAGAAATAGCACCGTGGACCACGCAGCCCCGCGAGCTGACGCAATGCTGCGGCGAGTGGACATGCTTGTTGCGCGCAGTTTTCCCAGGCCAGCACTCAGAGGTGTTCCACAGAGCCTCGCGGGTTTGGCGCAAGACGAAACGCGGGTTCCAACGGATTGCCACGAACAGCGCGCGCTGCTCCCTGGGTGTTCCACAGAGCCTCGCGGGTTTGGCGCAAGACGAAACGCGGGTTCCAACGGATTGCCACGAACAGCGCGCGCTGCTCCCTGTTCTCTTCGGCACCGACGGAGATCAAGCAAATGAAACGCTGGCGTATCGATCGACGCTTTGTCGTTTCGGCTCTCTCAGCACTGCCGGCTCTGCACGTACTGCCATGGCGCGTCTCGGCACAGACACAAGCCACCGATCCCCTGCCGTCTTGGAATGGCGGCCGCGCCAAGCAGTCGATTTTGGATTTTGTCGGGGTTGTGACGCGCGAGGGTTCGGCCGATTTCGTCCAGCCATCAGAACGTGTCGCCACCTTCGACAACGATGGCACGTTGTGGGTCGAGCAGCCCATGTATACGCAGCTTGCCTTTGCCCTCGATCGCGTCGTGGCTATGGCGCCCGGACATCCCGAGTGGAAAACCAAGCAGCCCTTCAAGGCGGTCCTCGAGCGGGACATGAAGACCGTGATGGAATCGGGTGAGCGCGGCTTGCTCGAATTGGTGCTGGCGACCCACGCCGACATGACCACAGCGGAGTTCGAAAAGGTTGTCACAGATTGGCTGGCCACCGCGCAGCATCCCCGTTTCAAGCGACCCTACACGGAGCTGGTCTATCAGCCCATGCTCGAAGTTCTTGACTATTTGCGCGCCAACCAATTCCAGACCTTCATCGTCTCCGGCGGCGGCATCGAGTTCATGCGACCGTGGACCGAACGGGTCTACGGCGTTCCGCCCGAGCGCGTCGTGGGATCGAGCATCAAGACGAAGTTCGAGATGCGCGACGGCAGGCCGGAGCTGTTCCGCCTGGCGCAAGTGAACTTCATAGACGACAAGGCCGGCAAACCGGTTGGCATCAACGAGCACATCGGCCGGCGTCCCATCGCCGCCTTTGGCAATTCGGACGGCGATCTCGAGATGCTGCAATGGACAACGCTGGCTGGTGATCGGCGCCGGCTTGGGCTCATCGTCCATCACACCGACGCCGACCGCGAGTATGCCTATGACCGCCACTCTCACGTTGGCAAGCTGGACCTGGCGCTCGATGCCGCCGCCCAGAACCGTTGGACGGTGGTCAGCATGAAAGATGATTGGAACGAGATTTTCCCGCCTGCCGTGAGGCCGCTTGGAATTGGCGGGAGTTCACGTTGAGCGCAAAGCATGACCCGTATCTTGATAGCTGACGACCATGACGTGGTGCGCTCGGGTGTCCGGAGCATCATTGAGGATCATGCTGGCTGGACCGTCGTTGCCGAAGCCGCCGACGGCAAAGACGCCATCGCCAAGGCCATCGCCACCACGCCGGATGTGGCCATCCTCGACCACTCGCTACCTCTCATCAACGGCGTTCAAGCGACGCGCCAAATCCGACTGCGCGTGCCAAGCGTCGAGGTCCTCATCTTCACGATGCACGACGACGAGAACCTGTTGCGTGATCTGTTGAAGGCCGGAGCGCGCGGCTATGTGTTGAAGTCAGACGCTGGGGAGCATTTGATTTCAGCCGTCCAGTCGCTGGCGGCACACAAGCCCTACTTCACCGACAGTGCTCTTGCGGCTCTGCTCGAAACATTCCTGACCATGGCGGGACAGCTCCTTTCGTCACGCGAGCGCAATGTCGTGCAATTGGTGGCAGAAGGGCACAGCAACAAGCGGATCGCCGCTGTGCTCAGCACCAGCATCAATACCGTCGAGGCATACCGGGCCTCGGCTATGCGCAAGCTAGGCGTTACATCAATGGCGGCCCTGGTGCGCTACGCCGTACGCAACAATATCGTTCAGGCCTAGTACCTGCACGTCGGGGAGGCGACCCTCGTAGAAGGACTCGAAACTCCATTCGGACTCGAATTGTTTTCCACCGTGCACTGCGTCATCGCACATGAACGTGCGCGCTCCGCCGAAGACATTACGAAGCGCACCTACGAATGGAACGAGCGCTAAGAAGCGGTTCTGGGAGAGATCGATTGCGCTTGCCGTCGATGCTCTCTCGCCCGGGCGAATCGGGACAACCACTGCGCGCTCGGTGGTCGCCCCAACGTTCACGGTCGGCGTGAATCTCACTGAGCGGCACCTCAACAGTTGCTCGCATGGAAGTCAGCAGTTGCACCGATGGACCCACGTGAAGCCCTCCGCAATACCTGGCGCCGGGTCGGCAATCGGGCTGCCCCGACTTGTGGAGAGCATGCAATGCTTAGGTTCCAAGAAATGACATCGATGAAACCAGCGCTCTGCTCTGCAATTCTCACGATGGCACTGTTGGCACCCGCGGGTTTTGTGGCAGCGCAGGTGTCGGGTACCACAACACTCGGCATCACCGAGATTGAACTCAAAGACGTCATCAATGGAGTGAGCGCAAAACGTCATGTGCTCGGCAAGGACGTGTACAGCGACAAAAACGAAGTGGTTGGCCGCGCTGAAGACCTGATTCTTTCGCGGGATCGCGCCGTCTCCTATGTGGTCCTTGGCGTAGGTGGTTTTCTCGGTATTGGCGAGCACGATGTGATCATCCCAGTCAATCAGATCAAACTGACAGGAGACAAAATGATCCTCACGGGCGCGACCAAAGACTCGATTCGGGCCATGCCCCGCTTCGAGTATTCGCGCAAGTAAGGCGCGGAAGTTCGGCGAGAGCTGGCTCTTGTCGACTGGTGGCTCCGTCGACACTGCGGAGCCACCAACCGCATGAGAGTTTGATCGAATGCCGGAAGACTGGCGCCACGAATTTCGTAACGCAACCGACCGGAGATCTTTCCGAGGGCGATCAGGTGAAGTGCCGACCTATGACTATCGAAAGACCTGGCGGCGGTTTTTAGTGCGCTCGAACTCGGTCGGTTGGCGGCAGCTCTCGCCACGCAGGCCGTTGCCAATCTCATGCGAAGTGACACCATACGATGATGACCACCAAGCTAGCGGTCGCGGCGCTTGTCGTAGGAGTTATGGGCCTGAGTGCGCTCTACTCGTGGATTGCGCGGCCGCAAAACTCCACTGCGGCATTTATCTGTCCCGAAGCCCAGCCACGAACGACGCGGATGGCGATAGAGGAAACTGCTGCTGACGTGGCCCGTGCTTCCGCCGCGTTGAGCGGTCCAGAACAGGAAAATGCCATCAGCGTGATTGCGGCGGAGCTGAAGAGACGGCACCCCCAAGCAGACAGCGCTGAAATCGCCAACTATCTGCTGACCGCTTATTGTCCACTTGTGAAAGTGCAAAGCGGGCTCAGTGATCAAGAAAAGCGCGAAAGGATGGATAGGTTTTCTACTCAAGTCTATTCGATCGTGCACTAATCGGTAGCTCAGAAAGATCTGAAGATCGAGAGTCCGATCACTGTGCGCGAGGTCGTTGCGTTTTCTGCAGCGGTGACAAATTGGCAGCTGCTGTCAGGGCTTTGCAAGCAGGAGTTTACACGCGAGATATTGGCGTGATGGCGAGCCGCGAAGCTGTAGTCGCGAATCTCAACCATCGTTTTGACCGCGACGAGCCGTTCATCCCCAATTCATTGGCGACCTTCAGCCAGGGAAGGGCGCAGGCCTGCACAAGCACCCCTATTCCGAAATCTGCATTGTCCGCAGCCGCGTGCCATAAGCTGCGCGACGATGGGCCGTAAGGCTACCATCAGCTGATCGATCATCAAGATGCGCTATGTAAGGCGCGGCTGGGCCAAGTTTGCGCAAATCTGGGTCCGTGCTGTCAAATCGGACGAAGCGGCTTATCGCCCAGTACAGCCAGTTCAGCATCCCATGGCAATGACGGAAGTAAATCCAGGACCGGTGTAGCTTGCAACCAAGCCTTGCCTTCGTGAGATAAGTCGTTTCACCAGCGTGCAGCACAGGAATGCCGCGCTCAATGCAGAGGCGCACCTGCGTCATCCAATTCAAGAAAAAGATGCCGTTGTCAGGGCCATCGGGATAGCACATGCCATCGTACTTCTCGATCAGTCGTGCCGGCTCGAGCAGGACCAACGCAAAGCTGATGAGCTTGTCATCGCGCCAATACAGGAGCAGCCGCGCGCGCTCACCCATTCGCGACAGCACTTCATGAAAATAATTGTGCGAGAGTTCGGAGAAAGCGTCGTAGTTCACGGACGCTCGGCGTCGCGTCGCCTCGCGTAAGGCGAAGATTTCCTCTTCTACGCCTTCGACCAAATCGCGCATTTCGACACGCACCGCACAGGCTCGCTTCAGCTTGCGCCGAAGATTGCTGCGCATGTTGGCGGACAAACTTGCGATGTAGGCCTCTTCTGAAGCGGGAACTGCAAGGCTCGCGACCGGGAGCGTGGAGACGCGCACATAGCCGCGCCGCTTCAAAACGTCATGGGCCCAGGCGCTGTCGCGATCGGTGACGTTCTTTAGAAATGTCATGCCAATTCCGCGGGCGGCTGCTCGGAATTCCAAGGCGTCGAGGAGACTGCTCAATGCCTGGCAACGCTGATTGTGGTCAAGGCCGGGATCGAAACCCAGGGCAAGTTCATCCGCGTGGGGGGAGCCTGCGCCTAGTATCTTGAACGTGCGCGAGCCCGAAAATCGCTCGGCAAACTTGTGCGCTACCCGGCGGGCGCCGCCTTCAAGCATCATGTCGAGCTGGAACTCGCCTTCAAACGCGGGCGCACCAGCAATGAGCACTCCCTCATCGCTGAGCCCAAGAGCGCCTAAAGAAAACGTGGGTAGAGCGGCATGCTCGCAGGCGAGATAGTATTCGAAGCCTTCGCTTGCGGCGCCAAACAGCCTGTCCCAAGCCTCGTGGCGGTGGTCAGATATGCTTGTGAGGTACTGAGCATTTTGCACGACCTGGCGCCTCCTCTAGAAGCACGTTCTGGCCAGATCGTGTTGGTGCCCATCAGTGCACTTCCTGACGTTGGGCGATGGAACCCCTTAAACTTCGATCCAATTGTTCGATCCCTTGCCTGCCTGAACTGCTTCTTGAGCGCCGGCGTGTCGGCAGCATCGACGCCGCATCGGGAATACCCCCTTGGCGAGATTAATCCCGATTGTCCAATCTGATGAGCCCCGCAGCATTTGATTTCGGCTGTCCAATCGCTGGCCGAGCACAAGCCCTTCTTCACTGACAGGGCGTCGCAGGTCCTGCTGCAAAACTTCCTGACCGAGGCGGACAAGGTCAAGCACATCCTGACTGGCCGCGAGCAAGTTGTGGTTCAGCTGGTCGCCGAGGGCCACAGCAACAAAGAGGCGGCCGCTGTCCTCAATGTCAGCATCAAAACGGTAGAGACACACCGCTCCACCATCATGCGCAAGCTCGACCTCACCTCCTCGGCGGCATTGATGCGCTACGCCGTGCGCAACAATTTGGTTCAGGACTGAAAAAAGCGTGTGGTGTATGGTTGGTCCAAGCCGTCACGCGCCCCTCGTGTAGACTGCGCTAGGCTCGTTCAGATGCTGACCTGCTGATGTGATCCGGCGGCCTCACCGCACTGCAACACCTGCTCGCCAGCGCTGGACGGTGCGAAATCAGACCAAGTTTGCCGTTGTGGCACCCCTAGTCGGTGGCAACAATCATAATGGTTCGGAGTTGGATGGTGTGTGGCCTCGCCCGCACCGTGTTCTGTCAGAGGCTGCGCAGATAGTGCAGAAGTCGGCAGGTTCTGTCGCACAGTCGCCGGTCGGAGGCGTCTATGAGCGATCAGGCTAGGCATCCGTTGCGGGGCGTCCGCGTGCTCATCGTCGAGGACAGTTGGCACGTGGCCACGGCATTGGCATCGTTACTGACCGACATCGATATGGTGGTGATTGGCCCGATCAGTACCATCGCCGAGGCCGAGTCTCTGGCGGCTGAGCAGCAACCTGAACTTGCCGTTGTCGGGCTCAATCTCAAAGGCGAGATGGCCTTCGACCTTGTCGATGAGCTGCATGAGCGCGGCTGCGCGTCGTCGTCCTCACTGGCTACCTCGGCTCGGGCAAGCAGCTGAATAAGGCCAACGCCGTTCTGCAAAAACCCTACGATGCGCAGGAGCTGCTTGCGACCATGTGCGAGGTGATGCAGGCGCAGCCTGAGCCGACCTGCTGATAGGCCGTGTCCACTTAGCCCAATAGCTTCGAAATTTCGTGACGACCATGACCCGCATCCTGATTGCTGATGATCATCCGGTGGTGCGCTCGGGCGCTCGGCGCATCCTTGAAGGTTATCCCGGCTGGAGCGTGGTCGCCGAGGCGACCAACGGCAAAGACGCCGTTGCCGAGGCCATCGCCACCCGGCCCGATGTGGCCATCCTCGACTATGCGCTGCCCGTCCTCAACGGCATCGAGGCCACGCGCCAAATTCGACAGCATGTGCCAAGCGTCGAGGTCCTCATCTTCACCCTGCACGACACCGAGGACTTGTTGCGTGAGTTGATCAACGTTGGAGCGCGCGGTTACGTGCTGAAGTCAGACGCCCAGCAGCATTTGATTTCTGCCATCCAGGCGCTGGCAGCCCACAAGCCTTTCTTCACGGACAGGGCGTCGCAGGTCCTGCTGGAAAATCTCTTGAGCAAGAAGAGCCGGATCAAGCAAGCCCTGACCGACCGCGAACGGACCATCGTTCGGTTGATCGCCCAGGGACACAGCAACAAGCAGATCGCGAGACTACTCAATATCACCATTAAAACTGTCGAGACGCACCGAGCCTCAATCATGCGCAAGCTCGACTTGGCACCGCTCGGCCTGCTCTCACGGTGCTTGTATCCGCGAGGTTTGTCGTTCCTCACTCGTATCCATGGATGATCGATCATGCATGCGCTGATCTGCGTCGGACCGCTCTGCGTGCTCATGGCAGCGGGCGTAGCGCTTGCCCAATCTGGCGCCCAACCAGCAGCTGGTCCGATGTATCGTGGAGCCTCCCTCTTCGATGAAGAGGCGCGGTTTAAGCAGTGCTTGAAGAACTGGGATGCGAACCACACTTGACCAAGCACGAGTGGAAACGCATCTGCAGACGCGTCGCGGCCGAGCGCGTTAAATATCTACGAGAGCAGGGCTACATCGCTAACGACAAGCAATGGCGAGCGCGCGCCAAGCAATGAAAACGCGCGCCGTGTGCGCCTATAGGGGAGCCGGTGCTCTCAGTGGAACCCGCGGCAGGCAATCTGCATCGAAGGAGTGAGATGCCCAATTCGCCATTGCCGGAGCTCACGGGTGTTTTTGCGAAGGATTTGCCACCATGCACAGGCTTCTAGTGGCCTTTGACGGTTCCGATCATGCGCAGCGAGCTCTCGGTTATGCACTACGGCTTGCCAAAGAGAGCGGTCCAATCGAGCTTCATCTGCTGACTGTGCAACCGGAGCCGAACGTTTACGGCGGAATCCAAGTTTATATCACGCAGGAGCGCATGGAGCAGCTGCAGCGCCAGCATCGTGAAGACATCCTGGCCCCAGCAGTGGCGGCAGCCAAGACGGCCGGCGTTGCACATCAGAGTGAGATCATAGTCGGCAATCCGGCAGCGGTGATTGCTAAGCGCGCCGAGGAGCTCGGATGTGATGGCATCGTCATGGGCACACAAGGACGGAGTGCGATGGGCAGTGTCGTTATGGGATCCGTCGCCCTCAAGGTCGTCCATCTGACCAACTTGCCAGTCACTTTGGTGAAGTAGCAGGCACAGCTGTTCAGCTACGATCGTCCATCAGTGTTGCATTCGGATGCGAAGCGCCGCCTGCGCGCGGCCATTGAGCCGCCAGTGGGTCGGGCCGGGTATTACCAGCGGCTAGAGTTGAAATTCCAATCCAGCTTGCGCATCCATTTCGACGATCCCTTATTTCTCGCATCCACACACTTCCCGTCATCCGGGTACGTGTACTGGCCGCAGCTTGGCGATGCCACTGCGACACCACCTGTCATAGCCAAGGCGCAAAGAAACACGATGACGATAATCCTGGGAGAACGCATGAGCGTCACTCCACGGTGAATGCCACAGAAGTCTGGATACCGGAGTTGCTTCCAGCTTCGGATGCAGGATGCCTGTTCGACGCCAGTCGACGAGTGTGTTGGCCAAGTCTGCCGCTCCTCATCTCTCCTAGGCCTCCAGGATTCGTGTGCAGAGCGAAATTTCCGTCCAGCCTTTGGTAGCCAGAACGAGCATTTGAGTCTGTACGGGCAAATTTGAGGCCCTGGCAGCGATGTCTGGTGGCAGTCTTTCAAACTGTCCGCTTTGATTGTTTGCTGCAAACCAATCGAAATCTGTTGGTTGTCTCGCCCATTTCATGAGCCGGGGGGGTCAGCTTTGCCTCAGAGCTGAGGAGTCGACATGCTGCCCGCGACGGCGTCACTTTTCAGGGCCGCAGGTTTCCGCTTACAGCATCTCGTAGAAGTCGGGCTCGGCAGCTGCACAAGCTCAAGGAACTGGTCGAGCCGATCCAAGCCAACGAGGTCGCCAATCAGAGCCGCGAGGCGTGCCCCGTGCGATGACTTTGCTCAAGCGTGTTGTGAGCCTCAGTGCCGTTCGGATTGCGGCCCATAGAAAGCAGCGGCAGGATCACACACGATCTTCATTTGTCCCGTCTCCTTGGCTTGTGGCAATTCTTGGAGCGTCCAAAGCGCGCAACGACCGCCGCCATCCACTGATAATCCGCGGCCGCCTCCAGAGCTTCGAGGCGACGATAGGTTGCCCAGTGCATGCCGCGCGACCGGGGCGGGAATTCCACCATCAGGCAGTCGGAGCCGCCGAGCCGCCGCCGGATCTTGCGGGCGCGTCGGTTGGCGCGCTGGGCACGGCTCTCGAATTGGGACTCATACGACAGGCCATGGCAGAGCCGGCAGCGGAAACGAGGCCCGTACAGGATGCGACTGCGACGATGGCATCCGGGACATTCGAACCATCGGCGTATGCCGGCGAGTGATGTCTTTGTCGACCGAAGGTTCACGACCTCATCGACAGCGACGGCTGAACCTTCGCCTGTCACCAGCTGGTATGACAAATTCAGGCTTGCAGTAGCCGCGCGGACGGTCACCGCGCCCATCCTCACCTCTCCTCGCGACCAGGTGATCGAGGCTGAACATCCAGGCTGAAGGCCACGACGTCGAAGGACCGCGATGTCCAGCGCCAGGTAACCTTCAGTCGTCCTGCGCTGATAGCGCTGCCGCCGCCCGGAGCCGCAACGACAGGTCGCCCACGATAGCGTGCCGGCAACGCAAGAGCTATTCCACCGTTTGGTCTATGCGGTGATCGTGGTGTGGCGGGCAGTATGCTGGCTCACGCTGCGACGGGCGCGCCACACATCAACCGGGGTCGGGGGCCGAGTACCACATGAAGTGCCCAGCTTGTCGCGGCTAGTTCGACATGCGCGATCAAGAGTAACGAGTGGCGATCCGCGCGCACGCAACGGACCGTCCAATGCCTTGCACGCCGTTATTCCCCAGACGGAAACTCCGAGTGCACCGTATTGATCCACGCCTTTGCGGAGTGCTGTGATCTTTTGGCGACAAAGGCATGAATTACGTTAACTGGTCATAGGAATTGTCATCGGCAAACTGCTCGACGGTCTATTCTGACGCTGGCGAAATGGCGAGCTCTCTCGTGCGGGGAAAAGTCAGCCAAGACGATTCCGTTGCGGGCGGACTCTGCCATTTCCCACCACTGGGGCTGTGGCCCAACCCTGTTGCTAAATGCAGGGTGCATGCGGTTCCTAAGACAAAGGCGTAGCCTGCTCCATCGAAGGACACGGGCCGGTACCGCTTGTGGGAGTTTGTCAGATATCTGTAAATTCGATGCTGGAGGGGATCATCCGCGCAGCCAGCAAAACTAATCCACCAGCTCGCACATTGTCAGGGATTGGCGTGCAACAGCTCCCCCAAGGGATTGCATGTCCAAGAGGGCGTCCTTGTCCCAGCCAGGTCAGGGCGCCCTCACCTTTAGTGCAAACACCCCACGCCTGGGTAAGCGTGGGGTGCGCGATGCTCGGGGCCCTCGATGGGGGGGACAGGGCACCCATCTAGTGGAACGGGGGAGGAAATCACTAGACTGATCCGATAGTGTCCTATGACTCGGTCGGATCCAACATTTCGTTGTCAAATTGGTTGCCAAGGCCAATTTATGCTTTGTGCCTGCGTCTCTGCCCTTCATCGAGCCCTGCCGCCCTCGACTTGTGAAGCACCTGCCCACGGGCGAGAAGTGGTCGCACGAGCCCAAGCTCGATGGCTGGTGCTTGCAGACCGTGACGCGCGGAAAGGATGTTGCGCTTTACAGTCGCCACGGTCGCGAGTTCACCCAGCGCTTTCCTGTGATTGCCGAGGCCATCGCCAAACTGCCCTGTCGGTCGGCCACGATGGACGGCGAGCTGGTGCTGGCTGCCGAGGGTCGAACGCGCCATGCCATGCACCGTTCCGCAACAATCCAAACACGGTGCAAGCGTTCATCCCCGGTTCACGCCCGTCGTGCATGTAGCCGTCATGCAGAACCGAGAAGTAATGCCGTCCCGCCTCAGCGACCTCTCGACGCTCGACCTACTACACCGTGCCAGTCAGATAGCTGAGAATGCCTTTGAGCGCCGCATCGGCAGCAGGCTCGGCCTGACCGCTCGTCAATATGCTGTACTTCGGGCCATTGCCACCAAGGAAGGCTTGTCACACACGGCAATCGTCGAAGCAACGGGCATTGACCGCTCCACCGTCGCCGAGATGATCCCCCGAATGCTCGAACGCGGTTGGCTTCAGCGACGGCGGTCGCGAGACGACGCTCGCACCTACGCCGTGCGCCTCACCCCCTCAGGCAAGCAAGCCCTGACGGCGGCCGATCCTGCCAGCCGCCAGAGCGAGGAAGCAGTTCTCTCGGCCGTTCGTACCGTGCGACGTGACCAGTTCCGCGCGGCGCTGATCGAGCTGATCGAAGCCGCAGAGAGAGCGGCGGGTGGGGCGAAGAGTGCTAACCGTCTTCCGAAGAAGCGTTAAGCCAACACGGGTCGCGGATATCCTTATACGTGAAGCTGTTGATCGCGGCGTAACCGATCCCCGTTGCCTGAAAGCGCGTAGTGATGTGCTGGAACCAGTCGGTGTGGATCGGGAACGTGACACCAAAGGGCTGCACCACGACCTCGCCGCCGCCACCGATCGCTTTTGAGGCACGCTCTTCTCTTCCCCCAGGGACAAAGCGTGTTTGATGCACCGCTCCGTTGAGGCGTACACTCGCCTGTCCTGTGGCGTGACGGCGGCACTGATACTGCTCGCTGTTACCGCACGCTAGCCGGCCCGCATCTGAGGTGGAAAACGGATGTTATGATTTAGGCAGTTCGTGATTCGGCGAGTAACCAAAGACGCACGGAGGCTCGCAATGACCACACTGCTGCAGCAGATCGAGGAGATGCGCGTTCAGGTGAACGAGCTCGCCGGCGGCGAGCAGAAGCTCCTCCATGCACTGGGTGACGCTCTCACCCGCGCCGACCACCAGCTCCTGCACGACGTGCGCAACGTCACGGCCGAGCACGAGCGACGCCGCAGGATGGTCCTCAAGGAACTGCAGGCACTCGCTTTGTCCATTGGTTCTTTTCCCGATCAGGGCGAGTCCATCGCGGCGCTGGAGCAGGCGCCGCGCAGCCTGTCCTCGGTCGCGACCTCATATGCGGAAGACCAGATCGTCTGCGGGGGCGATTGGCGCCAGGCGGCCAGCAACGTCCAGGACGCCCTGGACTTCCAGCTCAATAGGCGTGGGTCGACGCACTGAGTGCGGGACACCACCAGGTTAGAAGGAGCCACCCATCGGCAATGGCGCGAGGAGCCTCGAATTTGTCTGCGACGCGGAGTCGGGGCACGGGTGGCGGCTGGTTTTGCCAAGAAGTAATCATCGGCTAGGGGGGCCCTACTGCAACCGGGACTTTGCCTGCTGATCGGCACCCTCAAGATAGGTGATCAACTCCGCCAGCATCTGCGCGCCTAGCGGCGCGGCAGAAGATTGCATGGCCGCGTCATGCGCCTGCTGAAACCGCTCACACAGTTCTTCTCGCGTGACGATGCCCTTGTCGATCAGAACGTTTGCCAGTACGGCCACTAAACTCAGTTGACCGGCCAGCAACTTCCCAAGCTCGTCAGGCACGCTTGCTCCTGTGCGCAAGAATTTGTCGCCGTCGCTCTCGTTCAAGCTCGCTGTTACAAAAGTTCATATCCGCCGTAGTGCCCCAAGCATTGAGGATGGCGAGGAGTTAATGCTGGCGGTGATGAAGCATCCTTTGGAAGGCGTGGTGTCCAAGCGAAAGAGCGGGCCCTATGCCGCGGGCTCCCGGCCGGAGTGGGTCAAAGTGAAGTCTCCCATGTGGCGGCAGGCCAACAAGGATGCTGGGAGCTAGTGCGCGAGTAGGAAGCGTCCTGTGACTTGCGGGAATGAACGCTTCCTCCCGGTGCGGCATGTGCCCTCCCTAGACTGAGTGCATCTAAACAACGCCAGCCGCGCAGAATTATTCCGTATTTTGATGAAACAGTCCGAGCCTGTGGACAACCCGCGCTACGAGGTTCAATGACGAGCCTCGTCTCCGAGGAATCATCCCCCGCCATCAGAATCCGGGCCGCGAGCATCGCGCAACCAGGTTACCCGGCGTGGGGTGTTTGTTGTCGATGTGTGTGGGAATTGCAGGGCGTTCAGCGCACCTTTCAAAGACGATACCGCCGCACCCTGGCATGGTGCGGCAGTAAAGGTTAGGCCGCCTGTGCCACCTCTTCAGCCGCTATCGCCAGCGCCTGATCGAGATCGGCGATGATGTCGTCGATGTGCTCGATGCCGACCGAGAGGCGCACGTAGCCGGGGGTCACGCCGCTGGCCAACTGATCGTCGGAACTCAACTGGGAATGCGTGGTGCTGGCTGGATGGATCGCCAGCGAGCGCGCATCGCCGATGTTGGCCACGTGATAGAACATCTTGAGCGCATCGATGAAGCGAGCACCGGCCTCACGGCCGCCTTGTAGTTCGAACCCGACAAGGCCACCTCGGCCACCTCTGAGATAGGTGTTGGTGCGCCGACGCTGCTCGGCATCATCATGCAGATCCGGATGTATGACGCGGGCAACCTGGGGATGGCGCTGCAGATAAAGCGCCACCTCCGCCGCATTGCGGCAGTGCTCGCGCATCCGCAAGGGCAGCGTCTCCAGGCCCTGGATGAACTGGAAGGCGTTGAAGGGGCTCATGCATGAGCCGATGTCGCGCAGCAGAACCACCCGGGCGCGGATGATGTAGGCGATGGGCCCCAGCGGCTTCACCGCCTCGGTCCACACCGCACCGTGGTAGCTGGGATCGGGCTCATTGAGCGTGGGGAAGCGCGCGGCATGTGCCGCCCAGTCGAAGTTGCCGCCGTCGACGATGATGCCCCCGATCGAGGTGCCGTGCCCGCCGACGTACTTGGTGGTCGAGTGCACGATGATGGCAGCGCCATGATCGAGCGGCCGACAGATCACGGGTGCTGCCGTGTTGTCCATGATCAGCGGCACGCCGAGCTGGCGCCCGATCGCTGCCACCTCGCCGACCGGGAACACGGTGAGCTTGGGATTGGGCAGCGTCTCGGCATAGTAGGCGCGCGTGCGCTGGTCGGTGGCCCGGCGGAACGCCTCCGGGTCGGCCGGATCGGCAAAGCGCACCTCGATCCCCATGGAGGGCAGCGTGTTGGCGAACAGATTCCAGGTGCCGCCGTAGAGGTCCGTGGAGCTGACCACGTTGTCGCCGGGACGGCACAGGTTCTGGATCGCCGTGGCTGAGGCGGCCTGGCCCGAGCTGACGGCCAGCGCCGCCACGCCGCCTTCCAGCGCCGCCATCTTCTGCTCCAGCGCATCGCAGGTGGGGTTCGTGATGCGCGAGTAGATGTTGCCGAAGTCCTTGAGCGCGAACAGGTTGGCTGCATGCTCCGTGCTGCGGAACTGGTAGGAGGTGGTCTGGCAGATCGGCACCGCCACGGCGCCGGTGGCGCCGTCGCTGCGGGGTCCGGCGTGAAGCACAAGGGTCTCGGGATTCTTGCTGCTCGGGGTCATTCACGTCTCCTAGAGGCAAAAGGGGTGAGGTCAGGCGGCGATTAGGTCGTGATGGCGAAGACTGTTCTGGCACAGGGGCTCGCCGCAGGCGTCCACCGCTGCGCCAGCCCATTTCATATGCGCGGCTATGGCCGCATTGACCGCGCCGGCGTGACTGAACGGCCCCATGTGCCCGGCGCCCGCGATCACTTCCAGGCGCGCAAAGCGCATGACACGGGCGAGACCTTCCGCAATGAGTCGGCTCGGCTCCGGCCCCTGCTCCCCGCGCAGCACCAGGGTCGGCACGTCGAGCTGCCGATAGGCAGCAAGCGGCGTGGGCTCCTCTATCAATGCGCGAAAATCGAGCGGTGCTTTGGGGAGCCAACGCAGCAGTTCGTCTCGAACGTGCGGCTGCAGGTTTGCCGCAGTACCCGCTCCGTTCCAATAGTCGACAAAGCTCGAAATCGCGGTTTGATAGTCCCCCGACAGCACGCCGTAGCTGACAGCTTGTATAAGTCGCAGAATCTCCTCGCGCGCGGCAAACCCATCTGGACCGAGCTGCGTGAGCAGGTGGAAGGCCGAAGGCTCATAGAGTGCGAGGCTCGCAATCGCATGCGGGCGCTCGACAGCCACGCGTAGGGCCACGCCGCCGCCATACGAGTGGCCCACGAGATGCACCTGGGTACCAAGCCGATCGATGAGATCGATGACGCGATGCGCCTCGTCCGCGAGCGTGAAGGCGTGATGGCCTGTCCAGTGGCCAGTGCTCTCGCAACCGTAACACTCGACTGCAATCAGATTGCGTTGCGACGATACGGTGTCCGCGAGCTTGCGCCATTGCCGGCCGTCGGCTCCCGAGCAGTGCAGCGCGATCACCGGCATTCCAGCTACGGGAGCGCACGCTGCCTCTGCCCTGTCGAGCAGCCGGCCGCCAAACTCATCGGTCATGACACCCTCTCCGTCCAAAGCATGGCGTCGTAGCGCGGCAGGCGCTCCCGGCCGCTCTCGCGGAGCGCCGCATCGAGCTCCCTTCTGTGCAGACCGATGTCCGCCAGCATGCGATCATCCATGGCAGACAGCACCCGATGCTTCCGGCGTCGAAGGCGGTACTCGAGGCCCGCCACGATCATTAGGGCGAAAAACCTCGGCGGCTGCCAGATCAGCCAATGGGCGAGGCGTCGAATGGGCTCCGACCGCAGGCCGCTCAGCGCAATCAGGACATTGGCGCTCATGAGCATCTATCCTTTTTTACACTGGACAATCTGCCGCTTAACGAGGGTGTCAGTGACCCGATCTGGCGCAGCCGACCTTGATGGCGGCCAGTTTTTCCCGATCATTGACGAGGGTCGTGCCGCGGATGGTGGCTCAATTACTTGATCTCTAAGCGCCACGCTTGAAGCTGGTCTGGTGAATACGTGGAGATTTTCTGGAGCTGTTCCTGGACGCCTCTACGGCGTAGACAGTCAGAAGCTGCCCCTAGGTGCAATCAGCCTCACTTGTCATCACGTTTGGGTGAGGATTCTTTCAACTGAGACAGCGCTACCTATCTGGCCACCGGGTTCTTCTGCGAGCAAGCACCGCACCTTCACATTCGGGGCCGAAGAGCAATGTTGGATACAGCCGTAAATCGCTTTCGCGGATTCATGAGTTGGTAACCAACGCCCTCAAGTACGGACCTGGGCATGCCCCCAGCGGTCTGGTCAGCGTGGCTTGGCGCGTCGTCTGTTTGTCCCCACAAATCAGACCCTGCGGTAATCACGAACGCATGCCGGTCCTGCTCAGCAGCGAAGAGGAGTTTGACACCTGGCTGCGTGCCGAACCCTAGCAACAAGCAGATCGCGCAGATCCTCAATATCAGCGTCAAGACGGTCGAGGTGCACCGAGCCTCGGTCCTGCGCAAGCTCGACCTCATCTCCTCGGCGGCTTTGGTGCGCTACGCCGTGCGCAAATTGCACTTTCCGCTCAGCCAGCGCCGCGTTGGTTCGACCCCCCATGCCGTTGCGCTGGCGCTAGGTGCGCCGGCGCTGCCACTTTCCCTTCGCGGTGGAGCTTGTGTGTGGACTGCCGCGGATTCGTCATTGAATGCGCTAAGCGAGGACGCGTCAGGAGTATCTAGCGGATCACTATGACCTCGGTATTTGCCATGCCGTATTTTTGCACGAGACCGTAGAGCCTGGCGGCATTGGAAACGCTCAGCCGAATGCAACCGTGGGAAGCACGGCTACCCAGCTTGCTGCTCAACTCGGTGCCGTGGATCGCGATCCCGTCGCGGCTGATGGAAATCAAATAGGGTAGATTCATATTCCATCGGCTCGAATAATATTGCCGTGTGAGCGCGAATGGATAGTACCTGCCGGGCGGCGTATTCCAGCCGTCACGGCCGGTAGAAACTGCCCAAACATGGTGCTTACGCCCGTCGGTGTAGACCTCCATTCTTTGCTGCGAAAGGTCGACCCGAGCTAACAGCGAACCCGCCACGGCTGGCGCTGAGGCCGTCAAGATCGCAAAGATCGCAATGCTGGCCATAGAGCAAAGGAATGGCCACGCCGCGGTTGGACAAGAATAGCGAAGCATTTGGACTGCCCCTGGCTTGCGAAGGAGCAATCATCTTGGTCGAACACCCCTGTAATTTGCTTAAGGGTGATTTCGAAAGTGTATTGAATCTGACTGTTGCAGCATCGCCACGAATTGCTGCGGATCTCACAGAGTCAATTCACCGGTCCACTGCATTTTCCGCGAATCGGCTTATTTTTCCAGTGACTGCATGCATCTCTCAAATTCAGGAGAACCCTCATGGTTCGACATACACTTTGCGTGGCCGTTCTCGTGGTCATCGCTGCAACCACGCTGGGCTGCCGTCGCGAAATTCCGGAACCGAGAGGGCTCGGTGCTGCGGATATCGCGGCACAGCAATCAGTTGCTAAGTAAACAAGCTCCTACCACAGAATTGCGGTTCGATCGGATCGCAGGATTGAAACTCAGGCTGCCCTGTGAGGCAGCCTTTTTCATACTCGCCGCCATGAGGAGCACGTCGTGCGCCGCCGATTGGGCGCCCACCCTTCGTTGCGGTCAAAGCTGCGCGGCGCCCTCCAACGTTGCGGATTGCGGCCCATAGATGGCCCATCAAGGCTTCATGGCGCTGATCTATGGTGTCCATAGCTTCAGAAGCAGCGGCAGGATCACACACGATCTTCATTTGTCCTGTCCCCTTAGCTTGTGGCGTCCCTTGGAGCGTCCGAAACGCGCGACGACCGCCGCGGTCCACTGCTCATCCGCAGCCGCCTCCAGAGCTTCAAGGCGGCGATAGGTTGCTTGGTGCATGCCGCGCGGCCTGGGCAGGAATTCGACCATCAGGCAGTCGGATCCACCGAGCCGCCGCCGGATCTTGCGCGCGCGCCGGTTGGCGCGTTGGGTAGCGCTCTCGAACTGGCATTCGTAGGCGAGGCCATGGCACGCGCGGCAGCGGAAGCGAGGCCCGCCATACAGGATGCGGCATTGGCGATGGCAGCCTGGACATCTGAACCATTGTCGTTGTCCACCGAGCGATGTCTGTGTCGACCAAATCTCAATCCGCTCATCGATCCTCTCGGCTGAACCTTCCGACGTGGTTGTCTGATAGGACAGGCGAAGGCTTCCGGACTCAGCAAACAGGCTCGCCGACCCTATCCTCTCGCCGCCGCGCGACCACGCTATCGTGTCTGAACATCCAGGCTGAAGAAGATCTCGACGTCGAAGGACGGCGATGTCCAGCGCCAGATAACTTTCAGTCGTCCTGCGTTGATAGCGCTGCCGTCGTCCTGATCCGGAGCCACCCATATCGCGTCTCGTGCGATCAAAGCCTGCATACTCACCTTTCGCAGATTCAGTCTATTTGTGGATTACCCTGAGCTGCCATCTCGCCAAAGGTTGATTAGACAGCCGGGCCCAGGAGCACGCCGCCCTTGCGCGTTACCGCCGAGCCCCGACGCTCGCGGGTACGTCACTGGCTGGTCGGGGCGCCCCTGGGTCAGTCCCACCCGACGATGAATGCGTATTTGGTTTGCGAGGTGGGTCCCATGCTGCTGGCAGATGCTCGCGCGTTGCAGAGAGAGTCCCGTCGAGCAACAGCGGGCTTTGATGTGGTTATTGCATCGATCGCGACCGCAGTTCCTCCCCACAAAGTTTCGCAGGCGACAGTTACCGAAGGGGCGATGCGGGTCTTTCCGCACCTGACGGGGCTTGCCGGTCTGTTTGCCAATACCGGTATTGAGAGCCGCTATGTGTGCGAAACACCCGACTGGTATCTCGAGGACCGGGGTTGGGAGGACCGCACCGCCTCCTTCCAGCGCCACGCGCTTGCGTTGCTGGAAGAGGTAGCGCTGAAGGCGGTTGATGCGGCCGGCATCACGTTTCAGGACATCGGCGCAATCGTTGTCAACACGATCACCGGCTTGGCCGTGCCGAGCCTCGAGGCACGGCTGGTAAACCGCCTCCCTTTTTCGCGTCAGGTTGAGCGCTTGCCCATCTTTGGGCTCGGCTGCGGCGGAGGTGTCGGCGGTCTCGCGCGCGCAACGCGCATCGCCCAAACCCTGCCTGGCGGTCACGTTCTCTTCCTGACGGTGGATCTGTGCAGTCTGTGTGCACGCAATAACGATATGAGCGTAGCCAACTTCGTCTCCATTGCCCTGTTCGGTGACGGCGCGGCCGGAGTGGTGCTGCGCAACACGCGCGGCAGTCGCCTCAGCGAGCAGCCCGATAGAGGCGCCATCGTGGCGATTGGTGAGCACTGCTGGCCAGGCACCGAGCACATCATGGGCTGGGATATCAAGCAGAACGGCTTTGGCGTCGTGCTCAGTCCCGAGTTGCCCTCGCTCATGCGCCAAGAGCTCCGCCCGGCGCTCGATGAGTTCTTGGTCCGCAATCATCTAGACCTTGATCAATTCGAGGGTTTTCTCCTGCATCCGGGCGGTCGGCGAGTGCTGGATACGGCGCAGGACATTCTCGGTCTGACCAAGGATGATCTCCGACGCTCCTGGGACGTGTTGCGTCACTACGGCAACATGTCGTCGGCGACCGCCCTGTTCGTCCTGGACAACGCCATCAAGTCGCGAGCCGAGGGACTGCATCTGCTCGCCGCCTTCGGCCCCGGCTTTTCTGCCTACTTCGTGGCCATCGACTTGCGTGCGCAATAGGGCGGCGCCACCGATGCTTGCAAGGCTGCATCGTCAAAGCCTCGCAGTCGGGTTGCGGCGGCGACACAGCGAACGAGTGACGGCATGAGCCTGGCCGCGGCTATGCTCACGCCGCACATCAGCGGCCCATCGAGCAATCTCCCAATGCCGTGGGCAAGTCGGAACTGAGGTTGCAGTCGCCGGACCATTTGGCGTTGCCAAGTGCCGGCCGGTTGGGCGGCTAGAAATGCCCGCGCCGCTGCAATACCGCTGTAGAGCGCAATCGCAATGCCGTCGCCTGTGAAAGAGGGGATGACAGCCAGCTGGTCGCCAACAGGATAGATGTTGGGGGCGACCGATTGACGGCGTAGATAGCCATACGGAATGGCAGCGACGGCAACCGGGCGCTCAATCAGGGGCCGGGCGCCAACGAGCAGATCGCCGATGCGGCTGGATTGACGCGCCAGAAAGTCCCTCTGCTCTTTCCAGCCGGAACCTACTGTGCGCACCGACTGGTCCGGCATGATCCACGCCAAACTCAAGATTTCGTCCTCGACGACGCAGGCGCCGACATAGCCGCCACGGAAGAATGCGAGCTGGACCGTTCGAGCGAGATCGCGAGCGACAGACATTGGCTGCAAATGCATTTTGAAGCCAACCATCGGGCTAGACGGGCGTGGAAATCCCCGCATGGAGTGCTTCCCTGTCGCCAGGCCCACGGCAGCGGCATGCCAAGTGCGCTCCGTATCTCGGACAATCACCCCGCCAGCACTCGCCTCGATGCGCAGCACGCGCGCGCCGCGGACAACCTCGGCGCCGGCCTGCGCAGCCGCCTCGAGCAACATCTCATCAAGCCGGTATCGCGACAGAGCCGCTGCTGCGAAT
Source organism: uncultured Alphaproteobacteria bacterium (assembly GCA_963806735.1). GTDB lineage: Bacteria > Pseudomonadota > Alphaproteobacteria > Rhizobiales > Hyphomicrobiaceae > CADEFX01. The sequence goes on along the minus strand of CAWEBE010000006.1, from coordinate 8,655 downwards.
GGCAAATCGGTGATGGCATGGCGCTCGCCTTTGACCAGGCGTAAGCGCGCGATTGAGGTGGCCCCCCGCGTATGCGGATCAAGGCCAAGCTGGCGAAGCAGGATTTGCGCTTCTTCGCTCAGGAATTCGCCACATACGACATGGCGTGAGCCCCTTGAGCTCTCGAGGACGATGACCCGGACGCCGTGGCGAGCCAGCTCTATGGCGAATGCAGCACCGGCAAGTCCACCACCAACAGCAATGACCGGCAGCGCCCTTGCCGACCGCGGTTCGTCCGTCATGAGGTCCCAGCTGCATTGGCGCAGCGCGCGGTCAGGGCCCGGTCCTCCAGCTGGATCTTGTAAGCACTGCGCCGTAGATTTCGGAGTAAAAGATTAGGCCAAGTGCCAGCTACCGAACGCGAGCGGGAGGAGTAGGGTCTCGGCAAGCGTCACGGCATAGCCGGGATGGCGCAGGAAGCGATAAGGACCTGTCGCCACCATGGGCGCGTCCGGCAATGTGATGATGCGGTGAGTCTGAGTAACCCCCGAGAGCGCCGATGATCCAGTACCGCACGGGCTGCAAGAGCAGAAACGCGAGCAGCGGCCCCCAATAAACAGGCGCATTCGAGGGGATCAAAAGCGCCAGGCTCGCAACCCATGCGGCGTGCGCGATCGCCACCACCAGGTAATAGTCGCGCTCCCATCTATGGCTCCTCGTTGCAGCAGGCGCCGCGTGTTGCGCTGCGAATGCAGCTCCCGAAGCCCGCGCTGCAGCAAAATCAACAGGGCGGCAATCTGCGGATAACCAAGCTCGTCGCTCAACATGCGTCCGCCCGTTGGCGCATTCCGGCCTGTTGGAAGTCTCGACGCAGGGAGGCTGACGCGATCCGCAACGACGATCAAGTCGATGAGCGCGACGTGGTAACCGGTGTCATTTCGCTTGAAGCCGTCAGCGGCGAACGCGCTTGAGCGCGGCCACCTAGAGCGCGATATCTCGTTTCGCATGGGAGCACTTGGCTTCCATGCGAAACGTGGATCGCCCTCTAAATATAGAGCGTAGAGCAGGATTTTCATGCTTCGGCCGAGGCGCCTCAGGTGAGGTTAAGGTGATTTAATCCGAAGCGATCCTGCTCTAGGCGTTAATACATCGCTAGGTCATTAACGGAGACCACATGCGTCGCCAGCCCCCGATAACCCGGATTTGCCTCAGATTATGGCGCTTGGTGCTCGATCTCATTGAGCCGAGGCCTCACCCAAGCCTGGCGCGGATCTTCACGGACGTTCTTGATGCTGATACGGCGCATGAGCAAGCAGCGCCACTAGTGCAAGAGCACCGCATCTTCAAACTTAACGATATCGAGCACCTCGCCCGCCTCGTTGCAAATCTCAAAAAGGAAACCGATTGTGCCGAACTGCCATTCACCAGGCAGGTCGGCGAGCATGCCGCGGATAATAGACAAGGCATCGGCTTTGGCGGTGGCGAGACACGCGAACTGTATGGGCGTGTCGCTCTCAATTAGCTCGCCATTGCCCTTGAGATTGAAATAGTACTTCGGCATGAGGCACCTCGACGCAACACCGCGAGTGCCAATCTTCCGAAAAGAATGGCCATCATGTGGACGGCGCGCGCGCTATAGCGTCTCATCGGTAGATACCCTTGCGGAGAAACCCTAGGAAATCCTCGACCGAGTTTCTCTCCACCGAACTTTAGGTCGCTTCTCTCGATGTCGCTCCATGGCACGCCGTTGCGCCAGGACTCCCCGAGGCGCCAAAGAGTTTTGGTCGGCCGCCCTATGCGTGATGGCGGCGTCTGATCCTCAGGCTGTTGCCGACCACGCTGACGCTTGAAATCGCCATGGCGCCTGCGGCGATCATCGGATTAAGCAAGCCCATGGCGGCAAGAGGAATGGCGGCCACGTTGTAGAAGAAGGCCCAGAAAAGGTTCTGCCGGATCGTCCTGAAGGTCAGCTTGGAGAGCGAGAGCGCTTCCACGACTTTGAGCGGACTGCCTTTCACCAGGACGATGTTGCCAGCCTCGATGGCGATGTCCGTGCCGGTACCCATGGCAATGCCGAGATCGGCCCGCGCCAGCGCCGGAGCATCATTGATGCCATCGCCGACAAAAGCAACGCGTGCCCCCTGCTCCTGAAGCTCGCGCACTTTGTCCGCCTTCTCGTGGGGCAGCACTTCTGCGAACACCTTCGCGATGCCAAGCTGATCCGCAATGGCTTTGGCGGCCTTGCGGTTGTCACCGGTGATCATCGCTGTTCCAGCCCCTTGAGCGCAGCAACTGGATCGCCTCCGCTGCATCCGCCTTCAGCGTATCGGCAATGGCGATCAGGCCCAGCAGCTGCCGGCCTTGCAACCGCGACCACGGTGCGGCCCAGCGCTTCATTCTCATCGAGAGCCGCTTCATCCGTTGGAGAAAAGGCAACGCCCTGCTCTTTCATGAAGCGTGGACTTCCGACGATTACGGCCGCGCTCGATCCTGGCCCGAACGCCTTTGCCGGCGAGGCTCTCAAATTCCTCCGCAGTTCGAGAGCTAGGCCCCGTGCTTTCGCGGCATCAACGATGGCGGCTGCCAGCGGATGCTCGGAAACCTGCTCCACACTCGCGGCAATACTCAGCAAATCATCTTCGCCTCCGGCTGCCGCATGCAGGGCGACGACTTTCGGCTTGCCTTCGGTCAGCGTGCCGGTCTTGTCGAACAGAACGACATCGATCTTCTCGCCGCGCTCCAGAGCTTCGCCATTCTTGATCAGAATGCCGCGGCGCGCGCCAAGGCCCGTGCCGACCATGATCGCGGTCGGCGTGGCAAGACCAAGCGAACATGGGCAGGCAATGACGAGCACGGCAACGGCGGGAATGATGCTGGCGGCAAGATCGCCTGTTGCGAGGTACCAGCCAAGCGCCGTCGCAAACGCGATGCCCAGCACGACCGGCACGAACACGGCCGAGATGCGGTCGGCAAGCTTTTGGATGGGCGCTTTCTTGCCTTGCGCGTCGGCCACCAGCTTTACGATCTGCGCAAGCGTGGTGTCTTCCCCGACCTTGATCGCCTCAAGGCGGAGCGCGCCGCTGAGATTGAGCGTGGCGCCAAAGACATCGTCGCCCGCGCTCTTGCTGACCGGCATGCTCTCGCCGGTCAGCATCGCTTCATCGACCGTCGAGCGGCCATCCACGACGCGGCCATCGACGGGAATTTTCTCGCCGGGCTTGACCAGGAGAATGTCGCCGACCTGAACAGCTCGATCGGCACTTCCTTCTCCACGCCGTCGCGCACAACGCGAGCGGTTTTGGCGCCGAGGTCGATCAGCTTTTCAATGGCGGCGCTCGCCTGCCCGCGGCTTCGCGCTTCGAAGTATCGTCCGAGCAGGATAAGCGCGGCAATGACGGCGCCGGTTTCGAAGTAGAGATGCTGATCGCCCGCCAGCAGCGCCCAAAAGCTAAAGGCAAGCGCGGACAGCGTGCCGAGCGAGATGAGCGTGTCCATGTTGGCGGTGCCGCGCACGGCAAGGCGCGCCATGCCCTGATGGAATTCCCATCCGAGAACAAGGATGACGATGCTGCTCAGGATCGCCTGAACCCAGACGCTCGCATTGCGGCCCGCGATCTCCCAGGGAAGCTTGATCTCCAACATCGCGAGCAGCATGACGGGAGCCGCCAGCGCCAGTGCAGCGAAGGCTCGAAACCGCGCTTCGCTGAGCTCTTGCGCGGCGCGCGCCTTGTTCTCTTTGGCGAACTCCTTGGAGAGAACCTGAAAGCCGTTGTCGACGACGGCCTCGTGCAGCGCACGCTCGGAAACCTTGGAGGGATCGAACTCAACGCGGGCGCTGCGCATCGCAAAATTGACGGCGGCCTCGATGACGCCCGGCAGTCTTTTGAGCGCAAGCTCGTTGCGGTTGGCGCAGGCCGCGCAGTGCATGCCGCCGATCTCAAAATGGCTGACCTTCGTCTCCCCGCGGGAGGCGCAAAGCGGTCAGGGGCGGACATAGCAGTCACGGCATTTATCCTTTGGTATTCGGAAGAACAGTGATCTTGGAGCCAGGCGTCATCATCCCCATCCCGCAATTGAAGGCGTAGTCGCCGGGCCGTTCGGGGTGAAAGTGATCAGAGTGGTGCTGGTATCGGAGAGGATTTTTCGGATGCCGAGTTGGGGCGCCAGCAGAACGCGGCCGCAACCTGCCGCCTGGCTGCCATCGATCCACCACTGCACCGGCACGCCCTGCTTCACGGTGAACTGGTTGGGCTAGTAGTCGAGATCGACCACCTTCATGGTGATGCGTTGCAAAGCTCCATCGGGCTGCATCTCAGCGGCAACGGCAGTGGACGCTGCATTCGCAGCTTTAGTGGTCTCGCTGCCGGTGAGCACCAGACCATACTGAATGTTGAAGATGCCGAGCAGGATGACGGCGGCCCCTGCAAAGCGCAGGAAGTGTTTCTGGAACGCGCCCTTGGCAAGGCTGGAGATGGCCGAGAGGGACAACAGCGCGGGAAGCGTGCCGAGGGCAAAGGCCAGCATGGTAAGCGCGCCGACCGTGAAGCTTGCTTTGCTCAAGACATAGAGCTGCAGAGCCTGCGTGAAGCCGCAGGGAAGGAAGAAAGTCGCCGCGCCCAGCAGGAAGGCTGCGCCCTTGGTCTCCTTGGCCGCCGCATCATGCAGTCGGTGCGACAAGGCGGCGGAAGCGAGGGCAGACAACGGCCAACCGAGGGCAGCACGCCGAGCATGTTGAGGCCCAGCATGATCATCAGCAGCGAGGCGAGCAGAGTTAGAGCGCCGCTCACCGCCGGCGACAGCGTGAGGGCCGAGCCCAGTGCGCCGATCGCGCCACCTAGAAGCGTGTAGGAGATGATCCGGCCGACATTGAAGTAGAGTGGCGGGATGAGCCGCTGACGGTCGGTGAGATAGGGATTGGCTTCATTATATTTGGCGGCAAGCGCCACCAGCAAACCGCCGGTCACGGCAAGACAACTTGAGACCGACGCGACGAGCCCAATCAAAAAGACGAGCCCGTAGCTCATCTGATCGCTGACGCTGAACCTCGCGGGAGAAGATGAAAGTGCTGAAGCGCGAGCGCAAGGCCAATCAGGATCGCGAAAGCAGCCGCGATTTCGAGATAGTGGCGCCCGCTCTGGCGCGGCGCGCTCTCGCCTTGCCCGACGACCTTTATCGTGTAACCGTCCGCTTGAAGCGCTTTCTCAAGCGCGGCAACGTTGAGCTCGTCCTCAAAGGTGATGGTGGCGAGCCCCGGCGGATATTTGACGCGCACATCAAGGATGCCGGGAAGCGTCTTTAGGCGGCGTTCGACGGCAAAGATGCAGTTCCCGCAATGCATGCCGCCGATAGCAGCATGAAGGACGCCGGTCTTTGCCGGTGTTGTTTGAGGATCGGACATGATGTCCTCCCATAATGATACGGTGCACGACGGCGTGGCCCATCCCGCGCGCGATGAGCCACCGGTTGACGGGAAAGGCCGCGATGCCGGCAACGATCAGGGAGAAGGCAAGGCTGCCCCAAAAGAGCGGCGAGGCCCGCATCCATGGCGCCCGGAATGACCAGCATGATCGACGATTTCCATGATGGTGATCGAGGCGGTATCCGACGCAAAGGCGAGGCCTGCGAGCGCGATCTTCGCGCGAAGCGGAATGAGCGTGAGCGCATAGCCAAAGAAAAAGGCCAGGGCGACTGCGAAGTTGCTGAAACCGCTGCGTGCCAATACCATGCCAAGCACCTCGCCGATGGCACATCCCGTGAGGCAATGACGTCGCCTGCAAGGCGTCTGATTGAGAGACGCGCTGCCATGATCGCTGTCGCGCCGAGTCGGCGTGATGATGATGGTGCTCGTGATGAGCCATGGCCATTCTGGCCTCCTTATTCGATCCACCCTGAACCTTCCCAACATGGTAAGGTCAAGTCTCATCTACCCAGAAAGGTCACAACCCCGTGAATATCGGCCAGGCATCAAAGGCTTCGGGCATTTCCGCCAAGATGATCCGGTACTACGAGTCGATTGATCTGGTACCGAAAGCTGGCCGGACCGAAGGCGGCTACCGGGACTATTCGCCGGGCGATATCCATCGCCTTCGCTTTATTCGCCGCGCCCGGGACCTCGGCTTTTCGTTCGAACAGGTGCGCGAACTCTTGAAGCTCTGGAGCGACAAGCGGCGCAGCAGCTCGAACGTCAAAAAAGTGGCGCTTGAGCACATCGCCGAGCTCGAGCTTCGCGCGGCTCAACTCCAAGACATGATCCGGACACTGAAGCATCTGGCCGACGCCTGTGAAGGCAACCATCGGCCACATTGTCCGATCATTGACGAGTTAGAGTCCGGCAGGGCCCGCCTGTCATGCGAAAGAGCCAGCGAAACGGAAGCGCGCGACCGGGTCTCGCTTCAGCCCTACTGAGCCTTGTTAGCTTCAACCACTCCTGCATCTCGTTGATCTCACGCGCCTGCTCGCGGATGATGTCGTTTGCCCATTTGCGCGTTTGCTCATTCTTCCCGTACTGGAGGACCACCTTGGCCATGTCGATGGCGCCCTGATGGTGCGGGATCATGCCACGGATGAAATCGACATCGGCATCGTTCGAAAAGCGAAGGTCCATGCCTTTGTGCATTTTGTTATTCGCCGCGCGGTAAGCCTTGGTGGCGGCGGTATCTTTCGCCGATGCCTTTGAGCCGTGAGTGTCATGGGTCGTTTGCGCGACCGCCAATCCGCCGAAGGCGATGGCGGCAACGAATGAGAGAATGAGAAGAGGCTTCATGATCGGAATCCTTGTTGGTTTGGTTATTCGAACTTCGCTTGCACGCTTTTGCCGTCTGGCAGGGTGATCTGCACCGCGCCCTTGAGGTTTGAGGCAGCGGAACCGATGCCGTCCCCATCAGCTTGTTTGCGCTCTCTGGCTTCAGCTCGATGCGCTGCGGTTTGCCTGCCACGACAAATATCCCGGTGGCTTTCAAGCCTTTGGCGTCCACGGGCTGGTCCTTTTGTCGTTGACATAGATCGCCAGCGACGTGTCCTTGGCCACCATCTCAACGTGATAGTCGCCCGCATCGACCTGACGTCCGCCGTTGACGCCTTTCTCAGGCCCGTGGGCATAGGCGGTCGCCGCGATCAGCAGGGCCGCAGCAAGAATGGGTAGTCGTTTCATGGTGATCTCCTTGGTTAGTAGGCGTGGGTCGGACGAGTTCCGCCATCCGGCTGCTTTGCCCGCGAATCGTCAATCAGACGTGCGAGCGGTTTCTCGCCGAACCGCAAGAAGAGGATCGGCGTCAGAATGGCATCGAGGAGCGTGGCACTGACCAGGCCCCCGAAGATGGTGATGGCGACGGGATGGAGCACTTCCTTGCCGGGAGCGCTCGCATCGATCATCAGCGGAAGCAGCGCCAGGCCAGCCGAGAGCGCGGTCATGAGCACCGGCGTCATGCGCTCAAGACTGCCTCGCACCACAAGGTCGCGCCCAAAAGGCATACCCTCATGCAGCGCCAGATTGATGTAGTGACTGATCTTGAGAATGCCATTGCGCGAAGCAATGCCGGTCAGCGTGATAAAGCCGATCATGGAGGCAACCGACAACGGCTGCCCGGCAATCCAAAGCGCCAGGACGCTTCCAATCGAGGCAAGCGGCACGCTTCCCATGATGATCAAGGCAAGCACCGCCGAGCGGTAGCGGCTATATAGGATCGTAAAGATGGTCGCGAGCGAAAGCAGTGAGAGAAGCGAAATGGTTCGGCTCGCCTCTTCCTGAGCCTGGAAGGTGCCCTCGACCGCACTGAAGACACCCTGCGGCAGTTTCATGCCAGCGAGTTCACGGCGAATTTCTGAAACAAGCCGGGCCATATCGGCCGAACCCTGCGCGTTGGCGAGCACCACGACGCGCCGCTTGCCGTTCTCGCGAAGAATTTGGTTCGGGCCGTCAGCTTCTCTCACCTCCGCGATTTGCCGAACGGGAACCCAGCCGTAGGGCGTCTCAAGCAAGAGATCAGCAAGCGCGGTCGTCGTGCGCTGACTATCATTCAGGCGCATCACGACATCGAAACGGCTCGTTCCATCGAAAAGGCGCGAGACGACGCGACCGTTGGACAGGCGCTCCAGCTGCTCTGTCACGGCCTGGGGCTGCAGGCCATAGAGCGCAGCCCGCGTGCATCGACGATGATTTCGAGTTGGGGAATGCGGACCTGCTTTTCCACCTGCAGATCGGCAAGGCCGTCGATGCCCGCAAAAAACGCCCCTCGCGTCCTCTGCGACAGCGCGCAGCACATCGAGGTCTTCGCCAAAGAATTTGATGACAATCTGCGCGCGCACACCAGAAAGCATGTGATCAAGGCGGTGCGAAGATAGGGGCTGTCCGACGTTGAGAACGACCGGCAGCAGGGACAGACGCGCACGGAGATCCTTGATGATTGCATCCTTGGGACGCCCATCCTTCTTCAGATCGACTTCAAGCTCAGACGAGGGACCCCTTCCGCGTGCTCATCCAATTCAGCGCGGCCGGTGCGGCGCCCGACAGCTTTGAGGACGTCGGGCATCGAGAATGAGCTTTTCGGCGATCAACCCGACCCGGTTGGATCTTCGCGAGAGATATCCCGGGATTGAAGAGCATGTTGATCGTGAAGGTACTTTCATTGAAGGGCGGCAGGAACGCGCGGGGCAGAGTGAGCGCGCCGATGCCAGCCA
>CAWEBE010000005.1:0-40528 GCA_963806735.1 uncultured Alphaproteobacteria bacterium | reverse complement strand
TCGGCATGCCTCGCGTCGAGCTCAATGCACCGATGGGCGTGGCCGATGGCATCGTGCGCTTTTATACCCGCGTCCTCGAAACGCCCGCGCTGGCAGTCGAAGATGATCAGGGAAAATGTGCGCACGTGTCGGTCGGGCCGGGACAGGAGCTTGTGTTTCGCGAGACGGACGTGCCCGCGCCGGCCTTCGACGGCCACCACGTCGCCATCTACCTGGCCGACTTCTCGGGACCCTACCGCCGTCTCGTCGAGCGAGGGCTCTTGACCGAGGAGAGCGACCAGCACCAGTACCGCTTCCAGGACATCGTCGATCCGGATGACGGCCGGGTGTTGTTCACGCTCGAGCACGAGGTGCGCAGCATGCGCCACCCGCTGTATGCGCGGCCGCTCGTCAACCGCAATTCGGCCCACAGCAACCGCAGCTTCGCGCCGGGGCACGAGGACCAGAGCTGGTCGCTGCCGATTGACGGGTGAAAGAGCCGAGGATTGGAGGCCACGCCCGGACAGGGATGTCCTCTGTGGAACGTCGGGTTGAAGCCGCTGCTCGCTGATTAGCGTATGCAGGCGCACCAAAAGGAGCGCGTCAAGGATTTGTGCACCTCGTCCGCGTCAGGCGAGCAGGTGGGTTCTGCTCGACGAGGGGCGGCCTCTTCTCTCCCCGACCTGAGCTCCTAAGCTGCGTTGATCAGCTGACGCCCCGAAGCCGAAAATCGCGCGCTTAGGCGGCAACACCTTAGCCTGGTCAAGATCTGTCCCATCACTCTGTGCTCAGCTAAGCTGCGGTGATTGTACCGAGGGGTCATTGCATGAAGTGGTTTGAGCGGGTTGCGGTTGCTTTGATTGTGTTGGCGATGGTTGCCGGTCCGGCAATGGCCGCCGAGCGCCTTGCGCTGCTGATTGGCAACCAGAGTTACAACGCCAAAGTCGGGCCGCTACAGAACCCGCACAACGACATTGCTTTGATCGGCGCAGCGCTGCGGTTGCTGAAATTCAAGGTCACTGAGATTAAGGACGCGGACTACGGAAGCATCGACAAGGCGATCAACCGCCACATCCAGAATGTTCGCCGCGAGGGGAAAGACACCATCAGCCTCGTCTACTACGCTGGCCACGGGGCGGCCAACCCCGACACCAAGATCAACTACCTGATACCGATCGATGTCGCCGACGCTGACGATGAGGAACTGTGGACCAACTCAATCAACCTCAACCGCATCGTTGAATTGCTGCGCGAACAGGCGCCGTCCGCCACGCACTACGTCGTGTTCGACGCCCTGCCGCAACGAGCTGAACCTGACGCGCAAGGGCAAGCGGGCGCTCGCCGACCGCGGTTTTGTGCCGATCACGTACACGCCGGGCGTGATGATCGACTATGCGACGGCGCCGGGCAAAACCGCAAGCGACGCTGGTATCGGTGCCGGGATATACGCGAAGGCGCTGGCCGAGGAGATCGTCAAGCCGGGGTTGGAAGCGGTGACCATGTTCCGGCGCGTTGCATTGCGGGTCTACCGCGAGATCGGTCAGGACCCATGGATGGCTGCATCGACGCTGCCGGAGGTCTATTTCGCTGGCGAGGCCGCCACCCCGCCGCCGCTCGTCGCGCCTGAGGACCTGAAGGAGCTACAACTCACTGCGGCGGCCCAAGCGTTGCGGGGAGCCCACACCGATGTTCTCGCCATCGCAGCCGACGATGCGGCCATGCAGAAGGCCGCGGCGCTGCTGGTCGATGGGGAGCAGGCGGTTCGCAGCGCCGACCGGGCAGGCCTAAGCAAGATTACCACAGAGCTCGACGGGCTCCGCCAGGAGCTGACCCGGGAATACATCCTCACCATCGTATCCCGGACGGGCGAGCCCACAGGGGTGTGGCGCCGTCCGCCGGGCGCGAACTATGCGCGCAACTACTACCTGATCGTGGAGGCGATCGCGCTGGACGGCCGCAAACTGAGCCTGCCGATCCACAACGAGGAAAACGGCATCACCGAAACCGTCTCGATATTCGGCGTGCGCGTGTCGCGCGAGGTCTACGAGGCGGTCGCTCAGGACCGCCTGGACGACGGTATCGTCCAGGGCAACCAGTTCGGCGTCAAGCGGCGCGGCAAGCTTGCGGTCGAGTATCAGATGCAGTTCGAGGGAGGCTTTCTCACCAAGTGGTGAGAAGTGGCTATGTGCAGGCCCGGGAGGCGACCTGCCAGCAAGCTGGCGCGCGCACCGAGCACCCTTTCGCCTTAGGGAGTTCCGTCAGGTCACTGACGTGTATCCACGTGCCGAAGCGCTTGGCGGCACGGAAATAACCCACAGCGGCTGGTCCGAAGGTGAGCGAAGTGTGGAGGAGTGCGGTATTCCACCGGGCCGCAAGTGTTGATCTGCAGGCTGTTTTCGAAGGGGTTGGAGGCCACGCCCGGAATCGAACCGGGGTGCACAGATTTGCAGTCTGCATGACCGCTCGGCTAAGTCGAGGATTACAAACGATCTTGGCCGAAGTCTGCGCACCCCTGTCCCAACTTTTGTCCCCCCGGGCGATAGCTACTCGGGGCTATTTATGGCCAAAGGGATAAGGCGAAGACCTGCACGCAATCTTAAAAAGCGGGGCGGCATTTGGTGGTATCGGTTCACGCGGGACGGCCAAGAGTTCGAAGGTACTCTCCACACGGCCGAACTGTCAGCAGCTCAGGAGCGCCTTGGGGTCGCGCGTAGGCGCATCGAGGATGCGCAGTGGGGCAAGCGCCCCAGACGCACATTCGATGAGGCTTGCGAGGTCGTGGCTGAGCAGCATTTTCTCAACCTGAAGCCGCGCAGTCCCGAACAATATCGGGTCTCGATGGCCAACTTGGCGCCGGACTTTCGTGGGGTCCGTCTGGATGAGATCGGCAGCGCCAGGCTCGCCGCGTTCGAGCTGCGTCGGCGTCGCATGGGCGTCACCGGCTCCACCATCCGCAGAGACCTCGCGTGCCTTTCCATGATGTTCACCAAGGCTGAGGAATGGGAGTGGATTGAGCGCAATCCGGTCAAACCGTTCCTGCGCGGTCGCCAACTTGCCGGCCTCAAAGAAAACGAACCGCGCACACGCTGGCTCACACTGGCCGAAGAACGCGAGATCCTCGCCGCCACGTCGGAGGCGCTGATCCCTGCCATCATCTTCGCCATCGACACGGGATTACGCAAAGAGGAGCAGATGTCACTCTTGCGGTCTGACGTCGACTTGGCGCAGCGTCAAGTGACAGTTCGCGCTGCGGTTGCAAAGAACGGGAAGGGCCGCATTGTCCCGCTTCTGAAGCGAACCGTCGAACTCATCGGTCATTTGCAACCGCGCACCGCATCCCGGTATTTGTTTCACACTCCAACCGGTGAGCGATATTCGCCGAACTCCAATGCGTTCTATAGCGGCCTGCAGGCGGCCGCCGATTGAACACGTGTCCTGGCACGACCTGCGCCGGACCTGCGGCTGTCGACTGCTTCAAGACCATCGCTTGCCGATGGAGTACGTATCGCGCTGGCTAGGGCACTCCTCCGTGCGGGTCACAGAGCAGCACTATGCATTTTTGAGTTCACCGGCAATTGCATGAAGCCGTGCGTCGATCGGAAGGAGCCTCGTAGGTCGCCAGCCCGTGCTGCGCTGTCCGGTGAGAAGCGGTGCGCCGGGGTGCCGGGGTGTGCCGGGGGTGCCACCCTGGCCAGCCCCTGCCACCCTGTCCGGTGGGAGACAGTGTGCCGGGTGTGCCGGGGGTGTGCCACCCTGGCCAGCCCCTGCCACCCTGTCCGGTGGGAGACAGTGTGCCGGGGTGTGCGGGGGGTGTGCCACCCTGGCCAGCCCCTGCCGAGGGCGGGACGGTCAAGGGTGCGCCACCCCCGCGCACCCCTGCCAGCCCCCTGCCGAGGGCGGGACGGTCAAGGGTGCGCCACCCCCGCGCACCCCCTGCCAGCCCCTGTCGAGTGCGAGACGGCCAAGGGTTGCGCGATCTTGGCAGACGATGCGTGTGCAACCCTATCCAGTGGGCGAATGCGGCGAGGGCTGGGGACCATCTCCAGCCGTCGCCAGCCCTCGGCACCCCTGTCCTGTGGGGAGTGCGGCACGGGCTGACACCCATGGCCACCCCGAGCCACCCCGAACCACTCAGGGACGGCTCTTGTTTGTTTTTGCTGGAGAATTATGGCTTGGCACGGGCTGGCACCCATGTCCACCCCGCGGCCACCCCGGTCCAATGTGAGGCGGACAGGGTGTGGCCAGGTGCGGCCGGGTGCGGCACCCTCGCCAACCCTGCCCAGCCCGTCCTGTGGAGGCGCTACGCCGGGGTGTGCCCGGGTGAGCCACCCTCCACGCACTGCTGCCAACCCTGTCGCGGGCGGGACGGACAAGAGTGCGCCACCCTCGCGCACCCCTGCACCCCCTTGTCGAGTGCGAGATGGTCAACGGTTGCGCGGGCCTGGCGGCCTGTGCATGTGCTACCCTATCCGATGGGAGGCGCGGCCCGAGCTGGCGGCCATCCAGCCGTCCACCCCTCGTCAAACCCTCCAGTTGGGGGGCACGGGCTGGGCATCCACCTACTACGCGAAGGTGGCACGGGCTTGCAGCCCTTGCTGGTCTTTGCCACCCCCGTGTTGCACACGGCGCCCATTTTCGGGATGGCCCACATCCGGATCATTCGCCAATGCAGCTGCCTAACAAAGCCGAGGATGGCGTCAGGCGTGACAAGGAATTTCTGCCAGTCTGTGGGGTGCCCTCAATCGAGCGCAGGACGAAACGACGCTGACGGCGTTCGCCGGCGTCTCAGCGCATGGGTTCTGGGCGCAAGAAACTTACGGCATCGTCAAGCGCCGCGGCGTCAAAGTGCGCGACCAGTACGCGCGGGCCTCGGCAGCGGATAAAGCACCGAGGGATTGAGGCGGTGGCGGGTTCCGCGTTTTTTTCGCGTTCTGGTTGTGGGGCGTTTGAGTGATTTTCGGGTCGGTTTGCAGTGACGATCAGTGACGGTTGTGATTGCAACGGGAACTTTTCGGTCGCCGATGCAGTGACAGTTAGTGACGATTAGTGACGGTTCAAAATCCAACTGTCACTGCACAAGTTGCAGAAATGTATGGGTTTTGTGGGGTTCAGTGACAGTAGTGACAGTTGTTGCACATTATCGCGGGTGCGCGAGGCGTGAAATTCAACCGCTAGTGGCCTAGTGCGTCAAGACACACAAGCGAGGCGCCTTATGGGAAATACTTTGCGGGAAACCGTCACTACTGTCACTGAGGTCGAGTGGGCCCAGCTCGAGGTCGAGCCGAGCGCACGTCTCGGTTGCCGGCGCATGTCGAGCGTGTCAGGGCGAGGCCGGGGCCTCGAGCGGGCACGCCACCGCGCACCGCCTGCGTCTCCCCGAGCCCGAGCGCATGTGGGATCTGCTCGTGTGGACCTATTCGGCGCAGCGGTTTGCGCGCAGCGCATGTCGCGGGGGCCGAGCCTAGGGCCACCTGGGGGCGGCCTCGGCCGATCGCTGAGGGGGATCGTGAGCGAGGTACTCGGGACGGGGTGCTGACGGGCTCGGGCCACAACGGCAGCCGGGTTGCGTGCGTGGGCGAGGCGCATGCCGACCCGCATTCGGTGCATGGCGTCGTGACCCGGCCGAGCGTGAGCGGGCCAAGCTCGACAGGTCGAAGCGCGACGATAGCGCGAACTGGCAATCGTTGTGCGCGGACGTCATCGCAGCATCAAGTCGGTGCTCAAGCGGAGGCCTTGCTCTCGGTGAGGTCGATGCCGATGCACTGCGGCTCGATCGGGCGTCTCCTGGGTTCTTTGCGTCCGTGCACTGAGGGGGCGATATGAGCCGAACGCTGAGATCAAAGCGTCGCCAAGCTGAGCGGCAACTGACCATCAATACCGAGCTACCCCAGGACAGCGTGCCAAGGCAAGCGGCGGAGTGCCATTCTCAGTGCACCGTTAAGGTGCGCGACCTGCTCTCGAGGCTCAAGGCGAAGCCTTCGTGCGGGGGAGGGGGAAGTCGAATCCCTGGAACGTGGGGCAAAGAACCGCGCAAGTTCAGCCTGTGTGCAACCCCGCAAGTTTTCGAGAACTTTTTTTGGAAGGCGAGGAGTTCGACCCAAGTGCGGGCTTTACGCTCACGCGAGTGGCTTGAGAACTCATAAATGCAACAGAATTTTCGAGTTTGGCTGATTTCTGCTCGGTAGAGAAAGCGGCCATCACAGGTGTAACCTTCAACGAAGGTCCACAGCGCCTTCGACTGCCGCAAACTGTCCAAAAGCAGATATGCGTTCACCAGGAGGGCTATGAGGCGTGTATCGTGGCCGTCGTGGTTCTCATGTTATTTTGCGAGGCCTAAGGGAAGTAGCAGGGTGCGATAACCGATCGCATCTGGGGAGAGCAGGATATCCTGGCGTCTTAGTGCTCGGCGAAGAAGAAGCCGATCAATACTGCGGGCGCGTGACAGACCGACATAGGCTTGCCCCGGCGCGAAGAGCGATCGCGGCGCATTGAAGACCACACTGTAGAGTGTCATTCCCTGGCTCTTGTGGATAGTGATGGCCCAGCCAAGGCGCAAGACATGCTTGCGGCTTCCTCGCGCCGTGCCGGTCGTTGCGAATGAAGACCACGCGGGCTCCCACCTTCAGCACCAGCTCGGTCTCGGCCGGAAACCCGCCGCCATCGCTACGGCGGCGCGCAAGCGCTTCGAACTAGCTGCTGACGTCCGCTCGGTAGACGCGGGCCTCACCGGTGAGCGCATCGAGGCACCGGCAATTGACGTCGGCGACCTCCCTGTTGGTCCTGCAGAGCCACACCCATCGATGATCGTCCTAGCGCGGCACCGGCCCGACGCGCATTGAGCTCGGCGAGCGAGTCATTCCGGTCAGACGCTGCACTCCCTGTTCAGGCTGCCGCGCGAGGGCTTGCTCCTCGACCGCGGGGCGCCGGCAAATCGACGCTGCTAAGGGCCATCGTCCGCAACCTCGACGACCAAGTCGTCATCGCGGCAATCTTTTCGTCACCGGGCGGGCCGGCACCGATTATCATGTTGGGCACTCAACCATCGTGCGTGCGCTCGAGCGCGCCTCAGCGACAGCCCCAAGGTCTGCGTTGCGTCATACGCCTCTTTGGGAGGACGTGAAGAGACGACACCCAGTGTGATGAACTCGGGTGCGGACTAGCGCGTCACCACGTCCGTGCCTCGGAACCTGCCGAAGACGAGCCAATGCGTACTCGGCAGCTCGGTGCCACAAACCAACAATTTCCTGATAGAGACACTCGTGCCCCGCATAGTCTCCCGATGCTGCACGCCTTGCTCACCGCTGCAGAAATCGCAACGACCTCGCGTACAGTGTATGAGACCCTCGATCGTCGGACACGGTCAGATCTTTCTGAGCTACCGATTAGTGCACGATCGAATAGACTTGGGTAGAAAACCTATCCATCCTCTCGCGCTTTTCTTGATCACTGAGCCCGCTTTGCACCTTCACAAGTGGACAATAAGCGGTCAGCAGATAGTTGGCGATTTCAGCGCTGTCTGCTTGGGGGTGCCGTCTCTTCAGCTCCGCCGCAATCACGCTGATGGCATTTTCCTGTTCTGGACCGCTCAACGCGGCGGAAGCACGGGCCACGTCAGCAGCGGTTTCCTCTATCGCCATCCGCGTCGTTCGTGGCTGGGCTTCGGGACAGATAAATGCCGCAGTGAAGTTTTGCGGCCGCGCAATCCACGAGTAGAGCGCACTCAGGCCCATAACTCCTATGACAAGCGCCGCGACCGCTAACTTGGTGGTCATCATCGTATGGTGTCACTTCACATGAGATTGGCAACGGCCTGCATTGCGAGAGCTGCCGCCAACCGACCGAGTTCGAGCACACTAAAAAGCGCCGCCAGGTCTTTCGATAGCCATAGGTCGGCCTTCACCTGATCGCCCTGGAAAGATCTCCGGTCTGTTGCGTTACGAAATTCGTGGCGCCAGTCTTCCGGCCTTCGATCAAACTCAAGCGATTGGTGGCTCCGCAGTGCGACGGAGCCACCAGCTCGACAAGAGCCAGCTCTCGCCGAACCTTTCGCGCCTTACTTGCGCGAATACTCGAAGCGGGGCATGGCCCGAATCGAATTTTTGGTCGCGCCCGTGAGGATTAGTTTGTCTCCCGTCAGTTTGATCTGATTGACTGGAATGACCACGTCGTGCTCGCCAATACCGAGAAACCCACCTACGCCAAGGATCACATAGGAGACGGCGCGATCCCGCGAAAGAATCAGGTCTTCAGCGCGGCCAACCACTTCGTTTTTGTCGCTGTACACGTCCTTGCCGAGCACATGACGTTTGGCGCTCACTCCATTGATGACGTCTTTGAGTTCAATCTCGGTGACGCCGAGTGTTGTGGTACCCGACACCTGCGCTGCCACAAAACCCGCGGGTGCCAACAGTGCAATCGTGAGAATTGCAGAGCAGAGCGCTGGTTTCATCGAAGTCTTTTCTTTGAACCTAAGCATTGCATGCTCTCCACAAGTCGGGGCAGCCCGATTGCCGACCCGGAGCCAGGTATTGCGGAGTGCTTCACGTGGGTCCATCGGTGCAACTGCTGACTTCCATGCGAGCAACTGTTGAGGTGCCGCTCAGTGAGATTCACGCCGACCGTGAACGTTGGGACGACCACCGAGCGCGCAGTGGTTGTCCCGATTTGCCCGGGCGAGAGAGCATCGACGGCAAGCGCAATCGATCTCTCCCAGAATCGCTTCTTAGCGCTCGTTCCATTCGTAGGTGCGCTTCGTAATGTCTTCGACGGAGCGCGCACCTTCATGTGCGACGACGCAGTGCACAGTGGAAAACAATTCGAGTCCGAATGGAGTTTCGAATCCTTCTACGAGGGTCGGCTCGCCGGCGTGCAGGTACTACGCCGGAACAATATTGTTGCGTACGGCGTAGCGCACCAGCTCCGCCATTGATGTGACACCTAGTTTGCGCATAGCCGAGGCCCGGTACGCCTCGACGGTATTGATGCTGAAGCTGAGCACGGCGGCGATCTGCTTGTTGCTGTGCCCTTCTGCCACCAATTGCACGACATTGCGCTCGCGTGACGAAAGAAGCTGTCCCGCCTTGGTCAGGAATGTTTCGAGCAGAGCCGCAAGAGCACTGTCGGTGAAGTAGGGCTTGTGTGCCGCCAGCGCCTGGACGGCTGAAATCAAATGCTGGCCAGCATCTGACTTCAGCACATAGCCGCGTGCTCCGGCGTTCAACAGATCGCGGAATAGGTTCTCGTCGTCGTGCATCGTGAAGATGAGGACCTCGACGCTTGGCACACGTAGTCGGATTTGGCGCGTCGCTTGAACGCCGTTGATGAGGGGTAGCGAGTGGTCGAGGATGGCCACATCCGGCGTGGTGGCGATGGCCTTGGCGATGGCGTCTTTGCCGTCGGCGGCTTCGGCAACGACGGTCCAGCCAGCATGATCCTCAATGATGCTCCGGACACCCGAGCGCACCACGTCATGGTCGTCAGCTATCAAAATACGGGTCATGCTTTGCGCTCAACGTGAACTCCCGCCGATTCCGAGCGGCCTCACGGCAGGTGGGAAAATCTCGTTCCAATCATCTTTCATGCTGACCACCGTCCAACGGTTCTGGGCGGCGGCATCGAGCGCCAGGTCCAGCTTACCAATGTGAGAGTTGCGGTCATAGGCATACTCACGTTCGGCGTCGGTGTGATGGACGATGAGCCCAAGCCGGCGCCGATCACCAGCCAGCGTTGCCCATTGCAGCATCTCGAGATCACCATCCGAATTGCCAAAGGCGGCGATGGGACGTCGGCCGATGTGCTCATTGATGCCAACCGGTTTGCCGGCCTTGTCGTCTATGAAGTTCACTTGCGCCAGGCGAAACAGCTCCGGCCTTCCGTCGCGCATCTCGAACTTCGTCTTGATGCTCGATCCCACGACACGCTCGGGCGGAACGCCATAGACCCGTTCGGTCCACGGTCGCATGAACTCGATGCCGCCGCCGGAGACGATGAAGGTCTGGAATTGGTTGGCGCGCAAATAGTCAAGAACTTCGAGCATGGGCTGATAGACCAGCTCCGTATAGGGTCGCTTGAAACGGGGATGCTGCGCGGTGGCAAGCCAATCTATGACGATCTTTTCGAACTTCGCGATGGTCATGTCGGCGTGGGTTGCCAGCACCAATTCGAGCAAGCCGCGCTCGCCCGATTCCATCACGGTCTTCATGTCCCGCTCCAGGACCGCCTTGAAGGGCTGCTTGGCTTTCCATTCCGGATGCTCGGGCGCCAGCGCGACGACGCGATCGAGGGCAAAGGCAAGCTGCGTATACATGGGTTGCTCGACCCATAAGGTGCCGTCGTTGTCGAAGGTGGCGACACGTTCTGATGGGTGGACGAAATCGGCCGAACCTTCGCGCGTCACAGCCCCGACAAATTCCAAAATCGACTGCTTGGCGCGGCCGCCATTCCACGACGGCAGGGGATCGGTGGCTTGTGTCTGTGCCGAGACGCGCCATGGCAGTACGTGCAGAGCCGGCAGTGCTGAGAGAGTCGAAAGGACAAAGCGTCGACTGCTACGCGTGATACGCGAGGGCTTCATCATTGCCTTGCTCGTCTGAGTTGAAGAGAGCAGAGGGAGCAGCGCGCGCTGCTCCCGGCAATCCGTTAGAACCCGCGTATCATATTGCGCCAAACCCGCAAGGCTGCACGGAACACCCGAAGTGCGGGGTTCGGGGGACTCTTCTCGCGACAATTACATCACTCCACCCAATACCCATCCATTGTCCTTCTACTGAAGATGGCCGCAGCATTGCGTCAGCTCGCGGGGCTGCGTGGTGCACAGCGCTGTTTCTTGGCAAAGCCAACGGAGGTGGTACATGCGCACGCCCAATCCATTGTCGGCCGCATTGCTAACTGCATTGTTGATCGCAGGCTCGAGTGGCTTGCCAAGTGAGGCGACAGCTCAGCAGGGGCAGCAGAAGCCCAACATCATGTTCATCATGGGCGATGACATTGGCTGGATGCAGCCGAAAATCTACCATCGCGGCCTGATGGTCGGGGAAACGCCCAACATCGATCGCATCGGCCGGGAAGGCGCGATGTTCGTGGACTACGTCGCCATGCAGAGCTGCACCTCCGGGCGCAATGCTTTCTTCACCGGCATGTATCCGTTGCGTACGGGAATGATTCCTCCACAGCTGCCGGGCAGTCCATCCTATCTGCGGCCCGGCACCCCCGCGCTCGCCAAGTTCTTGCTTGATCTTGGCTACACCACGGGTGAGTTCGGTAAGAACCATCTGGGTGATCACACCGACTCCCTGCCAACCGCGCACGGCTTCCAGGAGTATTGGGGCTATCTCTACCATCTCGACGCCATGCAGCAGGTAAGCTTTCCTGACATAAACAAGAACCCGAACGTTCAGGGCATTGCACCCCCGTGCCGGAACACGCCGATCCCCGGTGTCGCCGAGGTGTCTGGCGCAGTGGATCCCAAGACCACCAGGTGTCTGACGCCGCCGCGTCCTGTGCTCTGGTGCAAATCCTCCGACGGCACCGCGAAGAACCAAAACTGCGCTGATGAAGGTCCGCTGACGCTGGAGCGGTCAAAAACGGTGGACGAGGAAATCTCCGCAAAGGTCATCGAGTTTCTCGACCGCAACGATCCTAAGAAGACCAACAAGCCTTTCTTCGTCTGGTACAACCCGGCCCGCATGCACGTCGTGACGGTGCTGTCGCCGAAGTACGAGGCCATGCTGGGCCAGCGGGGCGGCAAGGACTGGGGCGTGAATGAAGCCGGCATGAAGCAGATGGATGACAACATCGGCGAAGTGCTCAGGAAGTTGGAAGACATGGGCCAGCTGGACAACACGATCGTTGTCTTCACCACCGACAATGGTGCCGAGGCGATCTCCTTCCCAGATGGCGGCGTCACGCCGTTCAAGGGTCAAAAGGGCGAGGCTTGGGAAGGTGGCTACCGCGCGCCAATGGTCGTGCGTTGGCCAGGCCACATCAAGCCGGGCACGGTGCATGACCAGCTGTTTGCAGCTCTCGACTGGGTGCCGACGCTCGTTGACATCGCGGGCGGGCCGAAGGGCGACGGTCTGAAGCAGCAGATCGAAGCCGGCCAGTATCCCGGCATTGTCAAAACCACGCTCGACGGCGTCAACCAGCGCGATTACCTCACCGGCAACGCCGAAAAGTCGGCGCGCGACTACTTCTACTACTTCTCGGGCGCGACTCCGTCGGCGGTGCGCTACAAGAACTGGAAGATGTACTACACCATGTCGCAGCCGGGGCCGGCGGGCTGGATCTTGCCGCTCGTCCCGTTCCATTTCACCTTGGTGCAGAACATAAAGCGAGATCCCTTCGAGCAGGCCGTCGGCACAGATCAGAAGTCGGCCATGAGCATGGGGGGGGCGCTCGGTGCTCCGATGACGGCCTTCCAATACGACTGGAACATGCTGCCGATCGGTCAGCAGCTGTGGCTGGAACATCTGACGACATACGAGAAGTTCCCGCCGCTGCAAACGGCTGAGTCCTACAACCTCAGCCAGGTCATGGAGCAGGTCAAAGCGAAACGCGCTGCGGCAAGTGAATAGCTAGAACACATGCGGCGGGCGCTCGAAATTGGGTGCCCGCCGTATACGTCACAGCGCGAAATGGCCTTAAGCCAGAGCGTTAGGGGGTCCGAACATTCCCAGTTCCCAAAGTCTATCGCGACAGCACTTGAATGGGCACGGATACCACGTTGGGGTGTCCCCAGGCTGTCGATATCCGGACTGGACGAAACGGGAATTGCATCGTTTGTGTGAAGATATTGCTGACAACAGCAACCACACGTCCTTCGCAATCCAAAATCGGCGCACCTGAGGCGCCGTGATCAAGGACGAGACGGTCGTCTCCGTCGTACATCTCGAGCAGAGCTGTGCCCGCGAGTTTGTCATCATCGCCATATTTTACGAAACGACCGCCAACGAAACGCAGACGACTACCCGGGTAGGCGAGGCTCACGACCTGCTCCTCCGGGCGGAGAGGCTCCATTCGAACCCGCAGTCCCCGTGCATCGGCAAATGCGGTTTGCAACTCAAGCACAGCTATCTTTTCGGAGTGCGAGCCAGCTAGGCGTAGGATGCGGAGGCCAATCGTCTGCTTGTTGTCCCCCTCCAGGATCTCAACTTGTTTCCAGTCCTGGCCCGAAAGGCCCATGGCCGCGGCGACATGTGCCACGGTGACTATCGAATTTGAAGACAAGAACCAGGCGGTACCGCGTATACCAAGCAGACCGGAATCCCCCTTCCGATCCTTGTCATCGAAGTGCCTCGTAATGCTCACCGTCGAGTGAGCCAACTTCGAGGGGTCGATACATGTGGCCGCGGCCGGAGAGCCACCAAGTAGCAGAACGACTAGCGAAACCCACCAGGGCCGAGTCGAGTTGACGAGCGCGCCTAAACTTGATGGCGCTCGCCACATTCTTTCATGAGAATTGGCGCTTGGTCTCGACGCGCCCGGTCCGCGGGCGGTGATCCTACCCATCGCAATACGTTCCCCCGTACATCCCCAACTAACGCGAGTACCAACGGAGGCTAATGGACGGGGATGGCGCGCGCCCTCATGTTTTGCCGGTCACGCAGCTTTCTAGCAGACCCTGTTGCGCTTCTGTCATAGTCGCGACGAGCCTGAAGTTAGCGCTCGCATCTCGAATCGGCGCAAAGCGCCAAGCAGCCCTACCAAACTATCCCACCCAGCTTGAGGGTAATCGTCGATGGCTCCATTCGGCTCGCTGCCGTTAGCGTAGCCAAGCGATTGGTTGGGCACGGTCCACTTTGGCCGGCGCGACGCGGCGTGGGAGGCGGTGCCCGCCAAAGATTGGACCGTGGTCCGCATGAAGGACGAATGGAAGGAAATTTCCCTGACCAGCATCGACCGGGCGGCAAGGTGAGACGCGTACCGACCTCGTTTACCGCAATTGTCGACCAAGCTTCGCGTAAATAGCTGCCTGAGAGCACGGCGATCGTGGCCAAGCGCAAGTCCAAAGGGAAAAGCGGATCACGGGGCTCCGCTGCGCGCCCATCGCAGATGGTCGAGGCGGGACAACGCCAACATGGCGCACAGCCTGCGGCGATCTCAAGAAAAGGAGTTCTCACTTGCGCTGTGCTTGGTGGGGCCCTGGTGCTGGTGGGTGGGTTATTTTTTCAGCTGTGGACGCGCGAGACACCGCGGCCCGGTCTGTCAGGCGAGCTCCCGGCCGCCACGTTTGTCGGTAGCGAGACGTGCGCCGGTTGCCACCGGGCGCAGGCCGAGCTCTGGCACGGCTCGCAACACAAGCATGCGATGGATCACGCCACGGAGAAGTCGGTGCTCGGAGATTTCTCCGAGGCGACCTTTGACTATTACGGCGTGCGTTCACGCTTCTTTCGCAAGGCCGATAAATTTCTGGTCGAAACTGATGGCCCCGACGGAAAGCTCGCCACCTTCGAGGTCAAGTACACGTTTGGCCTCGATCCACTTCAGCAATACCTGATCCAGTTCCCCGATGGCCGACTGCAGGCCCTGTCGATTGCGTGGGACAGCCGACCCAAGGGCGCGGGCGGCCAGCGTTGGTTTCACCTCTACCCAAACGAGGAGATCCGGCACGACGACGTGTTGCACTGGACCAGGCTGAACCAGAATTGGAACTTCATGTGCGCCGAGTGCCATTCGACCGGCGTGCGCAAGAACTACAACGCTGTGAACGACCATTTCGCCACGTCGTTTGCAGAGATCAGTGTCGGCTGCGAGGCCTGCCACGGACAGGGCTCGCGGCACGTCCGTTGGGCGCGGGACAGGCAGAGCTGGCGGCTATTTGGCAAAACCGATGATACGAACAAAGGGCTCGTCGCCCGCTTCGACGAGCGGAGCGCTGTCACTTGGCCAATC
This sequence comes from uncultured Alphaproteobacteria bacterium, assembly GCA_963806735.1. GTDB lineage: Bacteria > Pseudomonadota > Alphaproteobacteria > Rhizobiales > Hyphomicrobiaceae > CADEFX01. The sequence continues at coordinate 25,660 of CAWEBE010000005.1, read as the reverse complement.
GATTCGAAAACCGGCAACGCCACACGCAGCATCGCGCCAACCACCCTGCGCAAGGAGGTCGAGACCTGCGGATTGTGCCACGCCCGCCGCGGCCAGTTCTCCGAGAATTGGCTGCCGGGTCGGTGGTTGTCGGATACCCACACCGTTTCGCCCATAGGTCGCGGCCTCTATGAAGCCGACGGGCAGATGCTGGACGAGGTCTACAACTACGGCCCATTCAAGCAGAGCAAGATGTTCGCGGCCGGCGTCACCTGCAGCGATTGCCATGAGCCGCATAGCACGAAGCTTCGGGCGTCAGGAGATGGCGTCTGCCTGCAATGCCATGCGCCCGACAAGTATATGGCTGTTGCGCACCACCGCCACGAGGGGGTGATGCCGACGCTCGCGTGCGCCTCCTGCCACATGCCCGTGCGCACGTACATGGGCGTCGATCGGCGGCACGATCATAGCTTTCGAATCCCGCGCCCCGATCTGTCCGTCAAACTCAACACACCCAATGCCTGCAACGACTGCCACGTCGACAAATCGGCGGAATGGGCGGCTTCCGCCGCCGAGCGCTGGCACGGCCCCATCCCTAAAGGCTTTCAGAACTACGCCGCCGGTTTACGTGCAGCGTGGACGGGACAGGCAAGCGCGACAACGCTGCTTGCTGAGATTGCCGCAGACCGGCAGGCGCCCGCGATCGCCCGCGCGAGTGCGCTGAGCGAGCTCGGCCCGCGTGTTGCACCTTCGAACATCGCTTTGGCGCGGTCGGGTCTCTCTGATCCCGACCCGATGGTGCGCCTCGGTGCGCTCGACATGCTAGAGGGCGTGCCGATGGTCCAGCGATGGCCTCTTGCATCCCCTTTGCTGGCGGACGCCGTTCAGGGTGTGCGCATCCGAGCTGTGTCCCTGCTTGCCGCTGTTCCGAACACACAGCTGACTGCCGGTGACCGCCAGCGTCTCGAACGTGCAGCGCAGGAGTTCATCACGGCGCAAAAGTTGAACGCCGATCGACCGGAAGCGCGCTCGATGCTGGCAACCTTCTATGCGCAGCGTGGAGCGGTAGCGGATGCAGAAGCCGAGTACAAGGTCGCGCTGCGGCTCGGCCCGCACTACATGCCGGCAGCGATAAACCTCGCCGACCTCTACCGCCGCGCTCAACGGGAAGGCGATGGCGAGGCCATCCTTCGCGGCGCCATCGCTGCAGGTCCGCCAGATGCGGGGGTTCATCACGCGCTCGGTCTGACGCTGGTTCGGCTCAAGCGGCTTGACGAGGCTTTGGGCGAACTGCGACGCGCGGTCGAACTGGCACCTGAGCAGGCCAGATACGCCTATGTCTATGCCGTCGCGTTGCATTCTGCCGGGCGTGGCAGCGAGGCGATGACTGCTCTCAAAGATGGCTTGGCGCGGCATCCGGACGATCGCGATACCCTGCTTGCCCTCATCGGATTTAGCCGGGACGCGGGTGATCCGGCGACCGCCCTGGACTACGCCGAGCGGCTCGCACGGATTGCTCCAACCGATCCGGCCGTTGCTGGCCTGATCCAGAGCCTTCGGAAGCAGGTGAAGAAACCAGGTGCGCAGTGACTCTCCCAAATGAGGTTGCGTTCGTTCCGTTGCGCCACCTCCCTATTCATGGTCAGGCACTCGATCAGTTGCAGACCCAGTTCCGCAGGAAGTGGACTTGAGCGCCGCACACATTGGTTTTCGGACCGTGCTCGACGGCGCGAAGCAAAGCCGGGACACAAAGGTGACTAGCGACGCGACGGGCTCCCAGGAGAACGCTACTTGAGTGTGACTTGGCGCGAATCACATCGTTCGGTAAAATCGCCAAGCATCGGGTTGTTGCGTTCACAGTGCGTTTTTCACCACTGGAGGAACGCATGGCTATTTCCGGTCACCTGCGCATGATGATCGTTGCCTTCGCCGCGGTGCTCGGCGGGCAACAATCGGCTCTGGCGGCCGATTTGGGTGGTTCACCCTCGACGGTGGATGAACGCTTCGCCTTGCGGCCCTTAAATCAGTGGGTCGTGACGCTGACGCCGTACTCCTGGTTGCCATTTCTAGTGGGCGATCAGACGATCAAGGGGCGAACGGTCGAAATCGATGTCGATCCGATCGAGGTTCTGGAGCGCCTGAGCGCCCTACCGTGGATGAGCTATGCAGAGGCGCGCAATGGTCCGCTTACGCTCTACAACGACATTGTTTACACCAAACTTGGTATTGCCGGCAGCCGGGCCAAATCGGTGTCTGGCCTGACCGTGGGCGCTTCGGTCGATGGGGACATCGAGCTAGCCATCATCGAGGTTGGCGGCGCCTACCAAATCTTCAAATGGTGGTCGGGTGGCGGCGGCAGTGTCAAAGACGGCGGTACTTTCGCGCGATCGACCGCGATCGACGTTCTCGCAGGAGCCCGGTACTGGCACCAGGACATGGCCATCAAGCTGGCGCTGACCGGCGGGTTGGATACGGACGGGCTGGTCTTGTCCGGAGCCCGTGCCATCGCGCGTGAAGGCAGTGTGGACTGGGTTGACCCGCTGATCGGCTTGCGCGTGCGACATCAACTGGCGCCTGGGCAGGAGCTGATGCTGCGCGGTGATGTCGGCGGCTTCGACGTCGGGAGCCAGTTCTCCTGGAATGTGACTGGCGCTTTCAGCTTCGATCTTGCCATGCGCGACGGCATCCTGTGGTCTGGCGTCCTCGGCTACCGCGCCTTGAGCGTGGATTATGAGAAGGGCTCCGGCTCGAACAAATACGAGTACGACGTGCTGCAGCACGGGCCCATCCTGGGCCTGACGGCCAAGTTCTGACCGCCACTCCGCACCAGACAAGCTCGTACCACTAGCGATTCTGACTTAGATCGGAAGTCCGCCTCACCTAAGGGCTTTTGCAGCCACTTGCTGGCTCTCGCAGCGGACCCTTGCGGCATTCTCAGGTCTCAGCCATCTGGTGGGGCCATTTGTTGCGCAGGTTCGGCAGTTCAGTGTCGCTGCGCTCCCTGGGGTACGCCCCCAACTATTCCGGATGTTTTCCTGAGCAATAGCGCTGGGCGAGGAGACGGTGCGCAGTCACATCAAGAAGGCGCAAACGAAGCCCTGCGCCCGCATCGGCGCACACGGCGTGTGTGTCGTCAGTCACGGGTACGTTTCCGATACCTCGCAAGGGACGGCGGCAAGCAATCGGGACGCTGTTGCTTGTCAATTTGTGCCGTATGAAAGCAGACAGCGGTGATGCTGCCTCAATCAGCCAATCCACAACCTTTGGACTGCAAAGCATTGACTGACGGCCCGTCACCAGCGTTCATGCCGACATGTGGACGGCCGTTGGGCCAGCCAGCCATCGCCAGCCAACCGACGACCTTCGCGTAAGCCCCTCGACGATTGAACTCGCCGAGGGGCACTGCATTCCAGGGAATGCAGTTTGAAGGCGCGCTAAGCCTGGCGGGGAGCGAGACATGGACATATTCCGCTCCATCAATAGACCGCAGTCGCAATCGAAAAGGCCGCGGTTTGAGTGCGGGCAGCTCAATCGTGTGGTCGTGTTGTAGGAGGGCGCTCATATTGCCACACGCCGAGCGGCTCGTGGGTGACCAGCAACCCGAGTTTGCCCTGGTGGACCTCAATCTCAACGGCAGGATGACCCTCAGCTTCGTCGATAGGCTGTAGTAGCGCGGCCTGCGGTTATTGCTACCGGGCTGAGCAACCGGCTGGATAAAGCCAACGCCATTCTGCAAAAGCCATACGATGGCACGAGTTGCTTGCAACCATGCGCAACGTGATGCTGGCCCAGCCGTGAGGTGACACCACGCTACGTGGAGGTGCCGCGCGCAGTTACCCGTGCAGCTAGATGTGTTGTTACAGCCTCACGCTACCAGCGCCGGCCCCAACCACTACGCCAACCCCAGGCGCGACGGCCCCAGCCCCATTGGCGTCCACACGAGCGCCAACCCCGTACGGGCGGACCGTAGAAGGAAGCGCCGTAGTAGAGCACTGGTCGATTGTATCGGCGATAAGTCCAGAAACTGTCGGTCGTTGGTGCGTGGTAGCCAGAGTACCTCGTTGGTGCGGCGTAGCCATAGTATCCGAAATTGACACTGTCGGTCGTTGGTGCGTAGTAGCCATAAGAACTCGCTGGTGCGGAGTAGCCATAGTATCCAGAGCCGCAATAGCCCCGCGCTGAGGCTGGAACGCTCATCGTGATACTGGCGCATACCGCTCCAGCAACTGCCACGCCAACAAACACGGATTTGCGCACGAGAAGCACTCCTTCGAGCCCTCAGCTGCAATAAGAGTGCCACCTCTGCGGCAGCGGGACACTCGGGCAGAACCCTGGAGGCGAGCCGCGCAACTCCGGGAGGTTGCGTTGAAGTTAACCAATGTCTTGCGCGTCGGCGCGAGGCTATGCGTCTCCGTCCTCACCTCAAGTTTCAACCTGACGCCAAGTGGGGGTTGTGCTGATGGGCGCCGGTCAAGACATGCGTGTACCTTAGAGCCTCGTATTTCGTGGCTGCGCATGACCCTCATACTGATTGCTGATGACCACGCCGTGGTGCGCTCGGGTGTGCGGCGCATCATCGAGGATCACCCTGGGTGGACCGTCGTTGCTGAAGCCGCGGACGGCAAAGACGCCATCGCCCAAGCCATCACCACCACGCCCGACGTTGCGATCCTCGACTATAGGCTGCCTTTGATCGACGGCATCGAAGCCACCCGCCAAATCCGTCGCCGTGTGCCAAGCGTCGAAGTCCTCATCTTCACGATGCACGATGACGAAAACCTGTTGCGGGAACTGTTGGCAGCCGGAGCGCGTGGCTCAGCAAGAAAAATGATGTTCACACCCTGCGGTAGCCAATTGTGTCGAAGCCATTCACCGGGCAGGTCGGCGAGCATGGCGGAGATAATGTTCGCCCCAATGCTCAGCCAACTGACCTCCGTACGAATGGGTGTTCTCCCCGATTGTTCGGCAATCCACTGTCTGGTTCCGTGCGCATTCGAAGTCTGGATCCACTCTTAGGAGGCTCAGATGACAACGAATTACGCACTTCCTGCGATTGCCGTCCTGCTCGTCTCATGCGCGCCACTCGCTGCGACAGCGCAGACCTCGCCAGCGACAGGACAGTCCAAAGCACCCCAGGTCCAATTCGTGCAAGTCGCCAAGAACGTAGCATTCAAGGATGGCGTCCTGACGCTGAGTGACGCTTCACCTACGACGACGTTCTTCTCCGATCGCCCTCAACGGCTCACGGGCCAAGTGCGCAACGATCTGTTCGCCAAACTGTGGAATGAGGGCAAAAACGGGTTCAAGGATGACCCGCCAAATGCCGCTCTCACAGTATTCAATTCAGACGGAAAACCGACGCAGGCGATTGTGGTCCTCACCGAGCCGAAAATGGACGGGAAGAATATTGTCTTCAAAGCCCGCGCGCTGAGAGGTGAAATTCCGGCGCAAGGCGGAGAGACCGCCCTCTTTATCGACGGATACCAAACGCCCTGCAATTCGGGCTTAAATGACCCAGAGTATTCGAGCTACCCCTGCTGGGCAGCAACGGCGTTTAGTGGGAGCGACAGGTAACGAGGGTTCGCACAACCCATCTCGATCGACTTGGGTTGCCCGGGATCATGTGATCCTCGGACCACATGATCCCTTTGAACCGAGGATACAACAAACACAGTCGGCCTCAGCGGGGCGGCGCTAAAGCGTCAGCTGAACGGCCGGATTCAAGTGCGGGTCTGACGACGGCACGAAGGGATGCTGACGGCATGGCTTCAGTGAGGCACGTTGATGGACCTCGACCCGCTGTTGCTCTCCCGCATCCAGTTCGCATTCACGATCTCGTTTCACATCATCTTCCCCGCGTTCACGATCGGCCTAGCGGCATGGCTGGCGACAATCGAGGGCATGCAGCTCGTCACCGGCAATCCGGTATACCGCCGTGTGTTCGACTTCTGGCTGAGGGTGTTCGCGGTATCGTTCGGGATGGGCGTGGTGTCCGGCATCGTCATGGCCTTCCAGTTTGGTACGAACTGGAGCGTCCTGTCGGAGAAGATGGGCGCGATCCAGGGCCCACTGCTCGGCTATGAAACGTTCACGGCATTTCTGCTCGAGGCGACGTTTCTCGGTGTCGTGCTGTCCGGCCGCGACCGGGTCCCCCGCTGGTTCTACTTCCTTGCCTGTTGCATGATCTCGCTTGGTACTCTGGCCTCCTCGTTCTGGATCATGGCCAGCAACAGCTGGATGCAGGTGCCGGTCGGCCACCAGATCATCAACGGCAAGATCATTCCGAGCGACTGGCCGGCGATTATAGCCGGACCGGTGTTCCTGGTTCGTTGGATGCACATGCTGCTCGCTGCGTTCCTCACCACCGCGATGTGCGTGACCGCAACCGGTGCCTGGTACGTTTTGCGCGACATGCACCGCGAGGAGGCGCGGGTCATGATGCATTGGGGGCTGGCACTCGCGGCGCCGCTCATCATGGTCCAGCTGTTCTTCGGGCACCTCAACGGCAAGTACGTTTACGAGCATCAGCCTTCCAAGTTCGCGGCCATCGAGGCACGCTGGGAAAGTCAGCAACCCGGCACTGAGGTGTGGTTCGCGATTCCCGACGAAGCGAGGCGCCGCAACCTGTTCGCCATCGAAACCCCCAAGGTCGGTAGCTTTATTGCTACCGGCACCTGGGATGCGCGAGTGCCGGGACTAGCCGACTTTCCTCCCGAGAATTGGCCGCCTGTGGTGATCCCGTTCTTCGCATTCCGGGCGATGGTCGGCATGGGTCTCGTGATGTTGGCGATCAGCTGGTTGGGCAACTGGCTGCGCTGGCGTGGCCGCCTGGAGACGACGCGTTGGTTCCTGTGGTGCGCCTTTCTCGCTTGGCCCAGCGGCTTCGTCGCCGTGCTCACGGGCTGGTTTACTGCCGAGGTCGGGCGCCAACCCTGGGTCGTCTGGGGCCTCCTGCGCACCGCCGATGCGATGACGCCCACACTGACCGGGGCGCAAGTGCTTGCGACGCTCATCGGCTACGTGGTCGTCTATGCGTTCATCTTTGTGTTCGGCGCTCGTTACATCTACCGTCTCTTGCGCGAAGGTCCCACTGATGTCTCAGCCACTCCGGCGACAGTGACCGGCAGTCGTCCGCTGGCTGCGGCGGGCCCCGCCACGACGACGACCGGCCATGTTACTCGCGAGACATGAGTATGGACCCGGTTTGGCTTCCCAACTTCTGGGCCGGTGTGATCGCCTTCGCGATCCTGGCCTATGTCATCCTCGACGGCTACGACCTCGGCGTCGGCATCCTGTTCGGCACGACCACAAACGAACAGCAGCGAGTCACAATGATGAACGCCATTGCGCCTTACTGGGATGGCAACGAAACTTGGCTCGTTCTTGTTGGTGCGGGACTGTTCGCGGCGTTTCCCATGGTGTACGCCATCTTCCTGCCGGCGTTCTACCTGCCGGTCGCGCTGATGCTGCTTGGGCTGATCTTCCGCGGTGTTGCATTCGAGTTTCGGCACCGCAGTACGCATATGCGGCCAATCTGGGACCTCGGCTTCTTCCTCGGATCGTTGATTGCCGCCTTTGTCCAGGGTGTCGCGATCGGCACGATGGTGCAGGAGCTGACCGTAGTCGACGGCCGCTATGCCGGCGGTCCCTTCGAGTGGGTTACGCCGTTCTCGATCCTTTGCGGGGTTGGATTGGTACTGGGCTACGCCTTGCTGGGTGCGGCCTGGCTGGTGATGAAGACCGAAGGCGACCTGCGCGACTGGGCCTATCGCAGGCTCGACTGGTTGCTGCCGGGCGTCATTGTGGTGCTTGTTGCGCTGTTTGCGTTCGCGCTCTCCATCCATCTGCGCGTGCTCGATCGCTGGCGCGACGATCCGCGGCTCTTGCTGCTGCCCCTGCTCGGCGCCGCTGCCATGGTCGGCTTGTGGCTCGGAGCGCGTTGGCGGCGCGATGGCGTGCCGTTCGCGATGGCGATGCTGCTGGTCGCCTGCGCATTCGCGACGTTGGGCGCCAGCTTTTGGCCTTACATGATCCCGTATTCGGTCACCGTGCAGCAGGCGGCCGCCCCACCGCAGTCCCTCGAGTTTCTGTTCTGGGGCGCGGGCCTCGTTATCTTCCCAGTCGTGCTGATCTACACCGCACTCGTCTACTGGATCTTTCGCGGCAAGGTGAGCAAGGATGTACAGCACCTTTAGCGCCCGATCGTAGGTGGTTTGGGGGCGGCGCTTCTAGTCTTAGACGCTGATCAGATGCCAACTGGCGAAGTCCGGCAAGCCTGCGCATCTATTTTTGATGAAGCGGATGCGCGGCGGGTTTCCGAGCTTCATTGCGTCGTCGAGCCAGCGCATCGTTTCCTCCACGAACCCCATCGCGTCGCCGGTCATCAGCGAGCAATCGATCGAGATCCACGACGATGGCGCGTTCGCAGCGACCTGTGCCAACGAAGCACAGCAACCAGTGGATGAGAGCCGTAAACCTGTTCTTGAACCCCGTCATGAACGCAATGTGCACGACGAGCCACACGAACCACGCAATGCGGCCGGAGAGCCTAACCCCGTGCGCGCTGAGGATCGCGGTGCGGCGGTCCACGGCGGCCATACTCCCGAGGTCCCGGTACTTCCAAGCTGTTGTTGGCTCGGCGCCGTCCTCCACGCGTTTCCTAATAACTTGAGCAGCATAGAGCCCCGACTGGAGAGCGACCTCGGATACACCGGGGAGATCGTTGAAGTTCATCATGTCACCGACTACGAACACCTCTGGGTGGCCGGGCAGTGAGCAATCCGGTTTCACCTTGATGCGACCGGAACGGTCGCACTCTGCGCCGGTTGCATACGCCAGCATCTTTGCTAGAGGCGAAGCTGTGGTACCGGCGGCCCAAATTTTCGTCTTCGCCGAGTAGCGCTGTACCAACCCGTTTGGCCCTTTAACATCGACTCCATCCGCGTCCAGGTGTGTGACAATCGAACGCACGTGGATCTCGACCCCGATCCTCTCCAGCTCGCGGGTTGCTTTCCCGGAGAGCTTGTCTCCGAAGGTGGCCAGGATCTCTGGGCCGCCTTCGAACAAGAGCACTCGCACCTCGCCAGAATCGAATCGCCTGAAATTGTGTTTAAGTGCACGCCTCGACAGCTCCGCGATTTGGCCTGCGATCTCGACGCCGGTCGGGCCGCCGCCGACGACGGCGAATGTGAGCCAGCGCCCGACGAACCTCCGGGTCGCCCTCCAGCTCTGCCATCTCGAACGCGCCGAATATCCGTGCCCGTTGATCGAGTGCATCGGCGAGCGTTTTCATTCCCGGCGCCCACTCCGAGTACTCGTCGTGCCCGAAGTACGACTGCCCGGCGCCCGCAGAGACGATTAGGCTGTCGTAGGAGAGCGTTACGTTTCGTCCTCCCGCTTGGACCGCGGTGACGTGCCGTGCCTTGAGGTCAAACCCCGTCACCTCAGCTAGATCAACGGATACGTTCTTCTTCTTCTTCAGAACATCACGCGTTGCGGGTGCGATCTCTCCTTCAGATAGGATTCCCGTGGCCACCTGATAGAGCAGGGGCTGGAACAGATGGTGGTTGGTGCGACTGATCAGTGTGACCTCGATCGTATCGGGTGCGCGCCCCAGCGACTTGGCGGCAAAGAGGCCGCCGAAGCCCGAGCCAACGATCACGACGCGATGGCGTGCTGCGACGCTTGTCCGGGTCATGGTCTCTCCTTAACGCGGCGAGGGCGAGGATCCGGAACGATGAGTCAGAGCTGGTGCTCGATACTTTGGCTGAAGTTGCGCCAGAGGCTGAAGTTGCGCCAGAAAGACTTTGAATGGTGCTACTTCATCGCACTAGTCTGTCACTCGTCTAGCGCGCATATGCCTGCACACTTGGGGCAGCAAGTGACCTTCGGTCGTCACGGGTCGAGCCACAGATCAAACCAAGCTACTTGGGCCAAGGCGACAAGGGTATTGGGCTCAATACCTATTTCGCAAGCGGCATGCACGGAGCCCCTGCGCTGTGACTGGTTGGCCGCCGCTCATCGATGTGTGCTTCGTTGCTTGTCTCGGGCCAAACGGCTTGACCATCATCGAGGTCCTCATGGGCGCTCCCGGGCATTCAAGACAAAGTACGTCTCGCGCATGCACGTCAAAAATTGATCGGACAGAGTCAGTTCAACCACGAATGCGCGCGAATCGAGGTCCTGCTGCACCGCCGTCCCTTCAAGAACTGCTCGCATTTCATCTCGACCACCACCCTTGCTGTCTTCCGCGTCGCGACCTCCACATCCACCTTGAGCGCCTTTCCGCGGAGTTGCCTGCGCCCTGCACGGGGTTTACCCCAATTCACTTAGCCCTGGAGAGTGCGGTAGCAGATGTTCAGTGGCAATTCGATTTGTCGCGGGTCCATTTGGATCGAGTGTCCAACGGGATCAGACATCATGTCGACGCTCAATGCGCCAGCGACAATTTATGGCGTTCGTCAAGAGGCGTTCGTCGCTAACGCACTATAGCGCAGCTCGCGGCTCCACCCCGCTCCGCACCTGAGGCGATCCGTATCGGATATCGAGAGGTTGGCCATGTCGTTGAAGAACAAGGTTGCCATCGTCACCGGTGGCAATAGCGGGATCGGTAAGGCGATCGTGCTCGAACTCGCCCGGCAGGACGCCAGTGTCGTCATCGATTACGTGGCTCATCCGGAAGCCACCGAGGCGCTCGAGCAGCAGATCGCTAGGCTCGGCAACCAATCGATCGGCGTCAGTGCCGATGTAAGCAAGCTCGCCGACCTGCAGAGGCTCGTCGATGCGGCGGTACGGAAGTTCGGTCGGTTGGACATCATGGTGAACAATGCTGGCATCGAAACGCGCAGCTCGGTCCTCGACACCACCGAGGATCAGTACGACAAGGTGTTGGCAATCAATCTCAAGAGCGCCTTCTTCGGCACGCAACTCGCGGCCAAGCAGATGATCAAGCAGGGCGGTGGCGGCCGCATCATCAATATCAGTTCGGTGCACGAGGACTGGCCGATGCCCGGTAATACCGCCTACTGCCTCGCCAAGGGCGGCGTGCGCATGCTCACGCGCACCGCCGGTGTCGAACTCGCCCGCCACAACATCCTCGTGAGCGGCGTGGGCCCAGGCGCGGTGGCAACGCCGATAAATCTCGGCACGATGAAAGACCCGGCCAAGCTCGCGCAATTGGATTCGGCGATACCGCTGGGACGCATGGCGCAGACCGGAGGAGATTGCCAGCGTGGTTGGGTTCCTCGCCGGCGACGGCGCAAGCTATGTCACCGCAACAACCATCTTTGCCGATGGCGGCATCATGCACGGCAGCGTCGGCCTTTAGCGGACCCATATGGATAAGCACTACGACGTCATCATCATCGGCACGGGTGCGGGGGGAGGTACCCTCGCTCATCGGCTCGCGCCGAGCGGGAAGCGGATCCTGCTTCTGGAACGCGGTGACTTTCTGCCGCGTGAACGAGAAAATTGGGATTCCACCGCAGTCTTCGTCGATGCAAAGTATCAGGCGAAAGAGACCTGGTACGGCAAGGATGGCAGCGCGTTCCACCCCGGGATCCACTATTGGGTGGGCGGCAATACCAAGATGTACGGCGCGGCGTTGTTTCGCCTGCGCAAGGAGGATTTCGGCGAGATCGAACATCATGGCGGGAGATCCCCGGCTTGGCCACTCGCCTATGAGGATTTCGAGCCTTACTATTCCGAAGCCGAGCACCTCTACCAAGTGCATGGCCAGCACGGGGTAGATCCGACCGACCCGCCGGCAAGCCGGCCTTATCCTTATCCGCCCGTGTCGCACGAGCCGCGTATTCAGGAACTCCATGATGCCTTGGAGCGGGAGGGTCATCATCCATTCCCACTGCCACTCGGCGTGCTGCTCGACGAAAAGAACGGCAAGCCGCAGCGCAGCAGCACCTGCATCCGTTGCGACGCTTTCGACGGCTATCCGTGCCTGGTCAACGGCAAGGCGGATGCACAGATCATCTGCGTCGAGCCGGCGCTCAAGCACGCGAATGTCACGCTCGTCACCAATGCATTCGTCGAGCGTCTCGAAACAGAACCCGCCGGCCGCAGCGTGAGCGCGGTTCGTGTCGATCACGAAGGCACCAAGGAGGCGTACTCGGCCGATATCGTCGTCGTCGCATGCGGAGCCCTAAATTCGGCGCTTCTCCTGCTGCGCTCCGCTTGCGACAGGCATCCGGACGGGCTCGCCAACAGCTCGGGCGTCGTCGGCCGGCACTACATGCGACACAACAATGGGGCTTTCATGGCGATCTCGCGCCAGCGCAATCCGACGAAATTTCAAAAGACGCTGGCCCTGAACGACTTCTATTTCGGCGCCCCCGACTTTCCCTACCCGTTGGGCCACATCCAGATGCTCGGCAAATCGCATGGCGAGACGATCGCGGCCGAAGCAGGTTCCTGGGCCCGATTGATGCCTGAGATACCCTTCGACACCATGGCTCACCATGCGGTGGATTTCTGGCTGACCTCGGAAGATCTTCCGGATCCCAACAACCGGATCACGTACGACCGCGACCGCAGGGTCATCCTCGACCTCACCGAGAACAACATGGAGGGCCACAGGCGGCTTCAAGCCAAGCTCAAGGAAATGCTGGACTCGCTCGACCTCCATCCTCACCTGCTGCCGCGCGCGCTCTATCTGGGCAAGAACATCCCGATCGCCGGCACGGCTCATCAGGCCGGGACCATCCGCTTCGGCCGGGACCCCAAGGCCTCGGCGCTCGATCTCAATTGCAAGGCTCACGACCTCCACAACCTCTATGTCGTCGATGGCAGTTTCTTCGTCTCAATCGGCGCCGTGAACCCGTCGCTCACCATCATCGCCAATGCGCTACGCGTCGGCGATCATCTCCTGGAACGGCTCGGGAGAGGCTCGTGACCTTGGAGTTAGCGATCACTCTGGCGCTCCGGTATCTGGTGGTCATGCTCTTTCTGCCGTTCAGCGCCCTCGACAAGATTCTCAACTTCAATGGGGCGGTGGCTCAAGCAAGAGAGGCGATTCCATCGGACGGGGCCGCGAGGCTCGCAATCGTCGCGGCCCTCTGCATCGAGATCATCATGCCGTTGGGTATCCTGACGGGTGTGGCCGACCGGCTCGCCGCTTTGATCTTGGCGGGCTACTGCGTGATCACGGCGTTGCTTTGGAAGCAGTTTTGGAAGCCGGGTGACTTCTGGAGCACGGGGAGCAGCCGGGCCCGCGACCTGTTCTGGGACTTCCTCAAGAACCTTTCCCTTGCCGGCGGGATCCTGCTCATCACCTTCGGCACAGACGTGGGACAGGTTGCGGCCGTGCTGTCAGATCCGCAACTCTCCTCGCATCCGTATTCGGCTCACCAAGCGGCGCACTGAGGCGCGGCCATGCAGACCGACCAGAAACCGCGGATTCCGTACTGGCATCTATGGACCGATGCGGACGGCGTCAGCCGTCAGACCAGATGCTTCCTGACGGAGTTCGAGCTGCAATCCATCAGCAGGCCGGCGCAGCCGCAATGGCAGGGTCACAGGACCAGAGCCGAGGTGACCGTGATGATGACGGTGCTCCCGGTCGGTTGGGTCGGTGAATGGCATGAGAATCCGAAGCCTCAATGGATCCTCCCCTTGTCCGGCCGCTGGTTCGTCGAGTCCATGGATGGGCAGCGCGTCGAAATGGGATCGGGTGAGATCTCATTCGGAGCCGACCAGAACGCGAGGGAGGCGGGCGGCCGGAAAGGCCATCTCTCTGGTGTGGTCGGTGACGAGCCTGCAGTGCTCCTGCTGATCCAATTCGAGAACGCGCCGCCGGGGCCGTCGCCGTGCTTGCTCCGGTAGCGGCCGCAGGCTTAGACAACATGTCTGTCGGAGGGAGCACGGACGCGTTCGAGATCAAGGATAGGCGGTTTGTCACATGCATCCCAGCCAACGCGCCAGTCGAGGAGCTTGCGACTGGTTTTTACTGGCTCGACCGGCCGGTGTGGTTCAGCGATGCGAATTTGCCTGCTGTTCCAGGATCTGTCGGACCGATGAAGAATAGGCTGTTCATCCTGGCGTTGCACACGCTGTACGCCGTCTTCCTCAATCGGCGCGGCGTCCAATGGCCTTGATTCGGATCAGCCGTATCAGCTTCACGACCGCGGATGCCGACCGGCTCGGATCGTTCTATCGACAGGCGTTCGGCTTCGAGGCGACGGAAACCGAGCACCACGGCGGCAAAAGCTTCGCCCGGTTGACCGGCGTCGAGGGCGCGCAAGCCCGCGCGTTCCCGCTCCGACTGGGCGAAGAGACGATCGAGCTCCTCGAATTCACCCGGCGTGGCGCGCCGTATCCGGCCGATATCGGCTGCGACGACCCGCGATTCCAGCACATCGCCATCGTCGTTGCCGACATGGAGACCGCCTATTCGCGACTATGCGAATGTGGGGGCTGGACCGCGATCACGAGACCGGCACCGCAACGACTGCCGGCGGGTTCGGGAGCTGCCACCGCGTTCAAGTTTCGCGATCCGGAGGGGCATCCGCTCGAACTGCTCGCGTTCCCACCCGACAACGTGCCGCCGCGCTGGCGGGAGGCGCCGCATCGGCACGGTCCATGCCTAGGGATCGATCATTCCGCCATCGTGGTTTCCGGCACGGCGCCAAGCATCGCGTTCTACCAGCAGGTCCTGGGATTTTCCGTCGTCGGGGGCTCGCTCAATCGCGGCCGGGAGCAGGAACAGCTTGATGCCGTCCCGGGTGCGGTGGTCGAGGTAACAGCGCTCGATCCCGGGGCAGGAAACCCACCGCATCTCGAATTGCTCTGCTATCGATCTCCCGGCCCCCCGCGAGGCGCGCCGCCGGCGCTGCGCAGCAACGACATTGCGGCGACGCGGCTCTCGCTCGAGGTCGACGATGTGGCAGCCCTGGAGCACAGGCTTGCTGCAGCGCATGTCCGCTTCATCTCGACCGGAACTGTGGCGCTCCGGGATAATCGGCCGGCGCTGTTGATCCGCGATCCGGACGGACACGCCCTGCTCCTGCTGGGGCGTTAGGGGCCGCGCAGCCGGGTCCAAGGAAGCGAATGCGCATTGGGCCGTCCTAGGCCACCCACTTGGCGTTAGCGCCGATGTGTGCGTCCGCGAGCGATGCCCCAGGTACTCGTGAACGATGAGGCTGGCTCCAACCCGATCAGAGCGTCCCCCGTCCGAAATGCATTCGGCGGGCACGTCATCGGCTCGACGGCAAGACTGCGCCGATGCACGTCGGGAAGCGGGTCGCCACTGAAGAGCATCAGGTAGGGGTAGTTCTCGTCAACCCAGAGACAGACCTGTGTTCCGTGACCGGGTTCCCTTAGTTCGACACGAGCAAGGCCATCCTCGTCCCGCTCGAGGTCGGTGAACGCGTGGTCGAGTGTTGTCGAGCCGATCCGCCTGGGTTGCCGGAAATCGTACTCGGTGTCCTCCACGGCTTCCGTACGGATCGGAAGGCCGCGCTCGTCAGATCGCAGGACGGTTCGCCCGGGTACGCGCAAAATCAGACGATCGATGGTTGCAGTCCCGAGGGTCAGGTACGGATGAGCACCGCTCCCGTAAGGACACGGGTCCGTGCCGATGTTCGTGGCCGTCGTCCGCACCCGGAGTCCGCTGGCTGACAGCGCGTATTCGATGCTAAGCCTGAGCGAGAAGGGGTAGCCCGGTTGCGGATATAGGATGTGTTCCATCACGACCCGGTGCGACTCGCGCGCCGAGGTGGTCCACGCGACCCAGCGGACGAGGCCGTGGATCGCATTGCAGCGTTCCGGCTCGTTCAGCGGGAGCTGGTGGCGACGTCCGTCGAACTCGTAGCTGCCGTCCTGAAGCCGGTTCGGCCACGGGATCAGGGCCTGACCCCGGCCCGAGGAGCTCATCTCGTCGGCCCCATATCCGTCGACAAGGTCCCGACCGCCGGCGACGTATGAGCGGAGTCCACCGCCGACCTCCACGACCACAGCCTGCTGATCCCCGACTGTGATCTCGATCTGCTCGCCTGATGGCGCGGTCATCGCCGGTTCCATGGTCACAACTGCGCGCGTCTCTCATGTGCGATCATGCGGGCCGTCGCCTCTATCAGCGCGAGATGGGAGAACGCCTGCGGGAAGTTCCCCAGGTGCCTCCCGGTCTTCGGGTCGTATTCCTCGGCATAGAGGCCGAGGGGCGAGGCGATCCGCAGCAGCCGCTCCATCAGGTCGTGGGCTGGTTGCATCTCTCCCACGATCGCGAGCGCCGATACGAGCCAGAACGAGCAGATCACGAACGTACCCTCCTTGCCGGAGAGTCCGTCGTCCGTCTCGCCGGTGCGGTAACGCAGGACGAAGCCGTTCTCCGTCAGCTCCTCGGCGACAGCGAGGACGGTGTTCCGCAGGCGCTTATCGTCAGGCGCGAGGAACCCGAAGCTCCCCGCCAGCAGCGTCGAGGCGTCGAGCGCGTCTGTCTCGTAGTGCTGGCGCAGGACGCCCCGGTGGCTGACGCCGTGGGCGAGGACATCCGCATGGATTTCGTCCGCCGTTGCGCGCCATGTCGCCGCCAATTTTGGGTCGCCTCGGATCTCCGCCAGCGTGCTCGCGCGATCCAGGGCGACCCAACACATCAACTTGGAGGACACGTAATGCTTCGGCTTGCCGCGGGCCTCCCAGATACCCTGGTCTGGGTGACGCCAGACACGAGTGGCGCACGCTGCCTGCGATTCGACGATCGGCCAGAGCCGGCGCGGCAAGCGCTCATTCCGGCGGGTGTGGAGCAAGATTGAGTTGAGGACGGCGCCGAAGACGTCGTTCTGGCGCTGACTGAACGCCGCATTGCCAACGCGAACCGGGCGAGCACCTGCATAGCCCGAGAGGTCGTCCCGCGTCGTTTCGGGCAGCTCGCGGCGGCCGTCGATGCCATACATGATCTGCAACGAACCGTCGCTGGTCGTCTCGACGTCGGCGACGAACTGCATGAACTCGTCTGCTTCCCAGTCGAGGTGGAGCCAGTGGAGCGCCTGGAGCATGAAAGTCGCGTCGCGCATCCAAGTGTAGCGGTAGTCCCAGTTGCGCTCTCCACCCGGTGTCTCTGGCAGAGAGGTAGTGGGAGCCGCGACCGTTGCTCCGGTCGGCATGTAAGTTAGACCTTTGATGGCGAGCGCCGAGCGTTGGATCTGGGCGCGGTAGCGGTGGTCGGGAATGCGGGCCCCCCCGAGCCAGTCACGCCAATAACGGATCGTGGCTGCGATTCGCGCTTCAGCCTCGTCGGCGTTCTGCGGTGTGGCGAGCCCTTCCGCCCAGGAGAGCGCACAATACGCGCGGTCGCCTGGTCCAAGGACGTGGCGCGCCCGAACGCGGCTGCCTTCGATCCCCAGCGCGAGATCCGAGCGGAGGCGGATCGTCTGCTCCGCGCCGCTAGCGTCGGCTACATGGCGGTCGCCGTCGACCGCGCTCCATTTCGCCGGTACGCGCCCGTAGTCGAAGGCAGGCTCGCAGACAAGCTCGACCTCGACCCTGCCTTCAAGGCAGAGGACCGTTCGCACGAGCAGATGATCAGCGTCGGCATCCGCGGGGGGCCGCGTGTGCGGTGTGATCTTGTCCTCGTGATCCCGGGGGCCGATCGTCAACGCGTCGCGGACGAGAATCCAGGCGGACGGCGACTTCCACGTTGTGGCCAGAACGTTCGTGCCCGGCTCGTAGATCCGCGTCGTGGGGTGGTTGATCCCGAAGGGCCCGAACCGAAAGCTTCCGGCCTCCCGGTCGAGCAGGCTGCCGAACACGCTCGGCGCGTCGAAGCAGGGTACGCAGAGCCAGTCGATCGCCCCATCCGGGGCCACGAGCGCGCCGGTGTGGCAGTTCGACAGGAACGCGTAGTCGGCGATCGGTGGGAACGGCGAGGGTGCAGCCGCACTCTGCTCCTGGGGATCCTTGGATGCCTTGCGTGCAGACGCTGTTTTCTTGGTGGCGGTCATGCCGTCACCCAGGATCCGTGCCAGTGACCTTCCACGGCCTGACCATCTATGCTGGCCGCATGCTCGTCGAAGCGTGGTGTTGATGGCTGCCGAGCGCCAGAGCGATGTAGCTCCAGCCCGCCATCATCATCTTGATCCCGACCAGGATGCCGATCACCCAGGTCGCCGAAGACGGCAGCTGCGACGCGATCAGGACACCTGCGATCAGCGCGGCCACGCCGCTGGCGAGAACCCAGCCCCAGCTGGAATGCGGTCGCAGACGGTAGGCCATGATGATCTCGAGAATGCCGTCCACAAGGAACAGGACAGCAATCAGCATCGTCAGCGTCACGATGCCCGCGAGCGGCACGAACACGAGATAGGCGCCGGCCACGACATAGAGGATGCCGATCAGCAGGTTCCAGAGGAAACCGCGCCAATTGCCGGCCGAAAACCCATGCACGACCGTGACCACCCCAGTGAACAAGAAGATCCATCCGAGCGCGAGCTTGGCGGCGATGGTCGACAGGAGGGGGAAAGCGATGGCTGCGATACCGCCGAGCACGAGCACTATGCCGAGGATGAGATACCAGACCCAATGCTCCGCGATCTGGCTCTCGACTTCGGCGACGGCCTCACGCACCTGTTGCTGGGTATCGGCGATGCCGGCGTTGATGGCTGACTGTGACATGCGTTGCGCCATGGGCTTACTCCGTGTGGGGCTGCGTTTCGACGCTCGGAGATAAGGCTATGGTCGTCCCGCCCGGCGAAGCTATCGGGTGGAACCCTCATATGAGGGGGTATCCCCACGGGTCACTGTTAGCGCGGGCATCGAAGGGTAACTTAGGAGCTGTACGGGGTTCCTGGTGGCCCTGACGTGCTGGTGGCGACGGTGGCGGGTCTTCTAACGACTAAATAACAGGATCGTGGACAAGCCCTTGCCGGGGGATGGTCCTAATCGCCGAGATCGGTCCTTTGCGGTCTACTCGGGCTTATCGCGCGCCCCTCACGCTTCAGCCAATCCACAACCGTTGGTCCGCAAGCATTGACTAGCAATCCGTTAGCAGCCTTCATGTAGCCATGTGCATGGCCGTTGGGCCAGCCAGCCATCGCCAGCCAACCGACGACCTAGGCGTAACCTCTCGACGAGCTCACTCGTCGAGAGGTCGCGCATCCCAACGCGTCAGCGTGCGGGTTTGTCCTACGCAGGTGTGCGTGTTTAACCCGATGTTTCGGCACCGTTGCGTCCGACATCGTGAGTGCGCGAGGTACCAGACCCGGTCGCCTCGGAGACTAGCACCATCGCCAGCGCTTGGGCGATGCCGCCACCTTTGTGTGCTCCATGCATTTCATAATCCTATCCGGATTGTCCGGCGTCATTCTGTTGCTGGCGTCATTGGCGCTTTTGGCGGTTGGTCGCCGCATCGGCAAGCGACGCCTAGAGCAGGATCCCTCGGGCGGCTGCGCGGGGCACTCGGCAGTAGAAGCCGCAGTGTTCGGCCTGCTCGGCTTGCTTCTAGCCTTCACGTTTTCAGGTGCTTTAACACGCTTCGACGAGCGGCGGCAGTTGATCGCCGACGAGGCCAATGCATCGCTGCGGCCTATTGGCAGGCCGATCTGTTGCAACCCGATGGTCGCTCCGCTGTTCGCGGGAGGCTGCGACAGTACTTGAGCGCCCGACTTGAGGCCTCGCGTTTGCCACGGGTGATTGCGGGCGGTCAGGAATTTTTGGCCGCCGAGCCTGTGAGGCGAAGCGAGGCACTACAAAGCGAGATTTGGCAAAGTGTCATTGACCTCAATCGCACCCAGAAATCAGAATTTGTCGACCAGGTGCTGCTGCCGAGCCTCAACAGTATGTTTGCCGTAGCGAGGGCACGGAATTCGGCTGGTCGGCGGCATCCACCTGAAATCATCTATGCCATGCTGTTCGGTCTCACACTGGCCAGTTCTTTGCTCGCCGAATACGGCATGGCAGCCACCAAAACCCCAAGCTGGACTTACATGATTGGCTTCGCGCTTGCGTTGGCTAGCACGGTGTTTGTGATCAGCGACATCGAGTTCCCTCGCTCAGGGCTCATTCGAGTCGACATGTTCGACCAAGTACTTGCCAACGCCCTCAGCAACGCTCCGCAATGAGCGAAGGCTCAACGCCGATGCTCGGTGGGCGGCCAGACGAGCGAGTCCCTGAGTTCTCTGGAGCCATTTTGGGGGCTCTCGCAGCAGGCGGACTAGGGTTTCCACCGATCTTCGGCGTCCTCGATGACAGGCACTATTGTGATCTGTCCGATCGGAGAAGCATGCGGTGCCGAACAAGCAGCAGCCTGAGATGCCCAGCGAGAAGTCTCGAGATGTCCATATGGGCTTGGGCCGTCGGGACCTGCTGCTGGGCGGAAGTTCGCTCTTAGCTGCACCCGCGTTGATGGGAGTCCCAGCGCGGGTTCGCGCTCAAACAAGTCCGTCGCCCACCGCATCGCCCGGCCAGAAGCCCAATATTCTCTTCATCCTCGCCGACAACGTCGGCTACGGCGACATCGGCGCCTATGGTGGCGGCGAGCTGCGCGGCGCGCCGACGCCACGCATTGATCAGCTCGCCGCGGAAAGTCTCAGGTTGACGCAGTTCCTGGTCGAGCCGGGATGCACGCCGTCGCGTGCAGCGTTGATGACGGGACGCTATTCCATCCGCTCTGGGCTGTCGCTCGTCGCCGTGGCGGGAAGTCCCATCTCACTGCCAGCGACAGAAATCACCATGGCAGAGATGCTGCGCGATGCCGGCTATGCCACCGCAATGTTCGGCAAGTGGCATCTCGGCGCCCAGCCGCTACAGCCAGCCGCAGAACAAGGGCTTCGACGAGTTCTACGGCATCCCGCCCGGCGATACCTGGGACGCGTTCCTGATGATTGGCCAGGCCCGTCAGACGAAATCGCTCGAGATCCCGCTCGACAAGGGGCCGCAGATCGTCGAGGCCAAACGGGGCGAGCCGCTGAAAGCCGTGAAGCCCTACACGGCTGACGTGCGGCGCGATATTGACTGGGAGCTGGCAGAACGCGGCGTCGATTTCATGAAGCGCCAGAAGGCGGCCGGCAAGCCATTCTTCCTCTATCTGCCGATCTCCCGGACGCACTTTCCGAACCTCCCCTCGAAGCGCTTCGAGGGCGCATCACGCATCGGCCAGTTCGGCGATTCGCTGATGGAGGGAGATGCCATCGTCGGCCGGATGCTCGATGCGTTGCAGGAACTGGGACTCGCGCAAGACACCATCGTCGTGTTCGCCTCTGACAACGGGCCCCAGGGTGAAGTGGTGCGCCAATTCGGCGGCGACATGCCGGATATGGGGTCACCCGGCCCCTTCCGCGGCGAACTCGCCGACGTCAGCGAAGGCTCCATCCGCACCGCCGCGCTGATCCGCTGGCCGGGTCGGATTGGGCCGCGATCTTCCTACGCGATGTTCTCAATCATGGATTTTTTCCCGACGCTCGCTCGCCTCGCGGGCGGCAAGGTGCCGGACGATCGCCCGATCGACGGCATCGATCAGACCGACCTGCTGCTCGGCAGGAGCAGCACGGGGCAGCGTGACGCGTTGCTGACCTTCGTCGGCCCCGATCTCGTCGCAGTGCGCTGGAAGCAGTTCCGCACGTATTTTGCCGACGTGGCGCCCGGCCGCAGTGGCTGGGGCGGGGCGCACCTCCTTGCCGGGACCGGCAGCAGCGCCGCGCCCATGAACGGCTACCCCAAGATCTTCAACATCGAGTCAGACCCGCGCGAGGAGTACAACATCGGAGCGCTGTACGAGTGGGTGTTAGGCCCCACACTCAAGGTCGTGGAGGACTACAAAGCCAGCCTTCGGCGCTATCCGAACCCTCCGGCAGCGAACATCACGCGCTTCTGACCCGCGTCAGAATCAGGCCGGGCGCATGTTCGGTGTTGGAATAAACCACCCGTTCTGGTTCCGATACTGATCGGACGTGCGAGGCGCGTCACCGGGCCTTGGAAAGTTGGCGCCGAACCGACATCGTCCCACTTCCTTCAGTGCAGGTGTGGACCAGATTCATCGCGGGATAAATGCCGGACGGCGATCACGGCTGAGATCAATAGAGGCGTGGCGAGGAAGGCTCCGATTGGTCCCCACATCCAGGCCCAGAACGCTATGGACAGGAAAACCAGGAACGGATTTAGCGTCAGTCGATGCCCCACGATGGTCGGTGTCAAGAATTGGCCCTCAATAGTGGTGATGCCGAGATATGCTGCCGGAGCAACAAGGGCTTGGCCGACGGTCGGAAAGCTCAAGAGCCCGATCACGAACAAAGCGGCAATCATGATGATCGGGCCGAGGTAGGGAATGAAATTCAGGGTGGCGGCGAGGACGCCCCACAGCAGCGGATGTGGCAGCCCGACTGCCCAGGTCATTGTCGCCACCACGATGCCAAGGCAAAGATTGACAAGCGCGAGAGTACCGAAAAACTTGCTCATGTTGCTCTCCGCGTCATCCAGAATGCTTTGCGTGGTTGCGCGCGCAGCGGGTCCGGAGAAGAAAAAGACAATCCCTGATTTGATCTCGCGCTGATAGATCAGATAGAAGAGCATTGCGACGAAGAAGAGCATGAACTCGGTTACAATCGGCGTCATCGCCGACAGTATACCCTTGACGATCGACGACGAGCCTTCTTCCACGGCGACGGCCGGGGTCGAGTTTCCCGAGACCTCCGCCAGCGCCTTTCCGATCTCGTCTAACAGCGCCATCGGCTGGCTCAACAGCTGTAATTTCTGTTTGATGAGAGCACCTAATTCTGCCGTCCGACCGACCCAATACGCTAGTGGCGTCGACAGCAGTCCGATGATGCTCAGGATTATGAACAGCGCCGCCAAGGTGACAACAACGACCGCTAATGCTCTCGGGATACCCCGTCTGACTGCATCTTCGATCAGGGGAAGCAGGATCGTGCCAACCACCCACGCAAGAACGATTGGCACAAGGACGCTTTGCGTTACAAAGGCTGTGTAGCCCAGCGCGAGGCAAAACAAGCCAATGATCGAGATGCGCTCAGCCCATCCCCAAAGATCGTGCGGCGAATGCTCAACCTCCTGGAGGTGTGGTGCGTATCGCATGCGTCTGCCTTCGCGCCATCGCCTCGGAAGCTCCTGCAGTCTGCTTCGTGCGTGCTCCATGGACGATGTCCTCAGGCTTCAGCCTGCTGCAATTCTAGCAGGCAGCCCCGGTCATTGCGGCTGGCCCATCGTTGCTGACAGCGCGCGCCGGCGTCCCGAGGCGCGGGTCGACCTATCCGGCGTGCTGATCGCACGAGAGATTGCGGGCGTGGTCTGCGCGTCGACGCATTCCCGCGCCGCGAAAATCGTACAAGTGAGTGTAGAAGCGTGGGCGCGATTGCGAGGCCTCAGCTTCGTTTGCGCCTTCTTGATGTGACTGCTGCGCGCCGTCTCCTCGTCCACCGCCAACGCCTTGGCGATCAGGATGTT
Source organism: uncultured Alphaproteobacteria bacterium (assembly GCA_963806735.1). Taxonomy (GTDB): domain Bacteria; phylum Pseudomonadota; class Alphaproteobacteria; order Rhizobiales; family Hyphomicrobiaceae; genus CADEFX01. Next base: position 2,281 of record CAWEBE010000005.1, on the reverse strand, counting down.
CATCTAAAGGCCGCAACGCGCGCAGCCTGTTCCATGATGACGCGTGAATTGTCGAGATCGGCCGATCCTGCGGGCTCGCCATTGACCATCACCTTGGGGCCGGACCAGACCGGCAATCGGGTACAGCCGCCGCAGCTTTCCTTGTAGCTCATGACATCACGCCACTTGGTTCCGTTGACGTAGCCGTGGCCGTAGGGGAAGGGCGTCTTACTGTCATCCATGTTCAGATCATGACGTGCCCCGATCAGGTGCCCAATTTCGTGCACCAGAGAGTAGGTGGTTGCTGCACACTCGTGATGCACGACTGAGAACGCTTCGTCCGCGTCGGCACGGACACGCGTCGAGAGCCCGCATCCGTTCGCATCGTCGACAATGAGGACGGCGACATCTGCGCGGTATTTGTTGCGCAAGCCATGGATCTCATCCATGTAGCCGTCCTTGTCATGAAAGCGCCAAACGTGGTCGAAGTGCGTGCCTTTCTCCACATAGTTAGTTTGATAAGCGTGCACGAGCCTGAGCTTTACGTGACCCACATTGCTTTTGCGGAATGATTCATTTCCCTCCTCGATGGCAAGGTCGATGAGCTCGCGCCTGATGTCGGCGTAATGGCTTGCAGCCTTGGGTGTGTAGGCGACGATCAGATCGATGACGACGTCGTTGGATAGGGCGCCATCCTTTGTGGTGGGGCGCTCGGCTTTGTCCTTCGCTGTCGTCGGCTTGCCAGGCGGTGCCAACGCGAGTTGCTGCTTGGTGTTCGGCTGCGCTCGCATGCCCGCGGTCACTCCCCTCAAAATGCTTGCATCGCCGTGCTTCACAAGCGACTCGTCGCGCAAGTTCGGATCGTCGACACGCATGCGCTCGGGCATTGGCGCATGCTCCTGCGGCATCTTCTCCTCGCTCATATCGACGATGGCATAGATCCGGTCTTTGATGTGCCGGATGGCATGGATATGCCCCTCATGACGGACCGTGCCGGCCATTTTGCCACTCGGCCACCACATCAGAGTGACATGGGCGCCGGTGCCTTCGACTGTGCCCCTCCAGATCACCCGGTCAGGCTTGATGTCGGCACTCGTGCGGTTGATCGTGAGGACGGTTTTGTCGCTTAGGGTGACGGCAATCTTCGGCAAGCCATCCTTCGCTTCGCCGGTCAGTGCATGTTCGAGCATCTCTGGAGCCGGCCCCATCATCAATTTGACGCCCATGGACGACTTAGAGGCCTTGGCCTGATCCATGATGGCTTTCTGCTTCCCGCTCATGGTCATGTCGGCCGGTGGCGGGCGGAAGATATGATGTGAATTCTGACCGACCTCGGTCACGACGGCACCATGCTGAGCTGCGGTTTTCTTCAATGCCTCCACTTTGCTCTTGGGTACGGACCAAACCTCGGCCTTCGTCAACGACAAGTCGTTCCCCGTCGTCTCCCCGGCGTGCTTCTTGAATGCGTCGTGCATGCGCGCAAGCACATTCGAGAGCCGTGATTTGCCCTCCTTATCCTTGTGTGCAGACGACGGGGGCTTCGAGATGATGAGTTGAACACGCTCTTCCTCCAGGGCAGGCGTCGCGGGAGAAAGGGCTTGAGCCAGGACAGGGCTTGCCGCGAAGCAGGCCATCAGCCCGAGCAGCAATGGCATCAATTGAGTGCGACAGTGTGGCATGGCACGGCATGGATCTCGGTTAGGTGCATGTCCCGCGCGAGCCTTGCCCAACAGCTGAGGCGCATTGGAACGCAATTAGGAAGGCCCTGCTATTCGCAAGGAAGCCAGGCAAATGGACGGGGCTCTCCAGCCGACGGGAAAGCCCCATCCAACAGTCTGGCGTCGGCCGACGCCAGCGGACCTACCTGCCTTCGTCGTCGAGTTGTCGCCAGAAGTTCGCGGCATTGAATTCATCACCCGCGCTGCACGCATCGAACGCGCGTAGCGCAATGCGGTTTGCGTTCGCGATCTTCTCTGCTGGGAGGCCCGCAGCCTTCTCTCTATGGAACTTTTCTATCGCGGTTTTGTACAAGCCCCCGCAATCCATTTTGCCCTGGGCCGAGGCAGCTCCGGCGATGACTCCCAGCGCTGCAATACCAATGAGAACAGACTTAAGCATGGTATTCTCCCTTTAATGACAGGTCGGCTGGGGGCGGCGCCACCCAGCGCAGCGTCAGCTGGCTATGCCGCGCCGCAATCATTGACGCTACGCCGGCAATGAGCAGAACAATATCGGGCAAAACCCTGCCCCGGCCTGCGCGAACACCTCAGCTAGATGGCAAAGGCGCGAGGCTCAACCTGCA
>CAWEBE010000004.1:0-58304 GCA_963806735.1 uncultured Alphaproteobacteria bacterium | reverse complement strand
TCTGGCGGCGGAGAGCCATTCTTCAAACTTGGAGTGTCGACCGTTCCATCAGCGGCTCTGCCGCCTTCATCGAGACCAACATCGTCGGCACCCACAGGTTGCTCGAGGCCGCGCGCGGCTATTGGTCGGGTCTGCCGGCGGCCGGACAGACGCGCTTTCGTTTCCTGCACGTCTCCACCGATGAGGTCTACGGCTCGCTCGGTCCCGACGGCCACTTCTGCGAAGACACGGCCTACGACCCAAGCTCCCCCTATTCGGCAAGCAAGGCGGCCTCCGACCATCTCGTCACGGCCTGGCACCGCACCTATGGTCTGCCCGTTCTGATTTCCAACTGCTCCAACAATTACGGGCCCTATCAGTTTCCCGAGAAGTTGATTCCGCTGATCGTCCTCAACGCCCTGGAGGGGCGGCCGCTGCCGGTCTACGGCACGGGCGCCAACATCCGCGACTGGCTCTACGTCGAGGACCATGCTCGTGCTCTCTCGCGCATCCTGCAGGTCGGGCGTGTGGGTGAGACCTACGCTGTCGGCGGACGCAACGAGCACACCAATCTCACGGTGGTGGAGCGCATCTGCGACGTGATGGATCGTCTGCATCCGGCTGGCGCGCCGCACCGTAATCTCGTAACCTTCGTGCCGGATCGCCCCGGCCATGACCTGCGCTACGCCATCGACGCCGCCAAGCTCGAGACCGAGCTCGGCTGGCGGGCCGAGGAGGATTTCAGCACCGGCTTGGAAAAGACCGTGCACTGGTATCTGAGCAATTCCGGTTGGTGGCGCCCGCTGCGCCGCGACGTGTACGCCGGAGAACGCCTGGGGCTGTTCGCCAATGGGCCTGCGACGGGGGCCTCCAGCGGCGCAACGCGGGGCACGGACGCCGCATGAAGGGCATTATCCTCGCTGGCGGCAAGGGCACGCGGCTCTACCCCATCACGCTCGCGGTCTCCAAGCAGCAGCTCCCGGTCTACGACAAGCCGATGATCTACTATCCGTTGGCGACGCTGATGCTCGCCGGCATCCGCGAAATCCTCGTCATCTCCACGCCGGCCGATCTCGACGGCTTTCGCCGGCTCCTGGGCGACGGCTGCAAGTGGGGCGTTTCCTTTACCTATCGTGAGCAGCCGGAGCCCAAGGGCCTCGCGCAGGCCTACATCATCGGCGCCGATTTCGTGGCGGAGCAAACCTCGGCTTTGATCCTGGGCGACAACATCTTCTATGGCCATGGCCTGTCGGCTGCGCTGTCGTCTGCCGCATTGCGCACGTCCGGGGCTACCATCTTCGCCTACCAGGTCGCCGATCCCGAACGCTACGGCGTCGTCGAGATTGATGCCGCAGGCCGCGCGCTCTCGATCGAGGAAAAGCCTTTGGCGCCGAAGTCGAGCTGGGCCGTCACCGGTCTCTATTTCTATGACCGGCGCGTGGTCGACATCGCCGCATCCATTGCGCCATCACCGCGCGGCGAGCTTGAGATCACCGACGTCAATGCGGCCTACCTTGCAGCGGGCACCCTCCACGTCGAGCGCCTCGGCCGCGGCTATGCCTGGCTCGACACCGGCACGCAAGAATCCCTCAACGAAGCCTCCAACTATGTGCGCGCGCTCGAGAAACGCCAGGGCTATCGCATCTGCTGCCCGGAGGAGGTGGCCTTTCGCATGGGCTATATCGGCGCCGACGACCTGATGCGCCTCGGCCGCGAGCTCGAGGCCTCGGATTACGGCCGCTATCTGATCGCCATCGCCGAAAGCGCATGACGCTCCCGCGCATCGGCTGGTGCACGACGGAGTTGCGCAGACGAATCGCACGCCGCATGTCGGCGTGCTTTGGTAACCCACATCGATGCGTGCGCGCCAGCGTTCGGGCAGTCGCTGCGTGCGCAAGCAGGCGCGCCGAGCTCGCGAGCAAAGCATTCGCAGGCCAACGGCGCGTCCGGTGCTGTCAAGCGGTCGGCGAGCTTGCGCCGCTTGAACCAGCGGAAGAAGCCGAGGCCGGCCAGACCCGAGATGAACAGCGGCAGCGCGCCAGGCAGGGGCGTTTGGCGATATAGCCGTTGCTGACACCACCGGACCCGCCGATGGATTGAACGTGAAGACCGATCCGCAATGTTCCAGCGAACAGCGCGCTGATCACGCGCTGAAGATCTCATCCAGCCAGGGCAAGAGTTATGGTGAATGTTTCAGGATGTTCACACCGTTGGCTGGAGGAGGATTACCATGAGTTGCCGAAACAGCACGAAATCGCGGTTGAAACCACGGGCAATTGCCCCGGGCATTGCCGGTGTGACGAAAGGACAAGCCCGCCGTCCCAGTGCCGATGCGAACGTTCCGGATGAAAGCGGTGAGGATCTAATGAAATAGATGTCAGCTGATCGAGGAGGCGACCGGCCCTCATTGCGAAACTGGAAATTCACCTTGCCGCCACCAGCATCCGTCACATCAACGGAAAGCTGATTGCCGACCTGCTGACCGTTGTTGGTAGATTCGTTGGTGAAGCCGAACGTCACGGCCTGGGCGGGCGTGCCCGCCATCATAACTCGCCAGCAGCGCCAAAAACCCAACCAGGACCGGCGCGATGTGCCGATGCTTCATGCTGTACATGTATATCTCCCCGCCCCACACAAAAAACCTATGCTCAATCAAGCTACAAGGGACGCTCCTTGCACGCACGAGTCAAGAGAGCAGGCGGCCAGCCTGTTGATGACCTTCGACATTGGAGGCGATCTGTGTCGCAGCAGCAACACGGAAGCTCCTGCTGCGACTTCAAGGTGCGAGGGCGCCAGCGGATCGGATTGAGATCCCGGGCACAAAGATCCTGAGTTGGAAGTGGCGCGGTGTCAGCCTCGAACCGCGAAGTCTCAGTCGGGTCGCCTTTCTGCCTGCCACGTGCCCCGTAGAGCAAGCCTGCGCAGGATGCAGCCGCAATGTGGACGGTGTCACACGAGGTCCGCCCGCCCCGTTGCCACGACAGCACCACGCGGTGCCTTGCGAAAGGCGGCGACCCGCTCGTAGCCCAGATCCTGCAGGATGCGGCCGCAGACATTCCTCCTGCCCGCCACCATGCGGCTGACAAAGGCGCACGACACCCCGAGGCGTCTGGCATAGAGCCTCGGGCCGCCACAGGTTCTAACTCTGTCGCGCAGAATGGCGATCAACTCAGGGTTGGTGATCAGTGTGTCGGCCAGCATATGCGCGAGCCGAACAAGTGCATGCGCAGGCGGGCAAGCGCGAGGCGTATAGGCGCTGCGTGTGGGGAAGTCATGACATGATCGGGTGTCGGGGAAATTGGCCTACTTGCGCGCGATCTCGACGCCGTCCTCCTTGCACTTGTCGAACAGGAAGGTATTGATCTCGGCCGCCGCAGCGCGCGAGACGAGGCCTGAAATCTTGTCCACGGCCAGCACCGATGTGACGGCCGCCGACGCCACGCGTTGAACCTTCGGTCTTGACGGGATCAAGCGTGACCGATTTTGCCTGACCATTCTCGAACATGATGGCCGGCGTGATGTTGACGCTGACCGAGAACGCCTTGCCTTTGGCGGGGTCCGCATCGTCGACATCGCAAATGAAGGCATGCTCGGGAAAGGTCACCGTCGTCTTCGGCTCGTTCATGGCCTTGGCGATCAGCTCGCGATCCAGCGCGAGTTTGACGCTGCATTGCGCATGTCCGTAGCGCCAAATGTAGCTGCCTCCGACGATGCGGGTCGTGATCTCTGGCTGGGTCCAGGTCTTGGTCACGTCACAGGTGATCGGCGCACCGGATGCGGGCTGGCGAAGGCCGTGCAGATGTCGACCTTGCAGGCGCGCCGAGCCTCTTTCTCTTGGGCCATGCGCGCCACGATCTCGGGCGCGACCTCGGCCTGCTGCGCGAAGCGCTCCCGCTGGTGGCAACGAGTGTGACGGCTGCGGCGAGCAAATGCGACTGTGCAAGCCAACAGCGGCTTGGTCCTGCCACGCGTGCAACAGCCCTCAGCTCCACTCACGCCAAGCTGCATGTCTGTTCCCCCGGGGTGTGAGCGCCGCCGTGGTTCAGGCGGCGCGAAGAGCCATTGCAACAAGTTTGCAACGCGGATGCAAACGAACCGTGACACCTGCTGCCGCGTCACCGATCCGGTGCGCGCCGACATTCTGGGCGAGCCAGAGTTACTTGCGCTAATGGCCGTTTGCGCAAGTCATTAGGCACCCACTGCGCGAGATGTCCCAATCAAAGCCCGGGGGCCAGGCGCACGCACCATGCGCGTGGCTTGGTCATCCGTGTCGGCACGCCGACCTATGGACGTCACGTCAACGCCGTCTAGAGCCCTGCGAACCTGACAGCGGATCTGGAGCCCCGAAGACTGGGCCCACGGCTTCTGCGCCCTCGAGCCCATAGCGACGTGCTTTGCAAAGTCACTGACACCTATGCACCCGAGGGTGACTGCGGCCTGCGGCCATCGCCTGGCCGGTTACACCCGCATGAGCCGGTTCTGTCGCAGGAAGATGTGCCGCATCCGCTGTTGAAGGACCTGAGGAGCAGTTTCGTCGTCTCGATGGCAAACGCGCGTCGTCGATGGGAAGTAGGCGTGGCTGACCTTAGTAACTTGTCAGCCGGTGTAGCACCCAGGTATTTCCTTTCGTGGCATTTTCTTCGCTCTCAAACATTCAGTTTGTTTCGCGCGACGCTCCCGCGCAAGATGGGCGGAAATAAAGGAAGGAGGGCCCATGGCCGAGGGAACGCGACCCCTGCCGATACCGACACCGGAGACCAAGCATTTCTGGGAGGGAACAGTGGTCGGCGAGCTGCGATTGCAATGCTGCGACGATTGCCGCCACATCTACTTTCCGCCCCGGCCGTTCTGCCCGAAATGCGCCTCGCGCAAAGTATCCGTCATCACGTCGAGCGGTAAGGCCAAGCTCTACAGCTACGTCATCCACCATCGTCCGGCACCAGGCTTCACGCCGCCATATGCCATTGCGGTGGTGGAGCTGGATGAGGGCCCGCGCATGATGACCAATATTGTGGGCTGCCCGCAGACGCCGGATGCCCTGATGCTCGACATGCCGCTGCAGGTCACATTCGAGCAACAGAACGAGCAGATCACCCTGCCCTTTTTCAAACCTGCCGGCAGCGAGTGAGCCGAGGCCGCCAATGAAATCCGGAACGATTGCCGTCGTCGGCGCAGCTGAGACCACCGACCTCGGCGTCATTCCCGGGATGTCGCAGATCCAGCTGCATGCGGATGCGGCCCTCAACGCCATGCGAGATGCCGGCCTCAAGCCGTCCGATATCGACGGCGTCGCCACCGCCGGAGAAACGCCGACGACCGTCGCACACTACCTCGGCATCACGCCGACCTGGGTCGACGGCACGGCCGTCGGCGGCTGCTCCTTTATGCTTCACGTGCGTCATGCTGCGGCCGCCATCAATGATGGGCTCTGCAAGACTGTCCTCATAACACACGGCGAAAGCGGAAAGTCGCGCGTGGCCACTACGCCTCGACCACCATTTCCCGGCAGTCTCGCTGGTCAGTTCGAGGCACCTTTCGGCGTCATGGGGCCGCCGACCATGTTCACGATCCCGGTGCTGCGTTACATGAAGACCTATGGCGTCAGCGAGGAACAGCTGGCGATGGTTTGCGTCGTGCAGCGGGAGTGGGCCGCCAAGAACCCGCGCGCGACCTTCAAGGAGCCGATTACGGTCGCCGACGTGCTCAATTCGCGCATGATCGCCTATCCGTTCCGTATTCTTATGTGCTGCCTGGTGACGGACGGTGGCGGCGCGCTGATTTTGACCAGTGCTGATCGCGCCAAGGATTTCCCACAAAAGCCTGTATACATCCTCGGCACCGGCGAAAGCGTCGAGAGCCCGATGATAAGCCAGATGGAGGATTTCACATCCTCGCGTGCGTTTCGCGTGTCGGGAAAACGGGCGTTTGCCGAAGCCGGCATCACGCATAAAGACGTGGATCACCTGATGATCTACGACGCCTTTGCCCACCTCCCACTCTATGGGCTTGAGGATTTGGGCTTTTGCCAACCCGGTGAGGCGGCGGCTTTTATTGCCGGGCGCAACACGGCACCGGGCAGCAAATTGCCGCTCAACACCAACGGCGGGGGCCTCAGCTACATGCACTCGGGCATGTACGGCATGTATGCCCTGCAGGAGAGCGTGCGCCAGATGCGAGGCACGGCAGCGGCACAAGTGCAAGGCGCCAAAGTCTCAGTCACCCACGGCGTCGGCGGCATGTTTGCCGCCAGCGGCACCATCATCTTCAGCAACGAGCCCACCTGAACACTCCCTTTCATGCTCGGGGGATCCATCCATGAGCTATGACGCTCCGTTTGCGGGTCTCAAGGTCGTCGATCTGAGCCAGGGTGTGGCTGGACCTTACTGCGGAATGCTGCTCGCCCAGCACGGCGCCGACGTCATCAAGGTCGAGCCCACCGGCGAGGGTGATTGGGCGCGGACTTTGGGCCAGCGCTACGCCGGCCACACCGCCTACTCGCTGCCGAGCAATCTCGGAAAGCGGTCCATTGCACTCGACCTGAAGGCGGCCGAAGGGAAGGATGTGCTGTGGCGCCTGATTTCCGGAGCCGATGTGCTGCTCGAGGGGTTCCGCCCCGGCGTGCTCGACAAGTTGGGCTTTGGTTATGACTCTGTATCCCAACGCGAGCCGCGGCTTCTCTACCTCTCGGTTTCGGGCTTCGGCCAGACTGGCCCTTTTTCCGGCAGGCCGGCGATGGACCCGGTGCTCCAAGCCTTCACCGGTCTGATGAACGACAACAAGGGTGAGGATGGCATCCCGCATCGCGTGCCGTTCGTCGTCATCGATATGACAACAGCGCTCTATGCGTTCCAAGCCCTTTCGGCCGCGCTCTATGCACGACGCAGCGAAACTCGCGGTCGCCGCATCGAGGTCAGCCTGTTGCAGGCCGCAAGCGCCATCCAGGTGATCCGGATGATGATGGTGTACCTCGAGGGAGAGCAGGTCAGGCGCGTCATGCCGAGCGGCGTCTTTAAGACTTCAGATGGCTGGCTGCAGTTTCTGGTTGTCCGAAACGACAGCTGGGTGAGATTTTGCGCAGCTCTTGGCAGGCCTCAGCTCGCGACCGACCCTCGCTTCGTTGATGACGACGCGCGCCACCGCAATGAGTTGGCATTGATGGCTATCGTGCGACCCGCAATCGCAGGAAAGCCAACGGAATACTGGCTGGAGCGCCTGCGGGAGGCGGACATCATGCACGAGCGGCTCAACACCTTTCGCGAGTTCGTGGGCCAGCCACAAGCAGAGGCCATCAATCTCTTCAGCTGGCTCGAACCTGGCGCCACGCCTGAGCCGATACCAATGCCCAACATCGCTGGCATCGCACCCTTCCTCAAAGGCACGCCGCGTGCCACGTCACCGCTGCTCGGGCAGCACACAACCGAAATCCTAAGCGAACACGGATTTACCGCCGGGGATATTGCATCGTTGATCGCGCGTAAGACTGTGGCCCAAAAAGCGTAAGCTGAGCTTAACCACCTCGCAGCAAAGCGAGGCTGTGGGTTCGTGATTAGGACTTGAGTGTACCTCTTCGCTTCCACGAAAGTGCAATTGGTTCGTGACTCCCACGCCGTCCTTGTTACCGAACCCACCCTCTCCGTCGCAGTGGATCTCCCCGCGAGAACGCGAGCAAGTGGCGCTAGGCGGTTACTCGAAAGGGCGCGCTGGTCAGCAATTTCTGGTGCGCGCACACGCACAGGCCCTCACAGGCTTGGACGCTCGCTGCCTCTCGCACTTACCTGGGCAAGGCGTGCGTCGCGCTTCGTCGTAGCCACGCTACTCAACCTTGTGGCCGAGGCGTCGCCTTGCCAGGTACACAGCGCGCCGAAACGCGCCTGCACGCCGCGCATGTGCAGAAAAATCATGCACCACACCCTAGGGGACCGAAGCCCCCGCCCCTCGTTTGCAAGTTGCACGCGGCTCCGCCGCCGCCGCCGCAGGAAGTGAGCAGCCTCCCACGTCCCCGTGTCTTTTGGGGGACACCGCTCTTCTCAATCACACGCAGCACAGAGACAGTCTGGACAAGGACAGTGCAGGCCAGCATAAAACGGTCGGGGTTGAGCGGGGCCGGCCAGCCGTGCGGGATGGCCGTCGGGGCGCCGCGTTGAGGAACGCAATCGCTGTCTCCCCAAGCGATCTGTTCCTCCCCCACCATTCCGATCGGTATCAACCCTCACGCATTGCGGTTTGCAAATGACTGCGCCGCTGCGGGCTTCTGCTTCCGCGTCAACCAGCCAGGCGCACGACCAGACTGCACAGACGATGGCACGCCGCATGTCGGCGTGCTGTGGCACCCATACCCGAGCGTGCACGCTGCTCGAGCCAAGCCGTTCAGGCTGCTGCTACTGCCGACTTACGAGCCAAGTGGTCGGCGATCTGTGGCGCAGCCGCTATGCGAAAAGCTTTTTGCGTGGCTGCGAGAGGAGAACGCCGCGAATGGGCAGCGATCGGTGTCCATTCCAGATCACGCGCACACGATCCTGAGTTGGAAGTGGCGAGGTGTTAGCCCCAGCCTCGAGGTTTCAGGCAGAGACGATCTTCGGTCTGCCACGCGCCCAGTAGATCAAGCCGCCAAGCCCGCTCAGAAAGAGCAGCAAGGTCCCGGGCAGCGGCGTCTCTGCGACGCTCAGATAGCCGTCGATCCGGTGCGGATATCCTTTGCCATCAACCGACGCCCAAAGCTTGTGGACGCCATCTAAAAACCAAAGGTTCCAAAAGCCCGTTGTGTTTCCCGACGTCCTAAAGAGCAGACCAGCGGGGTCGACGTAGGACGCCGTGTTGAACTGATTGTTGAACCCGAACGCCCCGTCCGGGCTAAAGCTGTCCAAGGGGTATGGCGCGGTGGGCGGCACGATCGCGAGAATTGTGTCGTTGATTGAGCCGCTGATCGTCCCTGAAACGCTGACGATCTGATTGCTTGCATTGACATCGAAGAAGCCACTGAGCGTTACCGTATTGTCAGTGGACAGGAAGTTGAATTGATAGGTGACTGCGTGTGCCGGCAATACGCCCAGTATCAGTGCCAACGCGGCCGTGACAATCAGATGCCCAAACGCACGCATGACCCGCACTCCAGACGCAACAATTACATACAATGACGCAATGCCAACAATCCGGCGAAAGCGCACCCCCGCGCGCTGATGCTAGCTAACCTGCCGCGCTCACCTCGCGTCAAGCCTCGCCGCAACTCTGACCAGGTTATTTGCGGACCTGTTGCCTCCAGAAGACACTGCCTCACCGATACCATGCAGCTTGCCAATTGATGCCATCGATCGCCCCGCATGCGCTCGGCCCGACCACGAGCAGTGCCGTTGTAATGGGCGCATAGCGCCCCAGTCCCAGGATCGACTGTGCCTTGCGCTGCAGCCACTCCAAGCGCAATTCGCTCCGATTGAGCTCGGTCCACGTCCGCTCCAGATACACAATGCGCCAAGTTTCCCCAGTGCCTGCCAGGCTAGAAAACAACGGTGACTCTTGCAGGTTCAGGTCGACGGGAATGACGCGCACGCGGCCCCCACATTCTGGCACCGAGAACGTGATTGTGCTGCCAAATACGCTTCCTGGGACGGGAGGCTCGACCCTGGCCGCCCTGCCATCGGCGATCAGCAATTCGGTTAAGGTCGCACGGATGTCACGCCCAGGTCCATGCGCGGCCTGGATTTTTGCGGCCAGCGTCACCAGCAGGAGGCCTGCGAGCAGACCGCGTAGTCCCCAGATGCTCATGGCGTATGCCCGACCCGCAACGCACCCCACAGGCTGAAGACCAACACGGTCAGCGTGGTCGTCCATGCGAACACCTGCTGCCCGGTGCCATGATGCCAGTAGGCAAAGCTCTCCCCACTCAAGGCCATCAGATAAAGACGGCTCGCGTTGAGCGCCACAACGGCCGCGCAGACGAGCGCGCCCACCCAGATGTCACTTTGGGTCCATTGCGGGCGCGCAAGCTTGGTCAAGCTGACCCAACAGAGCAGGCCCAGCGAGATATTGTGAAAGGAGGAACAGGGCCGGTAGATGATGATGCTGTGGCCGCCCGCCGATCCGATGACGGTCTCCGACCACGTGATGCCCGATTGACTGGCTGTCAAGGCTGCGCCAACGAGCGCCGCATCGGCCCGCAAGAGATGGTAGGCAAACATGTCGAAGAGGGTTGGCCCCCAGAAGCCATTGAACGCCAGCGCCAGCAACACCGCGCCGGCAGCCGCGAGTGCTGCATCGCCATGGCTGCGGGCCGCCAGGTAGATGCCGCTCAGGCCCAATGCCATCCAGGGGACGGACCTGGCAGACAAGAAATGCAACGTGATAGCTGCCGACGCGAAGACGATATCAGTGATTGTTGCCGGCGCCGTCCGAGAGCTGTCGGCGACAAGCCGAAATACAGCGTACCAGGCGATGTAGTAGAAAATGCTCTTGGAGGCGAGCAGCCCCTGCAGCCCCTCGGTGTATTGGCCAATGGTCTCAGCTGGGAGCGCAAAAAGTTGGTGCCCGAGCAGAGCAACGACAAGCCAGAGCACGACTTCACGTCGGCCAATGCCAGCAGCCGCTCGTGTTTCGCCGCCCGAGAACATTCGGGTCTGCGCGTGACACGGACGTGAATTTGAAGACCGCGCGCGGCTCGTCAGCAACAGTCGCGCTCCCAGGAGAACTGGACGCCCCTAATCCTTTTGCCGGAAGCGACGCAGGACCAGGACTGCCACGATAGCTACGCCGGCCAATGGGAGACCGACACCGATCAGCGGGCCAGGCGCGCCCGTCGGATAGGCCGCTGCGGGATCAGAATTTCCCAGCCACACCAGACCAATACCCATGAGGGCACCAAGCCCGAGAACGATCGAACGCAAAATTGAGCAATGCATGCAACCCCCACCACAAGTGCACCCTATCTGACGCAGAGATTTTCGAGCTCACATTGTCCCCAGTCAAGATCGCTGATGGAGGTATTCAAGCCTCGGGCCATCAACGTGCGTTCGAGAACGCCCTGATCACAGCGCGCGATACTGCACGCTGAAGCGAAGCTGCAATCATGCCTGCGCGGGACGTCGCGTGCCCGGTGTCACACGAGGTCCGCCCGCCCCGTCGCTACGACGCTAACACGGGGCGCCCTGCGAAAGGCGGCGACCCGCTCGTAACCCAGATCCAGCAGGATACGGCCGCAGACATTCTTCCTGCCCGCCACCGTTCGGCTGACAAAAGCGCACGATACCCCGAGGTGCTTGGCGTAGAGCCTTGGGCCCCCATGACTCGCCACGCGGTCGCGCAGGATACCTATCAACTCCTCATTGGTGATCAGACCCATCATGTCTCCCCACACAGCTCATCCGCCTCGCGCCTGCCCGCAGGCGCCTGCGCTTGTACAGACGTGGGCGCCTCCCCCGCGAGGCCCCCACGCCATGAAGATACAATCGCGGGTGGCCACACGGCAGGCGGCCGTTTGCATTTGGCTGTGGACATGTTGTGCCGGCGCCACTCCCAAGGCGACTGAAGGAACGCAACCCATGATGCTCACGGGTCGGCTTTTTCTCTTGGTTGCGGAGACGGACAGCGGTGACCGCCGCCTAGCCAAGCGGTGGATGCGCTCCAAGCCCATCTCAGGCTCCGGCGCATGCGGCTTGGCCTATCGACACGGCGTTGGCACAGTTGGCGGTTAGGTGCGTATGGCGACCCAACCAGAGCCAATATGGCACCGACAAGCCTACTCCTAGAGTGCGATTCACGCTTCGCATGGAAGCCGATAGTGCTTCCATGCGCAACGATCGCGCTCTAGTTAGGTTGGCGTGGTCTGGCCCCGCCGCGTCACCACGAAGACCGCTGTCTCGCGGGTAACAGCTTGCACCGTGCAGCAGTGCCACTCTGGTTGTCGGAACGTGGCGTTGCTGCGTTCTGGCAGCGCGCCACAACGCAGCGATCCCCGTCGCAACAGAGTGGCGTGCTGTCCCCGCTAGAACAGGTCCTGCTGCGCACTCGGAGGCCTAGACGGCCTCTTCAGTGACGCCTGCTCTGTCAATCGTCCACGTCCCGCCGTCCTCTTACGTCCGTAGCAGCGCCTTCACCTCGTCTAGCGTTGCCTGCGTCTCGCCCAGCCACATCGGCCAAGTCTCGCGTGGCAAATCGCTGGCATGAGATCCGTAATCTTTGAGATGAGCGTCTTGGCAGGCGTTGTCACTTGCCCGAAGGTCTGCACGTCTCCATACCGTGCGTCCACTGCTCGCAGATGACGGCAATGGCGACTGCTTGGTTTTTGCCGTTCGGCAGCGCTTCGCCCTCGACGTTCCTACGCCTTGGTCGGCCTTCCCGATAATTGGCGCAGCAATCGCCGCGTTTCGCGGCTCGCCTTCCTCGCCAGTTTCAGCCGACCCTGCTCATCCCGCCCAATATCAAACTTTTCTATCATCCTGCTGACATGCTGAGGCCGGCAGAGGCGCTCCAGGTCGGAACGGACCGCGTATTTCGCGCGGATCCAAGCTTATCTGAGAAAGACAATGGTTTCGGACCGCGTGGTATTCACGGATATTGTGAGCGAACCGGAACTGCGGTGGCTATACCAGGAATGCGTCGGCGTTGTACTCCCGACCCTATACGAAGCTGGCAGCTTTCCTTTGATCGAAGCAATGCAGATCGGCGCTCCCGCTATTTGCGCTCGAACCACTTCACTTCCCGAAACCATCGGAGACCCGCAATTTGTCTTTGATCCGAGAAATGTTGAAGCTATTGCTGCGGCTATGCTGAGGCTTGCCGTTGATCCAGCCTACCGTTCGGCTTCGATAGAAAACGGCCGCCGGCGCGCACAAGAGATGGAGTCGGAAGGCGTCGCTGCCCACTATGAGCAGCTATGGCACCGCGTCACGCGAAATGGAAAGCGCCGGTTGGTACGTGACCACTAACGAAGGGCGTCGGATAACCGCCGTGGTTGGCTATGTTGATCGGCAATGGCGATAGCTGCGTCCGTCTGGAAAACCGATCTGTGCGCCACTAGCAACCAAAGGTAGGCGCATTGACCTGAGTCCAGAGAACGCTCGCAATCCTGATATACTTATGGGCAATTGGGACGCCGCTTGCCCCGTACATACTCGGCGTTCCGGTAGAGTGCCTGTTGGGCCTAACGGGCGCCCAATTGTGATGTGTCGCCGCCCTTTGCTGCTTTGCAGGTCTGGTCATTGCGGCACCCGGTCATATGCGTTTGGACGCGCCGGCGCTGCGGCGTTCTACTTCGTTTGCGGGGTGCCAGGAACGGCGACACGGATGCGAAAGACGGAGGTCGATGCCGTGATGAACAGGCTCTTGAGGTCGTCATCGCCCCAGCAGAAGTTGGCCGTGTACTCCGGTACCTTGATGACACCCAGGCACGTAGCATCGGGCGCGAACACGTGAATGCCGCCAGGCCCGCAGGAATAGACGTTGCCGGAGCTGTCAATCTTCATTCCGTCCGGTGCGCCTGCACCTTCTCCCATGGTCTTTGCCCACACGCGGTTGTTGGTGAGGGTGCCGTCAGCATTCACGTCGAAGGCGCGGATGTGCTGCTTGTCCGTGTCATTGACGAACAGCGTCTTCTCGTCGAGGGCGAAGCACACGCCGTTAGGTTGCCCGAAATCGTCGGCAAGCAGGGTGAGCGTCTTGCCGTCCGGCGTCAGACGATAGACACCGCGAAACGATAGCTCGGGGTCGCGCGGCAAACCGAAGTGCTCCTTACGACCGTAGCTGGGATCGGAGAAGTAGATGGTGCCGTCGCTCTTGACCGCGAGGTCGTTGGGGCTGTTGAGCTCCTTGCCCTCATAGTGACTGGCGAGCACCGTGATTTTTCCATCGGTCTCTGTGCGCGTCAGTCGGCTCGAGGCATGCTCGCAGGTGAGCAGACGGCCTTGCAAGTCCCAGGCGAGGCCGTTCGACTTGTTGCACGGCTTGCGAAAGGTGGTGACACCATCCCTCTCGCTCCAACGGCGCAGGTGGTCGCCGGGCATGTCGCTAAACAGAAGATACTTCTCGCGGGCGTGCCACAGCGGCCCTTCGGTGAAAATGCAGTCGGTGGCCAGCCTCTCAAAGTTGACCGAGAGGCCGACCACGTTCTCGAAGCGCTTGTCGCGAATCTCAACGCCGCTCACGACTTGTTTCCCGCTTGTGTCGCCTTCTTCTGCAGCTCGCTCACTCGAGACTGGCCGACGTACCAGTCGTCAGCCGTCACGTCTTCGAACACCACCCAGATCACGTCCTTGGGGACCTTTGCCACCTCGCTGATGGTCTCGGTGACGCGCCGGGCGATCTCGTCCTTGCGTTCCTGCGAATGACCCTCGAGGATGCGGATGTTTACGAACGGCATGGCATCTCCTCCCAGATTGTTGGTTTTAGAGTGCGAGCAGCTTGTTGCGCAGCTCCGCATCGTCCCTCAGCGCGGCGGCCTGCCCCGAGAACCGCACCGCGCCTTTCTCGAGAACATACACCCGGTCGGCGACTGAAAGCGAGAAGTCGATACCTTGCTCGGCGAGCAGTATCGTCAGCCCTTCGCCCTTAAGGCGCCGCACCTGAACCAGCAGATTCTCAACAATGACGGGCGCCAGCCCCTCGGAAGGCTCATCGAGCAGCAGTAGCTCGGGGTTACCCATCAATGTGCGCGCGATCGTCAGCATTTGCTGCTCGCCACCCGACAGAACACCTCCCATGCGATCGCGCAGTTCCGCGAGCTTGGGGAAAAGCTCCATCACGGTCTCTACCGTCCAGCGTCCGGAGCGATCGGCAGAACGGGCGGCGACGTCGAGGTTCTCCCATACGGTCAGCTCGGCGAAAATGCGCCGGTCCTCAGGCACGTAGCCAATACCGCGGCGCGCCAATCGGTAAGGCGGAGAACCGGTAATGTCCTCGCCCTTGAAGCGCACATGCCCCTGTGAAGGAGGAGTCAGACCCATGATCGAGCGTATAGTTGTCGTCTTGCCGACGCCGTTGCGGCCGAGCAGGCAGACGCACTCGCCGGGTTTGATGTCGAGCGAGATTCCGAACAGCACGCGGCTGCTGCCGTAGGCGGTGTGGATACCGTCGACCTCGAGCAGCGGCGTCAATGTTTGCCTCCCCCGAGGTAAACGCGGCGCACCTCTTCATTCGTGCGGACCTCATCCGGCGCGCCTACGGCAATGATGCGCCCCTGATGCAGCACGGCGATTGTGTGCGCGATAGAGAAGACCACGTCCATGTCGTGCTCGGTGAAGAGCAGCGTAAGCTCCCGCTCCCTGGCGATGCGGTCGAGCAGGGCGATGCTTTCGTGCGTTTCCTGCGCGCTCATGCCGGCGGTCGGCTCGTCGAGCAGAAGCATGCGCGGCTTGCCGGCCAGTGCGATGCCGAGCTCCACCTGCTTTTGTGCGCCGTGGCTCACCTCGCCGGCGATGGTGCTGGAGATACCCTGCAGCGCCAGGTGCTCGATCATCTCTTCCGTCTCCGGTCGGAACAGCCTTTCGGACACCCCCCACATGTCATAGCCGCGACCACTATGAGCGATGAAAGCCGCCTGGATGTTTTCGAACACGGTCAGTTTGGGAAAGATATTCGTTCGCTGGAACGAGCGTGCGATGCCCATGCCGCAGATCTTGTGCGGCTCGATGCCCGTGATATCGCGGTCCTCCAGGAGCACTTTGCCGCTATCAGGTTCCAGGTGACCTGTGATGAGGTTGAACAGGGTTGACTTGCCGGCCCCGTTGGGACCGATCACGGCCGTGATGCGGTTCTTCTCCACGCTCAGGCTGACATCGTTCGTTGCAACAAAGCCCGAAAACGTCTTGCGCAAGTTTTGACACTCGAGCATCAGACGCGCCCCCCAACGACAGAGCGCACGCCGCGGACCAGCATGGCAAACGCCCCGGCCACACCACCTGGGAAGGCGAACAGCAGCACGAGGAGGATCGATCCCAGGAAGAACGGCCAGTACTCTGTGTAAGAGACGATGTACTGGTTGAGGAGAATGATGATTGCAGCGCCGATCGACGGACCCCAAAAGTGATGGATGCCGCCGAGAATTGTCATGATCAGCACCTCGGCAGATTTCGGCCAATAGCAGAAATCCGGAAACACGCCGCGATTGAAGATGCCGAAAAGGCCGCCGGCAAGCCCGGCGAAGCCGCCGGCCAGAGAGAACACGATCAGCTGATAGAGACGCACGTTAATGCCGATGAACTGTGCGCGTTCGGGATTGTCGCGGATGGTTGTGAGGATGCGGCCGAACGGCGAGTGCACGATGCGGCGCATGGCGGCGATGGACAACGCGACCAGAATTAGCGTCAGGTAGAAAAACTTGTGGTCGATCCTGAGGCCGCCGATCCACGGGATCCATTCGATCCATGCCATGCTCGGCATCGGCACGTTGGGATAGCCCTGCTCGCCACCCGTCACGTCGTTCCACTTGAAGCAGATGGCCCATACGATCTGTGCGAACGCCATGGTCAGCATGGAAAAGTAGACAGAGGTGAGACGCACGCAGAAGAAGCCGAAGACCGCCGCGAACAGTGCTCCGCCAACGCCGCCGGCCAACCAAGCGGGCAGGAACGGTACTCCCAGATCCTTCATGAAGATGGCACAGACATAAGCGCCAACGCCGAAGTAGGCGGCGTGCCCGAACGGAACGAGCCCTGTCACGCCCAGCAGCAGGTTCAGACTGGTCGCAAACATGGCGAAGATGATGATGTCGGTCGCGAGGAAGGTGTAGTAGCGCGAACCGAGCACGGGAATGAGCGCCGCGGCGAGGAACAACACCAAAGTCCAGGGGATGCGACGCTTGAGCAGGCTCATTTCGTTGGCCTCCCCAACAGGCCCCATGGTCGCACGATGAGGACCACAGCCATGATCACAAAGGCGGCGAAAATCGAGAAGCGCGGGAAGATCAGGATGCCAAAAGCGAGGGTGAGGCCATAGATCAGCGAGCCCAGCAGCGTGCCCCACAACGAGCCAAGGCCGCCGATCACGACAACGATGAAAGCCTCGATGATGATTTCCACGTCCATGCCCGGCACGACGCTCTTGATCGGCGAGACGAGCGCGCCGGAGAGTCCAGCCAGGAAAGCTGCCAGCACGAACATCGCCGAGTAAAGCCGCGACACGTTGGTGCCGAGCGCGCCCAGCATCTCGCGATCGAGTGCTGCCGCGCGGATGATGCGGCCAAAGCTCGTGCGATTGAGCAGCATCCAGAAGCCCAGAGCGATAAGCGGGCCCAGCAGGATGATGAAGAGATCGTAGTGTGGGAAGCGCACCCCCAAAAGGTCGAAGCTTCCTGCCAAGATCGGCGGGCGTGAAACCGAGTGTGGCTGCGTGCCCCAGATGAACTTGCACGCATCGGCGAAGATCAGCACCAGCGCGTAGGTGAAGAGCAGCTGGTAGAGCTCCTCGCGCTTGTACATGTACCTGAGCAGGAAGCGCTCCACGAGGCCACCGAGGATTGCCACGCTCATCGAGGCGACTGCAACGGCGCCAAAGAACCCGAGCGAGGTCTTGCCCAAGATCAGCGTCATGTTCCAGGCGATATAGGCCCCGATCATGTAGAGAGAGCCGTGAGCGAAGTTGATGATCTTCAAGACTCCGAAGATCAGCGACAAACCCGAGGCAATGAGGAATAGGAACATCGCGGTGGTGAGGCCGGAGCGCAGCTGGCCAAGAAGGAAGACCGGATCGAGCAGCTCAGACATTCCACGCGCCCCTATGTGTGGATTCCGTTCGGCGCGTCAAAGGCATGGTCTCCACGTTAGAAGCGCTGACAAAAAGCGCCGCCCACGATCGGGGCGGCGCTTTGTGTTGCGGCAGGCGAATCAATCCATGAACGGCTTAGGATCGACGTACTTGACCTCTGTCATGATGGCATTCCCGGCAGGACCTTTGACCATCTTGCCGTAGAATTGGCCACGATCAGCCTGGTGATCCTTGGCGCGCAGCGTCTGCTTGGAGAACGGTGCATCAATCGTCAGGTCTTCGAGCGCCTTGGCGACCTTATCGCTGTCGATCGAGCCGGCCTTTTTGATGCCCTCGACGAGGAATTGCATGGCGACATAGACGGTGATCGGCCAGGTGGAAGGTGGGTCTTCTTTCGTGAACGCCTTGATGCGCTCGATGTACTTCTTGTGCAGGTCCGACTGGCCCGCGTAGTCCGCCAGATCGTAGCTGTTGCCGTAGATGCCGAACGGGTAGTCGGCGCCGAGCGCGCGCGTGGCCTCCACCGAGCCCGCTTCGCCGCCGTTGACGACGCGGTTCTGCACGAGATCGAAGAAGCCAAGCGGTTTGGCCTGCTTTGCCCAGGTGACGAAGTGGCCGCCCCACATGGCGGAGAACACCGCTTCGGGTTTCTTGGCCATCTGCGCGTTGATGAAGGGCGTGTAGTCCGCCTCGCCGAGCTTCGGCCACTGCTGGTCGACGATCTCCATGTCCGGGCGCAGCTTCTTGACGTGGTCGACGAAAGATTTCGCCACGTCCTGCCCATAGGCGTAGTCGTGGGCGATGGTGGCAACCTTCTTCACGTCCTTCCAGCCGGCGACGATCTCGGCCGCCGAGCGCCCTTCCATGGTCGTGTTGGCGGCGGTGCGGAATACGTAGGGATGGAGGTTCTTAGGTGCGGTGAGCTGATCCGTCTTGGGGATCGGTGCGATCAGGACAATCTTGTTCTCTTTGGCAATTGTGGAAACCGCGGGGCCTTCGGCCGAGGTCAGCGTGCCGACCAGGAAGTGGACCTCCTCCTTGAGGATCATCTCGCGCGACACTCGCACCGCCTCATCCGCCGACGCCTTGCTGTCGCGAACGATAAGCTCGATCTTCTTGCCGAGGACGCCGCCCGCTGCGTTAATTTCGTCGACGAACATGCGTGCGCCCTTGACGGCTGGTTCGCCGTAGAGGGCGGCCGGCCCGGAGAGCGGCATGGGTACGCCGACTTTTATGGTGTTCTGGGCGTTGACAGGTCCGCCGAGCAGAAGAGCGGCAGCCGAGGCAAACAAGCCGAGCGTTAGTCGCTTCATCAATTTCCTCCTCCAGGCATTATTATATTGTTGGGCCTGACTGTTGATTAGGCCTCTGTAGAAGTCAATTCCGTACTTGGGAACAAGGCTTGGCCGAATATGTCCGAAGCAACGCGCCAACCTTTTGAGCAGCGCACACGCTGGCTTGGGCAGGTCCCGTCCATGCGGTCCGAACGGCACTTCGACGGCCGTGTTGTACGTTGCTTTGCAAGCCGCCCGAGAAGCACGTTCGATCTCCTGGCTGAGGCCGTCAGATCCAGTCCGGACGGGGAAGCCATCGTTTTCGGAGAAGAGCGCCTCACCTATCGGCTGTTCGAGCAGCTCGTCAGCAGGTGGGCAATCAGGCTGGAGGAATTGGGCGTAGCGCGCAGTGATCGCGTCGCCATGCTGCTCGGCAACGGCATCGCTTTTCCCGCTGTCCTATTCGCGATCCAGCGGCTCGGCGCCATTGCAGTTCCAATTAATGTCCGCGAACAAACTCCCGGCCTCGCCTACATGCTCGCGCACTGCGGAGCCGAGGTTCTGATGCATGAAGCAGACCTTGCTAGTCGGCTCCCTGCTTCGTCGGAGACACCGCAGCTACGGCACCGAATAGAGATATCCTCGGATGCGCCCGGCGGTGGTTTGGGACAGCCGGACAGGAATGGGTACTCGCTGCCGCTTCCCGTGACCGTCGGAGAGGAGGACACTGCCGTCATTCTCTACACGTCCGGAACGACTGGGCGGCCAAAAGGGGCAATGCTGACACATCTCGGCATCTGCCACTCGGCCATGCACTATGAGTGCTGCATGGGCCTCAAGTCCAACGACCGCTCTGTGGTCGCCGTGCCTATGAGTCATGTCACCGGCGTGGTTGCGTCGATTGCCGGCATGGTACGTGCCGCCGGCACCCTGATCGTCATGCGCGCTTTCAAGACGGCCGACTTTATCGCGCTTGCCGAGCGTGAGCGCATGACGCACACGCTTCTGGTTCCGGCGATGTACAACCTTTGCTTGATCGAGCCGAGCTTCGCGCACGCGGACCTCTCAGCCTGGCGTCTTGGCGGGTACGGTGGTGCGCCCATGGCGACCGCGACCATTGCACGGCTGGCGGAAAGGCTTCCGCGGCTGCAGCTGATGAATGCCTACGGCGCGACGGAGACGACTTCGCCTGCCACCCTCATGCCGCCCGCCGAAACTGCTGTGCATCCAGACAGTGTCGGCATGGCGGTCCCTTGCGGCGAGGTGCTTGTGATGGATGACGACGGCTGCGAGGTGCCCCGCGGGACTACGGGCGAGATTTGGCTGCGCGGCCCGATGGTCGTCAAGGGTTATTGGAACGATCCGAAAGCGACAGCCGAAAACCTCGTTGCCGGGTTCTGGCGTTCGGGGGACATTGGCTCTGTCGACGATCGGGGCTATGTGCGCGTGTTCGATCGTACGAAGGATGTGATCAATCGCGGCGGCTACAAGGTTTATTCGATCGAGGTGGAAAATGCCTTGATGGATCACCCCGGCGTAGTCGAGGCTACGGTCATCGCCAAACCCTGTCCCATACTCGGCGAGCGAGTGCACGCTGTCGTGTGCATGAGGGACGAGAGCGTTACCGTCGAAGTGCTGGCGCGCCACTGCTCGAGCAGGCTTGCCGACTACAAGGTTCCCGACACCTTCAGTTTTCGCGACACCCCTCTACCGCGCAACGCCAACGGCAAGGTGATCAAGCGCAAGCTGAGGGATGAACTGCCGAGCGTGTGATCGGCTCAGTGCAACCGGCAGCTTTTGCTGGCCGCTCTTAGGGATGCAAAGGGAGGAGGATTTGAGCAATGGGTCAGCGCCCGGAAGATATTCTCGCAAATAGCAAGCGTCCGTTCACGGGACCTGAGTATCTCGAGTCCCTCCGGGACGGCCGGGAGGTCTACATTTATGGTGAGCGCGTCAAGGACGTAACGCAGCACCCGGCATTCCGAAATGCCGCCGTCTCGGTTGCCAAGCTCTACGACGCGCTCCACGAGACCACCTCGAAAGAGGTGCTGACAACGGCGACAGACACTGGCTCCGACGGCTACACCCACCGCTTCTTCAAGGCGGCTCGCTCGCGCGAGGATCTTATCAAGCAGCGCGATGCCATTGCTGCTTGGGCGCGCATCTCATACGGCTGGATGGGGCGCAGCCCGGACTACAAGGCCGCCTTTCTCAACACGCTCGGCGCTAACGCGGAGTTCTACGGCAAGTTCGCCGGTAACGCGCGGGCTTGGCACAAGCGTGCGCAGGAGGCGGTGCTGTTTGTCAATCATGCGCTAGTCAACCCACCGATCGACCGAAGCAAACCGGCCGAGCAGGTGAAGGACGTCTACATTTCGATCCAGAAAGAAACGGATGCCGGTATTTACGTCTCCGGTGCCAAGGTCGTTGCCACCAACTCGGTGCTGACGCACTACAATTTTCTCGGCCAAAACATGGGCCAGGAGATCAATGACGACAGCATGGTGGTCATGTTCATGGCTCCCATGAACACGCCGGGAATCAAGTTGATCTGCCGGCCTTCCTACGAACTCGCAGCAGCGGCGACCGGATCGCCCTGGGACTATCCGCTCACCAGCCGCTTCGATGAGAACGATGCCATCTTCGTGTTCGACAACGCATTTATTCCTTGGGAGAACGTGTTCATCCACCGCGACGTGGAACGCCTCAAGCAGTTCTACCCGCGCTCGGGCTTTGCCAATGGTCTCACCTTCCAGGGCTGCACGCGTTTCGCCGTGAAGCTGGATTTCATCGCCGGCCTGTTACACCGCGCGGCACGCAGCACCGGCGTGGAGGCATTCCGCGGCGTTCAGGCCCAAATCGGCGAGGTCATTGGCTGGCGCAATCTATTCTGGTCGCTCACGGACGCCATGGCCGGCAACCCTGACTCTTGGGTGAACGGAGCCGTGCTCCCCAGCATCCGGGCTTCCGTCGCCTACCGCATCTTTGCGACGGAGGCGTATCCGGCCGTACGCTCGATTGTGGAGAAGGTGATCGCATCGGGTCTCATCTACCTGCCGAGCCACGCGCAAGACTTCAAGAACCCAGATATCGACAAGTATCTGCAGCGCTACGTCCGCGGTTCCAACGGCATCGACTACAAGCAGCGCATCAAGATCATGAAGTTGCTGTGGGACGCGATCGGCACCGAGTTCGGCGGGCGCCACGAGCTCTATGAGATGAACTACGCCGGCAGCCACGAGCTGATCCGTCTCTTTGCACTGCAGCAGGCGCAGGCGTCTGGCTCCCTCAAGGAGATGGAAGCTCTCGTCGAGCGCTGCATGGCCGACTACGACGAAAATGGCTGGACCACGGAGGGCTACTACAACGGTGATGATGTTTCGATTTTGGCGAGAGAGCGCTGAGGCAGGTGTCAGTAGCACGCAGCAGCTGAGACGACCCCGACGGTGCGCTTCACCTGGCGTTGAGCAGCAGCCACGCCGGGATGAAGCCGATCACCAGCAGAACCACGCCGAGGCCTAGAAAGTCCGATACCTTGCCGCCCGCGTACCAGTGTGGCTCATGCCGTTGCCCCTCGTTGCAAAGCAATGATAGTCTCTCCTCAAAGCATGCAGTTGGGAGGCGACGGTTCGCACAACGCTCAGTGTTGTGCGGGCGAGGAGAGCGTCCATGCGAGGCTTGAGCGAAGAGCAAGTTGCCCGGTGGCGCCACAATGGATTTCTCGCGCCATTTCCGCTCTTGAGCGCGGAGGAGGTCCAGGCCTGCCGCGACGGAGTTCAGCGGTTCGAAGAATGGCTCGGTGGGCGGATCAACGCCATACCCGAGATGAAATGGCGGACCATGCCCTATTTGATCCTGCCCTGGGCCGCGAAGCTGGCGCGCGAGCAGCGCATTCTGGATGTGGTCGAGGATGTGCTCGGCCCCGACATTCTGATCTACACCAGCACATTCTTCATCAAGGAGCCGCATTCGCCGACCATTGCGGCTTGGCATCAGGATTCGACATATTTCGGTCTGAAGCCGAAAGAGGCGGTAACGGTATGGATCGCGCTCACCGAAGCGAGTAAGGCTGCCGGCTGCATGGAGGCGCTCTCGTTCAATGGCGAGCCTCGTCAGCTGCGCCACGCGTCGCGCGTTGTCGAGCACAGCGTCAACCGCGCCAGCCAGATGATCGTCGAACCGCTGGACGATAGTCACCCCGTGGCCATGCCGCTGGCGGCAGGATATTTCTCGATACATCACGGGCTTTGCCCACACCGCTCCGGTCCAAACAACGCGAACCATCGCAGGATCGGCCTCGGGCTGATCTACATTCCGACCCACATGCGTCCGGCCGGATCGGTCAAACCAGCTGCGATGCTCGTACGGGGCATCGACCGATTTGGGCACTTCGAGTCAGTCGAGCCTGCGAAAATGGAGTTGGACGCCGAGGGTCTTGCCGTCCACGAAAAGGCTGTCGGTCTCTACCGCGACTGCTATCTCGAAGAAGAGGCGCGGCACGCTCGGCTCTCCGCCTGATCCACGAACTGGCGATCGGTGCTACGGCCAATCTCGCTCGTGCGCAATCAATACAAATGGCACGCCACAGCGTGGCCCGTGGCTACCTCCTTGCTCACCGGCTCCTCTTGAGAGCAGCGCGGCATGGCGCGGGGACAGCGTGTGTGGAACCGGCACCCAGACGGAGGTGCCAGCGCGCTCGGAATCTCGCCCTTGAGTGCAAGCCTCTCGCGCCTGTCGCCCGGATGCGCCGGTAAGGCTGCGACGAGCAGTGCCTGGGTATACGGATGCAAGGGATTGGCGCACAGATCGGTGCTCTCGGCGGTCTCAACAATCTGACCGAGATACATGACCGCGATACGGTGACTGATATGGGCGACGGTGGCGAGGTCGTGGCCAATGAACAGATAGCTCACGCCCAAAGTTTGCTGCAGCTCTTCGAGCTGGGTGATGATCTGCGCCCTGATCGAGACATCCAGTGCGGAAACCGGCTCATCGAGCACGATGAGCCGAGTGTTCGTCGCAAGCGCTCTGGCAATAGCGACCCTTTGGCGCTGGCCGCCACTGAACTCGTGTGGGAACAGGTTTGCTACGTCCGGACGCAGTCCGACCAGCTCGAGCACCTCCGCCACACGCTCGCGCATGGCGGAGTGGGAGAGCTCGGTGTGAATCTCCAAGGGCTCGGAGATAATGCTGCCGACGCGCATCCTCGGGCTGAGCGAGCTGAAAGGGTCCTGAAATACCACCTGTACCGACCGGCGATACCGCATCAATGCCGGGCCTTTGAGAGCGCCTACGTCCTCACCGTCAAAGCGGATGATGCCTTCAGTGGGGCTCTCCTGCAGCAGGATCAGCTTTGCCGTCGTGGTCTTGCCGCAACCCGACTCGCCGATCAGGCCGAGAGTCTCAGCGGTGGCAATCGCGAAGCTTATGCCTTCAACCGCCTTGACCCAGGCGGTCTTGCGCTGCAGGAATGCGCCGGTGCCTACGGGGAAGTATTTGCGCACGTTGTCGACTTCAAGCACCGGCGCGGTCATGAACCACCTCTGCCGCAGGCTGCGGGAGCCAACACCGCGCCGTCCATCCCGAACCGCATTGAATGTAGTCGGGGTCTTGCGTCGTGCAGCGCGGCATCGCGTCGGCGCATCGCGGATGAAAGGCACAGCCAGGCGGTGGGTTTGCCAGATCGGGCGGCTGGCCTGGGATGGCGTACAGCGGCTCCTTGCTGCCAAGTTTGGCCATGGAGCCGAGCAGCGCCTTCGTATAGGGATGCTGCGGGGCGTCAAATAGATCAGCTACTGGACCCATCTCCACGATCCGTCCCGCGTACATGACCGCCATGCGGTTGCACATCTTGGCGACGATGCCGAGATTGTGCGTGACGAAGATCAGCGCCACACCGGTCTCTTGCTGGATGTCCGTGAGCAGGTCCAGGTATTGCGCCTGGATGGTGACATCGAGGTTGGTGGTGGGCTCATCGGCGATGATGAGCTTGGGGCCACCGGCCAGGGCGATGGCTCCGACGATGCGCTGGCGCATGCCGCCGCTCATTTGATGCGGATAGCCCCGCATGCGCATCGCGGGTGACGGTATGCGTACGGCACGCAGCAACTCCTCCACGCGTCGGCGCAGAGAGCGGCTGCGTATGCCAAGGTGGTAGTAGGCCGGCTCGGCGACCTGAGTATAGATGCTGAACAGTGGGTTGAGCGAGGCCATGGGGTCCTGCAGGATCATGGCGATCGCACTGCCGCGGAGGCGGCGCATCTCCCGCGCACTTATCTTGGCGAGATCCGTACCGTTCAAGCGGATCTCGCCGCCGACGATTCGTGCTGCCGGCGGCAGCAGACCGACGATCGAGAGGCATGTCGTCGTCTTGCCGCATCCGGACTCACCAACCAGGCCCAGCGTTTCGCCCTCGTGCAGGGCAAAGCTCACGTCCTCGACCGCTTTGACGATCCGTTTGCCGCCGAAAGAGAAGTAGTGAGTTTGCAGACCGCGAACTTCGAGCAACGGGGCATTCATGCCGAGCACCCGCGCTAAAGGTTACGCTGCTGAGGATCGAGACGGATGCGCAACCAGTCGCCGAGCAGTTGCGTAGCAAGAACGACCAGCATGATGCAGACGCCTGGAAAGACCGTCAGCCACCACTTGCCCGCCAACAGCGTCGATCGGGCCTCCGAGAGCATCAGGCCCCAGGCCGGCTCGGGAGGCGGCACACCAACACCGAGAAAACTCAGCGATGCCTCCGCGATGATCACTACGCCTATGGTCAGGCTCGCCAGCACCATCGCCGTGTTCAACACATTGGGCAGGATGTGGCGGAGGATCACGCGCAAGCGAGAGGCACCTGCGATCTCGGCCAGTTGAACGTACTCACGCTCGCGCAGGCTCAACACCTCGCCACGGATGACGCGCGCATAGCGGGTCCAGTACACGAGCCCTAAAATGATGACGATGTTCCACATGCTGGGGCCGACGACGGTGGCCAAGAAGATGGCGAAGACCAGGGCTGGCAACGCCAGCCAGGCATCGGTGAGGCGCATGATACACTGGTCCCACCAGCCGCCGAGGTAGCCGGACAAGATGCCGAATGCGGTACCGAGGCCGCCTGCCACCACCGTTCCCATCAAGCCCACAATCAGCGAGACACGCGCGCCGTAGATCAACCGGCTCAACGAGTTGCGACCCTGGAAATCCGTGCCGAGAAGGGTGGCCGTGCTGCCACCTTCCATCCAGAAGGGCGGCGTGAACATCTTTGCTCCTGGCACGGGTTCCGTCGGATCGTAGGGCGCGATGAAGTCAGCGAAGATCGCAGCGAGGGCGAAAGGACCGAGAATGAGCAGGGGGAGAAGCGGCAACTCCCACACCCACCGTCGCAGCTGGCCCGGCGCATGGACCTTGATCTCTCGTGACGCAGCGGTGGTTGACATGGCGGTCCTATCTGGTCAGCCGGATGCGCGGGTCGATGTAGGCGTACAGGATGTCGATCAACAGGTTGACGAGCACGATCATGACGCCGGCGAGCACGACGACGCCTTGCACCAGAGGGAAATCGCGTTGGAAGATGCCCTCATACAGCAGCCTGCCAATCCCGGGCCATGCGAACACAACCTCGATGATGACGGCGGCATTCACCATTACCACCAGATTGACTCCTGCCAGCGTCAGGACCGGCACCAGCGCGTTCTTGAAGCCATGCTTGGCGATGACGACGTAACCGGGCAGGCCCTTCAAGCGCGCCAGTTTTATGTATTCGCTACGCATGACCTCGAGCATGCTCGAACGAGTGAGTTGCAGTAGCGAGGCAGCGAAGTACCAGCCTAGCGCCAAGGCCGGCATGACGAGGTTACGCCAGTCATTTTTTCCTCCGGTCGGCAGCAACTCCAGCCACACAGAGAACACCAGGATCAGCACGAGCCCCAGCCAGAAGCCGGGGATCGACAGCCCAAGCAACGCGACGACCTTGCCAGCCTGGTCCCACACTCCGTCGACACGCACAGCCGAGAGCAGACCAGCCGGGATGCCGATGAGGAAAGAAAGAAGGGTCGCGGCCAGAGCAAGCTGAAGAGAATTGGGCAGGCGCTCGAAGTAGAGCTCGCTGACCGGCATACGATAGTTGAAGGAGATGCCGAGGTTGCCAGCCAGAATGTTCTGTACAAAATGAAAGTACTGCACCGGCCAAGAGTGATCGAGCCCCCATTGAGTGCGGACACGCGCCAAGTCCTCCGCCCGCGCGCCAGGCTCGGCCATCAACGTCACCGGATCGCCGGTGAGCCGGACCACGGCAAAAATAGTCAAGCTCAGAATCAGCAGGGTGATGATGCTGTAGCACGCTCGCCTAATGATGAACTGACGCATAGTCGATGCCTTTCGCGTGGATCGGCCGTGCTACTCCCTGAGCTTGATGTCTTCCCACGGATAGGCGTAGCCGGTGGTCACGGTCGGCCAGATGTCCTGCCATTTCTCCGCGGCAATGCGTGGGCCGATGCCGCACATGAAGGCGTGTCGAAAGACCGGCACCAGGTAGTAGTTGTCCAAAATCGCTCGCTGCACCTCCTCCGCCAACTGCTTGCGCTCGGCGGGATTGCTCGATGCGTGGTAGCGAGCGAGCTTGTCGTCAAGCTCCGCCACGCAGACCCGATCCGCCGCATTGAAGCCGCCACACTTGAAGAACGATTCATACCAGTTGGACCACGTGCCGCCGATACGCGCGCCCTGCATGATGATCTGCACACCCGGCCACTGCTGCTTGCCGGCCTGGGTCCGCTGCAGAAATACACCGCGCTCCATGACCTGCAGCTTGGAGCGGATCCCGATCGCCTGCAGTTGCGCCACCAGGCGCTCGCCGCGCGCGTAGAATGGTGCGAGCGGCGTCAGCCAATCAACCGTGAAGCCGTTGGGATGACCGGCGTCTTTCATCAGCTGGCGGGCCTTGTCGAGATTGTGCTCCAGCTCCGGCCATTCCAGACCGTACTGGACGTCATTGTTAATCCAATTACCGCTGTTTCGGCCGAGGCCGGCCGATTCGGCCTCGTTGATCGCCCCTCGATCGATGGCCAGGCTGATCGCCTGCCGCACGCGTTTGTCGTGAAACGGGCTCTTGGGGTCCTGGAAACCGACAAGCTCGAGCCAGAAGCTGCCCGACAGAACGGGCGCCAGGATCAATTTGGTATTCTTCCTTACCCGATCGATCAAATCTCCCGGCACCCCATACACGAGGTCCGCCTCGCTGCGCTCGAGCATCGCCACGCGTGTCGCGGCCTCGGGCACGGCCACCATCGTAAGTGTCTTGACGTGGACCGGCTTGTAGTACTGATCGAAGGCTTCGAATACGAGCTTCACGCCTGCCTCATGCGAGGCGAGCTTGTAGGGGCCAGCACCAATCGGCCGGCGTTTGAACCCATCAGGGCCTACTTGCTGGTAGTATTTGGCGGGCACCACCCAGGCGGCGCCGGTGACATTGCTCGAGCCGTAGAGCAGGAGGAAATCGAGGAACGGCTCCTTGAAGCGGAAGCGGACGGTTCGACGGTCGACAATATCGACAGCCTCGGTCTTGCTCTTGAAAAGGGAGGCGAGGGCGCCGCGATAGTTCTCGTAGCTGAACTTGACGTCCTCGGGCGTGACCGGCTCGCCGTTGTGAAACTTGATTCCCTCCCGAAGCCAAAAGGTGGCGCTCGTGCCGTCCTTCGCAAACTCATAGCGCTCGGCGAGGGCCGGATAATCGAACAGGGTCGTGCCCGAGTTCTTGATCAGGGCATCGTGCAGCGCCATGAGGAAATTGTCGGGCGTCGCTGTACCATCATGGTCCTGGGGGTCCAGCCACCGAGGCGCCATAGCGGTGTGCCAGGCGAGCGTCATGGCTCCCCTGGGACCGGCCGCCTTCGCGGGCGTTGCGCCGACCATAGGCAATGGCGCAAGCAGCGCGGCACTGCCCGCCAGTACGTCTCTCCTCGTCAGCGCAAGCGGACTAATCGGCCTCCAGATGCTGTTTGCCATGACGTCCTCCCTTTGCGACCCCCGTTTTTTGTCGGGTGGTCTTTGTAATTCGGTAGGAGACAGCCGGACGGCCAGGACGTTGCGCACAACTGGCGCCAGACGTTCGGTGCAGTGCGGCTGAAGTTGGCGCGACGTTCTGCGTCGATCGGCGGGGTGAAGCCCAAGCCAACGACTTTGGCGCCAGCGTGATCCGTCAGAGGCGTAATGGTGCGGTACACCATGAACTGCCCCCTCCTAGAGGGACCCTTTGTCCGACCACGCTATAGCCGGGCGCCCCGCAGGGTCAAGTTGGCTGAACGTCCACACCAGTTTCTACATGGGCCCACCGCCACATCTCCTGCTCTGCCAGGTGCTAATAGTGCAAAGTCACTATGAAAGCGCATGGCCCACGCCCAAGGGGTTGAACGGTCGTGCGTCTGTTCTCAGGAGGGCGCCTTGATGCATATCAGGCTGGCTGAAAATTTCCGCGCCGTGTTCTACGCCCCCTTCTATGCCACGCTCGAGCTCGACCACTATCGCCAGGAAGGCCTCGATATGCGGCTTAGCGCATCGCCTGCGCCGAGTGCTGCGACCTCCGGCCTCCTCGGCGGCACTATCGATGTGACTTGGGGTGGTCCAATGCGCGTCATGCGGGCTCGGGAGGAGCCCCATGGTTTGCCGCTCGTCTGCTTCTGCGAGGTCGTGCGCAAAGACCCCTTTTATCTCGTCGGCAAGCGAGCGGCGACAGAGTTCAAGCTGCAGGACCTGACGGAACTCAGGTTTGCCTCGGTCTCAGAGGTGCCGACGCCATGGCTCTGCCTTCAGCACGATTTGCGTCAGGAAGGCATCGATCCGAGCCGCCTCGACCGGATTGCGGATCACACCATGCCGCAAAACCTCCGCGCCCTGGATCGGGGCGAGATCGATGTGGCGCAGATGTTCGAGCCCTATGCCTCCATGGCGTTGCGACAGGGCATCGGCGAAATCCTCCATGCAGCAAGCGGACGCGGCTTCACCTCCTACACGACGCTGCTTGCGACCCGGGCGAGCGTCGACAGGCTGCGCCACGAGTTTGCGGCCATGAGCCGTGCTATCGGGCACACCCAATCCTGGTTGGCGGAACACAGTGCCGCCGACCTAGCAGCGGTCGTCGCACCTTACTTCATCGACGTTGCCAGCGAGGATCTAGTCAGCGCCTTCAACAGGTACATGGACGCCGGGCTGTGGAGTGTAGATACGGCCGTCACGAAGGAAGGCTTTGAACGGCTCGCGGCCAGCCTCCGGACGGGGGGCTTTATCTCGCGCACGCCCAGCTATGAAGACTGCGTGGCGGACGTCCGACAGACGTGATGCGTGGGTACGAAGAGATTTGCAGCGGCTTGAGGCGAGAGTCCTACCACACGGAATTCACCGGGCGGGTTCCCGCCCGGCGAACCCCAGCTTCGGATCGGCCGCCCGCCCGCGCGCTTCCGGCGGACAATATTGGTGCCCTCGACCAGTGCGCCGTGTGCTCCTGCTTCTTCGACCAAGCTTTGTCTGCACCGAGGATGCCGTCGATCATGGCGAGGCGGGACACGCCCTCCTGTGTTCATGCGCGGTAAGGCGATCCCTCCGAGGTGAGCTGTTCGGAAATCGCAGGTCGGCGCTGTCTGCGCAACACGATCTTAACCACTTCCATCACGATGAGCAGTGTCGACGCGACGGCAGTCGCCACCAGCCAGTCCAACGCCGACAGCGGCACGGTGTGGAAAGCGGTCTGGAGGAACGGCACGTAGATGACCAGCACGTGCGTGAACAATGACAACAGCACCGCGAGCAGCAGCCATTTGTTGTCGAAGAAGCCGCTGAGCGCACTGCGCCAGGCCGAGCGGCAATTGTAGACGTTGAACAGCTGGAACATCATGAGCGTGATAAACGCCATGGTGCGCGCATAGGTCTCGTCCGCAGCGTTCGGCGCCGTGCCCGTGGCGAACAGCGTGAAGAGCCCGCCGGGATAGTACGCATCGAGCACGGCGAGCGTTCCGACCATCATGACCGAGCCGATCGCGCCAAGCCGCCACCAGTCCTCGGTCGTGAGCACGCCGGTGCCGCGCGCCCGTGGCGCGCGCTCCATGACATCGGGGTCTCTCGGATCGACGCCGAGCGCGAGCGCCGGCGGCCCGTCGGTGACGAGGTTGATCCAGAGCAGTTGTGCTGCAAGCAGCGGCAGGAACAGACCGGCGTCGACTGAGGTGAGCCCGAGCATGCCCGCAAGCATGACACCCGCGAACATGGTGAGCAGTTCGCCGGCGTTCGACGACAACAGATAGATCAGGTACTTGCGGATATTGTCGTAGATGCCGCGACCCTCCTCGATCGCTTTCACGATGCTGGCGAAGTTGTCGTCGGTCAGCACCATGTCGGCCGCTTCCTTGGAGACGTCGGTGCCGGTGATGCCCATGGCGACGCCAATATTGGCGGACTTCAGCGCCGGTGCATCGTTGATGCCGTCGCCAGTCATGGCGACGATGTGGCCCTTGCGTTGGAGCGCGGCGACGATGCGCAGCTTGTGCTCCGGATCGACGCGTGCGAACACACGCACGTCCTCCACGATGGCGTCGAGCGCGGCGTCGTCCATGGTGCGCAGGTCGTTGCCGGTCACGAGGCGCGATCCTGGCTCGAAAATCGTGAGCTCGCGGGCGATCGCTTCGGCGGTCGCCGGATGATCGCCGGTGATCATCACCGAGCGGATGTGTGCGCGCCTGGCGGTGATCACGGCGTCTCTGGCCTCGATGCGCGGCGGGTCGATCATGCCGGCGAGGCCAAGGAGAATGAGATCGTCCTCGATGGTCTCAGGAAGCTCGATCTTGGCGTCACCAGTAGCGGCCGCCTTCGGATCGACGCCGAGGTTGCGGCCGGCACTGTGCGGGTGGCGATGGCGAGCGTACGCAGCGCCTTCCGCGCGAGCCCCTCGTTGCGTTGCAGGAGCTCGTTGCGGCGCACATCACTGAGCGGCGCGGCTTTGCCGGCCTCCCAGACGTACCGGCAGTTTGCGAGCAGGATTTCCGGCGCGCCCTTGACGAAGACGCGTAGCTCGGCGGAATTGTCGAGGTCGGCGTGGACGGTGGTGTGGCGCTTGCGCTCCGAGATGAACGGGATTTCGGCGATACGCGGCAGCCGCTCGAGGTCGGCCATGCCGATGCCGAACTTGCGCGCGGCGACCACCAGGGCGCCCTCGGTTGGATCGCCCTGCACTGCCCATCGCCCTTCGCGCTGGCCAAGGGTCGAAGCGTTGGCGAGCGCCGCGGCGCGCAGCGTTTGCGACACGGCTTCGCGGTGCGGCGAGGCCGCGTCGACCTTCTTGCCCTCGACAGTGAAATCGCCCTCGGGAATGTAACCGCTGCCGCCGACCTCGACGATGGCATTAGACGTCGCGATCGCGCGCACGGTCATCTCGTTGCGCGTGAGCGTGCCGGTCTTATCGGAGCAGATTACGGTCGCAGCGCCTAGCGTCTCGACCGCCGGCAGCTTTCGCACGATGGCGTTGGCGGCGGCCATCCGACGCACGCCGAGGCTCAAACCCACGGTGACGATCGCCGGCAATGCCTCGGGGATGGCGGCGACGGCGAGCGCCACGGCGAACAGGAACAGGCCGAGCACGACGTTGAGTGTAAAGGTCGTGGTGCTGAGAAGACCGGCTGCGAACACTACCGCGCAGATGCCGAGCATGATGACGCTGAGCCGCTTGCCGGTGCGGTCGAGCTCCTGCTGCAGCGGCGTCGGCTCCTTCTCCGCGGCTTCGAGCAGGCCGGCGATGCGGCCGACCTCGGTCCCCATCCCCGTGGCAACCACCACGGCGCGCCCGCGCCCATACGTGGCGACCGTGCCGGAGTACAGCATATTGCGACGGTCGCCGATTCCGACGTCGCCTTCGATCGGCTTGGTTTCCTTCGACACCGGCACGCTTTCGCCGGTCAGCGGTGCCTCGTCGGTTTTCAGGTTGGCCACCTCGATGAGGCGAGAATCCGCCGGAATCTTATCGCCGGCCTCGACCAGCACGATGTCGCCAGGAACGATGTCCTGGGTCGCGACACGCTGGCGTTCGCCGCCGCGGATGACCGTGGACTCCGGCGCGGCGAGCGCCATCAGTGCGCGCACCGATTTTTCCGCGCGCGACTCCTGAATGAAGCCCAGCATGGCGTTGAGGATGACAATCGCCAGAATGACAATTGCTTCATACGGCAAGGCGCTCTCGCGCGGATCTTGCAGTATCCATTCGAGGACCGAAATGACGACAGCAACAAGCAGTATGATGACCAGAAAATTTTCGAACTGTTCGAGCAGGCGTTTCCACCAGGGGGTTTCCGGGGCGCTCTTCAAGCGATTGTGGCCGTATTGATCGAGACGCCGGTGCGCCTCTGCGTCGTGCAGGCCGCGCGCACTGTCGGTGGCGAGTGCGGCGACCACCGCGCTTGCCGTATCGCGGTACGGCGACGTTGGCAGACTGTGGACAAGGGGGGAGCCGTCTCGGTCCGATTGCGCCACGCGCTCGGCACCGATGTCAGTCGACCTTTGCTGCAAGTTCACGGGCCACTCCTTTGGTAATTCAGTTCGACATCGCAGCTCTTGCCGAGCTGCCAGAGGGGCCCGAACTGGCGTTGTTTGCGGCTAGCCGCCGGCCGTGACTGCGAACGCAGCCAGGACATTCTCCGGCTTGCCCAGAATTCCGGCGGCAAATCCGATGAAGGTGCACGCGCCGGCCAATCCCAGACGGTTATCTGGTTCGCGTTGGGGTCGCTACGTATGCACCAGGCGATCAGCGCCAGGACGCCGGCAGCCGTCAGAAAAACGATGCTCAAGACCGGGAGCACGAGCGCCGGGCGCACGAGGCAGGCGACGAGTATCAGGAGAAGTGCCTCTGCCACCGCAATCCCGGCGATGGCGACGTGCGGGCGAAGCGCCGTGGCGATCCCCGCGTGCGCCAAACGCTGTCGTGAGCGATTCATAGCCACCTCCGAGCGAAAGGCCGTGGGGGCCTCCGCGTTGGAGGAAAGTTTCATCAATCCAACAGTGTTCGTGAATTCGCGGAATTTGGGGGGTAGTTCTACGGGGTGACGCGCCCGAGCCGGATCGCCAGCCGGACCGGGACTGCGACGCTTTCGGCCTGCAACTTTTCCATGACCTCGGCGCGATAGCTTTCGACCGTTCGCGTGCTAATCTTCAGCTTCGCGGCAATCGCTTGACTGGTGTAGCCGGTGGCAACGAGGTCGAAGATCTCGACCTGGCGCGGCGTCAAGCGTGAGAACTGTGCCGCAAGCATCGCAACGGATTTCTGCTGGCTCTGCTGTTCGAACACACGCGCCATGCCGCGATTGATGGCCGCGACAAGCTGCACATCGTCGATCGGCTTCTAGATGAAATCTTCTGCCCCCGCCTTGATTGCTGCCACCGCCATCGGGACGTCGGCGTGGCCCGAGATAAGGACTACCGGCAGGGAGATTTTGCGGCGGGCAAGCTCGCGGGCGAGCTCGATTCCGTCAGTCCCGGGCATGCGCACGTCGGCCACGATGCAGCCAAGCTGTGGGCGCGAGGCGGCAAGGAAGCTGTCTGCGGAGGCATACGTTTCGACTTCGAAGCCGAAAACGTTCAGCATCTCACCGAGCGCATCGCGCACCGCCTTCTGATCGTCGATTAGGAAAACTGTCGGTCCCGGCATGAACAAACCTCATCACTTATCGAGCGGTAGCGTGAACCGGAACTCGGTTGCTCCAGGCTCAGCTGCCGCCAGCCAGATGCGGCCGCCATGAGCCTCGATGATTGACGCGGCTATGGACAAACCGAGCCCTAGACCGTCAGACTTTGAAGTGGTCAGCGGATGAAAAAGACGCTCTCGGACCGCGACCGCAATGCCCGGACCATTGTCAATGACACCGATCTCGATGCGGGCCGGGGCGTCCAGGCTTCTCGCCATCACGGTGATGCGTCCGTCTGGTTTTCGAGCGGCGACGATCGCCTCGGCCGCATTGCGCAGGAGGTTGAGGATGACCTCCTGGAGCTGTACGGGGTCGGCCTGGATCAAGGGAAGATCGTCTGCGGCATCCAGCGCAACCGCAATACTGCTCGCCGCAAGTTGCGTGGCGGCCAGTGCCAGTGCGTCGTCCAGTAGGTTGCGTACATGGATGGTGCTCAAATGAGGTCTTCCGCGGCGCAGGAACTCGCGCATGTGTCGCACCACGCCGCCGACGTGATCGATCTGCGTAATCAGCTTTGTGAGATTCGTATCGGCACGGGCCAGATCGGCATTCGGACCGCGCAGGAGTTGCTGCGCGGAACGTGCCAGTGCTCGCGCGGCCGTCATGGGCTGGTTGATCTCGTGAGCGAGCGCCGTCGCGGTTCCACTTACGAGATTGAACCGCGCAGCCTGTGCCGCTTCCGCCTCCTTCGTCGCGAGCTGCGCTTCGACCTCGCGTATCGCCTCGAACGCGTGCTGGCGCTCGGTTACAACGACGCCAACGGTGAGACCGGTGGCACTGAGGACAAGCATCAGCAGCTGGAACTCGGTGAACGCACTCGCATCATAGCCATACTGATGCAGCAGCCCGACCAAGCCGAGCTGAGTGATGGCAAGCGCGAGGCAACCGCCATCCAGGCCATAGCGCGCTGCGGCGATCACCACCGGCAGGAACAGCAGATGGAACAACTTGGAGCCGTTCGGCCCGGCAGCGACGAGGATGACCCACAAGGTCGTAATCACCACCGCGACGAACAGAAGCAACTCGAGCACAACCCAAAGTGAGATGCGATCAAGGAGCGGGCGCTGGTGCAAAGCAAGACGTAGGGTCAGCGGCGTAATGACGGCGGCGACGAGAACATCACCGAGATCGAGCGCCTCGTCCACGAGCAGTAGCAGGCAGATGAACACTGCCACCAGAAGAGCGCCCAGGAGGCCGCCAATGAGCAGTACGGCAACATCGCGTAGCCGGTTGAGGCCAGCGTCGAGATGCAGATTGTCGCGCGCCAGTCTGGCAACCAAGCCATAGCCTAGGGTGATATGCCGGCGATGCCCAAGATAACAGCCCAAGGGAGGTTGCTGCGCAGCACGGCGACCTCGGCGATGACGGCGCCTGCAAACAGCACAACGGCAAAGCGTGCGCCAAAGAGGATCATGAAGGCGAGGATGAGACCGAGGCCCGGGTTCCATGGCGTGATCGGCACACCCTTGTATTCGTGAATAAAGCTCAGCCACTCCAGCAGTACGTAGCCGCCGACGGCCCCGGCCATAAACAAGCCGCTCGCGATGGCACTCGCCAATCGCGGGACAGACAGCCCGCGGACTGCAAGCGGCAAGACGCTGCCAGCCTCAATGAGCGAAGCCCACCTCACAAACGCCGCCCATCTTGAAGGTTACCTCTGCAAAAAAGGACGATCCCGCCGATGCCAGCGGATCTGCGAAGCCGTCACGAGCCTATCACGCGTTCGTTGAAACGCAGAAGCCGCGGTTTCCCGGAAATCGTTCGGCTGGCCGGCGCAGACGCTATCGCTTGTTCGGACGTCTCTTCGCT
Source organism: uncultured Alphaproteobacteria bacterium (assembly GCA_963806735.1). Taxonomy (GTDB): domain Bacteria; phylum Pseudomonadota; class Alphaproteobacteria; order Rhizobiales; family Hyphomicrobiaceae; genus CADEFX01. The sequence continues at coordinate 21,853 of CAWEBE010000004.1, read as the reverse complement.
CGCCGCGCAATCGGCTTCGCTGTTGCACCTTGCTGCAAGCGCCTCAGCGCTCCAGCTCGCAACAGGGCGTTCAGATTGTCGACAGGTGCGGTCGCCTTCACTGGCTTCTTGGCCACGTTTCCTCCAATAACATTGATGGCACTTTGCCAGGTGCTTCGAGTAGCCAGCCCTCGCTCTCGAGAGCATTGGACAGCGTCTGACGTACCAGCGGGATATCTTTGCAGGTACCGATGCGCGCCATCCTCAGCATGGATGCCGCGAGCCGCCAGTGAACGCGCGACTGCGCGTGTGGAGCAAGTGAACCTGAAACCTCGGCGAGAGCCTGCTCGACTGTGAAAAGCACGGCGGAAAGGCCGGACTCCGGCGCCGCGTGCAACGGAGCTTCAAACGCAGCCGATAGTTCCACCAGCTCGCGCAACGCGTTTCGCTTACTTCGACAAGAGGTCGGCGCAAGCCCTAGCCACCGCGCTATTCGGAGCCGTCGTGCCTGGCGTGGTGGCCCAGCCGCCCTTCGCGATGAAGTCACCCCGATTCCATGAGCTGGCCTTCATCATCTCAGCCTTCTGCTCGCCGGCGTTGGCACTCTTGGAAAAGGAGTCGACGCAAATAGGTGCGAGAGCTGTAACGACTGCGGCTTCCGAAGCAGCCTTAAGCGCATCCAGGTGCTTCCCCTGTGTCGTCCATCCGCCCCACATGAAGCCGATGGCGGCGAGGAGCACTGCGCCTCCAGCTGCGCCTTTACCAATATCCCATGCTCTATCGGTTGTGCTGCGGTCCATGACGGAAATGCCCTATTTTTGAGGTGTTTTCTCTTTATGAAAGACCAGCATAGCACTTATTTCGGCCCGTCTCAGATTTGTTTTCTTTTTTAGACGCATTCTACTGAGAAAAATTCTTCAAAATGCACAGCGCATTTTGTCATAACACGATGCGTGAGACTTGCGCCCCAATCGGCGTTGGCGCTCATCGTCACGGGGCGCGATCATTGCGGGGCCAAGGTGAGCGTTTGCCATGGTCGAGCATAGCACCGTTCACAGCTTGGTCGGCCCGACCGACCCTTTTGATCCCGCAATCACGACATGGCGCATGCGAACAAGAGCCCTGCGATCGAGGCGGCTCGGTCGAGTGGCCCGAGCTCTAGCGCAGGTCGAGCTGGCGAAAGCGCTCCTGCACGCGCCGGCACGTCTGCGCCCAGACCTGCCGTGTCATATGCGTCCCCAATCCCAGTGCCGCTTGCAATCGGCCAAGGCCCTATCTTCTTCCGCCTTCTTGGCGGTCAAAGCCTCGTCGGTGGAGAGGATGCCGATACGTGACTTAGTCATCGGCGGCGGTGCGACTTCGGCCAACGCAACCGGCGTGCCCAAACCGAAGGCCAGGATCAGAAGGATAGCGCGCATTTAAAGACCTTTCCGGTTGAAGCGTCGATGCCAAGCGCACGAGCGTTTAGTTCAAAATCCTGTTCTGTAGCGCGGGGAGAGCGATGGTGCAGAAGTCGATAAAGTGCGTCCCGGCGCAAGAATTGCGCTTATCAGCTCCTCGGGTGAGCTCAACCAGTCATCTCGCAAACTCCGCACGTCCAGTGCTGCAACACAATCGGCCCAGGTCGGACATCCGCCAGCCGCTCGGTCGGCATTCTGCACGCTTGAACAGTGAACGGCCAAATTCAGCGGTAGGTTGAGAAAGCGGAAGCTTACCCGCTTCTCTACGCAATAGTTCTGTCGCGCATCTGCCGAAAGTAATGCTCGGCGTGCTGATACAAGTTTTCAGCCTCTATATTGTCGCCGCGCTGCGCTGCGTCGCGGGCAAGCGCAAGATACCGCTCGTAGTTCCTGGGGTTGGAAACGTCGGCCTTACCTTGAGCTCGGCTTCGCCCCTGCGCACTCGTCGGAGCCTGTCTGCCCGTCCTGTTGGATTGATGAACTCGCATGATCTCCCTGCTCAGATTGAAGAAATCTCGAGCGCATCTGATACGCCCTACGCCAATAACAACGCAGCATTAGGTGTTCGGCCACTCTCTCACATCAAAGGAGGTCGGCAAGTCGGCTGCACCCAGTCAGCGACGAGGCCAACTGGGGCGTGACGATCGGCCACTGGATAGTTGTGGATCACTTCCTATCACCGAAAGCGTGCTGTCCCGGCCGATGGCGCTCAACCTGGCACGCCGTTTTTTCACGTCGTTGAGAGCTTGACTTTGAGTGATGAACAAGCCTAAGCGCTCTGATCCCGTGCGGACCGACCAGCCATAGTCAGTCGGCTCGACGAAGAAGCTAGTAGCCATTGATGCTGTCACCACATGTACGCTCACTGATGTCGGGTTTATCGTGACGAGTCAGGTGGCCTTTGTCGGCGACGCTGCCGCGATAACTTGCGACTCATCCATTAGTTGCGGGTGTCGCCCTGCTGCGTCGATTCGCATCCCACGCCGTCATCGCACCCGTGACTGCTTGGAACATGTAAAACTCTAGCTCTGCGTCTATCGCTTCCTCGATGTCGTCGCGGGCAAGACCTTCGCGTGCGCCGGCCTCCAAGAGTTTTCTTGCGAGCCGGGAGGCTTCTTCATGACGCGCACTCAAGACAACGGGCCGTGCATGTTCTTTCGCCCATTCTGTCACAAATCGTCTTGTATAAGTGTTCACCGCCACCTCCCTCCCAATGGGAATTACCAAGTGACCCCCTGACAAGCTCTGGCGACACAGATGAGCTTCGTCGGCAAGGAGAGTTGCCGCGTGTTATCGGCCATCGGGCCGGATCCCATTTGCCGACACATCCCGCCGCAGCGCTTTCTCGAGCTCGTGGGGATCAATCGTTACAACCTGCCTCGACAGCGAAGCTTTGCCCAGGGCGGGCAACGTGATCGTGGTCGACACCCGCCGATACGCGACAAAAGACGCGCGCTCAATAGGTACCTCGGTCGTCTCTATGGCATAAGTGCCTGCGGATTGCTCACCATCGAGGCCGCCGAGCGAAAACGAGTTCAGGAATGTCACCGAGCTTTGGGTCACGCGCTCCTGCATGCGTTTCTCCAGTCATCCCTGTCTATGCAGTACGGCAAGGAAATGCAGCACAGTGGGTCAGGCGCCCACCCAGACCCTGCGAGCGCAAATCGGCTGCTCGTGCACGCGCATGCCTCCTGCTCTCCGGTGCCAAACCGCACCTGAAAAGGCGACCACCGTATTGTTGTGCGAGAGGAACCGGTCGCGATTGGGCGGCCAGTTACCTGATACATGGGGACCAGTGCTACAGAATAAAAGGAGGTGGCCAAGAGTATTTCGTCGGATACCAGCTCGCCGTGCTAGAAGCTTGCGGTGGTCGTCCGGCGTCGATGTACTCGAAAATCGCGCTCGGTAGCCATCGTCTGGCCAGCTCCGGAACATGAAAGTTGTGGCAGTCTTGCAAGCGCATTTCGTCTTCGGCTGGCGCTCCGGCCGAATCATTCAGTCATCGTCCACTGGTGAGACTTCTGCCTCATCACCATCTTAGGGGGTGGACTGATAACCCTGTAATCCGGTTCTTCGGTTGACGGGGCATTTCGTCGCCCCAACAAGACTAAGCGAGCACACAGAAGGTGCGCGCGACCCTCACCCGCAGTTGGTGTTGGCATGTAACGTGCCACGAAAGGAAATCAAACCAAGATGGCTCGCCCGCAGAGAACTTTCACAGCCAAGCCCGCCACAGGACGCAACAGCAGATCTGACAAGATGCGAATGAGCCATAACCGCATGCGGCGGGACATCAAGCGGATTAAGGCCGAACAAGCCGAAGCAACCGCCATGGAGACGCTCAAACCTGGGCGTACGTGACGTTTGGGAAGTCGGCTAGTTTGCACGTGACGGTGCAACTACAGCGAGCCGCGTAGCTATCTAGAGAGGCTGGCCGACCTTCGCGTGTAAGTCGCGGCCAAGACCAACTCGACCCAGCGACCCAAGGAGACCGCCTCTCGCGAAGCCGAGGTATTTGTGCGACAGCGGTGTCGCGCAATTCTCGAAGCAATCGGCTGACTAACCTGGGACGTCCGTTCGGAATATCTGAACGATAAGGGCGCTCCAGTCGCCACCTCCGACCTTCGACACATCAAAGACCTTTAGAACCGACCCCGTTCGACCCTGTCGGCGTGCGATTACTCGACCGTCCGAAGCAACCGCTATCTCGGAGGTCGAAAAGTCGCCGCCGCCATTCCCGCTGTGCTGCAAGAGACCTAGAGCAAAATTCCCGGCGCCCGGTTGTGAAAGTGGATCGAAACGGAAGCGGCTCGTCGAACCTGCGGCGGCAAATTCCTCGTTCGCATCATCAACGGCACCGCGAAGAGCAAGCTCTGCGCTCTGCCAATGACCTGGAATTGCGGCGGCCACCTCGTCAGATTTCTTTCGCTTGGCGTCATTGGCCTCTTCTAACGCCTGCGCCTTTGCCTTGCGCTCCTGCAGGAGCTTGGCCAGCGGTGATGACTCCGACATCCAGTTCCTCGCCTCGGTTGTGAGCGCAGCTTGAACAGTAGCCAGGCGCGCTCGTTAGAACCAGCATACAGCACGTGAACATCCGGGATACACATTGCTGAAAGCCAATCGGCCTGGGTGGCCACGTGGGGTCGTTCTTGACCGTCATGAGCCGGTTTTGGCGAATGCACGCCTCGATGGAGCATGCAGCGTTTGATTCAGTACCAGATTACCGACCCGCATAATTGTGCTGGGTCGTGTGCTCGAGGGAAGTCCATCAGCAAGCAGGCGCCCCTCCGGAAACCGTGCCTGAACAGTCAACAAGACTAGCGGCGACCTGACAGGTTCTTAAGCCACCGGAATAAAATTCTCGCGACTGCGGATCCGGTGTCACGAACGCTGTGAGCGCTCTCAATCGACGGCACCGACGAATGCGAAAGGCGCGGCAAGAGCGCAATCAAGCGATCCGCAATTGCTCGCAAATCCGCCTGCGCCCATCGTCCGCCGGGCAGTCGCGCAATCAACATAGTCAATCTTTCCGCGGCGGTGTCCTTTGGCAACTCGGACAAGTCAGCAGCCTCCTTCCAAGGATCGAGATTTAGTCTCACTAGCATTGAGAGAACGCTGAGCGGCATCTCATTTCTCTCCACGCCGACCGCTGCGTAGAGAAAGTCGTCGAACTCGGATCGAAAGAAAGAAACTGAACTAGCAGGTGTCATGATGAGCACCAATAGTATGGCGTCTAGCGCACAGTAATCGGCAAGCCAGAGTGCGTGACCGACGTGAGGGCCGACACACTCAGGGGCCCTGAAACAGCGGCTATCGGCAGGAGCGACTGCCTGGGTCGCAATGCCTCGGACGCGCAGCACGACGGCGGCCAGGGTGAGCACGCACATCCCATTGAGTCCGGTAGCTCAATGCCCTTCAGTCGAACCGACAAGACGCGCATCCGCCGGCCGCGCCCTACACAAGTCTGCTAGCCAATGCCAGTGCGAACATGCCGCCGAGAATCAACTAGGTGCTCAACTGATGAGAAAAGGCGCCGCCGATGAGAACCGGATCGGAAAGAATAGCACAAACCTCCTAGCACGTATTTGTCTTGTTTGCGCTGGTCGGTGACATTGACCGGGAAACGGCATCGTAGACAAACGTCGTGCAGGGTCATCCAAGCTATTCGGGCGGCCCAGGTCTGAGAGCCTCGAGAAGTTCCGCAATCCTTATGGTCGCGAAATTGGAAAAGGTATCAGATACCGCATACGGCAGAACAATCCGGTCGCCCTGACGCAAAGCCCCGCAGGTGTAGACGACGTTTGGCACATAACCTTCACGCTCTGTGGGTTCCGGTCGTACGAGTGGCTCGCGTGACCGAGCAAGAACCTTGGAGGGGTCTTGCTTATCGAGAAGAACCGCTCCAATGGAATATTTCCGCACCGGCCCGACGCCATGCGTCAACAGCAGCCAGCCTTCGTCCAGTTCGATGGGCGAGCCGCAATTTCCGATCTGAACGAATTCCCAGGGATACGCCGGCTGAAGAAACGATTGACCACCATCCCAGGTGTATAGGTCATCGGAGTAGATCAGATGGAGGTTCTCGTTGTCCTGTCTCCCGATCATCGCGTAGTGGCCATTGATCTTACGAGGGAAAAGACCCATCCCCTTGTTGCGGGTTGCTGTTCCACTGAGAGGCGTCATGCGGAATGATCTGAAGTCCGCGGTCTCAAGCAATTCGGAGCGTATCCCTTTGCCGCTGTAGGCGGTATAGGTCGCGTAGAATGTCTTGCGGCCGTTGTCTTCGAATTCAACAAACCGGGCATCCTCGATGCCGTTCGCCTGCGCTTCCGTAATCGGGAAGATGACACGTTCGCTCAGATCTTCTTCAGGTTTGAAAGTGATCTCGAGATCGTCACCATCGGATCTCGACGTTCGCTTTGTAATTTTGGGGATAGACGCGAGGCGCGCCGTTGGGTCGATGGCGACACTGCCATCGGAGGCAATGGAACCAGATCTGAAGGTCAACGATGAAATATGCCCTTCGCCGACGGCGCGAAGACTCAGAATGAAGCGGCATCCCCCATTGGGGGCACCGGATTGATCGGGGTGGCGGACAATGCTCGGATTGAATAAGGCCGAGGCTTCAAAGGAGTATTCGTGGAGGAAGTACGCGCCGATCAGGCAGCGCTGTTTTTTTGTCAGTGCGGCATGCGGCTCCAATGCATCTTCCATCTCGGCAGCACGCGTCTCGAATATTTCAAGCAGATTTCGGTGACGACCTTCGAAGTTCTCGAGCACATCGGTCAATTGTTGTTCAGCAGCGCCCGCCTCGAGCCCCAGCACTCTACTGACAATATGATTGGCGCGCGTCTTGTCGCTCGGGTTGAGGTCTCTGGGTTCCGTCGCCGGTTTGAACGGCCGCACGACAACCCTGGCGGGGTCCGGCCGCAGATACAAAGTCTGCCTGTTCAAGAACATGGGTTGAGACAAAAAGGGCCCCCTTGGATTGCTTGTTGTGCGATTGGCCTGGTTCAGGCACTGAGAGCCAGCTTGTGTGCGAGCTCGGAGGGCGATGTGGCCACGCCAGCGCGCGCGAACTGACGCATCTCTGCAAGACCGAGAAGATAGGACAGCACCGACTCCGCCCCTCTGTTCTCATTGGGGCGATCGGGATGCAACCCGTCCAGGCAGCCGCCGGTATCGGGATCGACCAGAGAGGTCTGGAGATCGTTGCCGCCCAGAAACCAATCGAATGCGCGCGTTGCGCCCGCCGTCCATTCCGCGCTGTCGTTCACGCGCCATGCCGCAAGGCAGGCTGAGATCGCTGCGGCTGCTTCGACCGGCTGCTGGTCGAACGCCTGTGGCGCCTTGCGCACAACACCAAAGCTCTCCGTGCCGACGGGTCTGAAATATCCATCCGTTGTGGTCTGCAACGCCATAAGCCAGCGCAAAGACGTGAGACCAATCTTGACCAGTGGTGGTTTCTTGAGTGCTGCGCCTGTGAGCAGCAGCGCCTGCGGAAGGCGTGCGTTGTCGTAGGCCAACACATCCTCGAACCAGGGCCAGTCTTTGGTCGCCGTCGCATGGAACGCCGACGCAAGCCGGCCGGCGCAGCTTTCACGTATGCGACTCGCCGTCAGATCTTCCACTGCCACCGCGCAATACGCGTCCAATCCCAGCAACGTGAAGGCCCAAGCCCGCGGAGATTGAAACTCATCGGCGGCAGGAAGGGCGGTCTTGAACAGAGCCGCTGCCCACCTGCGGCGAGATGGATCGGTGTCGCTGCGTGCACACTCGCCCAAGGCCCAAAGCGTCCGTCCGTGGCTGTCCTCCGAACCTCGCGCCTCCAGCCATTGCCGATCGTAGCTCATAAAATTCCGGAACCGGTGCGTGCCCGGGTTCCACGCGTGCTGTATGAAGGCTGCAAAGCGCGCCGGCATCGGCTCGGGCATTCGAGATTCGCCAAAGGTTGCGAGCGCGTTCGACAACAACAGCGCACGAGCGTTGTCGTCGACGCAGTAGCCATGAGCGCGATCGGGTATGGAATGCACGGCGTGCTGGAGCAGTCCCGTGCTGTCGCACATCGAAAGGAAATGTTCAAACTGCACTTCTGGCAAGGCGTTGTCTTCACGCCAGAAGTCGCCTTGGGTAGCCGAAGCACGGTTTCTCACTCGGCTCGCCTCGTGCGAGGACTTAAATGTCGTCAGGTAGCGTTTGGCGATTTGCGCCCATGTCATCGATCGGCTGGCCGCATACGCGCGTTTGCGCATAGCGTGTCGGCGTACATCGTTGGTCAGTAATGCCGTGATCTCCGAACCGATGACTTCCACATCGCCAAAGGGCACCAGAATGCCTCGCCCATCGTCGAGCAGTTCCTTGGCGTGCCAGTAAGGTGTGGAGACGACGGCCTTTCCCAATCCGAAGCTGTAGGCCAGTGTGCCGGACGTCATCTGGGCTTCATCGAGATAAGGCGTCGCGTAGACGTCGCACATCGAGATGAAGTCAAGCAGCGTGGCTTGGTCGACGAACTGATTGAAGAATACGACGTGGTCCTCCATGCCGAGTTCCCGCACCCTGGCATTCAAGCTCTCACGATAGGCTTCTCCCTGATGCCGAATGAGGTTGGGATGGGTCGCACCGAGAATGACATAAACGGCGTTCGGGCAGGACCGGACGATTCCCGGCATGGCGTCGATCACTGTCTCGATGCCTTTGCTCGGCGACAACAGGCCGAACGTGAGAATGACGGTCTTGCCGCTGAACCCGAACTTGGCCTTCGCGTGATGGGTCTCTGGAAAGGGAAAATCGGGAATTCCGTGTGGGATCACCTCGATCTTTTGGAGTGATGCGTCATACACGGACCGGAGCAGCTCGCGGCCTTTTTCTGCCATGACGACCATCTTGGCCGATCTGGCAATGATCTTGCGCATGACGTTGTGCTGAGCCGACGTCGGTGTTGCGAGCACGGTATGCAGGGTCGTAACAATCGGCATCGTGAGGCGCTGCAGCAGTTCGGTGATATGTCCACCGGCCTCACCGCCGAAAATCCCATACTCATGCTGAAGAGAAACAACGTCGAACCGCCCAGCGTTCAGGAAATTGGCGGCCTCGGCATAACCATCGATCGTCTCCTCTCTGATCTGGAAACGCACGGCTGCCGGGTAATCATATGTTTCGCCCGGATCGTTCATGGCAACGACGCAGGTCTCGAGACCCGCACGGGCTGTGGCGATGGCCCGATGCAGATCATGCGTGAAGGTGGCAATCCCACAGCGGCGCGGAAGATGATTGCCGATGAGCGCAACACGCTGGAGTGACCTCATAGCCGTGCTCCCACGTGCCCATCTGTCGGAGGTGTCTCGGTGGGGGTGAGAGTGGTTGGTCCCTGCATTTTCCACGCCGCTGCTGTATCCGTTGTACTCGGTCCCGCGGGGTGCTGCAGGAGGTGTGGAACGGGGCCGCCGGCGCCCGTGTAGGCCACGAGGCACACCATGCCGTCGGGCCCTGCCTGTATGTCGACGCGGTCCGACTGCGCGAAAACGGCCTCGCCCATGGCGATGCCGAGTTTCCCGGCGCGGGCGCTGCCTCTGACAACGAGCAGCCAGGTCTCGCGTTCCGCCTCGAGGCGGAACACCGAGCCCGGCACCAATTCCACCCGTTCGAACGCGAAATGGGTGTTGGATACCAGAAGCGTCCGTTCGTCCGTGAGCCGCTTCGGTTTCAGGCCTACGACGGCCGGCCCCGCGTCTGCCACAGCGATGGCGCTTGCAGCGTGAAGATCGCGCTTGCGGCCAAAATCGAACATGCGGAACGTTGCATCGCTGCGCTGCTGGATTTCCGCAATGACGAGACCTGCGCCGATCGCGTGGATCATACCGGCGGGAACGAAAACAACATCCCCCGGCAGCACCGTCTGCCACGCGACAAGACCCACGATCGAGCCGTCGTCGACAGCCTCGCGCAATTGCCGGGAAGCGAGCCGCTTCTTCAGACCGAGGGCGATCTTGGCTCCGGGTGCAGCACTCAAGATGTACCAGGCTTCGGTCTTACCACATGTCAGCCCCATCGACTGCGCGTACGCATCGTCCGGATGAACCTGAATGGAAAGCGGCTGGCTCGTGAACAGCAGCTTGAGCAGGAGCGAGGGATCTGAAGCAGCGTTGCCAGGTCGCTCGTACCAGATTTCACCGATCAAGCGGCTGTCACTATTGGCTGCGCTGCTCCAAGGTCGGAGATCGATGATACCCCACGGTTTAGGCAGGGCCTGCGCACGCGCAAGTTCGATTGGCATTTGTGTGCACCTGAAGTAATGGGGTCAAAGGTGACACTTGCGTGTGAATGCCACTGGTCACCATGCTCTCTTTGGGGCCAGATAGATACGCAAATCGACGTTGCCGCGGGTCGCGCTGCGAGAAAAGAGCTACCTAGGCGAAATGCGCACGCGAAATCTCCTACGCGGTGCCGCTCGCTGCAGGCGGTATTGGCACGGGCCTCAACCATAGAACCTCCATTTATCTTCTTGTCTTCCAACACGTGAAGGCGCAGCTAGTGGGAGTAGGTGTGTCCTATGGTGGATGCGCCTCGCCGCTTGCTGAAGTCTAGCGGCCCATGGGCCTGTTGCCTCTTCATCCATAACGGTCGCTGCCATCGTCAGCCCGCGCCCTCAAGCGCGCGCACAAAGGGACAACCTCAATGCGCGCCATAGACACGCTAATGTTGGACAGCCGAAGCACCGGATTTGGCCTGATCCGCTCTGATGATGGCGGCAACGAGGTTCTTGTCCCGACCTCAGCATTCAAGCCCGTCGGGGCGTTCATGGGGTTCCGAAAGTACGCGCAAGGTGCAGGCGCATGAGCTTGCTCACCGTCGTTTCTCCGGGGCTGAAGATTCTTTTCGATCGCGTCGGCAAGCCGGAGATCATCAATCGACCTCCAATGCTCCGGCCTGGCGGGACGGGCGCAGTCATCGCCTGCAACCACGTCGGCTGGGCCGACAGCCTATGGATGGCTTACGCGGTCTACCCACGGCAACTGCGGTACATGTCGAAGGAAGAGCTGTTCGGTTCGCCGCTGACAAGATGGGTTTTGCAGCATGGCGGTTCCATTCCGATCGATCGCGTGGACCCTTCACTGCGTTCGATCAAGACCGCCGTCGATATTTTGCAGAACGGCGAAATCATTCTGATCTTCCCGAGCGGTACGCGAAATGGGGAGAATGTCGCCTTCAAGCGGGGCGCTGCGACAATCGCGCTTCACGCCGGGGTCCCAATTGTGCCCGCCTTCTACGAAGGTCCCGGGCAAATGCAAATTGGCCACGTCATGCACCGGCCACGCATTCGCGTGACATTCGGGACACCGATCCCCACGACGGAGTTGCCACTTGGAAAGGCAACGACGTTTGCCCTCACTCACCAACTTGAAGGTGCGATTGGCAAACTGCAATCGACCGTGACCCTAGACCTCTCTGCTGCCTAGAGAGTTGACATGATCATAGCGAGCGGCGAGCCGCACCGTGTGGGTCGCGTAGCTTGCCTGCCCAAGGCAGCGTTCGCATGACCGTCCTCTGGTGGCAGACGGGCCTGATCTATCAGATCTACCTTCGCTCCTTTCAGGACACGAACGGCGACGGCATAGGCGACCTCAAAGGAATCGAGCGGCGGCTCGACTATCTGACGAGCCTCGGCGTCGACGCGATCTGGATCTCGCCCATGTATCCCTCGCCGATGGCCGATTTCGGCTATGACGTCGCCAATTACTGCGGCGTCGATGCGCGCTTCGGCACGCTCGCCGATTTCGATGATCTGCTTGCGCAGGCCCATGCGCGCAGGCTCAAGATCCTGCTCGACTTCGTTCCCAACCACACGTCAGATCAGCATCCCTGGTTCGCTGAGAGCCGCTCCTCGCGCGACAATCCGAAACGGGACTGGTATATCTGGCGCGATCCGGCGCCCGATGGCGGGCCACCCAACAACTGGATCAGCGATTTCGGCGGCTCGGCCTGGGAATGGGACGAGGCCACAGGTCAATATTACTACCATGCCTTCCTGAAGGAGCAGGCGGACCTCAACTGGCGCAATCCGGCCGTGCAGGCGACGATGTACGACGTGATGCGCTTCTGGTTTGACCGCGGCGTGGACGGCTTTCGCATCGACGTGCTGTGGCACATGGTCAAGGCGGCCGACTTCCCGGACAATCCGCTCAACCCCGACTATCAGCCGGCGATGGGCGATATGCACCGTGTGCTCCAGCTCCATTCGACCGATCAGCCCGAGGTGCACGGAATCGCCGCCGAGATGCGCGCCATCGCCGAAAGTTATGCCGCGAAAGGACTGGGCGAACGCGTCCTGATCGGCGAGATCTACCTGCCGGTCGATCGGCTGATGCGGTACTACGGCCGGGAGCGGGCCGAGGTGCACCTGCCCTTCAACTTCCTGCTCGTCGATGCGCCGTGGGAGGCGAGGTCCCTCGCCAAGCTGATCGCCGACTATGAGGCCGCTCTTCCGCCGGGCGGCTGGCCGAATTGGGTGCTCGGCAATCACGACCGGCCCCGCGTCGCCGCGAAGCGCGGGCAGGCGCAGGCCCGCGTCGCGGCAATGTTGCTGCTAACGCTCCGTGGCACGCCCACTCTCTACTACGGTGACGAACTGGGTTTGAGCGACGTGGTGATCCCACTGGCGCAGGTTCAGGACCCGCGCGAGCTGCGAGAGCCCGGGCTCGGCCTGGGCCGCGATCCGGTCCGCACTCCGATGCCGTGGGGGCGGAGCGAAAATGCTGGCTTCACCACGGCCAAACCGTGGCTGCTGCTCAATGCGGATTGGCTGATGCGAAATGTCGAGCAGATGGCGGAGGAGCCGCATTCCATCCTGACGTTCCATCGTCGGTTGCTGGCGATGCGGCGAACGCATCCGGCGCTGTCGATCGGCGATTTCGCGCTGCTGGATGCGGAGGGTGACGTGCTCGCCTACGAGCGTAGGCACTGTGCGGAGCGACTGATCGTGGCACTCAATCTAGGGGGGCGGTCGCAATGCCTGCAGTTACCGGACTGGGCGAGCGATTGCCGGCCGCTCTTGTCCACTCTCCCCGACGCGGCGCCCGCCGGAACCGGCGCTCTGCTGCTGCGGGGAAACGAGGGCGTGATCCTTTCGGCCGATTGACGAGAAGCAGGGAAGGACAACCGCTTGCGTATCGCCATGCTGGCGCCGATCTCCTGGCGCACCCCGCCGCGCCACTACGGTCCATGGGAGCTGGTAACGAGCCTGTTGACCGAGGCGCTGGTGGCGCGTGGCGTCGACGTTACCCTGTTCGCCACCAAGGACAGCCAGACCGCGGGCAAGCTGGCCGGCGTGTGTCCGACACCCTATTCCGAGGACCCTACCATCGACGCCAAGGTGTGGGAGATGCTCCACGTCGCCCATGTCTTCGAGCGCGCGAGCGAGTTCGATCTCATTCACAACCACGCGGACTTCGTGCCGCTCGCCTTCTCGCGGCTGGTAGAGACGCCAGTGGTGACGACGATCCACGGCTTCTCCTCGCAACGCATCCTGCCCGCCTTCAAAGCGTACGAGGATCGCGTCCACTATGTTGCGATCAGCGCCGCCGACCGCCATCCGGACCTGCGCTATGCAGCGACGATCCATCACGGAATCCGGCTGGAGGACTTTCCCTTCGACCCATTCGGCAGTGAAGACCTGCTCTTCTTCGGCCGCATCCACCCGGACAAGGGAGCAGCCGAGGCAATTGCGGTGGCACGCCAGGCGAGCCGGCGGCTGGTCATGGCGGGCATCGTTCAGGATCAAGACTACTTCAACGAGCACGTCGCGCCCGCGCTCGACGACGGTTTTGCGGCCTATCGCGGTCCCGTGGGCGGGCTGGACCGCACGAAAACCCTAGGCTCCGCGCGCGCTCTTCTCCACCTCATCAACTTCGACGAGCCGTTCGGCTTATCGGTCGTGGAAGCGCTTGCCAGCGGCACGCCGGTCATCGCCTCCAATCGCGGATCAATGCTGGAGTTGATCGACCATGGCGTTACGGGCTTCCTGGTCGACAGCGTTGACAAAGCCGTGGAAGCGATCGGCCGTATCAACGAAATCGATCGTGCTGCCTGTCGGGCGGCAGTGTCCGCGCGCTTCACGGTAGATCGCATGGCCGATCGATATCTGGAGGTGTACCGATCACTCCTTGGATGAGTCTCGACCTTGATTGAATGGAGCTCCATTGCTCGAACCGATCTTCAGCACGCGTAATATGGCTTGTGCCAGGGTCGAGCCCGACCTACCGTCGATTCGGTAAGTCGCACTGGCGTGGGAGCTCGATTCCAGGACAGAAAAGGACTGACTACATGGCTAAGAAATCTCCTCCAAAGAAGGCCGTTACTAAGAGTAAGCCGGTCGCCAAGGTGACTAAGGCCAAGCGCTGACGAGAAGCCTGAACTTTCATAGTGAGCGTAAGCTAGACGGCCCCTCGGGGGCCGTTTCGCTTTGCCCTATCAGCTGTGCCACATACGATGAATTTGTCTCTCCCAAATGGCTCGCGAATGTATCCTGTTGGCACATCTCAGACCGGAAATTCCGCAGACGCAGCACCGAGGTCAGACGACAGCCGGCTAGCTCCCACACGTTTGATGCTGTCAACGCAGCCCAGGCTGTTGCCAGAGAGGTTCGGAAGGAGAGCACCCAGCCAACAAGCTGATCGAGTGCTGACGGCCGTAGCGGGTGGTGTTGGTTCGTGTTCCCGCTGCCGATGCTGAGCCAATCTCCACTCCTTCCAAGCTCAGGGTCGCGATGATGAACCAAGGTTGTCGGGATCCCACCAAACACCTGAGCCTCTGACAGCGGGCAGTTTAGTTGCAACAAAGAAATCCGGCTCTGCTGTCGCTTGCACCCGGGCCGTGGGACTGGGCACCCCCCAGGACGGGTCATACGCACTGCACGTTCGTCACAGAGAGTGACTGCTCCTCCGGCATGCAGTGTCGAGCGCCCCAAGGCTCAGGCGGACGTGGCAAGGACAATGCTGCGGCTCTCTCACGAGGGAGCAAGGATAGCCTAGTACGCGGGCTCAAGGCCTCTGCCTGGTCAGCAGCGTGGAAGCCGCAGAGGTCAACCCATGGCGGAAAGGAGTTAAACTATGGGTTGAGCCTCAAGTCATGTGGTTGCGAAACATAACGTCGTGAGAAGGCGCGCCGACGGACCACCACTCCAGTTCACACTCCCGTTAGAGTTGCCTAAACGAGTGCTTCAGCCTCGGCGGTCATTTGAGGGCCGAGGTAGGCCTTCATTCGGGGGTCGGAGACAAGGGACTGGAAATTTGGAACTTGCGTCACGGTACCACCCGCGACGAGCAGGAAGCGCTCGGCAATCTCGTTGAGAATCTCCAGGTGATAGGTGGCTGTCGGGTGCAGGCACAGAAAGACGAGGCGTCCCTCCGCGCGGAGCTTGCGGAAGAAGTCGAGCATGAAGCCGATGTAGCCGTCCTGGGTGTTGAATTGCGGCTCGTCGAAGAGGTGTACGAGCGGCCGTTCGACCGGTGACGCCGCCAGGAAGACCGACGGCACGAGCTTGCGGAACCGCCGCACTTGATAGGACTGGTGATAGTGTATGGCGAGGCGATCGCGCTCGGCATACTTGACGCGGTGGATGTCGGTGCCGGCGACGAGCACGCGGCCGCTGGTTGGGGCATTGGAGCCGGTCATCATCTCGAACAGCGTCGTCTTACCGGCCCCGTTGGGCCCCACGACACCGATAATGCCGGGGCCGTTGATGGCGAGGTCCGCCTGGAGCGTGAAGGTCGGCTGCCGCAAGAGCATACCGCGTGTGTAGACCTTGCGAAGGCTCTGAAGCGAAAGCAGCGGCACACTGGCGGGCGTCGCCATGATCAGGCTCCGAGCAGTCGTTGACGTAGCATATGGTCGTCGCGGAGCGTTGCGGCTTCACCTGACCAAGCGACGATGCCGCGGTCGAGAACAACTGCGTGATCGGCGACTGATAACGCAACCTCCGCATTCTGCTCGACGATGACTGACGCAACACCCTCCTTCTTGAGGCGGCGCACCGTGGCAAGGACGTCCGCCACGATTTTCGGAGCGAGGCCCTGGCTCGGCTCATCGAACAGCACCAAGCCGGGCGAGCCGAGCAGGGCACGCGCAATCGACACCATCTGCATTTCCCCGCCGGAGAGATTCTCTGCTTCGCGGTGCATCAGGTGCTCGAGAGGTGAGAAGATGGAGAACGTCTCATCGAGGGTCCAACCGCGAAAGGGCGTTTGCTTGGTCGCGATCCTGAGATTCTTGGCAACGGTCAGGGTCGGGCACAGTCGCCGGTCGTCGGGTACCCAGCAGATTCCCGAGCGAGCGATAGCATGGGTGGGCGAAAGCGTTATGTCCTTGCCGCTGAAGCGGATGCTGCCGCGCCGCGGCCGCGTCAACCCGAGGATCGAGCGCAGTGTCGTCGTCTTGCCGGCGCCATTGGCGCCGAGCAGCGCCAGTACCTCGCCGTTGGCGACGCTCAGCGACACACTGTAAAGCGCCTGCGTCTCACCGTAGAAAGTATCGATCGCATGGACCTCGAGGATCATCCGAAGCTCCCGAGGTTCGACCGCATCACCCACGGGTTCTTCTGCAATTCGCGCGGCGTGCCGCGCGCAATCACTTGGCCCCAATGAATGACCGAGATGCGATCGGCGAGCGAGAAGAGGAAGCGCATGTCGTGCTCAACTGCGATGATAGTGAGCTTCCCCTTGAGCCTGCCGATAAGCTCGGCGAGGCGCAGCGTGCCGTCGCTGCCCAATCCGGATGTCGGCTCGTCGAGACAGAGCACGCGCGGGCGCTGAGCCATCGCCACCGCGATCTCGAGCGCACGGCGGTCGCCATAAGAGAGGAGCTTCGCGGAGACACCCGATTTTTCAGCCAACCCGACCGAGGCCAGCACTGCGTCTGCTTCATCTGCCAGGGTTGCATCGCCGGCGACGGCGCGGCGCGCATCGAAGCCGCGGGCGCGGAACGCCGGTAGCGCCACCATCACGTTCTCCTGGGCCGTGAAGTCATTGAACAGCGTCATGATCTGGAAGGAGCGCGCCACACCCTTGCGAGCAATGGCGTGTGGGCTGAGGCCGGCCACATCGTCACCATCAAGGCGGATACGGCCGCGGTTCGGTTTGACGCTCCCCGTCAGCGTGTTGAAAAAGGTCGTCTTGCCGGCGCCGTTCGGGCCCATAATGCCGTGCAACTCGCCTTCGGTAACCGAAAGATTGATTTCCTCGAGGACGACACGGTCCCCGAAGCGCACATGCACGCCTTGGGCTTCGAGCAGAGCCATCATCCGCTCCGGGGCACCGAGCTCAGAGATTCGGGCGTCCTGCGCGTCTTCCAGCGTTCCTTGAGCATCTTGGCTCCACCGGCGATGCCCTCCGGCCGGAAGAGGACCAGAAGCACGAACATCGTGCCGAAGTAGAGCATCCATGCATTAGTCATTGCGCCGATCACGTCGCGGGCAATGAGGAAGACGATTACACCGATGACCGGCCCCCAGAAGCTCACGAGTCCGCCGCCGACCAGCGTCATCATCACGACGAGGCCCGATTGCGCGAGATTCATCACGTCCGGAAAGGCCGAACGCTGCGCCATCGCAAAAAGGCCTCCTGCAAAGCCCGAGAAGGCCGCGGAGATAACTATGATGCTGAGCTTGTAGAGCCAGACGTTGTAACCGAGGTGCGCCGTGCGAATCTCGCTCTGGCGGATGGCAGAGAGAATGCGCCCATAGGGCGAGTTGACCAGACGCCAGAGCAGCACGACGGCGACGGCAAACACTGCAAGAACGAAATAGTAGAGGTCGGTGTTGTCGTCGAGGCTGAAGGAGATGATGCCGAAGTTGGCCGGCAGCCGCGCGATGTCCAGCAATCCGTCCTCGCCGCCGGTGATCGGATAGGCCTTCAACGCAATGGTCCAGAAGATCTGGCCGAAGGCGATGGTCAACAGCGCGAAGTAGATGCCGCGCCGGTGTGAAATGAAGAGGCCAACGAGGAGACCCGCAAGCATGCCCGACGCTGCCGCGCTGGCGAGGCAGATCCAGAGGCTGGTGGCGACATTGAACTGGGCGAGGCCGAAAGCATAGGCGCCGACGCCGAAGAAGGCGCCATGGCCAAACGACGGCAGGCCTGAGGTGCCGAGCACGAGGTTGAAAGCAAGGGCGTAGATCGACCAGATCATGATCTCGACGCCGATATAAGGATATAGGCCGACCGAGCTGATCCAAAGCGGCACGGTGGCCAGCACGAGCCATGCGCCGAGCATGGTCGGCGTGATCAAGCGCGCGGTGTTCGGCGAGCCAGGCATGATGTCTTTCAGGCCTCCAGCAGGCTCTTCTTGCCGAAGAGGCCGCGCGCCCGAAAAGACACGACCGCCACGAGCAACAGGTACATCGAGAGCAGCGACCATTCCGATGCGTATGCCCCGGAGAGGCCAACCGCGAGGCCGACGAGCAGGCTTGCGATGACGGCCCCCCAGAAGCTTCCTACTCCGCCGAGCGCTATGATGAGGAACGCCGGCACCACCGCATCGACGCCCATGTGCGGGCGGATCCCCCAGATCGGGGCGAGGACGATCCCAGCAAAGGCGGCAAGCATGGTGCCGAACACAAACACACCGAGGCGCAGCCTCGACAAGTTGATGCCGAGGGCGCGCACCATCTCACTGTCATGGGCGCCTGCCTTGATCATCGCGCCATAGGGCGTCTTCTCGATGACGAGCCAGACGAGGATGATGGCGACCACGGCCATACCGGCAGCATAGAACCGGTAGGTCGACCAGATCAGATCCGCAAAAATGACCGCTCCGGTCATGACCGCCGGCACTGGCAGCACGTGATCGCGCGTTCCCCAGGTCAGTCGGATGACCTCCTCGAGCACAAGCGCGGCGCCGAAGGTCAACAGCAGGCCGTAAAGGGGGTCCTTGCCATAAACACGGCGCATGCACACCTCGACGGCGATGCCGACGATGCCGGCAAGGCACGGCGCGATCACAAGGGCGCACCCGTAGCGCCACCCGAGCGGGAGCTGCAACCAGAGCGATGCCAGGTCAGGCGGCAGCGGCGGGTTCGGGCCTGTCAACATGAGCGCGAAGTAGGCGCCGAGGGCAAATAGCGATCCGTGCGCCAGGTTGATCTGTTCCATGAGGCCGACGATCAGCATGAAGCCGAGGGCGATCAGCGCCAGCAGCAGCCCGAGCACCAAACCGTTGAGCATATGGGGAAGGAGATCGAACACGCGGCAGCCGCTCTCGATATCTTCGCTGTGGTTCCGATGCGATGTCAGCGGACGCTCTATCACGCCCGGCCGGGAAGCCGCCACGATCGCGCTGATCGGAGCGGTGCAGACTTAGACCGCATGACGGCATCCGGCTCGTCGCGCTCATTTCTGACCAATGGCAGGGTGGCAACGCCACCCCTGCCAATTGCTCAAGCGTCGACTGTCGGCACCTGCTCGTAGGGAACGAGCTTGCACTTGGTCGGCGCGACATCGTCAGCCACGTCCTGCGGCTCGGCCCAGCTCAGGACTTCGAAGTGGTCGGTGTCGTCGCTCGGCTTGCGGTTTTTGCGGGCAAGATAGACGGTCTGCTGCACCTGATGTGTGACGGGATCGATGTAGGCATCGTGATGCTGCATGCGGTCTTTGGCCGACATCTTGTGCCCTTCCAGGGCCTTGATGATCGCGATGTTGTTGGTCGAGCCGGCCCGCTCCATCGCACGGAAGAGCTCCTGCGTCGCCATGTAGCCGTTGTAGGACACGTTGCCCGGCACGGGGATCGGGCCGCCTTTGTTCGCTGCCTCCCACTTCTTGACGAACTCGGGGATACCCGGCAAGTCGAGCTTGTGGTACCAGGTCGTGCCGAACACGCCGAACAGGCTTTGCGGCGCACCCCAGACATCCGGCCAGTCCTGCTGGTTGTTGATCCAGGCCGGCTTGCCGCCCTCATCGAGCTTGAGCTGAGCAATCTGCTCGCGCAGCGCCTTGTTGTCGTCGCCTCCCATTGCCGTCGCCACGACGTCCGGCTTGAGCTGCTGGACCTTGAGCAAGTACGACGTGAAGTCGCGCGTATTCTGCGGCACCAACAGGTTGTCCATGATGCGGCCGCCGGCCGCCTCGACCTCACGCTTGGTCGCCGCGGCTGTGGAGTGGCCATAAACGTAGTCGTTCGTCAGCAGCAGCCAGTTCTTGCCGATCGAGCGCACGGCGTTCTTGACCGCGGCCTTGGTGAAGTTTGTGCCGTTACCATCCCAGACGAACTTGATACGGCTGCAATTCTCGGCCGCCTCGCTCGGGGCCGAGGAATTGGTGTTGAGATAAATGGTGCCGTATTTGTTGGCGACCTGCGTGATGGCGTTGGCAACCCCCGAATGCAGCGCCCCGATAAGGATTGGGCAGTCCTCGCGCGTAATGAAGCGTTCGGCGATGCGGGTGCCGGTAGCTGGGCTCGACTCCGTATCGGCCGTCACCCATTCGATCTTGCGGCCGAGCACGCCGCCCCTGGCATTCCACTCGTCGATGACCATGCGGATGGCGCGATGATCGTCTTGCCCGCTGTTGCCGAACTGGCCGCTTGCATCATTTGTGAGGCCGAGCTTGATTGGCTTCTTACCCTGCGCGAAGGCGCGGTTGTGCTCCCAGGGGCCGTAGAAGACGCCGACGCCCGCGAGGGACGCCGTCATCAGGCTGCCTTTCAGAACCGAACGCCGAGATGGGCCAAGCCCCGGTTTGCCGTGCTTTGTCATGGTCTCCTCCACTGAGAACGGCTGCTCGCACGTTTGACGGCAGCTCTTCCTTGATGCATAGAATAATCATTCTACATGGTTTGTGAATTGAAATAAACGAACCTGGGATGGGAATTTGGCAACTGCTGTGAACAGGGCAGCCAAGGCCGCGGAACGGCGCCTCCAATCGGCCGAGATCAGTACCTATGAGACGCTGCGCGAAGCAATTGCGCAGAAGTATCCTGGCCTTTCTGACCGCCTCCAGTTGATCGCTCAGTTCGCGCTTGAGCATCCCACCGACATGGCCCTGGGTACAGTCGCCGAAGTGGCAGCCCGGGCCAAGGTGCAGCCGTCGGCGATCGTGCGCTTCGCTCACGCCATGGGTTATGGCGGCTTCACTGAACTCCAGCAGGTCTTCCGCTCGCGCCTCGTTGCCGGCGCCGTGCCGAGCTATCGTGAGCGGATCAATGGATTGCGCCGTGATGGCCGCCTTCGCGATAGCGGCAGTGCGCATGAGATGCTGTCGCGGTTTGCGTCCGAAGGTACCGTGTCGCTCGAGAATCTTCAGGATAGCGTCAACAAGGCCGATCTCGTGCGTGCCATCAGACTGATGAGTCATGCGCAAACGAACTACGTGCTCGGTCTCGGCGGCTCCTTTCCCGTTGCGGCCCACCTGACCTATGTCCTGCGCCGACTGGGCAGGCGGGCCGTGCTCCTCGATGGTCTGGGCAATGTGCTTACCGATCATGCGCTCACGGCCACGCGCAAGGATGCCCTTATCGCCATCAGCTTCAGACCCTACAATGCCGAGACCGTACGGCTCGTGCCCGAGTTTGTCGCGCGCGGCGTTCCGTTGATCGCAGTGACAGACAGCCTGCTCAGCCCAATCGTCACCGGCGCCAATGTGGTCTTCGAGCTCCCGGATATGCCCGAGGCTGTGCTAAGGACGATGGTCGCGCCAATGTGCCTGGTTCAGGCTCTCGCGCTCGGACTGACCATAGCGTCGAACTAGCAGTAACCCCTATGCTTCACTACCCATCCGCGACGCCTAGCAGAAGCCGGCCGTCCGCTTCTCTTTGGAGCTTGGCCAAACTCCGGGCTGCCGTCGTGTAGGTGCGGAGCAGACCAGCGGAGCGTGATCGGAAGCGTCAGGGTTGTATTCGATCGACCTGGCTTCGGTGCAGGGAAAGCGCCC
>CAWEBE010000003.1:0-386989 GCA_963806735.1 uncultured Alphaproteobacteria bacterium | reverse complement strand
CGTCGTGATAGCGGCGGTACTCGAGCATGCGCGCGAGGAGCTCCTCGGCGGCCTCCTCGGGCGCGGGCATGCCCTCGGCCTCCTCGTCCACCGGCAGAAGCAGCCGCGACTTCAACTCGAGCAGCGCGGCGATGAGCACGAGGAACTCGGTCGCCGACTCGAGGTCCAGCTCGCCCGCCTCCTCGAGGTGCTCGACGTAGGCGACGACGACCTCTCCAAGCTCGACTTCGGCGAGGTTCACGCCCTCGCGAAGGACGACCGCCATGAAGAGGTCGAATGGGCCCGCGAAGACGTCGAGCTCGAGGTCCAGATCGGCTACCGGCACGAGGGGCAGAGTAGCCACGGCACAGGACGTGGCGACGGCGTCCGGCCGCGATCATGTCTATCGTGCGCCACGTGGCTGAGCGGGAGAGACGCGGGGACGGTGAGTCGTCCCGCCCGCACGCGCTCGACATCTACGAGCGCGTCTGCGAAGACACCGCAGAAGAGCTCTCGCGGCCGCAGGGAAGCCTCTTCTACTCGGCACTGTTCGCCGGACTCACGATCGGCCTTGCGCCGCTGGTGTCGCCCTGGATCACGTCGCTCGGCGAAGACGTCAGGTCCACGGCGTTTATCGCGTCGCTCTCTACCCGATCGGCTACATCGCGGTGATCATCGGCCGCTCCCAGTTCTTCACGGAAAACACGCTATATCCGGTGATGCTCACCCTGCGCGTTGGAGTACCTGAACCGCCGCCTCGTCTCTGGCTGATCGTGCTCGTGATGAACCTCGTCGGGGCGTTCATCTTCGCCGGGCTGGCGATCTGGTCCGACGCGCTTGACCAGGCCGTGAAGGACCAGCTCATCAAGTACGGCTCGGCGTACACGGAAGGCGACTTCGGCAGCCAGTTCTCGAGCGCGGTCGCGACCGGCTTCCTGCTTGCGCTGATTGCCTGGCTCGTCGAGGGGTGCGACACCGCGACCGGCCGCATCGCCGTGATCTGGTCACTTGCGTTCCTGGTCGGGCTTGGCAGCTTCGACCACTGCATTGCAGCCACGGTCACGGTCTTCACAGCGCTCTGTCGACGGCGCGCTGAGCATCGGCGAGACGATCGAGTGGTTCATCCCCGTCCTCGCAGGCAACATCGTGGGCGGCGTCGCCATCGTGGCCGCGATCAACTACGGCCAGGTGCGCGAAGAGGACTAGTCTCTCGCGGATCTTGCCCAGCAGGCGCAGGATCTCGAGGTAGAGCCAGACCAGCGTCACCAGTAGGCCAAACGCCGCGTACCAGCTCATGTAGCGCGGCGCCTCTCTGTTCGCCGCCTGTTCTATGAAGTCGAAGTCGAGGACAAGGTTGCGCCGCGACGGCGACGATGACCACGCTGATGATGATCCCGACCGGTCCAGCTCGTGGAGGTACGGCACCTCGAGCCCGAACAAGCTCAGGACCATGTCGATCACGTAGACCAGGAGATGCGCCGGTCCCCGCGATCACGCCGAGCCGGAACTTCTCGGTCACCTTGATCAGGCGGGTCGAGTACAAGCCCAGCATGACCGCGAAGACGCCGATTGTGAGCATGACCGCCTGCAGGACGATCCCCTCGAACTCGTAGTCGTAGATCCGCGATATAGCTCCGATCACGAGGCCTTCCAGCGCTGCGTAGGCCGGCGCTGAGAACGGCGCCAGGTTCGGCTTGAAGACCGTGAGGAGCCCTACGCCCAGCGCGCCGATGAGCCCAACCCAGAACCAGGCCGGAAAGCCCACCGTGACCCCCGGATCGCCGATCCACTGCCATCCCAGGGCGCCCGTGATGATCAGGATGAGGAGCAGCCCGAAGCTCGCACGGACAACGTCCGGGATCGTCATCTCGTCGGCGCTCGTACCCGTCCCACGGGCAAACGCTCTCTCGCTCAACGCCGGTTGTGGCTGGCCATCAGCTCGTCCGTTCGGAGCGCCGACGCCCATGGCTTGGCGGACGTCCGCCAGGGTTCCGGCGGCGATCTCGCGGGCCTTGTCGGCCCCGGCGGCGAGCAAGCGCTCCAGCTCCGCCTGGTCGGGGCGAAGCTCGGCGTAGTGCTCCTGAACCGGCGCGAGGTACTCGACGACGGCCTCGGCCACCGCACCCTTGAAGTCGCCGTAGCCCGAGCCCTCGAACTCGGCCTCGATGGCGTCGGGCGTCGAGCCTCGGACCGCGGCCAGGATGTCGATCAGGTTCGCGACTCCCTCCTTGCCCTCGCCGCGGTGGACTCCCGTGCCCGAGTCGGTGACGGCGCTCTTGACCTTCTTCGTGATCCGGCTCGGCTCGTCGAGGACGTAGACCGTCCCGAGATCCGAAGCGGATGTCGTGGACATCTTCGACCCCGGATCCTGAAGATCCATGATTCGCGCGCCGACCTTGGGGATGCGGTGGTCGGGCTCGACCAGGGTTTCGCCGAAGCGCTCGTTGAAGCGCCGTGCGATCTCGCGCATGAGCTCGATGTGCTGGCGCTGGTCGTCGCCGACCGGGACTTCATGGGCGCGGTAGGCGAGCACGTCGGCTGCCTGAAGGACCGGGTAGAAGAACAGGGCGGCGGAGACGAGCTCTCGCTGCTTCTCGGCCTTGTCCTTGAACTGGGTCATCCGGTTTAGGTCTCCGTGCGCGGTGACCGCGGAGAGCAGCCAGCAGAGCTCGGTGTGCTCGAGGACGTCGGACTGTCGAAAGAGGATGCAGCGCTCGGGATCGAGCCCAGCGGCGAGGAGGATCGCGGTCGTGTCGTACAGGCGCTCCCGGAGCTCGGCGGGCTCATACGCGACCGAGACGGCGTGAAGGTCGACGAGGCAGAAGATTCCCTCGCCCCGCTCCTGCGACTTGACGTACTGGGAGATCGCCCCGATGTAGTTGCCCAGATGCTTGCGCCCCGTGGGCTGGATGCCGCTGAAGATGCGCACGGCGAGGAATGTAATGGGGTGAGCGGCTCCGCCGCGAAAGAAGCATGTGCAGGTGGTTGTATTGGGACTTTCGGCGACCCGCGCTCCGTACTCCGGGTGTCCGCAATCCGAAGGGAGCCCCGAT
This sequence comes from uncultured Alphaproteobacteria bacterium, assembly GCA_963806735.1. Lineage (GTDB taxonomy): Bacteria > Pseudomonadota > Alphaproteobacteria > Rhizobiales > Hyphomicrobiaceae > CADEFX01. The sequence continues at coordinate 383,957 of CAWEBE010000003.1, read as the reverse complement.
GAGAAGCAGAGTCGCAACCACCGCCATCGCCGCCGTCGCCCTGGTGGGCGTGGCCGCACCGACCGCTGCCGCAAGCACGCTGAAAGGGGCGCCCACCGCGTACACCTTTGGCGAGGGGGTCGTGAACGCCCAGGGGTCGACCCGCTATGTGACCATCCAGGCCGGCGAAAAGACTCTCGTGATGGCGATCTCGACCGACGGCGGCGAGGTCATCGACCACACAACGACGCCTGGGACCTACACGGTGCCCGCGATCGCTGTGGATGGCACCGCGAGCGGCGTGTCTGCGGACGGCGAGACCCTGGCCCTCATCAGTCCCAGGACGACTTTTGCGCAAAGGACGACCGACCTTCAGCTGTACGACGCGAGAAAGCTCCGCAAGGGACCGGAGAACATCACGCTCAAGGGCGACTTCGGCTTCGACGCGCTATCGCCGGATGGCGAGACGCTGTACGTCATCGAGTACACGGATCCGCGCGACCCCGGCGCGTACCAGGTGCGCTCTTACGACGTGACGTCGGGCCAGCTCGACCCGGAGCCGATCCTCGACTCCGAGGAAGAGCCGGGCGAGATGCGCGGCTTCCCACAGACCCGCCTGACCAGCCCGGACGGCCGCTGGGAGTACACGCTGTACGACGGCGGCGAGCATCCGTTCATCCACGCGCTCGACGTGGTCGACGGAGTCACGCTCTGCATCGACCTCGACATGATCCACGCGCGCCAGACATACGGCGCGACGCTTGCGATGAATGCGGACGAGAGCGCGATCGAGCTCACCGATCGGAAGGGGATCCTGCGCGCGGTCATGGACCCGGAGACACACGCCGTCAATGAGCCTGGCGAGGAGCCAGAGCCGACCGCGGCGCCGGCGGAGCCGGAGGATTCGGGCCTCGAAGCGGCTGGGATCGCGGTCGGCGCGCTCGCCCTCATGGCACTCGTGGCGGTCGGGATCCGCCGGATGCGGAGGTGACGGCAGAATGCGTTCTCCGTATGGAGGCGCTGCCACGACTCTTCGGCTCCGTCGGCCCGATGAGCGCTCGCTCGAAGCGGCAGCGCGAAGGGGCCGTCGTCAGGGCGGCCCAACGCGGATCCCACGAGGCGATGGAGGAGCTCTTCCGCCGCCACTGGCGCGGGGCTCACCGCGCGGCGTATCTCGTCGTTCACGACGGCCCGGCCGCCGAGGACATCGCCCAGGAGGCCTTCATATCGGCGATCCGCTCGCTCGACCGCTTCGACCGCCGGCGGCCGTTCGCACCGTGGCTTCACCGCATCGTCGTGAACAGGGCGATCGACTGGACGCGCGCGAGGAAGGCGCGCCGCGAGGTCTCGGGCGAGGCGATCGAGGCGCTGGCAGGACGAGTCGCATGAGCCCGACCTCGACGCCATAGCCGACTCGGGGCACATGGTCGAGGTGCTCCGCTCGCTCGGGCCAGAACAGCGCGCGGTGGTCGTGATGCGCTACATCCTCGAGTACACGCCTGGGGAGATCGCGGAGATCCTGGGCATGCCTCGCGGGACCGTCAACTCGCGCCTTCGCCGCGGCCTCGACGCCTCTCGCTCAGGCGCCTGCCAAGGGAGGACGGCGATGACTGAGCGCAAGCGCACCGAGGAGCGCGTCCGCTCCGCCCTGCTCGAGCTGGAGGCACCGGATGAGCAGATCGCCGAAGAGCGCGCCCGGCAGGTGGTCGAAGCGGCTTTCGACGGCCATGAGCCCGCCTTCGCCGCGCTCGCGCACCCCGCCGCACCGCGATCGCCGTCCTCGCGGCCGCCGCCATCGCTGGATTCGCGCTGACGCCAGCGGGGGCGGACGTCCGCGAGTGGATCGCCGAAACGATCGATGCCGGGCGAGGAGAACGCGGAGCCACGGCTCACCTCACTTCCAACGCCCGGCAGCGTGCTGGTCGAGGCACCAAGCGGTGCCTGGATCATCCGCGAGGACGGCTCCAAACGCCACCTTGGCGATTACGACCAGGCGACGTGGTCGCCGAACGGCCGGTTCGTCGGCGTCGCCGATGGCTCGGAGCTCCGCGCGATCGACCCCGCCGGGAACTTCCGCTGGTCGATCGAAGCCGGCGCGCCCGTGAAGGCGATCGACTGGTCGTCCGACGAAGGCTTCCGGGTCGCCTACCTCGCGGGCAGCGAGGTGCGTGTCGTCACAGGCGACGGAGTCACGGACCGCGCAATCGCGCCGGCAGCAGGACGTGCCGCCGGCGTGGCAGCCCGAGTCCGATCCCGCTAGCCGCGATCCACCGCCTTACATACGTCGATCCCAAGAATCACGTCGTGAACGTGGCCACCGACTCCGGCAGGGTCCTCTGGCGGACCCAGGAGTACTTCGCCCCGAGTCCGCTCGCTGGAGTGGTCCGCAGACGGGGAACGGCTGCTGGTCGTCGCCGGCGACTTCGCGACGATCCAGGACGACGAAGGCGGCACGATCCTCAAGGGCCCCGTCGCAACCGGCGTCGAGCACGCAGCGATCTCGCCCGATGGAACCGAAGTCGCCGTGGTCTCGTCCGGCCTGCGCGGCACCGAGCTCAGCCTCTACAGCGACACTGCTCCGGTAAGGCGCCTCTACTCGAGCGGCAGGCAGAACCCCGACGCCCGCTTTGGCGCCCCGGTCTTCTCCCCCGACGGCGAGTGGATCCTCCTGCCGTGGCCAGAGGCCGACCAGTGGCTCTTCGTGAACACGCAGGACGAACGCGTGACCGCGGTCGCCGACATCGCGCGTCAGTTCGACGCCGACGGCAAGGGCAAGGCCGCGTTCCCGCAACGTCGCGGGCTGGTGCTGCTGATAATTGCCGGGTGGCAGAGCCCCTTCCGCGCAACCTCCAGCCGATGCTCGCGACGCCGGCGACGGTCCCACCCGAGGACGGGGGCTGGGCGTTCGAGATCAAGTGGGACGGTGTGCGCGCACTCGCCTACTGCGAGGAGGGCGCGCTTCGCATCTCGTCGCGCCGCGGCGAGGACGCGAGCCACCGCTACCCCGAGCTGGCGGGGCTCCCCGACGCGCTCGGCGGACGGGCGGCGATCCTGGACGGCGAGGTAGTCGCATTCGACGCCGAAGGCCGGCCCAGCTTCCAGACGCTTCAGAAACGGATGGGCCTCTCGCGCCCCGAGACGATCCGCCGCCGCTCGCAGGAGGTGCCGGTGACCTTCGTTGCCTTCGACCTCCTGCACCTCGATTCGGAGTCGCTCCTATGCGAGCCCTACGAGCGCCGCCGCGAGCTTCTCGCCGAGCTCGACCTCGAAGGCGACTGCTGGCGCGCCCCGGCGCACCGGATCGGCGACGGGCCCGCGTTCCTCGAAGCCGCCCGCTCCCAGGGGCTCGAGGGGATCGTGTGCAAGCGGCTCGGCACGCCATACCGGCCCGGGCGGAGGAGTGCCGACTGGCTCAAGATCCGCGCGCGCCTCCGCCAGGAGCTGGTGATCGGCGGCTACATGCCTGGCGAAGGCGGGCGCACGGGCTCGGTCGGCTCGCTCTTGGTCGGCTACTGGGACCGCACGCCCGATGAGGCGGTGTCGACCGGGAGCGCACAGAAGCTCGTTTACGCCGGCGGCGTCGGTACCGGCTTCACCGATGAGATGCTGAAGCGCCTGCGCGCGCTTCTGGAGCCGCTTCGCATCGACGAGATGGCGTTCGAGCTTGGCGAAGACCCGCGGCTCGAAGTACAAGGGCCGCGCGAGAGCCCGGGGCGCAGGGCCGGTCTGGGTCGAGCCGCTCCTCATCTGCGAGGTCGAGTTCACGGAGTGGACCTTCGAGGGCACGCTCCGCCAGCCATCGTTCAAGGGCCTCCGCGACGACAAGGCCCCTCGCGAGGTCGTGCGGGAGACGTGAGAAGCCTCCGCTTTCAGCACCTAGGACTCGCGCCGCTGACTCGCTCGCGTGTGTACCCAAGGCTTCGCCCAGCGAGAGCGGATCTACCGCAGCAGGTTTCCTCTGCGTGAGTAATTGGCGACACCGCTCAGCGGTCGCCAGTTCCACGCGTCGCGAGACGTACATCGCCGGTTCGCGCGATAATGCGTGGGCTCGATGTCGGACAACCGAACGTCCAGGTGCGTTCAAGCGCGGGGCCGACGCCTACAACCGCCGAGATGTCGTAGGCGCTACTGGAGGTCTCCATCCTGGAGATCGAATGGCGCTCCTCTGCCGGCCAACCGTCGGGGGTAAAGCCGCTGTCGTCAGTGGCCATGACGGAGCCCCCAGGGCCATCCAAGATCGGGGCGTGCCGTTCACGCACAGAAACCTGGGAGTAGTCCTGGACGCGTCGGGTCGAACTTCGACGGCCCGCAGGACCGGAGTTCCGTCTGGAGACCGATGCGCTCGAGCTCGAGGGTCCGGCTTGAGCTTCCAGCGCATCCCGCCCGGATATCGCTTTCCGTACGGCCATACGCACGAGACGCAGGAAGAGGTGTACGTGGTCGTTCGCGGGAGCGGACGGATGAAGCTCGACGACGAGATCATCGAGGTCTCCGAGTGGGACGCGGTGCGAGTCCCGCCCGGCACCTGGCGAGGCTACGAAGCCGGGCCGGAGGGTCTGGAGATCCTCGTCATCGGCGCGCCCAGTCTCGGCGACGATCGGCGCGAAGACGTCGAGGGCCGGCGCGACTGGTGGTCTGACCAGCACTTGAACGCACGCAAGATCGCGTTCGCGCGCTCGTGTCCGGGCGGACTCTTCGGGGTAACCTCGAAACACTGGTTTCCGATGAATTCGAGGTCTAACTAGGCATGGCACGCGCGATCTGGACAGGCTCAATCTCGTTCGGGCTCCTCAACGTGCCCGTGAAGCTCTACAGCGCCGTCTCGAAGAAGAACGTGTCGTTCCGCGAGCTCCGCGAGTCCGATTCGTCGCGCATCCGCCACAAGCGGGTTGCCGAGGCCGACGGCAAGGAAGTCCCCTACGAGGACATCGTCAAGGGCTACGAGATCTCGCCTGAGAACTACGTGGTCATGACCAAGGACGACTTCGAGGAGATCGACCCCAAGAAGACGCGTTCGATCGAGATCCAGGACTTCGTCGACCTCGACCAGATCGACCCCATCTACTTCGACCATCCCTATTACCTCGGCCCGGACAAGGGCGCCGAGCGCGCGTACGCCCTGCTCACCAAGGCGATGAACGAGCAGAAGAAGGTCGCCGTCGCCCGCTTCGTCCTTCGCAACAAGGAGAACCTTGCGGCGATCCGCCCGATGGGCGACGTCCTCACGATGGCGACGATGCGCTTCGCCGACGAAGTCGTCGCGCCCGACGAGATCTCCGAGATCCTGGGCGAGGAGACCGAGTCGCCGCGCAAGGCCGAGGTCGACATGGCCAAGCAGTTGATCGAGTCGCTTTCGAACGACTTCGAGCCCGGCGCCTACAAGGACGAGTACCGCGAAGAGCTCCTTGCGCTGATCGAGCGCAAGGCCAAGGGCGAAGAGTCGTCGAGGCCGAGACCGAGGCGCCCAAGCCCACAAAGGCCCCGGACCTCATGGCCGCGCTCGAGGAGAGCCTCGCCGCGGTCAAGTCCGAGCCGCTCGGCGAAGGCAGCGGCGAGCGACCAAGAAGAAGGCGCCGGCGAAGAAGAAGGCGCCGGCCAAGAAGACCAAGGCCAAGTGCCTCCAAGTAGCCTCGTTGGCCGAGGCACGTACCGAAGTCCAGGTCGACGGCCGGACGCTCTCCCTCTCGAACCTCGACAAGGTCCTCTGGCCGAGGACGGACAACCAAGGGCGAGGCCATCAACTACTACGCGCGGGTCGCCGAGACTTTGATCCCGCACCTGACCGGCCGGCCACTGACGCGCGTTCGCTTTCCCGACGGCGTCGACGGCGAGCGCTTCTACGAGAAGCGCGTCCCCAAGGGCACTCCCGAATGGGTCAACACGGCGCCCGTGGGCATGGACAAGGCGGGCGACATCGATTTCGTCGTCTGCGACGACACGCCGAGCCTGGTCTGGTTGGCGCAGATGGGCGCGCTGGAACTGCACCCGTCGCTTTCCAAGGCGGCCACGATGGAGTGCCCGTCCGTGTGGCCTTCGATCTCGACCCCGGCCCGCCCGCGGTCATCCGCGAGTGCTGTCTCGTCGCCTTGCGAGTGCGCGAGCTGTTCGGCAACTTCGGCCTGGAGATCTTCGCGAAGACTTCAGGGTCGAAGGGCATCCAGGTCTACGTCCCGCTCAACGGCGAAGAGACTTACGACACGTCAAGCCGTTTTCGCAAGCGGTGGCGCAAGCGCTCGAAAAGGCCGAGCCCGCCCTGGTCGTCTCGCGCATGACGAAGTCGCTTCGGATCGGCAAGGTTCTCGTCGACTGGAGCCAGAACACGCGCTCGAAGACGACGGTCGCTGTCGTACTCCCTGCGCGCCCGCGAGCGGCCCACGATCTCAACCCCCGTCACCTGGGACGAGGTCGAGGCCGGCGCCTCTGGCGACGATGAGCTCGTCTTCGAAGCCGAGGACGTCCTGGCGCGGATCGAGGAGCACGGTGACCTTTTCGCGCCTGTCCTCAAGCTCGAACAGTCGTTGCCCGAAGGCGCCTGAGGCTCAAGGACACTCGGGCCCGCGCCGATGGGGTGGCATGAAGATCCGCCGTACAACCGGCCTTCCCGCCGTCGCCCTGGCCGCCTTGGCACTCGCCGGCGCGGGCATCGCGGCGCCCGCCCCCCGCGGCGCGCCGGCCACCGATCCCCGGCGGCTGCCAGATCCTGCCCCAGACCGACGCCTTCCACCAGGACGTGTCGGGTCTCGACGAAGCCGAGACTCGGAGGCCATTATCGACCGGATCCTCGCGGACGGCGGCGACGCCCTCCACCCCGACTTCGGCTCGAATCCCAACTACGGGATCCCGTTCGAGGTCGTCCCGCCCGATCAGAAGCGGGTGAAGGTGAAGCTCAAGGCGTATCCCGGCCGAGAGCGACCCCGGGCCTCATCCGATCCCGCGGAAGGCACGGATCGAAGGCGGCAGGCGATCGAACGGAGACCGCCACGTGCTGGTGCTCGAGCAGGACTCGAACGACACCGACGAGGCGTGCAGGCTGATCGAGCTCTACCGCGCCTTCCCGCCGAAGAACGGCAAACCCTGGAAGGCCGACCAGGCGAGCGTCTTCGACCTCGGGCAGAACCTGCCGCAGCGGCCAGACGGCTGGACATCCGCGGACGCAGCGGGCCTGCCGATCCTGCCCGGGCTCGTCCGCTACGACGAGGTCGAGGCCGGATTCATAGACCACGCAATTCGGATCACCTTCGAGCGAACTCGCCGGGCATACCTCTCGCCCGCTTCCCACTTCGCCTCGGACGAATGCGGCGCGACGCTGCCGCCGATGGGGATGCGCCTTCGACTCAGAGGGAGCTATGAGCTCGAGGGAATGAGCGCCGAATCGCGCACCATCGCCGAGGCGCTCAAGACCTACGGCGCGATCGTCGCCGACAACGGCTCGAACTTCTACATCACCGGCGCTTCCGACAGCCGCTGGGACGACGACGCGCTCTCGGACCTCAAAGACATCCCGGGCGGCGCATTCGAGGTCGTCGACACCGGCGCCGCGCAGACCGACGACTGCTGAGGAACGCGTGGCCTAGTAGGGCCGGATGGGCTCGGCGTGCTCGTGCGGCTCGGGGAATGCAGGCACGAACTCCGGTTCGCTCGGCAGGTGGGCAGGCACAATGAGCGTGATGCTTCGCCTCGACCGTCTCTCCAAGCGCTACGGGGAGACTCGCGCGCTGTCGGAGCTCTCGTTCGACGTGGCCCCGGGGCAGATGTTCGGATTCGTCGGGCCAAACGGCGCGGGAAAGACGACCGCGATGAGGATCGTGATCGGCGTGCTGGCCCCCGACAGCGGGAGCGTCGAATGGAAAGGGAAGCCGATGGGTCCCGTCACTCGCGGCCGGATCGGCTACATGCCGGAGGAGCGGGGTCTCTACCCCAAGATGCGAGTCGGCGAGCAGCTGGCGTACCTCGCAGAGCTTCATGGGCTCCCCGCGGTCGACGCGGCAAAGGAAGCCGACAGGTGGATCGAGAGGCTCGGGATCGAAGCTCGGCGCGATGACAGGGTCGAAAATCTCTCGCTGGGGAACCAGCAGCGCGTCCAGCTCGCGGCGGCGCTGGTCCACGGGCCCGAGCTCATGATCCTCGACGAGCCGTTCTCCGGCCTTGACCCGACCGGCGTCGACGTGCTGAGCGAGGTGCTGGCGACCGAAGCGCGGGAGCGCGAGGTACCCGTCGTCTTCTCCTCTCATCAGCTCGAGCTGGTCGAGCGCCTATGCGACGCGGTCGCGATCATCAAGGACGGCGGCCTGGTCGCGTCAGGTGAGGTCGAGGATCTTCGCCGAGGCCGGTCCCGCCGCCGCTGGAGGCTCGAACTGGATAAGGATCAGGCGTGGAGCCCAGCCCTGCCCGGCGTCGAGCCGGTCGGCGGACACGTGTACGAGCTTGACGAGGGAACCGATCCCCAGGCCCTGCTCGACGCGGCGCGCAAGCAAGGCGCCGTGCGCAGCTTCGGGCCCGACGAACCGACTCTCGCCGAGCTCTTCCGCGACGTCGTGGCGGACGAGTCGTGACGGGATTCCGGCCCATCTTCCTGACTGCACGGCGAGAGATTCGCGAGCGTGCGAGGAGCCGCGCCTTCATCGTGTCGACCATCGTGCAGATGGTGATCGTCGTCTTGATCGTGATCATCGGCTCCGCGACGAGCGACGACACCGAGTCCTACAAGCTCGGGACGGTCGGCCAGGGCGGTTGGCGCTGCTTCCAACGATGACCACATTGCGCGTAAAGACCCGCTGCGCAGCCAGATACCTCACCATTCGCGACGCAATGAGGCGCACAGCGATCGTCCCACCGCACGCGCCGGTAGCGAAGCCAGCAATCCAGTATCTCGAAAAAGTGCTGGAGATTTTGAGCGAGAATGCCGCAGCGAGAAGAAACAGAAAGGTCGTCGCCGAAGCAATAATGATCTTATCCAAATAAGTGAGCGGGTGCATGATAGCCTCGAGCCGATACAGACCCGCGAAATGCATGAGCATGGGGCACACCACGCTTACAAAGCCGACGGCTGCCAAATACACGTTGAGATCTTCATAATACCCGACGAACATCAAATAGGATGCGACGGCCGCAGCCAGAATGACGATCGTGTCCAGAGCAACAATAATGCCGGGAACAACCTGCGAGGAAAACGACAGACGCAGCCTGGATGTGCGGGCATTTAGTTCCTGGGTCGGCTGCGCGGCATCCATCACAAAGTTCCGTGGTTCAAGAGCCCGTCGCGTGAGGTAGCCCGCTTGCCGAAAGCGCGGAGACGGATCAATGCCGTAGCTAGGGCAAGATCGTGAAGTCACGCACCAACGAGAGCAAGACGGTGTTCGAATTCGCCGAACCCGTATCGTCCGTTCGATGAATGAACCTGTAGGAGAGCTGGGTCTGCCAATCCGGCGTCAGTCGATAGCCGTATGTGACGGACGCCCGCAAGAGATCTGCGGTGCCGTAATCCAAGCTGGTGCCCACAAGATTGGCACTAGCGTCCAGCAAAGTCTGGCGGCTGGCTTCAGCGCTCAACGTCAGATTTGAGGATCGATTGATCGCGTGGCGCACGCCGAGACCGACGCTGCTGCGTTCCTGCGTCTCGCCAATAGAATTGGGCGCAACGGTATGTACAGCACCGAACGTGAACTGCGTGCTCTGAAGTGGCCAATAGATCAGCTGCACATCAGCGAGCCAACCGGCGCCATCGGCAGCGCTCAGCGGGGAGCCGACTGGCGCATTTTGGCTGGCGTCATAGGCGACCGCACCCACGGCCGCCTTAACACTGAGTTGTTTTGTCAGTTTGGCGTCCACACCGACCGAGGCGCGGCCGATAAGCGACTCAGATTGCGCGGCATCATCGCGATTGATCACCTCGAACTGCAGCGAGGTGAAAAGCTCTGTGAGCGGATTGAGGCGGTGGGTCCACAGACCGGTGGTCGTCACATCGGTATAGGACGACGCTGTCGGAGAATCGAAATCAGCAGCGACGCCGCGCACCGACCAAAGGACCTTATCGAGCGGTGCAACTTGACGCTCCAAACCGGCCTCAAGCGTATAGGTGTTGATCGCACCTTTAACAAATGTCAGGCCAGTGTCGTCCATCTGAGCCGATGTTGCGTCTTGTCTGCGCCAAGAGCCCATCCAGAAGTATCGCGTCAACCTGTCGAACTTATCGATTCTGGCGCGCACGCCATTGTCCATGGGACTTGAATTGTCATCCGCTCCGGGCCCTGTCAGCGTGCGATAGCTAATGTCGGCGTCGAAGCCAAAAGTAAGTGCTGGATAGCGCGCAACCGCGTTGAAAATGAGCTGGCTGATAGAACCGTAGGTCTCTCCCGAAGGCGGGGACAACAGCGCGCGATTGTCGCTGATCTCGGCGCTTTGCCGAAACTCGGTGCGTGCGCTCCAATCAGCAGCAAACGCGCTCGACGCCGCAGCGCCAGCGCAAATGCCAGCCAGGAATAGCATCCCCCGTATTGCCACTACGCCCCCGCCCCACCCCACGCCATGACTTACTCCAGAAATCCCTTCTCGGGCACGATGATCACGTCGCCCGCAATCAAATCGACGTTGCCACTCCCGTCTTTGCCAGCTTCGAATGCGGCATAGTCGAACACGAACGTTGACTCTATGCCATTGGTCTTACGGCGTACTTGTATCCTTTTTCTTGCGGCGAACTGACCCAATCCACCTGCCATGGCAATGGCCTGCACCACGCTGGTCCCGCTTCGCAGCAAATAGGGCCCGGGCTTATTCACTTCGCCGGTCACAAAGAAACGCGGCTTCTGCTCTTCATCGATTTTGTTGGTGGCAAGGAGCGACACAGTGATGTCGAGTGTGCCCGTGTACTTTGCCTTCAGTCTCGTCCGCAGCGTCTTCTCCAAGTCAGGAGGCGTCATCCCCTCGGCCTTGATTGACCGGCAAGCGGAAACGAGATCATTCCCGTTGGTCCGACGACCACCTGTCGATCAAGTTTGGGATCCTGATAAACAGAAATCGCCAACGTATCTCCCGGCTGCAACGCCTGCGCCTCAACTTGCCAGCAGAGGCCGATCAGCACCAAAAACGCCAGAACAAGACGCATTGACCCCACCCCCACCGTAGGATCTCAATAGTAGTACCCGCTGTTTGAAGCCGGAACCTTATTGACCACCATCCGCACGAGATTGGCAGAGCGGAGAAACTTGTTGCATTCTTCCACTTCTGCGACAGAGGAAATGCCCACCGCTGTCACCAGCATGACGCAATCGATGCGCGGTAACAGAGCAATGACATCATCGCCGGCAAGCATGGGCGGCAAATCCAGGATTACTAAAGAGCCGCGGAAATCCCTCCTGACCTCTTCGATTACAGAGTCCATTGCTCGAGACGTCATCCATTCGGACGAATCGAAGGTGGCAGCTTCCGCGGGCAGAACTGAAAGTCGGTAACGTCCGATGCGTGCATTGACCAGCGCGCGGTTCAGATCCGTTTGCCCATCCAGGACATCGAGCACCCCGGTATCACAGGCAATTCCAAGACGACGTGCGATCTGTGGCTTGCGAAGATCCAGGTCAATCAGCAACACCGAGCGTTCGGGCTGTCGTGCAATACTGAGAGCCAGGTTGATCGCAGTAAGGGTCTTGCCGCAACCCGGCGTTGGCGAGGTTATGGCCAATATCTGCCATTCCTTCGCGTCCATGGACTGAAGCACTTGCGTTCGCAGCATGTCGAATGCTTTCGAGCGCGGATCTGACACGTCGTGCGCGACGATACGCCTAGCCTCTAGGGCGGCAGGATCTAGTTCGACATCTCCATCTTGCCTCTGCCCATAGGGCATCGCTGACGGAACAGGCTTTACCTGCCGCCGTCGAAGCGCAAACCGACTTGTGAGCCCCTGTGCCACCATCACCCTAGCCGCGGAAAATTGCATTCCCACTGAGCCTAAACCTATCGCGGACATCACTTTTTGACAATCGCAACTATCCGAGTAGACGAGCCATAAAAGCGAGCCACAGCTGGTCAAGAGGACGCAGGAAAAGATGTACGCCAACGAGCCCTGCAACGGCCGCGGTTGCCACTGTTCCGGATGCAAAAATCGCTTTGACTCTTCGCGCCAAAGCTTCCTTTCGAGTGGAGAGATAGGGAAGCGCTACTACCAAGTATGGATCACATACCCTGGCAAGATCGCGCGTCCCCCGAAGTGTCGTGTCCAGCATTTCCGCCGCAATGACACAGGCGATGCCCGCCGCTGCAGCAAGAGCAAACGCCAAAGCAAGCAATTTGGGACGGTTTGGCTTGAACGGCTTTTGCGGAACAATGGCCTGCTCGAGAACCTCAAGACGTTCCGAAAACTGCGAACGTTCGAGGCTTTCACCCAAGCGGCCAGCGGCAGCCTTTTGCGACGCGCTCTCTAGACTCTTTTGAATGGAAGCGCGCTGATTCTGCAGCGTTTCCAATCCGTTCTCGCGCTCAGCCATCTGCGCGACCATCTTCTCAAGCGCTGCAACCTGACGCTTGAGGCGCACGATGTCCGGATGTGAGGCGGAAAATACCGCTAATTTCTCCTGCAAATCTGCGCGCAGCTCTGCCAGCTGACCTACCGCCTTGTCACTAATGGGTTCGGCGTTATAGCGCCTCTTGAGGTCAGAGATTTGCGCCTCAACGGCCCCGAGGTCGCTCTCCAGCTTCTTGACCTCTCGGGCAAGAAAGTTCGTCGTTTCCTGCGCGCGACTGCTGCGATTGCGTGCATCCTCATTCAGGATCAGTGTGACCAGCTCGTTCGCAACTCGCATGGCGATTTCCGGCTGCTCGTACTCAAACGCTACAGTGAGTGCGATCAAGCCGTCGCGGCGTCGTGTCTTATCAAGCTCGAAGGGCTGAAGCTTTGTGCTTTGCCGCATCACGTCCAGAAGCTGCGTGCCGGACAGTGATTGACGGCGATCTGGAAAGAGACGGTATTTCTCGACGAGCCCCAGAAGATGATCACGCGTCATCACGCGTTGCTCGATGACCTCAATACGCTCCTTTGCCGACGCCGTGACGGTTGGCCGTACCAGCTCTGTAGGGATCTGTTGCGACTCAACCAGTATTCTGGCTTCAGCAAGGAATACCGGCTTCATCGTCATCGCAATTGCGAAGCCGACCGCGAACACCAGGAATAGGGGAACAAGAAAAAAAGCGGCGCGGCGTTTGAGAATGGAGAGGTAGTGCCAAACATCGAGGCCGGGCTCCGCCCGCTGCATGACCCCTTGTCGCCGATCGCTGGCTTTGCATCTTCAGCCCTTACATTGCAGCAGACCTCAGGCTGGCAAGAATCGAGGCCGCCTAAAACGTCGAAGAGAGAGCTCAGGCTCTCTCTTCAATTTTCAGCGGCAATACCATCTGCAGCTACAGCGGAGTTGCCGATGACCGCCGCCGCCGACCAAGAAATGTCATGCCGAGGAGCGCGGTGCCGAATAAGATGAGGGCAGGGGGCAACGGCGTGGTCGTGAATGTGATACGAATAACTGATGCCTGACAGTCCACTCACAGCCAACGATAAGCTGCCCATTGCTGTCACCAACGTGTAGACGAAGCTGATGGTGCTATCGTCCAATCTGACTCCGGCCAGATGACGTCCAGTGGCAACGAAGACAATCAGTTGCCATTCGTCAAGTCCAACTCATCTGACGTCAGCTACTCAGGTGGACGCACGTTGGTCGCCAATAGTGACCAATGGCTAGCGGCGGATCCGCAGTGAGTGAATTGAAGTAATTCGTAAAGGTTGCCGACATTGATCGCTGCCATTGCCGGTAAAGCTCGCCTGCTACTAAGTCTGCGATTGCGTGGGCATCAATCGGGCTGACTGGTGTATCAGCCGTGATCGCATTGGCTGCGATCGCCGAAGATGAGACACGGCGACGCAGCGCTGGCAAACCAAATCTCATGCCCGCACAAACATCATTATCTCCCCTTCACAAACTCGCCCCAGCCCGCCTGGGACCCCCATTCAGCAATTAACGAACCGTTAACCACCCGGAGATGACGAACAAGCTCAAACGTTGTGCAGTCCACCGATCTATTCGCCACGTTGTTGCCACAATGCAACGATCGAGGAAGATTTCCGCAGGACACTGATAAAAGGGAGAATAATTACAAGGCTCACTCGTTCAGCGCTTTCGGCTCGTTCCGGCTGAGGTAGCCTTGGATGTGCCTCATTTGTGGCAGGCGCTGACAGCTAGTCAGCACGTGAATAGGCCGAGCCACTTACCTGGCTGCTGGCTAACGCCGGCAGGTGCCGACCATCTCACGTCAGATTCAACAAGCCGCGGAGGATGCCAAACTCTTTACAAATAGCGTGATCTGTAGCGAGTGTGCTATTGCCTTCGATTGTAATCACTAGAGATTTGAGGCCCTGAGCGATGGCGACCAAGAGGCGAAAAGTAAAGAGTGGCACGACCAATGGTCACGAACGCGCCAAGGATTTCCTCGATCCCAGCGAGATGGACAGGCTGCTGGAGGCGGCCAAGACGGGCCGGCATGGCGCCCGCGACCACCTGCTGCTGCTCATGATCTATCGCAAAGCGCGAACATTGAGCAGTCCACCACTAAATCGCCACCATGTTGCCACAATGCAACGTGGCCTGGAGGCGGTATAGCGTTTTGATATAGCTCACTAAAATGGCTTTCAGGCCGGTCGACCGTGAACGGAACTTCTGCTTCCCACCGTTATCCACACACTTCTGCTGACGATGGTGCTCAGCGTGATGGCGGGCTCCGTCTGCCGCAATCCAGACTTGCCGATTGAGCTGCGAGTGCACACGGCTGCCAAGGCTGCTCCCTACATCCACCGCCAGCTCGAGAGCGTCGAGCAACCCGGCGAAGGTAGGGGCCGCAGCTGACCTGCGCCGCGAGGCGAGGCTCACGCGCGGTGCGACAAGCATCAATACTTGAATTGTGTGCCAGGTTTCTTCGCTTCGGCGGCTTCCTTCTTCAACTCCGAGCTGACGCAAGCAGCCAGTACGTCGTAAGAGCCAAGCCCGTTGTCGCGCGCCATCTCCAAACACACGCTCTTGATCGGAGCCGATAGTTTCGGCCAGAGCGGACGCAGCTCGTCGTACGCCTCCTGGTTTCTCTCGAAGCACTCTGTGTATTCTCTTTCCCTGAATGTCGGCTTGGTTTTCTCTACATGCCACTCACATAATTGATGCACGTCGAAGGGAGGAGGGAGCTCCTCTGTACGCGCCGGCGGCGAAACGAGGCAGCACAATATTGCCAGGGCCATTCCCCTGAGCGTACGCGACATCTGTCGAGCCCCCTCATATACGCGCAACCGGAACTTCCCATGCGGCGATCACAAGGGAGAGACGAAGCGTTCTCGTCATGAGTACGACCGTTTCAAGGCCGCAGCGGCGCGACGCAACTCTGTGCGTGCTCTTTTGCATTGCATCGCCACCACCATCTGGCATGAACGCGCGGAGACTGTCAGCTTCTAGACTAGAGAGGCAGCATGGAAGTCAGGTTCTTGGGCACTGGCGCACCGCTCAATCCCGCGCGTGCGACCACCGGACTGGTTGTGCTTGCCGATGGTTGCGCCCCGCTCCTGATCGATACTTGCGGCGGCTTCGAGCTGGCGCAGCGACTGGCGGCCGCCGATCTGAAGCTCGCCGACTTGAGGCATGTGATCGTCACTCACCGCCATCTCGACCATGCCGGCGGCATGATGGCGCTCTATCTGGCCAACATGGCGCTGGATGTCTACGCGCTTGCCGACACGCACGCCGGCATAGCTTCGGTCAAAGCCGGCTCCTTTCCCGAGTGGAGCTTGCACGCCGGCGTGGTGCAGCATGAGGTCAAGGGTGGTGAGAGCCGTGATATCGGCGGCTTCAAGGTGGACTTCTTTCCAGTCCAGCATCGCGTTCCCACCGTGGCCGTGCGCATTGCTGCCGAGCAGCGAACCCTGACCTTCAGCGCCGATTGTTCGCCATGCGATGGCCTGGTGCAGGCCGCACGCGGGGCCGATCTCTTCATTTGCGACGCGATTTGCGCAGAGCGTGACGGCGAGACCGCCCGCATCCGCGCCAGAGATTTGATGCATCCGACAGCGAGGCAAGCAGCCGAGACAGCAGTGGCTGCGGGCGCTGCCCGGCTCACCTGTGTGCACATCGGCCGGTTCGGCACTCCGGCTTTCATTCTGGAGGAGGCAGCAACGACCTTCCGGGGCGAGGTCCAGATCCCCGACGATGGCGCCCGCTGGATCATTTAGACCAGATGCCCCCTTGTGCTCCAGCCACCGCTGACGTCAGAGCTTGGCCGGTTTCGCGGTGCTTTCCCAATCCAGCAGCGACAGGTTGTTGCGGATGAATGGGTTGCCGGGATCCGCGGCCTGCGCCGCCGCCAGTGTCTGGCGCGCGGAGGCATAATCGCCGCGCAGGATGTAGTGATAGCCGCGGTTGTTCAGCACCGTCGGCGTCTGCCCGACCATCTTGAGCAACACCTTGTAGGCACGGTCGGCCTGATCGAAGCGGCGCAGGCGGTCATAGGAGGCCGCAAGACCGAGCCAGGCTTCGCTGTTGTTGCGGTCCTCCTCGATGGCGAGGCGGAACGACTGCTCGGCCAGGCCGTAGTCGCCGTCGCGATAGTAGCGCTTGCCTTTGGACAGGGCCCGCTCCGATGGCAGCGAGCCGAAGAGCGGAGGCTCGGCCGCCGCCATCAGCTCCAGGTCGCCGGGGTTGCCGCTGCACGCGCTCAGGAGCACGGACAGGCCCACCACGACAGATGCAAGCGCATTGGATCGGTTGATGACGCGGTACATGATATCCCCCACACACTCAACTCAATTACTTCGCACTAGAAGAGCGCCTTGTGAATCCGCACGAACAACGGCAGCAGCGCCACGATCAGCATTACGGGAAAGACAAACAGCGCCAGAGGCAGCACGAGCTTGACCGGCAGGGCATGCGCCCGCTCCTCGGCCCGCAGCAGGCGGCGCGTCCGCATCTCGTCGCTGTAGACGCGCAGCGCCGAGGAGAGGTTGGTGCCGAGCTCCTCCGTCTGCTGCAGCAGCGACCCGAGGCTGCGGATCTCATCGATACGCACGCGCTTGCCCAAACTCTCCACTGCCTCCGGCAGCGGCCGGCCGGCCCGCAACTCGAGACACATCAGGAACAGGTTGGCGCCCAGGAACGGATGCGTCAGGGTCAGCTCACGGCTCACCCGCTCGATGCCCGCGCGCGGTGTAAGACCTGCCTCCGAGCAGACCACGAGCAGATCGAGAAAGTTGGGAAAGCCGTTGCGGCACTGCTGCACCATGACCTTCTGCCGGCGGCTCAGGACGAAGCTCGGCAGCATCAGGCCCGAGCATGCTGCCGCTGCCGTCCAGGCCAGAATGCCGACCGCCGAGGTCTCAGGAGCGAAGCGCTGAATGAGCGCGAAGCTCGCCAGGGCCTGCAATCCGCCCATGACGAAGCGGGCGACGTAGTACCAGAAAATGGCGTCCTTGCCGAAATAGCCGGCGCGGATGAGCTCGCCACGGATCTTTGAAACTCCCGCCTCGCTCGTTGCCGACAGGCCCTTCTCCACCGAGAACAGCAGCTCGCTCGCAGCATCGGCGGTGGAAGCCGCAATACCGGTGTCAGCTTGCAACTGCCGACCTGATGCCGGATTGAAGGCGATAGCGCGTCGGCGGATGGCTTGCCGGGCTTGCGCGGCCTGCATGATCGTCAGCAGGGCGAGAAATACGAAGCCGAACATCGACGCCACGATCAGCGGCACCCGGTTCGCCTCCATGAACCCGCCGAGAGAGCTCAGATGTGCTGCGAATATCTGCATCACACGTCGATCTTCACCATGCGGTACATGAGGAAATCGCCGAGAGCCATCCAAATGGCGGCCGCAATCAGGATCGGCTTGACGAGAGGGACCTGCCAAACCTCGCCGTAGAAGTGCGGGGCGATCAGGTTGAGCAGTCCGAACACGATAAAGGGCAGGAGTGTCAGCATCAGCGCCGAGAAACGCCCTTCCGCCGACAAGGCGCGCGCCTTCAGCCGCATCTTGGACCGCTCACGGATCACTTTTGCGATGCCCGTCAGAAGCTCGGCGAGATTGCCGCCGGTCTTCGTCTGAATGCCGACCGCCACCACCAGCAGCGCGAGGTCCGCCTGGCCGACGCGTGTGCTGACATTCATGAGCGCCCGCTCCAGGTCGAGGCCGTAGGTCATCTCGTCGGAGGCGATCGCGAACTCCGCCCCGATGGGATCTGGCAACTCGCGCACGACCAGCCGGATGGCAGACGCGACCGGATGGCCGGCCCGCAGGCTGCGCACGAGCACATCGATCGCTTCGGGAAGCTGCTCTTCGAACTTGTGGCGGCGGCGGTTGCGCAGGACGACAAGCACGAGGACCGGCAAGCAGAGCCCGCCGATGAGGCCGACGACTGCCGCCGCCGGAACGCTTCCCGTTGCCAGCATCAGCGGTGCGAACAGCGCCGCTGCCGCTCGCGATCGCACCCAGCGGCAGCGCGGCGATACCCCAATGCACGCCTGACTGCACGATGAGGCGGTTCAGCCAGATCATCTGCATGGCATAGCCGCCGTCGGGCGTGAGGCTGCGCCGCCGCCGCGTCTTGATGAGGGACGCCTGTCCGTCCGTCTGGGGGCTGGCCGCGAGCATGCGCCGGCTCACGTCGCTGCGCGCGGCCGAGCGCTTGGCAAACGACAGGAAAATCGCCTCGAACGTGAGGAAAAACAGGCAGAACATGGAGATCAGCAGCACGTATCCTGTAGTGCCGCCGAGATCCAGCTCTGGCAGGTGCAAGCCGATCATTGCGGCCAGCCCGGATGAAACGCGCGCTCTGAAATTTGGGCGCCGTTGGCCACCAGCGCCTCGAGAAAAGCCGGCCTCAGTCCCGTGGCCCGGAACTCGCCCTCTATGGCGCCGTTGCGTCCGGACGCCGCACGCACGAACCGGAACAGCTCCTGCATCTGCACCACCGCCCCTTCGATGCCGGTGACCTCGCTGATGCTGACGACACGCCGGTGCCCGTCGGGAAACCGCTGCAACTGGACGATGATCCTGATCGCCGAAGCGATATGGGACCTGACGCTGCCCTCGCTTATGGCAAAGCCGGCCATGCCCACCATCTGCTCCAGCCGCGCAATCGAATCGCGCGCGCTGTTGGCGTGGATCGTCGTCATCGATCCCTCGTGGCCGGTCGTCATCGCCTGCAGCATGTCGAAGGCCTCCTCGCCGCGAACCTCGCCGACGATGATGCGGTCCGGCCGCATGCGCAGCGCGTTCTTGACGAGCTCGCGCTGCCTGATCTCGCCGCGGCCCTCGATGCTGGGCGGTCGCGTCTCCAGGCGGCCCACGTGCGGTTGCTGCAGCTGCAGCTCGGCGGCATCCTCGATGGTGATCAGGCGCTCCCTGTCCGAGATGTTGCGGGACAGCGCATTCAGGAATGTGGTCTTGCCGCTGCCGGTGCCGCCGGAAATGACGATCGAGAGGCGCGCCTTGACCGCCTCGCCGAGAACCTGGGCCATCGCCGCGCTCAACGCCCGCGCCTTGACCAGGGCCTCCATGTCGAGGGCCTTGGAAGCGAACTTGCGGATCGAGACCAGCGGCCCGTCCACGGCGATCGGCCGGATCGCCACGTTGATGCGCGATCCGTCGGGCAGCCGGGCGTCGACCATGGGCTGGGATTCATCGACGCGGCGCCCGACGCCGCCGACGATCTTGTTGACGATGCGCAGGACGTGCGCCTCGTCCTTGAAGCGCACGGGCGCCCGCTCCAGCTTGCCGAAGCGCTCGATGTAGATCCGCTCGTGCGTGTTGATGAGGATGTCGGTGACCGTGGGGTCTTTCAGGAAGGGCTCGATGGGCCCGAGGCCCGTGAGCTCGTCCATGACCTCGTCGACGAACTCGCCGAGCTCGCGCGCATTGAGCGGGACACGCTCGGCCAGGACGTAGTCGGCGACGAGCTTGTGCACCTGCTGGCGCAGCTCCGACCGCGACGCTCGCTCGATGTGGGAGAGGTTGAGCTCGTCGATCAGCTTGCGGTGCAGCGTCACCTTGGCATCGACGAGCTCCGGCCGCTGCAGCGCCCCGTTGGTCCCGGCCGATACCTTGATGGGCGCTGGCTCTGTCGTCGCAGGTGTGGGGTGCGTCAAGCCCGCGGCATGCGTCTCGCCGTTGACGCCGTTGCCGGACGACTTGCTGAAGGAAAAACGCATGACCTGGTCTTGCTCCCCGCGCCCGCCCGTCCGCGCTACCTTGCCGCCACGATACCGGCCAGCGACCGATCGATGCGATTGGATCGGCGTAGAGAGCCGAGCGGCTTGCCCCGATTGATCGCGTCGCGAACCAGTCCGTAGTCCTCCGGCACGAAGCCGGCGAGACGCGCGCCGAGCATCTCCGCGGCATCCCGCTTCCTCAGCCCGTTGCCGAACAGCTGTTGCCTGTACTTGTTGACGATGGCGCCGACCTCGGCCTTTTCCCCCAGCCGCTCCTGCATGACCGTCGCCAGCTCCTGCGCCTTGCGCAGAGCAGGCACCGTGAACTCGGTGACGACATAAATGCGGTCGGATCCCGCCAGGACGTCATTGGCCCATGGCTGCCATGTCGGCGGCATGTCGACGACCATGGTCTGGAACAGCTCGGAGGCGACGCTCAGCACGCGCGCGATGAGGCTTGGATCGGGGTGCACGCAATCGGCTGGCGCTCGCGGCGCGGCCAGCACCGCAAGGCCGGTCTCGTGCCGTGACAGCATGACTTCCAGCAGCTGCGCATCGAGCCGCTCGGGCGCGCTCGCCACCGTCTCCAGCTTGAAGCCCGGCTTCAGGTCGAGGTAATCCGCCAGCGCTCCCGATTGAAAATTCAGGTCGATCAGGCATGTCGATTTGTGGTTGCGGTTGCGTCGCGCCAGAAGAAACGCCGTCTCGATCGCCAGCGTCGTCGTGCCGGCGCCGCCCGCGGCCGGCACGAGAGCGACGCACAAAGCCCGGCTGGTCTTTTCAGAGCGCGGCGCCTGGGAGAGCATCGCTCGCTCGCAGGCTCCGACAATATCGGCTGTGCTCGCATCGCTCGGCAGCCAATCCGACACGCGCCAGCGCAACAGGCCGCGCACCGCCTCCTCATCGAGATTGTCGGAGATCGTGACGATGGCGCCTTCGAAATTGTCGCGACGCATGGCTTCCAGCGCAGTCAGAGCTGCCGCGCGGTCCTCGTGCAGATCCGCGATCAGGACCGAGGGACCCGATGCGGGATCGAAGTCGGCGGCAAGATTCGCGACGGAGCCGTCGATGGCGCAGAAGTCGTAGCGCTGGTCCCCCTTGAACGCGACTCGCAGGCGCTCCTGCAGCTCCCGGTTCGGGCTGACGAGCGCGATATCCGCAACCGGCTTCTTCAACTTGACCCTGGCCGAGAACATCTTTGATCGAAACCCCATTCTGGCCGGTTGCCGGCCGACTTCAGTTCTGAACCGCAACTCCCGGCGCAGGCGACGCCACGCCGTTGCCGTTGGTCAGCCCTTTCGGCTTGATGCTGGTGTTGGTCTCGTAGCGCTTCACGGCGATGGCGGCGCGCTTGCCGTCCTGATTGATCTTCGTGCGCCGCGCGTGGTCCGGCCATACGTCGACGGTGTGCGCGGCGATGTTGGCTGCGGCCGCGTCGCCGGCGCCGAGCGTCACTTTGTCGGAGTAGCCGAAGTAGCGATCGCTGTACTCCTCGTTGCAGCCCCCGGCCGCGACAGCGATCAGCGCCATCGACGCCATTGCGGGAATGACAAATCCAATCCGTCTCATTTCTGCGGACCTTTCTTCAGATCGCCGTTGATGGGGCTCTGCGCCACCAGATCGAGAATGTGCCCATGCTCGGGCTGCGGCTTGCCGATCTTGCGCTCCTGCTCGCCCTTGAGGAAGAACTCGGGGTCGTTGCTCGAGACCCGGCCATCGAGCGGCGTCACCAGCTTCTCGCCGGGTTGCTTCGGCTTCACCAGCCGCGGCGTGACGATGATGACGAGGTCGGTCTCCTTCTTCTGGAACGAGGCGCTGCGGAACAGCGTGCCGAGCACAGGGACGTCGCCGATCCAGGGCAGCTGGCGCTGGTTCTTGAAGTTAGTGGCGTGGATGAGGCCGGCGATGGCGAAGCTCTGCCCATCGCGCAGCTCGATCGTTGTTTGCGCCCGCCGCACGATCAGGCTCGGGATCTCCACGCCACCCACGCGCAGCGACGATGTCGGGTCGAGCTCGCTCACCTCCGGCTCGATCTTGATGTTGATGAGGCCATCCGCCAGCACGGTCGGCGTGAAGGCGAGGCCGACGCCGAACTTCTTGAACTCGACGGTGATCTTGTTGTCCTCGGCCTGCACGGGAAACGGAAACTCTCCGCCCGCCAGGAAGCTTGCGGTGTCCCCCGAGAGCGCCACGAGGTTGGGCTCGGCCAGCCGCCGTGCCAGCCCGCGCTTCTCCAGCGCCTGCACGATGACGTCGGCCTTGGTGCCGTTGTCGAGCAGGCGGGCGATGGCGGCGCCGAACGGCACGTTGTTGGAGGCCAGTCCAAAGAGGGGCGCACCGCCCGACGTGAAGCCCGCTATGCCGGTGGCGGCATTGATGTGCTTGCCGAACACGTCCCAGCCGACGCCGATCTCGCGCGAGGTCTCCCGGTCGGCCTCGACGAAGCGGACCTCCAGCAGCACCTGCTGGGAGCTGCGTACGCTCAGCGCATTGGTGATCGCTTGCGGCGCGGCCTGCTCTGCAATCGCCAATGCCCGCGACAGGGCCACTGAATCGCGCACGACGCCGGTGAGCAGCACCTTGCCGCCGATCGAGCTGACGGTGATGTCGCTATTGGGCACGTGCTCGCGCAGCCGGCTTCTCAAACCCTCCAGATCGTATGTGACCTCGACGCTGATGACCCCCATCACGCGCTTGTCGGCGCTGAGCAGAGAGATGCTGGTCGTCCCAACCTTCTTGCCCAGGATGTAGAGCGTCTTGCTCGTCAGCGCGACGATGTCGGCCGTTTGCGCGTTGCCGACCAGCACGTCGGAGAAGTCGCGATCCGTGGCAACGGTCTCGGCCTTGTCTACGGTAACCTGCAGATGAACCAGATTGCCGTTGGTCACGAGCTGGCGGATCGGGCTGCTCGCATCGGCGGACGTGAATGCAAACAGCAGTAACGCGATCGCGCTGAGCAGCCGCGCACGCACGTTGTCCAGCTTTTGCTGGCGCAGACGCGGCAGCCCTCTAAACCATGCCCCAAACATCACTCGGTCCCCCGACCCCAAAATCCAAAATCAAAAGTTGCGCGCGGCGGATTTCCGCTCGTGCGCTCACTCACCTCGGCTGCGGTGCCGCGGCATCCTCCGTCTTGTCCCGTTCGACTCGCACCTCGGCCGCCTTCACCTTTTCGTCGGCCGCCAGCAGCTCGAGCATCGATCGTCTTGCCTCCAGCGACACGTCGTATTGCTTGCGCTCCGTGATTCCGCGGATCACCGTGACGGTGGGCCCGCGATCTTGCTCCTCCTGTGCCGGCGCGGCATCCGGCTGACGCGGCGAGCTCGGCAGATCTTCGAGCCCGATGCGCCGCGTCTCGCCGACGCGCGCCGACCCGGCGCCGCGTAGCGCCAGGGAGAGCTGGCCGACAGAGGCGGCGAGAACGAGCTTCTGCGCACTCTCGGTGTCGACCTCGAGCGTCACGGCCTTGACGGGCTTGGCCTGTGTATTGCGATCGGCGAGCTGGTCGATGGCCAGCACGCGCGTGTTCTGCAGCAACAGGTCCGTGAAGGCGGACCCGCCGGCCTTGCCGCCGTTGCGATCGGCGCGCGTGAGCAGCACATCCACGCGATCGTCCGGCTGCACGAAGCCAGCCACGCCGAGCACATCGTCGACCCTGATGGTGACGGCCTTCTTGCCGTCCTCGATCATCAGAGACAGCGATGGCCGCTGACCGGGCGCTGAAACTTTGGCGGCCAGAATCGGCTCGTTCCTGGCGATCGCGGCGAGAACGACCCGCTCACCGCCGGCCCCGGTCAGGGCCGCCTTGCTGGCAAAAAAGCCGGGCGGCACCGGCCCGCCAGGCCAAGGCACCTCGGCCAGCATGTCGGCCGACAGCGTCATGCCGAATTTCAAAGGCACGGCAGCCACGATGATCATCGCCGTGGGAACCGTCGGAGTTGTGTCCTGGCGTGCAACAACAGGCTGCTGCACCGGCGCGGGTGTGAGCCACGACTTGGTAAGGAGGGCCGCAGCGGCTGCACAAGCCGCTGCTCCCAGCAACATCCCGATGGTGCTGACCCGCACGGCCCCACCCCCCACGTCCCCCGCAGGTAGAATTGCCACGTCCGCGCATCAGGATGCGGCGTGAAAATCTCCCCACACGGTCCCGCGTCTACAAAAAAGTGCGCTCGGCTGAAAAATCAGACCGGTGGCGGCACCAAGGCGGTGTAAAGAGCCGTCCACCGTCCCGAAATCCAATTGCCGACGTTGGTGACGGTCGCGACCACACCCACTGTTATCAATCCAATCAGTATCGAGTATTCCAAAAGCGATGCGCCACGCTCGTCTTTCCAGAGCCTGACGGCCACGTCCTTGACTGTCTTACGCATACACAAAACTCCCCACACACGAATTGGGCCTTTGGTTTTCCGAAACGGCCCTGGCTGCCCCAACACACTTCAACAACCTGCCGTCGATCCCGCGAATTCGATCATCAACAGGTTATCCACATGATGACGAAAGCGGACCGTCTGTCCACAGACATCAGTGCGGTGGAATGTGGCTGCTTGCTTCTGATCAACTCGCGCAGATGTCAGTGCCGCCCCCGAAAGAAGTAACGTGCGATGGCTCTCGACACAGCAAAGCGACGATAACCGCCAGTGAGAATAACAAGTATATAACAGATACTTGGCTACATTCGCTCATATGCGCGTGAGCGTGCGTCGGCTTGCGTCGTAGGAGGTAGCGAAATTGATCCGTGGCGGGAATGTCACGACGCGTTGAAAATGGCGATACGGTGGCTCGCGCGTGTCCAAACCATGGCTCGGAGCGTGCGCCTTCGGCAGCAATTCGCATCATCAAGCCGAATTTGAGCATGCGGTGAGGGAGAATGGCCCCGTCATGCTTCACATTATCAAATGCACGCTGGAAAAACGCGAAGAAGCCGACCCTTCGCAGAGCGCATTCCCCGCCCGAGGCGGTTGCCCGCCTAATCCAGTTTCTCCACCTCGGTGGAAAGCCGGGGGCGCATGTAAGCTTCGGCCCGGAATGGAATATCGCCGACGATCATGCTCCCGAGCGTCGAGCGGAAAACATATGTCACCTCGGTAAAAATAATACTCGTATTGGGCTCCGTGAGGCCGGCCGGCAGCACGACTGCCGCGCCCTCGGCGCGCGCGCTGACGCCGGAGCCTTGCGCATGGCTCCAGGCCACGCGCGTCGTGTTGGTCTCGTCGGCCACCACACTGGTCATGACGAGACCCAGCGTCATATTTGGAAACGGTTTGATGATCTCGTCGATCATGGGCTTGATCGCATTCAGCTCCGCCGTGCGCAGCGACCTCACGCGCGCGATGAGATCGGCGGACGTATTGGCAGCGGCCTCCAGCCGCCGTCTGAGCGTGAAGCCCTCCGAGAACTCGGAAACGCCGAGGAACAGGCTGATGAGGATGGGAAACACCAGCGCCGCCTCGACCAGCGCCTGGCCGGACCGGTCACGGCCGATCCTCGCGCCGAGGCGGCACAACCAATTGCGGCCAGATGATGCGCGTTGCAGGCTCATGGCGCCTCAGAAGGGCTCGTTGCGCGCCGGCGTGGCCGCGCGAATGACGGTGGTGCCCGACAACAGCAGCTTCCAGTCGAAAAACGCCGATACCAGGACAACGTCGTTGCCCACGCCCGGCGCATAGCTGAACTCGCCGTCATCTTTCAGTCCGCCGCTGCCGTTGCTGGGTTGCGGCGGCGTAATGGCATCGAAGCTCGGCGCACTGCGAACGTCCAATCTGAGCCGTGATGCGCATCCCACGAGGATCGCCGTGCGGCTGCACACTTCGGTCTTGAGTTGCGCCTGATTGAGGTTGCGCGCCTGCGCCTCGCCGGTCCGGACCAGGCGGGCGGCGTCTCTGGTGGCGTTCTCGAGCTCCTGGTTGGCCCAGTAGATGAAGCCGACCTCGAAGGTGCCGAACAGCATGATCAGCAAAGGAAAAGCGATCAGCGAGAACTCGACCAGCGTCGCCCCGCGCCGATCGCGGCGGAGCTGCCGGGCACGGCGTGCGACACATCGACCAAAAACGTTCGAACACTCCGACATGGTCTCTATCGCGGGTGACGCAAAACTTGTCCGGACCGCCCATAACTAAACTGCCACGGCCAAAAGCGCAAAGTCTCAGACGGCGGATCATTCGTGTTGAGTAGATTGCTTGTCGCGCTTATGTTTCATGCGTCCGTGTCTTTGGCGATCCGTGTGGGGATGCAGGCTCGCCGATTGTAGTGCGTGGGACGGGGGAAGTTTTATGCGACGCTTGCGTATTGCGGCGCTCGGCCGGCTGGCAGGGGACCGGCGCGGTGCAGCGCTTCTGCTTTTCACGGTATTTCTCGTGCCTCTGTTGGCCGTCGTGGCCGTAGGCGTCGATCTCAGCCGCTTCCTGTTGGTCAAGCAGAAGCTCATCAACGCCGCCGATGCAGCCGCGCTCGCCGTCGGCACGCGGCCGAACCTGACAGCCGATGAAGCGACCGCGATGGCCGAGGCCTTCATCCGCGCGCACTATCGCGACGAAGGCTTGAAGTCATCTGCAGAGTTTCTCGGTTACGCCGTCGATCAGCCAGGTCGGCGTCACCGTGCACGCGCAGATGGAGACGACATTCCTGAAGGTGCTCAACGTCGCCACGCTCGACGTGCGCATCAGCACGCAGGTGGCGCGCGCACAGCGCAAGCTCGAGGTCGTGCTGGCGCTCGACAACACCGGATCGATGTGCCAGCCGAGCTGCGCCGCGAAATTCGACAAGCTCAAGCTTGCAGCCAACGAGCTCGTCAATCTCCTGTTCGGCGCCGACACGGTGTCGGACACCGTCAAGATTGGACTGGTGCCGTTCTCGGGCGCGGTCAATGTCGGCATCGACAAGGTCGGCAGCGGCTGGCTCGACGAGGCCGGGCTTTCCTCACTGCAGCTCGAGGACATCAATCTTCCCCTAGGCCAGACGCTGGTGGGCCTGGTCGGGCAGATTTTGAATGTCGGATGGGGTGGCTGCGTGCGCGCCCGGACCGGCCCCAATGGCTACGACTTGACCGACGAGCCGCCCAACCTCGCCGTCGGGGAGACGTTGTTTGTGCCCTACTTCGCACCCGACGAGCCCGGCGCCGGGGATGGTCCCAGCGGCGGCTACACCAACGATTACGTCAACGACACTTCTGATTCCGGGCAACAACATTGCCAAGCAGCGCAACGCACTCAAGTACATCGGCGCGCGGATCTCGAACGCCAACCTCGCGCGCAACCCGCCGCAGGGGCCCAATTACAATTGCGTGCCTCGCCCGATCCAACCGCTGACCAATGACAAGAGCGTCATCACGGCGGCGATCAACGCCATGGCCGCCTCAGGCAGCACCGTCATTCCCGAAGGCTTGGCCTGGGGCTGGCGCGCACTATCGCCGACGCCTCCTTACACGGAGGGCGCGGCCTATGGCGATCCGAACATCACGAAGGTTCTCATCCTGCTGACCGACGGCCGCAACCAGGTCGAAGCTGCCAATGGACACAACCATTCGTTCTATTCGGCCTACGGCTACGCTGCATCGGGCCACATCGGACCCGTAGACGGCTCGCAAACGCGTCAGGCGCTCGACGCCAAGACCGCGACGCTCTGCGACAACATCAAGGCCGACAAGGACGGCAATCCACAAACCCAGGACATCTATCTCTACACCATCAGCTTCGCCATGGCCGGAGAGGCCGAGGCGCAGAACCTGCTGCGCAACTGCGCCACCCCGCCAGCGGCATGCCCCGGCAATCAGTGCTACTACGACGTGCCGACGCCCGAGCAGCTGAGTGGCGCGTTCGCCAACATCGCCATGGGCATCAATCAATTGCGGTTGACGCGATGACGCCGGAGGAAAGCGCGTGACAGCAGCGGCTCTCGTGATCCTGACGCAGGTCGTCTACGTCTTCTGTGTGTCCTACGCGATCGTCTCCGATCTGCGCCGGCTCATCATTCCGAACTGGATCCCGGTCGCGCTGGCCGCGGCGTTTCCATTGTTCGCCCTGGTCCACCTGGGCATCGACCGCATTCCCGCGCACGTGCTCGTCGCCGTCATCGTATTCCTGATATCGCTGATCTTCTTTGTCGCCGACTGGATGGGCGGAGGCGACATCAAGCTGCTCGCCGCGCTCATGCTCTGGCTCGGACCTGCTACGGCACCCGAATTCCTCGTCGTCATGTCTCTGCTCGGCGCCATGCTGGCCATCACCTTGATGATCGTCCGCAGTTTTCCGAGCGCAGTCGATCCGTGGGGACAAACCATCGTGGTGCGCCGGATCATCGAGCTGGCACGGCTCGGCCAATGCCCCTATGGGGTCGCCATCGGCGCCACCGCCCTCCTGTTTGCGCCCCGGGTATTCGGCCTCGGCTGAGGCGAGGCTCCAGTCCCTGCAACTGCACTGATTTTGTGCTGTTGAATGGGAAACGCCTGCTGCATTGTCCTCAATCGGGATCGATTGGGCGATCTCCCCGAGGGAGCGGCCGGACGTGGATTTCTCCATCTCTGAGGAGCACAGGCACCTTCAGAAGCGCTGCCGCGAGTTGGCGCAAGAGTTCATCGCCCGCTCCCCCGAGCACGACCGAGCTGCATCTCATCCAATCGAAAACTTCAATCGTTTGCGCCAGGAAGGCTTCCTGGAGTTGACCATCCCGAAGAAATGGGGTGGCGCCGGCGTCAGTTTCCTTGGCCACACACTCGCCTACGAGGCATTGGGACAGGGCTGCCCCTCGACCGCGCTCTCCTTCAACATGCATGCCTCGGTGGTGATGCCGCTGTTGGACAGCTCCGAGGTCACGTCCGAGGCCAAGCGCCACATGGTCGATCTGGTGGTGCGTCAGCGCAAGCTGATCGCCGGCAACTACTCGGAGGCGAGCACGACGTCGCTCATCGGTGAGCGGCCGATCGCAACACGGGTCCGCAAGGCCGATGGCGGTTACAGGATCACGGGCCGCAAGATGTTTGCGTCCATGCTGGAGGCCGCCGACTACTGTCTCGTCCTTGCCTATCCAGACACGGCAACAAGCTCCACGGCCGGCATGATCCTGCTCGTTCCGCGTGACGCCGAAGGGCGCAGCGTCAACGCCAACTGGGACGTGCTCGGCATGCGGGCCACACGCAGCGACGCGCTCATTCTCGACGAGTGCTGGGTGCCGGAAGAGGCCGCCGTGTTCCAATCGGATGACATCCGGCCGTTTCGTCAGGCGACCTTCAACTGGGGCTGGGGCTCCTACACGTCTGTATACCTGGGCGTGGCCGGGGCCGCTTACGACGAGGTGAGAAGGGCTATGCTCGCCCGCCAACCGCAAGGCTACGCGCAACCATTGGCCTATCATCCCGACGTGCGCCGTCACATCGCCGAGATGAGTGCCGAGCTTGAAGCCGCTCGCCTCATCACCTACCGCTCGGCATGGCTCAGCGACACTGAGGGACCCACTCCACAGACAACGGCAGCGCTCTATCGTGCCAAGTATGTGGTCGGTGAGGCCGTGAGCCGGATCACCAGGACCGCCCTCACGCTGGGTGGTGTGCATGGCATCTTCAAGGGCTCGCGCCTCGAGCAGTTATTTCGTGATGGAGCGCTCGGACCGCTGCATCCGCCGCAATCGGACTTCTGCTTGTCGAACATGAGCGCATATGAGCTCGGCCTCGATCCGGCCGACGTTGTCCCGCCACTGAAGCCCCTGGGGCCGGATCAGCGACCCATCTGAAGCGAGCATCGGGCTTCTGACTGCAAATTTTGAGTGCGGCTCCAGGCTCATATGAAAGCCATAAGGGCTTCCATATGAGCCAGATCGTGCTCCAGATGGCCTATGAGCGCTTGCGCGCCCAATCAACGTACTTGCGCGCCTTCTCATGCGCCTCGATATAAAACTTGGCGAACTCCTCGCCGACCATCGGCTTGATGGTGAGGCCCTGCTCCTCCAGACGCTTGACGTGATCGGCATCGGCCATCGCTTTTGCGAACACGTCAGCGAGCTTGGCGATCGCGGGCTGCGGCGTACCGGCAGGCGCCACGATCGCGCGCGTCGAGCTCGATATGATGGTCGGATACCCCAGCTCGGCGGTGCACGGTATGTCGGGCAGGAACTTGCTGCGTATGTTGTCGGTCACAGCGAGCACACGCACTTGCCCCGCTTTCAGCGGCTTGACGACGGACCCGACGTTGTCGAACGCGACATCGATATTGCCGCCCAGGATCTCCTTGAGCTGCGTGATGCTGCCCTCCAGGTGCACGATACGGAATGCAGCGCCGGGATAGGCCTCTTCCGCCATGAGAATGTTGAGGTGATCGTCGCCCAGGATGCCCGTGGTCGCCGCGCGTATGGTGTTGGGCTTTTGCTTTGCGTCGTCGAGCAAGTCCTTGAGGGTCTTGTAAGGGCTGTCCGCGCGCACCCAGATGACGCCCGGGTCGGCCACATGATTGATGATAGGCGCATAGGACTTCTCGGTGAAAACCGCCTTGCGCTCGGGATCGAGGATCACGGCATTCGTTCCCGGCATGACGATGAACCCGATCGTATAGCCGTCTGGTTTGGAACGCGCGATCTCCGTCCAGCCCACTTGTCCGCCGGCACCGGGCTTGTTGAGAACGACGATAGGCTGGCCCAGCAGCTTCTCCGCGACCGCGGTCAAGATGCGGGCGCCGACGTCCGTGAGCCCTCCGGCTGGCGCGGCGATGATCAGGTTGACGGGCCGATCCGGATAGGTCTGGGCGAAAGATGGCACGGAGAACGTAGCGGCCGTAGCGCCGAGGCCGAGACCGATGACTTCACGACGATTGAGCATGACAGTTCCTCCTGAGGGTCGAGATGTTTCGATTTTCTGAGTTCTTGGGGCGTACGGCCCAGCCTTGCGGCATTACGAAACTTCTTTTGGTACTCCGCTTTAGTCGGGCTCGGCCTTTCTCACCTCGCGCGGCGCCATGTTGAAGGCCGATACGACCAGGGCGATGACCGCGACGGCGAGCAGTGAGAGGCACAACGGCCGAGTGAAGAAAATCGAGAAATCGCCGCCGGACATCTCCAGCGAGGTACGCAGCGACCGCTCGATCTCCTTGCCGAGGATGAGCCCGAGTATCAGCGGCGCCATTGGCAGATCGATCTTGCGCATCAGGTAGCCGATGACGCCGAAAGCGAGCATCACGCCGACGTCGAACACATTCTGACGCAGGCTGTAAGCACCGATGACGCAGAACACGAGCGTACCGACGCAGATGTACTGATAAGGGATGCGCAGGAGCCGGGCCCACAGCCCGACCAGCGGCAGATTGAGGACGAGCAGAATCACGTTGCCGAGGAAGAAACTCGCGATGACGGCCCACACCAGTTCCGGCTTCTCCGCGAACAGGAAAGGACCGGGGCTCAAGCCGTTGATGATGAAGGCGCCCATCAGAATGGCAATGGTGGGAGAGCTTGGAATCCCGAGCGTCAACAGCGGAATCATCGAGGCGCTGGCGTAGGCGTTGTTGGCTGTCTCGGGTGCCGCCACTCCCTTCGATGGCGCCCGCGCCGAAACGCTCTGGTTCTTTCGACAGCTTCTTTTCCAGGATGTAGGCCATGAAGGTTGGCACGATCGCACCGACGCCAGGAATGAGCCCGAGAACCACACCGATACCCGATGCACGCGCAATCGCGCCCTGGCACCGCCGCCACTCCTCACGGCTCGGTAGCAACTTCGTCAGGTTGGTGTTGATGATCTGGCGGTAGGGATTCTCGGCGGTCAGCAGGATCTCGGAGATCCCGAACAACCCCATCGCCACCGGGATGAGGCCGATGCCATCATAGAGCTCGAAGACGTCGTAGGTCAGGCGCGGCGCACCGCGCACGGGATCGACGCCGACCAGCGCCAGCAGCAATCCGACCACGGCCATCAACAGCCCGGCGATCAGCGAGCTTCCAGCCAGCGCCGTGACGAGACAAAGTCCGACCAGCATCAGCGCGAAGAACTCGGGCGGCCCGAAGCTCAAGGCGAACTTGGCGAGCGGAGGCGCGACAGCCACCAGCGCAATGGTCGCCACGATGCCGCCAATGAACGAGCCGATCGCGGCGATGCCAAGCGCCGTGCCGGCGCGACCTTGTTTCGCCATCTGGTGACCGTCGATGCACGTCACCACGCTCGCCGCCTCGCCCGGAACATTGATCAGCACCGATGTGATCGTGCCGCCGTACATGGCGCCGTAGTAGATGGCGCTCAGCATGATGATGGCCCCTGTCGCATCCAGCTTGAACGTCAGGGGGATGAGGATGGCCGTGCCCGCCGCCGGCCCGAGGCCCGGCAACACGCCGATCAGCGTGCCGAGCACACAACCGATGACGGCGAAGGTGAGATTCTGCCAACCCAGCGCCGCGACCAATCCTGCACCCAGATGCGCCAGGGTATCCATCGCGTCAGATCCCGAACGCGCCGGTCGGCAGAATGACCTTCAGCCAGTTGTTGAAGAGGTGGAACAGACCGAAACTGCCGATCACCGAGCACAGCGCGATGGCGATCGGATTGCGCGCGCCGAGTGCGGGCAGGAGCAGGACAATGAACACGAGCAATGTCAGCCGATAGCCGAGCGGATCGAGCAGCGCGACCACCATGGCCAACAGTACGAGCACCGCTGCGGGCCGGAACCAGGCATCGCGTGCCGGCAGCACGGACACCGTACCGGCATCGGCCGGCGCCCCGCTGACGCTCTGCACCAGGAGCGTCGCGGCCAGCACACCGCCGATAATCGCGAGGCAAAGAGGGAAGAATCCTGGACCCGGACCGAGCTTATCGAAAAGCGCCAGATCCCGGACTTGCCAGACGACGGATACAAATGCCGCGAGCAACAAGAGGCTCGCGGCTTGCCACGCGCGTTTCACAGCCACTCACTTTGGCTTTGTTATCGCTCCCTAGACATTCTCAGTATGCGCGCATCTAAGGCGGAATTGCAACGTGCCGCGGAAAGGCCCCGCGATGATACGCGCGTGGATACGAAGGGCTTGCAGAGAATCTACCGGATGAAGCCCAGATAGCGCGGCAGGAACAGCGCGATCTCGGGGATGAAGGCGACGAGCAGCAGCATCGCCACGATGGCACCCAGGAACGGCAATAGCGGCCGCATGAGCTTGTCCATCGGCAGGCCGCTGATGGCCATGCCGACGAACAGGCACAGGCCGACCGGCGGCGTGATGTGGCCGATGGCGGAGGCTACCACGCACACCAGCCCGAAGTGCACCGGATGCACGCCGGCCGCCTGCGCCACGGGCAACAGCACCGGCACCGTGACCAGGATGATCTCCGAGGGCGTCAGGAACGTGCCGAGCACAATGTACAGGACAATGACAAGCAGGATGAACAGCCACCATTCAGGGGCAATGGCGGCGATGGCCTCGGCCACCTTGAACGGGAACTTCGAGTAGGAGAGCACCCAGCCGAAAGCGCCGACGAAGCCGATGATCATGCCGATGACGCCGGAGAGGCGTGCGGAGTCGGCAAAGATCGCCGGCAGCTCGCGGAGTGCGGGCTCCTTGTAGAAGATGGGCGGCACGACGAGCCCGTAGACGACGGCAACGGCAGCGGCCTCGGTCGGCGTGAACCAGCCGAACAGGATGCCGCCCATGATAATCACGGGAATGAGCAGCGCCGGCAACGCTTTGCGCAGCACGGCCATGAACTCGGGCAGCGTCGGCGGCGCCTCCCTGGGATAGTTGCGCTTGCGGGCGATGACGAAGACCGGCACGGCCATGCCGGCGCCGACCAGGAGGCCCGGGATCACGCCGGCAGCGAACATGGCGGCCACCAACTCGTCCG
Source organism: uncultured Alphaproteobacteria bacterium (assembly GCA_963806735.1). Classification (GTDB taxonomy): domain Bacteria; phylum Pseudomonadota; class Alphaproteobacteria; order Rhizobiales; family Hyphomicrobiaceae; genus CADEFX01. Next base: position 349,976 of record CAWEBE010000003.1, on the reverse strand, counting down.
CCATCCAGGCGTAGATGACGGCGATGATCGACGGCGGGATGATGGGTGCGACGACGGCGGTGGAGACGGTAAGCGCTGTGGCGAAATCGAGGTCGTAGCCTTTGCGCACCATCTGCGGGATCAGGAAGGTGCCGAGCGCCGACACGTCGGCCACCGCCGAGCCCGAGATGCCGCCGAAGAACATGCTGTCGACGACGTTGACGTAGGCGAGGCCGCCGCGGAAGCGGCCGACAACGGCGGTGGCCAGATCGATGATGACGCGCGCGACACCGCCGCGGGCGGCGACGTTGCCGGCGAGAATGAACAGCGGCGCAGAGAGCAGCAGATAGGAGTCGGACAAGAGACCCACGAAGCGGGTCGGGATGATGATCGGATTGAGCGCGGAGTAGAAGAAGGACGCAACCAGCGCACCCACGCCGAGCGCGATGCTGATCGGCTGGCCGAGCAGGATGAAGATGAGGAAGGTGATCAGGAGGACTTCGGCCATATCGTCCTCAGCGCGAAGTAGATGTTGCGCAGCATCGGCAGAATGATCAGGACCGAGCCGATCGGAATGGCGGCAAAGACGTACCCAAGCGGCAGTTGCAGCCCAGGACTGGTCTGGAATTGGGCATTGGGCACCAGCGTGAAGCTGAGCTTGATGAGGTAGGCGAAGAGAAGGATGCTGACCGCATTGGTGAATATGATGATGAGCGCGCGCGTGCGGGAACCAAAAAGATTGAGGAAGTAGTCGAGAATCGTGTGCTCGTTGCGCCACATGGCGGCGGCGGCGCCGATCATGACCAGCCAGACGAAGAGATAGCGGGGCACCTCCTCGAGCCCGTCGATGCCGGTGCGGCCCAGGAACCGCAGCACGACCTGCAGGAAGACGGCCCCAGCCATGACGGCCAGGATCAATCCGCCGATATGCCCTAGCGCGCCGTAAAAGCGCGCCCACGCAGCCGGTGGACGCTCCGCACCTTCGGAGCCTTGGCCGGGAGAAGCCGCCATACCTCGGTCCGATGCTCGCTACTTGATGCCTTGGATGTAGTCGACCATCGCCTTGGCCTCCTTGCCGGCAGGGCTGGCGTAGAACTCCTCGTACACGCTCTGCGTCGCCGCCAGGAACGGCGCGGCGTCGGGCTTGGTGATGGTCACGCCCTTGGCCCGCACCTGATCCTGGATGCTCTTGTCCTCGTCGAGGATGAACTTGCGATTGAAGGTGCGTGCATGCGCCCACGCATCGGCGACGGCCTTCTGCCCGGCTGGATCAAGCTTGGCAAAGCTGGCCTTCGACATGATGAAGGCGATGGCCTGGTGCGTATGGCGCACGTCAGCCACGTACTTGACGATGTCGTAGAACTTGTTGTGGTAGAAGGTGTTGACGCCGCCCTCGGCAAAGTCGATGACCTTGGTTTGTAGCGCGGTCGCCACCTCGGGGAAGGCGATGGGCGTCGAGATCATGCCGAGCGCCTTGAAGGTGGCAACGAGGATCTTGTCCTCCTGCACGCGCACCTTCTTGCCCTTGACGTCGTCGAGCCCGTTGATGGCGGCGTGGCCGTAGATGCCGCGATAGCCGGCAGCGATGAAGCCGATCAGCTTCAGGCCCTTCTTGTCCAGCACGACCTCGTAATACTTCGTCAGCGTGTCGCCGCCGTCGAGCGCTTTGAACACGTGATCGTAGTCGCGGAAAATGTAGGGCAGCTGGAAGACCGACATCTCCGGAATGAGCGTGGAGAGCGGCGCGGTAGTGATGGGGCCGAGATCTACCGCGCCGAGCTGGATCTGCTGGGCGATCTCGCGCTCGCCGCCGAGCGCGCCGGAATGATGGTGAGCAACCTTGGTCTTGGTGAGCTCGGTAAACTTGTCCGCGAACTCCTGCGCGGCGAGCGAGGTGCCGTGCTTGGGCGGATTGACATTGCCCATGCTCAGCTCCTGTGCGCGCACGGGAACGTCCGACATGAACGACCAGGCGAGAAGCACAAGAGATAAGGGAAAGGCGTAGCGCAACAGATGCGACGACATGGGCAACCTCCCTCGACATACTCTCGAGTGCGCTCGACACCCGGTGTCAGTGCCGCAATTGCGGCTAGTTCTTGTCTTGGCAGGTCCGTGTTGCAGGCCCCTGCATCTTGATCTTCGGTGACCAGAGCAGTGGCGGTCAAGCACGGAGTGACATGCACCCCGCCCTTTTGTCGCACGCGCTGCTGTGTTTCACTCGCCATCGTGAGCCGTCTGGACGAGGTGCCTCATGCCGATCGAGCTGAGCGAGTTGACACCAGGTTTCGCTGCCCGTGTGAGCGGCATCGATCTGCGAGACCCCATAAGCGCCGCGGACAGCGCGGCCGTGCGCGATGCCATCGACCGCTACGGCGTTCTGGTCTTTCACCGCCAGTCCATCACCGACGATCAGCAGATGGCTTTCACGCAAAGCTTTGGCGGCCTGGAAGGCGCGCGTGGCGGCAGCATCAGGAAGGCCAGCGAGTACCGCCTGGCGCCGGCCATGGTGGACGTGTCGAACCTCGACAAGGACAACAAGGTGCTGGCGCGAGACGATCGACGGCGACTGTTCAACCTCGGCAACCAGCTCTGGCATTCGGACGGCTCGTTCCGGGCCGTGCCGCCGACCTACTCGATCCTCTCCGGGCGCGTGGTGGCGGCCAAGGGCGGCAATACCGAGTTCGCCAACATGTGCGCGGCCTACGACGCACTCGACGAGGAGACGAAGGCCGAGATCGAGCCGCTGGTGTGCGAGCACTCCCAGCTCCATTCGCGCGGTGCGCTCGGCTTCACCGGATTCACCGAAGAGGAGCTGCGCTCATTCCGGCCGGTGCGCCAGCGCCTGGTGCGCGTGCATCCAGCCACGGGACGCAAGTCGCTCTACCTCTCCTCGCACATCGGCAGCATCGTCGGCTGGCCGGTGCCGGAAGGGCGCGCCTTCATCCGCGACCTCACCGAGCACGCGGTGCAGCCCAAGTACGTCTACGCGCACAAGTGGCAGCCAGGCGACCTCGTCATGTGGGACAACCGGCAGACCATGCACCGCGTGCGCCGTTTCGACGACACGCAGCCCCGCGACATGCGCCGCACGACGGTGGCGGGAACGGTTATGACCGTCGAGCAGGCAGAGGTGGCGTAGGCCTCAGCCGAGGCGCGCGCCGAACTCCTCGCGGAAAATGCGCTGGCCCTTGGGCGTGACGGCGACCGCGCGCGTGCCGTCGATGCGGCGTATCCAGCCCTTCGCAAGACTGTGCGCACAGAGCGCCGCCCCGACCGCGCCGGCCAGATGCGGCCGGCGCTCGCTCCAGTCGAGGCACGGCCGGCACAGGATGCGCGCAGGACGCGTGCCGCGGGGAGCTTGCAGCGCCTCGACATCGATGCCGACCTTACCGAGGAATGCCGCGCCGGTTTCGGTGATCAGACCGCCGTCGCCCGCAAGCTCGGCATGACCGCCGGCGACCAGCGCATCGGCCAACGCCACGCCGAGACGGCCGGCGAGGTGATCGTAGCATGTGCGCGCCTCACGCAATGCTGCATCGCGCGGGCCGACAACGACACGCCGCGGCGCCGGCTCCAGGTCGGAGGCCACACGCATGATACTTTCCATCATCTGCGCCACGGCCGGCGAGGCGAGACGATGGTAGCGGTGCCGGCCCTGCTTCTCGACCGACAGGAGGCCGGCGGTGACCATGCGCGCCAGATGGCTGCTGGCTGTCTGCGCCGTGATGCCGGCGACGTGCGCCAGCTCGGAGGCCGTCAGCGCGCGACCGTCCATCAGCGCATGCAGCATGCCGGCACGTGCCGGATCACCGGCCAGCGTGGCAACTTCCGCAAACAATGCATTGGAGGCCATGGCGTGAGGCTCCTGGCTATTTCGGGCAAAGATAGTCCCGGCCTGCCCGCGATGCTTCGGCCGGCATCGTAACATTTCCCGCCGCATCGGCGCAGAGTGCCTCGAACACTCAGTTACGGGAGCCCACCATGCACACCAGCCTGCTGACACTGTACGTCGTCACTCCCCCCGCCAACCCGCTGGCAGTCGGCATATGGCTACAGCGGACGCGGACGCGCGCCGCCCTGCGCGAGCTGGACGCACGGGCTCTCGCCGACATCGGCCGCAGCGAGGCCGAGCGGCAACGCGAATGCGCCAAGTGGTTCTGGGAAGCGTGAGGCCCGCGTGACAGCCACCGCGGAGAAGCGGCACGCGGCATTTTATGGCTGGCGCGTGGTCGCCGCAGCCTTCGTGCTGGCGGCCTTCGGCTGGGGCATGGGCTTCTATGGCCCACCCGTGTTCCTGCGCGTCCTCGGCGACACGCGCGGTTGGCCACTACCGCTGATTTCGACGGCCGTCACGGTGCACTTTCTGGCCGGCGCAGTGTCCGGCGCCAGCCTGCCGGCGCTCTATCGCCGCCTCGGCGCTGCGACCGTAACGAAGGCCGCGGCAGTGTCACTTGCTGTCGGCATCACCGGCTGGGCCGTGGCGCAGGCGCCCTGGCAGCTCTTCATCGCCGTGCTGTTCAGCGGCGCGGGCTGGAGCGCCATGAGCGCGGCGGCGGTCAACGCCATCGTCTCCCCGTGGTTCGTGCGCACGCGGCCCGCGGCGCTAGCCATGGCCTACAACGGCGGCAGCGTCGGCGGCATCGTGTTCTCGCCGCTGTGGGTCGCGAGCATCGGCACGCTGGGTTTCCCGATGGCCGCGGCAGTGATCGGCATTGTCATGCTCATCACCATGTGGACGCTGGCCGATCTCGTCTTTTCCAAGTCGCCGCGTGACATGGGTCTTGCGCCCGATGGCGATGCGGCGGATTCGCCAACGGCGCAGATGATGTCTGCGGCTGCGCGGCCGCTGCCCGGCGCACTGCTCTGGCGCGACCTCAAATTTCTGACGCTGGCGGCGGGCATGGCGCTCGGTCTGTTCGCACAGATCGGACTCATGGCGCATCTCTATTCGCTGCTGGTTCCGGCGCTCGGCGCACACCATGCAGGTTGGGCCATGTCGCTGATGACGGTGATGGCCATCGCTGGACGTACACTCGTTGGCTGGATCATGCCGGCGGGAGCGGACCGGCGCCTAGTGGCCTGCGGCGGCTATGCCTTCCAGCTCGCGGGCTCGCTCGTGCTCGTTCTGGCGGCCGGTGAGAACGTTCCGCTGCTGCTGCTCGGCGTCGTGTTGTTCGGCGCCGGCTTCGGCAATGCCACGTCGCTGCCGCCGCTGGTCGCGCAGGTCGAGTTCGTATCCGAGGACGTGGCGCGCGTAGTGGCGCTCATCGTCGCCATGGCGCAGGCGGGCTATGCCTTCGCGCCCGCTGCGTTCGGCCTGATCCGCGAGCTTGCGGGTACAGGCGGACATCCGGGCGCGGCACCGATGCTGTTTGCGGTAGCAGCGCTGGTACAGGGGTTGGCGATGGCGGCGTTTCTGCTGGGGAGGCGTCGGTAGAGGTGCACCAAACTATCTGACGACGCATTGTGTGAGGTGTCGCTGGAAGGTCGAGCGTGTAAGGATGTGAAGCACTGGTCGCAGTGCCTCGGAGTTGATGCTAGCGGTGGAGCCCACAACTATGCATGGCAAAGTCACTCTCGAAGATCATTTCGCCATACCGGCTACCTTGGAGGGTTCGCCTTACGCCGGCACGCACTTCTGGGAAGTATTGCGATCGCGGCTCCTCGACTTTCAAGACCAACGCCTGCGCCTCATGGATGAGGCGGGCATCGAGATCATGGTCCTGTCCCTCAACGCGCCTGGCATCCAAGCCATTCACGACACTGCGCGTGCAGCACAAGTAGCGCACGAGGCCAACGACTTGCTCGCTGAGCAAGTCCAGAAGCGCCCGGATCGATTTGCCGGCGTTGCCGCGCTCCCCATGCAGGACCCCGAGCTTGCCAGCAATGAGTTGCAGCGCTGTGTGAAGGACCTGGGATTTAGAGGAGCCCTTGTTCACGGTTTCTCGCAGGTCGGATCACCCAACTCGGTGGTCTACTACGATCTGCCTCAGTACCGTCCCTTCTGGCAGGTCGTCGAAGCTCTCGATGTTCCATTCTATCTGCATCCACGCAACCCGCTGCCTGCTCGATCGCCTATTTACGAGGGTCACTCGTGGTTGATTGGGCCAACCTGGGCGTTCGGAGCCGAGACAGCGGTCCATGCCTTGCGATTGATCGGCAGCGGTCTGTTCGACGATTGCCCGAGGCTCAACATCGTCGTTGGACATTTTGGCGAAGGCTTGCCCTTCTACCTGTGGCGCATCGACAACCACAGCAAGTGGCATAACTCTCCTCACAAGTTCGCTGCACGCAAGCCGGTGGGGGATTACTTTCGCGCGAACTTTCATGTGACCACATCGGGCCACCTCAGCACACCTGCCCTGATGCACGCTTTGGCAGAGATCGGTCCTGAACGGATCATGTTCTCGGCCGACTATCCTTTCGAGGACATCCTCGACGCTGCGCGATGGTTCGACGCCGTACCTATCGATGAAGCTCAGAAAGCCGACATCGGTCGCAACAACGCATTGAAACTCTTCAAGCTGTCGAAGCCCTAGCAGGCACCTGGACCAGTCCAACTACGGCCGAATAATCGGCACGTGCGGCGCTGCGCTCTCAGGAATAAGGCCGGACAGCCTCGGATCATCGGCAATCTCGACTTGCCGCCGATACGGCCGAAAGCCGGAGCGAATGTAGAACTGCAGCGCTCCCGGATGATCCAGAGTGCAGGTGTGAACCCAAAATCGCGTTATGGGATGCGACCACGCACGCTCGATCGCCGTGTTCATGAGCAACCGGCCAGCGCCTCGCCCGATGCACAGCGCGGTCACGCCGAAAAATGCCAGCTCGCATTCCCTATCCACGCGGAAATCCAGCTCGAGCAGCCCCTCATCGCGGCCGTCGACGGTCAGTGCGAAAATCTCGACCTTCGGATGCTGAATGATCGCTTCGAGGGCATCGCTAGAAAGCTTCAATCGGGAGAACCAGAGCCAATCCTCCGCCCCGACACGAGCATACAGGTCGCGGTACCAGCTCGCCTCGGGACTGTCGACGGCCCGCACCGAGACGCCAGCAAGCTCGGGCACTGGACGCTGAGCAGCAGGCGCCAGCATCTCCAGCGACGTCACCACGGCCGCCAACTTCCCAGGCGCGACGTCAATGTAGCCGTCTTCGAGGATCATCTTTTCTGACGCTGCCATTCAGAGTGGATCGAAGCCGGCAATGTTACCCTGGTATCAAGCGGCCGGCCGCCATAGCATGGTGCGTATCTCTCCGAACTCGCGCTTCAGCTTCACCCAGCTCTCGCCGCCGTCCGTGGAGCGAAACATCTGGCCGAGCACGGTGCAGCAGAACAGCAGCATGGGGTCCGCAGCGTTAGTTGCGACCCACCACACGGTGCTGTTGATTGGTCCCGGCAGCTTTGCGTCCCCCCAGGTCTCTCCGTTGTCGCGGCTGCGCCAGAGTCGGCCATCCGCACCTGGCGGGCCGTTGCCGTTGGTCATGAACACGACGCCGGACTTGTCCGCGCGTGGGATCACGGAGCGCGTGTACTGCCACGGCGAGGGAAGCTCGAACGGCTCCCAGCTTTCACCGTTGTCGCGGCTGCGCTGCGGGCCGTGGTCGGTCGTCACGTAGATCGTGCGATCACCGCCACCTCGCGCGCCGCCGACCACAGCAACGCCATGGATGTCGACCGACTTCATGCCCTTGTCGTGCCGCGTCCACGTCGCGCCGCCATCGGTGCTGCGATAGAGCGCGTCGACCTCGACGCCGAGCCAGATTGTGTTCTTTTCGATGGGGTCGAACAGGAGCTGCGTCGGCCGGGGAACGAGAACCTGAATACAGGAGTTGGCGAAAGGTATGTCGAGCTGCCGCCACGTCGTGCCGGCATCGTCGGAGCGGTACAGCGCCGTCGGCCGGCAGGCCGCAAGCAGAACGCGTGCATCGTGCGGCGACTGCGCCAACGCCCAGATCGGCCGGCCGTCCATCGGCGAAGGCAGGTGAGTCCAGCGCTGCTCCGCCTCGTCCCATCGGTGCAGGCCCTGGTCGCCGCCGGCATACAGGTGGCCGGGCGTCGCCGCATCGCTGGCAAGTGTCCAGACCCGGCACTCCGAGTTCAGACCCGATGCGCTTGACGGCCGTGTCCAGGTCTCGCCCTGATCCTTGCTGAACCAGACGGACATTCCCACGGTGCCTGCATAGAGGTTGACGTCCATGCTTCGCTCCCTTTTGGCGCCGCCCTACATCGAAGCGGCATTGACTTTGATTTGCATTGCCAAGTGTAGATCGCCCTCCGGGCCTACTCGCTGCGCAGCGCATCGATCGGATTGAGCCGCCCGGCCCGGCGCGCCGGCAGAAATCCGAACAGGATGCCGGTACCGGCTGCGGCGGCCATCGCTAGCAGCACTGTCTCCGGTGCAATGAGGACCGGCCACTCGGCCAAGCTGGCCGTGAGATACGCCGCGCCGATCCCCAGCCCGATGCCGATCACGCCACCGAGCATGCAGAGCGTCACGGCCTCGATCAGGAATTGCAGCGTGATGTCGGAGCGGCGCGCGCCCAGCGCCATCCTGAGCCCGATCTCGCGCGTGCGCTCGGTGACCGATACCAGCATGATGTTCATGATGCCGATGCCGCCGACGATGAGCGAGATGGCGGAGGTGGCCCCGAGCAGCCAGCTCAGCGTTGCCTGTGCGGCCGTGCGCGCCTTCAGGTATTCAGTGAGGTTGCCGACGCCGAAGGTATCGTCGTCGCCCGGCGGCACGCGCCGGCTCTGGCGCAGCACCAGCTCGATCTCCTCCTGTGCATCGGTCAGGTTGATACCCTCCTCGAACTTCACGGAGATCTGGCCGACCTGATTGTTCCCGCGACCCAGAATGTGGATGCGAGCAGTCGTCACGGGAACGAGGATGTTGAAGTCGTGATCTTCGCCGGTTCCGCTCTGCCCCTTGCTGCTCAAGACGCCTATCACTGTGAATGGCGCATTCCTGATCCGGAAACTCTGACCTACGGGGTCATTGTCGCCGAATAGGGTCTTCACCACCGACTTGCCCATAAGCGCCACACGCCTGGCCGTGGCGATGTCCTGAGCGTAGAGCTCGCGCCCAGCCTCGACCGGCCAGTTGCGCAGCCCCAGATACTGCTCGTTTATGCCCCAGATGCGGCTCCAGGTGTTGGCATTGCCGCGCACGACCGTGGCGCTGGCCCAGAGCTGGCCCGAGATGGCGACGACGCCCTGCACCTTGGTCTCGATGGCTTTTAGGTCGTCCTCCGACAGCGGCAGGTTGGTGCCGGGCCCGCTGGAGCGGCCACCGTAGACGCGGGCACTGGGATTGACGACCAGGACGTTGGTGCCGAGCTGGCTGATCTGGCGGTCCACTTCCATGCGCGCCCCCGAGCCCACCGCCACCATGACGATGACGGAGCCGACGCCGATGATGATGCCGAGCATCGTCAGCGCGCTCCTGAGCGCGTTGGAGGCAATGGCGCGCAACGCCGTCCTGACACTGTCCAGTAGCGCCGTCATGCCGATGCCTCGGCTGCTGTGGCGGGCCTCGGGACCGCCGGCGACTGCAGCACATCCTCGACCACTCTGCCGTCGCGGAACACGATACGGCGGCGGGCGTGCCGGGCGACATCGGCCTCGTGCGTGACGAGCACGATGGTGATGCCTTGGCCGTTGAGGGCGCCGAACAGCCCCATGATCTCATCCGAGGTTTTAGTATCGAGCGCCCCCGTCGGCTCGTCTGCCAGCAGCAGCCGCGGATTGTTGACGAGCGCGCGCGCGATCGCCACACGCTGCTGCTGGCCGCCGGAGAGCTGTTGCGGGCGATGCTGCAGGCGGTCGCCCAATCCGACCTGCTCGAGCCGCATACGGGCCGCAGACTCGGCATCGTGCGGCCGGGGTCTGGCGTAGGTGAGCGGCAACATCACCTGGCGCAAGGCCGTCGTGCGCGGCAGCAGATTGAATTGCTGGAACACGAAGCCGATGGTCCGATTCCTCAGACTGGCAAGCGCATCGCCCGACAGCCTGCCGACATCGCGGCCGGCAATATGCAGTTCGCCAGCGGTTGGCACATCCAACGCGCCAATCAGGTTCATCATGGTCGACTTGCCGGAGCCGGACGGCCCCATGATGGCGACGAACTCGCCTTCGCGAATATCGAAGGAGACATCGTGGAGGGCGTGCACCGCCTGCTCGCCGAGCATATATGTCTTGTGCACGCCGCGCACGGCAATGAGCGGCGCCGCGCCGATCATGCCTGCGGCCGCGCACGTCGATACCCCGGCGGCCTCGCTCATTTCTTGCCCGCCTCGCGTGAGCGGAGCACCACCTTGTCGCCTGCTTTTAGCGTGCCGCTCAGCACCTCGGCAAAGTGATCGTCGACGAGCCCGAGATCGATCTGGCGGCTCTCCGGCGTCCCTGCCGCATCCAGGACCCAGACCGTCACGTCGCGGCGGCTGCTGCGCCCCGCCTCCGCCTCGCGCTGCGCCTTCCAAGCGGCGAATGCGGGCCGCTGCGCGTCCGTTATGACGCCAGCAACGGCCTGAACGAGCCGCTGCAGGACACGCCCTTCCGGCTCGCCCTCCATCGCCCCTCTCGCACCGCCAGACGCAACCGCCGAGCCGCTGCCGGCAATAGCCCCTTGCTCGGCCGCCGCGCCCTGCATGATGCGCGAGACCTGCGCCGCCTGCTCCGTCGTCATGGCGACCTCGCGGGTGACACGCACCAGCTCCCGCTCCAGGCGCTGTGCAGCCAGCGTGCGGACAGAGGCTGGCACAGCCTTGCCGCGCGGCTTGAAGCGCAACGCGTCGCTGGGGACACGCAGCGCCTTGTCGATGCGCGCGCTTTCGATGCGGGCGTCCGCGGTCATGCCGGGCAGCAGCTTGCGGTCGTCATTCGCCGCCTCGATGATGACGGTATAGGTGACGACATTGTTGATTTCGTTGGCGCCGAGTCGCACCTGCACCACCCGCCCCTCGAAGCGGCGGGCGGGATAGGCATCGACGCTGAAGTCGACCGCATTGCCCTCAGCCACGGCGCCGACATCGGCCTCGCTCACCTGCGCCTCGATGCGGATGCGGCGCAGGTCCTGGGCGATCTTGAACATCTCTGGCGCCTGCAGGCTCGCCGCCACGGTCTGGCCGACGTCGACCGCGCGCACGATCACGGTGCCATCGATGGGCGAGCGGATGCGCGTGCGTTCCAGATCGATCTCCGACTGCGCCAGTTGTGCCTCGCGCTGAGCGATGGTGGCCTTGGCATTCTGCACCTGGGCTTTCGCCACCTCGACCTCGGCCTTGGCCACCTCGGCATCGCGCGTGGCGTTGTCCAGCGTCGTGGTTGCGGCAATGCCTTTGTCGGCCAATGTGCGCTGCCGGCCCATCAGCCGCCCGGCGTTGCGCTCGACCGCCTCGGCCTTGATCAGCGCCGCCTCCTGGTTCGTCAGCATTGCCCTGGCAGCGGCGAGATCCGAGCGCGCTTGCGCGACCCTGGCAACGAAAGTCTTGTCATCGATGATGGCCAGCTCGTCGCCGGCCTGCACCTCCGTGTTGAAATCGGCCTTGAGCTCGCGAATCTGGCCGGAGAGCTGGGAGCCGACACTGACTGTGACCCTTGCGCGTACGGGGCCGGAGGTCGACACGAACCGGCGGATCTGCCCGTAATCGATCTCGGCTGTCTCATAGACCAAGACGTTGCCGGTGCCATTCAGCCGCTGGGGCAGGTGCACACCGGCAAGCCCGACGACGGCCGCGGCAGCCGCCGAAGCAAGAACAAGCTTGAGCTTCCCGGTCACGATTCCGACCTCGAAACGAACGCCGCCACCCGCGTGGCTGTACATGGGCCGAGGAGATGCGCGCTAGTGTGATGATCGCGAAATTCGCCAGCATTCGCTGCATGTCTCTGGAGCGAATTTCTCGATCTGAATCACACTAGCATCATATACTTGCCAGTGTCCTTTCGATCGCGAAGCTCGTTCAACGGGTGCTGCGAGTTCCGACGAGCTTCGCGATCTGGACACTAGGGTAGCGCACGTCGGGTGACGCATCAAAGTACGCCGTCCGCCGGTGGTGGTGCCGAGTTAATGCGCCGAACGCTGGCAGATCGGCGGAAAATGGTTACCATCGGTGAAAGTGATCTTGGGTCCTCCGATGCAGGGGGGACGCCGCTGAAGCGGCGGACGGTTCTTCCTGGCCCAGGTCATTGCAACAAAACGGGGTTGCCACAAGGTCACCCATAGGGAGAAACGCTGATGCGTCGCATTCCGGCTTTAGCCGCCACACTCGCAATCCTTTTCACGCTCTTCAACACTCGCCTGGGCACAAGCCGCCAGCGATTTCCCGTCCAAGCCGATCACTGTGATCGTGCCGTTCCAGGCCGGCGTCTCTGCGGACATCCTGTTCCGCGGCATTGCCGAGAGCGCGTCCAAGCACCTCGGCCAGCCGGTCATCATCGACAACAAGCCGGGCGGCAGCGCGACGCTGGGGCCAGCCAACATGGCCGCCACCGCCAAGCCGGACGGCTACACCGTGGCGCAGATCGCGATTCCCATCTATCGCGTCCCGCACATGCAGAAGGCGACCTACGATCCGCTGAAGGACTTCAGCTACATCATCCTGCTCGGCGGCTATAGCCTGGGCACGGTCGTGAAGGCCGACAGCCAGTTCAAGACTTGGAAGGATGTCATCGACTTCGCCAAGGCTAATCCCGGCAAGTTCACCTACGCCACGATCGGCCCCGCCACCACCAACGCCATCGGCATGGAGCTGATGGCGCGCCAGTCCGGTGTGCAGTTCACGCACATCCCGACCAAAGGCGGTGGCGAGTTGATCGCGGCTCTGCTGGGTGGGCACATCATGGCCATGACCGAGAGCCCGGCGTGGGCGCCGCTCGTTGCCTCGGGTGAGTTTCGGCTACTGATGATGCTCGGCGGCGAGCGCAGCAAGAAGTGGCCTGATACACCCGTCCTGAAGGAGCTCGGATACACGTACGAGTTCGACTTGCCGTTCGGCCTGGCCGGCCCCAAGGGCATGGATCCGGCCGTGGTCAAGAAGCTGCACGACGCCTTCAAGAAGGCCTATGACGATCCCAAGGTGGCCGAGCTCTACGACAAGTTCGACTTCATACGGCGCTACATGAGCACCGAGGACTATGTAGCCTTCGTGCCGAAGCTCGCCGCCAGCGAGAAGGAAGCGCTGGAGAAGCTCGGGCTGGCAAAGAAGGAGTGACAGGGACGAGGCAATTAGGCTTGGGGGTAAACTGTAGAGTCCGGTTCTGCGTCAGGTCCCCGGCGTAGAAAATTCCCCGAGCTGATTCGATTCGGGGACATTGCCGGTAATGCTCGGGGGACTGCGCTTCGTGCTCGCTCTGCTCGTGGTCGTGACGCACTTGAGCGGCGCGCCGGCGTGGGGCCACCTGGGCGGGTTTGCCGTCTTCGGATTCTACCTCCTTTCCGGCTACCTGATGACGATGGTGCTGCACGAGGTGTACGACTTCCGCTTTGCGGCCTTCGCCGCCAATCGTGCGCTGCGCCTGTTCCCGGTCTACTTCGTCGTAGCCGGAGCCACGCTTCTGCTCATCCTGCCGCTGCAGCCCGAGGCAACTGCATATCACTACGCATATGGGATCAGGACCGGGCACTGGGACCTCGCAGGCAATCTGCTGCTCGCACCCTTCGAGCTCTACGATCGCAAATTCCGGCTGGTGCCGCCGACGTGGTCGGTCGGCGTCGAGATCATCAACTACGCACTGCTGTGGCTGTTCGTGGCGCGTCGGCCTGCGTGGGCGCTAGGCACCTTCGTCTGTGCAGTTGCTTATCACTTGATCGCGCTCGGGTTGGGCAGTGGGCTCTGGTATCGCTATCAACCGTTCTATGCCGCCGTGCTCCCATTCTCCCTTGGTGCACTGGTATATTTTTCACAACCGCAGATTCGCCGAGTTGGAGATCGGACAGCTCGGTTGACCGCTGGCGTCGCCTGCTCCGCATGGGTCGGTGGCCTTATCGCCTGCGGCATCCTGGGTAGCCACGCGTCGGCCTCCTTCGATCTGTTCTACTATTTCAATCTCGTCGCGCTCGCGGGACTAGTGGCTGCCCTTACGCATCCGGCGTGGTCGGGCCAGTTTGCCGTTGCCGGCAAGTTTCTCGGCGACTTGGCCTATCCGATCTTTCTCGTCCACTGGCTGATCGGATTCATCGTCGTCCTGGCGTTGCCCGAAGGGCCCGTGCGTGGCTGGCATGTCCTCATAAACGCGCTGCCCGGCATTCTGCTGGCTGCCTGGGCTCTGGTGAAATTCACCAATGCAGTGGTAGAGCCGGCCAGGAATGCGATCAGGGCTGGGCGAATCTATTCCGCAGAACCACGCCCGGCGCACGTCACATAAGGCCACCAAGTCACGGTGGCGGGCTGATCTTCGAGTTCAAGATGATTTTGTGGGCAGCGGAGCTGCATCCATGCTGGCCGCCTACGCAATGGTGGTCCAGTATGCTCGAAACTTGTGCAGGCGCGGAACACTGTTCCCTCATTCCCGCCATCGCCTCCCACTCCGCATGACGTGAGCGCATTCGTGAGATCCCCGGTCCTCGCCCCCTTTCGGATTCGCAACTACCGGTTCCAGTGGCCGGCCGACCTGCTGACGTCGTGGGCCTTCGAGATGGAGACCCTGATCCTCGGCTGGTACATCCTGGTCGAGACAGGATCGGTGCTGCTGCTCACGCTGTTCGCGGCCCTGCAGTTCCTGGGCACACTCATCTCGCCCATGTTCGGCGTGGCCGGCGACCGCATCGGCCACGGCCTTCTGCTGTGCGTCATGCGGACCGTCTACGTCGCTCTTTCGGCGACACTCGCGGTCATCATCTTCTATGGCGCGGTGACACCCCTGATCGTGCTCGTTGTCGCGGGAGCGCTCGGATGCGTGCGCCCATCCGACCTTGCCGTGCGCAGCTCGCTGATCGCCGAGACCATGCCACCGCAGGACCTGATGGGGGCCATGAGCCTGTCGCGCACCACCCAGGACACGGCACGCATCGTCGGTGCGCTGGCGGGCGCGGCCCTGTTTGCGGCGCTCGGGCTGACCATCGCCTATGCCATCGTCGCGACCCTCTACGCGTTGGGGCTGACGCTGACCATTTGCGTCGTGACCATGGCCAGGGCTGAACGGCCCAAGCCCGACGCCGGCACAGCCGCCGTGACGACGGTACGCCCGACCCTGTGGCGCGACCTGCACGAGGGCATGGCCTACGTGTGGACCACACCGCAACTGCTGGCCGCCATGTGGCTGGCGTTCCTGGTCAACCTGACGGCCTATCCCTTCACGAACGGGCTGCTGCCCTACGTCGCCCGCGAGGTGTACCGCATCGACCAGACCGGGCTTGGCTACCTGATCGCGAGCTTCGCTGCCGGCGCCATCATCGCCTCGATCGGCATGAGCTTCGCCGCCTCGCGGCTGTGGCCGGCGCGCATGATGATCGTGTTCGCGGCGCATGGTATGTGCTGCTGCTGATGTTCGGCCAGGCGGAGAACGCACTGGCCGGGACAGCCTTGCTGGCGCTGGCCGGCTTTGCGCAGGGCATGAGCCTCGTGCCGCTGCAGGTGATGCTGCTGCGCAATTCCAGCGTTCAGCTGCGCGGCCGCGTCATGGGCGTGCGCATGCTCGCCATCTACGGCCTGCCGGTCGGGCTGCTGGTCGCCGGCGTGCTGATCGAGCGTATCGGCTTCAGCAATACGGTGACGCTCTATGCCGGTATCGGGCTTGCCTGCGTGCTGCTGATCGCGGCGCACTGGCGCGCCGACCTGTGGCCCGTTCAGGCGCCGGCCAATGCTCGCTGAGAACCCACAGACGGACGCCAGAATAGATAGCCGCGACGCGTGGGTGACGACCTTCGCCGCACTGCTCATCTGCTCGGTGGCGCTCGGCGCTCCCTATCTGGTGTCGGTGGCGCTTCGGCCGATCGCGGCGGACCTGGGTGGCCTGCGCGCCGTGCCTTCGCTGGCGGGCTCGCTGGCCCTGCTCGGCACCGGCGTCGGTGGCCTGCTGATGGGGTGGGTCGCCGAGCGCACGGGCGTGCGCTCAACGGCAATCTTCGGCGCGCTGATGGTGTGCGCCGGCCTCGCCCTGTCCGCGCAAGGTGAGGTCTGGCAGCTCTATGTCGGGCACGGGTTGCTCATCGGACTGCTCGGCAACGGCGCCATCAACGCGCCCATCTACGTGTACGTGACACGCTGGTTCGAGCGCCGCCGCGGCACGGCCCTGGCGCTGATCGCCAGCGGCCAGTACGTGGCCGGCGCGTTCTGGCCGCCGCTGTTCGAGCGCTCGCTGGCGGCCTACGGCTGGCAGAACACCATGGTGGGTTTCGGTATATTGATCGCGCTGATCGTTGTTCCCCTCGCAGCGCTGTTCCTCAGACCGCCGCCGCCCGATCCGAAGCCGGCGGGCGCAGCGACCGGCGGCGCCGCGAGTGCCGGGAGCGTGCTCGGACTGCCGCCGGTCGTGACATTCTCGCTGCTGGCGGGCGCAGCTTTCCTGTGCTGCGTGCCGATGGCCATGCCGGCCTCGCATCTGATCGCACTGTGCACGGACATCGGCCTGTCGCCGGCGCGCGGCGCCATGATGCTGTCGCTGCTGCTCACCTGCGCCTTCGTCAGCCGCCAGTTCTGGGGCTGGATGTCGGACCGCATCGGCGGCATGAAAACGCTCGTGATCGGCTCGGCCGCCCAGGCCGCTGCAACGGTGGGATTCGTCGTGACTCAGGATGAGGCCGGGCTGTTCGCGGTTGCAACCGCCTTCGGGCTCGGCTTTGCCGGGCTTATTCCAGCCTACATTCTGACGGCGCGGCAGCTCTTTCCGGCCAGCGAGGCGAGCTGGCGCGTACCCACCATCCTGCTCACCGGCATGAGCGGCATGGCGTTTGGAAGCTGGATCGCCGGCGTGATCTACGACCACTTCGGTTTCTATGCGCCGGCATTCGCCACCGGACTGGCGTTCAATCTGATCAACCTGTCCATCTTGAGTTGGCTGCTTCTGAGATGGATGCGCCTGCAGAGGGCCGCTACTCTCGTCTGAACATTGACCGGAGCAGCAGCATGAGCAGCCAGGACGACCTGATCGAGACGGCGACCCAAATCGGCGTCGAGAATTTCCGCAAGACGCGCGGCTCGGTGCCTGAAGGTTTCGAGGTGCTGCGGCAGCATGCGCCCGCCGCATTTGCCGGCTACTGCATGATGCGCAGCGACCTGATGCAGGAGGGCGCGCTCGATCTCAAGACCAAGGAGCTGATCTTCGCGCTCCTCGATGTCGTGATCGGCGCCACCGAAGGCGCCAAGGTGCACGCGGCCAATGCCATCCGCCTCGGACTGACGGTGGAGCAGCTCAGCGAGGGACTGGTCCAGTGCATCATGGCGCGCGGCATCACCACCTGGAACATGGTGGGCCGGGCAACCTTGCAGCATGCGGTGGAGGTGGCGAAGGAGATGCAGGGCACGCGTTGATGCCATACCGGTTCTCATGCCGGACGCAGGCACCTGCCGTTCTCCAAGACAACTTCAGACGGATGCAGTACCGCGCGGCACAGCATCTGCGCGGCCAGCGTGCGACAAGGTGATCGACTTGAAAGGGGAGAGTCGAATGATGCGGGCTTTCCGTCTTGCATGCGTGGCCCTGATGGCCGGGGCGATTCTGACCCCGCAGGCTTGGGCTCAATCCAGCGAAGACCTCGAAGGGCTCGATCGTCAGGTCTTCCAGCACTACCAGGCCGGCCGGTACGCGGCGGCAATTCCACTCGCCGAGCACGCCGTTGCGCTGGCGGAGCGCCTGCACGGGCCGGACAGCATCGAGACGGGCAAAGCGCTGCAGGGTTTGGCGCTGGTCTACCTGCAGCAAGGCCGCTATGCCGATGCCGAGCCGCTCTACAAGCGCGCACTCGCCATCAAAGAGGCCGTGCTCGGAGCTGAGCACAGCGATGTCGGCACCACACTCTATGGCCTGGCGCTGCTCTACGTACAGCAGGCGCGTTACGCCGAAGCCGAGCCGCTCTACAAACGCGTGATCGCGCTCAAGGAGAAGGTGCTCGGACCCGATCACACGGACGTCGGCAGCGCGCTGTACGGGCTCGCTGCGCTTTACGTCTACGAAGGCCGCTACGCCGACGCCGAGCCGCTGTACCTGCGCACCCTCGACATCAAGCAGAAAGCGCTCGGCCTCGATCATTCCGAGGTCGGCACGACGTTGCACAACATTGCCGTCATGTACGTGATGCAACAGCGCTACGGCGATGCCGAGCCTCTTTACAAGCGTGTGATCGCGATCAAGGAGAAATTGCTGGGCCCCGACCATTCCGAGGTCGGCACGGCACTCTACGGGCTGGCGCAACTGTACGCGCAGCAGGGGCGCACCGCGCAGGCCGAGCCGCTATACCGGCGCGCGCTCACCATCAAGGAAAAGGCCCTCGGGCCCGAGCATACGGAAGTCGGCACCGCTCTGCATGGCATCGCACAGCTCTATGTGCAGCAGCGCCGGTATCGGGCAGCGGAGCCGTTGCAGCAGCGGGTGCTTGCCATCAAGCGCAAGGGGCTCGGCCCCGATCATCCCGACACCAGCACGGCGTTGGGCGACCTCGCCGAGTTGCATTTCGCACAGGGACAATGGGCCAAGGCGGCCGACTACTGGCGCCAGAGCACCGAGGTTATTGTCCGCCGGGTGAAGCGCGGCATCGAGACCACGGCACCGGCCGCGGCGGGCACCGGTGCAAGCGAGGCAGAGCGCGAAGGCTACCGCTTCAAGGCGCTGGTCAAGGCCGTACATCGGCTGGCGGAGACGCAACGCGCGCGCGCGGCAGCATCGGCGGACGAGATGTTCGCCGTCGTGCAATGGGCCCAGGCGTCGGATGCGGCAACGTCGTTGGCGCGCATGGCAGCACGGCAGGCGGCCGGCAGCGGCGAGCTGGCACGCACCGTGCGCGAGCGGCAGGACCTCGTCGGCGAGTGGCAGGCGCGCGACCGCCTGCTGATCGCGGCAGCCTCGCAGCCGGCGCACCTGCGCGATGCGACGTCGGAAGCCGAGCAGCGCTCGCGTCTCGCCGTCATCGATACGCGTCTTGCGGACATCGACCGGGCGCTGGCCAAGGATTTTCCCGACTATGCGGCGCTGGCGGCACCCGGACCACTGACCATTGCCGACGTGCAGGCGATGCTCAAAGACGACGAGGCGCTGGTGCTGCTGCTCGACACGTCCGCATGGGCGCCGGCACCGGAGGAGACTTTCGTCTGGGCTGTCACCAAGACGCAGGTGCGCTGGGTGCGCAGCGCCCTCGGCACAAATGCGCTCTCGGAGCGCGTGAACGCGCTGCGCTGCGGACTGGATCACACCCTTTGGGTGGAAGGTCCAGCCGCCAACACCTGCCGGCAGCTCTTGAATGCCGGACCTGGGGAGGAAAACGTTGGCGGGCAAAAGACGCAGGTGCTGCCTTTCGACCTCGCCCGAGCGCACGAGCTCTATCGCGAGCTGCTGGGCCCAGTCGAGACATTGATCCGCGGCAAGCATCTGCTGGTCGTGCCGTCGGGTGCGCTAGCGCGCCTGCCATTCAGCGTGCTTGTCACAGCACCGCCGAAGGTCGCGATCGGCGCCAAGCTCAGCGACTATCGAGCCGCGGCGTGGCTCGGTACGCGCCAGCCCATCAGCGTGCTGCCATCAGTTGGCTCGCTCAAAGCACTGCGCGGGTTGGCCAAGACGAGCCAGGCCACCAAGCCTTATCTCGGCATCGGCAATCCACTGCTCGACGGCCAGCAGGCCGATCCAGTGTGGGGCGCCGACAACAAGGCACGGGCCGAGGCGGCCCGAGCCAAGCAGCAGTGCCGCGAGTCGCTCGGGTTGCGCATTGCGCAGGCGACTGCGCGCCCGATCGCCGGTTTCCAGTCGCTCTTCCGCGGTGCGCAGGCCGATACCGAGGCAGTGCGCGGCTGGATGCCGCTGCCGGAGACGGCGGACGAGCTGTGCGAGGTCGCGCAGCGGCTCGGTGTGCCGGCCAGCGAGGTTCTGCTCGGCAGCCGCGCCACCGAGGCTGCATTGAAAGATCTGTCGGACGGCGGGAAGCTGGCCCACTATGCCATCCTTCACTTTGCCACGCACGGTGCGCTGACGGGCCAGGTGCTGGGTGCGGCCGAGCCGGGACTGATCCTCACGCCGCCGCCCGTGAACGAGCAGGATGTGCAGACGCTGGCGCGCGACGATGGTTTCCTGACGGCATCCGAGATCGCCACCCTCAAGCTCGACGCCGATTGGGTGATCCTATCGGCGTGCAACACGGCGGCTGGCGCCGGGCGCGGGGAAAGCGGCCAGTCCATGTCGGGCATGGCGCGCGCCTTCTTCTATGCGGGCGCACGCGCGCTGCTGGTGTCGCACTGGGAGGTTGGCTCCGAGGCAGCGGTGAGACTGACGACGCGGGCGCTGACGGAGATGAAATCCAGTTCCGGTATCGGTCGGGCCGAGGCGCTGCGCATCTCCATGCGCGAGCTGGTGCAGCGCGGCGCATCCAGCGACGCCCACCCCGCGCGGTGGGCGCCGTTCGTGGTGGTTGGAGAAGGCGCCCGGTAGCTCGGTACGCTGCACTCACGGCAGCTTCGTATTGATCCAGGTGACGACGCGGGTGAGCACGTCGGCCTCCGCGCCCTCGAAGCTGTGGTGACCGTTGCCCGAGTTGCAGGCGAGCGGCACGCCGTTCGAAGTCGACGCCCGGCTCCGACACGCCGCCGGTGATGGTCTCCAGCGTTACATCCTTCGGCAGAGCCTGCAGAGCCGTAACGAGCGCGGCAGTACCGGCGTGTGGCGTGTAGAGCGTGCACTCGTCGCTCTGATGATGCACGAGCAGCATGGGCACATTGATCTGTCCAGCCGGCACCGCGTTCTCGCCCTCGGGCGGCAAGGCCGTGACGATCCACGGCAGACCTTGTGTGTTCGACTGCGTGACGGCGGAGAGCATGGCGACACCCTTGACGACGGTGGGACCGAGGCGCTGCGCGGCATTCGCGACACCCGCCGTGCCGGCACTCATGCCGAGCAGGAAGACCGGCAGTGGGCCGTACTCCTGCTGGGCGGCGGCGACGACGGCGGCAACGTCCTCGGCGTGCGGCTGGGTACGGCGATAGTTGCCGAACAGCAGGGGCGCGGATTGCAAGTCGTTCGGCGCATCCATGAGCACGGTGATGAACGGGCCGTCGCCCATGCCCTCGCGCGTGAGGAAGCGCCGCATGCGCACGAGGAAGTTGCCCGCGAGCTGCGTCGCCTGCGTCGGCTGCATGTTGGTGAGCGCAATGCGGCCGTGCCCGCCCGGCAGCAGCACCAGCATGGCGCGGAACGGCGTGCCCGTGGCCGTGAGCGGGATATTGACGTCGAGCTTGACGGACGGATCCCGGCGCGGCGGCGCGATGAGCAGGCGATCGGCCGAGCCCGCCACTTCACGGCACGGCTCGCCCGTGGCCGTGCAGGTCCAGCGAAACCACACGTTGCGCTGGCAGTTGGCGCTGCGGTTGTGCGCAGCGTTCCAAGCCGCCCAAGCGGTGCCATCGTGTGCAACCACCTGCTGCATCCAACGCTGACGGGCCTCGGTCTCGGCGTACGAACGAAACAGATAAGCCGTGCCGGTCCCGCTGTGGCCATGCGTCCGGCAGACGAGGCCCCCATGCGCCTCGAGAGTTGGCATGAGCAGCCCGAGCAACGCCACCAGCGCCGCCGTCAGACCCCGCCTCCCCAGCAGCGTCATGTCCGCCTCCCCCGCCTCGCCACCCGCTCAAAGCGGGTACGCGCGAAATCTCCGGCACGGATCTAGCGCGATTCAGATCGAGAAATTCGCTCGGGAGCATGCCGAACGCAAAAAGCGAATTTCTCGATCATCACGCTAGAGCAGGATCGCTTCGGATTGAATCACCTTGCTTCACTCAAGGCGCCTCGGCCGAAGCGTGAATCCTGCTCTACACTTATAGTTTAGAGTGCGATTCACGCGGCGCGGCGGAGCCGCGCTACGCGCGGACACATGGAAGCGGCAGTGCTTCCATGTGAGGCGATCGCGCTCTAGCTTCGGTCCGGACGCACGCATCGCGCGTGCCGGATCAGGCCGCGACCAAATAGGCGCGCGGCGCAACCTTGCCCTTGATCTGCGTGCGATGCATGACGCGGCGCGCTTTCGCATCGAAGGGATCGCGCCGGTGCATGGTCGAGCGATTGTCCCACAGCAGCAGGTCGCCGACGCGCCACTCGTGCTCATAGGTGGTCTCGCGACTACCGACGTGCGTCCACAGCCGGTCGAGCAGCGTGTCCGACTCTGTCTTGGACAGGCCCTCGACATAGGAATTGCGGCGGCGGCCAAGATAGAGGCACGGCGCACCCGTCGCCGGGTTCGCGCACACCGCAGGATGCCAGGCGCCGGGCGCCTTGTGCGGATCGTCGGTCGGCGTCACGCCTTTGCGCAGGTAGCCGCCGCTGTTGTAGGTGCCGTCGTGCTTGATGCGCCGGCCTTGAACTTGCGCCTTCAAGTCTGCCGGCAAGGTTGCCCATACGGCTTCCATACCGCACACAGAGGTGTTGCCGCCGTGCGGCGGGATCTCCAGCGCATAGAGCATGGACGCGTCGGGCGGCAGCTCGAGATAGCTCATGTCTGTGTGCCAGACGGCTTCGCCAGCGCCGAGCGCGCCGATCGGCTCGCCTTTCTCGTCGAGCACGTTGGAGACCACATAGATGTCGGGATAGCCGATCGGGGTCTGGCGCCCGCGCTCCTGGTTGGGCGGCGTATCGAGCTCGCCGAGCCGGCGGCTGAAGGCCAGCAGATCGTCGTCGTTGATCTTCTGGCCGCGGAACAACAGCGCGGAATGGCGGTGCCACGCCCGCTCGATCTCGGCGAACTCGGCATCTGTGATAGCAGCGAGATCGACGCCTTTGACTTCGGCGCCGACGGCAGGCGTAAGCGGCGTTACGGACATGGCCATGGTGCAGCCTCCGGGGTTCAAGGGTCGGGGAGAACCCTTACCTCGACGCATGGCGATGATAGGGCCACGCTGGCGGCATGCCAACGGGGCTGGTCTTGACCCAAACACCACCAGTGTTCTCTGGCAAAGTTCGGGGTTTGTCCCGATAGGGAGTTTGACAATAGACGGAGATGATAGAGGGAGAACCCGACGTTGTCTCGCCAGGACATGACCCGGCGTCAACTAGGACCGCAGGGAGGTTGAGCATGCGGTGGATACACATGGCCTTGATTGCAACTCTCGTCGCTGCGATGTTGATTTTCGCGCTTCAGAACCTGCAGAGCGTCACGATCTCGTTCCTCGGTCTCAGGATGAGTGCGCCGTTGGCGTTTCTGATGACGGTGATCTACCTGCTCGGCATGGCCACGGGTGGCAGCGCATGGGCTCTGATGCGCTGGGCGATCGAGGGATCGAAGCAACACAGAGAAGCGTGAAACTCAAACCCTGAGCCCTCTCGCGAATGCCTCCACCGTCGTGGCGGGTCTGCCGAGCTCCTTCCACGTCCTGTGGGCTTTGAACTTCTCGGGATATGCCAGGACGGCTTCGAGGATGTTGGCGCTGAAGTTGGCCTGCCGTGAGAACGTGCCGAGCCACTTGAGAACGGAAAGCGGAATTCTGAAGACGAACAGTCGCCGCCCGAAGCTTCTCGCAAACCTGATGGTAGCCTCGTCATAGGTGAGCGGCACGGGACCTTGCACGAAGTATTCGCGGTTCGTGGCCCTGGCCATCCGGAACGATCTGGCGACCTGCAGCGCATAGTCGCGCGCCGCAATCCAGTAGTTGGGATATTGCGCCGTTCCCACCAGCGAAAGCGTGTGCCCGCACATGTGCTTTTGCGGCAACGTCTCCATGAAGTTCGTGGCGTAGAAGATGGTGTAGGAGATGCCGGAGGCCTTGATGCGGGCGATGGCCTTTCTCCAGATGTCGATGCCCCACCACCGGTCCGGGTTGAGCTGCTCGATCATCGCCGAGAGATATGCGATCCGCTTGATCCCTGCGCCACGCGAGGCGGCGATGATGTTGTCGAGACCTTCCTTCTCGGTGTGGAAGTCACCCTCCCTGGCGGATGGCGCGATGGACAGGTTCAGATAAACCGCGTCCTGACCGCTCAGCCCGGCCTCCAGGCTCTCGATGTCGCGCACATCTGCTTGCACGATCCTCACATCCGCCGGCAGACGCTGCATCGCGCTCTGAGGGTCGCGGACCAAGGCGGTCACCTGGAAACCCGCATTCACCAGCTCCTCGACGACCGGCAGGCCGAGCATTCCCGTCGCCCCGATAACGGCGATCTTCTGCATGACGAGTTTCCCGTTCTGGGCCAAGTCGCTGCTTTGAAGCTGCGGCGCTTGGCCTGTGAAACAACCAAAACCGGTTCGCACGTTAGCCGGTTGCGGGGTTGCCGCTGTTCCACCAGAAACAATGGCCATGGCGGGAAGAGAGCTGCCCCAGCTCAGGCGCGGGTTGGCAGGCATCTTGGCGCAGCAGGGCGGATGATGCGCGCCGAATTGTCGCGACCCGCCGCTTTTCAACTTGCCGTGTGGTCAGGTGGTTTGACGAGTTCCACCCTCACTTGCCGACCGCTGCCAGAACCTGCGGCAGGATATTCTGCGCGAGAATGGCGTAGCCACGCGGCGTGAAGTGCACTCCGTCGGCGGCACGCTCGCTCTGGGGCACCGCCCGGAACGCGTCGTTTTCCATCACGATTACTTTCACACCGCGCGCCACGAGCTGACCGCGTATCTTGGCGATGTTGCCAGCCCGCTGCCCTTCCTGGCCGCGGCGCTTATCATTGCCTCCGGGCTGAAGGATCACGACCTGGGTTCCTGCCGGCACCGCACTGCCCAAGCGCGCCAGCATGCCGCCCGTCGTGTCACCGTCGATGCCGGCATTGGTTACGACCGCATCAACACCCTTCTGCTTCAACAAAGCCTGCAGATGGGCAGGATATGCCTGCGAGCGCGAGACTCCCTTGCCGTTCGTGTTGCTGGCCCCAAGCGCGACGATGCGAACCGATTGCGCCTGTGCGTCCGCAGGCGCACCGAAGCCGACAACAAGCGCTCCAGAATCGCGTAGCAGGCTGCGAGCTTCAACGACTTGAGTGGCCAACCAACGGCCTCGAGCAATCGACGCACTCATTCCTCCCCGATTACAACTCGTTGCCATGCCCCCCTCACGAGGGTGAAGTGCGTGTCAGCCATTTCTCGATAACCGGACCCCAAACGCTGATGCCGTCATCCGAGAAGAGATAGTGTCCCTCGTTCTCATATGGCAGCATCAGCTCGAGACGCGCTTTGCCTCCAGCACGAGTAAACGCCTCGTGCATGCGCCTAGCGAGAGAAGGCCCGATGAACGTGTCGTTCTCTACATAGAGCCACAGCATAGGCTGGCGGGCGCTTTTGCCGAATTTGGTTACAGCCGCCGTCAGCGGCCCATGCCCGCAATTGCCGTTGGGCTTTCCTTTTCTGGTGCCATGCCCGCCAGAGAAATTGATGTAAGAGGCAATGCCTTTCGGACTCCGGCTTGCGAGAGCGATACTTCCCCACCCGCCGCCTGAGTGGCCGAGGACGACGGTCTGGTCACGAACAACGTCTTCCCGCGCGGTCATAGACTTAACCACAGCCTCGATGTCGTCTGCGGTGGCATACCCGGCAGAAGCAAATTCGGTGTTCGTCGAGCAGAACCCGGATCCACCCTCCGCAAAAGTGCCGCCTGTCTCGCCATAGCCGCGGCGCAATGGATAGGCCACAACGTAGCCGAGCGAAGCGAAGAACTCAGCCACGGGTCCGCAGGCTTCGGGGCGCATGCGACGGCGCTCCGAGGTGACGGTAGTCAAGCCGTGATTGATCACGATCAACGGCTGCGGCTTCACTGGCGCACTACGACACACGCGGACGAGAAGACCGCGGGGGGCGCCCGAGAGGGGCACGCGAACAAATTCCTGCTTGAGCCTGGTCTCGCCATCGTCGGCTGATGCTGCTGCTCGTGTCCAAAGAACGTCATCGAACTCTGCGTTGGGAATGCCGTCAACTTGCCCGCTATAAAGGCCCTCGTCTTTCAAGAGCCTCTGCAGCTCTTGGTAGGTAGCCTTATTCCAGATGCCAGGAGTCGAGATCAAATCGTTGAGAATGGCCTGCGCACCAGACGCAAGGCTTTGCGCAGCCATGCCGCTGCCGCTCGCGCATCACGCGGTGTCCCGATGCCGGCATCGTTGAGACGCGCCAGGTTTCGCATCGCTGTGCTGTTTCCAAGCTCAGCCGACCGCTGGTACCACTGCATGGCGCCTTTGAGATCACGCTTGCGCCCAAAGCCGTTCTCATGACAGGCGCCAACCGCATTGACCGCGTTGGCCTCGCCAGACTTGGCAGCCTTCTCATACCACTGGCAGGCGTCTTTTTCGTTCTTTGCGCCAGCGAGGCCTAACAGGAGCGTTTGGGCATAGCCGACCATTCCCTTCGGTTCACCGGCCTCAGCCGATTGCTGGTAGTACTTCGCCGCCTTCGCCAGATCGCGCACTACGCCTCTGCCGGCCGCATGAAATCACCGAGGTTCTTCATCGCGAGGCCGTCACCGAGCGCAGCCGATTGCTCGTACCAGCTGCGCGCTTTATCGAGGGCGACCGTCGCCGTCGGCAAAACATGACCCGATGTTGTTCATTCCGTGGGCGTTCTTGAGATTTGCTGCCTTCTCAAACCAGTCGCATGCCAGTTCCTGGTTCTTGGTAACACTCACGCCGCCGTAGAGTACGAATCCATACTCGACCATACCGGTGGGCTCATCGGCCTCAGCCGATTGCTGATAATACTTCGCCGCCTTCGCCAGATCGCGCGCAACGCCGCTGCCAGCTGCATAAAGATCGCCCAGGTTCTTCATCGCGAGGCCGTCGCCGAGTTCGGTCGACCGCTCGTACCAGCTTCGACCTTTCTCGAGGTCGATGGGACGGCCCTCACCGTATGCTAAGCACGCTCCCAGATTGTTCATTCCACGGGCGTTCTTGAGATTTGCTGCCTTTTCGTACCACTCACATGCCAACGCGTGGTTCGTCGCAACGCCGGAACCGTGATCGAGCATGAATCCATATCTGATCATTCCGCTCGGCGTTCCAGCTTCGGCTGAGCGCCGGTAGTAGTCGGTCGCCTTCGCCTCATCGCGCGGAATGCCTTTGCCGACTGCATAAAGATCGCCGAGGTTTTTCAGCGCCAGTCCATTTCGCAATGCGGCCGCACGCTCATACCACTCAACGGCCATCTGAAGATTGGTGGGCCGTCCGGTACCGTTGGCGAAGCATGCCCCCAGGTTGTTCATGCCCATAGCGTCGCCGAGGCCCGCAGCTTTCTCGTACCAGTCGCACGCCTCTTGCGCGTTGGCGCTCACCCCTTGCCCGTGATCGAGCGCGTAGCCGTACCTGACCATCCCATCCGCGTGGCCTCTCGTCGCCGAGAGGCGGAACAGAGCGGCAGCCTTGCTTTGGTCGCGCTCGACACCGCGGCCCTCATTGTACATCCAGCCGAGGTTTCGCGGCGCGAACCGATCGCCTCCCTCCGTTGCGCGTTCGTAGAGTTCACGGGCTCGCGCGTGGTCTTGGGTTCGGCCATTGCCCGTTTCATAGCACCACCCGAGAGCTCTGATCGCCCCGGGCGAACCACCCGCAGCCGCCCTCTCGTACCAGTCGCAAGCAGCGACCAGGTCCTTTTCGACCCCGCGACCGCTCTCATACAGCCACCCGATATTCTGGAGGGCACTTTCATTTCCGGCGTTGGCAGCCTTCGTGTACCAAGTCATTGCCGCAGCGTCGTCGCGCTCCACGCCTGCGCCCTGCTCGTAGGCCCAGCCGATTGCCAACATTGCGTTGGCGAGCCCTTGCTCAGCGCGACCGCGTTCGATTTCGAGAGCAGCCCGATACCATCCCTGCGCGACCACTTCATCCTTCGCCACGCCGGCGCCGTCCTTAAGGGCCTCAGCCATCTGGCGCATACCCGCAGGCCAATCCAACTCGGCCGCACGTGTTGCCAGCTCGAAGGCACGAACCGGATCGTAAGGAACGCCGAGCCCATAACGGTAGAAGAAGCTCAAACGTGAAAAGGCCAGCGGCAAACCAGTCGTAGTCGCTCGCTCTGCCCATGCGCTGGCGGCTGCAAGATCATGCGGCCCGCCTTGGCCACGCTCGACCAGCAAACTGAGCCCTATCATTGCCATCGGGTAACCGAGTTCACCCGCTGTGGTGTAAAGCTCACGTGCTCGCTCGTAGCGTCGCCCGGCATCATTCGCGCGTCCAAGCTGGTAGATGAAGCGTATCCCGTCGGGATTGTCGTGAAGGGCTGCCGTGCACGCCACTATCGCAGCCTCAACCTCGATTTTCGCAAGCTCTACCCCTCGCGCATGGGCGCGGGGATCAGTCGGGTGAGCAGCCAACCGATCACATTCGTCCTGTGCGGCTCTCTGCGGTGTCGACCTGCCCTCAGATGGGACATTTGAAGTGATCGCATCAGTGTCTTCCTGAGCACCAGCGGTCCCACAAGAAATGCCAAATGCCGCCAGTACGACTAAAAGCGCGGCGATCATCCCCCTGTCCGCCATCACACAGCCCCCAACAACACAATCAAGCACCGTTCATGCCGCTAAGTATTACGCAGGACGATGCATCTGTTCCAGGTCCGAAGCTACGATCGTGAGACACAAACGGCGTCAGCTCGAGCGCTATGCAATTTCCCCTTCTTGTTCCGCATCAATATACTGCCACACCGCGGCGACGCCTGCATGACCAGACCGCATGCGCGCGCGGCACGACAGGCCCTACCTCAGCGCACGGCCGGGGCCCATAACTGCCGGTCGCGACAGGGCGGCAGTTGGGCTAGGCTGAGCCTCAACAAACCTGCATCAGACGGAGGAAACATGGACTTCGGGGCAGCGATCTTTTTCACGGACTATTCCATCGGACCTGTCGACCTCGGGCGCGCGCTGGAGGAGCGCGGGTTCGAATCGCTGTGGGCGCCGGAGCACTCGCACATTCCCCTCTCGCGCAAGTCGCCGTTCCCCTCGGGCGGCGAGGTGCCGAAGATGTACTACGACGTCATGGACCCGTTCGTGACGCTTACAGCGGCAGCAGTTGCCACAAAGAAACTGAAGCTCGGCACCGGCATCTGCCTCGTCATCCAGCGCGACCCGATTCATACGGCCAAGGAGGTGGCAAGCCTGGACCAGATCTCGGATGGGCGTTTCCTGTTCGGCGTCGGCGGCGGCTGGAACGCGGAGGAGATGGCCGATCACGGCACCGAGTTCAAGACGCGCTTCTCGCTGATGCAGGAGCGCATCGAGGCCATGAAGGTGATCTGGACCAAGTCCAAGCCAGAGTTCAGCGGCCGGTTCGTCAACTTTCCGCCCATGATGATGTGGCCGAAGCCGGTGCAGAAGCCGCATCCGCCGATCATCGTCGGCGGCGCCTTCCCCTATTCGGTGCGCCGCGCCATCGCCTACGGCGACGGCTGGCTGCCGCACGCGCGCCGGCCCGCCTATCCCGAGCTGCTGCCGCTGCTGCCGGAATTCCGCAAGATGGTGACCGACGCCGGGCGCGACCCCGCCAGCATTCCGATCTCGGTCTGGGGCGTGGCGCAGGACGCCGACCTCATCAAAAAATATGGGGATGCCGGCGTCTCCCGCATCATCTTCCAGCTACCGGCGGCCAAGGCGGACGAGGTCCTGCCGCTTCTCGACAAATGCGCCGGCGTGATCCGGCAGGTCAACGCCTGAGGGCAGGAGCGCATCCCAGGCGATGACCGCCACCGCGGGTGAGGCCGGCCTATCCAGCATCGGCGGCCGGCAATGGCTCATTATGGCGATGGTGCCGCTCACCACGCTGCTGTTCGGCATGACCATCACGCTGGTCAACGTGGTGCTGCCGCAGATGCGGGGTACGTTCTCGGCGACGCCCGACCAGATCGCCTGGGTGGTGACCTCGAACCTGGTGGCGACCGCGGTCGCCACACCCATGACCGGCTGGCTCGCCAACCGGCTCGGCTGGCGCAACCTGCTGTTCTTTTCCGTGACCGGCTTCACGGTGTGCTCGCTCTTGTGCGGGCTGGCCACGAGCCTGGAGACGCTGGTGCTCTATCGCGTCGGCCAGGGCGTGTTCGGCGCGCCGATCATGCCGATGGGCCAGGCCGTTCTGCTGGCGACGTTCCCGCGCCACATGCACGCGCTGGTCATGATGCTGTGGGGCGTGGGCAGCGTGGCGGGCCCGGTAATGGGACCGGTCGTGGGCAGCATGATTGCCGAGGAATACAGCTGGCGCGGCGCGTTCTTCATGATCGTGCCGCCGGGCATTGCGGCCATGACGGCCGTGTGGTTCGCGCTCTCCGAGCACACGGAGCGCAAACAGGCCGAGTTCGACTGGACCGGCTTCATCGCGCTCTCGCTGGCGATTGCGGCGGCGCAGCTCATCATCGACCGGGGTCAGCGGCTGGACTGGTTCGAGTCGACGGAGATTTGGATCGAGGCCGGCATCGTGGTGCTGTGCCTGTGGATATTCGTGGTGCACAGCCTGACGGCCAAGCGCCCGTTCCTGGACCCGCGCCTGCTGCTCGATCGCAATTTCTCCATTGGCCTCATGCTGTCCTTCGTCATGGGCGCGCTGAGCTTCACGCCCATGGTGCTGTTCCCCATTCTGCTGCACGACCTGCGCGGCTATCCCGACAGCATGGTCGGCATGCTGCTGGCGGCGCGCGGCATCGGCAACTGGCTGTCGTTCCTGATCGTGGTGCCGTTCACGCGATGGAATCCGCGCTTGGCGGTGTCGTGCGGACTGGCAACACAGGCGATCTCGGGCTGGGCGATGGCACAGCTCGACATCAACATGACGAACTTCGACGTGTTCTGGACCAACGTGCTGCAGGGTTTCGGCTTCGGGCTGGCTTTCACGCCCATGATGGTGCTGGCCTTCGCCACGCTGCCGCAGCCGCGCATCACCGAGGCAACCGGTGTGTTTCACCTCGTGCGCAGCTTCGGCTCGAGCCTGTTCATCTCCGCCAGCGTGGTGCTGATGCTGCGCTCGTCCGCCGGCAACTACGCGACCATGACCGAGTTCCTGACACCCTTCAACAAGACGCTGGCCTATCCGGAGGTCATGGGACTGTGGACCATGGCCACGCCCAGTGGTCTCATGGTGCTGTCGGGCGAGGTGCAGCGGCAGGCGGCGATGATTGGCTACATCAACGCGTTCTATTTGTTTTCTTTCACTGCAGCCCTCGCAGTGCCGTTGGCGTGGCTCATGCGTAGCGTGCCGCGCAGCAGTGGATGAGACTGGTGTCCCGATCGCGAAGTTCGTCGGCATTTGCCGCAAGCACTCAGCGACCTTCGCGATCGAAAGGACACCAGAAAGCTTAGGATGCTAGTGTGATTCAGATCGAGAAATCGCTCAGGAAACATGCCGCGAGTACAGGCGAATTTTCTCGATCATCACACTAGGGAGGATCTGGGCATGCTGGCGGAGTTGAGCGAGGCGAAAGCGACCGGCGAGATCGCGGATATTTTCGCGGAGGTGCGGCGGCTGTTCGCGGTGCCGTACGTCTCCGCCATTTACCGGCATCTGGCGACGACGCCTGGATTGCTGGAATGGGCGTGGGGCACGGTGGCGCCGGCGTTTCGCGATGGCAGTGCCCAGGAGACGAGCTGGCAGCTGGCAGCAGACCTGCCCGTCGCGCCCATGGCGCCAATCTCGCGCGAGGCGCTGCGTGTATTGGGTGTCGATGCGAGCGCAGAAGCCGCGGCGCGTGCGACCTGTGAGGGGTTCGTGCGCGTGGCACCGGCCAACATGATGTTTGCGGCACTCTTGAAGATGCTGCTCGCAGGCGACAAGCCGAAGGCCGACGGCACCAAGGCGAGTGCCTGGTCACCGCCCCAGGCGCTGCCTGCGCCGCCGAAGCTGGTGGACATGGCCGCGCTCGATGAGGCGCAGCGCGCCGTTCTGATGCGCTTTGCTGCGACGACGGCGGACGGACCTTTCGTGCCGGGCCTCTACCGGATGCTGGGACATTGGCCGGGCCTTATGGCGCATCTGTCGGTGGTGCTGGCGCCACGCAATGCAGCGGCTGAGACACATGCCGCCTACGACCTGCTGCGCTCACGCATCGACGCGGCAGTGCCGAACATCTTTGCGCGCCTGCCGGCGAGCTCGAAAGCACGGACGATGCCAACCGGCCTCGATCATGCGCGCGTGCTGGATGCGCTCGCCACCTATCGCCGCACGAGCCCCGAGATGGTGGTGTTCGGCCGCCTGATCCGCGACGCGCTGCCGAGTACAGTGTAGGCTGATCGCAGAGAAACGTTGAAAATCGGAGGACGCAACCATGCAGCAGGCCCTGTCAGGCATCCGGGTCATCGACATGACCCACAACCAGGCGGGCCCGGCCTGCGCGCAGATGCTGGCGTTTTTCGGCGCCGATGTGATCAAGCTGGAGGACCCGAAGGGCGGTGACGTGGCGCGCAGCCAGAGCAACGACGGGCTGTTCTTTCATGTCTTCAACGCCAACAAGCGCAGCCTGACACTCAATCTCAAGAGTGATACGGGCAAGGAGCTGTTCCGGCAGGTGATCGCCAAGTCGGACGTGCTGATCGAGAACTTTGGCCCCGGCGCGCTCGAGCGGCTGGGGTTTGGCTACGACGCGGTTTCCAAGCTGAACCCGAAGCTCATCTACGCCACCATCAAGGGCTTCGGCACCTATGGTCCCTACAGCCACTTCAAGAGCTTCGAGCCGATCGCACAGGCGATGGGCGGCGCCATGTGCGTCACCGGCTTTCCCGACAAGCCGCCGACCTACGTGTGGCCGGCGATCGGGAACTCGGGGACCGGCATGCACATGGCCATCGGCATCCTGACGGCGCTGCAGCAGCGCCACGCGACCGGGCGCGGCCAGCACGTGGAAGTCTCCATGCAGGACTCGGTGGTGAACCTGATCCGCGTCAGCCTGCGCGACCATCAGCGCTACGGCGGGCCGCTGGAGCGCACCGGCAATCAGCTCGGCCGCAACTCACCGGGCACGACCTATGCCTGCGCACCGGGCGGGCCGAACGACTACGTGTTCCTCTATGCACAACCGCAGATGTGGCCGGCAGTTCTCCAAGTGATGGGGCAACCGGAGCTGGCGGAGGATCAACGCTTCAAGACGCCGGCAGCGCGCTATGAGAACCGTGCGGCACTCGATGCCATCGTCGAGGCGTGGACGAAGAAGCACACCAAGCACGAGGTGATGAAGTTGATGGGCGATGCCGGCGTACCGTGCGGCGCCTGCCAGGACACGGCCGAGGTGCTGGCCGATCCGCACCTGAGAGCGCGTGGCATGGTGGTCGATCTCGAGGAGCCGACGAGCGGGCGCACGTATCAGACCGTGGGCTCCCCGATCAAGTTGTCGGACTCGCCTGTGGAGCTGACGCGTCCGCCCAAGCTCGGCGAGCATACCGAGGCGCTGCTCGGCGAGCTGTGCGGCGTGAGCGCTGCGGATATGCGCGGGTTGAAGGAGAAGGGTGTGGTGTAGGCATGACCGACTCCGTAGTGTCATCCTCGGGCTTGTCCCGAGGATCCATCGTCCCGCGTATGTTAGACGCAGATGCTCGCGGAAACGTCGCCGCGATCTCATAACATTGCGCGTGTGGAGGGATGGGTCCTCGGACCAAGTCCGAGGATGACTCAGAACTTGAAATGCCGGCATCGAGTCACTACACGCGTAGCCGAAGCTTTACACACCAACCTTCGCCATCCGCGGCCAGCGGGAGGTGACGCGGGGCAGCACCTCGTCGATGAGGCGGCGGGTTTGCGCGAGCACGGCATCGTCACCCTGCACGGCGGGGCGCAGCACGAACTTGGAGACGCCGGCGTCCACATAGTCGGCGATGCGCGCGAGAATTGCGTCCGCGTCACCAACGGCAAAGTAGCCGAGCGGATCGCGCTTGGTGCGCAGGCGATAAGCCTCCATGGCGCGATGCAACGGGGCGTCGTCCGGCTTGCCGAAGTAGAACGGGAAGCCGGAGCCGTAGTGATCGTCGTCGATGCTGCGGCCGGCCTCGACGACAGCAGCGCGGATGGCCGCCACCATGCGCGCCGCCTCGGCCGGCGTCTCGGGGCCCGCCTGCCAGCCGGTGCCGAAGCGCGCCGTGCGCTTCACGGCTGCGTCGGTCGAGCCGCCGATCCACATGGGGAGATCGGGTTGTACCGGCTTAGGTGAGATGGACGCGCCAGCCAGCCGGAAGTGCTTGCCTTCAAAATCGACGCTGTCCTCCGCCCACAGGCGGCGGATGATCTCCAGGCCCTCGTCGGTGCGCGCTCCACGCGTCTTGGTGTCGAGGTTGAGTGTCGCCCACTCCGGTGCCAGCGGACTGCCGACGCCAAATGCCGGGAGCAACCGCCCCTCCGACAGCACGTCGATGGTGGCGCACTGCTTGGCGACCAGCACGGGATCGCGCAACGCCAATGACACCACGTTCATGCCGAACTTGAGACGCCGCGTGCGGCCGGCCACTGCGGCGATCGCCGTCATGCATTCGAGGATCGGCTGGCGACTGACGAGGCGATCGGTCTGCCACAGCGAATCGACGCCGCCCGCCTCGCACATGTCGACGAAACGCCAGTAGCCGCCGGCATCGGCAAACGGAAACTCCATGAGCCCGAGGCCGACGGCGATGCCCATGCCGATGCCCTCAGATCAGCTTGGCGTACTTGTCGAGCGTGCTGAGAATCTCGTCACGGCTGACATCCGGCAGGTCGAACAGCACGCTGTCGATTTTAGTGTCGCGATAGGGCTTCAGCGCCTCGGCGTCGGCGGGCGCACGGAACACCACGATCTGCAGCGACTTGGGATCACGTCCGGCCGCCTTCGCCGCCTTGCTCAAGCGCTCCACCGCGCTCTTTGGCTCCCAGCCATCACGGCCGGGACGCGGAATCCAGCCGTCGCCGTACTCGACGATGCGCTTCAGCGTGTAGTCGGTCTCACCACCGAGCAGGATCGGCGGATGCGGCTTCTGCACCGGCTTCGGCCACGACCACATCGGATCGAAATTGGCGAACTCGCCGTGATACTGCGCTGCCTCCTGGGTCCAGATCGCCTTCATGGCCTTCATGCGATCGCTCATTATTTTGTAGCGGTCGGCGAAGCGGCCGCCGTGGTTCTCCATCTCGTCCATATTCCAGCCGGCGCCGATGCCGAACACCACGCGCCCGCCCGAAAGCTGGTCGAGGCTCGCCACGCATTTGGCCGTGGCGATGGGATCGCGCTGGGGCAAGAGGCAGATGCCGGTGCCGAGCTTCAGCTTCTTGGTGGCCGCGCCGACGAAGGAGAGCGCAACGAAGGGATCGTGCGTGTGCGCGTAACGCTTGGGGAGCTCACCGCCACCGGGGAACGGGCTCTTGCGGCTAGTCGGAATATGCGTGTGCTCGGGGACATACACCGAGTCGAAGCCGCGCTCCTCGAGCGCGCGGCCAAGCTCGCCGGGATGGATGCCGTAGTCGGTCGGAAAGTAGAAGACGCCTACGCGCATGCGTATTTCCTCCGCAGGTTGGCGGGCTCCTGCCGCGACAAAGGCCGAGTGCCCATGTGATCTGTAAGCAAAACCCTATCATGCGTGTGGGGCGTGTGTCGCCTCACACCTTTGCCGGCGCCAGCAGATCGAGGATGCGCTCGTCGATCACCTGCCGAGAGCCGTCGATGCCGATCGGCTGGATGCACACATGGTCGGCGCCCGCGTCCCAGTGCTGCTGAACGCGCTTGCGGATGGCGCCCTCGTCGCCCCAGATGATATTGGCGTCCACCAGCCTGTCCGAGCCTTGTCCGGCAAAGTCCGCGTCGGTGAAGCCGAGCCGGCGCCAGTTGTTGACATAGTTCTCCAGCGCCATATAGCGCGACAGCGCGATGCGCGCCGCACGCCGGGCCTCGGTCGGATCGGTCTGCAGCAGCACCATCTGCTCGGGGCACAACAGCTTGCCGGGACCCATGATTTTGCGCGCTTGCGCCGTGTGCTCGGGCGTCACGCAATAGGGGTGCGAGCCGTCCGCCATCTCCGCCGACAGCTTCAGCATGTTGGGGCCGAGCGCGGCCAGGATCGTCAGCGGCTTCTCTTTTGGCGGTGGCGCCTGGTAGGGGGCGGCGCGCATGGCCTCGAGATAGGCGCGCATGGTCGCCACCGGCTTGCCATAGGTGTGGCCGCGGATGCCTTCGACCGTCGGCACGTGCGAGACGCCGAGGCCCAGCAGGAACCGCCCACCGGAAAATTCATTGAGCGAAAGCTGTCCGCTCGCCGTCGCTACCGCGTCGCGCGCGTAGATGTTGGCGATGCCGGGCGCGATGATCAGCTTCGACGTGCCGGCCAGCAGCCATGCCGAGCTGACGAACACGTTGCGGCCGCGGCTCTCGGGCATCCACAGCGTCTTGTAGCCGCGCGCCTCGACGCGCTTGGCGAACGCGAGCACCTCTGTGCCCGGCAGTCCGTCTAACGAGGCCCACACGCCGAGCTTGCCGATGTCCATTGCGTATTCCTCCATCAGTGCCCGGAAGGCACAATCCAGCTCTGTTCGATGCCGAGGATGTCATCTGGTGGGGTTGCGGGCAACTGGCGCCGTCACGCGGGGACATATGCCCGTCCCGACATCTCCATCTTCAAGGTGGACCAAGGCTCTGCGAGCAAGAGATTGTCGATTGCAGCCAAGGGTGCGAACATTCCGTCCGTGTCACCAGAAAGGTCTTGACCCCATGATCTATGAGTTTCGCACCTACACATTGCATCCGCGTACAGTTCCCGAATTCCTGAAGCGCTTCGGCGATGCGCTCGAACCAAGGCACAAGCTCTCCAAGCTTGCTGCATTCTGGTACACGGAGATCGGGCCGCTCAACCAGGTCATCCACGTGTGGCCCTACGAGAACGCACTCGAGCGCAGCAAAATTCGCGCCGAAGCGGCCAAGCTCAGCACCTGGCCACCGAAGGTCCATGAATTCTTGGTCGATACCAAGTCGGAGCTGTTCGAGGCGCTGCCCTACTCTCCGCCGCTCGAGCCCTCCAGCAACGGGCCTTACTTCGAGATGCGCAGCTACGTACTGAAGGCCGGAAGCATGCCGCAGATGGCGCAGCGCTGGGGCGAATACCTCCCCGGCCGTCTCAAGCTGTCGCCTCTCACCGGCGTCTTCACCAGCGATGTGGGCAGCCTCAACCAGTGGGTGCACATTTGGGCCTACAAGAGTCTCGATGAGCGTGTTGCCGTGCGCAAGAAGGCCACAGCAGATGGCATCTGGCCGCCGCCGGGCGACAGCCCGGTCGTGAGGCAGGAGACGAAGATCCTGCTGGCGGCCCCGTTCTCGCCGATCAAATAGGCTCCGCACGGGCGCACGTCGTCAGGCCGGCTTCGGGTCAACGGCGTCTGTTGATCCCCGGCTGGCATTCCAGGTTTGTCCTCGTTTCTTCCGCGAGAGCAAAGAAGCGATCGCGCACCGCTGCAGCGTATGGATTGTCCTGCTCGATCGCCAGGAACACACTGGCCGCGTCGTAGCGGACCATCTCCGTCGCCCGCACGAGGAGATCGAAACTCGCGGTCGTCAGTCGCTTGGGCAGCGGCTCCATGCGCACCAGGACCTTGGCAATGAGGTGTGTCACGCCTTGCGCAATGGCAGCCTCTCTGTCGTGCTCCTCGGGTGTCGTGATGAATACTCGCAAACCAAGGGCGCGACGAAGGAAGGCGGCAATGCGCGAGGCCGCATTCCCTCGCACAGGACAGATGGCAATCTTTCGACCTCGGATGCCATCGCGCGCGCTTTGAGGTCCGAACAAAGGATGGGTGCCGACGATATCCACGAACGACGGCAGCTCTGCAGCCATCACTTTGGCCGGCTTCACTTTGACCGAGCCGACATCCACAACGATGCTTCCCGGCCGCAGGTGCGGCCGCACGCTTCTGATGGAGCGCGCCAACTCGCTGACCGGGACGGCAAGGATCACGATATCGCAGCGCGCTGCGGCCGCAACGTCGCCGACATGGACCCGGTTACGGAGAGAAGCGCTGATCTGCGGCTGGATTGGATCGTAGATGGTGAGCGGGAAATGTGGATGCAAATGCGCGGCAATGAGCTTGCCGAAGGCACCGAAACCGATCAGTCCGACTGTGGGGGTAGAGTTGACATCCGAGGGCATCGCGTCGCTCCGTCGAAGCTGCGATGCCGGATGCTTGCCTTCTGCCAACCGCCGGATACGCAGCGGTTGTGCAAAAGTATGCGCCCGCCGTTATGTCGACGGCGGATAGTAGCGGGCCGTGAGAAGATGGATCTCTTTGCGCATGCGGCTGTCTAAGTGTTTGGGAGGGCGGCTGTCAACTAGTGTGATGACCGAGAAATTCGCTTGATGGTCGCGGCAGGTCTCCGGAGCGAATTTATCGATCTGAATCACACCAGATGCATGAAACGTCCTAGTGTCCTTCCGTTCGCGAGATTAACGATGAGCCGAGACGGATAGTTCGTTTAATCGGACGCTAACGCTTCTCTCCGTAGGCTTCTCGCTTGAGTTAGGGCGTAGAGCCAGGCGCCATGGATCTGGATACGTATCATCGCGAACGGGGCGAAGCCGTTCGCCGCAAGAACCGTAGAGAGCTTCGGCTTGATCCTGAAGAACAGGCTGACCGCTTAAGGGATCGCTTCAAGAGAGTATCGCGACAGCTCGATCGCGCTTCGTGGCTGCGTCGCGGGGGTGCCAGGTTGTGGCGTTGGGCGGGAAGTCTATGGATACTTGTCGGCATCCTCGGCGGCGCCTGTCTGGCGATTGCAGCCACATCTCCGTGGCCGATGTCGGTGACCGTCCGTCACTTGATGGCCGCCCCCAACTGCGACGCCGCAAGGGCTGTCGGTCTCGCACCCGCCGTCCGCGGAACACCTGGTTACTGGACACGCCATGATGCGGATGGGGACGGCATTGCTTGTGAACCATGGCCTAGGACAACGAGCACCCGAACTCCATTTCAACGTTGAGGAGCGGAGACTAAATTCATAAACTTCCTCGTGTCCTTCCGATCGCGAAGTTCGTTCAACCATTGCTGCGAGATGCGACGCTCAGCGCATGAACGCGCGCGCTGGCGTGTTCACTGGCTCCACGATCGGCGGCGCGTCGAACGACTGGCGCTGGCGCTCGGCCGGCGGCACGCCATAGGAGGTCGTGCGCTGGCGCGGCGTGCGCCCAAGACTGCGGATCAGAGCTTCCATGGCCTCGGGCGGCATTTCCTGGCCGTGCTCGGCGCCGGCCGCGCGCGTGATGCTCTCGTTCATGAGCGTGCCGCCGATGTCGTTGGCGCCGGCTTGCAGGCAGTGCGCGGCTCCGTCACGGCCCATCTTCACCCACGACGTCTGGATGCTCGTGATGTGCGGATGGAGCGCCAGCCGCGCCACAGCATGCATCAGCACGGCCTCGCGATAGGTCGGCCCGCGGCGCGCGCGGCCTTTGAGATAGATGGGCGTCTCCAGCGGCACGAACGGCAGCGGCACGAACTCGGTGAAGCCGCCGGTGCGCGATTGCAGCTCGCGCACGCGCAGCAGGTGGCGCGCCCAGTGCACCGGCCGGTCAACGTGGCCGAACATAATGGTGGCGGTGGACTTGAGCCCGACCGCGTGCGCGGTCTCCATGACGGACAGCCACTCAGCCGTCTTGATCTTGTCCGGGCAGATGACAGCGCGAACCTCGTCGTCGAGGATCTCGGCAGCGGTGCCCGGCAGCGAGCTGAGGCCGGCACTCTTGAGCTCAGCCAGATAGTGGCGCAGCGGCTGCTTCAGCGTAGCGGCGCCCTGCCACACTTCCAGCGGTGAGAAGGCATGCACGTGCATGTCGGGCTGCGCCGCCTTGATGCGCTTGCAGATATCGAGATACGTGGCGCCTGTGTACTCGGGATGGATGCCGCCCTGCAGGCACACCTCGGTGGCGCCGCGCTCCCAGGCCTCCAGCGTGCGCCGCTCGATCTCATCGAGGTCGAGCACGTAGGGCCGCCCCCGCAGGTTCTCCGACATCTTGCCTTTCGAGAACGCGCAGAACTGGCACCGGAAATAGCAGACGTTGGTGTAGTTGATGTTGCGGTTGACGACGTAGGTCACCGCGTCGCCGCGCGTCGCCCGCCGCAGCGCATCGGCCGCTGTCACCACATGCTCGAACTCGGCACCGCGCGCCGCGAACAACCGGACCACCTCCGCCTCGCTCAACTCACGGCCGCTCCACCGCGCGATCGACGATGCGCCGCAGATCATCGCCCACCGGCGCCGCGGCTACGCCGGGCGAACGCACCGCCGGCGTGCCTTTGGTGGTACCTGCCATCCAGGTCTCGCCGCGCGCCAGCCCATCCGCGTCGATGGTGCTCAACACCTTCGGGGCGAGCTTCGGTGCGATCCAGCGCGCGGCATCGAGCGCATACGATGGATATACGGCCAGCCGCTGCACGAGCTGCTTGCCGGCCTCCGCCGTGTGCTTCTCCAGGGCGACCAGCTCCGGCCACGGCGCCTCCGGGTTGACGTGATCCGGCGTCACCGGCGACACGCCGCCCCAGTCGTTGATGCCGGCGCCGATCAGCTTGTCGAGCGATCCGGCCTGCAGGTTTGGCGGCGCCTGGATGTTCATCTCCGGCCCGAACAGGATGCGTGCCACCGCGATGGTCCACACGTGCTCGCCGAGCGACGGCTCGGGCGCTGTGGCCATCTTCGTTGCCGGCTTGGCGCGGAAGTTCTGGATGATGATTTCCTGGATGTGCCCATAGCGGTCGTGCAGGTCGCGCAGCGCCAGCAGCGCCTCGATGCGCTCTTGCGCGCGTCTCGCCGATGCCGATCAGAATGCCGCTGGTGAACGGCACCGCCTGCCGGCCCGCTTCCTCGATGGTGGCGAGCCGCACGGCGGGCACCTTGTCGGGCGAGCCGAAGTGCGGACCGCCGCGCTCGGCTCAGCCGCTCCGCCGCCGTCTCCAGCATGATGCCCTGTGACACCGACACGAGCCGCAGCGCGGCGATATCCTCGGCGCTCATGACGCCTGGATTGACATGCGGCAGCAGGCCTGTCCTCTCCAGCACGAGTGCCGACATGCGCGCGAGGTAGTCGAGCGTCGACTTCGCGCCGAGTGCCGCCAGCTCCTCGCGCGCCACGCGGTAGCGCAGCTCCGGCTTGTCGCCGAGCGTGAACAGTGCCT
The DNA here is from genome assembly GCA_963806735.1 of uncultured Alphaproteobacteria bacterium. Taxonomy (GTDB): domain Bacteria; phylum Pseudomonadota; class Alphaproteobacteria; order Rhizobiales; family Hyphomicrobiaceae; genus CADEFX01. Next base: position 308,836 of record CAWEBE010000003.1, on the reverse strand, counting down.
CCTGACAGCCGGCATTCCTGCCCGCCTCGGCGATGGCCAGCACCTCCTCGGGCGTGAGGTAAGCGCGCTCACCCTTGCGCGGCGGATGCGCGAATGTGCAGTAGTGGCAAGAGTTCGCGGCACAGCTTGGTGAGGGGAATGAAAACCTTGCGCGAGTAGGATACGAGCCGGCCGTGGCCGCGATCGCGCAGCTCGGCCGCCGCCTGCATCAGCGGGTCGAGGTCATCGCATTCCGCGAGCAGCAGCGCGGCCCGCGCATCCGGGCGCTTCCCGTCCAGCGCGCGCGCCAGCAACTTTGGTATCTCGGCAGACATCATGCGCGGTCGTCCTGGCCCGCCGTCAGAGGGACCGATAGGCCTTCCAGGAAGCGGAAGGTGCGGGTCGGGACCTGCGGCTCGAGCGCCATAAAGCGCGCCAGATCTTCGGGCGTGTCAATGTCCAAGGCAATGCCGGGCAGGTCGAGCACAGTCGGCTCGATGCCAGCGCGCCGCGCGGCATCGAGGTGGGGGAAGAAGCTGTTGTCCCCGAAACGCAGTGGTACCGCGTCGGCCGGCGAGCACAGAACCGCATTGGAGCCAAGCTCATCGTGTGCCGGGGCGATGGTGAAGGCGGGTGAGGCGCGATGCGCCGCCAGCAGTTGTGTGATCTCGGCCGCAGAAACGTTCGGAACGTCGCCAGGCAGCGTCATAAAACCCTCAGCGCCTTCGGCCGCCAGCAGGCGCGCCGCCGCCATCACCGCTCCGGTATGGCCATCGGTAGCGCCTTCAGTCAGCACGCGCGCGCCCAGCCGGCCCGCCAGCGCCGTGGCCTCCGGATCGATCGTGACGAGGAGACAGCGGGCAAGCCCGGTCGCCGCGGCGATGGCATCCAGCACGTCCTCCAGCATGACGAGCGCCAGTGCTTTGCGTTGCTCGCCGGTCAGGCATGCGCTGAGCCGCTGCTTGGAGCCCCGCGTATCCTTCACCGGCACGATGGTCCAAAGAGCCGTCATGACGACCTATCTGTTTGGGCACCCGGTGCTGAGCCGGTCGGCCACATCCAGAACCACTTGGGCCAGATCGGCGCGATCGGCAAGGCTTGACATTATTGTTCTTGCGGTATGGACCGCCATGTCGAGGCCGAGCCGCTCCACATCGGCCGCATCCTCTGGCTCCACGACATAGGCATCCAGCAAGTCGGCGTAGCGGCGTGCCACGCTGGCCGCGCTCACCCCGACGCCGAGCTCGCCCAGCATTTTGACGGTCGGGCCCTTCACCGCGCGACCCCCGATGATCGGGGATACCGCGACCACTGGAGCCGTACAGTCCCGTAATGCCGCGCGCACGCCAGGCACGGCCAGGATCGGCTCGATGCTGATGAGCGGATTGGACGGGCAGATGATCACCGCACGCAGGTTCGGATCGGCCAGCGCTGCCATCAGCTCGCGCTGTGGCCGCGCGGTCTCTGCTCCGACAAACGTGATCCCACGCACGGCCGGCCGGCATTGACGGCGCACGAAGTAGTCCTGGAAATCGAGCGGGCCTTCATCGGTGTCTAGGCGCGTGCGCACTTTGTCATCCGACATCGGCAGGATGCGCACACCAATGCCGAGCTTGCGCGTCAGGTCCGCCGTGATGGCGGACAGGCTTTCGCCGGCCGCCAAGCGCCGCGTGCGCTCCACATGCACGGCCAGATCACCGTCGCCGAGCTTGAACCATGTCTCGCCGCCGAGCGCCTCCAGCGCCTGCATGAAAGTCCAGGTCTCATCTTTGCGGCCCCATCCCGTCGCCGGATTGTCGAGCCCCGCCAGCGTGTACATCAGGGTGTCGATATCGGGTGAGATGGCGAGACCCAGATGCTCGAAGTCGTCGGCGGTATTAGCCACTACCGTCAGCAGCTCCGGCGGCATCACGTGGGCGAGGCCGAGCGCCAGCTTGGCGCCGCCGATGCCGCCGGACAGCGCCAGCACACGCCCCCGCTTCAGCTTGCTCGCGCTCACTGGAACAGGTCCTCGTTCGCTGGACGCAGCAGCGTGCCGGCCGGACTGGCCGGCTCGTGCCAGTCGAGGCCGCGCACCAGCACGATCGGCCGGCCCTCGTCGCCTTGACCCATGAGCAGCGAGGCCGCCGCCGCGATCTCGTCGGCAAAGGCCGACACGGACACCCTGAGCGTCCGCCCGAGCAGATCAGGCCGCCCGCGCAGGTCCTTGAGCGCCGGCAGGCCGGCCACGCCGATCGCCGTACCGGCCGTACCGAGCCGCCACGGGCGTCCGAAGCTGTCGTTGATGACGACGCCGATGTCCGCGCCGTGCGCCTTCTGCAGCGCCGCCCGCAGTCGCTCCGCGCTCGCGTCCGGATCGCGCGGCAGCAGCAATGCCCGCTCGATGCCGTCCTGCGGGCCGACGTTGGACTGATCCACGCCGGCGTTGGCGCTCACGAACCCGAAGCGATGCTGCACGATCAGCACATCGGGACCGCTGCGCACGATGCGTTTCGTCTCCGACAGGATCAGCTCGACCAGCCGCGGATCCTTGGCGACCTCGCGCCCCAACGCCATGGCACGCTCACTCGGCACGACCGAGTGGAGCTCCACCATCCGGCCCTCGGCCTTTGACACGATTTTCTGGGCCACGACCAGAACGTCTCGCTCCTGCAAGCTCAAGTCGGAGCGCGCCAGCGCCGCAAGCGTCAGCGCAGCGAGGTCGTCGCCTTGCGCCACGACCGGCACCCCCACGAGCGCGATCAGCTCCAGGCGCGCCGGCCCTGTCTCGCCACCCGTTGCTGTCACCCGAACCTCTTGCGCAGGCGCGGCAGAACCTGCTCGGCGTACAGCTCGAGGAACCGTTTCTGATCGGGTCCCGGCGCATGGAAGACGAGATGCTTGAAGCCGAGCGCGACGTAGCTGCCGATCTTCTCCACATGCTCGTCGGGGTCGGTCGAGACGATCCAGCGCGAGGCTGCGCGCTCCACGGGCAGCGCGTCCGACAGCTTTTCCATCTCCAGCGGATCCTCAACCGACATTTTCTCCTCGGGCTTCAGCGCCAGCGCCGCCCAATGCCGCGTATCGTTCATGGCCCGCTGCCGATCGGTATCGAAGGAGACTTTCATCTCGATCATCCGGTCGTAGCCATCGCCGGACCGCCCGCTCGCTTCGATGCCGGCAGCGACGTTCGGCAGCAGGGTCTCGGTATAGAGCGTCGGCGCCTTGCCGCTGGTGCAGATGAACCCGTCCCCGGCGCGGCCCGCATACTTGGCGACCTGCGGTCCGGCTGCCGCCACGTAGATCGGCACGGGCTTGTCCGGCCGGTCGTAGATGGTGGCGTTCTCGGTCTTGTAGAATTCGCCATGGAACGACACGCGCTCCTCGCTCCACAGCTTGCGAATGAGAGTGACCGCCTCGCGCATGCGGGCGAAGCGCTCCTTCATCTCCGGCCATGGCATGCCGGTGGCGGGCACCTCGTTCAACGATTTGCCGGTGCCGATGCCGAGGATCACGCGGCCCGGAAACATGGCGCCCAACGTGCCGAACGCCTGCGCCACGATCGAGGGATGCGTGCGAAACGTGGGTGTCAGCACGCTGGTGCCCATGACGATGCGCTCCGTGCGTGCGCCCAGTGCGCCGAGCCATGTCAGCGAGAACGGCGCATGTCCGCCCGTATGCCGCCAGGGCTGGAAGTGATCGCTGATGAACACCGAGTTGAAGCCCAGCTTTTCCGCCAGGCAGGAATAGTCCAGCAGCTCTGAGGGTCCGAACTGCTCGGCCGAGGCCTTGTATCCGAGTGTCAGCGCCAATGTCGTTCTCCGTGGTCGAGCTGCAATCTACATTATCGCAGCAGTTGTTCTCAGCATCTACGTCGAGTGCAGCGGCTCAGCCACAAGCATGCAAGTCCACGAACCGTGGAAAGAGAAGTGTGGCCGGAGGAACCCGACGAGCAACAGTAACCACTCCGGCAGACGACGAGCGGTTGGCGTTGGCTGCGGCACCGGACCCTGGGTCCCGGGTCTCGCGCGGGAAAGCACGCAGGGCATGATAAACATCGCACCGGCCCGCGCTTGCCCGGGATGACAGGTCTTGCGGAGGCACAGCCGCACCCAATGGTGTCATCCCAGAAACCGCACGGCCACGGCGTGTCGATCTGACAGAATAGGAGTTCCGTGCGGTTGTCCGGGACCCAGAGCCAGTTGCGGCAGCCAACGATGCTTTATCAGGACATGAGCTTTGCCTTGAGCGCTGCCAAGATGCCCAGGTGCCGCTCGTGATCGCCGGCGCAGCGCACGATCAGGTGTTGGGCCCCCGCCGTAGCATAGCCTTGCAGCCATTCGGTCAGCCCTGCAATCGGTCCCGCATAACAGACTTGCCGACGCCGCATCACCGCCGCGGGAGCGTCGTAATACTGCTCCAGGTAGGCGTTGAGCCGCACATCGGCCTTTTCCGCATCCTCGTCCACGGCCACTGTCAGATAGACCGATCCCGTCAGCGCATCCGGATCGCGTCCGGCAGTCTTTGTCCGTGCCTTGAGATCGGCCCAACGCTGGCCCCACTCGGCGGCGTCACCGTCGTTCGGCATCCAGCCGTCGAACTCGCGGGCGATGCGGTCGAGGCTTGCCGGGAGGGAGCCGGCCAGCCAGATCGGCGGTCCGCCCGCGCGATGCGGCACCGGCCCGAGCACGCCCGCCCTCACCGGCCAGCGCCCGTCCCAGTCCACCGCCTTGCCGCTCCACAACGCCCGGCACAGCCGCAGCCCTTCCAGCATGCGCCCAACCCGGCTCTCGAACGGCACGCCCGCCGCAGCAAATTCGGCCCGGATGCTCGGCACGTCACGCGCGATGCCGACGCCGAGGATGAGCCGACCCTGCGCAACCTGGTCGATAGTCGCCATCTGATGCGCCAGCACCACCGGATTGCGCAACACAGGCAAGAGCACGGCGGTGCCGATCTCGCAACGCTCGGTGCGCGCGGCCACGGCGGCCAGCAAGGTCAGCGGATCGTGCCTGGGCCGCGCCAGCAGCGAATCCCCGATCCAGATTGAATTCGAGACCCAATCGCTCTGCGTGCTCCGCCAGCTCCAGCAGCGGACGCGCCTCCGGTTGGCCCGCCATCACGGCCTCGCGAGTGGGCAGCAGATATCCGAGGCGTAGCGTCATGGCGTTTCCCTCCGGTCATCGGAAACCCCTGACTACTGTTGCCTTGTTCGTCCTCGAGCGATCCGAATTCCGGGTCACAAGCGCGCCGCGCCTTCTGATGCTCGATTCTCGGACTTAGTCCGAGGATAACACTTGGGAGCGGTTCGACTTTGCATCAGCCCACCGCCTCCGCAATCACGCGCATCGCATCAACGTCGGCCCCGCCCAATAGCAGCGTGCCGATCTTGTTGCCGGCCGAGCCCTGCTTCCATGCCTTGAGCCGATCCTTGATGCGGTCGGGCGGACCGACTAACGCCGTGTCGTCAATCAGCTTGTCCGGCACCAGCGCCATAGCCTCCTCCTTGCGCCCGGCGAGGAAGGCGTCCTGGATCTTTACCGCCTCGGTCTCGTAGCCGAGCCGGCGCACGTAGTCGTTGTAGAAGTTCTTCGAGCGCGCGCCCATGCCGCCGATGTAGAGCGCCAGCTCGGGCTTCAACGCATCACGGCACTTCTGCAAATCCGGCCCCATCGCCACGCGCACATACGGCGCAATGTCGAAATTCTCCAACGAGCGCGGACGTCCCGCCGCTGCCATGCCGTCCAGCACGTGATTGGCGACCTCGTCCGGTTTCTCCGGATTGATGAAGATCGGCAGCACGCCGTCCGCCACCTCGCCGGCAGTGCGCAGACCCGCAGGCGCGATCGCTGCCGTATAGATTTTCAAATTGGGATTGGGCTTGGCGATGCTTTTCAGCGGCTTGCCGAGGCCCGACGCGCCAGGACCGGTGTACGGGATCTGGTAGTGCTCACCCTTGAACTGCAGCGGCGCCTCGCGCGCGAAGATCTGGCGCACGATGGCGATGTATTCCTTGGTGCGCATCAGCGGCTTGCCGTAGGGCACGCCATGCCAGCCCTCCACCACCTGCGGCCCCGACGGCCCGATCCCCATGATGAAGCGGTTACCCGACATGGCCTGCAGCGCGATCGCCGTCATGGCCGCGCAGGCGGGTGTGCGCGCCGGTATCTGCATGATGCCCGTGCCAGCCTTGATGCGTTTGGTCTGCGCCAGCACCCACGCCGCCGGCGATACGGCGTCACTGCCGTAAGCCTCGCTCGACCAAACCGACTCGAAGCCGAGCCGCTCGGCCTCGTGCACGAGGTCCATTCTGAGCCCGCCATCCCCTTTGTAACGCAGCAGCAGTCCGAGCCGCATGGCGTTTCTCCCTTGCTCATCGCCTTGTCCATTCGTGCACGGGGCGCGGGCGTTGCACAAGGCGCATTGCTGATTGGCAAACGCCCGGCATCCTTGCCTTCTATGCAAGCTAACTTGCCAATCATGCAAGGATGCCTATGATCCCATGCCATGTCCCGCAAGATCGACAAGATCTCTTCTGTCACCACGCGCATCGGCGAGCGCATCCGCGGGCTCCGGCTGGAGCGCGGCTACACGCTGTCGGCACTTGGCGAAAGAGGCCGGTCTCTCCGAAGCCTTCCTGTCGCGTCTGGAGCGCGGGCTTGCCTCGGCGTCCGTTGCCAGCCTTGTCCAGCTTGCGGACAAGCTCGGCCTGTCGATGCAGGATCTGTTCGAGGACGGCACACGTCCAGCGCGCACCCTAGTCGCCGTGCATCGATCCGCAGAGAAGGCCGCGCTCATCGCGACCTCGGGCTATCGCTGGAAGCGCCTCGCCGGCAACGCGCCTAACGACAACATGGATGTGTTCCAGCTCGTGTTCCCGCCCAAGGCGCGCATGAAGCTGATGGTTTCCCATCCGGGGCAGGAGCACTGCTTCGTTCTATCCGGCGAGATCGCCTTCTTCGTCGGCGCCGAGCGGTTTCACCTCAAAGACCGGCGACGGCATCATGTTCGCGGCGGAGCAACCACATCGCGTCGACAATCTCGGCACTTCAGCAGCGATCGTCCTCATGACGGTGGCACGGCCCGGGCATACGCCCACGTCGATGGAGTGGTGGCGGGCGCTGCCGCGCAGCAGGGAGATCGTGACGCCCAAAGCCAAGATGGAAAGAGCAAAGGAGGAAGCGTGATGACCGATCTGAAACCGACACGGGAAGCCTCCCGCAAGGATCATCTGCCCTACGAGGCCCGCCATATGGATGATGTGGAGTGGGAAACCATCCGCTGGCCGGGCGAGACCGGCAAGATGCTGTTCCACCCGCGGCCTGAGCGCCCCACGGAGCCCAATGCGGGTATCCTGCGCCTCGAGCCCGGCGCCTATCATCCTGAGCATTATCACGGGTTTGCGCAGGTCTGGTACATCCTGGAAGGTACGTTCGTCATCGACGGCGAGAGCCATCGGCCCGGCACCATGCTGTTCCACCCCGATCCGCATTTCGAAGGCGAGTTCAAGACGGAGACGGGCGGCCAGATCCTCATCGTGCAGTATCCTGGCCCGACCACGGCCGAGAAGCCGATCTATGCGGGCCGCTTCAACATGACCGAGCGCAAAGCGGTAGCGGCGGAGCGCATCGATCTCTGACTGCGCGCTCGCGCCGGTGATACGCCAAGCTTATAGTCGCGTATCACCGGAGCGGAGCCAGGCATGCTCACAGACCGCGAGCGCACTTTCCTTCTCGATCAACGGATCGGCCGCCTGGCAACGGCCGACCGCCACGGCGCGCCGCACGTCGTGCCCGTGGGCTTCACCATCTTGCACGACACACTTTACGTCAGCATAGACGAGAAGCCGAAGCACGCCGCCGGCATGCGCCTCAAGCGCGTGCGCAATATCCTGGAGAACGCGGCCACGGCTTTTGTCGCCGATCGCTACGACGAGGACTGGAGCCGCCTCGGCTGGGTCATGCTGCGCGGCCCCGCCGAGATTCTCGAAGCCGGTGCCGAGCACGACGCGGCGCAGGCGGTGCTGATTGAGCGCTATCCGCAATATGCAACCATGCAGATCGCGCACCACCCTGTGATCGCGCTACGCATCGCCCGCGTTGCGAGCTGGGGCGATCTTTCCATCGCATAAGGCTTGTCAAAAGGACCACACGTTCGCTACGCCTGCGGAGGTCGCTCGCCCCGAGGGAATGGGGAGAAGGGAAAGTGGGAAACTCTGATCGGATCGACGGGAGAGAAACGCAATGAAGTTCGGATTGTTCTACGAGTTGCAGCTGCCGCGGCCGTGGGAGGCGGGCGGCGAGCTGAAGCTCTATCAGGACGCGCTCACACAGGTCGATCTCGCCGACAAGCTCGGCTACGACTACGCCTGGATGGTGGAGCACCATTTCCTCGAGGAATACTCACACTGCCCGGCGCCTGAATCCTTCCTCGGCGCGGCAAGCCAGCGCACCAAGAACATCCGCCTCGGCCACGGTATCCTACAGCTCACCACCAACCATCCCGCACGCGTCGCCGAGCGCGTGGCGGTGCTAGACCTGCTCAGCAACGGGCGCTGCGAGTTCGGCATGGGCGAGAGCGCGTCGATCACGGAGCTGGAGCCGTTCGGCCGCTCGATGGAGGACAAGCGCGAGGTGTTCGAGGAAGCCGTGCAGGCGATCATGCCCATGTTCAAGGCGGGCGGCAGCGAGCATCACGGCAAGTATTTCAACATTCCGCTGCGCAACGTGGTGCCGAAACCGATCCAGAAGCCGCATCCGCCGCTGTGGATGGCGTGCTCTCAGCTCGACACCATCGAGCGGGCGGGCCGCTGCGGGCTGGGTGCGCTCGGCTTTCAGTTCGTCAGCGCGGACGCGGCGCACGCCTGGGTGCATGCCTACTACAACGCCATGACCAAGCGGCTGAAGAAGCTCGCCGACTATACCGTCAATCCGAACATCGCGCTGGTCAGCTTCTTCATGTGCGCCAAGACCGACGAGGAGGCGCGCCAGCGTGCGGACGGGGCCACGTTCTTCCAGTTCGCGCTGCGCTTCTATGGCGCGCAGAGCAACCGGCAGCGGCCAGCTCCGGGCGCAGTCAACATGTGGGACGAGTACAACGCCTGGAAGCGCGCCAACCCGGCGGCGCAGGAGGCGGCGCTGCGCGGCGGGCTGATCGGCTCGCCGGAGACGCTGCGGCGCAAACTCGCCAAGTTCGAGACCTCGCACATCGACCAGGTGATCCTGCTCAACCAGGCCGGCAAGAATGCCCACGAGCACATCTGCGAGTTGCTGGAGCTGTTCGCCAAGGACGTGATGCCGGAGCTCCAGGGAAATCACGCGGCGCAGGAGGCATGGAAGGCCAAAGTGATGGCCGGCGAGATCCAACTCGAGGAGATCGAGACGGCGGCGTTCCGCGACCGCTACGGCAACGCCATGCCGGCGCAGGTAAAGACGCCGGCGGCGGGCTAGAGCGTGATCACTTTTACACGGAAGAAATCACCGGGACTTAATGCCGGGCGAATACCTCCGTCGTACCGTCGCGCTTGACCAACAAGACCTCGTAGGGCTCGCGCTGGTCGCCTGCCTCCATGCCCGGCGACCCAAGCGGCATGCCCGGAACGCTGAGCCCAATGGCGTCTGGTTTCTCCGCCAGCAGGCGTTTCACGTCGCTCGCCGGGACATGGCCCTCGATCAGGTATCCGGCGACACGTCCTGTGTGGCAGGATTGCAGCTCGGGCCGCAGGCCTGCGCGCGCTCTCAGGCGCGCCAGTTCACCAAGGCTGACGTTCTTCCCCTTGGCGGCGAAGCCGTTGCTTTGCAGGTGCTTCACCCAAAGCTCGCAACAAGCGCAACTCTCCGACTTGAAAACCTCGATGTCTTGAGCCATCGCACTCGGTGCTCCTGCGATGGCATATGCCAGAGCAGCAACGGCAACGATCCTCGAGTTTGGCAGCATGCTAGTGCCTTCCATGCTGGCAATGATGATGATTGGCCAGGGCCCCTATCACGTTGCACTCCGCGATGCTGCCCTTCGCGCATGCCCTCAGCATCCGCTGGACTTCGGATTTGAGCGAGGTCAGCTTTGCGATCTTCTCGTTGATGGCAGCAAGGTGTTGCCTGGCGATGGCATCGACGGCCGCGCATGATTGGTCTGGCTCGGCAGCCAACGCGAGCAGGCTGCGGATGTTTTCAACCTCAAAGCCCAGATCGCGGGCATGGCGGATGAACAGCAGTCGGTTCAAGTGCTCCGCTCCGTATCGCCGCTGACCGCCTTCGGTGCGGGGCGGGTGCGGCATCAGGCCGGTGCTTTCGTAGTAGCGCACCGTCTGCACGGCATACCCAGCGCGCTTGGCCAATTCGCCTATCGAATAGTCCACGTGAAATTGCCCTTGAAGCTACAGCGACTGTAGGTGCTAGAGCATATACGGATGATGGATTGAAGGAACAAGATCGTGAGCGCGAGCTGCTGCGGCCATGCCGCCAAATTCGACGGGCTCGATCCGCGCTATAAGCGCACGCTGTGGCTCGTTATTGCCATTAACGCGGCCATGTTTGTCGTTGAGCTGGCCGCGGGCGTGCTGGCGGGGTCGCAGGCGCTGCAAGCGGATGCGCTGGACTTCCTTGGCGATACCCTCACGTACGGCATCAGCCTCGCTGTGATCGGCATGAGCCTGCGCATCCGAGCGACGGCCGCGCTGGCCAAGGGGATCAGCCTGACCTTGATGGGCCTATGGGTCTTTGGCTCGACCGCCTACCACGTGCTGATCCTTGGCGTGCCCCGCGCCGACATCATGGGCATCATCGGCTTCCTTGCGTTGGCCGCCAACGTGGGGAGCGTCCTCCTGCTACTCCCCTACAAGGATGGTGACGCCAACGTCCGCTCCGTGTGGCTGTGCTCCCGCAACGATGCCATAGGCAACGTTGCCGTGATGATCGCCGCGCTGGGCGTATGGGGCACGAGCACGGCATGGCCGGACCTGACCGTCGCGGCAATTATGGCGGGCCTGTTCCTGTGGTCGTCGCTGCAAATCTTGACTCAAGCGCTGCATGAGTACCGTTCGGGCGACATGACGGAGCCCGACATGCAGACGGTGCGACCTGCCAAACGGTAGCGCACGATGGTTGCGCCGAACGGAGGTGGAGATGGCTAAACAGAAGGCGGCCGCTCGCTAGTCCCCTGCGCCACCTGGCGGTCAAGGCACCGTCAGCCATCGCACTTTTCCGCCCCAATGGTTTGCTGATATCGTGAGGTACGACCGTCCCGAAGGACGGCGGCGAGAAGAACAATAAGCAAGAACCAAACCGGGAGGAATGCATGTCGTTATGGCGATGGTCGCCGGGCGCGCTGGCGCTTGGCATGCTCGTGGCATTGAGCACGGGCGCTGCAGCTCAAGCCTGGCCGACGAAGACAATCCGCGTGATCGTCAATTTCGCGCCCGGCGGCTCGGCCGACAATTCCATGCGGCCGTTCGCGGAGCGCCTAACGCGCAGCCTCGGCCAGCAGGTCGTGATCGAGAACCGGGGCGGCGCCTCCGGCGCCCTCGGCATCGAGGCAGTAGTGAAGTCGCCGCCGGATGGATACACGTTCGTCGTCACGCCCTCGCTCAGCGTCGTCATCCTGCCGCACCTGCGCAAGACGCCATACGACCCGTTCAAGGACCTGGTGCCGGTCACGCAGTTCACCGATGGCACGATGCTCATTGCCGTGCACCCGTCCGTGCCCGCCAAGTCGATCCAGGAGCTGGTGGCACATATCAAGCAGAACCCCGGCAAGCTGAGCTGGGGCACGGCCGGCGTTGGCTCCTACGGGCACCTGATCTGCGAATTGTTCAAGATCGCGGCCGGCATGGATATCCTGCACGTGCCGTATCGTGGCGGCGCCGAGTTGCTGGCCGATTTCCTGGCCGGCACCGTGCAGATCCACGTCGATCCCAACACCATGCCGCACGTGACGGCCGGTAAGGCCAAGCTGCTGGCGGTATTCGATCGCAACCGGCGCCCGGATTTTCCCGACACGCCGATCCTGAAGGAGGTCTATCCCGAGCTGGATTTCCTCGTCTGGTTTGCGATGTTCGGCCCCGCAGGTACGCCGCAGCCCATCGTGCAGAAGCTGGCCGCGGAGATGAACAAGATCGCCCGCGAGCCCGACCTGAAACCTCACCTGCTGCAGACGGCACTGTCGCCCAACCCCGGCACGCCTGAGGAGCTGGCAGAGCTCATGCGCAAGGACCACGAGCGCTACGGCAAGCTCATCAGGCAGCTCAACATCCGCGCGGAATGAGTTGATAGAGCAACGTCGTGCCGGAGGCGGATGTCGCCGCCTTCGGCGCAGATGACCTGCGCCAAGTCAAAACGAGAACCGTTTGCCGACGGCCAGCGGAACGAGCTTGTCTTCGCCGAAGGTATTGGCGAGCGCCGTCATGGCCCGCCAGCCGGTGCAATGACCGGCTGCAATAACACTGAGATCGAATTCGCGCAGGGCCTCGACCGTGTCGGGAATAATGCGCTCCGTCGAGCCAGAGAGATGCAGGCCCCCAACCGCGCAGTACAAGGGAATGTTGCCGAAGGTGGCCTTGGCACACTTCAGGACATTGACGATGCCGGCATGCGAGCAGGCTGAAAACACGATCAGTCCCTTGCCGGCTACGTTCACAGCAACGAAGCGCTCGTCCATGATGAGCTCGTCGAGCTCCCAGCCCGTGCCGTCCAGCGTGCGACGATGCTGGCCGGGAAGCCCGCGCTCGAACGGCGTGACGCGCGGGATCTCACCGCTCACGTAGACCTTGCCATCGAGCAGGAGCTGCGGCTCGGCGGTGTTGATGACCTCTGCGCCGTACGCTGTCAGTGCTTCGACACTCGGCACATCATCCATGCGCCGCATGGTGCCGTTCGGCAGCTTCGAGGCGCGCGTGCGGAACATGTCGGGATGGGCGTAGTAGGGGACCGGCCGGCCCCCATTGCGGTCGCGGATGAGCTGCAGGGCGCGCAGCATGGCACCGGCATGGTCCCAGTGGCCGTGCGAGAGCACGATCGCCTCGACCGGCGCCAGATCGACGCCAAGCCGTGAGACGTTCTGCTCGAACGTGCGATCCTCCGGGCCAGAGTTGAACAGCAGCACTCTGCTCTCCCCGCCGCTGCGGACAGTAATCAGGCAGGACAAGCCATGCGCCGCGCAGCACAGGCAGTTGCCACCCAGAACGAGCGCACCTCGCCGCCGGCGATCCAAGGCGGCCAGCTCGGTTTCCACGAATGATGGAACGGAGGAGAGGTTGTCCGTTACGTTGTCGACGATGATCTGCACGTCGATGCCGTCGACGGGTTCGAGCGTGCTCATGCGGCACCTCCAGCCAGCAGGACGAACGGACCAGTCTCGGTTGCAGCTGCCAGGTTGTCCAGCGCGTTGCCCGCCCGACAGTGCCGCGAATTCACCTCGCGCAGGCGATGGGGTTCAGGCTAGGCTGTTGATCACCCCGCACCACACGCGCCAATCGGAGGAGCCGCACCCATGAAATTCGGAGTGACCACATTCACGCGCGGACCGCTGGCGACGCGCGAGGGTTACCACGCCATTGCCGCGGCGGGCGAGAAGGCCGGCTTCGACTTCATCGCCGTCAATGACCACGTCGTAGTGCCGAGCAGCTTCAATTCGACGTATCCCTACAATCCCGAGGGCAAATGGGCGGGCGGCGAAGGCTTCTGCTTCGATCAGCTCGCCACGCTGGCCTTTCTGGCAAGCTGCACGAAGCGCCTGCAGCTTCTGACGGCCGTGATGGTGGTGCCGCATCGCCACCCCGTGCTGGCGGCCAAGATGCTCTCCACCATTGACGTGCTGTCCGAAGGACGCCTGCTGCTCGGCGTCGGCGCCGGTTGGCTCAAGGAGGAGTTCGAGATCCTGGGCGCGCCGTTCGCCGGACGCGGCCGCGCCACCGACGAGTACATCGAGGCCTTCAAGGAGCTGTGGAGCAAGGAGCGCCCCGCCTACAGCGGCGAGTTCGTGAAGTTCGATAACGTGTTGTTCCAGCCCAAGCCCGTGCAAAGGGACAAGGTGCCGATCTGGGTCGGCGGTGAGAGCGGGCCAGCCATGCGCCGGACCGCGAAACTCGGTGACGTGTGGTACCCAGGCTCCAACAGCCGCGATCCGCTGCTCGATACGCCCGAGCGTCTGGGTGGCGCCATCGCCAAGCTCGCTGGCTTGGCCAAGGCGGCCGGCCGCGATCCGGCCAGCGTCGCCACCGCCTATTCGGTGCAATGGCCCGTGTCGTGGACGGCCGAGCGCGCAGCCGACGGATCGCGACGGCTGTTCACCGGCAGCGCCGCCGACATGGCCGCCGACACAGCCGCACTGGCCAAGGTCGGCGTGAGTCAGCTCGGCATGCAGCTGCTCGCCTCGACAGTGGGCGAGACGTGCGAGCGCATCGAGCGTTTCGGCAAGGACGTCATTGCCAAGGTTGCGCGCGGTTGAGGGCGAGCCGCGTTCCGGGCTGGGCGCCCCTTAGACTGCCTTGAGCCCAACAGCGCCTTGCCCACGACCGCGAATGCGGCGGTCGTAGTCGTCGGCCAAGGCGCACAGGGCGGCTGCGCCATCGCCGGCATATGAGGGACCGTGCATCAGCGCCAGCGTGCGCGGCGCGAGATCAGAAAGGCCACGGATCGTCGTCCCCATGCCGGGGGCCAGACTGGAATACTGGAACAGGTCCTCCGCAGCGATCGCCGGCCCCACGATATCGCCCTCGGTCAGCGCCGGGCCGTCACCGAGCTGGGTGAACAGGTCGCCGCACATGAGGGTTCGCGTCGCCTCCTCGTACAGCACGCCCGCGTCCCAGCCATGCGGGGTATGCGGCGTATCGATGTAGCGCACGCGCTTTCCGCCGCCGAGGTCGATGGTTTCTCCGTCGTCGAGCACACGCGGCGCGCGGTCCGCCATGTCATTCAACGACACCATGCAGCCCGTGCGGCCGTGCGCGAGTTGAGCCTGCGGGGCAACCGCCAGCCACTCGTTCATGGCGCCGCATTCGTCGGCCTCGAAATGGCCGAAAGCAATCCAGCGCAGACGCTCCGGCGGCATGAGCCGGCTGACAGCCGCACGCGTCAGCGGGAACATCTTCCTGAGGCCGGTGTGAAACAGGAGAGGCTCATCGCCGAGAGCAAGAAACTGGTTGAACGTGAAGCCGGCAGGCGGGGCGATGTCCGGCACGAATGTCGACAGGCGATAGATGCCGTCGCTGATCTCACTGATCCTGGTCTCCATGTGACTCTCCACGGGCAAGGTGTGACGTTTCGCCGGGCGGGCCGCCACGGCGATGGACTTTCGAACAATTTGATTGTACATATGTGTGTAGTGAAAATTGCAAAGCCTGTCAATATGACAGCACACATGCGTGCAATGAAATTGATATGACCCGGACCTATACCCTCAAGCGCCGCGCCGAAAGCCAGGCAGCGACGCGTCAGCGCATCGTCGAAGCGGCTGTCGAGCTGCACTCGAGCATCGGTCCGGCGCAGACCACGATCAGCATGGTGGCCGAGCGGGCCGGCGTTCAGCGGCACACCTTCTACGCGCACTTTCCCGACGAGCGGAGCCTGTATCTCGCCTGTTCAGGCCTCGCCATGGAGCGCGATCCGCTGCCCGATGCTCGTCCCTGGCGCGCGATCGAGGATCGGAGCGAGCGTCTGCGCGTCGGCCTCCTTGCGATCTATCGGTGGTATGAGCGCAATGCGGAGCTTGCAGCGTGCATCCTGCGTGACGCCGAATATCATCCGCTCACCAGAGAAATTGTCGAGATGCGCCTCGGACCGTATATGACGGCCTACCGCGACGTGCTCGGCGCGAAGCTCACCGCCAGACAGTGCCCGCTGTTGCGCCTGGCGCTCAGCTTCTTCACGTGGCGGACGCTGACGCGCGAAAGCGGCCTGAAGCAGGGCACCGCCGTCGACGCCATGGTCCAGGCCATTGATTGCGCGAGGTGAGATTAGAGCCATTCCGCCTTGAAACCGGGATTGGCTCTAGCCCCGATCATTCGTCGAGCCAGACATCGACAAGCGTTTGACCGGCAAAATGACTGGGCTGCAACTCCCAGCCTTTGACCTTCTTGTTGTTGGCCACGATGCGCTGATACCACAGCACGGGAAACGAGTAGGCCTGGGTCAGTGCATGCCGCTCGAACTCGTTGACGAGATCCATTCGCTTCGCTGGGTCGATCTCCACCGCCTGCTTCTGGAAGAGCTCGTCGAGCTTGGTGTCCTCATGCCGTGCGTAGCTGACTGAGGAAAGCTTGCTGCTGACGAGCGTATTGAACTGCGCCGAAGGATCGTCGGCGAAATCCGAAATGTTGTTCACCGCAACGTCGAAGTCGCCCTTGAACAGCGCATCGAAGTAGACCTTCGTCTCGAGCTCCGTATGCTCTGCCTGTATGCCCACGCGCCTCCATTGATCGACGGCATAGATGCCGGCCGGCTGGAACGGTTGGCCCAATTGCCGGTTGAGGAGCTTGAGCTTCAGACTGGGAACGCCGGCCTCGGCGAGCAAGCGCCGCGCTTCCGCCCGTGACTTCTCGATGTCACGCCAATAGCCGGGGATTTTCTCCAGCTCAGCCCGCGAGATTGACCAGGATGCGCCGGGACGGAACGTGCCGTTGACGCCCCTGATGAGGGATATCTTGCCGAGGTTCTCGCCGCCGCCCCAACGATCGATCGCGAGGGTGAGGGCCTGCCGCACGCGCACATCGTCGAACGGCTTTTTCTGCGTATTGACGTAAAGCTGAATGTTGGTGATCCAGGGGCCCTCGACCACCGCGATTTTGTCGCCCATCGCGCTGACGAGCTGGTCACGTTCTGCCGGCGATCGTCCGCGGAACTCGGCGTCGAACTGACCACCTTGCAGCCCCGATACGACGGCGGTGCCTTTGACGATGAAGGCCTTGTAGCCATCGAGATAGGGGCGATCTTTCAGGAAATAGCCGTCAAAGCGCTTGCCAGCCCAGTGCGAGCCCTTCACGTACTCGACAAACTGGAAGGCACCGGTACCCATGGCGGTTTTCGCCGGATAGTCGGCGTCTTTGGCGAGCGCGGCAGCGCTATAGACGCAGTTGAAGGGCGATGCGAACTGCAGCGGCAACGACATGTCGACACGCGAGAGCTTGAAGACCACCGTGTAGGGATCTGGCGTCTCGATTGTTTGAATAGCCGAGTGCAGGGCCTTGCGTGCCGACGTGATGCCATCGGGTGGATTGCGGATGCGGTCGTAAGTGGCCTTGATGTCCGCCGCCGTAAAATCGGAGCCGTCGTGAAACTTGACGCCGCGGCGCAGCTTGAACGTATAGGTCAAGGCATCCGCTGAAGCCTCGTAGCTTTCAGCGAGATCACCCACGATCTTGTTGTTGTCGTGAGGGCCCTGAAACTTGAGGAGCGTCGAGTACATCGGCGCGACGGGATGCAGCGTGGCGAATGTCGTCGTCGCGTGACAGTCGCTGGTCGGCAGCTCGGCCACCACCCCGTAGTTCAAGGTGCCGCCCTTCTTAGGCGTTTGGGCAGCCACGCCGGTGCTGGCGTATGCGACCGCAACCGTTGTGGCCGCAAAAAGTGACGTAAGGCGCATTTTTCCTCCGTGATGGGGCAGTGTGTCCGTCCAAGGATCTTCCGTTGATTGGACGGAGTAGTTTCCCTCTTGTCAACGAAAACAGACAATGGGGCAAATCTGACTCTGCCCGAATCAACGCGATGGTGGAATGCGCGGTGAGGTTTGCGCGTGTGGGCTGCGCGACGCCGCATATCACCTGCTCTCGCCATGCACGTTCCGATGTCCGCCTCGCCACAAGCGGACGTCGACACCCGGGATCGAATGCCCGTCACCCGAGCCACCCCAACCTTGGTTTTCGACCGCTAGCTTGGGGGTTTCCCCTGATTTCAGAGCCCCACAGTTGTCACGCACGATGGATTTGCCGCGACCCATCGCTCGGCAGGCCTGTGAATGGACACCCGGGAGCAAGCAATGAGCACGCATGCAGGAGATGCAGGCCACAACCAGGCGGACGAGGAAAGCTTGGACCGCAGGAGCCTGCTTCGAACGGGTGCACGTTTGGCCGCGGCGCTGGCATCGGGAACAGTGGGCTTCGCTCCCGCCGTCAACGCCCAGACGGCGGGTCAGGCGACGCAGCAACCCAATATCGTAGTCATTCTGGCCGATGACCTCGGCAATGCCGACCTCGGCTACCGTGGCAGCGGCATCAAGACACCCAACATCGACGCGCTCGCCGCGAGCGGCGTGCGTGCGGAATTGTTCTACGGCATGCCCGTCTGCACACCTGCCCGAGCGGCGCTGATGACCGGGCGTTACCCCATGCGCTACGGCCTGCAGACGCTGGTGATCTTTCCGAGCCATTCCTACGGTCTGCCCACCGAGGAGCGCACGCTGCCGCAGGCCCTCAAGGACGCCGGCTATCGAACCGCGATGGCCGGTAAATGGCACCTCGGGCACGCGGACGAGAAGTACTGGCCGCAGAACCGCGGCTTCGACCACTTCTACGGCAACCTCGTCGGCGAGGTGGACTATTTCAGCAAGGAGCGCGGTGGGCTGATCGACTGGCAGCGCAACGGCCAGTTCCTCAACGAGGATGGCTACTTCACCACCCTTATCGGTGACGAGGCCGTTCGGCTCATCGACAGCCACGATGCCACAAAGCCGCTCTTTCTCTATGTAGCCTCGCTGGCGCCGCATGCTCCCTATCAGGCACCGCAGGCCTACATCGACCGCTACAAGTCTGTCGCTGACGAGAAGCGCCGTACATACGCCGCGATGATCACGGCGCTCGATGAGCAGGTCGGCCGCATCCTTGCCGCGCTCGAAACGAGGAACATGCGTGACAACACCCTGATCGTGTTCTCGAGCGACAACGGCGGCGCGACCAGCGCGCTTTTCGCGACCGGTGCGCGATCCGAGGCGGAGCGCAAGGCGGAGGGGCTTGCAGCCGGCGCAAAGCCGCCAGCCTCGAACGGCAACTTCCGCGGCGGCAAAGGCTCGCTGCACGAGGGCGGAGTGCGCGTTCCGACAATCGTCAACTGGTCTGGAAGGCTCAGGCCGGCCGTCATCAACGAGCCGCTGCACATGGTCGATCTGATGCCGACGTTGCTGGCGTTGGCCGGCGCCCGAGGCAGCAGCGAGCGTCCCTTCGACGGCAAGGACATCTGGCCGACCCTCTCAGCAGGCCAGCCGTCGCCGCACGAGGACATCCTGATCAACGTCGAGGCCTTCCGCGGTGCCATCCGCAAAGGTGACTGGAAGCTCTTCAAGATGGCGTTGCTTCCCGGCAAGGTGGAGCTGTTCAACCTCGCCAGGGACCCGGGCGAGAAGAACAATGTGGCGGACCAGCAGCCGGACATCGTCAATGATCTGGAAGCCCGCCTGCTGCGCTATGCGAGAGAGCAGGCCCCCAGCGAGTGGATCAAGGCCCAGCCCGCGTTTCTAGGCGCCCAAGGTCGCACGGTTTTCGACCCGGATTTCGATATCGATGACGGCGGCCTGCCGCACGAGAAAACATTGATGCCCGGCGTACTGAGCCGAGCGCTGAAGTGACGGTCGGTGACCTCCGGGTGGTCAAACCCACCCATCAATCTTGCACGCTCCTGCGTCTGCGTGCGAAATCGGTCGCATCGACCATCAGACCGGACGGTGAGTGCGCACCGACCGCTGCCGTAACCGCTGCTATTGCAGCACTGACGGCGCAAGACCGCACGGCGCGTGAAGGCGCCTGTATTGGCGCCGCCAAGGCCGCCTTCGCGGCCGCATCAACCGGCAGGTCACATTCTGCGTGAACAAGCCGAGCGATGACGGTACGATTGCGCCGGCGCTCGCCCCATCCTCTCAACCATAAGTCGCGGAGACCCAACGCCCCATGAAACTCGGCATCTATCTCAACAGTCAGCATCCTTATGACCGCGACCCGGCGCGCTGCTGGGCGGAGACGCTGGAGCAGGTGCGGCTCATTCGCAAGCTCGGCTTCGACTCGCTGTGGGGCGGCGAGCATCACATCACGCCTGGGTTTCACTACTTTCCGCTGATGTCGATGATGCAGCGGCTGGCGGCGGAGACCGAGGGCACCATGAACCTCGGCACCAACATCGTGCTGCTGCCGCTGCACAATCCGGTCGAGATGGCGGAGATCGGCGCCTTTCTCGACGTCATCTCGGGCGGCAAGTTCATGCTGGGCGTGGGGCTCGGCTACCGGCCGGAGGAATTCCAGGCCTTCGGCGTGAACATCAAGCAGCGGGTCAGCCGCATGGCGGAGGGCGTCGAGATCATCCGCCGCCTGTGGAGCGAGACCAACGTCACGCACAAAGGCCGCTACTGGCAGTTCGAGAACGCCACCATTGGCCCGCCGCCGCTGCAGAAGCCGCGCCCGCCCATCCTCATCGCCGCGCAGGTGGAGGAGAGCCTCAAGCGCGCGGCCCAGATCGCAGACGGCTGGTGCGCGGTGTCGAGCACGACATTGGAAGAGACAGCCAAGGACGCGGCGATCTACAAGAAGGCCCGCGCGGATGCCGGCCTGCCGCCCGCCGAGCACATCGTGCGGCTGTACGAGGTGGCCTGTGCACGGGACGAGGAGACGGCGCTGAAGCGCGCGGCGCCGTTCGTGCTGGAGAAGTATGCGGCCTATACGTCATGGGGGCTGCTCGGCGTGAACCTCAACAAGAGCGACGCGCCCGAGGCGCAACTCAAGCAGCTTGGCACCAATCGCTTCGGCATCGGCTCGCCGGCGCATGTCACCGAGGCGCTGATGGCGCAGCATCGCCTCGGCATCAATCACCTCACCATGCGGGTGAGTTGGCCCGGCATGAAGCAGGACGACATCCTGGCCGGCATCGAGCTGCTGGGGCGCGAGGTGCTGCCCGAGGTGCGGCGACGGGTGAAGGCGGGGGGATGAGGATCACGTGGGCTGGAGCGACCCGGACTAAGTCCTCAGTCCTGTTAAACCGCTTCGACGACGTGTCTGGTTTGGACCTATGAACCTGAACCTCGCACAAACAGTTGTTTAGTGTCGCGGCGGGATGCGCGCCTAATGCCATGCGATGGCACGCAACCGACGAGGTCGAAAGGCCATGGCGATAGTCCAGCGTGCAGCGTCAACTCTTTGCCCGCGAGGCTCTAGTACCAATCTTCTTTAGCTGGCGCATGTCGTTGGCGGCTTCGGAGAGCAGCCACGAACGAAATGTGACGATCTTGGGGAGGCTCGCAGTGGCCTGCGGACAAATGATCCAATAGATCTTGGAGAGGCGTAGGTCCTCGGCAAAGGGCCGCAGCAGTCGCCCGGCAATCAGGTCCGTGGCGGCCAGCGTCGTGCGCGCGAGGACAATACCCTGGCCGTCAATCGCGGCATCGATTGCCATGCTCACGCGATTGAGCACGGGTCCGTGCGACAGCTCGGCGCCCATCACACCGGCTGCCGCCAGCCATTTCGACCAGTCCTTCCGGTCGTCAACGTGAATGAGTGGGAATCTGAGCACGTCGGCTGGCTTGGCCAGGCGGTTGCGGCCAGAAAGCAGTTTTGGGCTGCATACTGGGAATAAGTGTTCGGCGCTCAGCCGCACGACATCAAGGCCTGGCCAGCTGCCGTCGCCGTGGCGTACAGCGAGGTCCACATCCTCGCGTGCGAAGTCGACATGATGCAGCGTCGCTGACACACGCAGGTCGATGCTTGGATGTGCCTCGGCAAAGCGGCCGAGTTGGTTCACGAGCCACTTGGCGGCAAAATCCGGTGACGTGCTGATGGTAAGGGCGCCGGAATTCTGGCGCTGTAGGAGCCGCTCGGTGCCGACGGCGATGCGATCGAAAGCGTCGCGCAAGATCGTGAGGTACTGACGTCCAGCCTCAGTGATGACGAGGCGCTGGCGTTCGCGATTGAAGAGCTTGACCCCGAGCTCCGCTTCCAAAGCCTTGACCTGGTGACTGACCGCACCCTGGGTGACAAACAGCTCTTCGGCTGCCCGCGTGAAGCTCTCGTGGCGAGCGGCGGCCTCGAACGCTTTGAGCGCATTCAACGGAGGGAGGCGGCGAAGCATCAATGACCTTCATGAGAAAAACTCAGGCAAGGTAGAGAAAGGATGCTTTGCGAGCAATCCTTGCCTGGTTCTATTGGTGTGCTCCGTCCGCAGACGCTCTCCATGGGCGATATCAATCGGAGCTCACCCAATGTGCATTCAAGCAGTGCAGGGACCGGCCTTGATGCACCAACGATGGGAGGGGGCCATCCTCTCCCACGAGTGGTCGCTGAGCCGCCTGCCAAAAACCATCACGGTCTGGATGGCCCGCAGTGACCAACGAAAAGCCCTGCGGGAGTTGGCCCAGGACGGGCGCGTCCTTGCCGATCTCGGCCTCACTCGACAGCAAGCGCTCTCCGAGGCGGCCAAACCGTTCTGGCGACGATAGCTCTGACACCTGGCAGTCGCTTTTCCCGAAGGAAGCAGCCATGTCCAACCCAGTCGTTTACGGCTTTCCCCGCAGCACTTTCGTCAACATCGTGCGGATGGTCCTCACCTACAAGGAAGTGCCCTACGATCAGAATTCCCACGCCGTAACCGGGCAGCTGCTGGTGGCATCGGCGCGCTGGGCGCGAAACTCATTTGGGAAGCGAGATAGCGCGGTTCGAAGCGGTGCCGCCTTAGGAGACGACTGATGCCACGAGGTCGCGTCGCGATCGTGTTTCCTGCAGATGCAAAGGAGCGGCTTTCGACGGATCTCGATCAGTCGAGATTTGCCGGCATCGCGAACGCGCTTCGCGCAACCGGCATGGAGATCGTGGGAGCGCCATTTGCCGACGAGCTTGTCGAGGAGGTCCGCGCTCAACTCCTCGGCGTCGATGGTGTCCTGGTTTGGATCAATCCGATCCAGGCTGGGCGCGACAGGACTGTCTTGAATGCGATGCTGGCGGATGTCGCATCGCGGGGTGTGTTTGTCAGCGCCCATCCGGAAGTCATCGACAAGTTGGGTACCAAGGAGGTGCTTTATCGCACGCGAGAGATGAGCTGGGGCTGCGATACCCGCCTCTATGCGACCCTGGAGGCGATGCGCACGGAGTTGCCGATGAGTGTGGCGTTCGGTGCTCGGGTGCTGAAACAGATCCGAGGCCAAAGCGGCGACGGTGTCTGGAAAGTCCAGCTAGCGGAGCCGCCGAGCACACCGCCGTCGATGATTTCCCTCGACACGATTTTGCGCATCCGGCACGCCAAACGGGATAGCTCGGAGGAAAAAATGTCGCTGGGATCGTTCCTCTCGCGATGCGAACCCTATTTCGCAGGGGCAGGGGGCATGATCGATCAGGCGTATCAGTCGCGCCTTCGTGACGGCATGGTGCGTTGCTATGTCGTCGGGGACCGAGTTGCGGGGTTCGGCGAGCAACTCGTCAATGCGCTCTACCCGGCCGCCCCAGGAACGCCATCGAATGAGACGCCGCAGCCCGGACCTCGTCACTACTTCCCGTCCTCTCGTCCCGACTTTCAGCGCTTGAAGAAAAAGCTCGAGCACCAATGGCTGGATGAACTCTGCCGACTGGTTGGGCTGGAAAAATCGCGCCTGCCCGTCATCTGGGACGCCGACTTCCTATACGGACCAAAGGATGCTGACGGGGCCGACACTTTCGTGCTTTGTGAAATCAACGTCAGCTCTGTGTATCCATTTCCCGAGGACGCCCTGCTCCCGCTGGCCGCAGAGACATTGGCGAAGATCAAAGCCGATTGTTGACCTTGCATCGTTGCGGTGGTGGTCGGTCCCTGGGCGCTGGCCGCGCTTCTGCTTACCTTTGCAATGCAGACATCGAGCACGCGTGCCGCACGGGGCCCGCCTACAGCTCCTTTTGGCACTTTTTCACCGCGCCCAGCGAGGCATCGTACATTCCGTTATTCGGGGGGATCGACCCTATGCCAAGGCCATTGGCACATGCGGGACTGTGGTTACATGGCTTCGACGTGCGCACTTGCGCACGCCTCGCCTTCAGATGTCATCCCCTCCACTCGCGTTCCCGGAAAGGCGCGTCTTCGATGCGCCGTCCGGGGATGCAAAGAGGTGAGGTGAGAGTTCGGTGCCAGCGGCCGATGGATGCCTAAGCCTTCACCTTCGTCAGCTTCTGCATGCGGCGCAGCGGCTTGGGCATGGGCTGGCCGGGGAACAGCGACGGCCAGGAGGCAGAGGCCACGTCGCCGACGTAGAGATCGCCGCGCGAGTCGACGGTAAGTCCGTGCGGCGAGAGGAACTGCCCCGGCTGCGTACCTGGCGGATTGAGGCTGCCGAGGCGGCAGAGCAGCTTGCCCTTGTGATCGAGAATGCTGACGCGCGGGCCGAGGTTCGGCCAGCCGCGGTTGACCGGCAGATAGGGGCCGATCTCGCCGACGTAGCAGAGCGGGCATTTGCCGGGCGGCATGTAGAGACCGGAGGGACGGTGCAGGTTGGCCCACTGCGTCTCGTACTTGCCGTTGCCGTCGAACACCTGGACGCGATGGTTCTCGCGGTCGGCAACGTAGATCCAGCCGTCGGCGTCGCAGCAGATGTTGTGCGGGATGTTGAACTCGCCTTCGCCCGAGCCCGGCTGTCCCCATGAGAACATGAGCTTGCCGTCCGGCGAGTATTTGTGGATGCGCGCATTGCCGTAGCCATCCGAGACGTAGATCTCGTTCTTGGGCGAGAGCGCGGTGTGGGTGCAGCGGTGGAAGGGCTCGCCGCTGAGGAACGGCGCCGGTTTGCCGGGAATGCCGATCTCGAGCAGCACCTTGCCGTCGAGCGTGCACTTGCGCACGGTGTGGTCGCCGTCGTCGGTGCAATAGACGGAGTCGTCTGGCCCCATGTGGATGCCGTGCGGGCGATGGAAAGTGCCCTCGCCCCACGATTTGATGAAGTTGCCCTCGCGGTCGAACACGATCATCGGGTGCTCGCCGCGGTTGAAGACGTAAACGCGGTCTTGGCGGTCGACGCCGATGGCAGCCGCATCGCCGAACTCCCAACCATCCGGCAGCTTGGCCCAATCCTCGGTCGCCTCGTAGGTGAACTCTCCCTCGCCCAGGATCACAGCCATGGTCGTCTCTCCCCAATGTATAAGCGTGTGACCTTATGGTAGTCGGATCGCTTGCTCCGGAGCCAGGAGGATTGCCAGGCGCGAAGGGAATGCGTGGCATACCAAATGCCACGACAAGCCCCTCCCTCGGGCGGGAATGATCCGTCCGCCGGGCGCACACGGCCGGTCGGCAACATCAGGCAACGCTCGGCCAACCGGCAGACAGCACGGCGTCCAACGTCGTCCAACCGACCGTCCGCGTCCGTCCAAACCAGCTCAATCGCCTATTCGCGGAACCGGCACCGTCGGCGCGACGTCCGTTCGCAGCTGATTTTGGAACCCGTGTCGCTTTCGCATTGAAAAACGCGGCAGCCTGCGCAAAGTGTCCTGCAAGCATTGCCGCATCGGCGAAACGCTCGACACGGACAAAGGGGAAGGCCGCCAAGGTGGGGCGCGCTCACCGGGCGAGACAAACGACAATCCTACCGGAGGAGAAACGTGGACTTGCAGGCGTTCGCCGTCGTGGCCGCATTGAGCGACCAGATTCTCGATAGTATCTACGCGATGTTCGGCAGCCACGGCGCCACCGCCGTGTCGATTGCCAAGATCATCGGCATCAACATCATCCTGTCCGGCGACAACGCCGTCGTCATCGCGCTCGCGTGCCGCTCGTTACCGCCGCGGCAGCGCATGATCGGCATATTGCTTGGTGCGGGCGCGGCGGTAGTGCTGCGCATCATCTTCACGGTCCTCGTCAATCAGCTCCTCGGCATCCATTACCTGAAGCTGATCGGGGGCCTGCTGCTGTTCTGGATCGCGGTCAAGCTGGTGACGCAGGAAGAGGCCAGCGAGGACAGCGTTCGCAGCGGCGGCAGCATATGGGAGGCGGTGAAAATCGTCGCCATCGCCGATATCGTCATGAGTTTCGACAACGTGCTGGCCATCGCGGCAGCCGCCGGCGGCGACATTAATCTCATCATCTTTGGTCTCATCATCAGCATTCCGCTGGTGATCGGCGGCGCGACGCTGATCACCAACCTGCTGACCCGTTACCCGATCTTGGTATGGGCCGGCGCAGCGCTACTGGGTTGGGTTGCCGGGGAGCTGCTGGCCACCGAGCCGGCGCTGGCTCCGGCCATCGACAGCCTCGCGCAGATGCTGGGCGTCTCTACCAAGATCATCGCCCGCATCTTCGAGGTGATCGGCGCGCTGATCGTGGTCGGCGTCGGCAAGCTCATTGTGCGCAGGGCGGGCAAAAACACCGGGGAGCACGCAACGCACGTGCACGCCGACGAGCGCTGAGAACAACGACCCCGCGCGCTTGCGAGCGCGCGGGGTCGAAATGCTCTTTGCTGCCATTGCTGCGCAGCCTTCAGCGCGCGAGCTGAAAGCGCTCGAAATGGTGCAGTGCCTCCTCGATCCTCTTCTTGTGCGACCGGGGCCGGCCTTTGCCGATCCAGGTCCATTGCTGCACGAGTAGTTTTCCCTGCTCTCGGTCGGCTTTGAGATCGATGGCGGCGACGATCTCGTTTCCGGCAAGCACAGGCAGTGCAAAGTAGCCCAACACCCGCTTCTCCTTGGGAACATAAGCCTCGAAGCGATGCTCGTAATCGAAGAAGAGCTGCAGCCGTTTGCGCTGAAGGACGAGCGGATCGAAAGGAGACAGAACGTGGATCAGCTCTTCTGCAGGATCGAGCGCCGCTTCCAGCGCCTCTGGCTGCGCCCAATGCTCCAGCTTTCCGGCCCCTTCGAGCACGACCGGCAGCAATTCTTTGCGGCGCACTCTCGCCTCGATCAATCGCCGCATGGCCGGCTTGCGCGGGGCATCCAGATGGCAGGCAGAGTTGAGGCTCACGACGCCCTGTGATCGCAAGGCACGATCGAGCAGATAGCTCACGATCTCCGGCTCCGAGGCGGCCTTTGGCGGCCTGTCCCACCCGAAATGGCGGTTCGTCAGCTCGTAGGTTTTCAGCATGCCGGTGCGCTGGCTGACCGTCACGACGCCTCGGAAGAAGGCCAGCTGCAGCGCCCGCTTGGACGGCTTGCGGCTGGCCCAGAGATGGGCCTTCTCCACCAGCACGTCGTCGTCGATGTCGCGGATGGTGAGTCCACCATTCTTGCGTATGAGGCCCAGCACCTTGCGCAAATCGCCCGGCTTGACCGCAGAGAACCACGCGCTGCGGCGGCGCCAGTGATGCTTCATGGCCCTGATGTAGAAGCGCAGATCGCGTGTCGGCACGTACGACAGCGCATGCGTCCAGTACTCGAACACCGACTTGTCGACGCTCTGCGCCTGGCGCAGGTGGTCGCGCCGGTATCCTGGAATGCGCGTAAAGAGGATGTGATGGTGACAGCGCTCGATCACGTTGATGGTGTCGATCTGCACGTAGCCCAGATGCTCGATCGCGGCACGCGTTGCGTCCGGCCCATCTCCAAACGGCGCGGACTGGTCGAGCCGTTGGGCGCGAAGCCAGATGCGCCTGGCGTGAGACTTGTTGAGGGCGAAGGGTGTCGGGGCGCGGCGGGACATGCGGCGGAGACTATAAAGCGGCCATCCTCACAACAAGAGCGCTCCGCCGCGGACTATAGCGCTCTCCAATCACACAGACGCAGCTCCACCTCTCCCATCCATGCGCGGCATGGCTACGCCATGACGGGAGAGGGTGCTTGGCAGTGCTTCGGTTCGATCGGAAATTGCGCTGGAGATTTCGCGAGGTAGATAACCTCTGCTGATTGCGAGATCCGCTACTCCCATCACGACCGGTCGAAGCGGTCCAGGTTCATCACCTTGGTCCACGCCGCCACGAAGTCCTTCGCGAACTTCTCCTTGGCGTCGGCGCTGCCATAGACCTCCGCGAAGGCGCGTAGCTGCGAGTGCGAGCCGAAGATCAGGTCGACGCGGGTACCGGTCCACTTGACCGCCTTCGTCTTGCGGTCGCGACCCTCGTAGACGTTGTCGCCAGCCGGCTGCCAGTCCGTGCTCATATCGAGCAGGTTGACGAAGAAGTCGTTCGTCAGCTTGCCGGGCGTCTTCGTGAAGACACCGCGCTTCGAGTTCCCGGCGTTCGCGCCGAGCACACGCAGGCCGCCGACCAGCGCCGTCATCTCGGGCGCCGTCAGCTTGAGCAATTGCGCCCGGTCCACCAGCGCCTCCTCAGGCGCCATGAACTGATGCTTGCCGCTTATGTAGTTGCGGAAGCCATCGGCGCGCGGCTCGAGCGGAGCGAAGCTCTCGACGTCGGTCTGATCTTGCGACGCGTCCATGCGGCCCGGCGTAAAGGGCACCTTCACGTCGATGCCGGCGTCCCTTGCGGCCTTTTCGACCGCCGCGCAGCCACCGAGAACGATCAGGTCGGCGAGCGACACCTTCTTGGCCGAACTCCTTCTGGATCGCTTCGAGCTTGGACAGCACCACCTTGAGCTGGGCCGGCTGGTTGACCTCCCAGTCCTTCTGGGGGTTGAGACGGATGCGCGCGCCGTTCGCGCCGCCGCGCTTGTCGGAGCCGCGGAACGTCGACGCCGACGCCCAGGCCGCCGAGACGAGCTGCGACACGGTGAGGCCTGACGACAGGATCTTCGCCTTCAGCGCAGTAATGTCCGCCTCACCGATCAGCGGATGATCCACGGCTGGGATCGGGTCCTGCCAGATCAGCGTCTCCTTCGGCACGAGCGGGCCGAGGTAGCGCACGATCGGGCCCATGTCGCGGTGCGTGAGCTTGAACCACGCGCGGGCAAACGCGTCTGCGAACTGGTCCGGGTTCTCGTAGAAGCGCCGCGAGATCTTCTCGTAGGCGGGGTCCATCCGCAGCGAAAGGTCTGTCGTCAACATGGTCGGCACGTGCTTCTTCGACGTATCGAAGGCGTCCGGGATCGTCTCAGAGGCGCCTTTCGCCTTCCACTGCTTTGCACCGGCCGGACTCTTGGTTAGCTCCCATTCGTTCTCGAACAGGTTCTTGAAGAAGAGGTTGCTCCACTTCGTCGGCGTCTGCGTCCAGGTGACCTCCGGACCGCCGGTGATGGCGTCGCAGCCGATGCCGGTCTTGAACTTGCTCTTCCAGCCGAGGCCCTGGTCCTCGATGGCGCCGCCTTCCGGCTCCGGCCCGATCAGCGATGGATCGCCGGCTCCGTGGGTCTTGCCGAACGAATGCCCGCCCGCAATCAGCGCGACGGTCTCCTCGTCGTTCATCGCCATGCGGCGGAACGTCTCGCGGATATCCCTGGCCGCCGCGACCGGGTCGGGATTGCCGTTCGGCCCTTCCGGATTGACGTAGATCAGGCCCATCTGCACCGCGCCGAGCGGTTCCGCCAGCTGGCGTTCGCCGCTATAGCGCTCGTCGCCGAGCCACGTCCCCTCGGGCCCCCAGAAGAGTTCTTCCGGCTCCCAAACGTCGGCGCGACCGCCGGCGAAGCCGAACGTCTTGAAGCCCATCGACTCCAGCGCGACGTTGCCGGCCAGGATCATCAGGTCGGCCCAGGAGATCTTGCGGCCGTACTTCTGCTTGATCGGCCACAAAAGCCGCCGCGCCTTGTCGAGGTTGGCGTTGTCCGGCCACGAGTTGAGCGGCGCGAAACGCTGCTGGCCGGCGCCGGCGCCGCCGCGGCCGTCGGTGATGCGGTACGTGCCCGCGCTGTGCCACGCCATGCGGATCATCAGGCCGCCGTAATGGCCAAAGTCGGCCGGCCACCAGTCCTGCGAGTCCGTCATCAGGGCATGCAGGTCCTTGACCACGGCATTCAGGTCGAGGCTCTTGAACTCCTTGGCGTAGTCGAACGCCTCACCCATCGGATCGGACAGGGTGGAGTGCTGGTGCAGAGCCGAAAGGTCCAGCTGGTTTGGCCACCAGTCGCGGTTCGCCCTGCCGCTCGTGAACGGGCACTTGCTTTCGCTTGCCATGATCTCCTCGGTCTTTTCCTGTTGCGTATATAGGTATCATCAATCTTTGGAAATGTTCTAGCCTCATGGCCCGCGACACCGCGCCATCGGCCCACGTCGCGCATGACACTGTACCTGCGGTCGCAAGGCTGCCGCCGCCGTCGGCATTGAGATGGATCAATGCGATGAAGCGAGTGTCCGCTCCGGATCAAACAGCGCTCATCGCCTGATGCCGGATAGGATGGCGCTGAAGATTTCCGCGAAGATCAATACCCGAGCCACAGCTCGAATGGTCCCTTCGGCAGCGGTACGAGGAACCAGACCTCGAACATGAAGAAGAGGACAAGCGGCACGGCGAGGCTGACGCCCAGCGCTCTCAGCACTCGCTCACGTCCCAGAAACAACATGAATACGAAGATGAAGCCCGCCGAAGCCACATAGATGCCGAGATACTGAACCGCGGCGACGTAGGCGATGGCGGGAAAGAGCACGGCGAGGACTCGACCGAGCGCGCGCCGCCCGACGAAGGTGGCATCACCGTTCGAGCTGCGCCCCATCACCGCGCTCATCAGATTGACCGTGCTGGCAATCGCCATCATCACAGCGATGTAGAAGGGGAAGTAGCCCGAGGCTGGGCCTTCGTTTTCGCGCCAGTTAAAGCCCAGTCGTATGCTGTCGGATATGACAACGGCACTGGCACCCAGGAAGAGCAGCGCCACAACGATGTCCATCGTGCGATTGGAGACGACGCGGCGATCGTCCGTGGAGGTCTCGCGGTGCATGTGCCCTTCACCTTGCCAATCTGCCTGATTTAGTCCCGCCGGCATGCGCGGGAGAGGCCGGCGCCGGAGCGCCGGCCTTAAATATGCCTATCGACCTGCGACCAGGAAATTGGCCTCCTTCATCAGGTCGTAGTGTGTCTTCTCGGCGGCCTCCACCCACTTGCGATAGTCATCGCCGGTCATGAAGGTCTGGTTGAACGCGCCGTCCTCCATGAATTTCTTCCACTCATCCGTGGCCCGCACTTTCTGGAACAGATCCACGTAGAAGGCCACCTGCTCAGGCGTGACGCCGCCGGGCATGAAGATGCCGCGCAGCATCTGGTACTCGACGGGCAAGCCGGACTCCGTGCAGGTCGGGATGTCGCTCCAGGCCATATCCGCCGTCACCTTGCCCGTATAAGCGCTGCGCTTGGCATCGAAGATGCAAAGCGGCCTGAGATTGCCGGCTTTCCAATGCTGCACCGCCTCGATCGGATTGTTGACCGAGGAGTCGATGTGCTTGCCGACCAACTGCACGGCGACGGCGCCGCCGCCTTGGAAGGGCACGTAGGTGAACTTCTTGCCGCCGGTCTGCCGCTCGAGCGCCACGGTGATGATCTGGTCCTCCTGCTTGGAGCCCGTGCCGCCCATCTTGAATTGCTTGTCGGCGCCCGCCTTCACAGCCTCGGCGTACTCCTTCGCTGTCTTGTAGGGGGCATCCGCGGGAACCCAGAGGACGAACTGATCGAGCGCCAACATGGCGACCGGCGTCAGATCCTTCCAGTTGAAGGGCGTGCCGGTGCCGAGTGGCGTGGTGAAGAGATTGGACAGCGTGATGACGATCTTGTGCGGATCCTTGGCGCTGTTCTTGATCTCGAGGAAGCCTTCGGCGCCGGCGCCGCCGGACTTGTTGATCACCACGATCGGCTGCTTCGACAGGTTGTGCTTGGTGACGATGCCTTGCACGAAGCGCGCCATCTGATCGGCGCCACCGCCGGTGCCCGCGGGGATCACGAAGGTGATGGCCTTGGTCGGCTCCCAGGCGGCAGTGGCCGGCGTGCTGAGCGCCAGCGCTGCGACTACTGCGAGCCCGAGGCCTCGGGTGTGCGTCATTGCCTTTGGCATTTTCATTTCCTCTCTGTTCGTTCTTGCTTCTTGTCGTTGCCGCATGGGCTCGCCCTCCAGCGAGCCGGTTCAGGCCTGTTGCGGCCTGACCTTCTTGAAGCTCGTCAACCAGCTGATCAGCGGCCAGAACAACAGCACCAGCCCCAGCGTCATGATGCTGCCGACAAGCCAGTTGGAGAAAAATACGCTGAGGCTGCCCTGGCTGATCAGCATGGCCTGGCGGAACGAGCCCTCCGCCATGTCGCCGAGCACCAGAGCCAGCACCAACGGCGGCAGCGGGTAGCCGAGCTTGTTGAAACAATAGCCGATGATGCCGAAGACGACCATCATCCACACGTCGAACATGGCATTGTTCACAGTGTAGGCGCCGACGGCGCAAATAACGAGGATTACCGGGGCGATGATCGAGAACGGAATGCGCAGGATCGCGGCAAACAGCGGCACGCAGGTGAGTACGATGACAAGGCCGACCAGATTGCCGATGTACATGGAGGCGATCAGCCCCCAGACGAAGTCCTTCTGCTCGATGAATAGCATTGGCCCGGGTTGCAGACCCCAGATCAAGAGGCCACCCAGCAGCACCGCCGCCGTCGGCGAGCCCGGAATGCCCAGCGTCAGCATCGGCAGCAGCGCGCTGGTGCCGGCCGCATGCGCCGCCGTCTCGGGCGCCACCACGCCTTCGATCTCGCCCTTGCCGAAATTGTCGCCACGCTTGGAGAAACGACGCGCCAGACCGTAGCTCATGAAGGACGCGGGCGTGGCGCCGCCCGGCGTGATGCCCATCCAGCAGCCGACGATGCAGCTGCGCACGAAGGTGAACCACAAGCGCGGCATCTGCTTCCAGGTTTGCAGCACGGCGTTGAGGCTGATCTTGGCGCGCGCGCCCGTGAAGCTGAGCCCGCTCTCCATCGAGGACAGGATCTCGCCGATGCCGAACAGGCCGATCACGGCGACCAGGAACTTGAAGCCGTTGAGCAGGAATTCCTGATCGAAGGTCATGCGCAACTGGCCGGTGACGTTGTCGAGACCGACCGAGGCCAACGCGAAGCCGAGGCACATGGAGGCCAGCGTCTTGAACGGCGATCCACGCCCCATGCCGATGAAGCTGGCGAAGGTGAGAAACTGCACGGCGAAGAATTCGGGCGGACCGAAGCGCAGCGCGAACTTGGCGACCAGCGGCGCCAGGAAGGTGATGACGATGACGGCGACGATGGCGCCGACGAAGGAGGATGTGAACGCCGCCGTGAGCGCGGCATCGGCCTTCCCCTGCTGCGCCATCGGGTGGCCGTCGAAGGTCGTCGCCACCGACCACGGCTCGCCCGGGATGTTGAACAGGATGGACGTGATGGCGCCGCCGAACAGCGCGCCCCAGTAGATGCACGACAGCATGATGATCGCCGACGACGGCGGCATGGCGAAGGTCAGCGGCAGGAGGATCGCAACCCCGTTGGCGCCACCCAAACCCGGCAGAACTCCGATGATGACGCCGAGCAGAATGCCGACCAGCATCAGGCCGATGTTGTAGGGCGTGAGGACGACCGTGAAGCCCTGCAGCAGCGCGGCGATCTCTTCCACATTTCCTCCAGCGGCGCAGGCTCTGCGTCCCGCAGCCAGCACTCTTATTTGGAAGAGCTCACCAGGGATTTTGCAGTCCGATCGTCAGCTCTCTGGTATACGATATACCGAACTTTCCGGCGAGAGCAACAAGGATAGATGTAGATAACGGACGTTCCGATAGCGGATCGAATTCTCCCGAACGCATTTCACATCTGTCGACAGCTCAGCAATTCCGGGTTGTCACACAAGCTTACTCTGGTGTATGGTATACCAAATACCCAGATCACGTTATGCACCCCGCGCCGCTTCAAAGAGATCCGATGCCTGACACCGTTCTCAAGATCCAACCGATCGCAGAGAGCCTGAGCCTCAAGGCACGCGCATACGAGGCACTGAAGTCAGCCATTCTCAACATGAATATCTACGCGACGAACGCCGAGCTGCGGCTCGACGAGCGCGATCTCTCGCAGCGATTCGGCGTCAGCCGCACACCCTTGCGCGAGGCGTTGGCCCAGCTCGATTCCGAAGGCTTGGTGCGCATCGTAGCCAGGCGCGGGATCTTCATTGTGCGCAAGACCAAGGCCGAGATGCTCGAGATGATCACGGTCTGGGCGGCATTGGAGAGCATGGCCGCGCGGCTCGCCACCAAGGAGGCGAGCGACGAGGAGTTGCGCGGCCTGCATCGACTGGTCGACACATTCTCCGCCGACGAGGTTGCCCGCAAGACGGGCGAATACTCGGACGCCAACATCGCCTTTCACCAGGCCATCATCGGCCTCGGCAAATGTGCGCTGATCGGCCGTATCACTGATGACCTCTTCTTTCACGTCCGCGCCATCCGCCAGCGCACGATCTTCGAGGCGGACCGGGCGAGGCGATCGATCGTCGATCATAAGGAGATCGTCGCGGCCCTGGAGGCGCGCGATACCGAGCGGGCGGAGCGCCTCGTGCGGGAGCACACACTAAAGCTCAGAGACCACGTCGAGCGCTTCGTCAATCTCGATTGATTTGGGACAAAGCGCCCGAGGCGCTAAACCGTCGCGCCGCAACGAACATAACGAACGGGCGAAGAGAAAAATTCGAGGAGGAAGCAAAATGTCGGCGACAGCGCAGAGTACTGGTGCAGCTGGAAGCGAGCGGGAGCTGACGGATGGGTTTCACCTCGTCATCGATGCGCTCAAGCTCAACGGCATCGACACGATCTATGGCGTGCCGGGCATCCCGATCACTGACTTCGGTCGCATGGCGCAGGCCGCGGGCATCCGGGTCCTCTCGTTTCGCCACGAGCAGAACGCGGGCTATGCGGCGTCGATTGCCGGCTTCCTGACCAAGAAACCCGGCGTCTGCCTCACGGTGTCGGCTCCGGGCTTCCTCAACGGTCTGACCGCGCTCGCCCACGCCACCACCAACTGCTTCCCGATGATCCTGATCTCAGGCTCCTCCGAGCGCGAAGTCGTCGACCTTCAGCAAGGCGACTACGAGGAGATGGACCAGCTCGCGATCGCCAAACCGCTCTGCAAGGCGGCGTTCCGCGTACTACACGCGCAAGACATCGGCATCGGCGTGGCGCGCGCGATACGCG
Source organism: uncultured Alphaproteobacteria bacterium (assembly GCA_963806735.1). Lineage (GTDB taxonomy): Bacteria > Pseudomonadota > Alphaproteobacteria > Rhizobiales > Hyphomicrobiaceae > CADEFX01. The sequence goes on along the minus strand of CAWEBE010000003.1, from coordinate 273,968 downwards.
CTGCCGTCTCGGGGCGTCCGGGCGGCGTCTATCTCGATCTGCCGGCCAAGCTGTTCCCCCAGGTGATGGAGGCGGCGGCAGGCGCGAACTCTCTCGTCAAGGTCATCGACCCAGCGCCAGCCCAGCTTCCGGCGCCGGCTGCGGTCAAGCGCGCGCTCGATGTGCTGCGGAGCGCCAAGCGACCTCTGATCATTCTCGGCAAAGGCGCCGCCTACGCTCAGGCTGACGATGCAATCCGCGCGCTCGTTGAGAAGAGCGGCACTCCCTTCCTGCCGATGAGCATGGCCAAGGGTCTCTTGCCCGACACGCACCCGCAGTGCGCGGGCGCGGCGCGCTCGACGGTGCTGAAAGACTCCGACGTTGTGATGCTGATCGGCGCCCGCCTCAATTGGCTGCTCTCGCACGGCAAAGGCAAGACGTGGGGTGAGCCTCACTCGAAAAAGTTCATCCAGATCGACATCGAACCGAAGGAAATGGATAGCAATGTCGAGATCGTCGCTCCGGTAGTCGGCGACATCGGCTCCTGCGTATCGGCGCTTCTCGAGGGCATGGGAGCCAAGTGGCCCGCCCCGCCGGCCGAGTGGACCGGCTCCGTCAGCAAGAAGCGCGAGGAGAACGTCTCCAAGATGGCGCCGCGGCTGATGAACAACAACTCGCCAATGGACTACCACGGCGCCCTTGGCGTGCTGCGCACCGTCATCAAGGAGCGGCCGGACGCCATCCTCGTCAACGAAGGCGCCAATACGCTCGACCTCGCGCGCGGCATCATCGACATGTATCAGCCGCGCAAGCGCATTGACGTCGGCACTTGGGGCGTCATGGGCATTGGCATGGGCTACGCTATCGCGGCGGCGGTCGAGACCGGCAAGCCTGTTCTCGCGGTCGAAGGCGACTCGGCGTTCGGCTTCTCCGGCATGGAGGTGGAGACCATCTGCCGTTACAAGCTGCCGGTCTGCACCGTCATCTTCAACAACAACGGGATCTACCGCGGCACCGACGTCAACTCGGCGGGAGCCGACCCTGCGACGACCGTGTTCGTAAAGGGCTCGCGCTACGACAAGATGATGGAAGCCTTCGGCGGCGTCGGCGTCAACGCGGCGACCCCGGACGAATTGAGGCGCGCCGTGAACGAAGCAATGGACTCCGGCAGGCCGACCCTCATCAACGCAGTAATCGACCCGGCGGCAGGCAGCGAAAGCGGCCGCATCGGCAACCTCAACCCGCAAAGCGTGGTGAAAAAGAAATAGGGGAGCGTCCAATGCAAGCACTCGAAGGCGTCAAGATTCTCGACTTCACGCATGTGCAATCGGGGCCGACGTGCACGCAGCTCCTCGCCTGGTTCGGCGCCGACGTCATCAAGGTCGAGCGCCCCGGCATCGGAGACATCACCCGTGGACAGCTGCAGGATATCCCCAAAGTGGACAGCCTTTATTTCACGATGCTGAACCACAACAAGCGCTCGATCACGATCGACAGCAAGAACAAGAAAGGTATGGAGATCCTGGAGCGGCTGGTAAAGACCTGCGACGTGCTGGTGGAGAATTTCGCTCCCGGCGCACTCGACCGCATGGGGCTGACCTGGGAGCGCATTCAGGAGCTCAATCCGCGCATGATCTATGCGTCGGTCAAGGGTTTCGGCCCCGGCCCTTATGAGGATTGCAAGGTTTACGAGAATGTCGCGCAATGCACCGGTGGATCGGCCTCCACTACCGGCTTCCGCGATGGCCCGCCGCTCGTTACCGGCGCACAGATCGGCGATTCTGGCACGGGACTGCATTTGGCGTTCGGCATCGTCACCGCACTCTATCATCGCACCGTGAGTGGCAAGGGGCAGCGTGTGACCTGTGCGATGCAGGACGGTGTGCTGAATTTGGCACGCGTGAAAATGCGCGACCAGCAGCGCCTCGCGCATGGGCCGCTCACGGAGTATAGCCAGTACGGCGAAGGCATTTCGTTCGGCGATGCCGTCCCGCGTGCGGGCAACGATTCCGGCGGCGGCCAACCCGGTCGCATCCTCAAGTGCAAGGGCTGGGAGAGTGATCCGAACGCCTACATCTATTTCATCACACAAGCACCGGTTTGGGAGGCTATTTGCGACGTCATAGGCGAGCCCGGCTGGAAGACGCATCCCGATTACGCCAAGCCGCCCGCGCGTCTGCCGCGCCTCAACGAGATTTTCGGCCGCATCGAAAAGTGGACCATGACCAAGAGCAAGTTCGAGGTCATGGAGATCTGCAACGCCGCCGACATTCCCTGCGGCCCCATCCTGTCCATGAAGGAGATCGCCGAGGACAAGTCGCTGTTCGCCACTGGAACGATGGTGGAGGTCGATCACCCCACGCGAGGCAAGTATCTCTCGGTCGGCAACCCCATCAAGCTATCCGCATCACCTTCCGAGGTGAAGCGATCACCGCTGCTTGGTGAGCACACCAGTGAGGTTCTGGGCGAGCTCGGCTACTCCGTCACCGATATTGCAGCGCTCCGGGAAGCCGGCGCCACCGAGATAATCAAGAAGTCAGCCGCAGAATAGTCTCCTACTCCACTCTAGCGAGAGGTAGGATTGCGCAATTGGGAGAGATCGACATGCGTATCGTCGTCCACGGACAGGACGCCTTCGGCAAGGCGGTGCTCGAGAAGTTGCTGGAGCGCAAGGAGAATGTCGTTGCGGTGTTCTGCGCACCCGACAAGACCGGCCGCGCCGAGGATCCGCTGAAGGTATTCGCACGCGAGAAAGGCCTGCCCGTTCACCAGCCCAAGAGTTGGAAGCAACCCGAGGCGCTGGCGCTGATGCAGTCGTTCGAGCCCGACCTGTGCATCATGGCGTACGTGACGCTGTTCGTGCCGCAGCCCGTCCTCGACGCGCCGAAGCTCGGCACGTTTCAGTATCATCCGTCGTTGCTGCCGCTCCACCGCGGCCCCTCGTCGATCAACTGGCCGATTGCCATGGGCCGCACGCAAACCGGCCTCTCCATCTTCTGGCCCGACGAAGGCCTCGACGAAGGCCCCATCTTGCTGCAGAGGACGGTGGACATCGGTCCCGACGAAACATTGGGTGACGTCTATTTCAAGAAGCTGTTCCCTATCGGCGTCGACGCCATGATGGAGGCACTGGACCTCGTCAAGGCTGGCAAGGCACCGAAAGTCGCACAAGACCATGCCAAAGCCACTTATGAAAGCTGGTTCAAGAAGGACGTGGCTGAGATCAATTGGGCGAGGTCGGCCACTGAGATCTACAATCTGATCCGTGCTGCCAATCCGGCGCCGGGCGCGTGGACCAAGTTCGGTGGCGCCGAGGTGCAGATCTTCGACAGCGCGAAGGCCGAAGGTGCGGGCGACCCCGGGCAGGTTCTCAGCGTGGACGACAAGGGCATCACGATCGCGGCCAGCGGCGGCGCCATTCTCGTCAAGCGCGTACGCCCAGCCGGCGGCCAGAAGATCGCTGCGGCGGAGTTTGCCAAGGCATCCGGCCTGAAGATCGGCGATCGCTTCGACGCTCCCGCACCGAAGTCCGCCGCCTAATCCAAATCAATCCGCGTAACTCCTTCAGGGGACAACTATGACCGTCAAATCCGACATCGAGATCGCGCGCGAAGCGAAAATGAAGCCGATCGCCGAGGTCGGGAAGAAGATCGGCATCCCGGCCGATGCGCTGCTCAACTACGGTCCGACCAAGGCCAAGCTCGGTTTCGACTTCATCAACTCGGTACAGAAGAACACGAACGGCAAGCTGATCCTCGTGACCGCCATCAGTCCCACACCCGCGGGCGAGGGCAAGACGACCACGACCGTTGGTCTCGGCGACGGCCTCAACCGCATCGGCAAGAAGGCCATGAGTTGTCTGCGCGAGCCCTCGCTCGGCCCCTGCTTTGGTGTCAAGGGCGGCGCCGCCGGCGGGGGCTACGCACAGGTGGTGCCGATGGAGGACATCAACCTGCATTTCACCGGCGATTTCCACGCCATCACCAGCGCACACAACCTGCTGTCGGCCATGATCGACAATCACATCTACTGGGGCAACTCGCTGGGCCTCGATGCGCGCCGCGTGGCATGGCGCCGCGTCATGGACATGAATGATCGCGCCCTACGCTCGATCGTCAATTCGCTGGGTGGCGTCGCCAACGGCTTTCCGCGCGAGGACGGCTTCGACATCACCGTGGCCTCGGAGATCATGGCGATCTTCTGCCTTTCCAACGACCTTCAGGATCTCGAACGGCGCATCGGCGCCATCGTCGTCGGCTACACGCGCGACAGGAAACCGATCAAAGCCCGGGACATCAAGGCCGACGGCGCCATGACCGTCCTGCTGAAGGACGCGCTGATGCCGAACCTGGTGCAGACGCTCGAGAACAACCCCGTCTTCATTCACGGCGGACCGTTCGCCAACATCGCCCACGGATGCAATTCGGTGCTCGCCACCAAGACCGCACTCAAGCTGTGCGACTACGTGGTGACCGAGGCGGGCTTTGGCGCCGACCTCGGCGCTGAGAAATTCTTCGACATCAAATGCCGGAAAGCCGGCCTCACGCCGGCTGCCGCCGTCATCGTCGCCACCGTACGCGCCCTCAAGATGCACGGTGGCGTAGCCAAAGACGATCTCAAGAACGAGAATGCCGCCGCCGTCGCAAAAGGCTGTGACAACCTCAAGCGTCACTTGGAGAACGTGAAGAAGTTCGGCGTCCCACCGATCGTTGCCATCAATCGCTTCATTACAGACACGGATGCCGAGATCAATGAGGTGATGAAGGCGGCCGAGAGCGTCGGCACCAAGGCCGTGCTGTGCACGCATTGGGCCGACGGCGGCAAGGGCACCGAGACACTGGCCCGCCAGGTCGTGGAAATCTGCGAGGCCGGCAAATCGGCTTTCAAGCCGCTCTATGCCGACAGCGTGCCCCTGCGCGACAAGGTCAAGACCATCGCCACCGAAATTTATCGCGCGTCCGATATCTCATGCGATGGGTCGATTGAAGCCCGCTTCAAGGAGCTGCAGGACGCGGGCTATGGAAACTTGCCGGTGTGCATGGCGAAGACCCAGTATTCGTTTTCTACCAATCCGAAATCTACGCGGTGCGCCCACAGGGCATGTGGTGCCCGTCCGCGAGTTGCGACTGTCGGCGGGCGCCGAATTCATCGTCGTCATTACCGGCGAGATCATGACCATGCCGGGCCTGCCCAGGGTGCCGAGCGCCGAGCACATCCGCCTGAACGAGAAGGGGCAAATCGAAGGCCTGTTCTAACCCGGCAGGAGACCCTGAAAACGCTTCGTCCTTGATCGGGGTGGGAAGGGCGTGGAAACTCGCCTTGCGCGGAAAGCGCAGGATAAACGCGAGAGGAAACGCCCATGCGCTTCAAGGACCAGGGTGCGCTCGTCACGGGAGCCGGCAGCGGCATCGGCCGCGAGACAGCGCACGCATTTGCCGCGGAAGGTGCTCATGTTGCCGTGGCCGACATCGATCTCAAGATGGCTGAGCGCTCGGCCGAGGAAATCCGCAAGAAAGGTGGCTCGGCGCACGCCTTCTCGCTCGACGTGACGGACCAAAAGGCTGTTGCCGGATTTATCGATGCCGCAGTGAACCGGCTCGGACGCATCGACGTGCTGGTCAACAGCGCCGGCATCCGCGAGATCAAGCCGGTGCTCGAGCTTCCGCTCGAGGAGTGGCAACGCGTCCTCGACGTGAATATCACCGGTGTCTTCCTGTGCTCGCAGGCCTTCGGTCGCCATCTGGTCCAAGCCGGCAAGCCCGGAGCAATCGTCAATCTTGCCTCGACCCTTGGCGTCGTTGCCGCACCGCATCGCGCGGCCTACACGGCCTCCAAGCATGCCGTGGTCGGCCTGACAAAGGAGATGGCGATGGAGCTGGGAGACAAGGGCATTCGCGTCAACGCTGTCGGGCCAGGTGTCATCCGCACGCCCCTCACCGAACGCTACTTCCAGGACGCGGATTTTGCGCAGAGGATTCGCGACCTCCATGCCCTTGGGCGCTGGGGCGAGCCGCACGAGATCGCCAAAGCCATCCTATTCCTCGCGTCGGACGAGGCGAGCTTCGTGACTGGAACCACGTTGCTGATCGACGGTGGCTGGACGGCCGGCAAGCGGCTGTAGCGGGGAACGCACCTCGCGCGGCCAGCGAAGCATAAGCAAGGGGAGCCACGGATGCGCTTCAAAAACCAAGGTGTGCTCGTGACCGGAGCCGGTAGCGGGATCGGTCGCGCGACGGCGCACGCGTTCGCCGCGGAGGGTGCACACATCGGCGCGGCCGATATCGATCTGCAAGCGGCTGGGCGCACAGTCGAGGAGATCAGGAAGAAAGGCGGCTCGGCGCGGGCTTTCGCCGTCGATGTGACGGACGACAAGTCCGTTGCGAGCTTCATCGAATTGGCGGTGGGCCAGCTCGAGCGCATCGATGTCCTCGTCAACAGTGCCGGTTTGCGCCAAGTCAAACCCGTTCTCGAGCTGTCGCTGCAGGATTGGAACCGTGTCATGGAAGTCAACATCACCGGCGTCTTCCTGTGCTCACAGGCATTCGCGCGCCATCTGGTGCAAGCCGGCAAGCCTGGAGCCATCGTCAATCTGGCCTCGACGCTGGGCTTCGTCGGCGGCGGCGAGCGCACTGCCTACACGGCCTCCAAGCATGCCGTCGTCGGCCTGACCAAGGAGATGGCCATGGAGCTGGGGGACAAAGGCATCCGCATCAACGCCGTCGGGCCGGGCGCAATCCGGACCGCGCTGACCGAGATATCCTTCCAGGATCCAGAATATGTACAAAGGATCCGCGGCATTCATGCTCTCGGCCGATGGGGCGAGACACACGAGATCGCCAAAGCCATCCTGTTCCTGGCCTCCGATGAAGCGAGCTTCGCAACAGGAACCACGCTTCTGGTTGATGGCGGCTGGACGGCTGGCAAACGGCTCTAGTGTCCCGATCGCGAAGCTCGTCGGCCGAGACGTCTCTCGATTGGAAAAGTGATTCGATCCGAAGCGATCCTGCTCTAGGCGGGGGTCACTCGGGACACACCACTTTGAGCGTGTACTGAACAGCCTCCGCGATCGTATCGACCTCGATGGCGGGCTCAGTATCGCCTTGTGGCGTAAATGCGAATTCCCCGTCCCGCCAAGACCACAGTCCGCGCGGTCGGCCTGCGCGCGAGATGAGCACGCCGATATTCGTCGCGGCAGCGATTTGGCATCCTCTCTTGGCCAATTCCGGCTCAGTCTGCAGACTTCGGACCAACTGGGTCTCCATAATAGAAGACGACATCTACTACGCTCCATTTGAAAATGATCGCGCGGAGAGTGAACATTCCCTCGCGTCCTATCGCCTTGCTTCAATAACTTCGCAGCATGCCAATGCGTGTGCGGGCTCGATAGCCCGCCAACGGACGAATTACGGTTCGGTTCCGTCAAGGGCAACAAGATTTTCGAAGTATCCCCCGCGCTGACGCATTCCTGGTGTGCCTGGCGCAGGATCGTTTCAGATCGCATCGCATTCACGATCCATCTGGAGCGTGAATCCTTCTCTACACTTGAAGTATAGGGTGCGATTTACGCTGCACAAGGAAGCGGCAGTACTTCCATGCGGAGAGATCGTGCCCTAAGCGGTCAGTGATCGTCGCGCCGCGTCAACGACCGCGATAGCCGACATATTGAGCAAACCCCGCACGGTCACCGAGGGCGTGACAATGTGCACCGGCATCGCCGCACCGAGCAAAATCGGACTGATGGCGACGCTTCCAGAAACCACTTTGAGCATATTGAAGGCGATGTTGGCCGCGTCGAGCCCCGGCATGATCAGTAGATTGGCCGACCCCGCCAATCGCGAATTGGGAAAGATCTCCTCACGGATGAACGGAGACAGCGCCGCATCAGCGTGCATCTCGCCCTCGACCTCGAGCTCCGGAGATTTTGCCCGCACCAGCGCCAGCACCTCCCGCATCTTGCGCGCCGATGCCGTGTCCTCAGTGCCGAAATTTGAATGCGACACGAGCGCAACCTTGGGCGCCAGGCCAAAGCGCCGAACGGCCTCTGCCGCCATCAAGGTAATCTCGGCAAGCTGCTCGGGCCCTGGATCATAGGCCACGTAGGTATCGGCGATGAAGAGCGGTCCGTTCGGCAGAACGAGCGCGGAAAGCGCTGCAAAGCCCCACACGCCGCTGCGCTTTCCCACGACCTGCGACACGTGCCGCAGGTGTGTGTGGTAACGACCGACCGCACCGCAGATCATGGCGTCGGCATCCCCCCGCCGCAGCAACAGACCCGCCAGGACCGTCGAGCCGTTGCGAGTCACTCGGCGCGCATGGGACGGAGACACACCAACGCGCTCGACCAGACGATAATACTCATCACCCATCAGTGCCAACCGGGAGTCCGTCTCCGGATCGACGATATCGAAATCCCTTTCGGGACGCATTCTCAAGCCCAGATGCGGGAGCATGCGTGTTATTGCGTCGCGCCGCCCCACCAGCACAGGCCGCGCAAGGCGCTCGGAGATGAGCTGCTGCGACGCCTGCAGAACATAAGGGTGGTCGCCTTCGGCGAACACGAGCCGCTTGGGGGTATCGCCCGAGGCGCTCCGGGCCGCCTCGAAGTAGGGCCGCATCATGAAGCCCGACCGGAACACGAAGCCGGTCAGCTTCTGGCGATAGGCCTCGAAGTCGGCGATCGGCTGCGTCGCGACGCCAAAGTCCATCGCCGCCTTGGCGACTGCCGGCGCGATCTCGAGGATGAGCCGCGGATCGAACGGCTTGGGCAGAATGTAGTCCGGGCCGAACACGAACGTCTCCGCGTGATAGGCCGCCAGCACGATGTCGGAGGCTTCGCTCTCGGCCAGGCGCGCCAAGGCCTCGACCGCCGCTTTCTTCATTTCCTCGTTGATCGTGGTCGCTCCCACGTCGAGCGCCCCGCGGAAAATGAAAGGAAAGCACAGGACGTTGTTGATCTGGTTCGGATAGTCGGTGCGACCGGAGGCTATGATGGCGTCCGGCCGCACGGCCTTCACGTCTTCCGGCAGGATTTCCGGCGTGGGATTGGCCAGCGCGAACACCAACGGCCGCTCGGCCATGCTCGCCACCATCTGCTTGGAGACGATGCGGCCAGCCGACAGCCCGAGGAAGATGTCGGCACCGGCCATGATCTCTACAAGCGTCCGCTTGGACGTCTCTTGCGCATAAGGCTGCTTGTAGGGGTCCATCAGCTCAGTGCGACCCGCGTAAACCACGCCCTTGATATCCGCGATCCACACGTTCTGCCGCTTCAGGCCAAGGACACACAGCAGGTTCAGGCATGCCAGTGCGGCGGCACCAGCGCCGGAGCACACGAGCTTCACGTCGGCGAGCGGCTTGCCAACGATCTTGAGGCCATTGAGGATGGCTGCCGCCACTACAATTGCCGTGCCGTGCTGATCGTCGTGGAACACCGGGATGCGCATGCGCTCCTTGAGGCGCCGCTCGATCTCGAAGCACTCCGGCGCCTTGATGTCCTCGAGATTGATGCCGCCGAACGTCGGCTCCAACCGGGCCACGGCCTCGACAAACGGACCGATCTCCTTCTCCGCCACCTCGATGTCGAAGACGTCGATGCCAGCAAACTTCTTGAAGAGAACGGCCTTGCCTTCCATTACCGGCTTGGAGGCGAGCGGACCGATGTCGCCAAGCCCCAACACCGCCGTCCCGTTTGAGATTACACCGACCAGATTGCCCCGCGCCGTCAGCCGGGACACGGTGGCCGGATCGCGCGCGATCTCCTCGCAGGCATGCGCGACACCGGGCGAATAGGCGAGTGCCAAGTCCGCTTGATTTGCCACCGGCTTGGTGGCGGCGATGGCAATTTTGCCTGGCGGGTCGGCCTCGTGATAGTCGAGCGCGGCCTGCCTTATGTCGATATCGGCCATTCGAGACACTTCCCCGTCGGGCGGATTGGCCCTCACTGTTAGACTTTGATCACCAGCTTGCCGAGGTGACTGGCTGCTTGCATGGCGTGATACGCAGCTCGCGCGTCCTCGAAGGAGAATACGCGATCGATGACGGGCTTCATCGTGTGCGCGGCAATGGCCCGGTTCATGTCCGTGAACATGCGGCGCGATCCGACGTAGATGCCTTGCACCTTGATCGACTTGCGCATGGCCTGCGCGGGATCGATCAGGCCTCCGCTCAGCACACCGATCAGCGAGATTGTGCCCGCCACGCGGGTCGCAACCACGGTCTTCGGCAACGTGCCCGCACCGCCGACCTCCACTGTTGCATCGACACCCATTCCGTCTGTCAGCCCCAGAACCACACGATCCCAGTCCGGCGTCTTGCGATAGTTGATCGTCTGCCAGGCACCAAGCGCCTTCGCCCGCTCGAGCTTCTCGTCGCTGGACGACGTGATAATGGCCCGCACACCGAGCAGCTTTGCGAGCTGCAGCGCGAAGATCGAAACGCCGCCGGTCCCAAGCAACAGCACGATGTCCCCAGCCTTCACACGCGCGCTCTCGACCAGGGCATTCCATGCGGTCAGGGCGGCGCAGGGTAGCGTCGCGGCTTCTTCGAACGACAGGTGGGACGGAATCGGCACAACCCCATCGGCTCGAAGAACGGCCTCCTCGGCCAGCACGCCGTCCAACGCACCGCCGAGAGCACTCGCCATGGCCTCCAGCGAGCACGCTCCATCAACCCAGCGCTGGAAGAAACAGGAGGCCACCCGATCGCCAACCTTCAAGCCCGCTACGCCGGCGCCAACGGCAACAACCTCGCCAGCGGCGTCCGAGTTGGGAATACGCGGGTAGGGCAGCTTGCGGCCCTCCGGGTCACGTACCGTGTTGAGGTCACGGTAGTTGATGGACGACGCCCTGACCCTGATCTTAACCTCGCCAGGTCCGGGCTCCGGCGCTGCGACATCTGCCAGCTTCAGGGCATCGATGCCGTTGTTGGAAACAATCTGCCAGGCGCGCATACGTCTCTCCCGCGAAAATTTTGTCCCTGTCGAGCAGACATGATAGCCTCGCGCCATGGGGTAGCGAAGTCAAAGCTCGGACAGTCCTGCGCAGCTGGACTCTTGTCGGCGGCGTGGTGGATGCTTTGCCTCGGCCCGTTGGGCGCCGAGCCACCCTCGTCAGCTCCACAACACGATGCTCCGGGCGTTGTCGAGAACTGGCGCACCTCCCCTTGGCATGGGATGATCGACGGCGACGGCCGTGTCATTCCATGTCGTTGCCGCTTTCAGGGCCGGGAGTACCGCCTTGGCGAAAGGGTCTGCATGCAGACCCACATGGGCACGGTGCTGACGCGCTGCGATCTCTTCATGAACAACACGTCGTGGGTGCCGACCAGCGAAGCGTGCTCCGTCAGCAGCGCACCACCGCCCATGTCGCTCGCCGCAAGATAGGTCGCCGGTCAGCGTCAACAGCGCAACGTCTAAAACGCCGGTCCGAATTTGTTGGATCGCGGGAATCCCTTGGGCGCCAAGCGTCCGGCCTGGGCGCGTTGGCCGACCCAATCCCTCAACTCCGTATAGGACAACGTAAAGGTTCGTCCCGCCGCATCGAGCCAGGACAGCCCCTCCGCCTTGCGGAACACGCGCACGTCGGACAGCTTACCATCCTTGTAGCGCTGCATGATGATGCCCTTGCCGCGCGTCATCTCGTTCACCTCGTCGAGCGGGAAGACCAGCATCTTCCGGTTCTCGCCGATGCACGCCACGCTGTCGCCGTCCGACGGTACGCACACGCACGCCTCCTCGCCGTTGGCGTTCATGACCTGCTTGCCCTTGCGCGTCGAGGCAACGACCTCGTCCTCCGGCACGATGAAGCCGTGACCGGAGCTGGCCCCGAGGAGAAGCTTGCGCCCCGGCTCGTGCACGAACAGCTCCACCAGCTCGTGGTTCTCTTCCAGGTCGAACATCAGTCGCACCGGCTCGCCATGACCACGCCCGCCGGGCAGCTGACTGGCCTCCAGCGTGAAGAACTTGCCGTTGGTGGCAAACAGCAGGAGCCGGTCCGTGGTCGACGCCTTGACGGCGCGCTTCATGCTGTCGCCCTGCTTGAACTCGAGCTTGGTGAGATCGTCCTGATGGCCCCTCAAGGCCCTGATCCAACCCTTCTCCGACAGGATGACGGTGATGGGCTCCTTCTCGATCATCGCCTGGTCGAGATCGACCTCGATCTCAGGTGCATCGGCAAACGTGGTCCGGCGGCGACCCAGCTCCGTCTTCTTGCCGTAGCGTTCGCGCGTTTCCCGGATCTCGGTCGCAATACGCTCCCATTGCAGATCATCCGATTTCAGCAGCTGCTTCAGCTCGCGCCGCTCTTTGGTGAGCTTGTCGTGCTCGACCCGAATCTCCACTTCCTCGAGCTTCGACAGCGCCTTCAACCGCAAATTCAGGATGGCGTCAGCCTGCACCTCGGTAAGCTTGAAGCGCGCGATCAGGCGTTGCTTCGGCTCGTCCTCGAAGCGAACGATACGGATCACCTCGTCGAGGTTGAGGTATGCAATCAGGTAGCCATCGAGCACCTCGAGCCGGTGCTCGATTTTCTGCAGCCGGAACTTGGTACGCCGAACCAGGACCACCTGGCGGTGATCGAGCCATTGCTTGAGCACATCGCGCAGGCTGAGAACGCCTGGGATCTGCCCTGCGGACAGCACGTTCATGTTGAGGCCGAAACGCACTTCGAGCTCGGTCAGCCGGAACAGGCTCTCCATCAACAGTGTGGGATCGACGGCGCGACTCTTGGGCTCGAGGACGAGGCGCACGGTCTCGGCAAACTCGTCGCGCACATCGCTCAGCAGCGGCGCTTTTTTCTCCTGGATCAGCTCGGCGAGCTTCTCCACCAGACGCGACTTCTGCACCTGATAGGGGACTTCGGTGACGACGATCTGGTAGCCGCCTCGGCCGGTGTCCTCCCGCTCCCACCTAGCGCGCAGCCGGAAGCCGCCGCGGCCCGTCTTGTAAGCCTCCAGGATCGCCTCGCGCGGCTCCACGATGATGCCACCGGTCGGAAAGTCCGGCCCGGGCACGAACTCGACCAGCTTCTCGATGGTCGCATTGGGATGCTTGATGAGATGCAGGAGCGCCGAGCACAGCTCCTCGGCATTGTGCGGTGGGATGTTGGTCGCCATGCCGACGGCGATGCCCGAGGCGCCGTTGGCCAGCAGATTGGGAAAGGCCGCAGGGAGAACCGCCGGCTCTCGCTCACGCCCATCGTAGTTGGGCCGAAAATCAACGGCGTCTTCGTCTATCCCTTCGAGCAGCTCCGCCGCTGTCGCCGTCAGACGGGCTTCCGTGTAGCGTTCGGCCGCCGGATTATCACCATCGATATTGCCGAAATTGCCTTGGCCGTCGACCAACGGGTAGCGCACGGTGAAGTCTTGAGCGAGGCGGGCAAGTGCGTCGTAGATCGCCTGGTTGCCGTGCGGGTGGTAGTTGCCCATCGTCTCGCCGACGATCTTTGCACACTTGCGGTAGCCCCCTTCAGGGTCGAGGCCCAGCTCGCGCATGGCATAGAGTATGCGCCGGTGAACCGGCTTCAGGCCGTCGCGCACATCCGGCAGCGCCCGGTGCATGATGGTGGAGAGCGCATAAGCCAGATAGCGCTCTTCCAGCGCTACGCGCAGCGGCACGGGCTCTATGGGGCCGGGGCCCGGTAGAATCGGTTTGGTCGTCATAGCAGTGGGTTACCGCTTGGCGTGGGTCCACTCAAGGACCGGAGAGGCACAGGATTGCAAATTCATGTCACTTGTCGCTGCCAGTGTCCCTACGCGCAAGTTCGCCGGACCTCGCAGCAACCGCAGACCAAACCTGCGCGCAAAATGAACGCTAGGCCGTGGCCTCAATTGCGAGCTGTCGCGTCGGCAAGGTCGATCGGCCGATAGCTCTGTCAGCCTAACTGACATTTGTTAGTCCCAGGACAGCGGATCTCGACGCATTGCTGCAGCGAGGTCTGAGAAGGGCCAGATCCTGCTGTTACATGGCAAGCTATATGCACCCGGAGGCACATTATTCGCTACACCGGGCGCGCCAAAATCCGCGGCCTCACGGCCCCATCCCGCTCATGACCTTCAGCCGGACGGTATCTCCCGAGAGGAGAATGCCCAACTGATAATTCGGCACCTCGGCGTGAAGCGTGATCGCTGCCGGCGTCGTCTGGAGCAGGCGGTCGAGGAAGCTGCTGGGTGCCGGCGTAACTGCCCGCAGCGTCAGCCCGACCTTCGACTTGGGTTCGAGGAAGGGCTGCTCCTTGTACTCCCGTGTGTAGAACAGGACAGTGCCAGTGTAGGCGCCGCGCCCCGACACCGAGAGGGGCGCGAAGGGCTGCTTCGGGCGGCGCTTCCTGGTGGTCACGTCGTCGCTCGAGCCGAAGTATTGCGCGTCCGCCGTGTAGGTGCCGAAGAAGCGCTCTGTGGTGCCTGTGGCTGTCGTCACGTCCAGTTGCAGGGCGATTACGGCGTCGTCGCGAGCCCCGCTGTTCTGTATGGTCACCGGCACGACTACAACCTCGTAGCCGCCCCAGGGATCGCGCGTGTAATAAATGTTGTCCGCGACATAGACCTTGAGGTCCGGCTGTTTCAGCGTCGATTCCCACAAGCTCACGACGGAGGCCAGCAGCGCGGCTCCCGACACGGCAATGTTGAGCCAGCCGGTCCTGCCCCGGGCCGCCGTCTTCCGCTCCACGTCGTCCGGGTACTCGGCGGTGCCGACAAAATCACGCGAGCCCATGGTTCCCCTCGCCCAAGCCGTAGGCTGTCATTGAATGGTTGAGTATGGCAATCCGGCGACAACCGACCGACAGCAACCGCTATTCCCAGCTCCATGCGGCCGTAGAGCCGCACACGAAGCGCGCTCAGTAGGATTTACCGTCGCGGCGTCTGTGTGGACGTGGCAGGCCTAACCCGACAGAGGCGCGCGACGGACCTCGTGCTTCAGCGTTGAGTGTTGACTAGCGTATCGGCCCCGCTCCACTGCTAAGTACCGCTCCGCGCAAGCCGCCGCGTCAGGATCATGCCCGATCTCCCCGATCTGCCTCAAACCGAGATCACAATCGTCGCCATGACGAACGCATTTCGCCGGGAAAATAGGCTCAGTGCGGTTACTCCCAACAAGGAGCTTGCCGCCGCTGCTCGCTGGTTTGCCGAGTACCTCGCCAGAACCGGCAAGTTTGCCCACGAGGCAGATGGGCGCCAGCCGCAGCAGCGCACTGCGGCCCAGGGTTACAAGTACTGCATGGTCGGGGAAAATCTGGCCAAGAACCTGGACAGCCGCGGGTTCACAACCGACCGATTGGCCAGCGAAACCGTGGCAGGCTGGAAAGCGTCGCCGCCGCACCGGCGCACCATGCTCGAGCCTGCCGTCACCGAAATCGGTGTGGCTATTGCGCGCGTTCCCGGCAAGCACCCGAATTTCGTGTCGGTCCAGCTCTTCGGCAGACCCGAGAGCCTGAAGATGGAATTCGAGGTCCGAAACACAACTGGACTACCAGTTACCTATAGATTGGCCGGCGAGGCACACGAAGCGGGGCCGCGTGCGGTCATCACGCATACGACCTGTCTGCCGGGCGAGCTGAGCTTCGAGCGTGCGGGAAGCTGGCTCACTGGCGTGACGCTGAATGCCCGTTTCGCAATTCGTGATGGCGCCAAATTCACGATCCACGCGCGACAGGACGGTGGAGTGAGCGTCCAGCTCGACGGCACTACCAAAAGATGATTGGACGCGAAGTCCTATGCCTGGTGCGCGCCTTTGGCCAGCACTTCGAGCATCCGGTGCCGCGTCTCGGGCATGCTCAAATCCCTCGGTCCGAGCACACGCGTTTCGAGAAAGTGGCCCGTGAGAGCAAAGCCCGCGACCATGTCCTCGGTCGTTGTCTTGGTTGTGGCCCTGCCGCTGAGGAACGATGGCAGAGCGAGAAGCTTGTCTTTGTAGGGCTCGCCTGCGTCACGCGAAACGGCTCGGCCGGAACGGGGCGAAACATAGATGAGGTCGTCAGCCACGCCGGTTGCCGCGCAGGTGCCGAGATCGAGCCCGAAACCCAGCTCCTCGAGCAGCGCCAGCTCCCAACGCACCATAAGGGCCGGCCAGACTTCGGGGTCATCGATGAAGCCGAGGACGAACAGGGTCACCTCGAAGAGATTTGGGTGCGGATCACGTTCAGGCAGTAGCCGGGCGAGCGCGGCCAGCGACGTCAGAGCTGCCAATGCGGCGGCGCTGCCCATCGCCTCGGCCGCGAACCCGCGCCGCAGCTCCAGCGTCAGCGCTCCAAGATGCTCTGCCAAACGGCCTTTCCAGATCGCATCCACATGATTGCCGGTCTGCAGGATGGGCCGCGATCGGCGTGACCGGCCGCCGTGCACCAAGCCCAGATGCCGGCCGTGGCCGCGGGTCATGAGCTCGGCAACGGCAGCAGTTTCACCGTGCGCCCGTACGGAAAGGACGATGCCTTCATCCGACCAGTTCATGCGCGGATCATAGCGGAGTCGCGGCCGTCGGACAGCCAGGCCGCCGCTGGGACCGCTGGGCACGCATTCAGTCAATCCTTTGGAAAATCGAGCCCGATTTCGCGGTAGCGCTCGGGATCGTTCTGCCAACCCCCGCGTACCTTGACGAACAGAAACAGGTGCACCGGCTTTTCCAGGATATCACCGACCTCGCGACGCGCCTCCATGGAGATCTGCTTGATGGTCCGTCCACTCTCGCCGAGGACGATCTTGCGTTGGCTCTCGCGCTCCACATAGATGGTCTGCTCGATGCGCACCGCGCCGCCTCTCAGCTCCTTCCAGGCAGTCGTCTCCACGGTCGTTGCATACGGCAGCTCCTCGTGCAGACGCTCGTAGATCCGCTCGCGCGTGATCTCGGCGGCGAGAAGGCGCAAAGGAGCATCCGAGATTTCATCCTCGGGGTAGTGCCATGGCCCCGCAGGAACCAGGTTTGCCAGGTGCCGCTTCAGATCGTTGACGCCGCTTCCTGCCAACGCAGAGATCATGAATGTCGCCTCGAAGGGCAAACGCGCATTCAATGCCTGCGCAACATCGAGCAAGTTTTCCTTCTTAACGCGATCGATCTTGTTGAGGATGAGCAGGCGCGAGACCCGGGTTCCGGCGAGCTTGTCGATGATGCCCAACGTGTCGCCTTCGACATCTCCTTTCGCCGCATCGACGATCAGAGCGACCACATCCGCTTCCGAGGCTCGTGCCCATGCAGCGTCGACCATGGCGCGGTCGAGCCTGCGGTTGGGAGCAAAGATACCGGGAGTGTCGATGAAAATAAGTTGACTCGCACCCTCGATGGCGATGCCGCGAACAGGTACCCGGGTGGTCTGCGCTTTGCGCGATACGATCGTCACCTTGGCGCCGACGAGCGCGTTGACGAGCGTGGACTTTCCGGCATTCGGCGCACCCAGTATGGCGATGAAACCGCACCGCGTCGCCTCGGCGGGCGGGTTGTTAGCGCCTTCAGACATGGGTCTCAGGCCTCCAGACACCCTCACGCGAAAGTAGCTCCGCGGCAGCGGCCTGCTCCGCGGCTCGCTTGTTGGCACCCTCTCCGCGCGCCGGCTTGCGGCCGGCAATGCGTACCTCGGCAGTGAACCTCGGCGCATGGTCGGGACCGCGGCGTGCAACCTCCACATATTCAGGTAGCGCCAATCCCTGCCCTTGCGCCCACTCCTGCAGCGCCGATTTGGCGTCGGTTGCCACGTCCGGCAGCTTGTCGATCAAGGGTCCCCACAAGCGGCGCACGACGTCGCGTGCTGCGGGGAATCCGGCTTCCAAAAAAATTGCGGCCAATAGGGCCTCGCATGCGTCCGCCAGGATCGTGTCTTTGTCGCGCCCGCCGCTCTCTGCCTCGGCGGCCGACAGCACCAACGCCGATCCCAGTCCGAGATCGCGCGCGACATGCGCGCAGGCCTCCTTGCGCACCAGACGATTGAAACGGCGAGCGAGGTCGCCCTCGTCGGCCTCCGCATCGAGCTCCGTCAAGAGCTCGGCGATGGCAAGCGCCAGGACCCGATCGCCCAGAAACTCCAACCGCTCGTTGTCCTGCCCCTTGCCCTTTTCCGTGCGTTTGCTCGCGTGCGTCAGAGCCCGCTGGAGCATGGGGCGACTGTTGAACTTGTAGCCGAGAGCAGCTTCGAGGCCTTTGAGATTGCGCCCTCGAGCCACACCGGCCTCATCACCGAACGATGTTGAAAATACGCCACCAGCGAATGTCGAACGGCCATGTCCATGGCCTGGTCAGGCGAAACGCGTCGGGCTCGTCGACGGCGGCGGAGAAAAAGATGATGTCGGCGCGGCCAACCAGAATTCTCGAACGGCACATAGCCGACACCGTAGCGCGGCGACTGCTCGCGGCTGTCTGTCGAGTTGTCGCGGTTGTCACCCATCATGAAGTAGTGGCCCGCCGGCACCTTGTAAGGACCGACATCGTCGAACTCCCCGTTCGGCTTGGCATCGAGGACGAAGTATTTCACGCCGTTTGGCAACGTCTCCTCGTAGCGCGGCGTGGACAGCTCGCGGCCATCCTGATCGATTTGCGTGAAGTCGCTCACGCGCCGGCGCGGCACCTCGCGACCGTTGATGAACAGAACGCCGCGGCGGACGCTGATCTCGTCACCCGGCAGCCCGATGACACGCTTGATATAGTCGGTCGAGTTGTCGCGCGGCAGCTTGAAGACGACCACATCGCCGCGCTTCGGCTCACTGGCGAAAACGCGCCCCGGAAACAGATTGATCCCAAACGGAAACGAGTAGCGGCTGTAACCGTAAGCCAGCTTCGAGACGAACAGGTAATCACCGATCAGCAACGTCGACTGCATGGAGCCGGATGGGATATTGAACGGCTGATACAGAAATACGCGCACGACGAACGCGATGATCAAAGCGTGAACAAAGATCGTGACGACGTCGCGCCAGCCCCCCTCGCTGGCCTTCTTGGTGCCGGTGTCCAGAGCCATCCTCCGATCCTTCCGCCGCCGCGCGGCAACCTCCCCCGCCACGGGTCGCGCCCCTATAGCCGGTCCACAGAGCAGGCGCAATTGTCCGCACTGACGCGCCTGATAGCTGGAGTTCGATGGCCTCATATGGAGGCGCTTCCGCTTCCATATGAGGCGTAAATCGCACTCTTAACTCTAATGCAGAGCGATCCCTGCTCTAGGAAGCTCCCCGGTCGGCGGGGATCCCTGTGATAATGACGATCGCCTGTGCCTGGGGGAAATCGTCCGTCAAAGTGAGATCGATTCTCGGCTGATAACCAGCCGGCGTAATGCGCTTGAGTTGCTCCGCCGCGCCGCCGGTCAGCACGAGCGTGGGGCGGCCGGACGCGGCATTCACGACCCCCATGTCACGCCAGAACACACCCTCGCGAAACCCTGTGCCCAGCGCCTTCGAGCAAGCCTCCTTGGCCGCGAATCGTTTGGCGTAGGACGCCGCCCTTTCCCGGCGCCGATCCGACTTTTGCCGCTCTGCGTCAGTGAAAACTCTGTTCAGAAATCGATCGCCGAAGCGCGCAATCGTGGCTTCGATGCGCCGAATGTCGATGATGTCGCTGCCGAGGCCGAGGATCACGGGGTGGCGCTTTCGCTAAACCGTCGCACGGCCGAGGGCGGACGTGCGCGCCTCGTCCATGAGTGCCCGCATGCGACGGATCGCCGAATGCAAGCCGCCGAAGATAGCTTCGCCGATAAGGAAATGACCGATATTGAGCTCCACCACTTCGGGAATTCGCGCCACGGCGCCGACTGTGTTGAACGTCAGTCCGTGACCGGCGTGAACTTCCAGCCCTGCGCCTGCGGCGATCCTGGCCGCAGTTGCCAGTCGCTCGATCTGGCGCGCGACGCCAGCAGCATCGTTCTCGAGTGCCTTCTCGCAGTAGAGCCCCGTGTGCAGTTCGACGATATCTGCCCGAAGACTGGCCGCCGCCTCGATCGCCTTCGGGTCAGGCTCGATGAACAGGGAAACGCGTACACCAGCGCCACGCAGCGCTTCTACGTACCGTTTCAGATTGTTGTGTCCGCCGACGACATCGAGCCCACCCTCTGTCGTGCGCTCCTCACGCTTCTCCGGCACGAGACAGCACGCGTTGGGCACATGGCGAAGGGCAATGCCCAGCATCTCGTCGGTAGCTGCCATCTCCAGGTTGAGCGGTCGCGTCAGCTCGCTCTTCAGCCGGGCGATGTCGGCATCGGAAATGTGACGCCGGTCCTCTCTCAGGTGCGCCGTAATACCGTCGGCACCGGCCTCGATTGCGAGATGCGCAGCACGCAGCGGATCGGGATGGCGGCCGCCGCGCGCGTTGCGGATGGTAGCGACATGATCGATATTGACGCCTAACCGCTGGTGGCGTGCCTCACTTCGCTGGGCCATGAATCACCGAGAGCCTCGCGTTAATCAGCCTGATCTGTTCTGCGGCCGCAACGGCTGCGGCGACACCGTCTTTGCGATGGGCATTATAGGCGAGAACGCTCAACCTGTCAGACCTCGCATGGACTGGATTGGCTAACAACTGCGGCTGCACCACTGCCGCTAGTCGAACATACGCTCGACCTTGCTCACAGCCGGTTTGGCCCGAAGCCCATGGATGATCCGGTTGAGGTGCTCGAGGTCCCAAACCTCGATCTCGATCTGCATATCCGTAAAGTCGCTGCCCC
Organism: uncultured Alphaproteobacteria bacterium; assembly: GCA_963806735.1. Lineage (GTDB taxonomy): Bacteria > Pseudomonadota > Alphaproteobacteria > Rhizobiales > Hyphomicrobiaceae > CADEFX01. The sequence goes on along the minus strand of CAWEBE010000003.1, from coordinate 253,365 downwards.
GACGCACCATGCGCAAGTTGTCGATGTTGCCATCGTCCTCGCCGATGACCTGGGCAATCTGGGCCAAAGTACCCGGCTCGTTCAGAACTGTGACATTGATCTGCGCAGGGAAGCGCTCGGGATGATCGGGATCGACGTCCCAGGTGACGTCAATCCAGCGCTCATGCTCGAAATCCTTCAGTCGCGGAGAATGTATCTGGAAGATACGGATTCCCTCGCCGGGCGTCAGAACGCCGACAATCCGATCGCCGGGCACTGCCCCGCCATCCTCGAACCTGACGGGTACATCGTTCTTCATGCCCCTGATGGGGACCCCTTGGCTTGTCTTTGGCCCATCCTCAATCCCACTGCCCGGCCAGCGGAACTTCAGGCCCATCACTTTCGAGAGATTGAACCAACCCTCGTCACTGCCTGCCCGCTCATGGCGGTTGCGTTGCCGCGGACCCGCGGCAGGCGGGGCCAAAACCGCGTCGGGAGCAACGGCGCGCACCACATCCGCCACGGCAAGCTCGCTGCGCCCGACCGCGGCATGCGCGTCCTCCACCGTCTTCTGAGTCAATCTGAAGAGAGACTTTCTGAGCTTATCGTCCGTGTAGTCCTGCCCGATCTTGGCAAATGCCGACACGAGCAGGCGTCGACCGAGCTCGGCATACTGGCGCCGCAGGACATCGCGGGCTGCCCTGCGAATAGCCGAGCGTGCCTTGCCGGTGACGGCGATGCGCTCCCATGCGGCCGGCGGCGTCTGGCTCGCCGAGGTCAGGATGTGCACCTCATCGCCGTTGCGCAGCTGAGTGGTGAGCGGCATCTGCCGGCCGTTGATATTGGCGCCCACACAACGGTTGCCGACGTCGGTGTGCACCGCATAGGCAAAGTCGATCGGCGTCGCCCCGCGCGGCAGGGCGATGAGGCGGCCCTTGGGCGTGAAGCAGAACACCTGATCCTGGAACAGCTCGAGCTTGGTATGCTCAAGGAATTCCTCCGGGTTGTCGCCTTCAAGCAGGGTATCGACAAGCCTGCGCAACCACACGTAGGGCCCGTCCTTGCTGAGGTCCAGGGGCGCGGGAGCGCTGGCGCCGTTGCCAGTGCCTGCGGCCGGCACCTTGTCCTTGTAGAGAACGTGCGCCGCAACGCCGTACTCAGCGATGTGATGCATCCGCGTCGTGCGGATCTGCAGCTCGACGCGCTGATGTCGCGGGCCGACAATAGTAGTGTGCAGAGAACGGTACCCATTCTGTTTCGGTGTCGAGACGTAGTCCTTGAAGCGACCGGGAACGGCACGCCACGTCGTATGGACGACGCCGAGCACTCGATAGCAGTCATCGATCCCGTCCACGATGACGCGAAATCCATAGATATCGGACAATTGCTCGAGAGAGATCTGGCGGTTCTCCATCTTGCGCCAGATCGAGTACGCCTTCTTCTCGCGGCCGGAAACCTCGGCTTTGACATTCATTTCGCCTAGCTTCTCGCGCAATCCGCGTCCGATTTCGTCGACTAGCCCCTGGTTGCGGTCTCGCAATTGGATAAGCCGATCCATGACCGCCTTGTAGGCCTCCGGATGCAGCCACTTGAAAGCCAGCGACTCCAGCTCCTCGCGCAGAGCCTGCATGCCCATACGCCCCGCCAGCGGCGCGTAGATTTCCAGCGTCTCCTCGCTGGCGCGCCGCCGCGCCTCCGGCTTCACGTGCTCGAGCGTACGCATGTTGTGCAGACGGTCAGCGAGCTTGACGAGCAGCACGCGAATATCGCTGGAGATGGCGACGAGGAGCTTCCTGAAATTCTCCGCCTGCTCGGCCTTCTTCGAAACGAGATCCAGCCGCTTGATCTTGGTCAGGCCGTCGACGAGAGCACCGATCTCGGGCCCGAACAGTTGATCAATCTCGGTTCGTGTCGCCTCGGTATCCTCGATGACGTCGTGCAGCAGCGCCGTGGCGATCGTGGCATCGTCGAGCTTGAGATCGGTGAGAATCGCAGCCACTTCGAGCGGGTGCGAAAAATACGGGTCGCCAGAGGCGCGCATCTGGTTGCCGTGCGCCTTCATGGCATACACGTAGGCGCGGTTCAGCAGAGCCTCGTCCGCCTTGGGATCGTAGTTCAGAACACGTTCGACGAGCTCATATTGGCGCATCATGGCGTGTCACGCTCCACAACGCGCACCGGCAAGGGCTCGCTCGGCTCGCGGGACGCCCCCGCGCAACCGGCCGGCGTGCGAACCTGTCTTGCCGCAGACCAGCCCGAAGCGACAACCGCTACCCGTTGCGGCCACCATTGCCGCCGCCGTTGGACGACGGCTCGGTCGGGGTGAGACTCTCCATGCCGCGCAGCAGCTGCTCTTCCGACATGGTGATCTGATCGACGACGGCATCCGAGCTCTGGTCGTCGCGCCCCAACGTCATGGGCCGTCGCTCCGGAGCCAGGAGCGGGGCAGCGCCAGCCTCCGGCTCGTCGACCTCGACGTTCTTTTGGATCGAGTGGATCAAGGCTTCGCGCATGTCGTCCGGCGGGACGGTTTTTTCGGCGATCTCGCGCAGGGCGATGACAGGGTTCTTATCGTTTTCCTGGTCTACCGTGATTTGCGAGCCGTTGGTGATCGCGCGGGCACGGTGGGCCGCCAACAGGACCAGCTCGAACCGATTCGCCACCTTGTCGACACAGTCTTCCACTGTGACACGGGCCATCGCAGCGTGTTCCTCAATTGTTCATGGAATGCAGCGCGGAGCGGTTGAGCGCAGACCCCGACCGGCACCAGCCGCTACGGACCCGACAAATGGCATGAAAGTCTGCCAGAATCAAGCTTGCCGCCCCACTCGCTGTCCCGCGAAGGTCGGCAAGCGGCGAATACCGCGGCCGAGAATCGGATGTCGCGCCAGCAACTGCCTGGCACTCATGTCGAGCCGTGGATGACGCCACGCCCGACAAATGGTCGCCAACGGCACGAGCACGAATCCCCGCATGTGCATCTCGGGATGCGGCAGGATGAGTTGCCCCTCGATGCGGCGACGAGAAGGACGGCCGATGATGCGACCTCCGTGGTCCAGAATATCCAAATCGAGAGGCCGTGGTCCCCACTGTCCGCGCTTACGGCGTCCTGCTGCAACCTCTAGACGTTTTATTACATGCAGAAGTTTCAGCGAACCTAAACTTCCGATTACGCCGATAACCATGTTGAGATATCGCGGCTGACGCACATTACCGAGCGCAGGCGTCGAGTACAGCGGCGAAGATGCAACTACACGCAACCCAAAATCCTCGAGTTTGCGAATCGCTGCAAGCAAGCTGGCTTCTGGTTCACCCCACCTCCCGTGAATATTTGCTCCAAGACTAATCCAGATTACTTGCATAGAGACCCGAACAGCATTTCCAACAACAGTGGACTCTTTTTCCGCCTGCGAAGTCATCCTGTGCACTGGAGAAGCTTTCAATTTTCCGTGGCTACCCTATATTCGCCCATATCGTCGGCCAGCACATTTGCGGCTGTGGATTCGCGAATTGATCGTTCATTGCTTGATCAGCCGACGGAATAAAGTTCTGACAGGAGCAGGTGACCGGCCGGATGTTTTTTTATCCTACGGAGCGATTGGCGTTATTTATTGATGGCGCCAATCTTTATGCCACTGCTAAATCGCTCGGGTTCGATATCGACTATAAGCGGCTTCTCGGGTTGTTTCGCAACAAGGGGCAACTCGTGCGCGCGCTGTATTACACCGCGCTTGCCGAGGACCAGGAGTATTCGTCGATCCGGCCATTGATCGATTGGCTCGATTACAATGGCTACACCATGGTCACCAAACCGACCAAGGAGTACACCGACGCGTCCGGCCGGCGGAAGATCAAAGGCAATATGGACATCGAGCTGACCGTCGATGCCATGGAGCTTGCCGAGCATCTGGACCACGTAGTTTTGTTTTCCGGCGACGGCGACTTCCGCAGTCTCGTCGCGGCGCTGCAGCAGAAAGGTTTGCGTGTCAGCGTCATATCAACCTTGCAGACGCAGCCACCGATGGTCGCCGACGAGTTGCGGCGTCAGGCTGACCAGTTCATCGACATAGCCGACCTGGAAAAAGATATCTGTCGCGACCCGTCGGCACGCGTGCCGCGCGAGGCACGCGAAGCCCGTGCGCAGCAGTTCCGCAAGGAGCGGGAGCGCGAGTATCAGGGCGGCGACGACCCGCTCGATCTCTGACGGGCGGAGAGCCCGGCCGGGCGCAATGCCTGCATCAGCCGACAGCACGGAGCCGCCCCGCGATTGCCCGGCGTGCGCGCGGCTGGTGGCCTTCCGGGAGAAAAATCGAGGCGCGGAGCCGGGCTGGCACAATGCGCCTGTGGCCTCCTTCGGTGCGCCGAGTGCGCGGCTGCTGATCGTCGGATTGGCGCCAGGCCTGAAAGGCGCCAACCGCACCGGCCGGCCGTTCACCGGCGACTTCGCAGGCGAGCTGCTCTACGGAACGCTGATCGAGCACGGCTTTGCGCGGGGGAGCTACCGTGCCGATCCTGCCGACGGTCTTGCGCTCGTCGACTGCCGCATCACCAATGCGGTACGTTGCGTGCCGCCGGAGAACAAGCCCACGCCCGCCGAGATCGGCAACTGTCGTGGCTTTCTCGCCGCCACTATCGCCAACATGCAGAGTCTGGCAGCCATCCTTGTGCTGGGACGTATCGCCCATGAGAGCACGCTGGTCGCGCTCGGTTGCAAGCGGTCGAGCTTCCCCTTCGCTCACGCCGGCCGCTACCCACTCAAGCCCGGTCTCATACTGTTCGCGAGCTATCACTGCTCACGCTACAACACGCAGACCGGCCGGCTGACTCCGGCCATGTTTCGCGCCGTGCTCGCCGATATCAGGTCGAGCTTGGATGCGCACAGAAGCGGTTAGCTGCGCGGACGGCGCGTGACCCGTTCCTCGATCCAAAGCAAGACCTCACGCGCGTGCACCTCGGGCGGATGCACGGGGTAGAACACATGCTCAATGCGGCCGTCTCTCAACACCAAGGTCAATCGCTTCAGATATGTCACGCCGGCGGTCTCGAATGTGGGCAGTCGCAGAGCGCACTGCAGGGTGAGCTGGGCATCGCTGACCACCGCAAACGGAAGCGCCAGTCTTTCGGCGAGCTCACGCTGCCAATCCGTCGGCTGGACGGACAAGGCAAAAACTTCCACCCCGTGCTCGCGAAACGCCGGATGCAAATTGCGAAACCCCTCGGCTTGCGGCGTCGAGCCGTGCGCTCCGGGGATTGTGTCCCAGTCCGGCGGGTTCGCCACTCCGGGCCGTCCGGTCCAAGTGTAGACGAAGAGGGCTGTCCACCCCGATCGCGCCGAGAGGGTCACCTGTTCGCCGGTGGTCGCGGGCAATGCGATATCGGGCATCGCGAGCCCGCGCACCAGGTGATTTGCGCCGCCGTCATCCACCGGTGCGGGAAACGCGGCGCTCATCGTTTCGGGTTGGCCTGCAGCCACGCCAGCACATCGGCGGCGTTCCGATCAGGCGGAAACACGGGATAGAACACCGTGGTGATGCGGCCGTCGTCGAGAACGAGAGCAAACCGCTTCAACAGGATCTGGCCCGCCACCTCCATGGTCGGAAGCCGCAGCGCACGGGTGAGCGCCAGTTGCTCATCGGACAGAATCGGAAACGGCAGGTGCAGCCGCTCCACGGCCTCTCGCTGGTAGGTTGTGTCCTGGGTCGACAGTCCAAGGACACGCGCGGTTCCGGCCGTCAGAAGCTCAGCATGATGATCGCGGAAGGCGCAGGATTGCGGTGTGCAGCCGCGCGCGCCGGGAATCATATCCCAGTTGTCGACGAGTGAGATTTGTCCCGGCCGGCCGGTGCGCGGATAGGCGAAAACCACGGTGCGGCCGGCGAGCCTACCGAGCGACACGCTCGTGCCGTCGGTTACGAGCAGCGCCAGATCCGGCACCTGAGAGCCCACGAGATGACGTGCGGCGCCATCGTCCTGCGGTGCAGGAATCTTGGACCAGTCCACCTCGAGCAGATTGGGTTGTGCGGTGGTCGGCATGGATATCCTCCCCTCAGCGCGCGAGCACGCGGGTATGATAACGCCCCGCCAGGAAAAATCCGCAACGCCGATACAGTGCCTGGGCGGCAGTATTGTCGGCTCCGGTCTGCAAATAAAGCAGAGAGCAGGCCTGACCCGCAGCCCAGCACTCGATTGCCGCCAACACGCTCTGCGCACAGCCCTGACGCTGATGCTCCGCCAATGTAGCCATGCACTGCACGGATGCGAGACTGCCATCGGCGATGGACAGACCGCTGCTGGCGACCTTCCCATCCCGGTAGCGCGCGAAGTACATGCGCGGCTCGGGCAGGCCTGCGAGTATGCTCGGCGCAATGCCCCGCCGATCTGGGCTGAGGCCGGAGAGATAGACCTCCATCCACTCCGGTCCGGGTGCTGCACCCACCTCGACAACATCCGCCGGCATCGCACCGTCGCCCACGCGCTTTGCCATCGTTACGTGATCGTCGCCGCGGATATAGCCGCGCGCGGCGAGGCGCTCGTCGAGATCGGCCGGCGCGCTGACTTCCGAGATAGTGAAACGTGGCGGAGCGCCGGCAGCACGATAGCGCCGCTCGGCCTCCGTGATCGCGGCCTCGACATCCGATCCTGTGAATGCGAGCGCGGCCATCGTATTGGCGCGCACCGAGCCGCCCGAGGTATGGCGCCAAATCCAGCCGTCGATCACCGCGCTCTGCAGGGCAGGCCAGCCGCGCACGGCGGCTTCCTCGATCGCCAGGAGCTCCGCACGACTGACACTCATGCGCGGCTCAACCCTTCTCGCGCATGAGCCGCGCCTTCTGCCGCTCCCAGTCACGCTTCTTGGTGGCCTCGCGCCGGTCGTGCAGCTTCTTGCCTTGCGCCAGCGCCAGCTTGACCTTTGCGCGGCCTCGATCGTTGAAATACAGCTCGAGCGCCACCATGGTCATGCCTTGGCGCTCGACAGCAATGCGCAGCTTGTGGATCTCGCGCCTCTTCAGCAGCAGGCGTCGCGGACGCCGCGGCTCGTGTTGGAAGAACTGGCTCGCCTGTTTGTATTCGGGGATATAGGCGTTGATCAGGAACACGCCATTGCCCTCGGCCGACGCGTAGCTCTCCGCGATGTTGGCCTGGCCCTGACGCAGCGACTTGACCTCCGTGCCGGCAAGCTGGATGCCGGCCTCGTAGGTCTCACCGATCATGTATTCGAAGCGCGCCTTTCGGTTCTCGGCGACGAGCCGGCGGCCATCGTCCTTCTTGGCCGCCATGGCTCAGCCTCGAGCGCTATTCCGCCGCCTTGGCGAGATTGGACAGTCCAACCGCCACCAGCGCGGCATCGACCTTCTTTTTGGACTCTTCGGTGATCGGCACCAGCGGCAGGCGTGTTTCAGCCGAGCACAGGCCGAGCCGCGAGGCCGCATACTTCACCGGGCCCGGTGAAGTCTCGCAGAACAGCGCGTCGTGCAGCGGCATGAGCCGATCCTGAATCTCCCGCGCTTTCTTCCAGTCCTCCTTGAGGCACGCGCTCTGGAACTCCGAGCACAGCCGCGGCGCAACGTTGGACGTGACGGAGATGCAGCCGACACCGCCATGCACGTTGAAGCCGAGCGCGGTGCCGTCCTCGCCGGAAAGCTGGACGAACTCTCTGCCGCAGGCAATTCGCTGCAGCGTCACGCGTGAGACGTTGGCGGTCGCGTCCTTGACGCCGATGACGTTCTTCAACTTGGCGCAACGCCCCATGGTGGCGACGGAGATGTCGATGATCGTGCGCGGCGGCACGTTGTAGAGGAAGATCGGGATGTCGACCGCATCGCTGACTGCCTTGAAGTGCTGGTAGAGCCCTTCCTGCGTCGGCTTGTTGTAATAACCGGTGACATGCAGCACCGCGTCCGCGCCGGCCTTCTTCGCGTGCTTCGTGAAGTCGATGGCCTCAGCCGTCGAATTGGAGCCGGCGCCGGCGATTACGGGCACGCGCTTCTTCGCCGTCTTGACGCACAGCTCGACGACGTGTTTGTGCTCCTCATGGCTGAGGGTCGGGCATTCGCCGGTCGTGCCGACCGGCACGAGGCCGTGCGTCCCCTCCTCGATCTGCCACTCGACGAGGCGCGTGAAAGCCTCGTCGTCGATCTTGCCGTTCTTGAACGGCGTGATGAGCGCCGTGAACGAGCCCTTGAACATGGGTCGTGCCTCCGCATCGCGGCGGCTGGAGGATCCCAGCCCGCCTTGAATGCCGTCGCTTCGCTTGCTAGCCTTGCACAAGCATTGTAGGCGCTGACGGCAAAGCGCCTTAATAATGCGCGCACCTTATGCCTTCGTGGTCCCGCCCGCAAGATTAGCGGACGGCCTGTACACCGGGACGAGGCAACACCGGTGTGGGTGCGCAACAGGGGGCACTTCCAGCATTCGGATTCGGTGGATCGCGAGATGACTCACCTCGTCACAGCCGTGCTGATTTGGCTGATCGTTGCCGGCGCCAATGCACCGGCTATAGGAGCGCCCGGAGCCAAAATCCCGGTGCCGGCTCGCACGTCTCAACGCACGCCGCCGCTGCCGATGCCCAACCCGCGGCGTGACGCCGCTAAGATCGAGACGGCCGCGGCCTCCGGCAACACTGCCGCCGCGTCACTAAAGACTGACGACGCAGAAGCCGCGAGAGCGCCAGCACAGGAGACCGAGGCCAAGCCTCTGACACCAGAGGCCCAACACAATCGCCAATTGGATACCGCCATCGCTCCGGTTCTGGGCACGGCGCTCAGCCAGGAGGACGCCCAACGCCTGCGCGAGGCGCTGAGGGCTGTCGGCGCCGGCGATCCCACCAAGGCACGCGCGCTGCGTGCGCAAATGGGAGATCCCGCGGCCCGCAAGCTGGTTGAATGGTACGCGCTGCGCAACGGCTTCGGCGAGCCCGCGGACTTCATGGCCTTCAGCGACTCAAACCCCGACTGGCCGGACCGTCAACTCATGCGCCGCCGCGCCGAGGAGCAGCTTCTCGCCATCGGCGGCAGCTCGCAGAAGATCAGGGCCTTCTTCGGCGGCGGAGAGCCTCAAACCGGCGCCGGTCTCGCGGCCCTGGCCTCGGCTTATCTCGCCGAGAAGGACGAGGCCCGCGCCAAGGCCCTGGCGGCGACGGTCTGGCGCGAGCACGAGCTGGCGGCGACGCTCGAGACGGGCTTTCTGGAGCGCTTCAAGCATGTTCTGAGCGAGGCTGATCACAAGCGCCGGCTGGACCGCATCCTAGTGGACAGCGTGCGCTTTTCCGCCGAGCGCAGTGAGCGTGCAACCATCGCCAGACGCGTCATTCCGCTGTTGTCTGCGGACGAGCGGAAGAAAGCCGAGGCGCGGCTGGCCGTATTTCTGCAGTCCAAAGCTGCGGCCAAGCTGCTCGCAGCCTTGCCTGCGGAAGACGAAAACACCCTCGACTGGGGACTAGCCTACCAGCGGGTGCAGCACCTGCGCGGCCTCGGCAAGATGGACGAGGTCTGGAAGATCCTGCAGAGCACCCCGACCGACCCCGACAAGGTGATCAGCCCGGACGACTGGTGGATGGAACGCCGCCCGGCGGCCTATGCCGCGCTGCGTAGCGGCAAGCCCGACATTGCCTATGCCGTCGTGCGCGATCCGGGACCGCTGACCGTCAACCCGCTGAAGGACGCCAGCTTCATGGCCGGCTGGCTTGCCTTGCGGCGCCTCGGCGACGCCAAGGCGGCGGTGTCCCATTTCGAGGTCTCGCGCAAGGCGGCGGACGGTCCGCTGACGCTCGCGCGCGCCGACTATTGGCTGGGACGGGCGCTGGAAGCCCAAGATCGCCGAGCCGATGCCGACAAGCACTACGCGGCCGCGGCGAGGCTGTTCGATACCTTCCACGGACAGCTCGCGCGCCACAAGCTGGCCGCAAATGCGCCGGAGTTGACGGCATCCCTCCCCACATTGCCGAGCACGGATGAAATCGCACGCTTCAACGCGCTCGATGCGGTGAAAGGCGCAGTCATCGCGGACAAGCTGGATCTGGACAGCAGTATCACACGTGCGCTGCTCGGACAGCTCCGCTACAGCTTGAAGACCGAAGGCGAGCTCGCGCTTCTGGCGCACCTGGCATTGCGCATCGGCGATACGCAGATGTCCGTGCGCATCGGCAAGACCGCAATTGCGCGTGGCATGAACCTTGTCAGCTACGCCTATCCTGTTCATGCTTTGCCGGCCTATAAGGCCCTTCGCGAGTCTCCCGAGAAAGCGATGTTGCTGGGGATCGCGCGGCAAGAGAGCGAGTTCAACTCGGCCATCGTCTCGACTGCCGGCGCGCGCGGACTGCTACAGGTCATGCCGATCACGGCCCGCCACGTCTGCCGCGACTACAAGGTCAAGTGCGACATCCCCAAGCTGCTGACGGACAACAGCTACAACGCCATGATCGCGTCGGCCTACATCGGTGACCGCATGGCCGAGTTCTCGGGCAACTATGTGCTGACCCTGGCCGGGTACAACGCCGGGCCCGGGCGCGCTCGGGAGTGGATCCGGGCATTTGGCGATCCACGCGATCCCAACACCGATCCGATCGACTGGATCGAGACCATCCCCTTCGAAGAGACGCGCGAGTACGTCAAGAAGGTGCTGTCCAACATCCAGGTCTACCGGGCACGACTGGGCGAGACCAATGCGCTGCGCCTTGCCGACGACCTGAAGCTGGGCGTCAAGACCGTCCGCTAGTAGCCCAGCCGGCTGCACTCACGTCGGGCATGCCGGGCGGCAACGTCCCCGAAGCTACGGGAATCGAACTGGAAGGTCGGTCGTTCCAGCCGATCCCCTGGTCGCCAGCGAGCGGCCAGTCTTCACATCCCGTTCACGCAAGGGAACCTTCTGATCAACGTTCATCACGCGTCCGTGAGCTGACCTTTCCGATCCTTCATGCCGACCCATATCAGGGCTCGTGAGCGACGGTCGCTCGCCAGTCATTCGAGTAAGCGTTCCAACCCAAAACCCGATCTTGCAACGGAGAAGTACCATGAAGACCCTGATCTCAGCTTCGATCCTCGCCGTGTCGCTGTTTGCGGGCTCTGCCCAGGCCGCCGACGTGTCGAAGGTGTTCTCTGATCTGAACGCCACGGCCCCCCGCGCCAGCATCTTCGACGACATCAACGCCACAGCGCCGCGCTCGGGCCTGTTCGACCAGATCAACGACACGGCCCCGCGCTCGAGCGTGTTCAGCGACCTGCAGAAGACAGCTCCGCGTTCGGACGGCGTGTTCGGCACGCTGGAGAACCAGGCGCCATAACGCGCACATGATCTGTCTGTCGTAACGGGCCCGCGAGAGGAACTCTCCGGGCCCGTTCCTTTTGTGTCCACGACGCGCTGGCCGGCGCAACATTGCGGTCCGACCTCCTCTGCGACTAACTTCGCGCAACAACAGCCGAACGCAGCCGAGGGCCACCCCATGAAGACCCGCGCCGCCGTCATCCGCCAGATGGAGAAACCGCGACCCTATGCGGGCTCGCAGCCCCTGGCCATCGAGGAACTAGACCTCGAGCCGCCGGGCGAGGGCGAGATCTTGATCAAGATCCGCGCCGCCGGCCTGTGCCATTCCGATCTATCCACCATCAACGGCGATCGGCCCAGGCAGATGCCGATGGTGCTCGGCCACGAGGCCGCTGGCGAGGTGATGGAGACCGGGCCTGGCGTGCGCGATCTAGCCGTCGGCGATCACGTCATCCTGGTCTTCGTGCCCAGCTGCGGCCACTGCCTGCCGTGCATGGAAGGGCGGCCGGCGCTCTGCGAGCCGGGCTTCAAGGCCAACGGCGCCGGCACGCTGCTCTCGGGTGAAACCCGGCTCAAGCGCGGCGGCGAGCGCGTCTGGCACCACGTCGGCGTATCGGCCTTCGCCGAATATGCCGTGGTCTCGCGCCAATCCGTGGTCAAGATCGACCGCACATTGCCCTTCGAGGAAGCGGCGCTGTTCGGCTGCGCGGTGATTACGGGCGCGGGCGCGGTCATCAATACCGCGAAAGTCTCACCCGGCACGACCGTGGCCGTAGTCGGCCTCGGCGGCGTCGGCCTCATGTCGATGCTGGCGGCACGCCTGTCCGGTTGCCGCCAGATCGTCGCCATCGACATGCTGGACGACAAGCTGGCGCTGGCGAAGCAGCTCGGCGCCACACATACGGTAAGCGCGAAAGACCCCAAATGCGTCGAGCACGTGAAGGACCTGACCCAGGGCGGCGTCGATTTCGCCTTCGAGATGGCCAGCTCTGTCAAGGCGCTGGAGCTCGCCTACAAAATCACACGCCGCGGCGGCACCACGGTGACCGCCTCCCTGCCGCATCCAACGCACACCATGGCGCTTCCTGGCGCCAACCTGGTTGCCGAGGAGCGCACCGTGAAAGGCAGCTACGTGGGAAGCTGCGTGCCCGCGCGCGACATCCCCCGTTTCATCTCGCTCTACCAGCAGGGGCTGCTGCCGGTCGACCGCCTGATGAGCGAGCGCATCGGCTTCGGCGACATCAACGCGGCTTTCGACAAGCTGGCCGATGGCGCAACCGTGCGTCAGATCTTGGTGCCGTGAGCTGCTGCAACGGGCAGTGCCTCGGTGGTTTCAGAGGCCACCGATCTCTGGGAGGTCCCTGAGGCCATAAACTTGGACTTGAGGTCCACGGTGGCGCGGTGGCCGACTGCCTTGAGGTTACGGTCGAGCCACTTGTGCGTCTCGCTGCGCCCGGCGTTGTAAAGGAAGGTCAGCAGCTCGCGATCGGGCCGCAGCTTGGTTTCCGGAGACAGCGCGGCCGTGTAACGGCCGGCCTCGATGAGGTGAAACCGGTGGCGGGCCAAACGCGTCAGTCTACCCTGGCGCCGAAAGCGGCTGCTCTCAGTCTCCCGCGCGGCTTCGATCAGCTCCACATCGCGCAGCAGCGGCTGATTGAAGGTAATGCGGTTGACATCGAACGCGATCTCGCGCGCGCCCCTCGGTACCCCTGGCTTGGTGATGGGGTTTATCTGCACGATAAGGGTGTCCGCGACCGGACTTTCCGCCGCCAGCGTCACGATGTCGGGATTGGCGGAGAAACCACCATCCCAGTAGGCACGGCCATCGATTTCCACCGCATGATGAACAGTCGGCAGGCATGCAGAGGCGAGCACTGCCTCGACGCTCATCTCCCGCCTGCGAAAGAGGCGTGCGCGCCCTGTCGCCACCTCGGTGGCTGCGATCAGGAGCTCGATCCCGGCAAACGCGCGCAACCTGTCGAAATCGATGTGCGAGGTGAGTAGCCGGCGCAGCGGATCGAAGCCCAGCGGATTGAATTCGTAAGGAGAGAAGAGGCTCGCGACCTGACCCATGGGCGCTGAACGGCTCATGCCGTAGAGGAAGGGGTTCAGACGCAAAAGATCGGGCACCCCCGCCTCGTGCACTGCGTCCCAGACACTGCGCAGCTTGTCGCGCGCACCCGCCTTGCCACCTTCAGCAAGGCCGCTGGCCAACGCCACGGCGTTGACGGCCCCGGCACTCGTAGCGCTGATCCACGCGAACTCGACGCTGCTCTCGTCGAGCAAACGATCGATGACGCCCCATGTGAAAGCGCCGTGCGCCCCACCGCCTTGCAGAGCGAGATTGATGCGCACGCCCTTGCCGCGAAATCCGAACAAGCACCGCCCTCGCCTGCCGCCAAGCTGATGTTATCGTCTTGGCGCAACCGGCAGGATAACCGGCACGCCCTCTATCATTCCGCTGGCAATGCTCACACCGAACGCTGCCGACAACGGCTCCGGCGTGAGGACTTCAGCCGCCGGACCTGACGCGACAACACGGCCCGCCACCAGCAACACCACATGATGGCAGAAGCGGGCCGCCAGCGTCAGGTCGTGCAGCGCAATCACTACGGCGCGTCCTTCTGCCGCAAGATGCGTGAAGATGGCGAACAGCTCCAGCGCATGCGCTGGATCGAGGCCCGCGGTGGGCTCGTCGGCAATCAGGATGCCGCTTTCTTGGGCAAGCGCCCGCGCCACGAGCACACGGGCCTGCTCGCCACCGGACAATTGCGAGATCGCCCGATCCGCGAGCGACAACACATCCATGGCGCGCATAGAGGCGTCTATCGCAGGATCCGAGCTGTTCGATCCACCGTACGGCAGCCGGCCCAGACCTACGATTGCTCGCGCCGCGAGCGGCCAGTGCACTGTGCGATCCTGCGGCAGATAGGCGATCTGCCTTGCCAGATCGCGGCGGTCGAATGAGCTGAGCACCCGTCCATCGATCTCGACAGCACCACGCTCGAGCGGTAGCAGCCCGGCCATGGCCCGCAACAGGGTGGACTTGCCCGCACCGTTGGGACCGATGATCGCTGTGATGCGCCCTCTCTCCGCCCGGCAGCTCGCCGCATCGAGAATGACCCGCGCGGCAAGACGGACCGTTACGGATTTTGCATCAAGACTCACGGCAGCAGCTCCGCGCGCATCTTGAGCACGAGCCACAGGAAGAATGGCGCGCCCATCAGCGCGGTCAGCACGCCGAGACGCAGCTCGCCGCCCGGCGTGAGGAGCCGAAGAGCGATATCGGAGGCGAGCACCAGTGCCGCCCCGCCGAGCATGCTGGCCGGCAGGAGGCGCGACGGCGTATGACCAACGAACGGACGCAGGACGTGCGGCACCACGAGACCGACGAAAGCTATGGTGCCGACGATGGCCGTCGCTGCTCCCACGGCTAGCGCCGTCCCGGCGACGAGAAGCTGGCGCACGCGGATAAGATCAATTCCGAGGTTCTGCGCCGCATCCTCACCCAGCGTCAGCGCGTCGAGACTGGGGCCGAGCCACAGCAGAACGGCCATGCCGGCCAGCATCAGCGGTCCTGCCAGCCACACGTGCGTCATGCTGCGGTCCGCGAGCGAACCGAGCAACCAGAATACGATCTCGACGGCAGCAAAGGGATTGGCGGAAAGGCTGAGCGTCAGCGAGATGAGTGCTGTCGCAACGCTGGAGACCGCCACGCCGGCGAGAATGAGCGTCAACGCCCCGCCTCGTTCGCCTGCCAGAGCCAGCACCGTCAAGGTTGCGATTGCTGCTCCGGCGAGCCCGCCGAGCGGCAATGCCAAGGCCACAGCCGCGGACATGCCGGTGTGAATCGCAAGCACCGCTCCCAGCCCGGCGCCGCTGGATATGCCGATGATGCCGGGCTCGGCCAGCGGGTTGCGCAGGTAGCCCTGCAGCGCTGCCCCTGCTAGCGCCAGCGCAGCTCCCGTGAGAGCGGCCAGCAGCGTGCGCGGCAATCGGATCTCGGCGAGGATCAGTCTACCCGCCTCACCCGAGGGGAGGCCGAACCCCGCAGGTCCAACGAGCAGCGATAACGCAGCAAGCAGCACCACACCGCCGCCGAGCAGCAGGTACAGACGGCGGATGCCGCTGAGCCAGTTCGAGCCACTGAATTGCGGTGCGGCTGTCATCGAACGGCGCGGCTCCGCGCGATGTCGCCGCGCACAACTGCAAGCCGCTCGATAGCGTCAGCGAGATGCGGGGTTGCGCACAACCATAGCCGCCACGGCAACGTAACCGACGCGTGCGCGCGCATGATCGCCGCCAGCGCCGGATGGCGCAGGTTGTCCGCGATCGCAGCGCGATACTCGTCCACCGGACCCGACAGGATGATGAGATCGGGCGGCTTTGCCACCAATGCTTCCAGCGCAAGCTGGCCGCCGGGGCCGAGGCCCAGCTCACCGGCAAGATTGCGAAGCCCGGCTGCTCGCAGCACAGAGTCCGCGAGGCTTCCCGGTCCTGCGGCCAAACCGTTGACCTGATAGACGACAGCCGTGGGCATATTGGGCACATGAGGCACGGTGACGGCGCGCAGACGCCGGTCGAACTCCGCGAGCAGGGCATCGGCCGCATCGCGCGCGCCGACGGCATCGGCGATCTGATAGGTAACCGCACGCAGACCGGCGATGTCGCTGGCCAGTGGCACTTTCATCACCTTCAGTCCGAGACGCTCCAGCAGAGCCACCGTCGCTGGCGTCGTGTATTCGCCCGCGATCACCAGATCGGGCGCATACGACAGCACCACCTCTGCCTCGCCGCGCGTCCAGGGAATGCCGCGGGCCTTCTCCGCTACGGCGGAGACGAGCGGATCGGCGGCGAGGTGACTGACCGCAGCGATGCGCTGGCGCGGCACCAGGTCCACCAGGATCTGGTCCGTGCACAGGTTGAGCGAGACGATGCGCTTGGGCAGCGCATCGCCCTTTGCGGCGGCTGGCGCAAGGGCCAGCATCACCGCCATGAGCGCTGCAACGACACCAGTTCGTCCCGTCAAGTGATCCTACCTGCCCGCTGCCGGGGCGAAAATCGCCCCGTCCTCGCCGCCGAAGGTGATCCTGACGCCACCGTACGCTGCTATGCCGGCCGTGTTGAAGCCGAACACCTCCTCATACGTCTCGTCGATCAGATTTTCCACTCTGCCGAAGAGCTCAACACCAGGCTTCACCTTCCAGGATGCGGCGGCCGTAAGGAGCCAATAGTCATCGAGAGTCACGGGAGTCGGAGTGAAGGCCGGCAGCTCAAAAGCCGTGTCACGGGCGCGGCCGTTGTAATGAGCCGCGACCGTGACATTGCCGCGGCCATCGCCGAAGCCGTAGGACACGTCGATGCGCCCGGAATGCTCGGGCCGGCGTATCTCGGGCTGATCGACGTTGTCGCGCGCATCGAGCCACGTATAGGCGGCCCCAAGCGATAACGTAGGCCACAGATGCCAGCGGCCAGACACCTCGATCCCCTGGCGGCGGCTGGTACCGACCAGATTGATGACCGTCGTATCGCCCCCCAGCAGGAACAGCGTGTCGATCTCGTTCTTCAGATCGGTTTTGAAATAAGTCACATCGAGAACGGCACGCCCCTTCCAGAGGGTCGCCTCGATGCCGGCGTCCCAACCGAAGCTCTCCTCGGCGACGAGGTTCGGATTCGGCGTGAAGTTGGGAAACTCGCCGAACTGCTCGACCATGGTGGGCAGCCTGACGCCGGTGCCGACGCTGGTATGCGGCCGGAGCCATTCGTTCAGCTTCAGCGAGGCGCCGAGGCGCCAGGTCGTGAAGTCGTCGAAGGTATCGTTGTCGTCATGGCGTAGGTTGCCGGTGACGAACAGGCGGTTGGCAAACTCGCCGCGATACTCGCCCGCGAACGCCAGACGTTTGCGCTCGTGCTCGGTATTGGTGCCGGTCACGGGAGTAAAGCGCTCGCTCTCGTGCTCGACGAGCCCGGTAAGGAAGTGCTTGGCCGGTCCGGCGATGGCCGGCGTGTCGAAGCGCAAGGTCGCCTGGTAGCCGAAGTTCTCACGCTCGTTGTCGTTGCGCGACGGCGACACAAACGACCTGTCGAGAGGGATCAGGAAGTCTTCCAGTACCGCCGAAGTGTAGTTTGCCTTGAGCTTGTGGGTGAGCGCGCCGCCGAAGGTGTCGAGCGTGCCTTCGACACCGGCAAGCCAGTAGCTCGTGGAAAAATTGCTGAACGTATCGGTTTGTGTGGTGAGGCCTGTACCTAAGAAGCGCTCGTCGTCGCGGTCGCCGCGCTTCTCGGAGTTGCGCAGCACAAAATCGAGCTTGAAGACGTCGGTCGGTTTGATGCCGCCCTTGAACAGGAAGCTGCGGCGCTGGAAGGCGTCCGTCTCCGACCCCTCATCGGCAATGTTGAAGCCGTTCGCCTGGCGCACGCTGTAAGAGATCAACCCGTGCGCCTTGTCGGTGCCGCCCGACACGGTGATGCCGCCTTCGACGGTCTTGAACGAGCCCACCTCGGACCACACGCTCGCCTGCGGCGGCCCGTTGCCGCTCTTGGTGATGATGTTTATGACGCCGCCGATCGCGCCGGAGCCGTACAAGCCACTTTGCGCGCCGCGAATGACCTCGATGCGATCGATGGCCTCAGCCGGCAAGAGCGCGAAGTCGAACTCGCCGGTATTGGCCTGGTTAGCGATCACGCCATCGATCATCACGAGCGTGTGGTTGGCCTCCGCACCACGGATGCGCACCTGCGTCTCACCGGCAAAGCCGCCGGTGCGGCTGACCGTAACGCCGGGCAGATTGCGCAGTGCATCTGCTGCATGCCGGATCTGCTGGCGCCGCAATTCTTCTCCCGTGACCACAGTCACGGCAGTGCCGAGCTTCTCCGCTTCCACACCGTAGCCGCCATCCGGCTGTTGAACCTCGGAAGGCAATGCCAATGTCGCCCCCTCGACGACGATCCCCGGCAACTGCGTCTGTGCAGCAGCCGGCGAGGCGGCAACAAATAGAAAAAGTGCGATAGAACAAACGATCTGCGCTTGGCTGCGGCGCAGCCAATTCCTGCAAAGCATAAGAGCTCCCCGTTGCGACTAGGGGAGCATCCGCCGTGGCGGCCTCGGACTGACGACAATCATGGCGAACGCAAACAATGCCCACGCATACAGCGCGGACACTACGACGAACGACGAATTATCGGCTGACCTGCTGACATACCCCGGCGACTACTCCCAACCCGACTACAGTCGCCGCTACGGCTCTCCGTTCTCCCGCACGCCCCGTACGGAAGATGGGCGACCCGTGCCGGCAGGTCTCCTGGCTCGCGGCTCGAGCGCCTCGTTCCGGCCTTCCCGAGGACGCCTTCGCAGGCGCCGTCAGTGGCATTTTGGAGCGAGGCTTGCCGCCTACAGTTGCGGGGGCAGCCGCGGCATGAGAGCAAATGGCCCCGTACCGCGTTCCCTTTTCACTCGCCGATGCCCTGACAGAGCGCCGACAAGAACCGTCACGCACCTCCAGCGAAGCAGAGGCGCGCGGCGAGAGTCAATCGCACGTATGCAAGAACGCGCGTGTGTGCCAGTAGCGACACAGGACAAGTGCTCCTGCGCACAAGCTCGTCGGATCTCGAGGTTTGCTTCGAACGAGCTTCGCGTTTCAGAAGCACCAGACGCGGCCGGCAAGCTGAGACAGGTCGACCAGCAGGGCTTCGCCGCGCACGGCCATCAGGTACAGCGCGCCTGCGATCACGACCGCAACGCCGCCGGCAATGACGAGGCGCGCGCGCGTGGGCGCCACACCGGAGACGGTGTGTGTATCGCTATTCGATGTCTG
Organism: uncultured Alphaproteobacteria bacterium; assembly: GCA_963806735.1. Lineage (GTDB taxonomy): Bacteria > Pseudomonadota > Alphaproteobacteria > Rhizobiales > Hyphomicrobiaceae > CADEFX01. The sequence continues at coordinate 234,313 of CAWEBE010000003.1, read as the reverse complement.
CTCCAGCCGCTGCATGCTCTTTCAGCGTTGCTATCTCGCCGGACTGGCCGCCAGCCGTGCCACCGGCTGCTCCTTGATCGGCCAGTTGATCAGCGCCGCGAATACGCCCAGCGCCACCGACAACCACCACATCATATCATAGGACTTGGTCATGTCGAAAAGCCGGCCCGCCAGCCAGACCCCCAGAAACGAGCCGATCTGGTGGGAAAGGAACACGAACCCGTACAGCATCGACATCCAGGCCGGACCGAAGAAGGTGGCCACAAGGGCGCTGGTCAGTGGCACGGTGGAGAGCCACAGGAAGCCCAGCAGCACGCTCAGTACCACCACCGTGACCGGGGTCATGGGCAGGAACAGGAAGCCCAGGAACACGACTGCCCGGGCGGCATAGATGAGGCTCAGGCCATAGTGCTTGGGCAGCGATTGGCCCCATTTTCCAGCCAGCCAGATGCCAACCATGTTGGAGATGCCAACCAGCGTGAGCGCGATCGGTGCCACGCTGGACGGCATGCCGAGGTCGGCGACGTAGGCCGGCAGATGTACACCGTAGAAAGCCAGGTGAAAACCGCACACGAAGAAACCAGCGGTCAGCAGCCAGAAGCTCGAATGCGTGAACGCCTCGCGCAGTGCTTCGCCCAACAGCTGGGGCTTCTCGGCAGCGATCGCAACCGGCCGCCCGGACAAGGCCCATCCGAGCGGCAGCATGACCGCGGCGGTAACCACCAGCACGATCAGACAGGCCTTCCAGCCCAGCAGCTCCATGACGATATGCGTGTAGGGCAGTGCGATCAGGACGCCCACGCCACCACCCATGCCTACGGCGGCGATAGCCGACGTCCGTTTCTCCGGCGGCGCATTGCGCCCGACCACTCCCATCAAGGACGTGATGCCGGCGCCGCTGATCCCAACTCCCAGCAATATGCCGCTGATGAGCAGCGCCGGCTCGGACGTTGCCGCCTGCATCAAATAGAGACCGAGCATGGTGGCAAGCGCGCCGATGACGACCACGCGACCGGCGCCGTACTTGTCGGCCACGGCTCCAGCCAGCGGAGAGCCGAGCCCCCAGACCAGGTTGGCGACGGCCATGGCCAGCGCGAATGCTTCGCGACTGAGGCCGAGGTCACGCGTCATCGGCGGCAGGAACAGCCCCATGACTTGGCGCAGGCCCATGGAGATGCCGACGATCCCGGCCGCGGATGCGACGATCAGCCAGAGCGGCCGCACGCTGCCTTGCGCGCCGGCCGGAGCCACCTTCTGCATCTGGATATCCTGTGATAATTGCTGCGTGCGCCGGAGCAGCGCCTGCGCGCACCATAGTCGGTCGCCGGTGATCGGCTGCCTGATGTTTCCTCAGGGCCGCCTTGCGGTTTTCTCAACTCGCAACGGAAGCGCGGGTGTCGAGCCAGCGGCGCTCGAGCTCGACCACCCCGCCGCCCGGCTCGGTCAATCCGCGCCCGATGATCTCGATGCGATGTCCGCCTTCGTCGAGTTGGATGCGTATCAGGTTGTAACGGCCGAGCGGCTCGTCTTTGTACGCCCGGCCGATCGACGCGGAGGCTATCCCGACCACCGGCACGGACGCGCTCTTCCAGCGGCATGCGGCCAGCGTATTGGTGTGATTGTGTCCGTGCAGAATAAGCTCGGCGCCGTGGGTGTTCAGGATTTGCTCCAGCTGGGCCGCGTCGCGCAGCCCGCGTGACCAGGGTGCCTGACCCGGTAATGGCGGATGATGGATGAGGACGATACGCACGAGCCCCTCTCGGCCCAACGCGTCGAGAGCATCGGCGAGGCGCGCCCGTTGCTCGTGGCCGACGCGTCCGGCAGCGATGATCGGAGGCATGGGAGCTGCAGAATTGACGCCGATCAGCGCGATATTGCCGAAGCGGCGGACGAATGGAAAACCCACCGCATTGTTCGCATCGACGACCAGCAGTCCTTCCACATTCGATGTCATGTAGTCGCGCCAACGCATGGCGCCCGGATCACGCAGGAGGCGCACATAGATGTCATGGTTGCCGGGGATCACGGTCACCTGGTCTGGCGGCCCGAGCGAGCGTAACCATTCCAGCGCCCAGGCGTGCTCCTGTGGCAACCCGATGTTGACGAGATCGCCGGTGACCGCGATGTGATCGGATTTCTGCTCCGCCATGTCGGCGACAAGCTGATCGACGACCTGGCGCAAATGCACGCCCTTGCGGTTGCGATACCAATTGGCATAACCCAGCACGCGCTTCGGCCGCCAATGCCCCAAACTGATAGGCGGCATAGGTTGAAGATGCACGTCCGAAAGATGTGCCAGTGTAAAGGTCGTGCCCATGGTCTATCGGTCATAACCGCACCACGCATCGGACGCCAGCGCCCGCAAGCCTCGAGGTGAAAGCCTTTGCGCTACGAGTACGTCGCGAAAAAGCTGCTGCAGCGCTACTGGCGCTTGAGCCGGGGGCTGACGCTCGGCGTGCGTGCCCTCGTGATCGATGGCGACAACCGCCTGCTCCTCATCCGGCACACCTATACGCGCGGCTGGCACTTTCCGGGCGGCGGCGTGGAGTTCAACGAGACCGTCCAGACGGCGCTCGAGCGCGAGCTGCTCGAAGAGACAGGCATTGGCATCAATGGTGATGCCCCGGAGCTGTTCGGCATCTATTGCAACGGCGAGCGGTTTCCGGGCGACCACGTGATCCTGTTCGTGGTGCGCGCCTGGGAGCACAGGCGCACGTTCACGCCGACGCGCGAGATCGCCGAGGCACGCTTCTTCCCGCAAGATGCGCTGCCCGAGGGCACGACGAACGCAACGCTGCGCCGCATCGACGAGTTCAACGGGCGGCGGAAGCGGCAAGCGGCATGGTAAAAAACGAGACGCCCCCAGCCAAAGGCCAGGGGCGCTCGCGACTCCCATGTGTCGACGGGTCTCAGTACCACCACGCGCAGACAAACCGATCGCGCCGATGCGACCAGGCCCACTTGCCGCAGATGGGGTCGTGGGAGTGGAAGTGGTACGGCTTGAAGAAGAAACGGTGATGCTTGTGCTTGCCACCGGCTTCTGCCGCAGGCGCAGCGAGAACTCCCATGGCGAGGGCGCCGGCCAGCGCCATGGCAAACGTCTTCGACATTTCACTTCTCCAATTGCTCATGTTCACTCAACTCGGAGCTTTCTTCCGACCATTTCTCCTGGCCGACGCTCTCGAGTGGCTGTGATATTTGATCAGCGAGTTGCAGGGTGTTTCGCGAGAAACACCTCGGAAACCCATCGTTTCACGATTGCGTGTAACGCAGCGAGACCGTCCGTCAGCGCTGCAGGACCGGGCTGCAGAATAAGCGGCGACTTGATCTCGTGGACCGAGCCCGTCTTGACCGCGGGAACATCTGCAAAGCCCGGCCGCGCCGCGACTTTCTCGGGACGGAATTTCTTGCCGCACCACGATCCAACGATGATGTCGGGGGCCCGCCGTACCACCTCGTCCGGCGTAACGATGCGGTCCTTGGCAGCCCGGCCGCGCGACAGCTCGGGAAAGAGATCGATGCCGCCGGCGGCCTCGACCAGTTCCGAAACCCAGGCGATGCCGGAGATCAGTGGATCATCCCACTCCTCGAAGAACACTTTCGGCCGGCGAGGAAGTGCAGCACTTGCAGCGCGAACATCGGCGACGCCTGCGGATAGGTTGGCAGCAAGCTGCTCTGCGCGCTCGCCAGCCCCAACCAGGGCACCGAGCATGCAGATCATGTCGAGGATCTCGGCAATGGTGCGCTGATTGAAGGCATGCACGTTGAGGCCACGGCGGATCAGCTCGGCAACGATGTCGGCCTGGAGATCGGAAAAGCTCAGAACGAGATCAGGGTTGAGCGCGAGTATCTTCTCGGTGTCGGCCGAGGTGAACGCGGACACGCGCGGCTTCTCACGGCGCGCCTGCGGCGGCCGCACCACGTAGCCGGAGATGCCGACAATGCGATCCTGCTCACCCAGCAGATAGAGCGTCTCGACAGTCTCTTCGGTCAGACAGACGATGCGCTCTGGCGGAAACATGCTAGTGTCCCGATCGCGAAGTTCTCCGGACCTTGCAGCGAGCACTGAACGAACTTCGCGATCGAAAAGGACACTAGCAGGTTAATGATTCTAGTGTGATTCAGATCGAGAAATTCGCTCCCGAGATCTGCCGCGAACACCGGCGAATTTCTCGATCATCACACTAGCCTCCGCGGCCGCGCCGCTCAATCCTCGAACGGGTCTTTCATCAGGATGGTGTCGTCACGCTCGGGGCTGGTGGACAGCAGCGTGACGGGACACTCGATCAGCTCCTCGATACGCTTCACATACTTGACCGCTTGCGCGGGAAGCTGGCCCCAGGAGCGCGCACCGGCCGTCGAGGCATTCCAGCCTTCGAGCGTCTCGTAGACGGGCTTCACGCGCGCCTGCTGGTTCTGCCCGGCCGGCAGGCGATCGAGTCGCTCGCCGTCCAGCTCATACCCCGTGCACACTTTGATTTCCGGCAGCGGATCGAGAATATCGAGCTTGGTCAGCGCCACGCCGTTGATGCCGGAAACGCGCACGACCTGGCGCACAAGGCAAGCATCGAACCAGCCGCACCGGCGCGCGCGTCCCGTGTTGACGCCGAACTCCTTGCCGCGCTCACCCAACAGGCGGCCGATGGCGTCCGGCTCACCTTTGGAGTCGAGAAGCTCGGTCGGGAAGGGTCCTGAGCCGACGCGCGTCGTATAGGCTTTCGCCAGCCCGAGAATATAGCTGAGGCTGCTCGGCCCTATGCCGGATCCCGTCGCTGCCTGCGCCGCCACCGTGTTGGACGAGGTGACGTAGGGATACGTGCCGTGATCGATATCGAGCAGCGCGCCTTGTGCACCCTCGAACAGGATTCGCTTGCCGGCGCGACGCTCCTGATCGAGCAGCGCCCAGACCGTATCCATGTAAGGCAGAACTTTGGGCGCGATGGTGGTCAGCTCGGCGATCAGTCCGTCTTTGGCCACCTCAGGTTGGCCGAGCCCACGACGCAGCGCGTTGTGATGCACGAGCAGCCGGTCGACCTTCGGGCCGAGGTTGTGCAGGTTCTTCAAGTCCTGCACGCGGATGGCACGGCGGCCCACCTTGTCCTCGTAGGCCGGGCCGATGCCGCGCCCGGTGGTGCCGATCTTCTGCCCGCCGGCGGAGGCCTCGCGTAACTGATCCAGCTCGCGGTGCAGCGGCAGGATCAGCGTGGCGTTTTCCGCAATCTTCAGATTGTGCGGACCGACGTCGATGCCTTGCTTCTTCAGCCCCTCGATCTCGCTCACGAGATGCCAGGGATCGAGCACCACGCCGTTGCCGATGACGCTGAGCTTGCCCGGACGCACCACACCCGACGGCAACAGCGCGAGCTTGTAGGTGATGCCGTCGATGACCAGGGTATGGCCGGCATTGTGACCGCCTTGGAAGCGCACGACGATGTCGGCGCGCTCCGAAAGCCAGTCCACGATCTTGCCCTTGCCTTCGTCGCCCCATTGGGCTCCGACCACGACCACGTTCGCCATAGCGAATCCTCGCACTAGAGCAGGATCGTTTCAGATGGAATTGCATGGGCGATCCATCTGGAGCGTGAATGCTGCTCTACGCTTTGAAGCTTAGAGTGCGATTTACGCCTCATATGGAAGCGGCAGCGCTTCCATATGAGACGATCGCGCTCTAGGCGCGCAAAGTCCTGCGCCCACTTCGGGTTAATGCCAGGCAGGATGGGACGCAAGCCGGAACGGCAAGGTTCCCGTGCGATTTGGGCGTCAGGTGTCGGTGCGCAAGGGCGTCCGGCGGTTGGCGGCCCGTTGCATGCGTACGCCAATGATGGCGAGCCAGATGCCGCCAACACCGACCACAATGTTCAGGAGATCGACCACGATCTCGAACAGGCGCAGACCACTCACTCCGCCTCCCCGGCCGGACGATGGTTCGGAGCGGTTGTCGCGCCATCCCCCGCTCCGCGGCTCGGAGACCCCACGCCAGCCGCCCGGCGAATTGTGCTGGCGTCCGGCATATCTTCCGGGCTCGTGGAACCAGCGATAGCCAAAAGTGCCGGCAGCTGCCAGCAGCAGCACGAGACCCAAGACCACCATTACCCTGCGCATGGGCCTGCCCGCTCCCTGCCGTCGAAACCTCCGCGCTCCAGCATCATGCACGCGAACGGGGCGGCATGTGGGCCGAGAAACGCTGGAGCCCGCGACTGCGGCCCAGGCCATGCGTCCGGCCGGCGCGCCACTTTTGGTACACATCACAAAGGGTTGCCACATGGCATTCGCCCACACCTTTGACCCCGGCGCGATGTTCACCTACAGCAGGGTCGTTTCAGATGGAAATCGCCTGCGCGATCCATCTGAAGCGTGAATCCTGCTCTGCACTTACAAGTTTAAGAGCGCGATTTCACGCCCCACAGGGAAGCGACAGTGCTTCCATATGAGACGATCGCGCTCTAAGCATCAGCCAGCAAGAACCCCTCACTGGACCTTCTGACAATGCTCACGCGTCTGGGCCGCGCGGCCTACGCCAACGCCTTTCTGCTGCTGTCGCTCGTCTCGTTGTTCTGGGCAGGCAATCAGATCGTGGGGCGTGCTGCGGCAGGTGAAGTGCCGCCGATCCTGCTCGGCTGCCTGCGCTGGGTTCTGGCCACCCTCTTCATCCTGCCGCTGGCCTGGCGCTCGCTTAAAAACGATTGGCCCGTCGTACGCGCCAATCTCGGCTTCCTGGCTTTCCTCGGGATTGTCGGCGGCGGCGCCATCAATACTTTGTCCTACATCGGGCTCAACTACACGACGGCGATGAACGCGCTCATTCTCAACTCGAGCGCACCGGTCTTCATCGTGCTGTTCTGCTTTCTCATTTTCGGCGACCGCGTCACGCTGCTGCAGGTGCTCGGCATTGTCGTGTCCATCGCCGGCGTGCTCGCCGTCGTTCTCGCTGGAGACCTCGGAGCACTTGCCGGTTTTGCCTTCAACCGCGGCGATCTCCTCATCATGCTCGGCATGGCCTCGTGGGGCGTCTACACCGCATTCCTGCGCAAGCGCCCGCCGATCGCGCCGCTGAGCTTTGCCGCCACGACCTTCGCAGCCGCGGCGATCGCCAACATGCCGCTGGTCGCCATCGAGGCGATGGTCAGCTATCCACCCCGACCGAGCCTGTTTGCGCTCTTGGCGATCCTCTACGCCGGCATCTTTCCGAGCGTTATCGCCTACACCTTCTACAATCGCAGCGTGGAGCTCATCGGCGGCAGCCGGGCTGGCGTCTTCACACACCTGGTACCGGTGTTCGGCGCCGTGCTGGCCTTCGCCTTCCTCGGCGAAACACCAGCCCTGCATCACGGCGTCGGATTTGCGCTTATCCTGCTTGGGATCTGGCTCGCATCGCGTCCAGCAAGGAGCTAAAACGCCAGCCGGTTGACGCGCACGACCTGCGGCAGCGCCCTGATCTTGGCCATCACCTCTTCCGACACGGGCTCATCCACCGCGACCATGCAGATGGCGTCGCCACCCGGCTTGTCGCGACCGAGGTTCAGCGTGGCGATGTTGACGCCGGCCTCGCCCATCACGGTGCCGAAACGGCCGATGAAGCCCGGTTTGTCGGCATTGCGGATGAACAGCATATGCGACGCCAGCTCGAATTCCATGTCGATGTCGCGCACCTGGATGATACGCGGGCGCCCGTCGGAAAACACCGTGCCTGCTATGGAGCGGTCATATTTGTCAGTGCGGACCGTGAGACGGATGTAGCTCTCGAACGCGCCCTCCTGCGTGCGCGTCACTTCCTCGACCGCGATGCCGCGCTCCTTGGCCAGCATGGCAGCCGAGACCATGTTCACGTCGGACAGCAGCGGGCGCAGGACGCCCGCTATTGCCGCAGCCGTCAGCGGCTTGGTGTTCAGCTCCGCCACGATGCCGGAGTACTCGAACCTCAGACCCTTGATGCTGGTTTCCGTCAGCTGGCCCGCGAAGCTGCCCAGTTGGTCCGCGAGCTTCACGTACGGCGAGAGCCGCGGCGCCTCCTCGGCCGTAATGCTGGGAAAATTGATGGCGTTCGAGATCGCGCCCTTGAGCAGATAGTCGGACATCTGCTCGGCAACCTGCAACGCTACGTTCTCTTGCGCCTCGGAGGTCGCCGCGCCGAGGTGCGGCGTGCAGATGACGTTGGGCAGACCGAACAGCGCGCTCTCCTTGGCGGGCTCCACCTCGAAGACATCGAATGCGGCACCAGCGACATGCCCCGATTTCAGCGCCTCAACCAATGCCTTTTCGTCGACCAGGCCGCCGCGTGCGCAGTTGACGATGCGCACACCCTTCTTCGTTTTCTTGAGCGCGCCCGCATCCAGGATGTTGCGAGTTTTGTCGGTCAGCGGTGTGTGCAAGGTTATAAAGTCGGCGCGCCGCAGCAGATCGTCGAGCTCGACCTTCTCCACGCCGATCTCGACGGCGCGCTCCGGCGACAGGAACGGATCGAAGGCGATCACCTTCATCCGGAGCCCGATAGCGCGGTCCGCCACGATGGAGCCGATGTTGCCGCAGCCGATGATGCCGAGCGTCTTGGCGGAAAGCTCGACGCCCATGAACTTGGATTTTTCCCATTTTCCGGCCTGAGTGGATGCGTCCGCTGCAGGGATCTGCCGGGCCAGCGCCATCATGAGCGACAGCGCATGCTCTGCCGTCGTGATCGAATTACCGAACGGCGTGTTCATCACGATGATGCCCTTGGCCGTGGCGGCTTTGACGTCGATGTTGTCGACGCCGATCCCGGCGCGTCCAACGACCCGCAGCTTCTTGGCGGCTTCGATAACCTTGCTCGTGACCTTGGTGGCCGAGCGCACGGCGAGGCCGTCGTAATCCTTGATCAGCTTCTCGAGCTCGTCCTTGGACAGACCCACCTTCACGTCGGTCGTGATGCCGCGGTCCTTGAAGATGTCGACTGCGGCGGGCGATAGATCATCGGAGATGAGAACACGGGGAGCCATGCTGGGAGATCCTATGTGCTTGCGATCCGGAGCAGCTCGCACATGGCGCGCGCTGCTCAAGGGATGACGAAATTAGATAATGGTCGTTGCGCTCCGGGCGCTAGGCAGCCTTGGCGAGGCCGGCTTTGACTTCGCCGAACGCCCAATCGAGCCATGGGGTCAGCGCCTCGAGATCTGCCTTCTCGACCGTGGCGCCGCACCAGATGCGCAGGCCCGGCGGGGCATCGCGATGTCCGGCGATGTCCTTGGCCACATCCTCGGCATCGAGAATGGCGGCGAGCTGCTTGATGAAGGCGTACTGCGCCTCCGTCGACAAGCGGCTCACGGCCGGATCGACGACGGTGAGACAGACCGACGTGTTGGAACGCGTTGCCGGATCAGCGGCGAGGCTTTCGATCCACGGCGTGCGCGACACCCAGTCGTACAGCACCTTGGCGTTGGCAGTCGCGCGCGCGAACAGCGTCTCGAGGCCGCCGATCGACTCCGCCCACCTGAGCGCATCGAGATAGTCCTCGAGCGCCAGCATGGACGGCGTGTTGATGGTCTCGCCCTCGAACACTTCTTTCATGAACTTGCCGCCCTTGGTGAGGCGGAAGATCTTGGGCAGAGGCCAAGCCGGTGTGTAGCTCTCCAGGCGCGCCACCGCGCGCGGCGACAAAATCAGCATGCCGTGCGCGGCCTCACCGCCGAGCACCTTCTGCCAGGAGAAGGTCAGCACATCGATCTTCGACCAATCGATCGGCTGCGCGAATACCGCCGAGGTGGCATCGGCGAAGGTCAGTCCCTGTCGATCTGCCGGGATCCAATCGTAATTGGGGACGCGCACGCCGGACGTGGTGCCGTTGGCTGTGAAGAGCACATCGCGCGTGAAATCTACCTGTGTGAGGTCGGGCAGACGGCCGTACTCGGCTTCGATGAGACGCGCATCCTCGAGCTTGAGCTGCTTGGTGACGTCCGTGATCCAGCCCTTACCGAAGCTTTCCCAAGCCAGCGCATCGACGCCGCGGGCGCCGAGCATGGTCCACATGGCCATCTCGAAAGCCCCGGTGTCGGAGGCCGGCACGACGGCACAGTGATAGCCTGCGGGCAGGCCCAGCAGCGCCTTCGTGCGCTCGATAGCGAGCTTCAGGCGTGCCTTGCCTTCCTTCGCTCTGTGCGAGCGGCCAAGAAACGCTTTTTCGAGATTTTGCAGGGACCAGCCGGGGCGCTTGGCGCAGGGGCCGGAGGAAAAACGAGGGTTCGCCGGCCGCCGGGCCGGCTTCGTCACTGCGGTCATGTCTGCCTATCCTTCCAGATAGAAGCCTCCCGTTGGGGGGAGGTGTCCCGCCGCTGGGGATAGGGATGGAGTCATCTCAAGTCAAATCACGAACAATATGCATCTTTAGATTGCAAAAAATGATATTGTACACGCATAGATAAGCGCTCTCCGCCCGGAAATGCGTGTGCGCAGGCGGGGCGGCCTTGTTTGTGGGAGCATGGCCATGGTCACAGTACCGCTCGGGGCGATCGGGCTCTCGGTTGTTGCCGCCCTGCTCGCCCTCTACGTGATTGTCGGCGTCGCCAATGCCGTGTTGCTGTGGACATTCCTCAAATCTTGGCGGAAAGCCTTCGAAGACAGCGACGCGCTGTAGAGTGCGATCGGCTCACATGGAAGCTTTGACGCTTCCACATGAGGCGTGAATTGCACGGAAAAAAGAGCCGAAACAAAAACGAGGCGGGCCGTGAAAGCCCGCCCCGTCGAAACCCGAGAATCGCGCGACTGAACCCCGGGCTTACCACACGTTCCAGCGCAGGCCGGCGCGCAGCTGATGATCGAAGCTGTCGCCGATCTTGAGCTGGCTGCTGTAGGTGTCCGTGCCGTTGGATATGCTCGTGGTGGTTTCGGCAGAGCCCATCCATGTGAAACGGTAGTTGATGTCGACGATCGTGCCGGGCGTCAGCGACCAGGCGAGCCCGGCCATGACGGCGGCGGCAGGGACGAACTCGTGTTTCTCGCTATTGCCGGCGAAGGTTTGGCCGGCGGTGTTGGGTGGCGTGCCATCATCAAGCTCTTCAGCGGTCGTATGGTCGCGCTGGATGCTGCGATAGGCAAAGCCAATGCCCGCCCCGACGTATGGTGTGACGCCTGCGCCGCGCTGGGTCAGGTCCCAATACAGGTTGGCAAGCGCGACGGTGTTGCGAACATCGACGCTCTCACGCACGGTTCCATTGACGAATGTTCCGGGCGTCGCTGTCAGTTCGTAGCTGTACGAGCCCTTCGCATCCAGATTGTCAGGCGTGCGCGCCTCCACCGTAATGTCGCCACGCAGCCGGGGCGTGAGATATGCGCCAAATCCAACGCCGCCGCTGGCGAATACGCTCGAGTCATCGAACCAACCCGAGCTCATGCCGAACGGCGTGAGCGGACCACCCAGCGGGAGCCCCCCACTTTCACCGTAAAGCAGCCCGCTCTCGCTGATGTTCGGTGAGAGTGAAAGCCCCAACCCGAAGTCAGCGCGCACGTACCATTTGAAATGCTCGGCCACCGGGATCGGTGCCGGAACGGGGATCGGTGCCGGCACAGGCGTGCGGTAGCTGCGCGCGACCGGGCGATCAAAATCGGCGGCGACAGCAGGAGACGCCGTTGCCAGCACGAGGAGAACGGCCCGCAGGCCGGCACGCATCCGTCGCATCGTTATCGCCCCTGTTTGCAGCAAGGTGCGCAGAACGCTCCTCGCTAAGCCTCGTGCAACTCAGCCAGCCGCGATGTGACGAAGGCGCGAAGGTCCGATGCCAGCGAATGGATTCCCGGGCGCTTCTCGAGATAGCGCGTGACGCCAACAGACAACCAGGAGATCGACTAGGCCGAACCCGGCGCCCACGCGTGCTCATCTCGCATCGGCCGGTACTGCGGCGGGCGACGGCCCGGAACTTCAACCCATGGGAAGGCAGAGCGAACCCCACCCCCCGAACTTATGGGCATGCAGCACATCGGAGCGACATCGGCCCGCGCGTGCACACGCCAAATCCGTCATTGAATATGCACCAGAAGGCTTAAAGAGAGTTTAAGTGGTGCACCAATTTGCGGCGCAAGAGAGCAGACCGTGACTCTCCGCATTCACGCGGCGTGCGCCGCTTCCTGCACGGCGGCGACGATCTCGCCGACCACCGAAGAGACCAAGCTCTCGTCATCACCCTCGGCCATCACGCGGATGACTGGCTCCGTTCCCGACGGGCGAATGACGACACGCCCGGTCTGCCCGAGCCGCGCCTTGGCACCCTCGATCGCAATACGCACGCGCGCGTCGTCGAGCGGCTGGCCGTTGTCGTAGCGCACGTTCTTGAGAACCTGCGGCAGAGCAGCAAAGCGGCTGCACACCTGACTTACGGGCTTGCCGGTCGAGACCACAGCGGCCAGCACCTGCATGGCCGACACAAGCCCATCGCCCGTGGTGGTGAAGTCGGACAACACGATGTGGCCAGACTGCTCGCCGCCGACGTTGTAGCCGTGCTTGCGCATGTGCTCGACCACGTGGCGGTCACCCACCGCGGTGCGCACGAGCGACAGGCCGAGACTCCTCAAGTAACGCTCCAGGCCGAGATTGGACATGACGGTCGCCACTACGCCGCCGCCGGCAAGACGGCCGCTCGAGCTCCACGTCTCGGCGATCAGCGCCATCAGCTGATCGCCGTCGACGATGCGTCCCTTCTCGTCGACGATGACGACACGATCGGCGTCGCCGTCGAGCGCGATGCCGATGTCGGCGCGCACCTCGCGCACTTTCTCGCAGAGCGCCTCGGGCGCCGTCGAGCCGCACTTGAGATTGATGTTGCGGCCATTGGGCTCGACGCCGATGCGGACGACCTCTGCCCCCAGCTCCCACAAAGCCTCGGGCGCCACCTTGTAGGCGGCTCCGTTGGCGCAATCGATGACGATGCGCAGGCCGCCGAGGCGCAGATCCTTCGGCAGCGTGCGCTTGGCGAACTCGATGTAGCGCTCCTGCGCACTTTCCACGCGCGTCGCCCTGCCGATCCTGTCGGCCGCGACCAGCAACTCCGCGCTGTCGGCCCCGATAAGGCGCTCGATCTCCTGCTCGGTATCGTCGGAGAGCTTGTAGCCCTCGGGATCGAAGAACTTGATGCCGTTATCGTCGTAAGGATTGTGTGACGCCGAGATCATGACGCCGAGGTCAGCTCGCAACGAGCGCGTGAGCATGGCGACGGCCGGCGTGGGCATCGGACCCAGCAGGAAAACGTCCATGCCGACGGCCGTAAAGCCCGACATGAGGGCGGATTCGATCATGTAGCCAGAGAGACGCGTGTCCTTGCCGATCACAACTCGATGGCGGTGACCACCGCTACGCGAAAAAACGCGACCGGCGGCCATACCGACGCGCAGCGCCACCTCCGAGGTCATCGGATGCTTGTTGGCGAGACCGCGGATGCCGTCGGTCCCAAAATAGCGCTGTGACATATGTTCTCTCACGTTTGGACCACGCAGACAGCCGGAACCTGCCGTGGCTGCCTTTGCCGCACCGGCCCCTGCTGAACCGCGCCGGTCCCCTGAAGCAAGGACTACACCAGTCGGGTAAAGGACTTGGGTCCGTTCACTCTTATCACAGGTTGCATATCGGAAAATGGCTGGGCGAGGGCAGCTGGGGATGAGATGGATCAGGCCGTCCCAGTCATGGCCGCTTCCCAGACGGTCAACGCCTGCCGGGTAGCAGCAACGTCATGCACGCGCAGGATATGCGCTCCGTGCAGCCTTCCGGAGAGCGCTGCAGCGACAGATCCCGGAATGCGGTCAGAGGGGTCGAGGGCACCAGTCAACGTGCCGATGAAGCTCTTCCGCGACGCCCCGAGCATGACAGGCGTTCCCAGCGCGTGAAACAAGCTGAGCCCCGCCAGCAGCTCCAAGTTGTGCGCCGCTGACTTGCCGAAGCCGATGCCGGGATCGACAATCAGGCGCTCGCGAGGGATGCCGGCGCGCACGCACGCCTCGACCCGGGCTTCGAGCGCGTCGTAGACGTCCAGCAGCACATTGTCGTAGCGCGGATCGCGCTGCATGGTGCGCGGATCCCCGAGCGCATGCATGAGCACCACGGGCAGCCGTGCATCGGCCGCCACCCGCATGCTGAGTGCATCGTGCTGCAAGGCCGAAATGTCATTCAGGATATGCACGCCCGCCAGCGATGCACGCCGCATCACCTCCGCCTTGCGTGTATCGATGGAGATCCGCGCGCGTGTCCGGCCGATGAGGCCCGCGATAACGGGCATGACGCGGTGCAGCTCTTCGTCCAGGGATACGGGATCGGCGCCCGGCCGGGTGGACTCGCCACCGATATCGAGGATGTCCGCTCCCTCTTCCTCGAGCCGAAGGGCGTGGGCGATGGCGGCCTGGGCGGTGGCGAACTGCCCCGCATCCGAAAAGCTGTCCGGGGTGACGTTGACGATGCCCATGATGCGTGGTCGATCCAGGTTGAGGCCCGCGATTGGACCCCGCGTCGTTGCCAGACGTGCAAGGGTAGCTTTGCACTGCTGGCCCAGAGGACCCGGCTGTGCCGACAAGCCGCGTGCTTCCTCGAACGAAAGCACGCGCCGGTCGGACCACCCCTCGCCATGCCGCTGGATCAGCTCGAGCGCGGAAAAAACGACGTCCTCGCGGCCGGAGAGGCGCAAAACCTTGTCCGGCGCGGCGTTGATGTGGCCTGGCGGTCTGGTGACACGTCCCAGTGGCCGCAGGTAAACGCCACCGCCCATGCCATCCGCTCCTTTTCGACGCCGAATCTATCCTTTTCGGGTGCTGTCACAACACGCAAACGCAACTGCGGCGCCACGATCCGCAAGTTCGTGACGCCGCGTTCTATTACTCAGAAATTGTGCCGAGACTAGTGTGATGATCGAGAAATTCGCCGGTATTCGCCACATGCCCTGGAGCGAATTTCTCGATCTGAAATGTGTCCTTTCGATCGCGAAGCTCGCTAAGAGTTTGCGGCAAGTGCCGACGAACTTCGCGATCGGGACTAGACCTGCGGCTGGGGCTCCATGCCGGGATCGGGCTCCTCGCGCGGCGGCCGAGACTTGCCGGCAACCGGCACGGCCGACCCCATCGGCCCCTTGGAGCTCTCGTCATCGGACTGGCGCACGATCGGCTTGCCGGCCATGACCGTCTGGCACTCCTCGCCGGTGATGGTCTCGTACTCCATCAGCGCCTGGGTCACGAGCTCGAGTTTATCCCGTGCGGGACCGAGCACCTCCCAGGCTTTTTTCTCTCCGTCCGTGACGATGCGGCGGATCTCCTCGTCGATCACCTTCGCCGTCTCCTCGGACATGTTCTGGCGCTGCGTGATGGCATGGCCGAGGAAAACTTCCTGCTGGTTCTCGTTGTAGCGCAGCGGACCCAGCTTGGCGCTCATGCCCCACTCGGTCACCATGCGGCGCGCGAGATCCGTGGCCTGCATGATGTCGCTGGCAGCCCCCGTGTTCAGGTGCTCCTTGCCGTAGATGATCTGCTCGGCAACGCGTCCGCCGAAGGTCATCGCGATGCGCGCATCGCACCACTGCTTGGAATAGCTGAGCTTGTCGCGCTCGGGCAGGCTCATGGTGACACCCAGCGCACGCCCGCGGGGAATGATCGTCACCTTGTGCAGGGGATCGTTGCCTGCAACGAGCACGTTGACGATGGCGTGGCCCGCCTCGTGATAGGCCGTCGCCAATTTCTCTTCCTCGGTCATGATCATGGACCGCCGTTCGGCGCCCATCATGACCTTGTCCTTGGCGTCCTCGAACTCCTGCTGCGTGACCATGCGCTTGGAGCGCCGGGCAGCGAGCAGCGCGGCTTCGTTCACAAGGTTGGCGAGATCGGCGCCCGAGAAGCCAGGCGTGCCGCGCGCGATGGTGCGTGGATCGATATCGGGTGCCAACGGCACTTTGCGCATATGCACCTTGAGGATCTTCTCGCGCCCGCCCACGTCCGGATTGGGTACTGTGATCTGGCGGTCGAAGCGGCCGGGGCGCAGCAGCGCCGGATCCAGCACGTCGGGCCGGTTGGTGGCCGCGATCAGGATGATGCCTTCGTTCGCCTCGAAGCCGTCCATCTCGACGAGCAGCTGATTGAGCGTCTGCTCGCGCTCGTCGTTGCCGCCGCCCAGGCCTGCCCCGCGATGGCGGCCGACCGCGTCTATCTCGTCGATGAAGATGATGCAGGGTGCGTTCTTCTTGGCCTGCTCGAACATGTCGCGCACGCGGCTGGCGCCGACGCCCACGAACATCTCGACGAAGTCGGAGCCCGAGATTGTGAAGAAAGGAACATTGGCCTCGCCGGCGATGGCACGGGCCAGCAAGGTCTTGCCGGTACCGGGCGGGCCGACGAGCAGCGCGCCGCGCGGGATGCGACCGCCGAGCCGCTGGAACTTCTGCGGATCGCGCAGGAACTCGACAATCTCCTGCAGGTCGTACTTGGCCTCGTCGACGCCCGCCACGTCCTCGAACGTGACGCGGCCGTGCCGCTCGGTCAGAAGCTTGGCCTTGGACTTGCCGAAGCCCATCGCGCGACCGCCGCCCGATTGCATCTGACGCATGAAGAACACCCACACCGCGATCAGCAGCAGCATGGGAAACCACGACACCAGGACGTTGAATATGGACGGCACGTCCTCATCGGCCGGACGTGCGGAGATTTTTACACCCTTCTTGTTCAGGCGTTCGACCAGGCCCGGATCCTCGGGCGCGAAGCTGGTGAAGGTACGGCTCTTGTCCGAGAACGTGCCTGAGATGCGGTGGCCCTGGATCACGACCTCGGAAATGTTCCCCAAATCCACCTGGGACAGCAATTCCGAGTAGCTGATCTCATTACCCCGCCGGCTCTGCGGCGTGTTCTGGAACAGGTTGAACAGCGCGAGCAACAGGAGACCAATGATCACCCAGATCGCGAAGTTCCGGAAGTGTACGTTCATGAGGATCCCTTCCTGGTGGAACGGAGCCGGAACATGGCCCAATCCCTCGGCCCGTCCGCCACAGGCCGCCGGGTGCGCTCCACAAATGCTCGCTTAACATAGGGTCGTATGGCTCTTTTGCCAACAATGGC
Source organism: uncultured Alphaproteobacteria bacterium (assembly GCA_963806735.1). GTDB lineage: Bacteria > Pseudomonadota > Alphaproteobacteria > Rhizobiales > Hyphomicrobiaceae > CADEFX01. The sequence continues at coordinate 217,279 of CAWEBE010000003.1, read as the reverse complement.
AGCATCCCTTTAACCTTAGGTGAGCGTGCATCGAACCGGGTGGGCGCCCGAAAGCCCCTTCGCGGCCATGAACTCGGCTGAACAGCCTGACGAGCCCTCACGAAAACTCTTGAGATAGGGCAAGGCAAGGATGCGCCCGCCGCGCCAAAAGGAAGGCAGCGTCTCGAGGGCCCCGGCTGGCACGCGCAACCCGCGTAGCTCGCCCAGCACCATAGGATCCGAGCCGAGCGCACGTACGTCCTCTGCGTTGAGGGCGCGGACGCGCACTGGCTCTTTCTCCTCGGCTGAGAGGCTAACGGCAAACCGCTCGTCCCAAATTAGACGCGCACCGGGTTGCAGATCCAGCTCTGGCAGACCATCCCGACCCGCTTCTCGCCAAATCCGGATCGCGCCATTGCGATTTCGTTCAACCCGGCAGCCGCCGAGCGTCGCCACGTGACGGCGACCTGACGTCACGCTCATTTGGGCGGCAAGCGCCTCGATCTGCGATAACCGGGCGGGGGGTGACGCACCACCATAGGAGCTGACTAAGACGGCGAAGGCGCGGACGCGAAATTCGTCCGGCAACCGCAGAAACGAGGCAGCATCGATTTCGGCAAAGAGCCCGCCGTGCCAGTGCACCAGTCTGGGCAGAACATCGGCAAGGCCCGCCGCGACCGCCTCGCGCGCTCGTGCGAGACGGTGGGTGCTGCGCTGGATTTCGGTGGCAGAGATACCCAGGCCGCTCATCAGCGCGAGCGCCTCGCGCACTCTCACGCGCTCGAAATCCTGCACCGCATTGCTAGGGTCTTCCCGCCATGCAAGTCCGCGCGCCTCGAGCGTCGCCACGAGCCGCGCCTTCGGCACCTCGAGCAGTGGCCGCGTGATCGTGTAGCTCCGAACGTCTGCCGCAATCACCTCCGTTGGCCGCATGCCGCTCAGGCCGTCCAGCCCGCTGCCGCGAGCAAGACGCATGAGAAACGTCTCTGCCTGGTCGTCGGCATGATGAGCCGTCACGATCGATCGCTTGACCGGCACTCTGCTGTCGCGAGCCTCCTGATCGAGGAAATTGCTCATGAGGGAATAGCGCGCAGTACGGGCGGCAGCCTGGAGGCCGGATGCGGGTTTCGGCCCTGCCCACACCAGCGTCGCATGCTCAAATCCGAGGCGGGACGCTTCATGCCCGACCCAGGCGGCTTCCACGGCGGACTCGCGGCGCAGCCCGTGGTCTACAGTGAGCGCGATCGGTGGCGCGGCGTCGGTAGCTCGGCTCTCGGCCCACCATGCAGCGACGAGATGCATGAGCGCCATGCTGTCGGCGCCACCAGAGACCGCCAGGGCCAGCGGCCCCTTCAGCAGCCTGTCGAGAGCCGGTCTGATCTCGTCCAGCGAGAGTGGGCTCTGCCGGCCCATCGCACTCAGCAGCCGACGCGCTGACGCACGACCCTGGCTCGGTTCTTCACGTCGGCGGCAGCATTCGGGTGTCGCGTCTCGAGCTCGTTGAACAGGGCGCAGTCCTTCTGGCCGAGCTGCTCCAGCGTCATGGCGAGCTTCAGAAGGCTGTTGGGCACCTTGGCGCTCGCCTGGTGGTTCTGGATCACCTTGAGGAACGCCTGCCCGGCAGGCTTGTAGCGCCGCTGAACATAGAGCGACTCACCGAGCCAGTATTGGGCATCGGCTGCCAGACGGTCTGTCGGGTGCAGGCGCAGGAACTCCTCGAAAGAAGCTTCCGCGGAGCCGTAGTCCTGCTGCAGCAGGTAGCCGTAAGCCGTTTCGTAAAGCTCCTTCGGGTTGGCTCCCACTTGTGCAGCGTCGGTCGTGGCGGAGGCCACTCTGTCGGACCCTGCCCCGGGCTCCCGCGTGATCAAACGGCCGATCGGATCGCGCTCCGGACCCGGTGTCACGGTTACAGAGCCGAAATTGCCTTCAGTTCCGCCGCGCGGCGCTTCTGGCGCAGGTCCGCTCTGCCAACTCCTACCGTCGGAGCGCGCAGGCGGGCCGCTGTCCGGTCGGAATGCAGGCGCATCGCGGCTCGCGAGCGCGCCGGCTGAGCCGGCATCAGTCCTGCGTGCCCCGAGCTGACGCACCTGCTCGGAGAGTTGCTCCAACTGGTTGGTCAGTGCGCGCACCTGCGTCTCGAGGTCTTCGATGCGCCCCTGGTCAGCGCCGCTCGCGGGCGCACCGCGCGACACTGGCGCCGCTGATGCGGCTGTACCGGGCGATCTGGCTAGCGATTCGAGCGTACCGATCACCACCTGCATTTCGGTGAGCTGCTCCTCGAGTTGCTCGACACGCTGGCGTAGCTGCGCCTCCCCGGCCGGGCGGCCCTGTGGCGCACCTTCCTCCTTGCCGGGCTGACGCACAGCCGGCGGCGGCGTTGAGGTCCTGGCAGGCGGCCGCGCCTGAGGCTGTGGTTGCGGCTGCGCCTGGGCGACAATGATCTGTGCTGGTTGCGATGTCCTCACTGCTGTCGGCGAGCCAGCAGCCTCTCGGCCCAAGACCTGCCCTGGAAACAGCAAGAGTGCCGCGATACTGAGAGCAACCCGAACCGAGTGCGTCGTGCCGCGCATGAGAACCGAGCTTCCGCGTTGTTGTCGCCGCCGCAAGCCCCAGGGCCAACCGATACTGCGCATCGGTCCGGCCTGGCAATGGTTAGACTTCTTGCGTTCCCAGAAACTTGTCAATTGCTGCCGGCAGTGTGCCGCCGCGGCGGAGCATCCCTGTCTACCTAATACGCTTCAGCGGACACCCGGCCTCGACTCGCTGGCCAGTCCAGGGCGCGGGACAATCGCCCCAGTCGCCGCACGCGCGCCCTTCAGAACCGTCACGACACGCCGGTTCTGCGCCGCACACTCCCCATCGGAACAGAGTGCGACCGGCTGCTGGCGACCGTGGACTTCAAGAGTTAAGCGGCTGGCGTCGATGCCCTCCGCAATGAGCCGGTCGCGCACCGCCTGGGCACGACGCGCGGCCAGTTCCTGGTTGAATGCAGCACTGCCTTGGTCATCGGCATGACCTTCAACGATGACGGTCGCCTGCGGAACTTGCTTCAGCCACTGCGCCTGTGCTGCCAGCAGTGATCTTGCCCGCGAGCCGAGCTCCGCGCTGCGGTCGCCGAAGAAAACACGATCGCCGACGAACAGTCGAAAATCCTGCTCGGCCGCACGCGCCATGCGGGGCTCGCCGATCCAGGCGTCCTGCGCGCGAGAGGCCCCGCCCGAAGATGGCGCCGGAGCGCCGAGGTTGATAGGCACATGCGCACCGCCGTCCCTCTGGACGCCGCCTGGACCCTGCCCGGGACGCCCTGAGGCGGAGCCTGCCGCGTCGGCCGCTGGCGCGTAGAGACGAGCGAGCTCTCGGCGCGCCTCGTCGCTTGCCGCAGCAGTGGGGTAGCGCGCGACGAGAATTTCGAGCCGGCGCCGTCCCTCCAGCAGGTTGCCCAACGAGAGAAGCTCACGGGCGTCCTCGAGCTCGCGAGCAGCTGGCCGATCGAGATCACCGCCACGTCGGGCTGGGCCTCGCATAGACCCGTCAGGGATAGCCGGCATCGCCCGCCCGGACAGACCGACCAGAACCTCGCGCGACTGGGCGAGTGCAGAGCGCACCAACCCGTCACTGGTTTGAAGGAGGAAAAATGACCCGCAGATCAAGATAACCGCCCCGCAAGGCGGACGCATCCAGTACCGCAACATTGGCGCACACCCCACACACCGCCAGAAGAACAATGTGCGCGGACAATAGGGCCGATTTTTGTTGCACCCAATACGAGCGCAGGCCGTCTCGCGACAACAAAAAGCCGGCGGAGTCGGACCCGCCGGCGCGTCAATCCAGAGGCGTCAGCTGGTCAGGACCCGGCGCCACGGCTGTTGAGGACAGTCTGCGCCCGCCGGTTCTGCGACCAGCACGAGATATCGTTGCAGACGGCTACGGGGCGCTCCTTGCCGTACGAAATGGTGCGAACGCGGCTGGCATTGATGCCGTTGCGCGCAAGGAAATCACGTACGGTCTGGGCGCGGCGGGCACCGAGCGCGATGTTGTACTCGCGCGTACCGCGCTCGTCTGCATGACCTTCAATCGTGATCGTGTACTGCGCATACTTCTGCAGCCAGCGGGCCTGGTTAGCCACCGTCTGCTGCGCTTCCGGCGACAGATCGGTGCTGTCAGTCGAGAAATAGACAATGTCGCCGACATTGACCGCAAAGTCCCGCGACGATCCGGGAGTCGCGGGACCACCCTTGCCGGATATCCCAAACGAGTCTTCAGGTTTAGGGGTCTGGGCGCAGGCCGCCAGCGACACAGCTATCGCCACCGCTGCCACCGCGCGCAGGATGTGCGAACGCCGAGTTGCAAACTCCATCAGCTCCCCCTTCCTCAATGTCCGGGTGCGTACCATGGCAGCACTACCGCATCGACCAACTGCTCACTGAGCACTAAAGCGCAGGCCTCGTGCGAAAATGTGACCGACTTCTGTCAAAAGTCAGAACATGAAGCTGATTTGCTAGGCAAGTCGCGCTGAGGGTCTGTCCCCGCAATTTTTTCGGGCGATTCGGCCTGCGCAATGACCCAAAAGCATCGAAGCCGTGTCTGAAGCGATCATCGCCTTGAGACACGGCTTCGATAAACTCAGTGCCTACCAAGCCGGAGGCACTCAGAAACGGCGAATCAGCGAGCAACGTGCTCCGTCGCAGGAACATCCGCGCCGAGCTTCATGGGCTCGTGTGGAACTTCCCTGCGGCAGGCGCCCAAAGCGACTGCTGCAATCACCGCCGCGAGAACGATAGCGTTCTTCATCTTCAAGTCCCCCATTAGCCCTGAAGTCGAGTGAAACTCAGGATTACCGAGCTACTTGCGTGGTAACAGGAACATCCGCACCGAGCTTCATGGGCTCATGCGGCACTTCGCGACGGCAGGCTCCCACAGCCACAGCCGCGATGATCGTTGCGAGAACGATCGCGCCTTTCATAACCTGCATGTCCTTCTCTCCTGATGCTTATTCGGCAATCGCCTTTAATGGCCTACCGGCGTCACCTGCTGAGATCAAGAAGAGAGGCAGTTTTCCAACTGCTTTCCCCACTCACAGGTGCGAAAATGCAACGCCAGATTAGCACTCTCCCACGTGCTGTTTTCCCATGCACGCGCACGTCTTCGCCGGGATGCAGCATCATGCAGGCGCGCGGCGCGAATCCCCCTCCGCTCACCTGTGACCAGTAAGCCATGCAAGCAGTAAACGCGCGGTAAACGAGCGGCCTATTTGAGGAGCGGCGACCACGCCGGATCGGATGCGAACGATGGCGTCTGCACTTGACGCTCGTTGCGGCCCGTCAGATCGATGCTGAACAGCTTGGGGCCGCCGTTAGGGCCGGACAGATCGCGGAAAAACATGAGGAACCGGCCATTCGGCGCCCAAGTGGGGCCTTCGTTGTGGAAACCCTCGGTCAGCACCCGCTCGCCCGCACCATCGTGGCGCATGATGCCGATCAGGAATCTTCCGGAGAGCTGTTTCGTAAATGCAACATAATCGCCGCGCGGTGACCACACCGGAGTGGAGTAGCGACCCTCGCCAGAGCTGATGCGTCGGGGCGCGCCTCCATCGGCGCCCATGACGTAGAGTTGCTGGCTCCCATTGCGGTCTGACTCGAACACGATCTGCCGGCCGTCCGGTGCATAGCAAGGGCCCGTGTCGAGGCCCCCGCCTTGGGTGAGCTGGCGCATCTGGCGGCTGCGCATGTCCATTTCCATGATCGACGAATCGCCGCCCTGCTGCAGGCTCATGATCACGCGCTGGCCGTCCGGTGAGAAGCGCGGCGCGAAGGTCATGCCCGGAAAATCGCCAACCACCTCGCGCTGACCGGTATCGAGCCGCATGAGCACAACGCGCGGCTGATCGCGCGCATACGACATGTAGGTGATTTCCTGGCTCGTGGGGCTGAAGCGCGGGGTCAGCACCAGCTCCTGGCCTTGCGACAGCAGGCGGACGTTGAAACCGTCCTGGTCCATGATCGCCAGGCGCTTGACGCGCTTGTCTTTGGGGCCCGTCTCGTCGACGAAGACGATGCGCGTGTCGAAGAAGCCTTTCTCCAACGTCAGCTTTTCCCACACCTGATCGGCGATGATGTGTCCGATCCGGCGCCAGCTCTGCGGGGATGTCGCGAAGTAGCCGCTGGCGATCTGTTTGCCCAGCACCACGTCCCAGAGGCGAAAGTCGGCCCTTACCCGGCCATCGGCAACGGCTGTAGCCCGCCCCATCAGCAGGGCCTCGGCGCCCGAGCTGCGCCAATCGGCAAATCGCGGAACCGTGTTGAGGTCCGAAATGCGCTCGATGAAACCGCGTGGATCGAGCGGCTCGAACAAGCCGGAGCGCTCCAGGTTGGCGGCAATGACATTGGCGATGCCCGCCGACAGGCGCTGATCCTCGCCGAGGAATTCAGGGATCGCGATCGGCCGGGGCTTGAGCGTTGCCTGATCGACGTCCACCTGCAGAGGCCCGCGCTGCTGAGCCAAAGCCGGCGCCGCCGGCACCAACATGGCACTGGCCGCGAGCTGCAAGGCGGCGCGCCGCGTCATGGTGCCGGCCGACGAGGAGTTTCGCATCAGGATGCCGTCTGAGGTTCGGGCGGAGCCGTTAGATGTGCTCGCAACGTGTCGAAAGTTGGGATGGCGTCGCTCCTCCCTTAGAACATGTTCTTCGGGTCGAAATTCAATTCCATGAACTCCCAGCCGCCCTCGTACTTGTCCGCTGGCAGGTTGTAGGGCTCGCATTGCACTAGGGCACGCTCCGCACTTGTTGCAGCGTCACGGAACAGCGGTGAAGGTGAGCTGTTGACCACCCGCGGCGGCCCGATCAGGCGACCATCGCGCGTGAGCCTGACCTGGACCTTGACGACGATCTTCTCGATGCCCTCGAGACCGGCATTGATGTTCCAGCAGCGGCTGACGGCCTGGCGCATAAGACCGGCCAGAAAGGCCGCCTCGTTGGCTGATATGGTTTGATCGCGCCCCTCCCGATCTCCCGTCACGGCTCCCTTGGCTTTTGTGGGCTCATTCGGCTGCGGCGCCGCCGCCGGCGCAGACTTGGGCTCGGACTTGTCGATCAGGGCTGACAGCCGGTCCAGATCGAGCTTGGCCTTCGCCTCCGCTTCTCGGCGTTTCTTCTCATCGGCCTTCTTCTTGTCGGCCAGACGCTTCAGTTCGGCCTTGCGTTTTTCTTCGGCTAAGCGCTTCTCCTCGGCCTTTTTCTGCTCTTCGGCCAGACGCTGCTGCTCGAGCTTGCGCTGTTCCTCCGCCTTGCGCTCCTCTTCCTTACGCTGCTCTTCGGCCTTGCGTAGCTCCTCGGCCTTTTTCTGTTCCTCGGCTTTGCGCTCCTCTTCCGCGTTCTTCTGCTCGTCTGCTTTACGCTGTTCCTCGGCCTTCTTCTCCTCTTCAGCCTTGCGCTGCTCCTCCGCCCGGCGATGCTCGGCCGCCTTCTCGTCCTCGATCTTCTTCAGCTCCTCGGGCGTGGGACCGACCGGCTCCTTGGACAGCTCGGCGAGCTTCTGCTCGAGGGCTGCCTTATCGGGCTCGGCCTTGGCCTCGGCTTTTGGCGGAGGTGGAGGCGGTGCAGCCTTCTGCTCCACGGGCTTGGGCTGCTCCTGTGCCTTGGCCGCTTCCTTGGGCGGCGGCGGATCGTCGGCCGGCGGCGGAGACGCGGATGCGAGCGGCGTCGGCCGGCGCGATTCCTTGGGCGTCTGGTCGGTCTTCTCGCTGCGCCTGGCCTGTGCCTCCTTCAGGGTCGACTGGCGGGCGCCCTGGCGCATCTTGGCTAGATCGTTCGGGCTGATGAACTCGACCGCGACCGGATCGATGATCGGCATGTTGACCTCGCGCGCCGACGTGATCGACACGAGCGCCCACGACATCACCGCGGCATGCAGCAACAGCGAGACTGCGAGCCCGAGGTACATTTCCCTCTAGTGTCCCGATTCCGAAGTTCGCCTGTGTTCGCGGCTAGGTCCCCGAGCGAACTCATAAGGGACACTAGAATCATAGACTTGCTAGTGTGATTCAGATCGAGAAATCCGCTCGGAACCGAGCCGCTTGATGGGGCGAATTTCTCGATCATCACGCTAGCCTCCGCTCTCGACCTCCGTGATCAGAGAGATCTTCTTGAATCCGGCTTCCTTGATCCTCCCCATCACGCGGGCAACGAGACCGTACTCCACGCTCTTGTCGCCTCTGACGAAGATCGGCTCGTCGGCGCCACCGCGGTTGCCGGCCACGGCGTTGAGCTTGGCTCCGATCTCGTCCAACCGCAGCGGCGTCTTCTCCTCCTGGCCGAGAAACACCTCCCCTTTCTTCGTCACCGAGATCACGATGGGCTCCTTGTTGGCCTCGAGCTGTTTGCCCTTGGCCTGCGGCAGCTCCAACGGAACACCGGCAGTGAGCAGCGGCGCCGTCACCATGAAGATGATGAGCAGAACGAGCATGACGTCCACGAACGGCGTGACGTTGATCTCGCTCATGGGGGCATGCCGTTGCCGGCGGCCGCGCCGCCCGCTGGAAGACGATGTGTTGAGACTTGCTCCCACACTTGCCTCCCGTCAGGTCCGCACGTCGATCTGCCGCGACACGATCGCCGAGAACTCATCGGCGAAAGCGTCGAGACGCTGACTCAAACGAGAGGAGTCGGCGGAAAACTTGTTGTAGGCAATGACCGCCGGGATGGCGGCGAGAAGGCCAAGTGCGGTAGCGAACAGAGCCTCGGCTATGCCCGGCGCGACGACAGCGAGACTGGTATTCTTGGACACCGCGATGGCTTGGAAGCTGCTCATGATTCCCCATACCGTGCCGAAGAGGCCAATAAAGGGCGCAGTCGAGCCGACGGTGGCCAGGAACAGCAGCCTTCTATCGAGGCGTTCCATCTCACGGCTGATGGTCACGTCCATGACCTTCTCGACCCGAAGCTGAATGCCGCCCAGTGCCCGCAGATTGCCTTCCACCGAGCGCTTCCATTCGCGCATAGCCGCCACGAACAATGCCGCCATCGAGAAGGTGCGGCCGCGCGCCAAGCCCGTATAGAGCTCCTCGAGCGACTGGCCCGACCAGAATATCTGCTCGAAACGGTCGGCCTCCACCCTCGCCCGCCGGAACGCGAAAATCTTCTCGACGATGATGGCCCACGACCAGACCGAGGCGAGCAGCAGGCCGATCATCACCACCTTGACGACGATGTGGGCCTGCAGAAACAGCTCGAGAAATGAGACCTGACCATTGGCGGCGGTCGAAATCGCCCCCTTGAGAACATCGCTCGGATTCATGTCTTTTCCGTTGCTCCCACGTGCGCGTGGGCGTTCAACAGCCTGCCCCCGCCGGACGCAGCGCGACCGGGGCACCCACATGAGGTGTCAGCCGTTGTGGTCTGCGGTTCCCGCCAAAGTCCGGATGTTGCCCCGCAATGTGACTAAACTTGGGCTCGCGAGGCTTATGACATCCGCCCGCTGGCCCAAGCGTTAGACAAGAGTCCACGCTCAGGCTCAAGGGGCCTTAAGCGCGCAGGTGCGGATGAAAAATCAGGCTACAGCCAGGGCCTCGCGCAGCAGGCGGCCCAGGCGCTGCGGCTTGCCGGAGCGGCTGACCAGCACCACCATGACCTCGGCCTCGAACAGGTGAGCACCAGCGCGCGCGACGGTCTGCTGCAAAGTCAATGTGGCGGCGCCGATCTCCTTCACGCGGGTCTCGACCTCCAGAACATCGTCGATGTGCGCGGGTTTCAGGAACTCCAGGCGCATACGGCGCACGACGAAGGCCGCTGGCTCGCGCCCGGCTACACCCGCCTCAAGAGCGCGATGATCGTTGCCGAGCAAGCGCAGGAAATCGGAGCGGCCGCGCTCGCACCAGCGCACATAGGAGCCATGATAGACGAGGCCGGAGAAATCGGTGTCCTCGAAGTACACCCGTACGGGCAGGATGTGGCGCCTGGCGCCCCCCTCACCCACCAGCCGGCCGGCGAGATCCGGCCAGGCGTCAGACTGTGGCTGCCGCGACATCGACGAGCACGATCTCCGGCGGAACGCCGAGGCGCACCGGTAGCATGGAGCAGCCGAGCCCGCCGGAAACGATCAGGTGCCGATCGTCCTCGACGACATGACCGTAAGCGAACCGGTTGCCGTAGCGTGACGGCACGACGGGTGAATAGCCGAACAGGCGAACCTGGCCTCCGTGCGTATGGCCGGACAAGGTCAACGCCACGCGGTCGGGAACATGCACGAAAATGTCCGGCTCGTGGGCGAGCAGAATGACGGGCGCGTCGTCTTTGATGCGCGCGAGCGTGCCCGGCAGATTGTGAACACCGCGGAAACGACGGCGTGGCCCCCTGTTCCTGCCGAAGAGTGCCAGTTGATCTCCCAATCCCGCAAGCCAGAAGGCCCGGCCGTTCTTTTTCAGGCGGACTGCGTCGTTCTCGTAGACCGGAATGCTCACGCGCTCCAAAACACGGCGTCCGATGACCGGCCCCTTGCCTGCCCGTTGCGCCGCTACGTCGTCCCACCAGTCATGATTGCCGAGCACGGCATGTACGCCGAGTGGAGCACGAAGCACGCTGAGCGCATCCGCCCAATCCTGCGGCGGCACAGGCTTGCCGCGGAAGCGATGACTGGCGGCAAAATCACCGAGCAGCACCACGATATCGGGGGACAGCGCGTTGGTGTGCACAGCAATGGCTCGAATACGCTCGTAGGGCATCAAAGGCTCGCCGGCGTGCAGATCCGCGATGACGGCAATCTTGAGCGCCAGATCTTTTGGCCAGTTTTTCGGGCTAACGGAATAGCGCGTGACATTGAGGCGCCACATCGGCTCGACGGCTAGCGCATAGCCGCCAACAGCGAAGGTCGCCGTCGTCGACGCGCCGAGGCCGGCCAGTATCCGGCGGCGGGTTATCTGTGGAATGTGCATCCTGTCGCCAACCGATGGCTGCTGCGAGCGGTGCGCTTCATGCGCGGGCAAAGGGGCAAATGCAAGACGATGTCCGAATTGGGGTTAGCCGGTTCCCATCTTGCTACCGGGGCTGCCCGGCGCGTCCTCCTCGCCCTCGAACAATCCAAATTGGGGGGCAGACGAGCGCGCCGGCCCGGTGAGGCCGAGATGGCGGTAGGCCTTGAGCGTCAGCACACGCCCGCGCGGCGTGCGGCCGACAAATCCTTGCTGCAACAGATATGGCTCGACGATTTCCTCGAGCGCATCGCGCGGCTCCGACAGCGCCGCCGAGAGGGTCTCGATGCCGACCGGACCGCCGTCATAGTTTTTTGCAATGCAATTGAGATAGCGGTGATCGAGCGCATCGAGGCCCTCGCTGTCGACCTCGAGCTGCTGCAAAGCCCTGTCGGCGACCTCACGCGTGACGCAGGCGGCGCCTCCCACGGCGGCAAAGTCGCGTACGCGCCGCAGCAGGCGGCCGGCGATGCGCGGCGTGCCCCGCGCCCGCCGGGCGATCTCCTGGGCCCCATCCTCGCTCATTTCAACTTTGAGCACGCGCGCGCCGCGGCTGACGATCAGCTCCAGCTCGGCGTGAGTATAGAAGTTCAACCGAACGGGAATACCGAAGCGGTCGCGTAGCGGCGTGGTGAGCAGTCCCGTGCGCGTGGTAGCGCCGATCAAGGTGAACTTGGCGAGATCGATGCGCACCGAGCGCGCAGCCGGCCCTTCGCCGATGATGAGGTCGAGCTGGAAATCCTCCATGGCGGGGTAGAGAATTTCCTCGACTGCCGGGTTGAGGCGATGGATCTCGTCGATGAAGAGCACATCGCGTTCTTCGAGATTGGTGAGGAGCGCGGCGAGATCGCCGGCCTTGGAGATGACCGGGCCGGAGGTAGCGCGGAAGCCGACGCCCAGCTCCTTGGCCATGATTTGCGCCAGCGTCGTCTTGCCGAGACCGGGCGGCCCGGCAAACAAAACATGATCCAGCGCGTCGCCGCGCGCTTTGGCGGCTTGGATGAAAACGCGCAGGTTCGAGCGCGCCTGCTCCTGGCCGATGAAATCCGTCAGTGACTGAGGGCGGAGCGTCGCCTCGAGGGCGTCCGCTTCTTTTATTGTACTAGCCACCAAGCGATCGGTCATGCTTCGTTCCTGAGCTTATTCGGCTCCAGGGTCAAGCGGACGATCCCCATCGCGCACTGTCCGTTGCATCGCCCGCGAATTTGCCAGACGCACACGGAGAGAACATGGATATCGCCATCCCACAATCGCTGGAGCAGTGGAATGCCGCCGGCGCCGAATACCTTCCCGGGCATCTCGGGATGGAGTTCGTCAAGGTTGAGCCCACTGAGGTGATGGCCAAAATGACCGTGCGAAGAGCCCTTGAAGCGTGGAACGGCTTTCTGCACGCCGGCGCCATCGTGTCACTGGCCGATACGTGCTGTGGCTACGGCACGGTCAGAAGCCTGCCGCAAGGCGCCTCCGGCTTCACGACCGTCGAGCTCAAGAGCAATTTCCTCGGCACCACGCGGTCGGGCACGGTGACATGCACGGCACGGCCACTGCATCAGGGCCGCACGACGCAGGTCTGGGACGCCGCTGTGGTTCCCGAAGGTGCACAGAAGGCAATCGCCCAGTTCCGGTGCACGCAGATGATCCTGTGGCCTAAATAGCAGCGCCACCTCCTACTGGCGAACGCTCTCGCACTTGCTTGCGTACCCGGGCTTGCGCGACAGGGCCTGAAGCCCGTGGCCATAAGGTTTCTTCAGGTCCATGGCGCGCTCGGCGGCACGGGTCTGCTCGATGACGCGCTGCATGCCAGGCCAGTGCCAGTTGGCGTAGGGGCCAAACGACTCGTAAGCAAGCTCGCCGTCGCAAAGACGGGCATCGATGCAGGTCTGTACGAGATCGAAGAACTCGACGAATGCGAACATCTGGCTGACGGTCAGTCCGGTTTTCGCGCGGGCAGCGGGATCACAGAAGGTGTCGGTGGTCACGAGCGGCAGAATGCGCTCGCGCGTCTCCGACATGTCCTTGGTGCCGAACCTCTCGATCAGGCGGAACGTCTGCAGCTTGCGCTCGTCGATCTCTTTGTCCACCTGGGCCCGATAGGTCTGCAGCGTTCCGTAGCCGCCGGCGATGGCGGCGATCAATCCAAGCCACGTCACCGCGACCGTGGAGAGCTGCTTGATGTTCATGCCTACTTCCGCTCGCTACCGCGCAAGCTCGCGCAGACCGCGCCGGATCAGGCCTGCGGTATCTGCCTTGTCGCCGAGGTCATTCAGCGCTGCTGCCACCGCCGCGCTGGCCTGGGCCGGGTTGTAGCCGAGGTTGGTGAGCGCGGAGATTGCCTCGGCAGCGGTGTTGCCTTCGGGCGGCGTGCCGGCCTTGCCGTTGAGCGCAGTCGGCACATTGAGGCCGGCCACCGATAGCGCAGGGGCCTTGTCTTTGAGCTCCGCGACGATCCGCTGCGCCAGCTTTTTGCCGACCCCTTGCGTCTGCTCGACGGCTGCCCAGTTCTGCAGCGCGATGGCAGACGCCAGATCCTGCGGCGACAACGTACCCAGCACCGCCAGCGCGACCTTGGAGCCCACACCCTGGATCGTCTGCAGCATACGAAACCAGCTTCGCTCCACCTCGCTGGCGAAGCCGAACAGGCGGATGGCGTCCTCACGCACGTGCGTGTCGACGGTGAGTGCTATTTCCTCCCCGAGTTTCAGATTGCGCAGCGTGCGCGCCGAAAGCTGAACCTCGTAGCCCACCCCGTTGACGTCGATAATGGCGTGGGCTTCGCCAATGGCATCGACCTTCCCGCGCAGCTTGCCGATCATGTCTCAAGAACCTTCTGCGCGCGGGCCGCAATGGCTTGGGGGCTCGTGCGATGGTTGCAATGGCAAATGGCGATGGCCAGAGCATCGGCCTCGTCCGCGCTCTCGAACTTGGCCTTGGGCAGCAGGAAGCCGATCATGGCCTGGATCTGGCGTTTCTCCGCGTGACCCGCGCCGACAACCGTTTTCTTGATCAGGTTGGGCGGATACTCCGCCACCTTGAGCCCGCGCATGGCAGGCGCCAGGAGCGCCATGCCGCGCGCCTGCCCGAGCTTGAGCGTCGCGCGCGCATTCTCGTTGACGAACGTTTCTTCCACGGCGGCCTCGTGTGGCGTGAACGCCGTGAGCACGCTGGTCAGCCCTTCGTAAAGCTCCCGCAGGCGAAAGGAGAGGTCATCCTCGCTGTTGGAGGTGATGAGACCGCTCGCCACGTACACGAGGCGCACCCCGTCGCTTTCGATAATGCCCCACCCCGTGCGGCGCAGTCCCGGGTCGATGCCGATGATGCGAATCGTTTTCCCCCGCATGGGCGAGACATAGCACGGGCATTGCGGTCACGTGCCTTGCCTTGCGACCACTCAACAATCATGCTGATCGGTGTTGACAACGCGGCGGGACGGCCATGGCTCACCCATATCTGCTCGGCAGCGGCGCAGTGTTGATAATTCTGGGAGTCCTGCTCTACCGCTGGGCATCGCGCTACGACCTCAAAGACCTGGCGCTGGACGCGGCCTGGCAGGTGGCGAAAAACCGCGGGCGGCTCGACGTCGAGACCGATCTCGGCAACCGGCTCAAGGAGCTGCAGACCGAAGGGTCGAACGTGGAGCGCGCCAAGATGGTGGCGGGCCACGCGGCGCGCCACGTCGCAGCGCAAGCAATGAATGTCGCGGCGCTGATTTGCCTTGCCGTTGGGGCGATATTGATCGCGGTGGCCGTGTGGTGGAAATGACCGCGTCCGACTTCAGGCCGCCGTCAACCGCGCCAGCGTCGCCTCGTCGACCTCGAAATTGGAGAACACGGCCTGCACGTCGTCGTCGTCCTCGAGCGACGCGACCAGCTTGAGGATGGAGGCGGCTCTCTCCTCCTCCACCTGCGTCGTCATGTTCGGCTTCCAGACCGCCTTGACGCCTCCCGGTGTGCCAAGCTTGGCTTCCAGTGCTGCCGCCACTGGTCCGAGCTGCTCGAAGCTCGTGGTCACCAGATGACCGTCGGTGTCGCTCGACACATCATCGGCGCCCGCCTCGATGGCGGCTTCGAGCACTGCGTCCGGCGAGCCCGCATCCACTTTGAAAATGATTTCACCGACATGGTTGAACATGTGCGCGACCGAACCCGTGGCGCCGAGATTGCCGCCATGCTTGGTGAAAATGGCACGGATGGCGCCACCGGTCCGGTTACGGTTGTCGGTCAGAGCCTCGACGAGGACCGCGACGCCGCCCGGCGCATAGCCCTCATATCGAATCCGCTCATAGCTCTCCGTATCGCCGCCCAGGGCCTTCTTGATGGCGCGCTCGATGTTGTCCTTGGGCATGTTCTCGGCGCGGGCATTCTGAATTGCGAGACGCAGGCGCGCGTTCATATCGGGATCGGGCGTGCCGCTCTTGGCCGCCACCGTGATCTCGCGCGCGAGCTTGGCGAACGCCTTGGAACGGGCCGCATCCTGCCGGCCCTTCCGGTGCATGATGTTCTTGAACTGGGAGTGGCCAGCCATAGTCTCGGATGCCGCTGATGAGAGCTTGTTAACCTCGCCCGTTTATAGGTTGCCGGCTCGCGGAAATCTACCGACGCGCCGGCTCATGCCGCAGCGCCATCCGCCTGAAGCTTATGCGCCCGCATTAACGCTTCATTAACCGTTCCACCGCACCATCCTCATCGAGGACACGAGTCGTCCTGACGACCGCTTCGCTGCCCACGGGGTGGTCGAGACGGATGCCAGGAGTACTGCATCCGACATACCAAGACCACAGCAGGTAACCCTGCTGAAAGACACTGAAAGAAAGAGCCAAGACTCTTCTCACTCGACCCAGAAAAGCGGCTCGGTAGGTGCCAAGGCACCACCGAGCCGCAATGCTTTTGCGTGCCGCGTGAGCCCTGTCGCATCGTCCGTCTCGAGGGCGAGGCCGCTGATGGTGGCCGGGCCGGCAGCCGGCTCGAAACGCGCGCGTGGAATGCGCGTCAGGAACCGATTGATGGGTTCATCGATCTCCATGCCGAGCACCGAGTTGTAGTCCCCGCACATGCCGACATCCGACATGAACGCTGTGCCGCCCGGCAGCACGCGCTCATCGGCGGTGGGTGCGTGCGTGTGCGTGCCGATCACGGCGGTCGCCCGGCCGTCGAGGTAATAGGCCAGCGCCTGCTTCTCACTGGTAGCCTCGGCGTGAAAATCGATCAGGATCGCGTCCGCCCCCCGTTTCAGCCCGCAGGCGTTGACCTCGGCCTCGACGGCACGGAAAGGGCAGTCGAGCTCGGTCATGAACACGCGGCCCATGGCGTTGATGACGAGCACCTCGGCGCCGTTCCCGGCCTTGTACAGCCCCGCGCCACGCCCTGGAGTGCCAATCGGGTAATTGAGCGGCCGCAGCAGGCGATCATGGCGGTCGATGAAGACCAGCGCCTCGCGCTGATCGAACGCATGATTGCCGAGCGTCACGACATCCGTGCCGGCGTCGAGAAGCTCCTGCAGAATAGCCTCGGTGATGCCGAAGCCCCCGGCCGCGTTCTCGCCATTGACGGCAACGAAATCGAGACGATAGCGCTCCCGCAGCTTGGGCAGCTCGTCGCAGACGGCCCTGCGGCCGCTGCGACCCACCACATCACCCAGAAACAGCAGACGCATAAATCAATCCGAACAACGCAATGGACCCGAGGGCGTCAAGACCCAGTCGAGCCGCTCGTCATAGTCGAGATGCGGCACGGCGTCGACCTCGGCCTCGGCAATTCCGAGCCCGACCGCAACAATCGGCCTCGCCATGCGGGCTGCACGCAAAGTGCGATCAAAAAAACCGCCTCCGTAGCCGAGCCGCCAGCCGCGCTTGTCGAAGGCGAGCAGGGGCACCAAATAGATGTCAGGGTCGAGAGCGGGCTTGTCATCACGAGGCTCCTGGATCCCCCAAGTGACTGTTTTCATGGGGTCACCCGGCGACCAGGCCCGAAACAGCAGCGGCGCTGTCTCGCCTTGCATCACGGGCAGACAGAGGCGGAACCCTCGGGTGTGCAGTCGCGCCAGCAGTGGGCCGGTAGCAAGCTCGTCGGCCATGGAGAAAAACGCCGAAACGATCGCTTGGCTGGATGGCGCGGCGAAGTCGAGGCTCTGCTCCGCCAGCGCCGCCGCAATCTCGTGGCCACGACCGCTGAGGGTAGCCGTGCGCCGCTCCCGCATCAAAAGCCGCAGCGCCTGCTTCTCGGCCTTGATGCGCTCGGCATTCGGGGACCGTTCCAGGATAAACCTCTCGAGCGAGCAGGTGAAGGAATGCAGAGCCGCGAAAGCCGTTGAAGCGGTCGATCCCGCTGGGTCCCTACAATTGTAGGTGGGCGCCGTGTGTCCGGAACCACGGTTCCGGCCAGGGACAGCTCCCGTGCGAGTCTTATAGGCCCCCGGGTCGCATATGCTCCTGACGCACCCCGCAGCCCTGCGATCATGAATGTACGCAAGTCCGCCGAGAATTCCAATCGCTTCGCAAAAAAGGACTGAGGCCTTAGAGCGAGACGGCCTGTGCTGCCGCAGCCGGTTGAAGCTCCTCTTCAGGGCCGGCCGCGTCGAGCTGCTGCAGCTGCTCGCGCGCATCCCACAGCTCGTCCGTGATCAGCAGTGCCGCCATGAGCAGGAGCCGCTCATCCCCGACCTGGCCGAACTCGGCCGCCAGAGCCTCGATGCGCTGCTCGAGGTAGCCGGCAAGCTGAAGCAGGCGTGGCTCATCGCCGTCACCGCAGCGCAGGCGGTACGTCCGCCCATTGAGCGTCACCGCGACCTGGCCCATGCCCCCGTCGCCTTCCCGCCTTGGAAAGCACTTCCGGCGAATCAGCCGTCACTCGTCCATCAGGTTATGGAGGGAGTCGATGACCCAATCAATCCGGTTGCGCACCTGCTCCTGGTTGTCTTCCAGAACCTTGTTGCGAGCCAGCGCCGCCGCCAGTTCACTCTTTGCTTTGGCCAACTCCGCTTCGAGCAGCCGGATGCGCTCACGGACGTCGGAATTGGGTGCAGTTGCCCCGCCGCGCTCGCTTGTTGCGGGCGCGGGAGGCCGGCCGACCGGGGCATCGGCCCTCGGCACCCGCCTCTTTGCCTTGCCAACCCCCCTTTGCGCCATGACTTGCCATCCGCCGCTCGATGTGCCGCTCGCCTCGCCACGCCCGGACGCTAACTGAAAAACCTTAGGTGGCAGGCTGCCGCCGCGTCAACATCGCATGCCACCAATCGGGAAATGCCAAATGCACTATTGATGCTGCGCGTTGCGCAACGTTCACACAAACGGACCATGCCGCATTGACAGCCCCTGCTCCGCCGAACATTTTCTCCTCTCCAATTCCGTGCCGACGGTTGATGCCCGGTGAAGAACGCATGTGCTCCCCCATGCGTTGACCAACAAGCAGATTGGCCTGGAAACGCCACCCCCACGCAAGGAGCCCAGCAAATGACTGTGAAAGTCGCCATCAACGGCTTCGGACGCATCGGACGTAATGTCCTGCGCGCCATCATCGAGAGCGGCCGCAAAGATATCGAGGTCGTCGCCATCAACGACCTGGGACCGGTCGAGACCAACGCGCATCTGCTGCGCTTCGACAGCGTGCACGGCCGCTTCCCGTACGAGGTCAAGGTCAAAGGTGACAGCATCGATGTGGGACGCGGACCCATCAGAGTGACGGCTATCAAGGATCCCGCCACGCTGCCGCACAAGGAGCTCGGCGTCGACGTCGCCCTCGAATGCACGGGCATCTTCACGTCGAAGGAGAAGGCGGCGGCGCATTTGAAGGCCGGAGCCAAGCGCGTGCTGATCTCCGCACCTGCCGACGGCGCCGACCTGACCGTGGTGTTCGGTGTCAATCACGAGAAGCTGACGAAAGAGCATCTCGTCGTTTCGAATGCATCATGTACGACCAACTGCCTGGCGCCCGTGGCCAAGGTGCTGAACGACGCGGTCGGCATCGAGAAGGGCTTCATGACGACCATTCACGCCTACACGGGCGACCAGCCCACGCTCGACACCATGCACAAGGATCTCTATCGCGCCCGCGCTGCCGCCTTGTCGATGATCCCGACCTCGACTGGCGCGGCCAAGGCGGTCGGCTTGGTGCTGCCCGAGCTCAACGGCAAGCTCGACGGCACCGCCATCCGTGTGCCGACGCCCAACGTCTCGGTGGTCGACTTCAAGTTTGTCGCCAAGAAGAGGACGTCTAAGGATGAGATCAACGAGGCGGTGCTGCGGGCGGCCGGCCAGTCGTTGAAAGGCATCCTCGGCACCACCGACCAGCCCAACGTGTCGATGGACTTCAACCACGACAGCCACTCCTCGGTCTTCCATCTCGATCAGACCAAGGTGATGGATGGCACGCTCGTGCGCGTGCTGTCGTGGTACGACAACGAGTGGGGGTTCTCCAACCGCATGAGTGACACCGCGGTGGCCATGGGCAAGCTGGTCTAAAATCGCCCCTCGCCTAAATGGCCTAAATGGATTGAGCCGCAGGCGCGGATTGCGTCTGCGGCTCCCATTTTTTCAGATCCGGTCTCGGAACGGCTATTTGGCCAGATAGTTCCGGTGCACGAACGCCCCGGCAGCGCTCTTGGCCTCCATGCGCAGCGCCTTGTCGGCGTCGCGCGTCTCGAGCTTGGCATGCGTGCCGAGTTCCAACTCGCTCTGCTTGCCCTTTTCCGCCTCGGCCAGAAACGCACCGACTGCATCAGCGGCAGGCGCTTGTGCCTTCTCCGTTCCGGCACTCGCCAGCGCTTCGGTAACGCCCGCTCGCACCAGCTTCGGCCACATTTTACGGAACAGGCCGTTGGACGGATACACGTCGGCGCTCGATATGCGGCCGTTGATGGCAATGGCGACGCCGACGATATCCTCACCCTTGAGCCCTGCCGGCTCGAGCACCTGCACGTAGCTGGCGACGGCTTGCTTCAGCTTGTCGTTTTCGAGCGAAAGTTGAAGGCTGGTGTGCGAGGCCTCCGACGCGACCGAGGCGGCAAGGCGCTCGGCAAGCTTGCTCTGCACGTCGCCGACGCTGCGCCAGACTTCGCTCTGGCCGTTGGCTGACTCAGTGGTGCGTTGCTGGGAAACCAATGGCCGTTGGCGCTGGTCGGCCGCCGCGCCCCGCTCGACGAACATGGCTCCGGATGCCGGGCTGGCGGGCTTGGTGGCCGGCTTGGCCATCGCAACCTTTGCCTCGCGCGAGGGCATCAGCATTTCCGACATCGAGAACTTTTTCGCGTCCTCTACACCACGCGCCGCCCACCGGCCCTGCTCTACGCAATAGGAGCCGATCGGAACGCGGCCGGACTTGGGCGGCAGCACCAGACTCACGGTCAGCACGCGGTCCTGCCGGCCGCCCTTTACGAGATCGCCGAACTGCACGAACACCGGCTCATTACCTTTGTTCTCGATTTGCAGTTCCTGGACATTCCCGGTTTCGAACACCTCGACGGCGCCCTTGGCCAGCGCTTCCTGCAACGTCGCCGGCACGGGCCCGGGCACGGAGGCCCCGTGCACGAAATAGACGGCGATGTTCTCATGCATGACCGGCGCCGAGATCTGTGGCGCCGTGTTGGCGGCGGCAGGTCCTGCCCGCAAAAGAGGAACCAAGCCGATACCCGCCGCAATCAAGGAAAAGCAGAACTGTGACAACATGGAAATCAATCTCCATTCAACCGCACGGTGACCGTCTCTACTCGGTCTTTCCGACCACCGTTCGGGCAAACCGCGGAAGCCGTTAGGTATTTTGATGGCGCCCGCGGGGCAGACAGCATTCGCGACCCGGCACGCGTGAGGAACCGGTAACGCTGGGCGCGGGTTGCCGAGGAAACCGGGGCTATGCCCCTGGCTCAGCGCGGGTTTTGGCGCTAAATCAGGCGACCGAATTCTTGCAGAACCATCCTGACGCGGAGGACGCAACCCATGACAATGACGCTCGAACAGGTCGCGCAGGCCATGGTCGCGCCGGGCAAAGGCATTCTCGCCGCCGACGAAAGCTCAGGCACCATCAAGAAGCGCTTCGACTCCATCGGCACGGATTCGACCGCCGACAGCCGCCGCGACTATCGCGAGATGCTGTTCCGCTCGACCGACGCCATGCGCAGCGCCATCTCCGGCGTCATCCTCTACGACGAGACCATCCGCCAGAACGCCAAGGACGGCACGCCGCTGGTCAAGATCATCGCTACTGCAGGCTCCTTGCCCGGCATCAAGGTCGATGCCGGCACCAAGCCGCTGCAGTTCTGCCCGGGCGAGGTCTCGACCGACGGCCTCGATGGCCTGCCTAAGCGCGTGAAGGAATATGTGGAGCTGGGCGCCAAGTTCGCCAAATGGCGCGCCGTCATCGACATCGGCACCGGCATCCCGAGCTACACCTGCATCAAGGCCAATGCCCATGCGCTGGCACGCTACGCTGCCATCTGCCTCGAAGGCGGCCTAGTGCCGATCGTCGAGCCCGAGGTCCTCATGGACGGCGCACACGACATCGATCGTTGCGCCGAGGTGACCGAGTGGGTGCTCAAGGAGGTCTATCAGGAGCTCTATTACAACCGCGTCACCCTCGAGCAGACCATCCTCAAGCCCAACATGGTGATCGCGGGCAAGAAGAGCCCGAAGCAGGCCGGCCGCGAGGAAGTGGCCGAGAAGACCGTCAAGATCCTGAAGCGGTGTGTGCCGGCCGCGGTACCGGGGATCGCATTTCTGTCGGGCGGTCAGTCCGACGAGGACGCCACCGCGCATCTGCACCTGATCAACGCCATGGGCCCGTTGCCGTGGAAGGTGTCGTTCTCCTACGGCCGCGCGCTGCAGGCTGCGGCATTGAAGGCGTGGAGCGGCAAGTCGGAGAACGTGGCGGCCGGCCAGCGCGCCTTCACGCATCGCGCAAAAATGAACGGGCTCGCGGCGGCCGGCAAATGGAAGCTCGACCTGGAGAAGGCGGCCTGAGCACCGTCGGGAACCGCTGCACTGACGACTGACTCGGAGTCACGTCGCAGGTCCATGTTTCTGCCCAATTCCACCGCGATAGCCGGTGGGACGATGTGAGCGCGCGAGCCTAGAGGGGCACTGTGGCCGCCATCCAATCGAGCTGCAGCCTGATGCTGGTCGTCGAGGCGGGTGATAGCGCGCCCCAACAGCTGGAGGCAGCGCTTGCCGCCGGCAAGATTTCGTCGGTCTGCTTCCTGCCCGCCGCTGAACGCAGCTACGATGTGCAGACCTTACGGCCTCTGATCTACGCGGCGCAGAAAGCCGGCGCGGCGGCGCTCATCGCCGATGATGCAAGACTGGCGCGTTCGCTGAAGGCGGATGGCGTGCATCTGTCCGCCCGCCAAGCCAAGACGGACTACGCGGAGGCGCGCAGCGTTGTCGGCAACGGCTGCATTGTCGGGGCCGACGCCGGGCGCTCACGCGATCTGGCCATGCAGCTGGGCGAGGATGGAGCAGATTACATCGCCTTCAGCGCCCCGGATTTCGTCGCCGACCAACAGGCGGCGCGTGAGCGTCGCCTCGATCTGATCAAGTGGTGGGCAGAGATCTTCGAGGTGCCGTGCGTGGCCTTCGATGTCGACAGCGCGACCGACGCCGCATTGCTGGCTGCCGCTGGAGCAGACTTCGTTGCCCTGCGCCTCAGCCCATCGCTGGCGCCCGCCGACGCACGCGAGACTGCAGCCGCCATGCTCGCGGCGCTGCCTCAACGCGACACTTGAGGGGGCGCGACGTGATGCTGCAGTATCCGCACCGCAAACTCGCCCTGATTGCCTTGATGCTGCTGATCGCACCCGTGAGTATGGCCGCAGCCGAAACCAGCTCATGGTCGCAGCGCACCACGGTGGCGCCGCGCAAGGACGGAGCACCGCAGTCGGGTCCTGCCGTGCCATCTCCCGTTCCGCCCAAGAGCGTGCGCACGGCTCCCGCGACCGGCGCTGCCAAAAGCAACGCCGTCAGCGCATACGGCAAGACAAGTGCAGGCTCGGAAGAGGACGCGGCCTACTTCGCCTTTGACCAGGGCCGATACCTGACCGCGCTCGATCTGGCGCAGAAAGCCGCCGTCAAGGGAGACCCACAGGCGCACACGCTGATCGGGCGCATCTATGAGGAAGGCTACGCCGTGCCGAAGGACGAGGCCGTGGCCGCCCAATGGTATCGCAAGGGCGCCGAGCTTGGCGACATCGAGGCAGTGTTCGCCATGGGCGTGCTGGCGGTGCAAGGACGTGGCATGCCCAAGGACGACAGTGCCGCAGCGCGCTATTTCGAGGCCGCAGCGGCCAAGGGGCACGCCGTCGCCAACTACAACCTGGCGCTCCTGTTCCTCAGAGGTCAAGGCAAGCCCGAGAACCCGTATCGCGCCTTCATGCATATGCGCTATGCCGCCGAGAAGGGCGTGGTCGCGGCCCAATACGATCTGGGCACGCTCTACGCGGCGGGCGCGGGCGTCGATGCCAACGCCTTCGAGGCGGGCAAATGGATCGCCAGGGCCGCCAACGCAGGGCATACGGAAGCCGCCGTCGAGTATGCGGTCCTGCTCTTCAAGGGCCACGGTGTGGAGCACAATGAGAAGCACGGCGCGCGGCTCTTCCGGGAGGCGGCCGAGAAGGGAGTCGCCGTCGCTCAGAATCGGCTGGCGCGCTGCTACGCGCACGGCGCAGGCGTCGCAAAGAGCGCCAAAGAAGCGGCGAAATGGCACCTGATTGCCAAGACCGGCGGCATCGCCGACGAGCAGCTCGACAAGATTGTCGCCGGACTGTCGCGGGCTGACCGCCAGGCCGCCGAGAAGGCCGCATCGGAATGGCGGGATCGCGCCCTGCTTCAGTAGGCTTGGCAGGCGCGCTTGCCAGCCCGGCAGCGAGCAGGTAGGGGAGACGCTCCGAGGGCGCCGCGAACGCCGGCGAATTTCTCGATCATCACACTAGGGAACGCGCCGGGTTTCATGGCAACGACTGCACTGATGCACGTCATGGTGGGCGCCGCACGCAAGGCGGCACGCAGCCTTGTGCGCGATTTCGGTGAGGTCGAGCAGCTCCAGGTCTCGATCAAGGGGCCGGCCAATTTCGTCACTGCAGCCGACCATCGCGCCGAGGACGTCATCTTCAACGAGCTGTCCAAGGCGCGCCACGGCTATGGCTTCCTGATGGAAGAGCGGGGCGAGATCGTGGGCGCCGACAAGACCCATCGCTGGATCGTCGACCCGCTCGACGGCACCACCAACTTTCTGCACGGCCTGCCGCTGTTCGCCATCTCGATCGCGCTGGAGCGCGAGGGACAGCTGGTGGCGGGCGTCATCTACAATCCGGTCATGGACGAGCTCTATACCGCCGAGAAGGGCAAGGGCGCGTTCCTCAACGATCGCCGCCTGCGCGTGGCAGCACGGCGCAGCCTGCAGGAGAGCCTGCTGGCAACGGGCATTCCCCATCGCGGCCGCGGCGGGCACGAGCGCTTTGCCGTCGAATGCGCAGCGGCGATGCGCGAGAGTTCCGGCATCAGGCGTTCGGGCGCCGCTTGCATCGATCTTGCCTGGACTGCGAGCGGCCGCTACGACGCCTATTGGGATCACAATCTGCAGCCCTGGGACATGGCGGCCGGGATCGTGCTGATACGCGAGGCAGGCGGGATGGTGTCCGACCTGGAGGGGGGTCCGGCGATGTTCGAGACCGGCAACATCGCCGTCGGTAACCCTTACGTGCACAAGCAGTTGCTTGGCCTCCTACAACAGGCATCGGCTGGCGCCGAGACGGCAGGGTGAGGCACCGTTGGCGAGCGGAGGATCAGCCGTCGCCGGATTGCCTCGACCGGTCGCATCTCTAAGTTGCCCGTTTGTCATGCCACGATCATTAGCTAATCTCGCCTGGCGGAGTGGCGGAGGACCCATATGGCGAAGCCGAGACCGAGTGATTTAGCCTCGAGACCCCAGCACCGCTCGCTGAACACCCCGGGCCCGTTTTTGCGGGGCATGCTGGTGTTTCTCGTGCTGGTGAGCCTGCTCGTCGCCATCATCTCCAACCAGCTCGTCACCGCATTCTGGAACAATCCGCTGCTCAACGGACTGATCATCGGCGTGCTCTTGATCGGTATCCTGAGAGCATTCGGCCAAGTGGCGCGTCTCTATCCCGAGATCCGCTGGGTCAACGCCTTCCGCATCGCCGATCCGGGTCTCGCGATCACGCATCGGCCCATGCTGCTGGCGCCGATGGCAACCATGCTGCGCGACCGCAAAGGCGCCCTGTCGCTGTCGACCACCTCCATGCGCTCGATCATGGACTCGATCGGCGGACGGCTGGATGAAGCCCGCGACACCGGCCGCTATCTCGTCGGCCTGCTCATCTTCCTCGGACTGCTCGGCACCTTCTGGGGATTGCTCGAGACCATCCAGTCGGTCGGCCAGGCGATCGGCACGCTCGACACCAAGGCCTCCGACAGCGTGATGGTGTTCGAGGAGCTGAAGGCCGGCCTCGCCGCGCCGCTCAAAGGCATGGGCACGGCGTTCTCCGCTTCTCTCATGGGCCTCGCCGGCTCGCTCATCCTGGGCTTCCTCGACCTGCAGACGAGCCACGCCCACAACCGCTTCTACAACGAGCTCGAGGAATGGCTGTCGGGCATCACCGAGCTCGGCGGCGGCACCGCGGGCAGCGAGCAGGCTAACCGTCAACTCTATGGCGCCATGTTCGACATGCAGCGCACGCTGTCCGCGCTTGCCGACAAGCTCAGCGCGCCGGCCGGATCGGCAGGCAGTGACGAGTCGGTGCGCGAGCTCGCCAAGGGCGTCGACCAGCTCGTGCGGCAGATGCGCGCCGAGCAGAAGGTCGTGCGCGAGTGGGTGGACGAGCAGGCGGTGCGGCAGTCCGAGGTGGCGACCGTCCTCAAGGACCTCGCCGCCAACATCTCGCGGCGGAGCGTCTAGTGTGATGATCGAGAAATTCGCCCCATCAAGCGGCTCGGTTCCGAGCGGATTTCTCGATCTGAATCACACTAGCAAGTCTATGATTCTAGTGTCCCTCATAATTTCGAAGTTCGCTCGGGGACCTAGCCGCGAAGACAGGCGAACTTCGGAATCGGGACACTAGGCCATGGCGCGCGGGCGCAGAGCACGATCGGGCGAATACGGCGAGTTTTGGCCCGGCTACGTGGACGTGCTCTCGACGCTGCTGCTGACGGTCACCTTCCTGCTCTCGATCTTCATGCTGGCCCAGTATTTCGTGAGCCAGGAGGCCTCCGGCAAAGACAGCGCACTGAAGCGCCTGACGCGGCAGATCGCCGAGCTCACCAGCTTGCTGTCGCTCGAGAAGGGCAAGGGCAAGTCGCTCGAGGACGAGATGGCGGCCCTGCAGGCGACGCTGAGCAGCCTGCGCGCCGACAATCTGCGTCTGACGGGCCTTGCGGGCTTGAGCGACGACAAGGCCACCGCTGCCGCGTCTCAGCTCTCCGGTCTCACCAAGGAGCTCACTGAGCAGAAAAACATCACCAGCGACGCCTTGGCCAAGGTGGACCTGCTGAACCAGCAGCTCCTGGCCTTGCGCCGCCAGATCGCCGCCCTGAACGATGCGCTGCAGGCCGCGGAAAGCAAGGACAAGGACAGCCAGGCGCGCATTTCCGATCTCGGCGCCCGCCTCAATGTGGTGCTGGCGCGCCAGGTGCAGGAGCTGCAGCGCTACCGTTCCGACTTCTTCGGCCGGTTGCGCGATCTGCTCCGCGACCGCAAGGACATCCGCATCGTCGGTGACCGCTTCGTGTTCCAATCGGAGGTGCTGTTCCCCTCCGGACAGGCGCTGATGACGGTCGAGGGCTTGGCCGCCATCGACCAGCTGGCCGCGGCCATCGTCGAGCTGGAACGGCAAATTCCGCCGGAGATCGACTGGGCGCTGCAGGTGGACGGCCACACCGACGCGCGCCCGATCGCCAGCCGCGAGTTTCCCTCCAACTGGGAGCTGTCGAGCGCGCGCGCCACCTCGGTGGTAAAATATCTGATCAGCAGGGGCGTCTCGCCGCGCCGGCTGGTGGCGGCGGGCTACGGCGAGTTCGCGCCGCTCGAGGATGGCAGCTCCGACGAAGTCCTGCGCCGCAACCGGCGCATCGAACTCAAGCTCACGAATCGGTAGAGCGCGCTCACGATTCCCTCCCGATCAATCCTGCTCTATGAGCAGCACATGCACGTCGCACGCCATCGGCAGCCAATGTCCGCGGGAGAATTCTGATGCTGGAGTGGATGCTCACGGCCGACGGCTGGGTCGCGTTCCTCACGCTGTTCGCCATGGAGGTCGTGCTCGGCATCGACAACCTCATCTTCATCTCGATCCTGGCCGACCGGCTGCCGCAGGCCCTGCAGGCGAGGGCCCGCTACATCGGCCTCGCACTCGCCCTCATCATGCGGATCGGACTGCTTCTAGCGCTGACGGCCATCATGCGGCTGACCGCGCCGCTCTTCTCGGTCTTCGGCGAGGAGCTGTCCGGCCGCGACATCGTGCTTCTCTTGGGCGGCCTGTTTCTGATTGCCAAGGCAACGCTCGAGATTCACCACATGGTGGAAGGGCGGCACGAGCAGCGCCGCGCCGGCAGCGCCTCGTTCGGCCTGGTGATTGCCCAGATCGTCGCCGTCGATCTCGTCTTCTCGCTCAATTCCATCATCACCGCCGTCGGCCTCACCAACGACATCGGCATCATGATCTCTGCCGTCATCGCCTCGATGGTGGTCATGGTGGTGGCGGTCGGACCCGTATCCGACTTCGTCAATCGGCATCCCACCGCGAAGATGCTGGCGCTGGCTTTCCTCGTGCTCATCGGCGCCGTGCTGGTCGCCAACGGTCTCGATGTCGAGGTGCCGAAAGGCTACGTCTACACGGCCATGCTCTTTGCCGTGCTCGTGGAGGCCTTGAACATCACCGCCAGGTCATCGCGCACCGCCAGCGCCCGTGCAGCCGACGCCGCCGCCGATGACATATTGTCCGACCTGCTCGTCCGCGCACACCGCAGAGGTGCATCTGCAATCCAACTTGCGGCCGACGATGCCGGGACAGTGTTGTGCTGGATGGCGATCGGCAAGGCGCTCGAGCAAGACAACGCTTGCGCAACACTCGGCTGGAAATCGCTGCGGTCGGCGCTCGACGCGCATGTGAAATCACCAAAACCCGTTGCCGAGGATGATGTCGGTCGAACCGTCTCGATTTGCGTCTCACCGCCCGATGCGCGGCCCGCGGCGCTGATCACTCTGCGTAACGCCGCATGACCGTGGCCGCTCGGTTTCGGGTGGCTTTGCAATCCGGCTGGCGGCGGTGGAAATCCTGGTGATTCCCAGGCGCACCGCGTTGCGCTGCCGACGCAGGCCTGGAAGGCTCGACGCAACACGAAATCAACTCGGGCCTTTGAGGCACATGCGCCAACCAGCACCCTCCGTTGCTGCCCCGCGCCGAGCGGGGCGGTCCGCGCGTTCCGGAACGCGCGACGCCTTCGTCCTGTGTGCAATGACAGTCGTCGTCCTTGCGCTGGGATTAGGGCTGCATCTGCAATTCAATGTGATCGGGCAGACCGCACTCATGACGGCTCTCGCCGTGTGGACGGCGCTGCTGGTCATGCATCTTGCCGTCCGCCGCGCCCAGACGATTACTGGTGCCGTATCTGGCGCTGCTCCCGAGGACAAGGCCTCCCTGGACTTCGAGGAGAGGGCCCCCTTGGACTTGAAGCGCATGTCGGCTTCGGCCTCACCGCCGCGGCCGCGCACAACCACGCCCGAGGAAGCTTCGGCGCGTCCCAAGCCGCCGCCACTGCCTCCATCGGCGCATGCACCCGCCGCACGCCAGGGCACATCCGAGCCGTTGCGTGCCCCGTTGCAGGACGGGTTGCGCGGCTCTCCCGACATCCAGCCGCCGCGCCCCCTGCCCGAAGCCCGCACCGAGGAGCGTCGCCTGCCGCCGGAGATGACAGGATGGAACCTGCGCCCTGGCACACGCCATGAGCCGTTGACCTCGGGCCCCAGACCGGCTGTCTTCCCGCCGGTCGAGCAGCCGCCGGCATCAGCCGCAAGAAAAGACGTGCCCGCCGCGCCCGCACGTTTTGCGCGCGGTATCGAACCATCTCTGGATGGTCCCTCGCCGCTCGCGCAGCCCAACACCGCCACTCGCCCGCACATGCAGGCGGATCGGCCGGCTCAGGGCTCCAACGCAACGACTGCGGATGCCAGAACGACCGAGCTCAGGTCCATGCAAGCCATCATCGATCAGCTCGCCAGGCAACTGAAAGCACCGGCAGATCCGGAGCCCGAAGTCGCGGCTGGCATGTCCGAGGAGCAGGCCGGCACGGAGCAGGCGATCGCTCGCTCCGTCGAGGCGCTCAAGGCGGCAGGCAATGCCATGCGCGCCACGCAGGCCAGCCAGAGCGCCCCGCGTCAGGAACCGATGCCCGCAGCCGCGGCATCGCCGGCCGGAGCACTGTCGATCGCCGACGCGCTGACCAGCGAAGCTCTGGAGATCTGCCTCGACTCCATCCTGAGCCTGGAAGACCGCAAGACGCGCCACTTCGAGATCTCAGTCCGCATCAGGATGGGCGCAGGCGAAGCCGTAGCCATTGATGACTACGCGCTCGTCCAGGCCGGCGCCGGTCTGCGCGGTCGCCTCGATGCGTCCAAGCTGACGCGCGTTACACGCATTGCGGAACCCTTGAGCAAGCGCGGCTTGAGCGCATCGCTGTTCGTCAGTCTGGCCGCCGAGTCCCTCGTGGACGACAACTTCCTCGATGCCTGCGTCAATGTTCTCAAGAACCAGCCGGACATCGTACGCCAGCTCGTGTTGTCATTCAGCCAGGGCGAGCTCCGCTCGTTTACCAAGCCCCACTGGGACACGCTGGCGACTTTGAAGGAGAACGGCCTCCGGTTCGGTCTCGAGCGGCTGACTGATCTGGCCATGGACTTCGCCATCCTCGGGGAGCGCGGGTTCCACTTCGCCAAGATCGACGCCGGTGTGCTTCTCACCGGCATGCAGGCGCACGACGGTGCTGTGTCCGCATTGCAGGTCTGCCACCGTCTGGGCGATGCCGGTCTCGACCTGATCGTGGGCCGCATCGACGACGACGCGACGCTGACACAAGTCGGAGGTCTCGGCGTTCTCTACGGTCAGGGGACGTTCTTCGGCGTACCGCGGCCGGTGAAGATCGATCTCAAGGCACCGCGCGAAGCGGCCGCTTGATCGGAGTTGCCGGGGCGGCCGGAGCAGGATCGCTCAAGATGGATCGCCCGCGCGATCCATCTTGAGCGTGAATCCTTCTCTCCTTATAGAGTGGAGCGGATGATCCGCCCGCCGCTGTCGCCTATCCCCATCCTCCCGTCGATCCAGCCGCTGATCCCAATGGCGGACGGCTGGCTGTCCGACGTCTGGGGCGTGATCCACAACGGCCGCACGGCTTTCCCCGCCGCAACGGACGCCTGCCGGCGGTTCCGTGATGCCGGCGGCAGCGTTGTCCTGGTCACCAACGCGCCGCGCCCCGAAGCTGCGGTCGCCGAGATGCTGGATCGCCTCGGCGTGCCGCGTACAGCCTGGGACGCCATCGTCACGTCAGGCGATGTGACGCGCGAGCTGATCACCCCCTGGATCGGGCGGTCCGTCTTTCACTTGGGTCCCGAGCGCGATCTCGGCATTTTCGCGGGTCTCGATGTGACCCTCGCCGCAGCGCAGAATGCGGAGGCCGTAGTCTGCTCCGGCCTGTTCGATGACGACACTGAGACGCCCGAGACCTACCGCAGCATGCTCGAAGATTTTCGCGCGCGCGATCTACCCATGATCTGCGCCAATCCCGACATCGTCGTGGAGCGCGGCGAGCGTCTCGTCTACTGCGCCGGCGGCATCGCCCAGCTCTACGAGCAGCTCGGCGGCCGTGTTGTCTATGCCGGGAAGCCGCATGCGCCGATCTATGCGCGCGCATTCGACGTCTTCGCCAGGGTCCGTGGCCGGCCCGTTCCCAAGGATCGCATTCTCGCCATCGGCGATGGCCTCAAGACCGACATCAAAGGCGCGCGCGACGCCGGCTTGCGCAGCGTGTTCATCGCCAGCGCGCTGCACGTCCCGCACGGCCGCGCATTCGACGATGCCTTGCTGCGCGAGCTGTTCGCAGACGATCCCCATCCCCCGGTCGCCGCGCAGGTCGCACTGGCTTGGTAATCCGCCGTTGTTCGTGGCAATCTTTAGCCCCGTCGGCCGCACTTCTCTCGGAGCCGAGCCATGGATTGGGACGACCTGAAGCCGAAGCCGCCCAAAGCCGCGACGTTGGGCGAGTCGCTCGAGACCTTCTCCGTCGCCGAATTGCAGGCGCGCATCGAGGCGCTCAAGACGGAGATCAGTCGCGTCGAGGCCGAGCTTGCGGTCAAGAAGGCGCACGAGGCTGCTGCTGCCCAGCTTTTCAAGACTTAAGAGGCCGTTACACAAACATTACTCATCCCTTGCCGCCGGCCTTCAGCGGGCGGCTGCATACGATATTTGCGCCATGCGGCAGGTATTAAAAGCATCGCTGGCGAAAACATACGCGCGTTAAGCGCCTGTTTACTTCCGCACGCTAGATTGAGCCCATCCAGTGTTCTGGATCTTGAGTGGCTCCTGTCCACTCTGTTTGACGCCTCCCTGTTGACTTCTGAGCCGCTGCATTCAGCGGCTCTTTTTTTTGCTCCGCCCTCAAAAACGGCTTAATTTGAGGCACGTTTCTTAACCTGCGCCTGCGACCCTGCCACCGCGGCATGGTTAGGGGGCGATGTGCGACTGTGTCTTGTTGTGTCATCAAGTTGGGGGGTGTTGCGTGAGCGTGGTCTCATTCAAGAGCGGCGTGACGGTGCTATTCGGCGATCATCTCGCCACGTCGAGCCATTTCGACCAAGTCTTCAAGGACGGCATGGCCCTGGTTGAGCGGACGGCCGCCTATCTCGATGGCGCCGGACGCAAGGAAGCCAAGGCCCTTAGCGCCGGACTTGGCGTCGTCTATGCAACCGAGAGCATGCGCCTCACCACCCGGCTGCTCGAGATCGCGGCTTGGCTGCTGGTCCGCCGCTCGCTGAAGGAAGGCGAGATCTCCGCCGAGGACGCACGCGTCAAGCGCCGCTGCATCAAGCTCGGCACCATCGGGCGACCCTCGCACGTCAAGGGCTTCGCCGAGCTGCCGCAGACGCTGCGGTCTCTGATTGAGGAAAGCTTTGTCCTGAACGACCGCATCGTGCGCCTCGATAAAGCGCTCGATGTCGGCACCGCGCCCGCGGCAGCCAAAGCCGGCAGCAACGTGGTGCATCTGCAGATGCACCGGCTCGAGCAAGCGTTCAGCACCCTCGCGCGCCACTAGAGCGCGATCGGCTCACATGAAAGCACTACCGCTTCCATGTGTCCGCGCGTAGCGCGGCTCCGCCGCGACGCGTGAATCGCCCTCTAAACTTCAGTGTAGAGCAGGATTCACGCTCCAGATGGATCGCGAACGCGATTCCATCTGAAACGATCCTGCTCTAGGGCTCAATGCCGCAAGACGCGCGCGGTTTTCCGGAAAACGCGAGTGGGCTGGAAGC
Organism: uncultured Alphaproteobacteria bacterium; assembly: GCA_963806735.1. GTDB lineage: Bacteria > Pseudomonadota > Alphaproteobacteria > Rhizobiales > Hyphomicrobiaceae > CADEFX01. The sequence continues at coordinate 184,829 of CAWEBE010000003.1, read as the reverse complement.
TTCGGGGGCCGTCAGAACATCCCCTCGAACTTCTTCTTGAAGCGCGACAGGCGGCCGCCGCGGTCGATCAAGTGCTGGCCGCCGCCGGTCCAGGCCGGATGCGTCTTGGGGTCGATGTCGAGGGAGAGCGTGTCGCCCTCCTTGCCATAGGTCGAGTAGGTCTGGAACTCGGTCCCGTCGGTCATCACGACCTTGATCAAGTGATAGTCGGGATGGAAATCGTCCTGCTTTTTCATAGGGATCTCTCGCCGCTCGGCTCACGCACAGCAGCCTCGTGCCGCTCCGTGGCCGCCGCCTTAATCTGGTCGGGCCCCTCCTATACTGGATGCCCTTCCCCGTTACAAGGCCGCGCCCAGCCAAGCGCTGCGGTTTGCCTCACTTGAGCGCCCCGACGTCTTGGGGCAAGCATGAGCCAAAGTTGGTACCGTAGAGAAGGGTTGGTCAGTGCCGCGATCGAGGTCCAGGCGAAAAGCGGCTACCGAAACGGATGTTCCACCCCATTGCACCGCCGATGAGCCAAAAACGCGCTCGCTGCGGCCGCTGCTGACCCTCGCGCCCTACATCCTGGCTCATCCTGGTATGCTGGCACTGGCCGGGCTTGCCCTTGTCGTCTCGGCGCTGGCCATGCTGTCGCTGCCGCTCGCTGTCCGCCGCATGATCGACTTCGGCTTCGGGGCGCACGACGGCATCCTCATCGACCGCTATTTCGGCATGCTGATCCTGATCGGCCTGCTGCTGGCCGTGGCCAGTGCCGCGCGCTTCTACTTCGTCAACTGGCTCGGCGAGCGTGTGGTCGCAAGCGTGCGCGCCGACGTGTTCCGGCACCTGGCGACACTCGGCCCCGCGTTCTACGAGCACACGCGCTCCGGCGAGGTGATGAGCCGCCTCACCGCCGACACCACCCAGATCAAGGCGGCTGCCGGCTCGGCGCTGTCTCAGGCCGCACGCAACATCATCATGTTCGTGGGCGCGCTCAGCATGATGTTCATCACGAGCCCGACGCTGTCCATGCTCGTGCTCGTCATCATTCCCGCCATTGTCCTGCCGCTGATCGCCTACGGCCGCGTCGTGCGCCGGCTCTCGCGCAAGGCGCAGGATGCGCTCGCTGAAGCTTCCGCCTATGCGGCCGAGAACCTCGCTGCCGTGCGCACCATGCAGGCCTTCACGCACGAGCGCGTGGTGTCCAAACGTTTCGCGCAGTCTGTCGAGCACGCTTTTTCCACCGCACTGTCGCGGATGCGGGCGCGGGCGGGCCTGACGGCCATCGTCATATTCCTTGTCTTCACGAGCGTGGTCGGCATTCTCTGGTTCGGCGCAGGCCTGGTGATCAGCGGCGAGATGAGCGGCGGACGCCTCAGCCAGTTCGTGCTCTATGCGCTGTTTGCGGCCGGTGCGATGGCTGAATTGTCGGAAGTCTGGGGCGAGGTCAGCCAGGCTGCGGGCGCCGCCGACAGGCTCGCCGAGCTGCTGGCCACGCGCGCTGAGATCGTCTCGCCAGCGCATCCGCTGGTGCTACCCACGCCAGCTACCGGGCGCATCGAGTTCCGCGATGTCTCGTTCACGTATGCGACGCGGCCGGAGGTCAGCGCCCTCCGCGGCGTGACGTTCAGCATCGCACCCGGCGAGACCGTCGCCATCGTCGGACCGTCAGGCGCCGGCAAAACCACGCTCTTCAATCTCCTGCTGCGCTTCTACGATCCCGTGCGCGGTGAAATCCTGCTCGACGGCGTGCCGATCCGCGAGGCGGATGTCGAGGCCGTGCGCCAGCACTTCGCCTTGGTGCCGCAGGACGTGGCGCTGTTCGCCGACACCGTTGCGGAGAACATCCGTTATGGCGCGCCCACCGCTAGCCTGGAGGCCGTGCAGCGTGCCGCCGAGGCGGCGCAGGCCGATGCGTTCATTCGCGTGCTGCCGCAGGGCTATGACACGGTGCTCGGCGAGCGCGGCGTGACGCTCTCCGGCGGCCAGCGTCAGCGTATTGCTATCGCCCGCGCCATCCTGCGCGATGCGCCCGTGCTGCTGCTCGATGAAGCCACCAGCGCACTCGATGCGGAGAGCGAGGTCGCCGTGCAGCGGGCGCTCGAGCGCCTGATGGTAGGGCGCACCACGCTGGTCATTGCCCACCGCCTCGCCACCGTGCAGAAGGCAGGGCGCATCCTGGTCATGGATGAGGGCCACATCGTCGAGGAAGGCACGCACGCCAGCCTGCTGCGCAAGGATGGCCTCTATGCCCGCCTTGCCGGCCTGCAGTTCGGCCGCGAGGCGGCGGAGTAGCTAGAGTCTCTCGCGGAACCGGCAGACTCTGGCTGCCGCATGTTACCCTGGGTCCCGGGTCGCGCGCGGGAATTGACGGAGCACGCAAGCGGGATGGCCTCTGCCCGCGCTTGCCCGGGATGACAGATGTTGTTGAGGCAGAGGCCTCGCTCCCCTTTTGTCATCCCGGAAACCGCACGGCCGAGCAGCGTTTGATGGTGCGAACGCCAATTCCGTGCGGTTGTCCGGGACCCAGAGCCAAATGTGGCAGCCAACCCGAGCTCGCCGGCGACTACGCCACGGCCTTCAGCACCGCGCCGATGCGCTCGGTGATGTCGGCGATGTCGCTCTCGCTGGCGATCAGCGGTGGTGCCACGATCAGCGTGTCGCCGGTCACGCGCACGTAGAGATCGTGCTCGTGATACATGCGCTCGATCGCCTCGTAGCCGCGTGCCGCCGGCTTGCCCGGCTGCGGATCGAGATCGATGCCGCAGAGGAGTCCGATCGGTCGGATGTCGGCGACATGCGGCATGCTGCGCAGGCTCAGCATGGCATCCGCGAACTTGCCTTCCAGCGCCTTGGCCCGCTCGAACAACCCTTCGTTCTTGTAGATGTCGAGCGTGGCGAGCCCGGCCGCCACCGCGAGCGGATGGCCGGAATAGGTGTAGCCGTGAAACAGCTCGACCACGTGCTCTGGACCGTTCATGTGCGCCTCGTAGATGCCCTTGCGCACGAGCACGCCCGACATCGGCACCGCCGCGTTGGTGACGCCCTTGGCAAAGGTGATCATGTCGGGGACGATGTTGTAGCGCTCGGCGGCAAAGCAGTATCCGAGCCGCCCGAAGCCGGTGATGACCTCGTCGAAGATCAACAGGATGCCGTGCTCGGCGGTGATCTTCCTCAGCTTCTCCAGATACCCCTTCGGGGGTGGCAGGCAGCCTGTCGAGCCCGCCACCGGCTCAACGATGACGGCCGCGATGGTGGAGGCGTCATGCAGCGCAATCAGCCGCGTCAGCTCGTCGGCTGTCTCCGCACCCCAGTCCGGCTCTTGCTTGGAGAATGCCTGCTTGCTTCGGTTGTAGGTGCTTGGCAGATGGTCGACGCCCTGCAGCATATTGCCGAACATCTTGCGGTTGGCGACGATGCCGCCCACCGAGATGCCGCCGAAGCCGACGCCGTGATAGCCGCGCTCGCGACCGATGAAGCGGGTGCGGCTGCCCTCGCCGCGGCTGCGGTGATAGGCGAGCGCCACCTTGAGCGCCGTATCGACCGCCTCGGACCCCGAATTTGCAAATAAACAGTAATCGAGGTCGCCTGGCGCCAGCAGCGTCAGGCGTGACGACAGCTCGAACACGGCGGGATGCGCATACTGGAAAGGCGGTGAGTAATCGAGCTGGGCCGCCGCTTGTTGTATGGCCTTCACGATCGGCTCGCGGCCGTGCCCGGCATTAACGCAGAAGAGACCCGAGGTGCCATCGATCACCTTGCGCCCGTCGGGGGTGAGGAAATGCATGTCCTTGGCGCCCGAAAACAGGCGCGGCCGCTTCTTGAAGGCGCGGTTGGGGGTGAAGGGCAGCCAGTACGGCTCTAGCTCGTTGGGCTTCACGTCGAGGGGGGCCATCGCGTGCTCCTGTGAGTTGGACCGGGTGCGGCCGCAGCCGGGCAGTGGTCGCCGGCAAACTAGCAGCCGGGGGAGGGGCGGGAAAGCGCGGCCGTCGCCCGGTGAAGTTTTCCACCGTCCGCCTCTTTGCCCAAATCCCTCCCCACTTGCGCCCTGACCCAACCCGAATTGGATCGCTGTTTAGCACTCGTTAGGTGCGAATCGGCTCTTGTGCCACGTCCGCCGCACCGAGGTGAGGGTTGCGTGGGGCCCTAGTCTGGAGGATGGTCCGATGCTGATGAGCACACTCGACGGCGTAGAAACGTATCCCGCGTATCCGGAGCTCGCCGGCAAGCGTGTGCTGATCACCGGACTGACGCGCACCCACGGCGTCGACATCGCTCGCGCTTTCGCCGAGCACCGCACCCGCCTCGTGCTGCACGCCAGCGAGGACTGTGCGGAGACGCAAACGGTAGCCGAGATCGCCGCCCAGAGCGCGCTCGAGATGCGGCTCTTCACCGGCTCCTTGGCTGATGCCGACGCGGCCGTCCGCTTCGCCCGCACGGCGTTGAAAAGCTTCGCCGGGCTGGATGTGGTCATCAATATCGTGGACGGCGCGCGCCTGGCGACCACCGCCACGGCCACCGAGGCCGAGGTCGAGCGCGCCATCTCCGCCGCGCTCACACCCGCCTATGTGATCTCCCGCATCGCCGCCAATCGCATGCGCACCACATGGACCGAGGGACTGATCCTCAACGTTGTGCCGGAGCCCGCAAGCCAGTCGCGCAGTGCCCAGGCGCTGGCGGCAGTGGCACGCGCAACCATGGCCTCCATGACCCGGCTCGAGGCCGAGCGGTGGGCCGAGCAGGGCATCCGTATCAACGGCGTCGCCCCGGCCACGCTGTCGGCCGGCATTGGCGCACAGCTGACGTGCGAGCCGGATATCGCATCGCTCGCCCTGCAACTGGCGAGCCGGCGCGGCCGCAACTTGTCGGGTCTGGTTTTCGAGGCTGCGAGCACTCGCTAGTGTGATGGTCGAGAAATTCGTCGGTATTCGCGGCTGTCTCTGGAACGAATTTCTCGATCTGAATCACACTAGCGTGATATATTTGCTAGTGTCCTTTCCATCGCGAAGTTCGCTGAGAGCTCGCGGCACATGCCGACGAACTTCGCGATGGGGACACTAAAAATGACGGCTGCGCGCGTGTAGCACAGCCGCGCGTAGCCGTTGCATCAGCCTTGCATCATGCGCCATGACATTGACGCATCAGGGGAATGGTGTACCAACGGCGTTATGGATCGCGTTGCCGCCCGCCCGGGGCTGATGAGCCTGCCGAATGTGCTGACCTACACGCGCATTCTGGCCGTGCCGGCGCTCGCCACCTGTTTTCTGCTGGCCCGCAGCGACACGGGACGCTGGGCCTCGCTCATCATTTTCGTGGGGGCTTGTTTCACAGACCTGCTGGACGGCTACCTGGCCCGCGTCTGGCACCAGCAATCCACGCTCGGCCGCATGCTCGATCCCATCGCCGACAAGCTGCTGGTGGGCACGGCGATCCTCATACTGGTCTATGACAACACCATCGACAATGCCACGATCTGGGCGGCCCTGATCATCCTCTGCCGCGAGATCCTGGTCTCGGGTCTGCGCGAGTTCCTGGCCGAGCTCAATGTACAAGTGCACGTGACGCAACTCACCAAGTGGAAGACCACGCTGCAGATGATCGCGCTGGCCTTCCTGATTGCGGGGCCTGCCGGCGACAAGGTGCTGCCGGCGGTGTCACAGGTCGGCACGGCGCTGCTCTGGCTGGCGGCTCTGCTGACGCTATGGACGGGTTATGATTATCTGAAGGCTGCGATCCGCCACGCCATCGAGCACTGAGGCCCGCCATGACGCGGCTTCTCTATTTCGCCTGGATCAGGGAACGGGTCGGCAAGCCCGAGGAGACGGTGGCGCTGCCCGAGGCGGTCGTCACGGTCGCCGATCTCATCGCCTGGCTCGGAACGCGCGGGCCGGAATACGCGCACGCCTTCGACAAGCCCGACGTGGTGCGCACCGCCGTTGACAAGACGCACGTCAAGGCCACGGCCTCCGTCGCCGGCGCGCGCGAGATCGCGTTCTTTCCGCCCGTGACCGGAGGCTGACCCGTGACCGTCCGCGTCCAGACACAGGATTTCGACATCAGGGCCGAGGTCGAGCAGCTTGCCGCCGGCCGCGCCGACATCGGCGCCATCGTCACGTTTACGGGCACGGTGCGCGGCGAGGCCAAGGGCAAGCCCATCGCCTCGATGCTGCTCGAGCATTATCCCGGGATGACCGAGGTGGAGCTGGAGCGCGTCGAGGCCGAGGCGCATCGGCGCTGGTCGCTGCAGGGGAGCACGATCATCCATCGCCACGGCGAGCTGAAGCCGGGCGACAACATCGTGCTGGTCGTCACCGCCTCCGCACACCGGCACGCCGCCTTCGAGGCCGCCGCCTTCCTGATGGACTATCTCAAGTCCAACGCCCCGTTCTGGAAGAAGGAGACGCTGGCCGAGGGCGAAAGCCGCTGGGTCGACGCGAGAGAGAGCGACGAGGATGCGCTGGCACGCTGGCACGGCGGAAGCGGTGGTTAGGTGGGCTGCCGCATGTGACCCTCGGTCCCGGTCGCGCGCAAGAATTGACGCGGCATACAGTCATGATCACCTTGGCTCGCGCTTGCCCGGGATGACATCTGTCCGTTGAAGCAGAGCAGCAACCACATCCATCGTTGTCATCCCGGAACCGCACGGCCACGGGCGACTTTTCGGGTCCGAACGCAAGTTCCGTGCGGTTGTCCGGGACCCAGGGTAAAGGCGGCAGCCAATCCTTGCCGATCGGTTCTCAAACGCGCGATCAGTAATTCCAGGCTACGACGTGGTGCCGCGACGGGCCGGCGTAAGCCCGAAGCCGGTCATGATGCGCTCTGTAATCTTCTTGGGTGACAGCCGCACCGGCACCACCAGAGCACCCTCGTTGGGTACCGGCTCCTCCAGCGTCTCGAACTGGCTCTTGAGCAGCTCCAGCGGCATGAAGTGCCCCTTGCGCCGCGACATGCGGTCGGCAATCAGCGCGAAGTTGCCCTGCAGATAGACGAGCCCCACGCCGCTCTGCCCGCCCAGCAGGGTCTTGCGATACGCCCGCTTCAAGGCGGAGCAGGAGACGATCGCGGGCTCCGACGTGCGCACACGCTCGGCAATCCACGCCGCGATGGCGGCGAGCCACGGTGCACGGTCCGCATCGGTGAGCGGGATGCCGCGGCTCATCTTGTCGATGTTGGCCTGCGGATGAAAGCTGTCGGCGTCGCGGAACGGCCAATCGAGCGTGGTGCTGAGCCGCTTGCCCGTCGTGCTCTTGCCCGAGCCGGAGACGCCCATCAGCACGATCACACAGGGCGGGCCGCTCGGGCGCGCGCTCGATCCCGCCGCCATCGGCTTACTTTTTCGGCTCGACATGCCCGCCGAACCCCTTGCGCATGGCGGAGAGCACCTTCTCGGCAAACGTGTGGTCCTGACGCGAGCGAAAGCGCGTGTAGAGCGCACTGGTCAGCACCTCGGCCGGCACTGCCTCCTCGATCGCGGCCTGCACCGTCCAGCGCCCCTCGCCCGAATCCTCCACGTGGCCCGAGTAGCCGGCAAGCTCGCCATCCTCCGCCAGAGCCGTGGCCGTCAGATCGAGCAGCCACGACGTGACCACGCTGCCGCGGCGCCACACTTCGGCGATATCGGCCACATCTAAATCCAGCCGCAGGTCGGCCGGCAGCTTCTCCGAGTTGGCGTGCTTGAGAATGTCGAAGCCTTCGGCGATGGCCTGCATCATGCCGTACTCGATGCCGTTGTGGATCATCTTGACGAAGTGGCCAGCTCCGCTCGGGCCGGCGTGCAGATAGCCTTTCTCTACGCGCGGATCGCGACTCTTGCGCGTCACCGTCACGGGGATGTCGCCGCGGCCCGGCGCCAGCGCGGCAAAGATCGGATCTAGGCGGTCGACCACCGTCTTCTCGCCGCCGATCATCAGGCAGTAACCGCGCTCGAGCCCCCACACGCCGCCGCTGGTGCCGGCATCGACATAGGACAGTCCCTTCGACTTCAGCTCCCTGGCGCGGCGCACATCGTCCTTCCAGAACGAGTTGCCGCCATCGATGATCGTGTCGCCGGGCGCGAGCAGCGCCGCCAACTCACGGATGGTGCTCTCGGTGGCCTCGCCCGCCGGCACCATGATCCACACCGCCCGCGGCGGCTCCAGCGCACGCACGAAGTCAGCGAGATCGGATGCGGCCTCCGCGCCCTCCTCGGCCAGCCGCGCGCCGGGCGCCGGATCGCGATCGAACACCACGCACTCGTGCCCGGCGCGCATCAAGCGCCGCACGATGTTGGCGCCCATGCGCCCGAGCCCGATCATGCCGAGTTGCATGGTGTTTCTCTCCAAGGCCAATGGTGGAACTGCTTCCCGCGACTGTCATCATCGAGGCGAAAGTGTCAACGGTGCGGGCAGGCGCTCGTGGCGCAGGTGAGAAATCCCCTCTCCCCATTGTCCTTCACAATGGGGAGAGGGTTAGGGTGAGGGGCAGACGCTTGCTACGAGTTTGCCGCCGCCCCTCACCCCGACCCTCTCCCCGCGAGCGGGGAGAGGGAGAAGTGAAGCGCGCAGCACAGCTTCGCGCGCCGGGGACAACATTCGCGCTTCATGATGTACGCGCACGGAGGATGACGTGCGGCGCGAGATGTGGTCCCATCATCGTGCCTCGGAGACGAGATCGGCGGTGATCCTAGGACCGCCACTCGACAGGAGCCGAGGGCCGCAGTCCGGACCTCTCGCCTGGCATGGTGGATTGAGACCGTCCAAGCGTCAGGCCGGGACCCGGAGGCGGCGAAGCCGTATCTGGATCACCTCGCCGGCATGGTGCGTGGCCTACGTAAGCGTCGGATAGAGGCCTGGATGCGACCGAGCAGGGCGTCGCTGCGCCCCTCTCCGGAGTAAAATAGGTCACAGGTCATTGGGTGCAGACCACGCCCTGCTCCTCCGAACTCAAAATCCCGAAGCCCTGGGCCTGCGGGGCCAGACCTGTTGCGCATTGCGCTACCCGGCGGGCGTGCGTAAGCGGCCAAGTGAACAGGCAGCCGTGTCGAGAACGCCTGTCCGGTGCCAACCGCCTCTGATAGCTTCCCCACACGCGCCGCCAACGAGCAACCATGCCCGCCACCGAACTTGCCTACCTGTCCGCCGCCGAGCTGGCCGCCCTGATCCGCACGAGAAAGATCTCCGCCGTCGAGGTGATGCGCACGACGCTGAACCGGGCTGACCAGGCGCAGCCGATCCTGAACTGCTTCATCACCATCTGCCGCGAGGACGCGCTGCGCGATGCCGCCCAGGCCGATGCCGCCTTAAGCCGCGGTGACGCCATCGGCCCCCTGCACGGCGTGCCGTTGCACGTGAAAGACCTGGTCAACACGGCTGGCGTGCGCACGACCTTCGGCTCGCTGATGCACGAGAACAATGTCCCGGCCTCGGACTCCGTCTCGGTCGCGCGCCTCAAGGCCGCCGGCGCCATCCTGTTTGCCAAGACTACGACGCCCGAGTTCGGCCACATGCCCTATACCGAGGCGCCACTGTTCGGCCGCACGTGCAACGCCTGGGATGCGACGCGCACCTCGGGCGGCTCGTCGGGCGGCGCGGCAGTCGCCTGCGCAGCCGGCATCGGGCCGCTGGCCATCGCCACCGACGCCGGCGGCTCTACCCGCATTCCAGCCGCCTGCAACGGCGTCGTCGGCTTCAAGCAGTCGCTGGGCCTCGTGCCGCACGACATGGCGCCGGAAGCGTTCGGCAACCTCTCCTACATCACGCCGACCACGCGCACGGTGCTCGACACCGCATTGATGCTCGAGGCTATGGCCGGCCCGCATCCCACCGATCCGCATTCGTTCGGCCAGTCGGCATCCGGTCTCGTGGCGGCAGCGCAACCAAGCGGCGACCTCAAAGGCCTGCGCGTCGCCTGGCGCCCGTATATCGGCAACACCGTGATCGACACCGAGACGCTCGATCTGTGCGAGGAATGCGCTGACGTATTGGGCGAGCTCGGCGCCATCGTCGAGCCCATGGGCGACGACATGGAGCCGACCGAGCCGCTCTGGCTGGTGCTGTCCACGGCGCTGTGGAACGCGCGCTTCGGCGATCAGCTCGCGCAATGGCGCGACCGCATGAGCCCGACCTTGGTGCGCCAGATGGCCGGCGGCGAAGACCACACGGCCGAGATGCTGGCCCGCGCGCTGCTGGAGCGCACGCGCATCTACCGCAAGGTGCAGACCTGGTTCGACCGCTTCGACGTCATCGCCATGCCGACCTTGACGCGCACCGCGCTGCCGATCGAGGAACGCCTGTTCGAGCCGATCGAGATCGAAGGCAAGCCGGTCGATACCGTGCGCAAGGCCTGGTATCCCTACACGCATCCCTTCAACCTCACCGGCAATCCGGCGGTCACGCTGCCGGCCGGCCTGCACAGTGATGGCCTGCCGGTGGCGACCCAGCTCGTGGGGCGGCGCGGGGAGGATGCCAAGCTGTTGCGCGCGGCGGCGCTGTTCGAGCAGGCGCGGCCGTGGGCGCATCTCAAGCCTTCCATCGAAGGCCTCACCTGACCTGGAGCTAGGATATGGATCTGCAGTTGAGCGGCAAGACGGCGCTGGTGACGGGCGCCAGCGCGGGCATCGGCACAGGCATCGCCCTGGCGCTGGCGAAAGAAGGCGTGCGTCTCGCCATCACCGGACGCAACGAGGCGGCGCTGAACGAGGTGGCAGCGCAAATCACCGCTACGGGCGGACACATGCCTACCGTCGTGGCCGGCGACGTGGCAACGGAGGAAGGCCCGCTCAGGCTCGCAGATGCGGCGCTGCGGGCGCTCGGTGGCCGCGTCGACATCCTGATCAACAATGCCGGCGGATCGCGTCCCATCCAGGGCGAGGAAACCGACGCGATGTGGTCGGAGGCTTACAATCTCAACTTCGTCTCGGCGCGCAAGCTCACGGCCATGATCGTGCCAGCGATGAAGGACGCCGGCTGGGGCCGCATCGTCAATCTGACCGGCGCGCTCACCGGCCAGAAGCTCAACGCGGCAGGTCCCGCCAAGGCCGCGCTCGCCACCTGGTCGCGCACGCTGGCCTTCGAGCTCGGGCCGTTCGGCATCACGGTCAACACCATCGCGCCGGGCCGCATCAACTCGGTGCAGATCCTGACCAAGCTGCACCCGACCGAGCAGTCGCGCACCGACTATATCCGCCAGAACATCCCGGCCGGCTATTTCGGCGAGCCGGAGGACATCGGCAACCTGGTGGCGTTTCTCGTCTCGCCGCTGGCCCGCTACATCAGCGGCGCAGCCATTCCGGTGGACGGTGGAGCGGTGCGCATGGCGTTGTGAGCGGAAGTGAGGAGGACGGGCAAGCGCCGCAACTTTCCACCTGCCATCCCGGTCGAGCGGAGCGAGAGCCTGGACGCGGGCCACACAATCAGATGGCTGCCGCGTAAGATTCCGGGTCCCGGGTCGCGCGCAGGAATGAACGCAGCGCGCAACCATGCTCGCCTCGGCCCGCGCTTGCCCGGGATGACAAGTGAAGGGCAGGGCCGCACATCATACCAAGCTGTCATCCCGGCCGAGCGGAGCGAGAGCCGGGACCCAGGGTCCCAGCACCAGGAGCCCGCCACAGACGCAGCTCGCGCGGTCCATCCAAGATGGAAAGAGTTCTACGCCGCCAAATTCTCCGCCGCCGGCAGCTGCCGGCCCAAAATCAGGTCTGAGCCCTTCTCGCCGATCATGATGGTTGCGGCGTTGAGGTTGGCGGACAGCATGGTCGGCATGATGGAGGCATCGATCACGCGCAGGCCTTCGAGCCCGTGCACGCGCAGCTGATCGTCGACCACGGCCGTTGGATCCGTGCGCGGTCCCATGCGGCAGGTGCCCATGGGGTGGAACGTCGTGGTGCCGCGCTGCTTGGCCGCCGCCAGCAGCTCATCATCGGTGCGCACGTCGGGACCGGGAAAGTCCTCGCGCTCGTAATAGGCCTGCAACGGCTTCGACGCCAGCAGACGCCGGGCAAGCTTCATGCCCGCCAGCAGCACACGCCGGTCGCCCTCCACCGTCAGATAGTTCGGCTGGATGATCGGCGGCTCGAACGGGTCGGAGGAGCGCGCCCGCACGTAGCCCTTGCTCTCGGGTCGCTGCTGCCAGGAAGCGACCGTCACACCTGGGAAATCATCGAGCTGCGACTGCACGCCCTCCTTGTAGCTGGCCGGCGTGAACGTGAGCTGCAGGTCGCTGTTGGCGACATCGGGCTCCGAGCGCCAGAAGACATAAACAAGTGTCGGGTTGAGCGACAGGATGCCCTTGCGCGCCACGAAATACTTGGCGATCTCGCCGGCGAGCCGCACGCCGCGCGCCATCTCGTTGATCGTGGTGATGTTCTTCACCCGCGCCACGAACCGCGGCGCGTAGTGGTCACCGAGGTTCTCGCCGACACCGGGCAGATCATGCCGCACGGGAATGCCGAGCGAGGACAGCAGCGCGGCTGGCCCGATGCCGGACAAATGCAGGAGCTGAGGCGAGTTGTAAGTGCCGCCGCACAGAATAACCTCGCGCCGCGCACGCACCTGCTTCGGCACGCCGTGCACGCCGCCCTGCATGTAGCGCACGCCGACGGCGCGCTTGCCATCCAGCATGATGCTCGTGGCATGCGCGCTCGTGCGCACGCGCAGATTGCCACGCTTCATGGCAGGGCGCAGGAAGGCGCGTGCCGTGCTCACGCGCCGGCCGCCGGCAATGGTGCGCTGGACGTACGATACGCCTTCCTGGATGTGGCCGTTGTAGTCGGGATTGCGCGGGATGCCCATCTGCACCGCGCCCTCGATGAAGGCGTCGCAGAGCGGGTGGCGCCATTCCATGTCGGTGACCGTCAAACTGCCCTCGCGCCCGCGGTAGACATCCTCGCCGCCGGCGCGGCATTCGGCACGGCGGAAATACGGGAGCACATCGGAGAAACTCCAGCCGCGGTTGCCACGCTGCGCCCAGGTATTGAAGTCCATGGGCTGGCCGCGGTTGTAGACGTGGCCGTTGATCGAGCTGGAGCCGCCGAGCGTCTTGCCGCGCGGCGCCAGAATGCGGCGCCCGCCGGTCCACTCGCTGGCCTCCATCGTATAGAGCCAGTTGATGCGCGGATTGAGGAAGGTCTTCATGAAGCCGGCGGGAATGTGGATGAACGGATCCCAGTCGGCGGGTCCCGCCTCCAGCACACAGACAGTAAAGCGGCCGTCCTCGGTCAGGCGATTGGCCAGCACGCCGCCCGCGGAGCCTGCGCCAACGATCACATAGTCGAACTCAGCCTCTGCCACCGTTCCTCCCGCCCCAGTATGCTTCGTACGCTTCAGCGCTTGACCAGATCCCAGAAGCCGCCCTGGAAGTACAATAGCGGCTCCACATTGTCCCGCCAGCGGCCATCGCGGACGCGGCCGATGAACACGGAGTGCGTGTCGAAGCCGTGCTCGTCCGTCAGCTCGCAGTCCAGCGTCGCCAGCGCGTTCTTCAGGACCGGCGCCCCGGTCGCAAGCGTCATCCATTCCTCAGCCGAAAAGCGCGCCTCACCCTCGAGCCCCGCGCGGCCGGAAAAAGCCATGGCCAGCTCGTGCTGATCGCGCGCCAGCAAGTTCACACTGAAGGCGCGCATGGCCTGGATGGGCTTGTGCGCACTGGCGCTGCGGTTGACGCAGACGAGAATGGTCGGCGGACTGTCCGTCAGCGAGCACACCGCAGTGGCGGTCAGCCCTGTGCGTTTGCCGGCTTCGCCGACGGCGATGACGGTCACCGCACCCGCCTGATTGCGCATGACCGCGCGATAGGCCTGCGTATCCATCCCTAGTGTCCTGATCGCGAAATTCGTCGCAGTGTGCGGTGGGCTCGGAACGAATTTCGCGATCTGAAGGACACTGGCAAATCTATGCTTCTAGTGTGATTCAGATCGAGAAGTCCGCTTCCAAACCTGACCCAACGCAATGTAGCGGACTTCTCGATCATCACACTAGAGCGTCCTGATCGCGAAATTCGCCGCAGTGTGCGGCGGGCTCGGAACGAATTTCGCGATCTGAAGGACACTGGCAACTCTATGCTTCCAGTGTGATTCAGATCGAGAAGTCCGCTTCCAAACCTAGCCCAACGCAATGTAACGGACTTCTCGATCATCACACTAGGCCCGTTTCCAATCACCGATCTGCGCTTTCGGCAGCCTGAGGTTCTCGCGCAGCGTCTTGCCTTTGTACTCCTTCTGGTGCAGGCCGCGCCGCTGCAGCTCCGGCACCACGAGACGCACAATATCCTCATACGTGCCCGGCAAAGAAGTGGCCGCGAACACGAACCCGTCGCAGCAGTTGGTGAACCACTCCTCCATCTGGTCGGCCACCTCCTTGGGCGCGCCGCAGAAGACCGGATGCTCGCTGATGGTGCCGCGCTTGGAATAGTGCACGAAATCGCCGAGCGTCGGATTCTTCTTGCCGGAGAGCAGGACGACCCGGTCGAGAATGCCCCTCAACCCCGAGATGTTCTTCAACTCCTCGTCGGTAAATGGCTGATCCATGGGCTTGGACGCGAAATCGAAATTTAGCGCCTCCGACAAAAGCGCCAGCGCGTCGATCGGCCGGGCCAGCTTGTCGATCATGGCCCGCTTGTCTTCCGCCATCGCCTTGGTCTCGCCGACGATGATGTAGGTCGCCGGACAGATGCTGACGCCGTCGGGGTCGCGACCATAGCGCGCCACTTCGTCCTTGAACGCCTTGTAGGCCTTCCGGCCCATCTCGACGTTGGAATAGACGCAGAATACCAGCTCGCCCCAGCGCGCCGCGAAGTCGCGGCCGCGGCCGGACTGGCCGGCCTGGATGACAACCGGACGCCCCTGCGGCGAACGCGGCACCGTAAACGGCCCCTTGGAGCGGAACCACTGGCCGTTGTGGTTCAGCGGATGCACCTTCTCCGGGTGGGCAAAGAGGCCGCTCTCCTTGTCGACGACGATGGCGTCGTCCTCCCAGCTGTCCCAGTGGCCGAGCACGACCTCCATGAATTCATCCGCCCGGTCGTAGCGCAGATCGTGCTCGGGGTGCTCGGCCTCGCCGAAGTTCTGCGCCTCCGACGAGTTGAGCGAGGTGACGACGTTCCAGGCGGCCCGCCCGCCGACCATGAGGTCGAGCGTGGCGAACACGCGCGCGACGTGGAAAGGCTCATAGTAGGTGGTCGAATAGGTCGAGCCGAGGCCCAGATGCGTCGTGGCCATGCCCATGCAGGTGAGGATGGTGCACGGGTCCATCTTGACGACGCGGACGCCATTGCGCACCGCCTCCACGTGGCTGTGGCCCAGGATGTCCGGCATGGCCAGGCGGTCGTCGAAGAAGCCCAGGTGAAACTTGCCATGCTCCAGCGTGCGGGCCATGCGCTGGTAGTACTCGACGCCGAGGAAGTCTGTCGCCGAGCCCGGATGACGCCAGGAGCCCACGTAGTTCGAGCAGTTCTGCGCCTGCAGAAAGCCGACTAGGGCCATCTCCCGCTGCTTAGCCATGCGAGTGTTATCCTCCACCGGCCCGGGCTGCATATCATGAGGGCATGCAACGGCGCACACCTGACAATGTCCGGACAACCTACCTAGCGCGTTTTGGCACCGATTGTCATCCGACCCTAGTGTGATGATCGAGAAATTCGCCGGTGCTCGCGGCTTGGCCTTAGCGAATTTATCGATCTGAATCACACTAGAATTATGAACTCGCCAGTGTCCTTTCGATCGCGAAGTTCGCTGAGAGCTTGCGGCAAATGCCGACGAACTTCGCGATCGGGACAATGGTGTGATGATCGAGAAATTCGCCGGTACTCGCAGCTTGGCCTTAGCGAATTTATCGATCTGAATCACACTAGAATTATGAACTCGCCAGTATCCTTTCGATCGCGAAGTTCGCTGAGAGCTTGCGGCAAATGCCGACGAACTTCGCGATCGGGACACTAGGCACTGCACGGCTGCTCAACGAGCATGGCATCACACGGAACGAAATCGCCGCCTCAGGTCCTTGATGATCTCGCGCGCCGCGTTGTGACCGGGAAGCCCCGTGACTCCACCGCCCGGATGCGCGCCGGAGCCACACAGATACAAGCCTCGCACTGGCATCCGGTAATCCGCATGGCCGAGCACCGGACGTGTCGAGAACAACTGGTCGAGCGACAGCTGTCCATGAAAGATGTCGCCATCGACGAGACCGAAGCGCTGCTCCAGGTCCAGCGGCGAGAGGACCTGGCGAGCCACGACGGCGTCGCGAAAATTCGGCGCGTGCCCGGTGACGGTGTCGATCACCAAGTCGGCAAATGCTTCCTTCTCGGCCTCGTTGCGCCAGCTCCGCCCGTTAGGCAACCGCGGCGCCACATGCTGCACGAACAGGCTCGCCACGTGTTTGCCCGCAGGCGCGAGACCGGCATCGAGCGTGGACGGGATCAGCATCTCCACCACCGGCTGCAGCGACCAGCCGTGCGTGCGCGCATCGAGCCAGGCGCGCTCCAGGTAGTCGATGCTCGGCCCGATGATGATGCCGCTGGCGTGGTGGTCCTGCCGGCCGGTGCCGGGGCGGCAGCGGAAATCGGGCAGCTCCGACAGCGCGACATTCATGCGGAAGGTGCCCGAGCCCGTCTTGATGTCCGTGAAGCGTCGTCGCACTGCCGGCTCGACCACGGCCTCGGGAACCAGATCGCGGAACAGCAGCTTGGGGCCGACATTGGCAGCGACGACGCGCGCAATCACGCGCTCGCCGCTTGCGAGCACGACGCCCGCAGCACGATCTCCCTCCATCAACACGCTCTCGACCGGAGCGCCGGTCCTAATAAGGGCCCCGGACGCCTCGGCCGATCGGCGCATTGCGTCACTGATGGCGCCCATGCCGCCCACGGCATGTCCCCAGACGCCGGGCTTGCCGTTGACCTCGCCAAAGCAGTGGTGCAGCAGTACGTAGGCGGTGCCCGGCGTGTGCGGCGAGGCGTAGGCGCCGACAATGCCATCGAACGCAAACGCGGCCTTCACCACATCGCTCTCGAACCACTGCGACAGGAAGTCGGCGGCGCTCTTCGTAAAGAGATCGACCATCAGCCGCTGATCGTCGAGCGAAAGGCCGAGCAGCCTGCGGCCGATGGCAGCGCTGCGGATCAATTCGATGATGCCGCCGCCCGCATTCGGCGGCGTCTTCAGCACGAGGTCGCGCAGCACCGCCGTCGCGCGCTCCAGCGCGGCATCGTAGTCGGCCAGGCGGTCAGCGTCGCGGTGCGAGAAGGCTGCGATCGCCTGTTGCCGCTTGGCGAGCCCATACGGCATCAGCAGATAGCGGCGCTCGTCGACGGGCCAGAAGTTCGCCACCGGCCGCTCGACGATGACCAGTCCGTGCCGCGCCAGATCGAGATCGGCAATCACCTTCGGATTGAGCAGGCTGACCGTGTAGCTGGCCACCGAATTGCGGTAGCCGGGATGGAATTCCTCGGTCACCGCAGCGCCACCCGCCTGCTCATTTTTCTCGAGCACGATGACATCGAGCCCGGCGCGCGCCAGATAGGCTGCACAGGTCAGCCCGTTGTGGCCGCCGCCGATGATGGCGACATCGTATCGCTTACCGTTCATGACAGCGGTTGTGTGCCGGACGCTGCTCTTTGGCAATTGGCGCCTAAAGCAAAAGAGCCTCCCCGATCAGGGAGGCTCTTCTGCCCGCTGCCGCACGCTTGGCCCCGCGCCAAGCGTCCATTGGGGCCCTCGCAGCGACGAGCGGTCCTTGTCACAATGGCAGGTTCCACAGGGACTTGTCCACTTATGGTTAATATGAGCCTAGCCCGTTTCGGTTACCCCAAACCCCAATGATGCCAGAATCTCGGGCGGCGGCCGGGATTGCTGGCATACCCGCCGAATGGTACGAGCCAGGAACACTTTAGGGGAGCTATCGATGTCCAAGCCCGCCTTGCTGTCTACGGGTCCCATGATGCCGCTGATCGCTGATCAGCTGGAGGCAGCATTCGAGGTGCATTGGATGCACAAGGTGGGCGACGTGAGTGCCCTGGTCCAAAGCGTCGGACCGCGGATCGAGGCCGTCTGCACCGGCTCCCATACCGGCGTGAAGACTGATGCGGCCTTGTTGGCCCGCCTGCCGGCGTTGAAGGTCATCGGCAATTTCGGGGTCGGTTACGACACCATCGACGTGCCTACGGCGGTTGGCCGGGGCATCGTCATCACCAACACGCCAGATGTCCTCAACGAGGAGGTCGCCGACACCGCCCTTGGCCTGCTGCTCATGACGGTGCGGGAGCTCTCCAAGGCCGAAGCCTACATGCGCGCCGGCCGGTGGGCCAAGGAGGGCGACTACCGTTTGACGCCCGGAAGCCTGCGCGATCGCAAGATCGGCATCATGGGATTTGGCCGTATCGGCCGCGCCATCGCGCGCCGGCTCGAAGCCTTCGGGATGCCGATCAGCTACTACGCGCGGCGCCGGCAGCCCGATGTCGGTTATCCGCACTATTCCGACCTCGTGACCATGGCCCGCGACGTCGATATCCTGCTCGCTATCCTGCCCGGCGGCCCCGCCACTCAGAACATCATCAATGCCGAAGTTCTGGCAGCGCTCGGCCCGCGTGGCATCTTCATCAACATGGCGCGCGGCAGCATCGTCGACGAGGCGGCGCTTATCGCCGCGCTCAAGAACAAGACCATCCTTGCCGCCGGCCTCGACGTGTTCCTGAACGAGCCGAAGGTCAATCCGGAGTTTCTCACCCTCGAGAACGCGACCATTGTTCCGCACGTGGGCTCGGCATCCGTCTTCACGCGCGACCAGATGGGCCAGCTCGTCGTCGACAACCTCATGGCCTACCGAGAGCGCAAGCCGCCCAGGACGCCAGTGCCTGAGACGCCATTCAAGGGATGGTAAGGATATTCATCAAGTTTTACGGGTATGTACGACCCTTAATCGGGCCTTAACCGCGGTCTGCTAATTTTAGTACAAGGGTTCGATTGCGCGCGGTTCATCGCCAAGACACAAATTGCGCCGGACCCGATCCGGAGTGACTGTCGTGAGTACGGTCGTACAGTTTCAGGTCCAGGGCAACACGGTTGCCAAGAGCGATGGCGAGCAGCGCAGAGCGTTGCGACGCCGCGTCCTGAAGGCCGGCCTTGTGGCCTACAACGAGCGGCACTCCACCCTGTCGTGCACGGTGCGCGACATCTCCGACACCGGCGCCCGCGTACGCGTCGACGGATCGGTCAGCGCCCCTGATACCTTCGAGCTGATCATTCAGATCGACGGCCTGGAGGCGAGCTGCGAAGTCGTATGGCGCAATGGCAATGAGGTAGGCGTTCGTTTCCTGGGCGCACCTCGCATGGTCGCGGCCAAGCGGCAGCAGGTGATCAATCCGCTGCTGCCTGCGGAAAAGCCCAGCTTGCGCCGCAAACCCAAGCCCACCTAGTTCGCCCGCCTAAGTCGCGTGCTTCTGGAACGACGGCTCCTTGCCCACCGTCATGTAGGCGTGGTCCGCCGAGAACATGTCCGCATAGTGCAGCACGTAGGCGGGCCAGCCGCGGTTGTGGAACGGCATCTTCGGCGAATGCGTGGCCACCACGCTGACGATCTCGTGCGAGAAGCCCAGCTCCTTCAGCAGCATCGCCCCGACGACGCCGTGCGGGATCTCCTTCGACAGAGTCGAGCCCACGACTTCCGCGCCCTCGCGCACGTACATCAGCGGCTTGTCGACATCGTGCAGGATCAGAATCGGCACCAGCAGGTCGTTGTCGAGCTCGATCTTCCAATCCGCCTTCGCCCGTTTGGCGAGATCGACGCCCGCTTGCGTCACCTCGTTGACGTGGCTCATCAACGGATAGTCGATGCCGGCCGAGAACGGCATGTCCTCCAGCCGCTCGTAGGGGCTTGACGCCCAGGCGCTGGTCCAGGCCGTAACAACTCCTTCGCGCAATGACGGGGAGACGAGGTCTAGTCCCCACAGCCAGTCCTCCACTGCCTTGCGGCGCGAGTTGGAGGTCCGGTCGATCGTGTACGGACTCATCTGCTCATCCCCCCAGCTCCGCTACTGATCGAGCCATACCCCGATCAGGTCCTGGCCCTGGAAGTGGCTCGACGACATATGCCAGCCCTTGACCTTCTTGTGATGCACGATAATGCGCTGCCACCAGTGTACCGTCAGGCTGTAGTTCTCTGTCAGCAGCTGCTTCTCGAACTCATGCACGAGGGCCTTGCGCTTGGCGACATCGAGCGTCCGGTTCTGCTGGTCCCACAACTCATCGAGCTTCGCGTCCTTGTGGCGCGAGTAGCTGATCGGCGACTTCTGGTTCGTGAGATAGGACTGGTGCTGCGCGGTCACATCATCGGCCGGCACCGTAACGGGATAAAGCGCGACCTCGAACTTGCCATCGACCATGTTGCCGAAGTAGGGCGTGGTTTCGACCTGCGAGTGCTCCACCGTTACCCCGATGCGCCGCCACTGGTCGATCAGGAACACGCCCACCGGCGTGTAGGGCTCCGCCAGCGTGCGGTTGTGAAGCTGGAATTTCAGGTTCTCCTGACCGGCCTCCTTGAGCAGCCGCCTCGCCTCCGCACGCGACTTCTCGATGTCGCGCCAGTAGCCCGGGATCTTTTCGATCTCCGATTCCGGCAAGGCGTACTCGTAACCCGGACGCAGCATGCCACCCGTGGCCTTGACGATCGTAATCTTCGACAGCGCCTCGTTGCCGTTCCAGCGGTCGATGGCCAGCGAGAGGGCGCGGCGCACGCGCGGATCGTCGAACGGTTTCCTCTCCGTATTGAAGATGACGATGTCGTTCGTCGCCCACGGCCCCTCGTGCAGAACCCAGCGCTCCTTGTCGGCCGAGCTCATGATCTGGTCGCGCTCGCTCGGCGTGCGGCCACGAAACTCCACATCGAACTGGCCGCCGATCATGCCGGGCACGACGGCGTTCGTCTTTACGAAGAACGCCTTGTAGCCGTCGAGATAGGGCAGGCCTTGTCGGAAGTAGCCCTCGAAACGCTTGGTCGTCAGGTGCGATCCACGCACATATTCCACGAACTGGTAGGCGCCCGAGCCCAGAATGTTGGCCTCCGGGAACTTCGGATCGTCCTTGATCTTGGCCGCGCTGTAGATGCAGTTGAAGGGCGAAGCCAGGACATCGAGCATCGACGCACTCACCTCGCTCAGCCGGAAGATGACCGTGGTCGGATCGGGGGCGTCGATGCTTTTGACGATCGAGTATGCGGACTTCCGCAGCGACACAACGCCCGTCGGCGGATTGGCGATGCGATCGAATGAGGCCTTTACGTCGACCGAGGTCAGGGGCGATCCGTCGTGAAACTTCACGCCCTCGTGCAGCTTGAACGTGTACGTAAGCCCGTCATTGGCCATGTCCCAGCTCTTGGCGAGATCGCCGACGATCTTGCCACCCTGGCTGCTGTCGTATTTCACCAGGTAGGAGAACATTGGACTGACGGGGTGCAGCAGCGCGAACGTCTGCGAGGCATGGCAGTCGTAGTTCGGCGGCTCGGCGGTCACCGCGAAATTCAGGATGCCGCCACGCTTGGGCGTCTCCGCCAACGCGGGTGTCGCGCCAATCGCTGCGACAAGAAGTGCGAATGCGGCTCTCGAGCCAAGTCTCATCATATCCTCCCTTTAGCGCTTGCCGTCTTGTTGATTTTCTTCCTACGCCAGCCGGCAAAGCTGGACATCAGCGCAGGTTGCGCTCCTGGCCGCTCGCTGAGTGCCGGGATCAGCCCGAGAGTACCGGCTGAGCCCCAGAGTTCAAGGGAAGACTTTCAGGCAGCAGCCAACACCCGCCGGTATGGGCTGGAATGCTTAAGTGCTCGAACATTACGGCTGCTCAGCCGCCCCAGGTGCAGACAACCTCCTGGCAGCGCGAGCGGCCCGCCAGCGTGCAGCGGGCCGTCACCAGCCGGCAGGTGCGGCACGTATAGGACGACAGGCAACCGCGCACGCGGCCGGTCCTGGAGAAATCGCAGGTGCGGACGGTCTGGCAATCGCGGCCAGGATCGATGCCGACGGCCTGCTGCGCGGACGCTCGCTCAGGCCACGTCGCCAATCCAAGGACAGCCGCGCTGAGCAAGGCGGCAGCAAACAGGAATGTGCTCGTATGGGGCATGGCGGCTTCTCCCGGCGCTCGAGCGCCCGAATATCCGCAGTCTTCCGCAGTTGCAGGCCGCCTGCAATCGAAGCCCAGGCAATGCGTTAAGAGTTCAGGAACCTGTGCCCGCCGCGCAACGCTGATCGCAAGCCTTGCCGGTGCTCCGCTACTCGGCCGCCTTTTTAGCCGGCTGCACGGCTGCCATGTAGTCGTTCAGCAGCGACTTTGAGATCCGGCCAGGCTGATAGTTGTAGGGTCCGATCTCGCGCACGGGTGTCACCTCGGCGGCCGTCCCGACGATGAAGCACTCTGTGAAGCTCGGCAGCTCGTCCGGCATGATAGTGCGTTCGTGCACCGCGATGCCGCGTCGCTTGGCCAGCTCCATGACCGTGCGGCGCGTGATGCCGTCGAGGAAGCAGTCGGGGGTGGGCGTGTGCAGCGCACCGTCCTTGACGAAGAAGATGTTGGCACCCGTGCACTCCGCCACCCGCCCGCGCCAGTCGTACATCAGCGCATCGGCGTAGCCGGCTTTCTCGGCGCGGTGCTTCTCGATGGTGCAGATCATGTAGAGGCCGGTCGCTTTGGCCTTGGCGGGAATGGTCGCCGGATCGGGCCTGCGATACTGCGCCAAGGCAATGCGAATGCCGCGCAGGCGCTCCTTGGGATCGAAATAGGAGCCCCAGTCCCAGGCCGCCACAACCAGATGGATCTTGTTGAGCTGGGCCGAGACGCCCATCTGCTCGCTGCCGCGCCAGGCAATCGGGCGCACGTAGCAGTCGACCAGTTTGTTGGCCTGCATGACCTCGTTGCAGGCAGCGTCGATCTGCTCGGCACTGTAAGGGATCTCGAAGTCGAGCATGCGCGCGGATTCGATCAGACGCTCGGTATGCTCATGAAGTTTGAAGATCCGCCCGCCGTAGGCCCTCTCGCCCTCGAACACGGCACTCGCGTAGTGGAGGCCGTGCGTCAACACGTGCAACGTGGCCTCGCGCCACGGCACGAGCTTGCCGTCGTACCAGATGAAGCCATCTCGATCGTGATAGGGAACAAGCGCAGCCGCCATGGGATCGTCCTCCGAGGGCCCTATTGAACGTCGTTCTTGGCGAGCGTCATCGAAGAGCCGCGAAAGCCGTCATTCTGCGTAGAAAGTGCCACCAGAAGCGCGAAATCCGGAGTGAACCGCGCTTTGCCAAGCCTCGCAAAATGACTTGCCACGACTAACAATCGCCTGCAAATAAGTCAACATGACTGACGTAACCGCATCGACGGTGCACCAGCGAGGCACCGCCGCCAAGCCGAAGCTGTCGGCAGGGCCGGAGCCCGATCCTCGTCTCGTCACACTCGTCGAGCTGCTGTTCTTTGCCTATCGCGACTTCACCGGGGAGGCCGACGCCGTGCTCGCCGAGCTCGGGTTCGGCCGTGCGCATCATCGGGTGCTGCATTTCGTCAATCGCAATCCGGGCCTTAGAGTTGCCGACCTTCTCGGCATCTTGAAGATCACCAAGCAGAGTCTCGCCCGCGTTCTGAAGCAATTGGTCGATCAGGGCTACATCGTGCAGGCGGCCGGCGAGCTCGATCGCCGCGAGCGCCGGCTCGCACTGACGGAGAAAGGCACAGCGCTGGCTCGTCGCCTCGTTGCGCTTCAGGCGGCGCGCGTCGCCGAGGCACTGAGAACCGCCGGCGCCGGCGCAGACATCTCGACGCGGCAGTTCCTGTTCGCCATGATCGGCGGTCGCGAGCGCACCGAGGTTGCAGCGCTGATACGGGATCCCGAGCTCGCCACGTAGTGTCCCGATTGCGAAGTTCGTCGGATCTCGCGGCAACGGTTGAACGAACTTCGCGATCGAAGGGACACTAGCAAGTTGATTTGCTAGTGTGATTCAGATCGAGAAATTCGCTCACGGACCTGCTGCAAATACTGGCGAATTTCTCGATCATCACACTAGACGTTACACAGGGGCAAGCATGACGGGGACGGGGAACACGAGCAGTCAGCGGCGGGACCCGCTGCCAGACGATGCACCGCACGTGCTGCTGGTCGATGACGATCAGCGCATTCGCGATCTGCTCGGACGCTATCTGCTCGAGAACGGGTTCCGCGTCACCACCGCGCACGACTGCAACACCGCGCGCGCATCCATGCGCGGCCTATCCTTCGACCTCGTCATCCTCGACGTCATGATGCAAGGCGAGAGCGGCCTCGAGCTTGCCCGCAACCTCAAGAGCATCTCTCCTGTTCCGATCTGCATGCTGACGGCCAAGGCCGAGCCGGAGGACCGTGTGGAAGGGCTGGAGGCCGGCGTCGACGACTACGTGACGAAACCCTTCGAGCCGCGCGAGCTGGTGCTGCGGCTGCAGAACATCATGCGACGCGGACGCATAGAGGCCGGCCCGCGTGAGGAAATCCGCATGGGCGACTACACTTTCCATGTCGGGCGTGGCGAGCTCAAGCGCGGTGAGGAGGCGATCAAGCTCACGGAGCGTGAGCGCGATCTCCTGCGCTTGTTCGCCAGCCGCCTCGGCTCGCCGATCGCCCGGCACGAGCTGGCGAGCGACGATTCTACCGGCAGCGAACGCGCCATCGACGTGCAGATCAATCGTCTGCGCCGCAAGATCGAAACCGATCCTTCGAACCCGATCTATCTGCAGACCGTCCGTGGCAAGGGCTACATTCTCTACATTGACTAGACATTGACCAGGGGGTTGGAGAGCCAGCGTGCAGGCGCAAGTAGCTGCCGCGTATGAGAAGGCGCTGGAGGCCGCGCATCGGGGCACACGTAGTCTCTCGGAGCGGCTGAAGGGCCCGGCATTGCGCGACGCCTTCCAGCGCCTCTCGGCCTTTCTGGCCGACGCGATGCCCAAGGGACTGTATGCCCGCGCGCTGATCATTATTATTGCGCCGATCGTTCTGCTCGAGAGCGTCGTCGCGTTCTCGTTCATGGAGCGGCACTGGCAGTCGGTCACACGGCGTTTGTCCGAAGCCACTGCCCGCGACATCGCTGCTCTGATCGACGTCTATGAGAGCTACGGCATCGACGACAACTACGCCCGTCTCATCGAGATGGCGCGCGACAGGCTGCGCCTGTCGCTGCAGATACTGCCCCCGGGCGACTTGCCGACAATGCAGCCAAAGCCCTTCTTCGCGTTTCTCGACCGCACGCTTTCGAACGAGATCAGAAAGCAGATCAAGCGACCGTTCTGGATCGATACCGTCGGGCAGTCCCGTCACGTCGAAATCCGCATCAAGCATGACAATGCCGTACTCCGCTTCATCGCCAGCGGACATCAGACCTATGCCTCCAATTCGCATATCTTCCTGATGTGGATGATGGGCACATCCATTGTTCTGCTGACTGTCGCTATCCTCTTCATGCGCAATCAGATCCGGCCGATTCTGAGACTTGCCGAGGCCGCCGATGCTTTCGGAAAGGGACGGCCTGTGCCGGACGATTTCCGGCCGCGCGGCGCCCGCGAGGTGCGGCAGGCCGCGCAAGCCTTCATCGAGATGCGCGAGCGCATAACCCAGCACGTCGACCAGCGCACGACCATGTTGGCCGGCGTCAGTCACGATCTGCGGACCGTCCTGACCCGCTTCAAACTGGAGCTCGCCTTTTTGGGCGACGACCCGGGCGTGCGCGCCTTGAAAGCCGACGTCAATGAAATGCAGCACATGCTCGAGGACTATCTCGCTTTCGCCAAAGGTGATGGTGGCGAGGTAGCGGAGCCGACCAACGTGCGCGACTTGCTCGAGGAGGTTCACGCGGACGTCCAGTATTTCGGCAAGCCCGTGGAGTTGAAGCTGCGGCGCCGGCGGCGCGATTTAGTGCTGCCCCTGAAGCGCAATGCGTTCAAGCGGGCTATTACAAACCTCGTCTCCAATGCTGCGCGCTTTGGCGATCAGATCGTCATTCGGGCCGGGACCGACCGGCAGTGGCTGAGGGTCGAGGTCGACGATGATGGTCCCGGCATCCCGCCGCGAGAGCGCGACAACGTTTTCAAGCCCTTCTATCGGCTCGACCATGCCCGCAATCAGGATGAGGGTAACTCAGGGCTGGGGCTGGCGATTGCCCGCGACATCGCCAAAAGCCACGGCGGAGACATCGCTTTGGGCGAGAGCTCCATGGGCGGTCTCAGGGCTGTCATACGGGTCCCGCTCTGACTGCGTCCTTCTCGCCACGCGAGCCAGAAACCCGATGGGCTTGGCACAGAATAGCCAACGAAACCCATTGGTTGCGAGCCAGCTCCCAAGTTAAGCTGCCCACGGATCACGCCGGAAACGCCTGCACCCAGAGGAGGAGTAAAAAAATGCTCGCACCCCGCAAGCTGTGGGCTGTACTGGCCCTGTCATCCGGCGTGATGGCATTCGCCGGCTCAGCACAAGCCGGTCCCATGTCCAACATGACGCCACTGCCAGAACTCGCGCCGCTGACCTCACAACCGCTTGCTGAGCCGGTTCACTGCCGTCGCTACTATCACTGCCACTCGCGCTGCGTCCGCTGGCGCTGGGGCAAGTGCCGTCGCTCAGTCCGCTCCTGCCACCGCTGCTAGTTGAACGAATTCTGGAAGCAGCGGTATGCCGCTGCTTCCGCAACCTATCACGCTAAAAGAGCCTGCCCCCATCAGAAACCGCGCGCTCCGGCCCGAGCAGAACGACCTCGCCATCCTGATCGGGAAAACCCAGCGTCAGCACCTCGGACATGAACTTGCCGATCTGGCGCGGCGGAAAGTTCACCACCGCTGCGACCTGCCGGCCGATGAGTGTTTCCGGCGTGTAGTGCTTGGTAATCTGGGCTGAGCTCTTCTTGATGCCGATGCCCGTCCCGAAATCGATTCTGAGCTTCAGCGACGGCTTTCTGGCCTCGGGGAAGGCCTCGGCCGCCACAATCGTGCCGACGCGAATATCGACTTTGAGAAAGTCGTCGAACGTGATCTGGCCCGCCGGCGTGGTCTCGCTCACCTTCTCCCCCCGAGCATTGAACGTTACAACGACGGCCCTGGTGACGGCGTCGACGGTTGTGCCGGTTGCCCGCGATCGTCCGGGTCGCGCGGACGCGTGCCGAAGCCGCGTGGCATGGCCGCAGATGCGAAGCGCATCAGCCCTGAGCACACCTCGTCGATACGCTTGAGCGTTCGCTCCCCACGCCGCAGGCGCCTGTCCAGCGCTGCCATGGTGCGGGCGTGACCCGGATCGTCATCCGCAAGCCAAGTGCGAAACACCGATGCGTAGACCGTTGCAAGACCTGCGATCCTGAAGCCGCCCTCGAGCCCACCCGTGCCGACACCCGCAGCCTCGAGCATCCAGCGTTGCGAAACAAGGAGCGGACTGATCAGGACCGGCTCCGGCACGCCACTGCCGGCGATCGATCGCAGCGCGGCCTTGTAGGGCGCGAGCACATCGAAGCGGCCCATGATGACCTCGAACAGCGCATCGCGCGCGGGTTGCTCCGCCGCGCGGCGCGGCGCGTGGGCCAGCATCTGATCATCGACAGCCGCCATGAAGGCCGCCAGGATTTCGCCTTTGGAAGCAAATTCCTTCTTGAGCGCCAGCAGCGTCGTGCCTGACGCCTCCGCGATGTCGGCAAGCATGACCTGCGCCCAAGGCCGTTCCGCCGCAAGCCGCAACGCCGCAGCGATGATGGCGCCTCGGGGTGTCGCTAGATCGAGCATGGCAATCCTCCATACGCTCCAGCACTTTACATAGTGCGTGCCCCCCGCGCATTGAAGCAGGGATTGCCGTCGCAGTTCTGCGCAAGCGGCCTAGCTCGCCAGTTCCTTTGAGCGCCGTGTGGCGGCCAGTACAGCCTCGGTCATCAACGGCTGCAACCCCTTCTCAGCCATTAACACTTGCAACGCAGCGAAGGTCGTGCCGTTCGGCGAGGTGACATTCTTGCGCAGGACGTCCGCTGGCTGGTCGGAGCGATGCAGCAGCTCGCCCGCCCCCGCTACCGTCCAGCGCGCCAGCTTGTGGGCAAGATCTGGGGCCAGGCCTGCCTTGACGCCGGCTTCCGCCAGGCACTCAGTGAGGTAAAAGACGTAAGCTGGCCCGGAGCCGGAGACGGCCGTGACGGGATCGATCAGAGCCTCGTCGTCCACCCAAGCCGTCTCGCCTACGGCTGACAGCAGCTCCTGGCAGATCCTGCGCTGGTCTGCAGAAACGTGAGGATTGGCCGTAGCAACCGTGATGCCGCGCCCCACCGCTGCCGGCGTGTTGGGGATCGAGCGCACCACGGCCGTGCGCGACGGCAAATGACGCTCGAAGCTGCGGATGGTGCGCCCTGCCGCTACCGACAGCACGACCGTGTCTGTTCCAACCAGCTTGGCCAGCGGGGGAAACACCTCCTCCATGATCTGCGGCTTCACCGCCATCAGCAGCACGGCCGGAGGCCGCTCACGTGCGGAAAGCTCGGCCTGCACACGTACTCCATGCTTGCGCAGCAGTTCGCCGATGCGCGGCGGCGGCGCCGGGTCCTGGACCAGGATACACCCGGGATCGAGTCCTTGCTCGAGCCAACCTGCGAGCAGAGCGCCTCCCATATTGCCGGCCCCGGCCAGCACCAGATCGCCATCCAGCTTCAACGCCATCGCAGCCTCCGCCCGCATAACCCGGCAGATAAAAATCTACGCCACGCGCGACTTTAGGATCGCGCGTGGCGCATGGCGAGTACGAAAGCTAAAGGAGCGGTTGCGACTTCAGGCCTGGCCCTGGGTCTCGAACATCGTCGAGGCGAGCGCCTCGCGGCTTTCCCGGCCGGCCCAGACTACAAATTGGAAGGACTGATAGTAGCGCTCGCACGCCTCGAGCGCGGCGCGCAGCAGCGCTTCACACTGTGCGGCCGTGGCAATGGCGCCATTCAGCATGAGGCCTTGGCGGAACATGATGAGGCCCTCTTGCGTCCACAGATCGAAGTGCCCGAGCCAGAGCTGCTCGTTGATCTGGGCAATCAGCCGGTAGACCTCACCTAGCCTGTTTTCCGGCACCTTGAAGTCGAACGCGCACGCAATGTGCAGCGACTCCAGATCATCGCGCCAATTGAGGGAAACGTGATAGTCGGTCCAGCTTCCGGCGACCGTCAGCGTCATCTCGTCGTCAGCGGTCCGCTCGCAAGCCCAGCCATGATTGGACGCAACCTGATCGACGAGATCGATCGGGTTCGTGACGCGCTGGTAGCCCACTTCAGCCGTTGCCATTCGCTTTCCTCGCTCCGTGGCGCCCATGCTGGCCTTCCCATTTGGTCCGGCGCAGCAAACTGAGCGACGTAAACAAAGGGGGGCACGAGTCGCAAGGCAATGGTCCTATTGTCCACGGCCAAAGTGACGAACCTCGGGCAGCAACAGAAAAATCACGCGCGTTGGAAAAATGCTTAATGGCCTGTGGAGATCTGCTGCAAACAAAGTGGAAAAGCAGTTGTGGCGATTGCGTCCGGCACCGAACTGCGAGCGCAGCTAGTGTCCTTTAGATCGAGAAGTCCGCTCACGAACCCAGCCCAGCGCGATGAAGCGGACTTCTCGATCATCACACTAGTCAACGACTGGACCTCAGCGCCGCAAGCTCGGCCTCGAGCGCGGCCAGCCGCGCCGCCAGCGCCTCGTTCTCCTCACGCGCCTTCACGGCCATGGCCTTCGTCGCCTCGAACTCCTCGCGCGAGACGACGTCCATCTCGCGCAACATGCGTTCGCCTTGCGACTTGAATAGCGTCTCGATCTCGCGGCGCATGCCTTGCGCGGCGCCGGCTGCATCTGTCATCAGCCTGGCAAGCTCGTCGAATATGCGGTTGTTCGTTTGCGTCATTGTGCAGCCAGCAAAAAGCGGACAGCGGACCTTGCAGCCCAGCTATAGAGACTATGGGACGCAGCGCGACCTGGTTCAAGGCGGCCCGAACCCGACTTGACAGGCCGAGGCGCGTTCCTCCACGTCACGCAAGTATTCGGCCGGAAAGCATCCATAATATGAGCCCACTCGCCATCCCCTATCCGTCCATCGACCCCGTAGCCCTGCAGCTCGGTCCCTTGTCTATCAAGTGGTACGGCCTGGCTTACGTTGCAGGACTCCTGCTCGGATGGCTGTACATGAAGCGGCTCGTTGCCGATACGCGCCTGTGGCCCGGAGGCAAGCCGCCCTTCGCTCCAAACCTGACAGACGATCTCTTCATTTGGGTAGCGCTCGGCGTCGTGGTCGGCGGCCGGCTCGGGCACGTTCTGCTGTACGAGCCGCTGCTCTATCTGCAAAGACCCATCGATATCCTCAAGATCTGGAATGGCGGCATGGCCTTCCACGGCGGCATGCTCGGAACCATTCTTGCCATGTGGTTGTTCGCACGACGCCACGCCGTGACGCCACTTACCGTCATGGACCTGGTCGCCGCAAGCGTGCCCTTCGGCCTCTTCTTCGGGCGGCTTGCCAATTTCATCAATTCCGAGGTCGTTGGCCGCGAAAGCGATGTCCCTTGGGCCATGGTCTTCCCCGGCTGGGGGCCCATGCCGCGCCATCCCAGCCAGCTTTACGAGGCATTCCTCGAAGGTGCTGTATTGTTCTTCATTCTGCGCTGGCTGACGCACCACAAGTTGGCATTGAAAACGCCTGGGGTTGTCGGCGGCGCTTTTCTCGCAGGCTATGGTGTCTTTCGCATTATCTGCGAGTTCTTCAAGATCGAGGAGTACACTGGCCTTTTCGAAGGTGCGGGACTGACCAAAGGCATGTTGTATTCGATCCCCATGCTGGCCTTCGGCGGCTGGCTCATTCTGCGCGGCAGAACGCGCGCGCCTGCATGAGCTGTGGTCCTGCAGAGCGCCGCCGCACGCCGCTTGCCGAAAAACTTGCCGAGCGGATCAGGCGCACGGGACCGATCACAGTTGCCGAATATGTGGAAGCCTGCCTGCACGATCCGGAGCACGGCTACTATCGCGCGCACGCCGGCATCGGCCACGACTTCGTCACCGCTCCCGAAATCAGCCAAATGTTCGGCGAGCTGGTCGGACTGTGGTGTTCTGTCGTCTGGCGGCAGATGGGCAGCCCCGATCCGGTCCGCCTCATCGAGGCCGGGCCCGGTCGCGGCACCATGATGCGCGACGTGCTGAACGCAGTCCGGCTGGTTCCGGATTTCCTCTCTGCTCTGTGCATCCGCCTTGTCGAAACGAGCGGCCCGCTCCGCACCCAACAACAGTCGCTGCTGCGCGATGCTTCGGTGCCCGTCACATGGCTCGATGCCTTGCCGGAGCCCGCACCGTGCGCCAGCATCGTTGTTGCCAATGAGTTTCTTGATGCCTTGCCGGCCCGCCAGTATGAGTGGACGAAGACGGGTTGGGCCGAGCGCGCTGTCAGCATCGATGCACAAGGCCTGCTGCAGTTTGACTGCGGCGCGCCTCCTGATGCCGGCGTGTCGAGGTTGTTGAGCGAGCGTTTCCCCGGCGCGCATGAGCACGACATCGTCGAGGTCGGGGACTTCTCCCTTCTCGACTGGCTCGCCGCGCAGGCGCAGCAGCACATGACAGTCGCTTTGCTCATCGACTATGGACACGAGCGATCGACGCCTGGCGACACGCTCCAGGCCGTGCGCCAGCATCGATACGAGCACCCGCTGTGCTCACCGGGCGAAGCCGATCTGACCATGCATGTCGATTTCGCAGCGCTGGCGGATCGTCTGACGGCGTCGCCCCATCTGACCTGCGACGGCCCGATGACCCAGGCCGACTTCCTGGGCGCGCTCGGGCTGATCGAAAGAGCGAGCCGACTGATGGCCGCCAATCCCGCAAAGGCCCTGGAAATCGAGACGGCAGCCCAGCGGCTGCTCGCTCCCGGCGGCATGGGCACGCGCTTCAAGGTAATCGGCGCGCGCAGCCGACAGCTTCCGCCCCTTCCCGGACTCACCGTCGGTCACGTGCCCCATCAGCTTGAGTAGACCCGCGAGCCCCAATTGCCATGCTGACACCCATCAAGGCCCTTTCCCTCGAAAACATTCCCGGCCTGGCACATGGCTTTTTCACGCGCGAGGGCGGCATCTCGGAGGGAATCTATGCGTCCCTCAATTGCGGTCTCGGCTCGCGGGATGAGCGCACGCGTGTGCTCGAGAACCGCCGTCGCGTCGCGCAGCATCTGGGGGCATCCGACACGCAATTGCTGACCTGCCACCAGATCCACAGCGCGCAAGCGCAGATCGTGACCCGGCCGTGGGGACCGGAGGCAAATCCCAAAGTCGATGCTCTCGTCACCGCCACACCGGGACTGGCCGTCGCCGTGCTGGCTGCGGATTGTGCCCCAATCCTGCTCGCGGACCCCGACGCCCGTGTCATCGGTGCAACGCATGCCGGTTGGCGCGGCGCCCTTGGTGGCATTCTGGAAGCCACCATTGCTGCCATGGAGCGCCTCGGCGCCAAACGAGAGCACATAAGGGCCGCGCTCGGGCCCTGCATCGGCCCTGGCGCCTACGAGGTGGGCGAGGAGTTCGAGGCCAGTTTCCTATCCGCCGACCCTGCCAACGCCCGCTTCTTTCACCGGCCCGGGCCCATCGCACGCGCGCGTTTCGACTTGCCCGACTATGTCATTCATCGGCTGGAACAGGCTGGGCTCGGCGCCATCGAGCGCGCCACGCAGTGCACGTATTTGCACGATGCGCTTTTCTTCAGCTACCGACGCACGACCCACCATAAGGAACCGGACTATGGCCGTCAGATCTCTGCCATCGTTTTGCGCTAGTCTTGTCACAGTTTCGGCCTTATTTTCATCGCGGAGCATGACTAACAAAGAGAGCTACAAACAGGAAATCGCGGGCCTCCGGCTGGACGGGGCGGCGCGGACCCGCTAGGGATTCGTTTGGGGTACCGGCAATCAGAATCAGTTCGGCCGCAAGGTTGGTACGACGGCCACCGGTTGTCAGCGGGTCAAGACACAAGGGGGACGTCACTGTGACGGACTTCGGCGCTGTTTCAGCGTGGCGTGCTGTTGGACGACGCGCGGCCGCCATTGCCATCGTGCTTGTCGGAGCGGGCGCAGCCGGTTGCGAGACCGGTGGCTCGGTCCTCAGCAACCCATTCGCATCAAACGACACCTCTCCGGCGCAGCAGGCAGCGGCGGCGGCGCCAGCGACGCTGGCCAAGATTGCGCTGGCGCCCGTAATCGGCGCTCCCGACCCGGTGTCCAAGCAGCTTGCCACGCAACTGACCTCGGCCGCCGAGAAGCACCGCATCACGCTCGCTCCCGATCGCGATGCCAAGGCCGACTATCTCCTGCGCGGCTACATCGTGGCCGCGCGCGACAAGACCTCGACGAAGGTGTCCTACATCTGGGATGTCAGCGACCCGACCGGCAAGCGCGTCAACCGCATCACCGGCGAGGAGGTGGCGGCAACAGTCAACCCGAAAGACCCTTGGGCGTCCGTGACGCCACAGGTCACCCAGGCCATCGCCGATAAGACAGCATCCTCGCTGGGATCGTGGTTGCCTAGTCAGGCCAACGCCGCGGTCGCCTCCGGATCGTCCGCCTCGGCACCCTCCGCAGTCGGCGCCTCGCAGGGCCAGGCGCAGATCCAAAGCGCATCCGCCTCGGGTGACGCCGCCGCGACAGCGCCGCGTGAGCGGACTTCCGGTGCAACAGCCGCCTCCGGGACGACGACGGCCAGCATCCCGCGCGGCGAGGAGGTTGCAGCCGTGGTGCCGGCTGTGACAGGCGCACCGGGCGATGGCAGTTCAGCGCTCGCGAGCGCGCTACAGAGCGAGCTCTCGCGGCAGGGGATAGCGCTCACCGACCGGCCCAATGGCTCCTATAAAGTCGAGGGCAAGGTTACCGTCGGCGCCGCGAAGGAGGGTAAACAGTCCATTCAGATCGATTGGCGCGTCAAGGATCCACAGGGCAAGGCTCTCGGAACGGTTTCGCAGAAGAACGAGATCCCACAAGGTTCTCTGGACGGATCTTGGGGCAAAACCGCTGACGCTGCTGCTGCTGCCGCTGCTCAAGGCATCATGAAGCTGCTACCCCAGCCGAAATCGACCAACTAGGCGCCGTCGCCTTGGGGCAACGGAGCTAGCCTGATAAGGCAAATAGCCCAGAAATTATGCGGACAGCCGAGGGCCCGGGCCGTTTACACGCCCGGGCCCGCTTGCTAGAAGGCGCCGACGACAACGAGGCAGGAAGCGGTTCCATGCCCTTCGACTCCCGCGACAACCAGGGCGGCGGCCCGCCGCGTATCAAACTGGTCGCCGGCAATAGCAACCGCCCCCTCGCCGAAGCCATCGCCACCGCGCTCAAGCTGCCCATGACCAAGTCGGTCGTGAAGCGCTTTGCCGACATGGAGGTGTTCGTCGAGATCCAGGAGAACATGCGCGGTGAGGATGTTTACGTTCTGCAGTCAACCTCGTTTCCGACTAACGACCACCTGATGGAACTGTTGATCCTGGTCGACGCGCTCAAACGGTCGATGGCCCGCCGCATCACGGCGGTGATGCCTTATTTCGGCTATGCACGGCAGGACCGCAGGCCGGGGCCTCGCACGCCCATCTCGGCCAAGCTTGTGGCCAACCTGATCGAGCGCGCCGGCGTCGACAGGGTGATGACCATGGACCTGCATGCCGGCCAGATCCAAGGCTTCTTCGACATTCCGACCGATAACTTGTTCGCCGCTCCCGTTATGGTGCGCGACATACAGGAACGCTATGAGCTTTCAAAGCTCGTCGTCGTCTCGCCGGACGTCGGCGGCGTGGTGCGTGCACGCGGCCTCGCCAAGCGCATTAACGTGCCTATAGCCATCTGCGACAAGCGGCGTGAGCGCGCCGGCGAGTCCGAGGTGATGCACGTGATTGGAGACGTCAAGGGCAAGCGCTGCATTCTAATCGACGACATCGTCGACTCGGGCGGCACGCTGGTGAACGCCGCAACTGCACTACAGGATGAGGGCGCCACCGAAGTGATGGCTTATATCACGCATGGTGTGCTGTCGGGCGGGGCCGTCGAGAAGATCACGAATTCGCAGCTCAAGGCGCTGGTGATCACCAACTCGATCCAGCCCACCGACGCGGTCAAGGGCGCCAAAAACATCCGCGTGCTCTCGATCGCACCGCTGATGGCCGAGGCGATCGCGCGCACGGCGCGGGAGGAAAGCGTCTCCAGCCTGTTCTATTGATCCAATCCCATGCGCGTCACCGTTGCGGGCACGCATCGAGCCTCTGTGGTGTACACATGCTTACGCAGATGGACGCCGCGCTCGTCTCCAATGCCCAGCGCGAGCCATGGCCATCCCCGCAAGACTACCCACTGCCGACGCCGCTGGAGGCACGCACCTCGGCAACCAAGCTTCTGGCCAGCGGCCTGTTCGCGCTGGTGCTTGCGGGAATGATTGCTGTGATGCTGCATGAGAACGCACAATCGGCGGAGGCTTACCAGGGCTGGCGGTTGTGGATCCGCATCCTCGCGGCGTTGGGGATTGCCGGTCTCGGCGTCGCGATTCTGATCGCCGGCGTGAATGCCATCATGAACCCGGGACCTTTGGTGTCGCTCGGGTCGGCAGGGCTTCTGGTCCCGAGCCTCTACGGCCGGACCGTGCCGTGGAGCGAGATCATGCTGGTCGTCCACGACAAGCCACGCGTGAAGATCTTCGGGCCGGGCCGCATCGTCATGGGCATCAGCAACGGCAGCCAGTTCGGCCCCACGACGAGCCAGGACCTGAAGCCGGCCACCGAGGCGGGCGGTCTCGATGCCGCCCAACTGCCGCAGATGCTCAATGTGTCGGTCGAGGGATTGTTCGCGCGCATCCAGGGCTACCGCGCTCATTACGGTCGCAGCGGCTCAGCTAAAATATCCGAGTAGCTTCTCACACCCGTCCGAGGCCTCCCGCCCGCTCGACAAATTCCACCACCGTGCTCACGCCGTCACCAGCCCGCAGGTTCGTGAACACATACGGCTTGTCGCCGCGCATGCGCTTGGTGTCGCGCTCCATGATCTCCAAACTTGCGCCGACATGCGGCGCCAGATCGATCTTGTTGATCACCAGAAGGTCGGAGCGCGTGATACCCGGCCCTCCCTTGCGCGGTATCTTCTCGCCCTGCGCCACGTCGATAACATAGATCGTGATGTCAGCGAGCTCGGGCGAGAATGTCGCCGCGAGATTGTCCCCGCCCGATTCGATCAGGATCAGGTCGAGGTTGGGAAATCGTTTCGTCATGGTGCCGACGGCGGCCAGGTTGATGGAGCAGTCCTCACGGATCGCCGTGTGTGGGCAGCCGCCGGTCTCCACGCCCATGATGCGCTCGGTGGGCAGTGCGCCGGCGCGCATCAGGATCTCGGCATCCTCTTTGGTGTAGATGTCGTTGGTAATAGCGCAGAGATCGAACTTCTCGCGGAAAGACTTGCAGAGCGCTTCCATCAGCGCTGTCTTACCCGAGCCGACCGGGCCGCCGATGCCGACACGCAAGGGACCGTGCGTCTTGCTCATGACCGGAACAGCCTCGTGTATTGCATCTCGTGTTGCAGCGATGCCAGATCCGAGCGCCAGCAGAAACCGCCCAGATCGTCGAGGGTCGACGTGCTCGCGCGTCGGGCGGCACTCTCGATCACAGGGGCGAGCGCGGCCAGCACACGCTGGCCGTCCGTCTGACCAACCACGCCGAGCCGCACCGATGCCGACACGAGATTGCCGGCAAACGCCAACCCATAGCCGCCGAGCACGGCGCCGAGCGCAATGCTATGCCCGGCAGCAGCGACGGCGACGGCCGTGCAATAGGTGATCTCGCCACCCTGCATCCCCTTGAGACGCGCAACGGCATCGCAAGGCCACGCCGCCTCGATCTGCGCAACGAATGCGCCGCCCTGCGTCACGGCTTCCAGGTGACGCTCAGCCGACGGCTGCAGAGCAACGGCCAGCTCGGCAGCCTCGCGCAAGGCGGCATCGTCGCCGGCTGTCGCCGCGCGCCAGGCCGCCGCCAGCAAAACCAGATCATTGGCGATCGAGCCGAGCGTCACCAGATCGACGAGCCAAGCCTCCAGGGTCACGCGATCTTTGACCCAGCCCCTTTCGGCTGCCCATTCGAGGCCATGGCTGAAGGCAAATCCACCGACGGGAAATGCCGGCGACAGCCACAGCAGGAGTTGCGCCGGAAACGGGTGCCCGCCGACAGCAGCCGAGTCCAAGGTTGAGAATGCATCTGGTCCTGTGCCGTCGGGCATGCCCTACCGTGTCGTATCTCTGGGCGACGAATGACTATGACTGTGGCTGTGCGAGTGGTCATGGTGATGATGCCCTTGACCGGCATGATGATGGCTCGCATGCAGCGGCCCATGTCCACCATAAGCGCCACCCTCGGGCTCGAACGGCCGCTTGACCTTGTGTACGTGGGCCCCCAGTCCTTCCACCATCTCCGCCAGCACATGGTCGGGCTGGATCAGGATGGCGTCGCCGGTGATCTGCGCCGGCGTATGCCGGTTGCCGAGGTGCCACGCAATGCGAGCGAGCGCAATTGCGTCAGCTGCATGAATCTCCAGCAGGTCCTCGGCCGCAGCGCGCACGAGAACGATGCCGCCGTCATCCAGCAGAAGTCCATCGCCGTCCGCAAGATAGACGGCCTCTGCCAAGTCCAGCATGAGCTCGCGCCCGCTGTCCGTCCTCAGCGCCACGCGGCGCCGATAGCGCGCTTGGCGGTCGAGTGTGATGATATCGGCAATAGCGCGCGGCCCGAGCTGGCCTTTCCGGACAATGGACTTGGCGTGCAGCATCCGCACCTCAGAACAGGAAATAGCGCTGCGTCATGGGCAGCTCCTTGGCCGGCTCGCACACCAAAAGCTCTCCGTCCGCGCGCACCTCGTAGGTTTCCGGGTCGACCTCGATATCGGGCGTGGCGTCGTTGTGGATCATGCTCTTCTTGGAGATACCGCCGCGCACGTTCTCGACCGCCACCAGTTCCTTGGCGACACCCAGTTTTTGCTTGAGATTCCCCGCCGCCGCGGCCTTCGACACGAACGTCAGGCAGGTCGCGCCGACGGCACCGCCGAAAGCCGCGAACATCGGCCGCATATGCACCGGCTGCGGCGTCGGGATCGACGCATTCGGGTCGCCCATCGGCGCGGCCGCAATGGCTCCGCCCTTGAGCACGCAATCGGGTTTGACGCCGAAGAAAGCCGGCGACCACAGCACCAGATCGGCGAGCTTGCCGGCTTCTACCGAGCCGATGTGTTTCGACACCCCATGCGCGATGGCCGGGTTGATCGTGTACTTGGCCACGTAGCGCTTGGCGCGGAAATTATCGTTGTCGCGCCCCTTGTCCTCGGGCAGCGGACCGCGCTGGAGCTTCATCTTGTGCGCCGTCTGCCACGTGCGGATGATGACCTCGCCGATTCGGCCCATGGCCTGGCTGTCCGACGACATCATCGCCAGCGCACCCAGGTCGTGCAGGATGTCCTCCGCCGCAATCGTCTCCTTGCGAATGCGGCTCTCAGCGAACGCCAGATCCTCAGGGATCGACGGATCGAGATGGTGGCAGACCATGAGCATGTCGAGATGCTCGTCCAGCGTGTTCACCGTGAACGGCCGCGTCGGATTGGTGGACGACGGCAGCACATTGCTCAATCCAGCGACTTTGATGATGTCGGGCGCATGTCCGCCACCGGCGCCTTCAGTGTGGAACGCATGGATCGTGCGGCCCTTGAACGCTTTTATCGTGTCTTCCACGAACCCGCTCTCGTTCAAGGTGTCGGTGTGGATCATCACCTGCACATCGTGGTCGTCGGCGACTGAAAGCGCACAGTCGATGGCGGCCGGCGTCGTGCCCCAGTCCTCGTGCAGCTTCAGCGAGCACGCGCCGGCTCTAATCATCTCCTCCAGCGCCTCGGGCAGCGCGGCGTTGCCCTTGCCGGCAAAGCCGAGATTCATGGGAAAGGCATCGCCCGCCCGGATCATCATCTCGATGTGCCAGGGTCCGGGCGTGCAC
Organism: uncultured Alphaproteobacteria bacterium; assembly: GCA_963806735.1. GTDB lineage: Bacteria > Pseudomonadota > Alphaproteobacteria > Rhizobiales > Hyphomicrobiaceae > CADEFX01. Next base: position 145,885 of record CAWEBE010000003.1, on the reverse strand, counting down.
GTGGTCGCGAAGGTGCCGTGCGCCGGGCCGGTGCCGCCGCCCAGCATCGAGGTGATGCCGGACATCAGCGCCTCCTCGATCTGCTGCGGGCAGATGAAATGGATGTGCGTATCGAAGCCGCCGGCCGTGAGGATCTTACCCTCGCCGGCAATCACCTCGGTTCCCGGCCCGATGATGATGTCGACGCCCGGCTGTATATCGGGATTGCCGGCCTTGCCGATGCGAAAGATGCGGCCGGCCTTGATGCCGACGTCGGCCTTGACGATGCCCCAGTGGTCCAGAATCAGCGCGTTGGTGATGACCGTATCAACGGCACCCTTGGCATTGCTGACCTGGCTCTGCCCCATTCCGTCGCGGATCACCTTGCCGCCACCGAACTTCACCTCCTCGCCGTAGGTGGTGAAGTCTTTCTCCACCTCGATGACAAGATCGGTGTCGGCCAGACGAACCTTGTCGCCAACCGTCGGGCCGAACATGTCGGCATAGGCGCTGCGTTGAATCTTGAACGGCATCCAGCCCCCTATTTCACCTCTGCCAGCCGCGTCGCCTGGCTTGCGGCAATCTGCCAGCCGTCGCCGACGCGCACATAGACTGCGGTCCAACGGAACGAATACGTCTTGCCGTCGGCCATCGACTTGATGGGACTGATCCCGGTGGCAATCGCCGTCCAGCCACCAGGGACGCGGATGACCAAATCGGTCACCGGCGCGTTTTCGATCACCGGATCGCCGGCCAGCGCCGAGACGATGCGAGCATCCTTGCCGTCGACCTTGCCGGACCCGTGCGTATGCACGAAGGCATCCGCATAGTGGGACCGCAATGCCGCGGCATCCTTTTTCTCGATGGCCGCAGCCAGCACTCTGCGGAACTCGGCCACCTCTTCGATGACGGCCTTCTCCGCCGCCTGATTGAGAATTGCGGGAGGATGCGCCCACGCGGAAGCTGCCGGAACAACCCAGAGCAGACACAGGCACAACACGCGCAGCATCGCAGCCACTCCCGCTGTCAGAACGTCAAAGGTCGCCCATGACGTCCTGGCGAAAACCGTATATTTTTCGCCCCCCGGCAACGGCGATCAGAGCCACCTCGCGCGTCTGCCCAGGCTCGAAACGCACGGCCGTGCCGGCTGGAATGTCCAGGCGCATGCCGCGCGCCTGTGCCCGATCGAACTGGAGTGCCGGATTGGTCTCGAAGAAATGGTAGTGCGAGCCGACCTGGATCGGCCTGTCGCCCGTGTTGGCAACCCGGAGTGTCACCGTCGAGCGGCCGGCATTGAGCTCGATCTCGCCTTCCTTCACGAACAGCTCGCCCGGAATCATATCCGCCTCAACTCACAAGAATGAAGACGCCGAACAGCGCCGTCGCGATGCCGAGCGCGCGCACGGGTAGGGCGCCAATCCCTCGCTGAAGACCGGTCCCCACGCCGATGCCGACTCTGTGGAGCATCGCCGTCGCCAGAACGAAGCCTGTCGCATACCCCGCCCATCCTTCTGCCGGCGCTTCTGCCCCGTGTGCATGTCCATGGAAAATGGCGAACGCGGCAACCAGAGCAGCGCCGATTGGCATCGGCGCCTTCAGGCCCGTGGCAACCAACAATCCAAGCGTAATGACGGAGACCGCGATCGCCGGCTCGACCTGCGGGAATTCAATACCGGCATGCCCTATGAACCCACCCACCAGCATGGCGCTCACGAATGCCGCCGGCCAGACCCAGAGGCGCTTGCCGCCGGCGAGAGCCGCCCACAGCCCGACCGCCACCATGGTGGCCAGGTGGTCGAGCCCGAGGAACGGGTGTGCGAAGCCGCCGGCAATCGAGAAACCGAGCCCCTGCCCTACATGGGCCGATGCAGGGCTTGCCACCGCAAGCATCGAAGCAGCAAGAAGAACGCGACCCACGATCATGATCCCTCCTCATCGACCTTCGCAGATATCTCGCGCCGGGCGTTGTCCAGCGCGGCCAGGAATGCGGCGTCCAGCACGGCGTTGCGTCCCCGCGCCTGACTGGCCACTGCCTCGGCCCACTCTATGTACTCCAGCAACCGTGCCTTGCTCCAGCCGGCAGGTGGGCTCGCAACCAGCGACCGCAGATTCGAGGTCTTGTCGGCAATCTTGAGAAGCTGCGCGCGAAGGCTCTTCCTGGTCATGGTCTCGACCTGCAACCGCTTACGCTCGGCCTTCGGCAAACTCTTGTCGTCGGTCACCTCGGCCACGAGCTTGGCGATATCCACGCCGAACTGGGTTACCAGGTCCTCGTATCGCGTCGCCGTATCCTCGAGCGTGTCATGCAGATAGGCCGCTGCAATGAGCTCTGGATCGTCGCCTCCGATCGCCTCGGCAAGCAGGGCCGCGACCTCGGTCAGGTGATTGACATAGGGCTCCTTCGCCAGCCCCTTGCGATGCTGCGCCGTATGCACGCGCGCGGCAAAATCGGCGGCACGGGTTACGAGGGCGAGGTCCCTGGCGCTCATCGGATGGGCTGATGCACCGTGACGAGCTTGGTGCCGTCGGGAAAGGTGGCCTCGACCTGAATATCATGAATCATCTCGGCCACCCCGGGCATGACCTGCGCCCGCGTCAAGACGGTAGCCCCCTCCTCCATGAGCTTGGCGACAGATTTGCCGTCGCGGGCGCCTTCGACGACATAGTCGGATATCAGCGCGATCGCCTCCGGGTGGTTGAGCTTGACGCCGCGCTCGAGCCGCCGCCGGGCCACCACGGCGGCCATGGAGATCAGCAGCTTATCCTTCTCTCTGGGCGTCAGATGCATCGTCCCCTCGAACTGTCACATCGCCCAGACGCGCGGCAACGGCGCACCCGAGAGTATGGCGATAGCACGCATCACGTCGTGGCGCATGTCTTCCGGCGCCGCCGCAACGCATCGCACGGCCAGCATGCCGTTCCAAGCGCTGGCACCCGTCTCACCGCGGAAGCCGTGCATGGCCTCACGTATGGAAGGAAGGCGCACCTCCGCTGCGGGTCCGACATAGAGCAGAAGCGCAGCCGCCGACGCGCCACGAAGAACGGCGGGCCGCTCGAGAGCCGACTTGCAAACATCGTCGAGCCGAGTCATCTCGGAAAAGATCAGCCGCCCCTCCTGCCTGATCCGCCAGACATCGTGCAACTGCCCGCCCAGCATTGTCTCGCCGCTGGCAATGCGCCCGAACACTGTCGACTCCACGAGCAGCACCACACCATCGCTGGCAACCTCCACACCGATGCAGCGTTTGAGGCGTGCACCTGAGAAAAGTATCGTCTCCTGCGGTACCCAGGCGAGCTGGGCGCCGGCAGCCACCTTCAAGCGCACTTCGATCTCACTGAACGGCCCTGTCGAGCGGTAGATGCGCTCGGCGGCTTGTGTCGTGACCGCCACATCCGCCCCGCTCTTGACGCTGATATCGAAGGCAACTCGGTCCCCACCGACGACCCCGCCACCGGTATTGATGACAACGGCCTCCGCGCGCGCTGCATTGGTGCGCGGAAACAGCATGCGATACCCACCATGCTCCGCGAGATGCGCAACCCGCGTCTGCTGATCCACACACGCGAAAGTCGCTCTCACGCCACCTTGGACCCGAATGCTCTCGAGCGCGGCTGCAGCGGCGTGCGTACGGACCTCAGACAGCAAGGCGGCGGCGGACATCGGCTTCGACCATCTCCGCGCGTGTTCCGCTAATGACGACCTGTCCGCGGTCCATGACAGCAAAACGGTCGGCCAGGTCGCGCGCAAACTCGAAATACTGCTCGACCAGCAGAATGGCCATTTGCCCCTTTTGCCGCAAGTAGACGATGGCACGGCCGATGTCCTTGATGATCGACGGCTGGATGCCCTCCGTTGGCTCATCGAGCACGAGCAGCCGCGGCTGCGTAACAAGCGCCCGGCCGATCGCCAGTTGCTGCTGCTGGCCGCCGGACAGATCACCGCCGCGCCGGCGCAGCATGGAGCCGAGCACGGGAAACAGCTCGAAAACCTCGTCCTGGACCCGCCGCTCGCGCCGTTTCAACAGCGCAAAGCCGGTCTCCAAATTCTCCTTGACCGTGAGCAGAGGAAAGATCTCGCGGCCCTGCGGCACAAAGGCGATGCCGCGCCGTGCGCGCTCGTGCGCGGCCAGCCCGCCGATATCCTCGCCGTTCCAGACGATACGCCCGGCAGAAATGCGCTGATGGCCGACCACGCCACGCAGGAGGCTCGTCTTGCCGACCCCGTTACGGCCGAGCACGCAGCACACCTCGCCGATCCGCGCCTCCAGCGAGACGCCACGCAGCGCCTGCGCAGCGCCATAGTGAAGATCGACGCCTTCGATGCTCAGCATAGCCGCGCCTTCTCCTTGCGCATCCGGGCGATCATCGAGATCGGCTTGCCGACTTGAATCTTGAGGGGCCCCTTGAGCTCGATCCGGCGCGCCTCGGCCTTCGCTGCAGCCTTGCGACTGAGCGCACGGCCGGAGCGGACAGGTGTCCCGTTGGCGATCTTGCGGTTGGCTGGCAGATGCGGCGGCAGCACGGCGACTTCTCCCCTTTGTTTCTAGCGTCCCAGATAGACTTCAATCACCCGCTCGTTGGCGGAGACGGCATCGATCGTTCCTTCCGCCAGCACGGCGCCTTCGTGCAGGCAGGTCACCTTGACGTCGAGCGCCCGCACGAATGTCATGTCGTGCTCGACCACGACGACCGAGTGCGTTTTCGAGATCTCCTTCAGCAGGCGCGCCGTATCCTCGGTCTCGGCGTCAGTCATGCCGGCCACGGGCTCGTCGACCAATAGCAGCTTGGGGTCCTGCGCCAGCAGCATGCCGATTTCGAGCCACTGCTTTTGGCCATGCGACAGATCACCGGCGCGACGGCCTCGATGGGCTCCAAGGCGTACACGCTCGAGGATCGCATCCACGCGCTCCTCGGAAATACTGTTGCGCTCGCCGAACAGCGCCGAGAACGGTGTGCGCTCGCCCTTGAGCGCAAGCCGGATGTTGTCGGCCACATCCAGCGTCTCGAACACCGTCGGTTTCTGGAACTTGCGGCCAATGCCGAGCTCCGCGATCGTGGCCTCGTCGAGCTTGGTCAGATCGTGCTGGCCGTCGAAGTAGACGGTGCCATCGTCGGGGCGCGTCTTGCCCGTGATGACATCCATCATGGTGGTCTTGCCGGCCCCGTTGGGACCGATGATGGCACGCATCTCCCCCGGCGCCACGAACAGCGACAAATTGTTCAGCGCCTTGAAGCCGTCGAAAGAGACGCTGACAGCGTCCAGGTAGAGCAGCGCATTGGTGACGCTCAGTGCTGTGTCGGACATGCGCGCTACTCCGCCGCCTGCGGCTGAGAGACGGCCTGCCCGTTCTTCTGGCCAGTCCGCTTTTCCGCTCTCTTGTCCAACCACTCGTAGAGCGTGCCAACGATGCCTTTTGGCAGAGCCAGCGTGACCGCAATAAAGAGCGCGCCCAGCGCGAACAGCCAATACGGCGCCAGCATTCCAGTCGTAAACGTGGTCTTGAGGAAATTGACCGTTACGGCCCCGACGACCGCCCCGACCAGAGTGCCACGTCCGCCGACCGCCACCCAGATCACGGCCTCGATGGAGTTCGCCGGCGAGAACTCGGAGGGGTTGATGATACCGACCTGCGGCACATAGAGCGCGCCTGCAATGCCTGCCATACAGGCCGACAGGACGAACACGACCAGCTTGTGATGCTCGACCCGATAGCCGAGGAAGCGGGTGCGCGGCTCCGCATCACGGATGGCGACGAGCACCTTGCCGTAGGTCGAGGTGACGATGACGCGCGCCATGAGGAACATGAGCGCCAGCGCCATCACAGTCGCGACGAACAACGTTACGCGGGTGGTCGGCGCCTGCACATTGAAGCCCAGAATGTCCTTGAAGTCGGTGAGCCCATTGTTGCCCCCGAAGCCCATGTCGTTGCGGAAGAAGGCGAGCAGCAGCGCGTAGGTCATCGCCTGAGTGATGATCGAAAGATAGACGCCGGTTACCCGGCTGCGAAAGGCAAGCCAGCCGAACAGGAACGCAAGCAGGCCCGGCACCAGCACGATCATCACGGCCGCAAATAGAAACCAGTCGAACCCGTACCAGTACCAGGGCAGCTGCTTCCAGTTGAGGAACACCATGAAGTCCGGCAGCACCGGATGCGCATAGACGCCGCGCGGCCCGATCTGCCGCATCAGGTACATGCCCATGGCATAGCCGCCGAGCGCAAAGAAGGCACCGTGGCCGAGCGACAGGATTCCGCAATAGCCCCAGATCAGATCGAGTGCGAGTGCGAGGATGGCGTAGCAGAGATACTTGCCCAGCAGCGACACGACGTAAATTGGAACATGGAAGGGAGAGCCCGGCGCGACGGCCAGATTGAGCAGTGGAATGCCGACGGCCAGCAGAGCTAAAAAGCCCACGAAAACGCGGCCTCGGCCATCCAGGCTCTGTAGCAGGCGGGCCGTGATCATGCCTCTACCGCCCTTCCCTTCAACGCGAACAGCCCGCGTGGCCGCCGCTGGATGAAAAGAATGAGCAGGACGAGAATGAGGATCTTGCCGAGCACGGCGCCCGCGAACGGCTCCAGAAACTTGTTGGCCACGCCTAATGTGAAGGCACCGAACAGCGTACCCCAGAGATTACCGACACCGCCGAACACCACGACCATGAAGCTGTCGATGATGTATCCCTGACCGAGGTTGGGCGAGACGTTATCGATTTGCGACAACGCTACACCGGCCATGCCGGCAATGCCGGAGCCCAGGGCGAACGTCATGGCGTCGATACGCCCGGTCGGAATTCCCATCGAGCTCGCCATGCGGCGGTTCTGCGTCACCGCGCGCATCTGCAGCCCGAGGGGCGTCGCCTTCAACGCCAGCAGCAACGCGAAAAACACGACCAGTGTGAAGACGATGATCCACAGCCGTCCGTAGGTGATCGACAAACCGAAGAAATCGAAAGCGCCGGACATATAGCTCGGATTGCCGACCTCTCGATTTGTCGGCCCAAACGCCGTGCGTACTGCCTGCTGCAGAATGAGGCTCACGCCCCAGGTCGCCAGCAACGACTCCAGCGGACGAGCATACAGAAAGCGAACAATGCCGCGCTCGATAGCGATACCGACCAATGCGGCGACCAGAAACGCCAGCGGAATGGCGATCGGCAGCGACCAGTCGAACCACGCAGGCGCCATGGTCCGAAATGCTTCCTGCACCACGAATGTGGTGTAGGCGCCGATCATCACCATCTCGCCATGCGCCATGTTGATGACGCCCATGACGCCGAACGTGATGGCGAGGCCGATGGAAGCCAGCAACAGGACCGAGCCGAGCGACAGCCCGTACCAGATATTCTGCATCAGGCCGACGATGAACAGCCGCCTTTCGACGGTCTCGATTGCGGTATCCGCAGCAGCCTTGAGCTCCGAACTTCCCGAGGCCGCGACACCGCGCAGCAACGCCAGCGACTCCTGGTCGGCGCGCTCCGCCAGCAGCGCAATGGCCTCCACCTTGGCGCCGACCGGCGCGTTGGACTTTGCCAGCAAGATGGCACCGCGCGCAGCCCCCAGGGCGCGCTTCACGCGCGCATCGGTTTCTCGAGCTAGCGCGGTGTCGAGTGTGGCAAGCAAGCTCTCGTCTCTCGATTTGAATACGGCCTCAGCCGCCGACAGGCGCTTGACTGGATCGGGGGAAAGAAGGGTCAGCGACCCGAGAGCAGCTTCGATTTGGCCTCTCAAGCGATTGTTGGTGCGCACCAGCGACAGATCGGACGGCACGCTCGCAACGGGCTTGCCCGTCTTGGCTTCGAAGTGCTTGCCTTCCTTGTCCTTGAAGTAGACTCCCTTGTCCGCGGCGCTGAGAAACAACCGCCGATCGGCCAGCGCGGCAAGAACAGCCTCTGCGGTTGAAGCACCGGAAACGACAATTTCAGCAATGGCCTTCTCGGTCTCGGGGAAGCTGTCCGCCGCCAGTCGCGCCAGCGCATCATCGAACGGCGCTGCGGCTGCGGGGCTGGGATGCCCGTGCAAGAGCAAGCTGATGGCCAGCAGGAGAATGACCAGTCTTTCCCGCACCGGCATCACCGCCCCGCTAGCAAGCTCATGGTGGAATGTGAGTGGTGCGGAGCGGCGTCGACCGACTTGGGACGCCGCTCCACCTGGTCTCAAGCTACGGCGTTAAGCGCCGCCGCACTTGCCAGTTTTCGTATTGAAGTTGCCGCACTTCTTCTCGACCCAATCGGCAACCAGATCCTTGGACCCTTCGAGGTGGGGCGACCATGCCGCACCAGGAACGAGATCCTTAGTTTGCCAGACGACGTCGAACTGTCCGTCAGCCCGGATCTCGCCGATGAAAACCGGCTTGGTGATGTGGTGGTTGGCCAGCATCTTCGATGTCCCGCCCGTCAAGTTGGTCGCTTCGATGCCCGGTAGCGCGTCGATGACCTTGTCCGGATCGACGGTCTTGGCCTTCTCCACTGCCTTCACCCACATGTCGAAACCGATGACGTGCGCTTCCATGGGGTCATTGGTCACGCGCTTTGGGTTCTTCGTGAAGGCTTTCCACTTGGCAATGAACTCTTCATTGCCCTTGTCCTTGATCGACTGGAAGTAGTTCCACGCGGCCAGATGGCCGACGAGGTTCTTGGTGTCGACGCCGGCCAACTCCTCCTCGCCGACCGAGAAGGCGACAACGGGAATGTCGGTGGCCTTCACGCCCTTATTGGCAAGCTCCTTGTAGAACGGCACGTTGGCGTCGCCATTGATTGTCGAGACGACCGCCGTCTTCTTGCCGGCCGAGCCGAACTTGACGATGTCAGCAACGATGGTCTGCCAATCGGAATGGCCAAACGGCGTGTAGTTGATCATGATGTCGTCCTTCGCCACACCCTTGGCGAGGAGGTAGGCCTCGAGGATCTTGTTGGTGGTCCTGGGGTAGACGTAGTCGGTGCCGGCAAGAACCCAGCGCTTCACCTCGCCGCCGTCCTTGCTCATCAGATAGTCAACAGCAGGGATCGCCTGCTGATTGGGAGCAGCGCCGGTATAGAACACGTTGCGCTCCGACTCCTCACCCTCGTATTGCACGGGATAAAAGAGGATGCTGTTCAGCTCCTTGAAGACCGGCAGCACGGATTTGCGCGAGACCGACGTCCAGCATCCGAAAACGGCCGATACCTTTTGTTGAGTTATCAGCTCGCGCGCCTTTTCGGCAAACAACGGCCAATTGGACGCCGGATCGACCACGACAGCCTCGAGCTTTTTGCCAAGCAGGCCGCCCTTCTTGTTCTGCTCCTCGATCAGCATGAGCATGACGTCCTTCAACGTCGTCTCGCTGATCGCCATGGTGCCAGACAGCGAATGGAGGATGCCGACCTTGATCGTATCCTGCGCAACAGCTGCACTTCCCGTAACGGCCAAGGCCGCCGCCATTGCAGCGCCACACAACATGGCGCGCCCCGTAAAATTCATAAGGACCTCCGAAGACGATTACCAACACGTTTACCAATGGCAAGGCGTGTGCCAGTTTGTCGGAGGTCAGGCTCGATATGAATCAAGCCCTTGATGCATATATCTTTAAGAAGACAGCCCGGGTGCATATGGCGAGCGGGCGCAGCACGTGGCGCCCAGCTCTTGGGCAGCATGTCGACTATTTTCTATGCAATCCTGCGCAACTGCTCAAAATATGCGCACGGGCACAGCCTGAGCACCTCTCGATCCCTACTGCTGCGGCACGAGGTATTTGAGAGCTGCGGTGGAAGCGGCGCCGCCAATCACACATGGTACTCCGACCTCCGGGTGCCCGAGGGCACTCACGACAATGCAGCCGAAGGCGAGTGCCGTCTGGCCGGCCGTCCCCCACCAGGCGATATTGCGTCCGTGTGCCGGGCCCTTGCGCTTGAGCTCCTCGATCGCCGCCATGGCTTGCTTGCGAATCTTCGAAGTCTCGAATGTCTCAGCGGCCTCGATGACTTCCCGCAGTTGCGTCGTGACAGCCTTCGGCTGGGTGTTCAGCTCGCGCTTCAAATGGTCGAGCAACTCCTTGTCCTGCAGCGCATTGTTGGTGAGCGTCCACTTCGCCATACTGCCGAGCGTGAGCTTCTCGACATTGTTCTCATCCTTGGCCCAAGGGAGCACAGAGACGATCCGTGACACGGGCTCGAGCGAGCCGCTGGCGAAATAGTATCCCCACAGCGTATCGAGAGCAGCCGGCGTGGTGTCGAGCGGTAGCGCAGCGAGCGTCGGTGCCTTGCCAAAGAGATAGTGCTGGATGAGCACCTTTCGTGCCGGCATGCGCTCGATAAACTTTTGCAGCAGCTCTTTCCAATTCGGCAAGCCCGAATAGGCGATCGCACGTACGATGACGACTTGATCCTCGGGCGGCATCGGAAACATCTGGGCGATCAACTTCTCGGCCTTGTCGGGATTGGTGCCGAGCACTCCAGCCGCGAAGCCTACGTAAACGCCTGATGCATCTAGGTCTTTGAACAAGGCGAGGCGGCTCATTGCCTGCATCGCCATCGGCAGCTTGTCGGGCTCCGGCTTTGCGCGATAGCCGTTGATCCACCTCAGGATATCCTGCGACGAACTCGAACAGCGGTTTGGGCTTAGGCCTGGGTGCGGCCACTGTCGCACTCGCAACGAGCATGGCTAGGACAACGACTGTGGCGGTGACGCAACGCATATGATCTCCGCGGCGGAACGTGCGAGTTTGTCGCCTCACTCCCCAGCTTGGTTGCCAACCAAGAAACCGCAGGTGGCAGCATTGTGGCGGAAGCCGCCTTTCACGCCGGCGCCACTCTCTCGAGCTTTGGCACCGCTACTCGGTCGCCTGTTGGCGTATGCAACCTGGGGCGAGGCCATTCCTTGAACCCTAACCACACATGGTGGCGTCATGGCGGCGCTCGGGCGGCTAACCTCAGCAATTCGAAACGAAGCGGAACCTTTCAGAGGCTGCACACCGTCGAACCCGGATAGGGCATCCCGCGGATAAGATGTCGAGATCCCGTAAGCTTTTGATGCGAGTAAGAAAATCCTAACCAGTTTGACGGCGCCAGATGAACCCTTTGGCAACCTCATCATGATTGGATGGTCGCGTGCCAAAAGAAGCACGAGCTTGCAGGAGCTGGCGTTGTGGCGTTGCTGTTGATCGATGATCAAGGGCAAATCTGGGACGGTGCCTCGAGGACCCTCCGGTCTTCGTTCGACTCTCCGTATTCCGGCGGCGAGTTCTCCGACTATGCCGTCACCAACCTCGGCTTCATCGCCACTAATGCCTACGGCGGGTCGTGCCAGATCAGACTGCGCCCGAGCTTCGTCGCACCCGAAGCCATGCGCAGCCTCCTCCACTGGCTGAGCTCGGGGCGCATCGACCGCATCGTGTTGTCGTGGCTCGACAAGGACTGGCACCATGAGCTGCTCCGCTCGCGCGACACGGCTATTGCCCGCGTCAGCGAGCTCATCGAGGCAGCCCGGCGAACACAACCCAACGACTTCCTCACTCACGAGGTGAAGGCGCCGCAGCTTCCTGAGAGTACCGCGCTCGGCATTCTGCTGAGGTATTGGGAGCGCCTCTCGGAGCCGGAGGGACATGCCTCACTCATGAACCTGCTGAACAAGGCACTGGGTAATCGCTATGTCTTGGTGCAGAAGGATCCGCAGTCCGAGAAAATGGTTTTTCGCGAGTTCGGAGGCGGCCTGTTCAACCACTATGAAGCGTGGCGCGCCAATGGCGTCGGCTTACCGCTCGAGGACCTGCCCGACCACAACTATGGCCGCTGGGCTTCCGAAGCCTACAGCACAGCACTGACAGAGGGTTTGCCGCGCATCCACGACGTGGATGCCATCGTCAGATGGCCCCACGTCGGGAGAACGCGCATGCGCTACAGGCGCGTGATCGTGCCGATCGCCAGCGAAGGCGGGGACGGCCTCATGCTAGGCGGCTCGATCATAGATAATCGGATCGACCTCAGAATTGGTCTCGCCTAGATAGCTGGCGAAGTAGTCGATCAGTTCCGCCGCGTTCGACCAGATGAAGGCCAAGCGCAAATCGCCCAGCATGGAATTTTTCATTATCACATCCCATTCCACGTGAGCGTAACCGGCGCGCTCGGCAGTTCCACCCTTGACCACGTCCTCAGCCATGAAGCTTACGATCACATCCGTATACCATTTGGTGAGCGCGTAGGCTTTCGTCAGGCGTGGAAGTATCGAGGTCAGGCCTTGGCGCCGGTATTCGGGGTGATACCAGACTGCTCCTGAGAACACGATTTTGCCGTCGAAACGATCCGCGGATTTCGCCGAGACGACGCAGGTTTCGCCCGGCTGTTTCAGTTTCTCCGGGTCGGTGTAGAAAAGACGCAGGCTTTCAGTCTCGTCCTTGAATGTGCCCTTGGTAAGCTTGTACAATCGTGCGGCTTGTGCGGCTATAATTCGCCCTTCCGCATTTCTTCCAAGCAGGCAAAAACCGTTGTCCTCGCTGAAACCTCCGGCGTCGGTGTCGAAAACCGGGAAAAGCGGCCTCCAACTGTCACGGTTTTGACGATTGACCTCGAGCAGTCTCTCCACCGGCTCGAATGTCACGGTGATACCGCGCTTTCTCAGATCCGTGTCCCATCTCAAAAACAGCCGACCCAGCAAATCTGCCGGACCGTAGTCGATGGTGACTTGCGAGAGAAACGGCTTTCCCGGCGGGAAACTCGACGTTTCCCGGATACGCGACGCAACAGCACTCATTACAGGGTTCCCCTTCCACCCATGGTTAACAAAGTATTAAATGCGCACAATTGGTTAAAAAACCATTAATCTTGTCATAACCAAGGTAAATTCTTGCGGCGCGATAGCGCACAAACGAAAACGGGGCGCCGAGCGCCCCGCCATCGAAACGCGTTGAGTGGACGCGCGATCAGTCGCGGTAGTCGGGCTCGCGACGATCCAGAATGCGCTTCAACGCCGCGAAGTGATAGTCGTAGCCCTTCCCGTGCTTGAACTTCTGGCCGGCACCGGTGCCCATCGTCTTCTCGAGGATAGGCTGGGGCATCTCCAGCAGCTCCTGGCCCGTCCACATGGCGTAGAGCTGAACCTGCGCGGCGCGCTCGATGTAGTAGAGCAGGTCGAAACCCTCGGCGACCGAGTCCGTCACGGTGGCGATGCCGTGGTTGCCCATAAACAGCACCTTGTGGTCACCGATGATCTCGGCGAGGCGTTCCCCCTCCTCGGAATCGAAGGCCGGACCGGCATAGTCCATGTCGTAGCCAGTCTTGCGCATCATGATCACCTCGGTCTGACCGATCGGCTTGATCTTGGGGTCCTTGAGGCGGGTCAGCGCGCTGGCATAGGGCATGTGGGTGTGGAAGACGGCCTTGGCGCGCGGCAGAATGCGATGGATGGGCGCGTGGATGGCGTAGCAGGACTGCTCGACCTCGCCCTCGCCGCGCAGCACCGTGCCGTCCCAGCCGACCTCCATGAAGCAGCTGGCCGTCACTTCCGACCAGTGCAGGCCGAACGGGATCTGATAGTAGCGGTCCGTCGTACCGGGCACGGTGAGCGTCAGGTGATTGAAGATGCCCTCGTGGAAACCGTTCATCACGCAGAGGCGGTGGGCCGCTGCCAGATCGACACGCGCCTGCCACTGCGCGGCATCGGCCTTCAATTGCTCCAGGGGTTCGACTTTCTGCTGCATGTAACCTCATCCTCCGATCAGCGCTCGCTGCCGCGACGTGGCGATTGACGGAGCAATAGCGACATCGATACCGCGGGGCGTGCGAGACTTCCCGTCCCGGCGTCGAGGCGCCTGTTGTTCAGCCGCGTCGTCTTGAGTTTAAGCTTAGCAGCCTGCTGACGTATTGCGCCAGCCTGTCCTGGCTCAAGTTCTTGCATGGCGCATCGCCGACCGGGCGATCACTTGACGGCGCAACGGCCGCAGTCGAGAAGCGAGGCCATGTCAAACGTCCTGAAGCTCGGCCTCGCAGCACTTGCCCTCTATGTCTTGGTTGCGTTCGCCGCGTGGCTCGGGCAGCGGCGGCTCATGTACTTTCCGAATCCCTCGCGGGTTCCACCGACATCTACCGGTCTCAACGGTGTCCGAGAGCAGGTATTGCGGACGCCTGACGGTGCCGAGCTCATCGTCTGGCGCGCGAGCGCGCGGGGGCAGCAGCCGACACTGCTCTACTTCCACGGCAATGCCGGGGGCCTCGTGAACCGCGCGCAACGCTTCGCCGGCTATCAGGCGTCCGGATTTGGCCTCCTCGCTATGAGCTATCGCAGCTACAGCGGCGGGACCGGCAGCCCCTCGGAAGCAGCAAACATCCGCGACGCTCGCCAAGTCTATGATGTGCTCCTTGCTGACGGCATCGCGCCCGAGAACATCGTGCTGTACGGGGAATCGCTTGGCTCCGGAGTGGCCGTGGCGCTTGCGGCAGAGAAGCGCGTGGCAGCGGTCGTTCTCGACGCACCCTATACGTCGATCGTCGACGTGGCCGCGCGCCAATATTTCTGGCTACCAGTGCGCCCATTGCTCTTCGACCGGTACGAAAGCGCCAAGAAGATTGGCAAGGTGACAGCGCCCCTGCTGATCCTGCATGGAGCACTCGACAGCCTCATTCCGCTTCAGATGGGACGCGAACTCTACGCGCTGGCCAACGAGCCCAAGCGCCTCATCGTTTTCGACCACGGCCACCATGCCGATCTGGACCAGCATGGTGCGATCGAACGAGTCAAACGCTGGCTCGTGGAAATCCGCGCCTAAGGCGACCGTCAGAAGCGCGGACCGCCGCCGCTACCACTCCGCGCAGGCGCTCCGGGCCTGCCTCCAGGCGCCGGCTTGGCGACCGCCTTGCCGGGCAGCAACCCTTCGCGTTGGGCGCGTTTGCGCGCCAGCTTGCGCGCGCGCCGCACCGCCTCCGCCTTCTCGCGCACGCGGCGCTCGGAGGGCTTCTCGTAGTAGTTGCGGAGCTTCATCTCGCGGAAGATGCCCTCGCGCTGCATCTTCTTCTTCAGCGCCTTGAGCGCCTGGTCGACGTTGTTGTCACGAACGAGAACTTGCAAGCGATGTTCCTCGTGGCCTCTGGAATTTCTGGACATGACACACCGGCCCACGCCGTGGCGCCGGATGCCCGCTTCAGTTGCAGGAGCTTTTAGCAAAGCCCGGTTAACGTGTCCACTCAAGTGTCGCTCAGGCCTTTCGCGCCAGTCGGTTGACATGGCCCATTTTCCGGCCCGGGCGCGCCTCGCGTTTGCCGTAGAGATGGAGCCGCACGCCTGGTTCGGCCGCAAGTCTCAACCAGTCGTCCGACTCATGCCCGATCAAGTTCACCATCTCGACATCGGAATGGCGCTCGGTGGGCGCGAGCGGCCAGCCCGCGACCGCTCGGATATGATTCTCGAATTGATCTGCCACACAGGCATCCATTGTCCAGTGTCCGGAATTGTGCACACGCGGGGCGATCTCGTTGACCAGCAAAGGCTCGGTTGCTCCGGGCCCGAGCCAGAACATCTCGACGCCGAGGACACCGACATAGTCGAGGGCCTCGGCAATACGCCCCGCCATATGGAAAGCTTGCTGCTCAATCTCGGCCGGCAGCCCGGAGGGCACAACCGACCGCCGCAGGATACCCCCGTCGTGGCTGTTGCGCGGAATGTCATAGAACCTTGTGCCGCCGTCACGGCCGCGGACCGCCAGCACCGAGATTTCTGCGGCGAAGGCAACACGCTGCTCCAGCACGCAAGGAACGTTGCCGAGGGTTGACACAGCAGCAGCCAAGTCTGCTGCTGTCGTGACACCGATCTGGCCCTTACCGTCGTAGCCGAGGCGCGCCGTTTTCAGGATTGCCGGTCCGCCCCACGCGTCGAGGGCCGTAGTCGCTGCCGCGACGTCCTCGGCCGTGCGAACCGCCACAAAGGACGCCACCGGAATCCCGAGATCCGCGATGAACGTCTTCTCGACAAGACGGTCCTGCGCCACCGCGAGGGCCCGATCGCCTGGATGCACAGGGACTGTGCGCGCCAGATGCTCGGCCGCATCCACGGGAACATTCTCGAACTCGTAGGTCACGACATCGACCATCCGCGCGAACTCGTCGAGCCGCGCCAAGTTGCCGTACCCTCCGACCGAATGTGTCGTCGCAACGTCGAATGCCGGCCCCGAATTGTCGGCATAGATGTGTGTTCGGAACCCTAGACGGCTTGCCGCCTGGGCCAGCATCTTGCCGAGCTGGCCACTCCCGAGGATGCCGATGGTGGATCGCGGCGCCAGCGGACCAGCGCGCAAGAGGGGCTCAGACATCGCGTTTTGGAGCCTCGGCGACGTCTGCAGTCTGACGTGCGCGCCAAGCCTCGATACGTGTCGCCAGGGCCGGATCGGAGAGAGCGAGTATCTGCGCCGCTAGCAAACCAGCGTTCACTGCGCCGGCCTCGCCGATGGCGAGCGTCCCGACGGGAACTCCGGCAGGCATCTGCACGATCGACAACAGGCTGTCCTGCCCATCCAGCGCACTCGAGCGGATGGGCACTCCAAGCACCGGCAGAGACGTGAGCGAGGCGGTCATGCCGGGCAAATGGGCGGCACCTCCGGCGCCGGCGATGATGACTTTGAAGCCGGACGTGCGCGCCGCTTTGGCAAACTGATAAAGCCGCTCCGGCGTCCGATGCGCCGACACGATGCGGACTGCGAATGAGACCCCGAGCTCGTCCAAAACCGATGCGGCCGACCGCATGGTCGGCCAGTCGGACTGACTGCCCATGATGATTGCGACAAGTGCCGGTGCGTCGGCCATATAACCCGTGAGTACCTACCCCGCCGTCTCGATCGCGCGGGACAACAGCTTTAGCTTCGGTAAACTGGCAAGCAGATTCAGGGAACAGCGTTCTATAAGCTGAAAGCTCATTCTGGCAAGCACCGCGACAGCCCACCCCCGTGGATATACATCGCAACCTTAAGCAATGATGTCCGGAGTGAGTTGATCCTCGACAGCCGTGATCTGATCCTTGAGTTGCAGCTTCTTCTTTTTCAGCCGTTTGACCAGTAGCTGATCAGCCTGACCCGAGGCCTCGAGCGCCACGATTTCGTAGTCGAGATCGCGATGCTCGGCCCTGAGCTTCGCCAGCAGGTCACGCAACTCGCGTTCGTCAGGCGGCTGCATCCGACGATGCTTGACCTCATTCACGCTTCGTCCTCGAAGCACGGCTGACAGTATCGCGCTCAGGGCACTTGTGCGCAAGCCGAGCGAAGGCTTATCGACACACTAATCGGGGGTTTCGATGGGTTGGCGTCAGGTGCTCCATCGCCGAAGTTGCGGGTGCTACCCGAGGTTCCACAGGCACATTTTCTGAAATTTGGAGCATTAGACATTGCCTAGGAGGCATGTCACAATTTGCTGGTCCTTCAACTGGCAACGGAGGCCAAAGATGTCGCTTGCAGCACATCTCGCAGAGCTTTCCGAGAAGCATAAGCTTCTTGAGCGCCGGATCGAGGAAGAGCTTGCCCGTCCCGGGTCGAGCGACCTCGACATCACGCGCCTGAAACGCGAGAAGCTCAAGCTCAAGGAAGAGATCGTGAGGCTGCAAAGTCAGACCCGGCACTAGGCCGGCACTAAAGCGCTAGCGAGAAGATATTCAGGTCGGGAGGGTCACGGCCTCTCGCGGGATATCGCCGCGTGCAACGTGCTGAGACACGTTAGGGATCCCGGAAAACACGCGTGATTTGGTCCGTGAGCGGCTTCAGGAGATATGAGAGCGCGGTTCGCTCCTCCGTCTCGATGAATGCCTCGACCGGCATGCCCGGCACCAGCTTCAGGTCCGCAAGCTTGCTCGCCCCCTCCTCATCGAGGCGGATGCGCGCCGTATAGTATGTCGCGCCGGTTGGTGCATCCTTCGATAAATCGGGCGAGACGAGCACGACGACACCCGAAACCTCCGGTGTCGTGCGCTGATTGAATGCCGAGAAGCGCAACGTGCTCTTGCGCCCGACAGCAACGTGATCGATATCGGCCGGCGCAAGACGTGCCTCGATTGTCAGATCGCCATTGACAGGCACGATCTGCATCAGCGTCTCGCTCGCCTGGATGACGCCGCCGACCGTGTGCGCGTTGAGCTCGTGCACGATACCGGCGATCGGCGCCTTGATTTCGACACGCTGCAGCTGGTCCTCCGCCCCGACCCGTCGCTCCGCCAGCTCGGCAATCTTTGCTTCGACCTCGCGCAACTCTTTCTGCGCTTCCGTGCGGATGTCCTGATCGATCTGAATGATCTGCAGCTCGGTCTGACTGATCTGCCCGCGGGCGCGCGCGACCTGGGCGACGAATGCACCGATCTCCCCCTGAATGCGGATCTCCTCACGCTTCATCGCCAGCATCCGCGTCTCGTTCACCAGTCGCTTCTCGTGCAGAAGATCCAGGCGCTCCAGCTCCAGTTTGATGTAGCCGAATTCCTGCTCTTTGGCGGAATGCTGAGCCAACAGGCCAGTGATCTCCTGCCTGAGCTGGCTGATGCGCTCCATCTGCTGCTGCTTCTGGCCCTGCGCGGAACTCCGCCGTGCCTCGAACAGGCGCCGCTCGCCGGCTGCAGCATGACGGGCTTCGCTGCTCTGGGCCTCGAACTGCTCCGGAAACACCAGGACGGCGGCTCCATCGCGCTCGGCCTCGAGGCGCGCCTTGCGGCCGTTGAGCTGCACAAGTTGAGACACGACGACACCGAGCGCTGCGCCCGCCTGTGTCTCGTCGAGGCGGATCAGCAGGTCGCCGGCCTCGACGCGCGCGCCGTTGCGAACTCTGATTGCACCCACCACGCCGCCGGAGGGATGCTGGACCTTCTTGCTGTTCGCATCCACCACGAGAACGCCCGGCGCGATCACCGCACCTGCGATCCTAGCCGTGGCTGCCCAGCCGCCGGCGCCTACGACCAATATCAGGATGAGGACAACACCTGCGATCAGCCTGTGCGCCAGCCCCTCGCTGGCAGCATCATCGGCGATGGCCGACACGATGCGCTGCGGCCACCTCATCTGCTGCCGCCTTCCTGCCGCACCGGGGCCGGCAGTGCGACGCCGCCCCCCGGCGCAATCAGCGTGACGCGCATGACATGTTGCAGAACCTCGTCCCGTGATCCGAATGCGGTCATGCGCCCGCCGGCAATGACGCAGACGGTATCCACTACAGCCAGAAGATTGGGTCGGTGTGCTACCACGATGACAATGCCGCCGCGCAATCGGATCTCCTGCATTGCCCGGATCAACGAGGCGTCTCCATCCGCATCGAGGTTGGAGTTCGGCTCGTCCAGCACCACCAGGAACGGCTTACGAAAAAGCGCCCGAGCCAGACCGATGCGCTGGCGCTGACCGGCGGAAAGCGCTCCGCCATCGACACCCACTGGAGTGTCGTAGCCGGCCGGGAGCTTCAGGATCATGTCGTGGATGCCCGCCGCACGCGCAGCCTCGATGACCGCTTCGCTTGCGGGCGCCGCCTCGAACCGGGAAATGTTCTGGGCAATCGTGCCGTCGAAAAGCTGCAGCGTCTGCGGCAGATAGCCGATGTGACGGCCGAGCTCGGCGTGCGTCCATTGATCGAAGGTAGCGCCGTCCAGCCGCACACTCCCTCGCTGCACAGGCCAAGCTCCGGCAATCGCTCGGGCGAAGCAGGATTTACCGGCTGCGCTTGGGCCTATGACGCCCAGTCCCTGCCCCGCCTTGAGCTCTAAATTCACATCACTGAGCAACAGCCGCCGACCACGGGGGGCGGCTACCGCGACATGCTCCACGCGCAGGCTCTTCGATGGCGCCGGCAAGGTCGTGGGTATGTTGTCCCCTGGTAGGTCGTTGAGTAGCGACGTCAGCCGAGCCCGAGCCTGACGCGCTGCGATGAAGCCGCGCCAATGGGCCGCTGCGAGCTCGATCGGAGCCAGCGCTCGAGCGGCGGCGAGGGACGCAGCAATGATGGCCCCGGCGGTCATGTGCCCGCGAATGGTCAGATATGCTCCGAGACCAAGAATGGCCGACTGCAGCATCATGCGGAATACGCGCGAGATGCTGGCGAGCGTGCCGCCAATATCGCCGGCACTCTCCTGTGCCTTGAGATGCTCCGCATTGACAGCCGCAAACCTGAGGTGGGCGCGATCCGCAAACCCCATGGCTTGCATCGCCTCGACATTCCTGGCGTTTTCGTCGGCGATAGCCTGCCGGCGCGCACCGGTCGCAACCACCTGTGCGGCGAGAGTGCGGGTGACGCTTTCGGAGGCCAAGGTCAAGGCACAGATCACGAGCGCTCCCGCGGCGGTAACAAGCCCGAGGACCGGATGCAGCGCTGCGATGAAGAGGATATAGAGCGGCAGCCACGGCAGATCAAAAATGGCGACTGGGCCCTGGCTGGCCAAAAACGCCCTCATGCTGTCCACATCGCGAATGGCTTGCTGCGCCTCGGCCGGGGCCGCGCTTCGCAAAGATTGACGCATGGCGGCCTGCTGCGCAGCCGGCATCAGGCGCCGATCGATGCGATCGCCCACCCGCACTAATACCTGGGCCCGGATCACCTCGAGGGCGCCGGAAAAGCCGTACAGGCAGGCGGCTAGAATGGAGATGGCGATCAGGGTCGAGACGTTGCGGCTCGTCAGCACCCGATCGTACACCTGCAGCATGTAGAACGAGCCGGTGAGCGCCAGCACATTGACGACCCCGGAAATGGCCGCCAGGGGCCCCCACACGCCCGCCATGAGAGATTGCAGGGAGAGCTGCTCGCGCCCCGCTTTCTGCGCATTCATGCCCCGCGCGGCCCCCCGCAGCGCTGCTGGCCTTCGCTTCCCGAATCAGCGGCGCCATTCCGTTGCAACACTGCGAAGTGTACCAGCGGAGCGCAACCTACCCAGGCGTGTAGGAGCACTCACGCGAGCTGCTGCGGCGCTCGGGCCACGTGCCGCCTAATCGAGGCTCACATCGTGACGAGGGCGGCCCCAATTGGCTGCCGCGGCCATGCAGCGCTCGATGTCCTCCTGGAGCATGAGGCCCTGAGCCACGAGCTTCTGGGCCGCCTCGCCGATGGCCTCGCGAAAGGCAGCCTTGCAGGGGTATCGCTCGAGGATCGAGACGCGCGGATCGCCCGTGGCGGCCCGCTCTTCAGGAGTTTCCGGCAGCGGTATGGTGCTCCCGGAAAACTCGAACATGGCACCATGACCGAAACCACGCACCCGCAGGTTCCAACCCGTATAGGTCGCAAGCGGCGCCTGCACCATCGGGGCGCGCACGCCCGCCTTGTCATTGCCGTCTGCGTCGGCCGCAGGCACCAGGACCGCGTAGCTCTGCCCGGTACGCTTCGGTGGCTCCACGAGCAATCCCTTGTCGAAATCCGGACCGAAGTCCAAGCGCTCGAGCGGGCTCGGTCCGCGCGGCGTGGCAATGCCAGGGATGGCGGGAAACTTGGCACGATACTCCTCACCGGGCACCAGCGTCCCATCCGCCCGGCGCGGAATACGACTGTCGGGCGGTGCTACTCCCTTGCTCGCCCAGGCGTCCATGGCGTCGAGCATTCCCCTGAACAACATCGACGTCCACACGACGTTGATCACGTTCTGGCACACGCCGCACGAGGGCTTCTTCAGGAGAGGATCGGCGAAATGCTGGGAGCTCGACCAGAGATACACGCGCACGTTCTCGGGCTGAGGCAGATCGTTGCCGCGGGTATCGGTGTGCACGAGCGACCCGTGCCGCTGCCAGTACTCGGTGGCCGTCTGTGTGTGCAGAATCAACGGGTCAGTCTCGGGTCGCTTGCAGATCGCGTCCGTTCGACCGGTGATGTGATCGCTTGACGACGCATATGAGAACGGAAAACGATCGGCCGGGTTCTCGTGATCCTCGTACTCCTGGCCGGCGGCCACGATGACGTTGGCGAAGCGATGATTCATCCACATGAGGCCACCGCCCGAGACATGCGGTAGCATGCCGTCGAACACCTTGCGGCCGGACGCATCGGCGTTGAAGCCGCGATGAATGAAATCGCGAATGCAGCGGCCAGTTTGCGAGCGCCCCCAGCCGTACGCTTTTTCCATGGGGCGGCCGGCGGGGTTGGCCTTGCCCGCAGTGTCCGGCTTGCCGGACTTCAGGAAGCTCACGAAGTCCCGCACGGCAACGTGCCCGAGGCCCAGCACTAACGGGTCCTTGCCCTCGTAGACCAGCTCGTAAATCCAGCCCGGCTCGAAACCTGCGGGAATATGGATGTGCGTGTCAGAGGGAACAATTGCGTATTCCGCGCCCTGGTTGTCCAACCCGCTGCCGCCCTCCACACGGGCAAACATCCAGGCGTCCGGTGGCACGGGAATGCGAGCATCCCCAGCGTAGCGCCGCCGCGTCAGGCTGGCCTTGCGCGTGTCGAGCGACACTGTCGGGTGGCTGCGCGTGGAGGCGCGGCTCGACAGCGGCATGGTCGTGACGCCGCGCTCGTTGGCGATGTATTCGACACGCACCTGGCCCGTGATCGGCTTACCCTTGTCGGTTGCTACGGGCACGTCCAAAAGAAAACGATGGTCGCCGGGCAACAGATCGGCCTGCCATCCGCACCAGGCGAGCGTATAGCCGCGACGCATCATGAAGCCATTGCCCGCATGCTCGGCCGTTCGCGGATCGTTGGAGCCCACTGCGTCGTTGAAGAACTGCAGGCAGCGGATGTTGCCGCGATTGCCCCAGTCGAAAAACAGACGGCCGCTGCCCTTCGCCGGATCGACGGGCTTCAGGATAGAGATATCGGCACAGAAGCGCACGAGCCCGCCCGCATCGACGGCGGCCTTGTCGAGATCGACAATGCCCGCCTGCGCCGGCGACTTGGGATCGACGGTAAAGTGCGCGCGGCCCTTGAGGCGCTCATAGGGTCCGGCCGCTCCGAACGCCTGACCGCCGGCGAAGGCAAAGCGCTCCGTGATGTCGATCTCGACCCGGTTGGTCATAACCACCTGCCCCATCGCGCCGTGTCAGATCTGCCCGAACGCTAGCCACGGCCCTCGAACGGCATAGCCGTGGCCTTGATCGCCATCGTCAGCACGTTGCTGTCCAGAGGTAAACTCGCCATGTAGCGGATTGCGCTGCCGCAGTGCTCCACGTCCATGACCGGCTCCGGCCGGATCTCGCCATTGGCCTGCGGCACGCCCGCCTTCATGCGTCCGCCCATCGCCGTGTCGGCATTGCCGATGTCGAGCTGGCCACAGGCGATGTTGAACGAGCGCCCGTCGAGCGCAATGCACTTGGTGAGGCCTGTGACAGCGTGCTTGGTCGCCGTGTACGCGACAGACATCGGCCTGGGCGTATGCGCCGAGATCGAGCCGTTGTTGACGATACGTCCACCTTGCGGCTTCTGTGCCTTGAAGAGGCGTATCGCCTCCTGCGCACACAGGAACGACCCCGTCAGATTGAGGTCGACGACCTGTTGCCACTTCTCGAGCGGAATCTCCTCCATCGGCCCCGCCGGCAGACCCATACCCGCATTGTTGAACAGAAAGTCTAGGCGACCGAAGGTCTTCGCAACCTCGCCGAACAGGCGCTTGACGTCGGCCTGCTTGGAGACGTCGGCGGCGACAGCCGCCATCTTGCCCCCGCCGGATTTGGCCAGCGCACAGGTCTTGTCGAGCTCCTCCTTGCGACGGCCGGTCACCACCACATCCCAACCGTCGGCCTGCAGGTGCAGCGCTGCCGACCTGCCGATGCCCGATCCACCACCCGTGATGAGTGCGACCTTGTTCGTTGCCATGACCGAGGCGTCCTCCGTGACCGATGCTCGTTGATAGGCAGCCGGTCCCTTGGGGCTGGCGCCGTCAAGCGCAATCGATCACGAAAGAGCGCGCACAATCAAGCCCTCTCCGCAGGAGAGCGCTATATGGCTGACCGCTGCGTGCCGCTTAGGAACCTTAGTCGGTCAGGCGCATGAATTCCTGGCGCAGGGCGGGGTCGTCGCGGAAGCATCCCAGCATGCGCGTGGTGACCAGGTCCGCCTCGTGCTTGCGCACGCCGCGCATCCCGACGCAAAGGTGCTGGGCCTTGATCAGCACAGCGACACCCTTGGGCCGCAGCACCTCATCGATGGTGTTGGCGATCTGGGAGGTCAGCCGCTCCTGAATCTGCAGGCGCTTGGAATAGATCTCCAGCACGCGCGCCAGCTTGGAGATGCCGACCACACGGCTGGTCGGCACATAGGCGATCCAGGCCTGCCCCATGATCGGCGCAATATGGTGCTCGCAATGGCTGACGAAACGGATGCCGCGCATGGCGATCATCTCGTCGTAACCCTCGGTCTCATCGAACGTCTTGCGCAGGATGGCCGCGGCATCCTCGGCGTAGCCGCCAAACAGGTCCTCATAGGCTCGTGCCACACGCGAGGGCGTCTCGACCAGCCCGTCGCGCTCGGGATCATCGCCCGTCCATCTGATCAGGGTCCGAACCGCCTGCTCGACCTCCGCACGGCTTGGGCGTGTTTCTATCTCTATGTCACGCCGAATGAATCCATTGGTTTTCAACGGATGTACGGTAGCGTCCATGAACCCTCCAGATGGGCCTGTTTTCGCGAATTACGACAACGCCCGGATGCAGGTACGGTTCCAGAGGTAGGCACGACTTGCTCGGCCTCGCTGCGTCTGCTTTGAGGTATCGTACCCATCGACGCTTTGTCTTCCATCCCCCGGAAACGATCCATGCCTTCGACAGTCTTCAACTCTTCCATCTTCCGCGACCTGTTCGGCACGCCGGCCATGCGCGCCATCTTCAGCGATGAGGCGCTCGCCGCACGTTACGTCGAAGTCGAGGTCGCGCTTGCGAAGGCACAAGCGCACGTTGGTGTCATCCCCCGTGCTGCGGCAGATGCGATCGCCGCGAACGCCGATACAAGAGCAATCGATCTCGGCAAATTGAAGACCGAGACCGATGTGGTCGGCTATCCGATCGTCGGCGTGGTGCATCAGATGGTCCAGCAGTGCGGCGACGCAGGCCGTTACGTGCATTGGGGCGCCACCACGCAAGACATCATGGATACGGCCAGTGTGCTACAGGTTCGCGACGCTCTTGGCCTGGTGGAAGCGGACCTGGATGCCATCGCAACAGCGCTCGCCAGCCTTGCGCGGCGGCACCGCGACACCGTCATGGCCGGGCGCACCCATCTGCAGCATGCCCTGCCTGTGACCTTCGGCTACAAGGTCGCTGTGTGGCTGGCAATGATCGAGCGTCACCGCCAGCGGCTCGATCAGCTGAAGCCGCGCGTGCTCGTCGTGCAGTTCTCAGGCGCGGCAGGCACACTCGCCTCTCTCGGCGAGGATGGGCTCGCCGTGCAGGCCGCGCTTGCCGATGAGTTGCAGCTCGCACAGCCACCGATCACCTGGCACGCCGCCCGCAATTCGATGGCGGAAGCCGTGTCGTTCCTCGGTCTTGTCACCGGCAGCCTCGCCAAAATCGCCACCGATATCATGCTCATGATGCAGACCGAGGTCGCCGAAGCCTTCGAACCGTTCGTAGCCGGCCGCGGCTCTTCTTCCACCATGCCGCAGAAGCGCAATCCAATCTCCTGCGAGATGATCGTTGCGCTAGCCAAGACCGTGCGCCAGCACGCCGGACTGATGCTGGACGCTATGGCGGCCGATCATGAACGGGCGACCGGACCCTGGCACTTGGAGTGGATTGCACTCCCGGAAAGCTTCATCGCCACCGCCGGTGCCTTGCACCAATCGCGCTTCATGCTGGAAGGGCTGATCGTCGTGCCCGACCGCATGCGCAAGAACCTTGATCTGACCGGTGGCCTGATCGTCGCCGAGGCGGTCATGATGGCGCTGGCGCCTTACACGGGGCGAGGCGTAGCACACGATCTCGTCTACGCGGCCTGCCGCAGCGCGCTCGAGGAAGGCACGCCGCTTCTCGAGCAATTGCAGAAGCGCGCGGAGATTACGTCGCACCTCGATGCCGCGGCCCTCGCCAGCCTTGTCGACCCCTCCAACTATCTGGGCGTAGCACCGGCCATGGTCGATCGCGTGCTGGCCGCACGCCGTTAGCATACTATGCGTCTTCGTCGTCCTCAGCGCTCTCGCTCGCCGTCGCATAGTCCACACGCACGAGATAAAGCCCGGCGGCCGGGGCGATCACCCCGCAGGCGGCGCGGTCTCGTGCTTCCAGCACAGTCTTGAGATTGTCCGGCACCCACTTACCCTCACCGACGTGCTTCAAGCTGCCGACGATCGAGCGCACCTGATGATGTAGGAACGAGCGGGCCGAAGCTGCAACGCGGATTTCATTTCCGTCTGATCGCACGTCCAGCACGTCCAGCGTCTTGATGGGTGATTTGGCTTGGCAGCCAGCGGCACGAAAGGTCGTAAAATCATGCCGGCCGATCAGGTGCCCCGCGGCCGCGGCCATGGCCTGGGCATCGAGTGCGCGCGGCACCCACCACACCCTATGCTTGTTCAGCGCCGGCGGAGCGCGCCGGGCAAGAATTCGATAGAGATAATGCCTGCCCGTCGCGCTGAACCGGGCGTCGAAATCGGCACCGGCCACCTCACAGTCAACGATCGCTACGGGGTCGGGCTTCAGATGGAAATTGACCGCCTCGCGCACCTTGTCTGCTGGCCAATCCCTCGTGAGATCGAAATGAGCAACTTGGCCGAGCGCATGCACACCGGCATCAGTACGGCCGGCGCCGCGTACGGCCACTTCCTCACCCGAAAATTTCCGGATCGCCTCGGCAAGGCGGCCTTGCACGGAGGGGCCGCTGGCTTGCACCTGCCAGCCCACGAACGGCGTGCCGTCGTATTCCAGGATCACTCGGTAGCGCGGCATACATCGGCTCGCGACATGGCGCCCGTTGCCCGAGCGCCGGTCTCAAGTAGCCGCCCACGAGCATGCCGACAAGCCAATGTGGCAGGCGTGCGCCTTATCTGAATGCCGGACGGCCGCGATGATGCGGGCGCCGACGCTTGAACCCATCGGCAACAAAGCCGCCGATCTGATCATCGTCGGCTCCAAGCGAGCGCTCATAGTTGTAATTATAGTTGTAGTTGTTGTTGTGCGAGACCCAGCGGTTCTCCTCGAAGCCGAGGTTCACCGGCGTCTTGCCGCCCGGGTTGATGATGACCTTGCTGTGCGGCGGCAGCGGCCGGAATACACGCACTCCTGCTTCGATCGTAACGGTGGCGCCGTAAAAGGGCCGGGTCTCGATACGGGTCGTGGTGGCTTCCGTGGCCTGGGCGGACACGGGCAGCAGAACTGCCACCGCTGAGAGAAAAGGCATAGGCAACACGCGCATGGAGACGCTCCGGAAAAACTGACACGGGGAACCACTGGCAACTCTAGCGCGAACGCGGATGCACTGCGCGAGGGTCTTCATCAATCATTAACGGATGCAGAGGCAACGTGCAGCTCCGCCGGACGCGGGCTAACTCAATCGCTGTCCCGGCTGCACTGCAAACCCGCGCAGGAATTCCTGTGCGGGCATCGGCCGGCGGCTGGCGCGCTGGATCTCCTGAAGCCTAATGGCGCCCTGCCCGCAAGCCACGGTCAGGTTGGCGTCGAGCAACAGGCCCGGCTCACCCGAACCGTCCGCAAGCGTCGAGCGCAACACCTTGATGCGCTCACGCTGACCGCCCGCGTCAGTCTCGAACCACGCTCCCGGTGCCGGCGACAGACCGCGGATCAGGTTGTGCACGTCGGCGGCCGGGCGGGCGAAATCGATCCGGCTCTCCGCCTTGTCGATCTTGCGGGCATAGGTGACGCCATCATCGGACTGCGGGCGGCACTCCAGCTTGCCATGCTCCAATGCCTCTAAGGCGCGCACGACGAGCCCGGCACCAACAGAAGCCATATGATCGTGCAACTCCCCGCCTGTCATGTCAGGAGCAATTGCGATCCGCTCGGCAAGGCAGACCGGGCCGGTGTCGAGCCCCTGGTCCATGCGCATCACCATGGCTGCTGTCTCGGTGTCACCTGCCATGATGGCCCGCGCAATGGGGGCAGCTCCACGCCAACGTGGCAGCGCTGAGCCATGCAGATTGAGACAACCGTGCCGTGGTGCAGCCAGAACGGCAGCGGGCAGGAGCAGTCCATAGGCCACGACAACGGCAACATCGGCGCTCTTGCCCGCGAATTCGGCTTGCGCTTCATGCGGTTTCAGGCTGGACGGCGTAAGAACAGGAATACCGGCCCTTTCCGCGTAGGCATGCACCTCCGACCGCCGTGCCGCCATGCCTCGGCCGGCCGGGCGCGGCGGCTGGGTATAGGCAGCCACCACCTCGTGCCCGACGCGGACGATCCGAGCCAAGGTCGGCACCGCGAACTGCGGCGTGCCCATGAAGATGATGCGCAGCATTGCGCCGGGTTCCGCTTGTCCACCGGCGTCAGTCAGCCGGCTCCGCCTTGGCTTGCTTCTTGAATTTGCGCACGACGATGTCGCGCTTCAACCGCGACAGAAAATCTATGATGAGCTTGCCATCCAGATGATCGATCTCGTGCTGGACGGCGGTGGCGAGCAGGTCTCTGGCAACAAGCTCCCGCGCCTTTCCGTCCCGGTCGATGTAACGGACGGTCACCTGCGCGGGACGCTCGATCTCGATGCGCACATCCGGGATCGAGAGACAGCCTTCCTCGTGCAGACGCATCTCGGATCCATGCTCCACGATCACGGGATTGACGAGGAAGATCGGTTGCTTCTCCTCTTCGTCCCCGGTTACGTCGAGCACGATCAGCCGGCGCGGCACGCCGACCTGCACCGCCGCAAGCCCAACCCCCGGCGCCGCGTACATGGTTTCGAGCATGTCGTCCATCAGCCGCCTGAGATCGTCGTCGACGCGCTCGACAGGTGTCGACGACTTGCGCAGCAGAGGATCCGGCAGCGTGATGATAGGAAGCTTGGCCATGGCGCTGAAATAGGCAAGCGACGGGAAACGGTCAATCATATGTGTGCCGGGTGTTGGCCAATACCTGCCGGGTGCCCTCGGAGAGCTACCGGCACATCAGTTGCATCGTCCCGCATTGCGAACGGGGCCTATCTGCGCTAACCGGGCCGGAAAGGCTCGAGCCTGCAGCCCGCGAAAGGTCAAGCAAGGTGGCGGACCGGTTCATACTTGGCTGGGAGGAATGGTTGTCCCTTCCCGATCTCGGCCTGCCGGCCATCAAGGCCAAGGTTGATACCGGGGCCAGAACCTCAGCCTTGCACGCCTTCATGGTCGAGCCCTTCGGCCCGTCCTCCCGACCCATGGTGCGGTTCGGCGTGCACCCTATTCCTGGCCGTGATGATGTCGAGGTCTACTGCACGGCAGAGATCCTTGACCGGCGGGAGGTCACGAGCTCGAACGGCGAGCGCGAGAACCGTTTCGTCATCAGCACGCGGATCAAGATGGGCGACAGGGAATGGCCGATCGAGGTCACGCTCACCAATCGCGACACGATGGCATACCGCATGCTGCTCGGGCGGCAGGCGATCAAGGACGACATGTTCGTCGACCCGACCTCCTCCTTTCGGCAGCCGCGTCTCGGCTACAAAACCTACGGCCGGCCTCCGACGACCGGCGAAGGACGCGCGCCCCTGCACATTGCGCTCATCACACGGCAGCCTGAGAGCGCCAGCAACCGGCGGCTCGCACGCGCCGCGGAGGAACGCGGCCACACCCTGGTTCATATCGACCGGACCCGCGTATCCCTGTTTGTCGACACCATGCAGCCCGCCGTCTTTGTCGACGGCCGATCGCTCGACGGTATCGACGCCGTGATCGTGCGCACGGGGCGCGCGATCTCGTCCTTCACAACAGCAATCGTCCGGCAACTCGAGATGCTGGGCGCGCACGCCCTCAATTCCGCCGATGCGCTGGCCCGCGCGAGTGATGCCTTGACTGTGCGCCAGACGCTGGCCCGCAGCGGCGTCGCGGTGCCTGAAGCAGCTGTCAGTTACGCCGATACGAAGGGCCAGCCCCGTAGTGAGGGGCATATCCTCGTCGATAGCTTGGCGCCGGGCGGCCTCGGACCCTTGGTGCGATTTGCCGTCGTCGGCGGGCGCGCTGTTGCTGCCATGGAGCGCGGCGCGCCGCCGACCGCCCTGGACGACCAACCGCAATGGCGCCGGCACGAAGGCCGCGCCACCGACCCGGCCCGACACTTGGCGGAAAAGGCCGCGCGCGCTTTGCAGCTCGGACTAGCCAGCATCGACATTGTCGACACGCGCCAGGGACCAATGACCGCCGACGTGACATCAAGCATCGCGATTGCGTTGTTCGAGCGCATGACCGGCGCCACCCTCGCCGAGGCTGTGGTGGTCGAGCTCGAGCAACAAACCCGCGCGCTGGAGCAGGACCGTTCGCGATCGAATCGCATCCGCGATCCGTCTCGAACGTGAGTCTTCCTCAACGCCAGGGGCTGGATCGCGATCGACGCTGCCGGGAAACTTTGAAGAAGCGCTTCAGCCTACAGCTGGCTTCACCGTCGGCGGCACTCAATGCACCGCCCGCGAGACGGCCGGCCATACATCCGTGCCCGGTCGGGCGATCGACGGGCGCTCCGGCCTGTAGCCTTCGACGGTGCGTGCAAGGATGGCCTGGATGACATCCACCCTGCCGTCCCTCAGCGCCTCTGTCAGCTTCGCGAGCTCGCGCTCCAGGTCCGCCCTCTCCAGAAACGGCTCGTCGTTGCGCCGAATGCCGGGATGCTCGGTAGCGCTCGCCTTGTCGTCGATGTGCAGCTCCTCGTAGCGCTTCTCTCCGGGCCTCAAGCCTATGTAGCGAATGGCGATATCGCCGTCCGGGTTCATCTCGTCCTGAACCGAGCGGCCCATCAGCCGGATCATGGTGCGGGCCAGATCGTCGATCTTGACGCGCTCACCCATGTCGAGGACGAAAACCTCCCCACCACGGGCCATGGCGCCCGCCTGCATGATGAGGGCAGCCGCCTCGGGGATCGACATGAAAAAGCGGGCAACCTCACGATCTGTGACCGTGACCGGGCCACCCTCCTCGATCTGTTTGCGGAAACGGCCGACGACCGAGCCGGAGCTGTCGAGGACATTGCCGAAGCGCACGATTGCGAAAACGGTGCTGCAGTCCAGCTCGGCGGCGTAAGCCTGGAAGACCAGCTCGGCAAGCCGCTTGCTGGCTCCCATGATGCTGGTCGGCCGCACCGCCTTGTCGGTCGAGATCAATACGACGCGCTCGACGACGCTGCGCATGGCGGCGTTCGCCAGCATGGCCGTTCCGAGCGTGTTGTTGCGCAAACCCGCCACCGCGTTGCTCTCGACAATCGGAACATGCTTGTAGGCAGCCGCATGATAAATGGTCTGAACCCCGTGCTGGCGCATCGTGCTCTCGAGAAGAGCCGCGTCCAGAACAGTGCCGAGGACCGCGACAACCTCGGGCCGGTGGACGCCGGCTGTGGCATGCTCGAGCTGATCGACGATCTCCGTGTATATGGCGTAGAGCGCTGCTTCCGAGTGCTCGAACAGCACCAAGCGGTGAGGAGCGCAACCGAGCATTTGCCGCGCGAGCTCTGAACCGATCGAGCCCCCTGCGCCGGTGACCATCACGCACTTGCCTCTTATTGCGCGCGCCAGCAAGTCCGCATCGGGCGGAATTGGATTTCTGCCGAGAAGATCGAACATGTCGATCGGCCTGAGGTCGGTCACCGCCACCCGCCCGGTCGCTATGTCCTCGATCGAAGGCATCGTCTTCACACGCAGCGAATGAGTGGTGAGCCTGCGGACGATCGCCTGGAGCTCGCGCCGGCTCCGATCCGGCAGGGCGAGGATCACGTCCCGCACCCCGTCGCGCTGGACGAAGCGCTCAATCTTTGCTTCACGATAGACCTTCAAGCCGCCGACCCGTTGCCCGATCAGCGATGGAGTTTCGTCGATGAAACCGATCGGCCTGTACTCGGCGGAATCCCGCAGGGCCTCGAGCAGCCGGACCCCGGCCGGTCCGGCACCGTAGATGACGATCGGGCGCTGCTCGCCGGGGCGCAGGCGCGGTAGTGGGGCGCCTTCGAGCAACCAAGCCGCCACCCAATGGCTCGAGCGCACGAGCACGCACGCCAGGATCGCGTAGAGAAGAACGGCGAGGCGGGGAACGACCAGCTCCGGGTTGCCTGTGCCGGCAAGCATGAGAACGAGCAGCGCCCAGACCAGGACGGCAGCGCCGAGTGCGAGATACATGCGCGCGGCATCCTTGCCGCGAATGAAGCGCGTCGCGATCCGATAGAGGCCGAGGCGCCAGAGAAAAAAGCAACCGAGCGCGGGGGCGCCGAGAAGGATGCCGATCAGCTGCCAGCTGTCAGGCCAATAGATGCGGCCCCAGCGCAGCGAGAAGGACAGCCAAACGGCAAGAAGGAGAAAAATGAAATCGTTGCTCGCCAGCAGGGCGCGCTTCGCCAGCCGCGGCAGATCGACAAGCTTCGCCCGTAAGTCGGTCAAGCCACCGACCAAACGCGTCTGCATCCTGAGCTATTGCCCCCGCATTAGCCTCACACCGCTTTTAGCGGGTAAACATCCTGGGAACAACCTGACTCTGGGAATTCCCGCTGAAGCAGACGACGAGGCTGCGTCAGCAGCTAAAATGGCCGGCGCGCCCGGATCGCCGCAGCGAGCGTACCTTCGTCGAGATAGTCGAGCTCACCACCAACAGGCACGCCCTGCTGCAGCGTTGACACCTTCACACCACACGGCTCGAGCTGCTCGTGCAGGTAGTGCGCAGTCGACTGTCCCTCCACGGTAGCATTGAGCGCGAGCAGCACCTCAGTTACCTCTGCCGATTGCGCGCGCTCCAAAAGCCGAGGTATGTTCAAGCGGTCCGGACCGATACCGTCGAGCGGCGAGAGGTGCCCGCCCAGCACGTGGTACCGCGCGTTGACGACCGCGGCCCTTTCGAGGGCCCACAGATCTCCGATCTCTTCAACGACGATGATCAACGCTCGGTCGCGGCGCTCGTCCTGGCAAATCATGCATGGAGATACCGTGTCGATATTGCCACAGTTCGCGCAAACGACGATCTTCTCTACGGCGGCGTCCAGGGCACTTGCGAGCGGAACAAGAAGGTCGTTGCGACGCTTGATGAGACTTAATGCGGCCTTGCGCGCAGACCGCGGGCCGAGACCAGGCAGACGTGCCAGAAGTTGTATCAAGCGCTCGATCTCTGGACCCGCTGTTTTCCTGGACATTTGCAACCCTCAAGTCCTGATTGGACAGGTGCGGCTCACGTCGGACAAGCCCTATCACGCCCTATGTAGTAGCCGGCGAACGGGCAATCACGAACAGCCTGCCTAGGTTGCCGCTAGCGGTAACTTTTCCACAGCATTAGAAAGAAAATTCTCCTCCCTCCGCAATGTTGTCGGAGTTTGCGTGCCACCTACGCTAATGTGCGGTTGGTAGAAGTCGAATTTCAGCGTCCGATGTCAATCTACGCTCAGTTGCGTGAGTTGCGGCGGGTTGCGGCCATGGGGAACCGGATATTGGTTCTGGCCGCGATGATGCTGGTTGTCTTTCTTGCCTCCCTGCTCAGCACTACCGAGGCGGTCGCCGCGAGTGCCCCGCGGAAGAAGAGTTCAAAATACCATGGCCCAACCTCGTTGCCGCCCGTGAAGGTTCCGACCCAGTCCAAGACGAATGTCAACAGCAAGCCGCAGGCAAAGAAGGGCGATGACGACGACGATGACAAACCAGCGATCAAGAGCGAGCCAAAGATCGCTGACAGGTCAAAAAAGAAGGACGATGACGACGACGACCAGGAGCAAGACAAGGACGGCAAGAGCAAGCGGCAGGATGCCGCGCAAGTCCGTGCCGAGGACACAATTCCTCCTACGGTTGCCGATCTCGTGAAGCGGTTGTTGGCGTCGCCGGGCGACCAACCGCCCGCCGTCAATCCCGGACTTCGCGACGGGCCGTCCAAAGTCGATACAAAGACATCGACTCCGACAAAGCCGTTGCAGAAACTGACCGGCCGGCCCACTGGAGACCTCCAGTTGAGGATGCCGAGCCTTCCGGTTACGGACATACTGGTCCGCAATCTGAGCCCCGCTACGCTAAGTCGAGCTATGGCGAGCGGCATGAAGGTCGAGAGCAGGCGCGATCTTGGTGTGCTCGGGTACTCGCTCACACGTCTTCTCATTCCTCACGATATGAAGGCCGAGCAGGCCAAAGCGCTGTTGCAAGAAGCCAATCCCACGGCGGCAGTCGACCTCAATCAGCGCTATCGCCTGTACCCCTCGGCCAGAGAGGGAGATGGCTCCAAGCCTTCAACTACGACTGAGCCTGCACGCACGACCGGCGGTTGTGGATCGGATCGCTGTTACGGCGCCGCGACCATCAGATGGCAGGAGCAATTGGCTGCATGCGCCAAGGGCCTGAGCGTTGGCGTCATCGACACTGGCATCGACAGCACACACCCGTCGCTGGCCCATCAACCCGAGCGTTTCAAGTTTGGACAGTTTGGGCCGGGCTTCAGAGGAGCCGGATCGGATCTGCATGGCACCGGTGTTCTGGCGCTTCTGGCCGGCAATAGCAGGAGCAGCACGCCGGGCCTTATTCCTGGTGCGAAGTTTTTCGTCGCCGACATCTTCTTTGCCGACGAGAACGGCTTGCCCGTTTCGACAACCTTGCATCTGCTCGAAGCACTCGAGTGGATGGACCGCCTTAGAGTGCAGATCATCAATCTTAGTCTGTCGGGACCACGGGATGATCTTGTGCAAGCCGCCATCACGCGCATGAGCAAGCCGCGGACAATGGATGGTGCGACCAAACCCGCTGTGATCTTCGTAGCCGCTGCAGGAAACGGCGGCCCGGGTGCTCCACCAAGCTATCCTGCAGCCTACCCCGAGACGCTAGCGGTCACGGCCGTGAGCAGAGACCTGCGCGGCTACCGGCGCGCCAACCATGGCGACTACATAGACGTGGCAGCGCCTGGCGTTGATATCTGGACGGCATTGCCGGATGGAAGGCAGGGCTATCAAACCGGAACCTCCTTTGCGACGCCTTACATGACGGCAGTCGTTGCATCCCTCTACCGGAGTCTTCCGGTCCACAAGAGCAAGGAAGCGATACTGGAGCGTATCTCAGTTCAGGATCTGGGATCTCCTGGGCGGGACCGCATCTACGGACGCGGTCTCGTACAGGCGCCGACGGAATGCGGCGGTCCATCCACGCCGTGGTCGCCGGCAGTCGTTGCCAAGCAGCGCGCTCCGCTGACGCCAGCTTCCCTCACACAGAAGACTGCAAGCCGATAAGGCTGCTGCCCACAGTTCCCCCATAAATCCAGACCTACCCTGTTGCGGGACCGCCAGGAGCAATGCGACATCGATCAGTGGTGTCCGGGCCGGGCCTGCCCTTCCCGGATGCTTCTATCAGGAGCCGGGAGGCTGTGCGCCTTTCGCGACACCTCACCTGGGTCACTGCTTGCCGTCAACCTGCCAGCCGCGGCGGATAAGTGCCAGTTCCCTGTCCGGCTCCAAGGCATCGCCACGGATGACGCTTCCGACAGCGTCGTCGATAGCCTTGACGCTCGGGTTTTGGCCCGCCGGCCTGATCACACCAGGTACGTCGGCTTTGGTTGGTGTCACCTCAGCCTCTTTCTCGATACGCCACCGACCATTGCCCGCTCCGCAAGCATATCCCACAAACCCGCTGCCGCTCTCGAACGACAATTCGTACTGGCGGCAGTAGCGGCCATCGACATGCTGGAACGACAAGTCGGCTTTGAACACACCAGGACCGTATCCAGGAAGCTCCAAACCTGCAGTTCGGGCGCTGGGTGTCGTCTCGAGTGCAAGCGCCAGCGGTGCGGCGACGAAACCACTCCCACCATCCGACTGCAGTGACCAAATCGCCGCGCCCATGCCAACCACAGCCACCAGGGCAGCAGCCAATGCCATTCCGGATGATAGCGCCCAACTGCGTCGGGACGGCGCATCGGCGATGCGTCCTTGGACCTCCACTCGCCCTTTGCTCCGGGTGAAGGGCACCACACGCGACGCGTGTGCCGGAGCAGTGTGCTGTATCGCCTCCAACAATGCTGACGGCAGCGGTGCCTTCACGACGGGATCGAACAGCTGTGCCAGTGCCTGACCGGTCACGCGGAAGACCTCGAGCCTTTCTCGCAGCTCCCGGTGCTTGGCAAGCTCCGCCTCCACGATCCGGCGCCTCGGCCCCGTCAATGTGCCATCGGCCAGTTCCATGAGGTCGACATCACTAACTTCCGGCATGGCGCGCCTCCGTTGACGACTTCGGCGAAAGGCTGGGGCTATGGTCCATAAGCTCATGCAGCGTGCGTCTGGCACGAGCGAGACGGCTCATCACTGTACCTATCGGGGTTCCTGTAATGTCCGCCGCCTCCTGATACGATCGGCCGTCTATGCACACCAGCGCCAGCAGCACTTGCAGATCCGAGGGCAGCTTGGACATGGCCTGCATGACTGCCTGCAATGTCAAACGGCTCTCCGTTACCGAGCGCCCGTCCGTGTAGGCCACCGCGGACGCGGCATCCAGGTCGACGACCGGCCCCCGCACTCGCATGGCTCTCACCCTATCCAGCCAGAGATTCTGGGCGATACGAAACATCCAACTGTCAAATCTCGTTCCAGGTTGAAACTGATCCACTCGCGACAAAGCCCGCGCACAAGCCTCCTGAACCAGATCGTCTCCCTGGTCCAAATCGCCTGTCAACGCATAGGCAAACCGTCTCAGACGCGGCAGTAGCTCGACCATTCGTGTGCGGAGGTCTTCCGTCACGCGCTTGCCTCCCCGCCAGTCACGGCTAACAACGGCCAAAAAGGCCGTTTATTCTCGCCGCTAGGAAGTTTCCGGGCGCCGGCAGGATCCCAGGCACCAGGGACGCAAACCGAGGAAGAGGGTCGCCCAGCGCGATCAATCGACTGCTGAGGCGAATTGTCCTCGGACAGCGTGCAGGAGAAAGAAGGCAGCAAAGCGTCGCTTTGTCGCTGCCGGTCAAAACAGCTTCAGACCGGGAGGGAGCGGCAGCCCGCCGGCAATGTCCTGCATTTTCTCCTGCATCTGGGCCTCGACCTTCGCCTTGGCATCCTGGAACGCTGCCAGTACGAGGTCCTCGACGATTTCGGCCTCACCGGGTTTCATGAGGCTCGGATCGATCCGGAGCGCTCGCATTTCGCCTTTGCCGTTGAGCGTCACGCGTACCGCTCCCGCCCCCGCCTGCCCCTCGATTTCCAGGGCTGTCAGCTCCTCCTGCATCTTTTGCATGCGGGACTGCAGCTCCTGGGCCTGCTTCATCATCTTCATCAAGTCTTTCATCGCCTGTCCTCTGCGTAGTCAGCGGATAAGGCAGCCGACGAACGATCTCAGCCGGCCGCCTGATCGTCATCGGAGCGTGGACCGGAGCGTCGTACCCCCGCAATCTTTGCATCAGGAAAACGTTCGAGCACTGCCTTGACCACCGGGTGATGGGCAATCGCGGCGATCTCCTCAGCCTCGCGCCGCCGCCGCGTCTCTCCAAACGGCGGCTCACCCGGTGCCGTGCTGATGGCAATGATCCAGCGTCGTCCGGTCCATTTGTTGAGCTTCTCTCTGAGCTCGTTGGCGAGCGTCCTGGGCGCACCCGCAAGCAGTCCCAGATCGATGCTGCCGGCGGGATCGAAGCGCACGAGACTGACATGCTCCTCCAGATGGACCTTGAGGCGTGCGTCCCGATGGTGTCCCGCCAGCCCGACAACGTCAGCGAACGTCTGTGGCTGAGCCGTCCCATCGAGCTCATCAGACGCTGCCTGCTCATCGTCCGCTTCTGCGGGAGCGTGATCGTCTGCCACAACCCCCGGTTGGCCTTGCGGCGCGCGCTCTGCCTGCGGCACGCGCTTTCCGTCCGCCTCGTTCGACGAGACGGCCTCATGACGCTCTCGTTTAGGCGATGCCGCGGCACCGCCGAGCGCACGCACCACGTCCTGCGGGGAAGGAAGGTCGGCGGTATACGCGATGCGGATGAGGACCATCTCCGCAGCGGCCAGTGGATCTGGTGCCTTGCCGGCTTCCTCCAATCCCTTGAGCAGCATCTGCCAGGCGCGCGACAACAGCGGGACCGACAGGCCTGCGGCCAACAATTCGACCCGCCGCCGCTCCTCTGCCGGCAGCGCCTCTCCAGCCGCTTCCATGCCTGCGGTCTTGGCGCGGGCCATTGTGTGGACCGCTTCGGCCAGATCGGCGAGCACCTGAACCGGATCGGCGCCGTCTAGATGCAGCGAGGTAAAAGTCTTGAGCGCTTGTCCGGACTGTCCGCGAAACATCTGATCCAACAGATCGAACAGACGGCCGCGGTCCGCCAAGCCCAGCATGGCGCGCACATTCGCTGCCTCGATCTTGCCGCGGCCCATGGCGCAGGCCTGATCAAGGAGAGAAAGCCCGTCGCGAACCGAGCCCTCGGCAGCCCGCGCAATGAGCATGAGTGCATCATCCTCGGCTGGCCACCCCTCCTTGCCGGCGATACCCCGAAAATGCCTCGTCAAAGCGGCGACATCGACGCGACGCAGATCGAACCGCTGGCAGCGCGACAGCACCGTTACGGGAACCTTGCGCACCTCGGTGGTGGCAAAAATGAACTTGACGTGCGCGGGCGGCTCCTCGAGCGTCTTCAGGAGAGCGTTGAAGGCTCCCTTCGACAACATGTGAACCTCGTCGATGACGTACACCTTGAAGCGCGCGGACAGCGGCTTGTAGCGCGCGCTCTCGATGATCTCGCGTATGTTGTCGACGCCCGTATTGGATGCCGCGTCCATCTCCAACACATCGGGGTGACGGCTCTCCATGATCTCCTGACAGTGGACACCAAAATCGGGCATATCGGTCGTCGGACGATCCGGCAGGCCCGGCTTCGTGTAGTTGAGCGCACGCGCCAGTATGCGCGCGGTCGTCGTCTTGCCGACGCCGCGCACACCGGTCAGCATGTAGCCCTGTGCGATACGGTCGGCCGAGAACGCGTTCCTGAGCGTTCTCACCATGGCGTCCTGGCCGATCAGGTCGTCGAAGGTTTGCGGGCGATATTTGCGCGCGAGCACGACGTAGGGCTGGCCAACGGTTTGCGCAGCAGCCATGTCTCCGAGCAACCCTTGCCCAGTCCCTGATGCTTCAGACGGTGGTAGTGAAGAATCCCTCTTGGCCATCGACCGGTTGCCTCCGAACCAGGCCCGGCGGGCGCGTCCCGCAGCGCGGTGGCGCTCCTGACGCCAGCGCGACCAGGAATAGCGGGAGGCTGGACAGTGACCCGTGTCCGAATCGTTAGGGCTGCTTCCTTCCGGACCTGACCCGGTTGGCGAGGGATACGTCCGCCGCCAACCTCCCAGACCACTATCTAATGAGGCGAGAGCCCCCTGACAACCTGCTTCGCGATCCTGCTACCTGAGCGCCCTCACCAGCCAGAGCGCAATGTCCGGCCACATGAACAGCGCGATGAGAGCGATGACCTGGATCACCATGTAGTCGGCCATACCCCTGTAGATGGTGCCCAGGCTCCATTGCGGAACCACGTTGCGCAAGTAGTAGGCGGACATGGCCACAGGGGGACTGAGATAGGCCGTCTGCAGATTGACCGCTGTCAAGGTGCCAAACCAGATCAGCATTTCCAACTTGTTCATGCCGAGCTGCAGCTTCTCCACCACCGGCAGGAAGATCGGCAGGAATACGAGGATGATGGCCGGCCACTCGAACGGCCATCCGAGAATGAAGATCAGCACCATGATCAGTGCGAGCTTCCAGATGTCCGGCCACGGCAGTCCGACCAGCGTGTTGGTGATGAGGCCGGCTGCGCCCAATTTCGTGAAGACCGCGCCGAACACGTTCGACGCGACAGCCAGCAGCAACACCATGCTCGAGGTCACCATGGTGGAGACCGCAGCATTCTTGAGGGCGGTGAATGTCAGCTTGCGGTACATCAGCGCCAGCAACGTGGCCCCGAATGCCCCACACGAGGAGGCTTCCGTGGGCGTTGCCAGCCCCATCAGAATTGTACCCAACGTGAAGCCGATGAGAACAACCAGCGGCAGCACACCGATAAGCACTTCCTTCATGATGACGGCGACGCTGCCGACACGCTCCTCGGGAGGCACCGGCGGCCCGAGCGACGGATTGAAGAAGCTCCGGGTCAGGCAGTAGACCATGTACATGCCGGCCAGCACAAAGCCCGGGCCGAACGCCGCCGAGTAGAGCAGATTGACGGGCACGCCCATGGTCGGGCCCATGACGACCAGCATGACACTGGGGGGAATGAGAATTCCCAGTGTGCCACCGGCTGCGATCGCCCCCGCCGACAGGCGGGCGTCATAGCCGGTCTTGATCATGATCGGCCCAGCCATGATGCCGAGCACGGTAACTGCGGCTCCGACGATCCCGGTGGCCATGGCGAAGATGGTGGCGGTTAGAATGACGGCCAGATACAGCGCGCCGCGGACGGGTGCCAGCATGTGCCTGAGCGCCATGAACAGCCGCTCCATGAGACCGGCCTGCTCGGTCATGAACCCCATGAAGATGAAAAGCGGCACCGCGGGCAGGATCTCGTCCTTCATCGTGCCCCAGATCTGGAGATAGGCCAGATCAAATGTTTGCAGCCAGCCAAGGCCGAAACCGCCGAACACCAGGGCGAGGAAGAGCAGAGTGAACGAGATCGGAAAGCCGATGAAGATGACCAAGACCATGCCGAGCAGCATGATCATGCCGAGTGTTTCGTTGAAGCTCATGGCCGCCTCACACTTCGATCTTCTCGTGATGCACGAGCTCTTCGCCCGTGCGAGCAGCCCACAAGCTCTTCAAGAGCTCGGAAAAGCCCTGCAAGAAGAGCAGAGCGAAAGCAAGCGGGATAGTGCCGCGCAACGGCCAAATGATCGGCTGCCAAGCCCCGGAGTTGGACTTTTCGTTGATGCTCATGGAGTAGAGGAAGTCGTCAACCGACATGACGGTGAGAACAGCCATCGTTGGCAGGAAGAACACCACATAAGCGATCGCGTCGATCCAGCCCTTCTTGCGGGTCGAGAACTTGTCCCACAGCATGTCGGTGCGCACGTGTGCGCCCTTGAGCAAGGCGTAGGCGCAGCCCAGCATGAACAGCGCGCCGTAAGACATCGTGGTTACGTCAAGCGCCCAAATGGTCGGGTCGTTCATGACATAACGCCGAAACACCTCGATCACGTTGGCGAAGATGAGGGGTATGATGATGAGCGTGAAAACATATCCCGTCCATTCGGTGATCTTGTCGATCACGCGTATGATCAAGAGATAGCCGCCGGACGGCTGTGCCATGCGCGTCTCCGCTTAACGTCGTCAAACACCCAAAGGGGCGTTCAGTCT
The DNA here is from genome assembly GCA_963806735.1 of uncultured Alphaproteobacteria bacterium. GTDB lineage: Bacteria > Pseudomonadota > Alphaproteobacteria > Rhizobiales > Hyphomicrobiaceae > CADEFX01. The sequence continues at coordinate 104,664 of CAWEBE010000003.1, read as the reverse complement.
CTGATCGCAAAAGAGGCCGCAACTTTCGTCGCGGCCTCTTGTTGATTACGTAGGCTTACTTTTTCTCGGGCCAGTAGTGCTCGGCCGCAATGGCGTAGTTCGGGAAGTAGGTCCGTTTACCCGGCACCACCACCGACGCATATGCTTTCTGCGACTCCCAAGCCTCCTTGAATACCGGGTTCGCCGCGGCCTCCTTGGCGGCGAGGCGATCCCACGCGGCCAGGAATTCCTTCATGATCTCGGGAGGCGTCTGCTCGATGTTGACCTTGTGCTTCTCCTTCAACTCCACGACGGCATCAGCGTTCTGCTTCTGCCACCTTGTCCACCACTTGAACAAAGTCTCCGTGGCCGCCGCTCTGATGATCTCCTGATCGAGCGGGCTGATTTCCTTCCACACGTCGCCATTGATGACGATCTCACCCAGCGTCACCGACTCGTGCAGCGACGGGGCGTAATGCCATTTCCAGATGTTGTGGAAGCCGAAGCGCATGTCCTCGATACCGCCGACCCATTCCGCGCAGTCGATGGTGCCGCGCTCGGCCGCCGGAGCGATTTCGCCGCCCGGCATGTTGACGGTGCGCATGCCCATCTCGTTGAAGATCTCAGCGGCAACGCCGGTCTGGCGACACTTCTGGCCCTTGAAGTCAGCCAGGTTCTCGATCTTCTTCTTGAACCAGCCGAGGGCTTGTGGACCAGAAGGCAGGACGTGGAAGGCGACGACGTTCAGCTTGAGTGTCTCTTGGTAGAACTTGTTGTAAAGCTCCTGCCCACCGCCGTGCCAGACCCAGCCCAGGTAGTCGATGTAGTCCATGCCGAGCGGGCCGCCCGGGCCGCCTGAAAACAGGATGGCCGCCTTGTTCTTCCCGACCCAGTACCCTGGCCACGTGTGCGCGCCGTCGATGACCTTCTTGTGCGTCGCGTCGAGGACTTCGAACGCGGGGACCACCTGCCCGGCGGGCATGGTCTCGATCTTGATGCGGCCGGCCGTCAGCTGGTCGACGCGCTTGGCCCATTCCGTGAAGTTCTCATACAGCGTCTGCGATGCCGGCCATGTCGCCTGCATCTTCAGAGTTTTGGTTTGAGCCGCAGCAGACCCGCTGAGCGCAACGGCCAAGCCGAGCCCCAGACCTGCGACGAGCCCACACTTTTGGGTTCGCGCCATGCTTTCCTCCCAGAACGATTGGTACACGAAGTGTGCAGGGTGCACGCAATTGCCATGCCTCGTCAATCGCGTGGTGCGAACTGCTGCTAAAGAATGACTTGTACTCCCTAGCATTTTGGTGTGCGGCCTGCCCGTCACAGCGGATTCGGCGGCAGCGTTGCACGCACCCGGTCGCTGTGCTCTCCTGACCGGGGGAGGGCCGCCTGATGCCGACTGTAGCCGCAACGACTTTGCTCGATCGCGCCGGACCCAGGCGCGCCGACGAGGCCTGGCTCAAGGCGCACGCGGCGGATCCAACCGCCCGCTTTCTGATGCTGGTGGACCTGAAACCAGTCGTCACCTCGAGCCCGGATCGGCAAATCTCCAGCTTACGCTGGCTCAGCGGAAGCGAGATCGGCTCTCTGGCCCTGCCATTGAGCGACGCCCTCTTTCTCGGCATCGGTGCCGAAGGCACGGCCTATTTCGCCCTGCCCATTACGGACCATCTCGCCCGCGCGACGCCAGGCGCGATCACGTTTCTGCGTCCGGCGGTGGATTTGCGGTCGCTTGCCATGCAGGGCGCGCTCACTCCCGAGGAGCTGTCTCTGGCCGGACAGGCGCGCGCACTTGCGCAATGGCACGAGAATGCCCGCTGCTGTGGCCGATGCGGCTCAACGCTTCTGATGAAGGATGGCGGCTGGCGCAAGAAGTGCTGGGGTTGCGGACTGGATTGGTTTCCGCGCACGGACCCGGTCGTCATCATGCTGATTACGGACGGGGAACGCTGTATCCTGGCGCACGAGCACCGCTACGTGGACAAGATGTATTCGACGCTCGCGGGTTTTCTCGAGCCGGGCGAGGACATCGAGCACGCAGTCCGCCGCGAGGTGCTCGAGGAGACCTCCATCAAGGTCGGACGCGTGGTTTACCACTCGAGCCAGCCTTGGCCGTTTCCCCATTCGTTGATGCTCGGCTGTGTCGGCTATGCCGAGACCACCGATATCCAGATCGACAAGAATGAGCTCGCCGAGGCACGTTGGTTCACCCGTGAGGAAGCGAGCTTGATGCTCGAGCGCCGCCATCCGGAAGGACTTACTGCTCCGGCACCCCATGCGATCGCCAACGCGTTGATCGCCAGTTTTGTCGAGCGCAAGCTCCCCGGCTAAGCCACGAGACCACCATGAAGCGTTTGGTCAGCTTCTACAGCGAGGGTTGCAAGCTCTCCGGCGATCTCTACGTGCCTGACAACTTGAGCGCAGGTGAAAGCCGCGCAGGTATCGTGCTCTGTCACGGCTATACGGGAGTGAAGGATCTCTATCTCCCTGACAACGCACGCGTGCTGAACGAGGCCGGCTACGTCGTCCTGACTTTCGACTACAAAGGTTGGGGGACAAGCGAGGGCGCTAGGAGCCGGCTCGCCCCCTACAGCCGGGTCGCCGACGTGCAAGCTGCCCTGACCTTCCTCGGCCTGCAGCCGGAGGCTGACGCCGACCGCTTAGGCCTGTATGGCACGAGCTACGGCGGCGCCACCGTGGTTTGGACGGGAGCCGTCGATCAACGTGCCAAATGCATTGTCAGCGTTGTCGGCGTGGGGCATGGGCAGCGGTGGATGCGCAGCGTGCGCCGCCCCGACGAATGGTACGACCTGCTGAAGCGATCGAAGGCGGACAGGGAAAAGCGCGTCCTCGACGGTCAGTCTGAGCTTGCGGACCGCAGCGACATACTGCTGGCGGACCGCCAGTCAGCCGAGCTTGCGGCAGCTGCCCGCCGCGCCAACCCGGCGGCCATCGGCACGCTGCCTCTCGAATACATCGACGAAACGCTCGGCTTTCACGCCGAATGGGTGGTGGACAAGATTGCACCCCGGCCGATCCTGTTCATCACAACTGATGACGACCGGCTCGTGCCTCCCGAAGAATCCGAAGCTCTATATGCCCGCGCGGGTGAGCCCAAGCGGCTCGCCGTCCTCAAAGGCTTCGGACACTACGAGGTCTACACCGAGCCTGCGTTCAGCCAGGTGATGGCCGAGACTGTCGGCTGGTTCAGACAACATCTGCCGGCACGGTGAGCCCGCGGCTCAAGCGTCACGCTCAGCCAATCGCTGCCGCGCCTTGCGCGCGATCTCTGCGCGATAGGGACTGGCGCGATACGAGCCCAGGATGCGTAGCTCGGTCGAAAAGAAAGCAAGCTCCTCGAGCGCCAACTGCACCGGCCGTTGGCTCGGATGCCCATCAATGTCGGCATAGAACATCGTCGCCACGAACTCGCCGTTGACCTGATAGGACTCGAGCTTGGTCATATTGATGCCGTTCGTGGCGAAGCCGCCCATGGCCTTGTAGAGCGCCGCCGGCACGTTGCGCACATTGAAGATGAAGGTCGTCACCATCTGACCGCCGTTGGGCTCCGTTGTGTCGGGCTCAGCGGCTAGAATGACAAAGCGTGTCGTGTTGTGCTGCTCGTCCTCGACGTCCTCTGCCAGGATATCGAGGCCGTAGATCTCTGCGGCGAGCCGTGGTGCCAGAGCCGCACGGCTCGGATCTTTCCACTCCGCCACCTGTCGGGCTGATCCCGCCGTGTCGCCGGCAACATGCGCTTTGAAGCCATGTTTGCGGATGATCTTGCGGCATTGGCCGAGCGCGTGCACATGGCTGTAGACATCAGTGATGCGACTGGTCTTTGAGCCCTTCAGTCCCATGAGTTGAAAACGGATGGGCAGAAAGTGTTCACCGATGATGTAGAGGCCGGAGTCCGGGAGCAGGTGGTGAATATCGGCGACGCGACCGGCCAGCGAGTTCTCGATCGGGATCATGGCGTAGCGCGCGTCACCCGACTTCACAGCTGCAATCGCGTCCTCGAAGGTGGGGCAGCCGACCGGCTCGAAATCGCCGTAGACCTCGAGGCACGCCAGATGCGAGTTGGCGCCGGGCTCGCCCTGGTAGGCAATCCGCTCTTTCACTGGAGAGCGGCGCGCGGGGCTAACGTGCACTCCGGCTGAAGCGGCAACCTTTGACTTCTTTGTGGACATGTTTCGCGCGAGCAAAAACTCAACGGCGCGCAAGCTGACGCCGCGCGCGCTCAAGATCGGCGGGAGTATCGACGCCGAGGGGAACGGTGTCAACGACAGCCACGTCGATGCGCAACCCGTTCTCGAGCGCGCGAAGCTGCTCCAGCCTCTCACGCCGCTCCAGTATTGACGGCGCCAGCGAGACGAAGCGCTCGAGCGCCCGCCGGCGATAGGCGTACATGCCGATGTGGTGAAACAGCGGCCCGTCACCGTAGGGCGCAGTCGCCCTAGTGAAGTACAAAGCCCGCAGACGTCGCGGCCCAATAGGTGTGCCGACGACCTTGACGACGTTGGGGTTGGTGCGCTCGCCCTCCTCCGTGATCTCGCAAGCTAGCGTAGCGATATCGGTGCTCTCCTCGGCGAGCGGCTCGAGACAAGCGCGGACGAGCCGCGGCTCCAATGTCGGCAGATCGCCCTGCAGATTGACGATGATGTCCCGCTCACCCTGCGGATCAAACGCCATGGTCGCCTCCAGCGCTCGATCGGAGCCGGAAGCATGATCCGCCCTCGTCATCACAGCGCTGCCCCCAGCATCGCGGACAGCCATGAGAATTGCCGAGTCGTCCGTGGCCACGACCACCTGTCCCATCTGGAACTCCATAGCCCGTCGCCAGACGTGCACGATCATCGGCTCGCCGTGAATGTCGGCCATGGGTTTTCCAGGCAGGCGGGTGGCCTGGATGCGCGCAGGGATGACGATGAGAACGCTGGTCATGGCCAGTTCTTGAGATTGCGCGGGAAGTGACAATTCGCCTCGGGCAACGCTCCTAGAACAGGTGCAAGTTCTGTTGCAAGCCCGATTGGAGCTTCTATATTGACCGCCGCTTCGGGGAAAGCTGCCGGATCGGCTACGATTTTTGGCGCGCAAGGGAAATCGACAGCGATGAACGCTTTCGAGTTCAATAAGATTGTTGGCGCCGTGCTATCTGCGCTTTTGTTGATCTTCGCATCAAGGACCATCCTGCAAATCGCAGAAGGTTCACATGCCCCCCACAAGGCCGCTTTCACCCTGCCGATGCCGAAGGGCGGGGCTGGTGGGCCGGCATTGGAGGCACCCAAGTTCGAATTCGCCAAAGTCGCCCAACTGCTGCCCAAGGCCAATGCCGAGGCCGGTCAGGACTCGTTCAAGAAGTGCACGGCCTGTCACACGCCGGAGAAGGGGGGGCCCAACCGGGTAGGGCCCAACCTCTATGGCGTCGTGGGGCGCGATGTCGGCAAGCACGCTGGCTTTGCCTACTCCCAGGCCATGGTCGGCCACGGCGGCAAGTGGACGTTCGAAGACCTCGCCAAGTATCTGCACGATCCAAGAAACGCCATACCGGGCAACAAGATGGCGTTTGTCGGCATTTCCGATGATGCCGAGCTGGCGGATGTCCTGGCTTACCTGCGCACGCTGTCCGACAGCCCGGCGCCGTTGCCACAATAGGGGCCGTTAACGGGCCTTTTGCCGATCATCGCGGCTATTGCGGCGTCCGCATTGGATATCGCCGCGTGGAGAAGAATTAACTTGGCATGGAAGCGGCACCTTTTCATGTTGCCGTAGCCATAGACGCCTCGTCGTTGCTGACGGCCTGAAGGTTCGGCGCCAACCTTGATGACCATTTCCAAGCTAAAGTTGCCGCTTGCGGCCGGCTTGACGCTACTGGCGTGGCTCGCCTCTCCGGCTTCCGCCGAGCCGGCGCGGCATCACGCTCTGTCACGCGTCGGCGCCGTGAAATTCGGCCCTGACTTCAAGCATTTCGATTGGGTCAACCCGGATGCGCCGAAAGGCGGACAGGTGCGACTCGCCGACATCGGCGGCTTCGATAATCTCAACCCGTTCACCTTCAAAGGACTTTCGGCCTCCGGCCTCCCCCTGCTCCACGATAGCCTCATGGCAGTGAGCCTGGACGAGCCGGCCACGGCCTACGGCCTCATCGCAGAATGGGCTTCCTATCCCGACGACTACACGTCGGTGACATTCGGCCTTAATCCTGCGGCCCGATTTCAGGATGGTGCTCCGATCACACCGGAGGATGTCATTTTTTCCTTCGAGGAGGAAAAAAAAGCCGATCCCGTCCGGGCCGTCACATACAAGGACGTGGCAACGGCGGAAAAATCAGGCGAGCGCGGGGTGACCTTCCGTTTCGTGCGGCCCGGCAACCGCGATCTCCCCTTTCTCATGTCGCAGCTCCAAATTGTCCCACGCCATTATTGGACGGCGAAGAACGCCGCGGGTGAAGCCCGGGATCTGAGCAAGACGACGCTCGAGCCGCCAGTCGGTTCGGGCCCGTACCGCATCAAATCCGTCGAGCCCAATCGATCCATTCTTTATGAGCGCGTCAGAGACTATTGGGCGAAAGACTTACCCGTCATGCGCGGGCAGTGGAACTACGATCAGATCCGGTTCGACAGCTTTCGCGACGATCTGCCGGCGTTCGAGGCCTTCAAGGCCGGGACCATCGATCTCTTGCAGGAAAACAGCTCAAAAAAATGGGCGACCGAATACACCTTTCCCGCAGTGCGCGATGGCCGCGTAAAGCGTCTGGAGATGGATTTAGCGACCGTGGCACCCACGCAGGCGTTCATTTTCAATCTCCGGCGCGCCAAATTCACTGACGCCCGCGTGCGCCGTGCATTTGACCTGGCGCTCGACTTCGAGACTGCGAACAAGAGCCTGTTCTATGGGTTGTATCAGCGGCTCGATAGTTATTTCGACAACTCCGAGCTGGCAGCGAAAGGATTGCCTGCGGGCCGCGAGCTGGCGCTGCTCGAGACCATCCGCGACAAGGTTCCGCCCGAAGTCTTCACCGAAGAGTACAAAAGTCCCGTCAACGCGACCCCGGAACAGTTCCGCATGCACCTGCGCGAGGCTGCCGGACTGCTCGACCAAGCCGGCTGGAAGCTCGAAGGGTCAGTCCGCAAGAACAGCGATACGAAGGAAGCGCTGACTGCCGAAATGCTCGTACCGGATACGACCTTCGATCGCATTCTACTGCCCTACAAGCAGGCCCTCGAGAAGCTGGGCATCAAGATGTCGATCCGCGTGGTCGATGCGCCGCAGTACGTGGAGCGGGTGAAGACCTTCGATTTCGACATGATTGTCGATAACTTTCCTCAGACCCACGCACCGGGCAACGATCAGCGGGAATACTGGGGCTCGGAAGCATCCGACAAGCCTGCCAGCCGGAACACAATGGGTATCAAGAATCCAGCCGTTGATTTCCTCATTGAGCAGATCATTTACGCACCGACGCGCGACGAGGTCGTGGCCGCCACCCGCGCACTCGACCGCGTTCTGTTGTGGAACCATTATCTCGTGCTGCAATGGTACAGACCGAGCGAATGGGTGGCCTACTGGAACAAGTTCGCTCGGCCAGCCAAAGCGCCTTCGCAGGCGCCCGGCTGGCTGCAGACGTGGTGGCAGGACCCGCGCGCGGGCAAGAGCGGCGAGGCGCAAGTACGATGAGGATGGGTAATCGCTACCGCTTCGGCTCCGGATTGCTGCTGTGTGTCGTCGCCGGAGCGGCGGCAATCGCCGCCAGCACTGACCTGACAGCGGACCCGACACGCCACCATGCGTTGTCTCTGGTTGGGATACCGAAATATGGCCCCGACTTCACGCACTTCGACTGGGTCAATCCCAACGCACCCAAAGGCGGTAACTTGCGCCAGCGCGCCGTCGGATCCTTCGACACGCTGAACGAGCATGCCAGCAAAGGCAGCCGTGCGATGGGGCTCACCGTTATTACCGACAGCCTCATGGCATCCAGCCTAGACGAGCCGTCGACGGAGTACGGGCTCATTGCCGAGTGGGTGTCGATGCCGGATGACATCTCCTCGGCCACGTTTGGGCTCAGAGAGTCCGCCCGCTTTCATGATGGAACACCGATTACGCCGGATGATGTCGTCTTCAGCCTGTCAGCGCTGAAGAATGCGAACCCGCGTGACAGCCTCTACTACAAACACGTCGTCAAGGCTGAGAAGACCGGCGAGCACAAGGTGACCTTCACCTTCGACCGCCCGGGCAATCGCGAGCTGCCGCAGGTGGTGGGCAGCATGCCTGTACTGCCCCGTCACTATTGGCAAGCGAAAGGGCCGGACGGAGAGCCCCGCGACCTGTCACGCGCAACCATGGAGATCCCTCTCGGCTCCGGCCCCTATCGCATCAGGGACATGGAGGCCGGCCGCTCGATCACCTACGAACGGGTCAAGGACTGGTGGGCCAAGGACCTGCCCGTGGCGCGCGGCCAGTGGAACTTCGATTCGATCCAATTCATCTACTACCGAGACCGCCTGGCGGCGTTCGAGGAGTTCAAGGCAGGCAAGACGGATTTCTGGGCCGAGCCGAGCGCCAAAGGCTGGGCAACAGGCTATGATTTTCCAGCCGTCAAACGCGGCTTGGTCAAGAAGGAGCTGCTACCCACCGACCTGCTCAAGCCCATGCAGGGCTTCGCGTTCAATCTGCGCAGGAAGCAGTTTCAGGATCCTCGCGTTCGTCACGCCTTCAATCTGGCCTTCGACTACGAGTGGGCCAACCGCAACATGTTCTTCGAGCAGTACAAGCGCGTCGGCAGCTACTTCGAGAGCTCAGAGCTCAAGGCCAGAGGCCTCCCACACGGCCGCGAGCGAGAAATCCTCGAGACAGTAAGAGACATCGTGCCCTCCGAAGTTTTTGAGCAAGAATTCAAGAACCCCATCAACGCGTCCCCTGACGATTTTCGCCGTCACATGGGCGAGGCGCACAAGCTGCTGACTGCTGCAGGTTGGACACCCAAGGACGGCGTGCTGACCAACGCTGCAGGCGAGCAGCTCACGGCCGAGTTTCTGCTCGTGCAGCCTGATTTCGAGCGCCTGATCCAGGCCTACAAGCACGCCCTCGACAAGTTGGGCATCAAAGTCTCGATACGCACAGTCGACAGCGCCCAATATCGTCGCCGCGTCGATACGTTCGATTTCGATATCGTCATTGCCAGCTTCCGGCAGTCGCTGTCGCCGGGCAACGAGCAGCGCGCCTTCTGGGGCTCCGAAGCGGCAGACAAGGAAGGCAGCCAGAACATCATCGGCATCAAGAATCCGGCCATCGACAAACTCATTCACTACGTCATATTCGCAAAGGATCGGGCGGAGCTAGTGTCCGCATCGCGCGCACTCGACCGTGTCCTGCTGTGGAACCACTATCTGGTTCCGCATTTCTATTCGCCTCACGAGCGTGTTGCCCATTGGGACAAGTTCGGCCGGCCGGCCAAGCTGCCGACGTCGACAACATCGACTGCACAATTCCTACAAATATGGTGGTACGAGGAGGCAGCTGCAAAGCGCCTGGTCGAGGCGCGCAACTAGTCCGGCGCCCAGATAGGATCGGCTTCTATGACGCTAGTTCAGAGAATGACGCGAGGCTTGCGCGCCGCCGCCCTGCCCGCTGTGCTGTTGGCCACTACTCAAGCGGCTGCCGAGCTCCGGCACGGCCTCTCGTCCTTCGGCGAGCTCAAGTATCCGGCTGACTTCAAGCACTTCGACTATGTCAATCCGGCTGCACCGAAGGGTGGCCGCATAGTCACCATGGGCACCGGCGCAACCGAGACGTTCGACAGCTTCAACAGCTTCATCCTGAAGGGCGATGCCGCTCAGGGCCTGGGCCTGATCTATGACAGCTTGATGGTCCGCGCTGGAGACGAGCCCGATTCCGTTTACGGTCTCATTGCGCAAACCGCGGACGTGGCCTCCGACGGCATGTCGGTGACGTTCCGCTTGCGGCCCGAGGCCCGTTTCCAAGACGGCAGTCCCATCACTGCCGACGATGCCGTCTTCACGTTCAACATCCTCAAGGAAAAGGGGCATCCGGGCTACCGTGTCGCTTTGCGCAATATCGAGAAGGTGGAAGCGCTCGACCCCCACACCGTCCGCTACACCTTCACCGGCTCCTTGGTGCGCGATCTGCCGCTGACCGCGGCCGGCCTCCCGGTTCTCTCCAAAGCCTATTACGCCACACGCGAGTTTGATCAGACCACGCTCGACCGGCCCGTAGGCTCGGGTGAGTACGAGATCGGTGATTTCAAGCAGGGTGCGTTCGTCAGCTACAAGCGCCGCAACGACTACTGGGCCAAGGATCTGCCGGTGAACCGCGGCCGCGGCAACTTCGACGAGATCCGCATCGAATATTTCCGCGACCGCACCGCGTCTCTCGAAGCGATCAAGGCCGGCATCGTCGATCTGCGCGAGGAGTTCACGTCCCGCGACTGGGCCACTGGCTACAACATTCCCGCCGTGAAGGAAGGCCGCCTCATCAAGCTTACGCTCCCCGACGAGACACCCGGCGGTGCGCAGGGCTTCTTTCTCAATACGCGCCGGCCCAAGCTTGCCGATGTTCGCGTTCGGCGCGCGCTCGATCTCGCATTCGATTTCGAGTGGACCAACAAGAATATGTTCTATGGCCTCTACTCGCGCACCGAAAGCTTCTTCGAGAACTCGGACATGAAGGCCGAGGGCAAGCCCTCGCCGGAGGAGCTGGCACTGCTGGAGCCGTTCAAGGACAAGCTGCCGCCCGAAGTGTTCGGTGAGCCCTATCGTCCACCCGTATCCGACGGCAGCGGCTCGGATCGCCGTCTCTTGCGCGAGGCCGGAAAGCTGCTCGACGAGGCCGGCTATACCGTAAAGGACGGCAAGCGCGTCAACGCCAAAGGCGAGGTGCTCGAGATCGAATATCTGTTCACCGATCCCGTCTCCGAGCGGGTCGCCGGCGCCTACCAGAAGAGCCTTGGCTTGATCGGAGTCATTCTCATCCCGCGCCGGGTGGACCCGGCACAGTACGAGCGGCGCACCAAAGCCTTCGACTTCGACATGACCACGCGGCGCTACCGGATGTCCCTGACGCCCGGCATCGAGTTGCAGAACATGTGGGACAGCCGGCAGGCATCGGTCGACGGCAGCGGCAATCTATCGGGCATCCAGAATCCCGCCATTGATGCGCTCATAGAGAAGATCGTTCTGGCCAAATCCCGCAAGGAACTGGTCACGGCCGCGCGCGCCATCGACCGGGTATTGCGGGCCGGTCACTACTGGGTACCGCAGTGGTTCAAGGCCGCCCATCACGTGGTTTACTGGGACAAGTTCTCATACCCGGCCGTGAAACCCAAGTATGATCGGGGCATTCCGGATACTTGGTGGTACGATTCAGAAAAAGCTGCGAAACTCAGAATCAACTGAAACCCGGGGGAGGCACGAGGTCGGCGCAAGGGGCGAGAAAGGACAACGCACCCCATATGGCAGCCTATCTGCTCAAGCGTCTGTTGCTGATCATCCCGACCATGCTCGGGATCATGACCATCAGCTTCATCATCATTCAATTCGCACCAGGCGGACCAGTGGAGCGCGTCATCGCGCAACTGACCGGGACCGATGCCGGAGCTACCAGCCGCATCGGGGGAAGCGGCAGCGATGGTCTGACCGGCGGCGGACGATCCATGTCCGGCCAAAGCGGAACCGACGCCGCTGCATCGCGGTATCGCGGCGCGCAAGGGCTGGATCCGGAGTTCATCAAGCAACTCGAGCGCCAGTTCGGCTTCGACAAGCCAACGCATGAGCGCTTCTTCCTGATGATGAAGAACTACCTCTTGTTCGATTTCGGCAAGAGCTATTTCCGAGACGTCAGCGTCATCCAGCTCATCAAGGAGAAGCTTCCGGTCTCCATCTCGCTTGGCGTGTGGATGTTGCTGCTGACCTATCTGATCGCCATCCCGCTTGGCATTCGCAAGGCCGTGCGCGATGGCGAGCGCTTCGATACTTGGACATCGGGTGTGCTGGTCGTTGGATACGCCATTCCCGGCTTCCTGTTTGCTGTGCTGTTGCTGGTGCTTTTCGCCGGAGGCTCGTTCTTCCAGTGGTTTCCCTCGCGCGGCCTGACTTCGGAGAACTGGAGCCAGTTGTCGCTGCTGGGCAAGATCGGGGACTATTTCTGGCATCTGACGCTGCCGCTGATCGCCCTGGCGCTCAGCACCTTCACGACCAAGGCTTTCCTGACCAAGAACTCGTTTCTCGATGAGATCCGCAAGCAGTACGTGCTGACCGCCCGCGCCAAAGGGCTGAGCGAACGCCAGGTGCTCTACGGTCACGTTTTCCGCAACGCCATGCTGCTCATAATCGCCGGTTTTCCGGGCGCCTTCATCGGCGCGTTCTTCTCTGGCGCTCTACTAATCGAGACGATTTTCTCGCTCGACGGACTAGGACTCCTCAGTTTCGAGTCCATCCTCAACCGCGACTATCCCGTCGTCTTCGCCAACCTCTATATCTTCGCGCTGATCGGCCTGCTGGTGAACCTACTGTCCGACTTCCTCTACACGCTCGTCGATCCGCGCATCGACTTCGAGACACGGGAGGTCTGAGCTCTTGGACGCCCGGCGCGACGACAGGATTGCAGTCGATGGGACAGTGGCGCAGCGCCTCTGGGCTTCAGGCGCTTCGCGCTGGCGCATCCACCTGTCGCCGATCAATCAAAGACGCTGGGACAACTTCAAAGCCAACCGGCGCGGCTATTGGAGCCTGTGGATCTTCCTCGTCCTTCTCGTCCTGAGCCTGTTTGCCGAGGTCATCGCCAGCGACAAACCGATCGTCGCCCGCTACAAAGGCGAAACACTGTTTCCGATCCTTGTCGACTACCCTGAGTTGAAGTTCGGCGGTTTTCTCGCGATCACCGACTACAAGGATCCGGTAATTCTGGACGAGATCAATCAGAACGGCTGGATGCTCTGGCCGCCAATCCGCTACTCCTACAATTCCATCAACAGGGACTATCCGCGCGTAAAAGGGCCCGACGGGAATTGTCTGGGCTTTCCCGCCCCTCCGCCTTGGGCCACCAGCGCGGCGTTGTGCGACGCTACTCCGGACCAACTTGCGCGCTTCCAGGCACTTGGCAATCGCAACTGGCTCGGCACCGACGACCAGGGACGCGATGTGGTCGCACGTATCATCTACGGCTTTCGCATCTCGATTCTTTTCGGCTTGATCCTGACGGTATTCTCGGCCGCCATCGGCGTCGCAGCCGGCGCGGCGCAGGGCTATTTCGGTGGACGCGTCGATCTCGTCTTCCAGCGCGTCCTCGAAATCTGGTCGTCCATCCCCTCGCTCTATGTCCTGATCATCATCTCGTCCGTGCTCGTGCCCGGATTCTGGACGCTGCTGGGCGTTTTGCTGCTCTTCCAGTGGGTCTATCTGGTGGGTGTGGTGCGCGCCGAATTCCTTCGCGGCCGCAACTTCGAGTACATCACGGCAGCCCGCGCGCTCGGCCTGTCCAACTTCAAGATCATGTACAAGCACCTGCTGCCGAACGCGATGGTTGCGACGCTGACGTTCCTGCCTTTTAAGCTTTCCGGCTCCATCACCGCGCTCACTGCGCTCGATTTCCTCGGCCTCGGCCTGCCGCCCGGATCACCGTCCCTGGGCGAGTTGCTCGCCCAGGGCAAAGCCAACCTGCAGGCGCCATGGCTCGGCCTCTGTGGCTTCTTCTCGATTGCCGTAACGCTGTCGCTGCTGATCTTCATCGGCGAGGCGGTGCGCGACGCCCTCGATCCGCGAAAGACATTCAAATGATCGAGCGCAGCCCGCGATCGGCACAAACGCTCATCAACGTCCGCAACCTGGCCGTCGAGTTTCGCTCCGGCAGCACCGCCCACCGCGCGGTCAAAGGTGTCTCCTTCAGCATCGGCAAAGGTGAGACCGTGGCTCTGGTGGGAGAGTCGGGAAGCGGCAAGACCGTCTCGGCCCTCTCGATCATGCGCCTGTTGCCTTATCCCGCCGCGCACCATCCGACGGGGGAGATTTTCTTCGAGGGCAACGATCTCCTGAAAGTGCCCGAAGCAACGATGCGCGAGATTCGCGGCGATCGAATCTCGATCATTTTCCAGGAGCCGATGACCTCGCTCAACCCGCTGCACACCATCGAGAAGCAGGTGGGCGAGGTCCTGAAGCTGCACCGTGGTCTCTCCGAGCCGGAGGCAAAGGCCCGCGTCCTCGATCTACTCGAGAAGGTCGGCATCCGCGATGCCAAGAAACGGCTGGAAGCATTCCCGCACCAACTCTCCGGCGGGCAGCGCCAGCGCGTCATGATCGCCATGGCGCTCGCCAACGAGCCCGACCTGCTGATTGCCGACGAGCCGACGACCGCGCTCGACGTCACGATCCAGGCGCAGATCCTCGACCTGCTGAAGCGCCTGCAGCAGGAAATGCACATGGCCATGCTGTGGATCACGCACGACCTCGGTATCGTGCGCAAGATGGCCGATCGCGTCTATGTCATGAACCACGGCCAGATCGTCGAAGAGGGGCAGACCGCCGACATCTTCAAGACGCCCAAGCATCCCTATACGCGCCACCTGCTGGCGGCCGAGCCGAAAGGCAAGCCACCGACCGGGAATGCTTCCGGACCGATCGTCGTCGAGACCGATGATCTCAAGGTCTGGTTTCCGATCAAGCGCGGCCTGTTGCGCCGCACCGTCGATCACGTCAAGGCCGTGGACGGCCTGACACTGAAGCTGCGCACCGGCGAGACACTAGGCGTGGTTGGGGAGTCCGGATCAGGCAAGACCACCCTCGGCCTCGCCATCCTGCGGCTCGTTTCCTCCATGGGTCCGATCGCCTATGTCGGCCGGCGCATCGATGGACTAGGTTTCAAGCAAATGCGCCCGTTGCGGCGCGAGATGCAGGTCGTGTTTCAGGACCCCTACGGCTCCCTATCGCCGCGGCTTTCGATCTGCCAGATCATCGAGGAGGGTCTGCTCATCCAGAACCCCTCCATGACTTACGAGGAGCGGCGTCGGCGCGTCAGTCAGGCACTAGTGGAAGTGGGGCTGGACCCTGCCGCGCAGGATCGCTATCCGCATGAGTTCTCGGGCGGCCAGCGCCAGCGCATCGCCATCGCCCGCGCCATGGTACTCGAGCCGAAATTCGTCATGCTGGACGAGCCGACCAGTGCCCTCGACATGAGCGTGCAGGCGCAGATCGTCGATCTGCTGCGCGAGCTGCAGAAAAAGCGCGATCTGGCCTACCTGTTCATCAGTCACGACCTAAAGGTCGTGCGCGCCCTGTGCAACTACGTGATTGTCATGAAGAACGGCAAGGTGGTCGAGGAGGGCGCAGCCGAGAAGATATTTGCGCGTCCGCAAGACGATTACACCAAGGCTCTTCTTGCCGCGGCGCTCAATCTCGAGGTCGCCCAAGGGGGCGCCGTGGCAAGCTGAGGATCCAATGTGGTGATTGAGCAATTCGCCCGTGTTTGCAGCACGTCTCTGAGCGAATTTCTCGATCTGAATCACACTGGGATCATAAGTTTTCTACTGTCCTTTCGATCGCGCAGCTCGTTAAATGCTTGCCGCGAAGTCCGACGAGTTTCGCGATCGGGACACTAGAGACGCATGACCCTTCTCATCATCGGCAGCCAGCGGTCCGACCAGTTCGCGGCCGCGACGCGCGAGCAGGCGCCCGAAATCGATCTGAGAGTCTGGCCGCAGGCAGGTCGGCTCGAGGACATTCGTTACGCGCTGGCGTGGGGCCCCCCGATCGGCGTGCTGAAGACGCTCCCGAACCTGCAGCTCATCGTCTCCGTCGGCGCCGGCGTCGACCATCTGTTCAAGGATCCCGAGCTGCCGCGCGTGCCGATCGTGCGCTATGTCGATCCGGACCTTACCGGCCGCATGGCGGCTTACGTGACATTGCATGTGCTCTGGCATCAGCGCCGCATGAGCGAATTCCTTCACCTGCAGGCACGTCAAGAGTGGAAATATCTGCCCGACCCGGCAACGCACGAAGTGCGCGTCGGCATCATGGGCCTTGGCGTCATGGGCGAGGCGGCAGCCCGGCCGCTCGCCGCACTCGGCTTCAAGCTGCGCGGCTGGAGCCGCAGTCCCAAGCAGATTACTGGAATGGCGTGCTACGCTGGACGCGACCAGCTCGCTGCATTTCTGGCCGAAACCGATATCTTGGTCTGCGTGTTGCCGCACACGCCCGACACGCGCGGCATCATCAATCGAGACCTCATTTGCGGCCTTTCGACGAGCGGCCGTCATCCGCGTCTGCCCGGGCCCGTGGTGATCAATGCCGGCCGCGGACCGTTGCAGATCGAGGCCGATATCCTAGCCGCACTCGAGGCGGGCGAGCTGTACGCCGCGTCATTGGACGTGTTCGAGACCGAGCCGCTGCCACAGGCGAGCCCCCTCTGGCGTCACCCGCGTGTGGTCATTACGCCGCATAACGCAGCCGAGAGCACGACTGCCGCCATCGTGCGCTACATGCTGCAGCAGGTGCGGGCGCACATGAATGGACAAGCGCCCGAGAACATCGTCGACCCTGTCCGCGGCTACTAGATTGGGTCTGCTTTTCATTTGTGCTGGCTGGATGTTGCGCATTCGCTGGCCGAGAAAGAGGCGAGCGCATCAAGCAGCTGGTGGAAACTCCCCCGGCCTCAGCCGGCGTGCGAGCTTGTCGAGTACGCCATTCACGACGCGCGGCTCGTCCCCGGAGAAGAAAGCTTGGGCCACCTGGATGTACTCGTTGATGACCACCTTGCCGGGCACATCGGTGCGCGCGAGCAGCTCGAACACACCGGCGCGCAATACTGCACGAAGGATCGAGTTGATGCGCGTCAAGCGCCAGCCGTGCGCTAGCTGCTGATCGATGAGCGGATCGATCTCGCGCTGGCGGGTGACGACACCCATGAGCAGATCGCGGAAGAAGGCCGTATCCGCATCGGCCAGCGCCGGATCTTCGGCCTTGCGACCGAGACGGACCGCGAGAAACTCACCGATAACGTCGGCGACATCAATCTGGGCCAGGTCCATCTGGTAAAGCGCCTGCACGGCAGCGAGGCGGGCCGCACTGCGCGGCGCGAGCGGTACCGGAGATTTGCCCGGCGCGCTCATGTCCCTTGTTCCTGATAACCGCGCGCGATCTCGATCAGCCTCAAGCAGGCGCGCGCCGCATCGCCGCCCTTGCCCTTTCGTCCGCCACGCGCCCGTTCCATCGCCTGCTCCTTGGTATCGACGGTGAGGATACCGTTGCCGACGGGGACATGCTGCTCCGTCGCCGTGTGCATCAGCCAGTGATTGGCGTTGTTGCAGACGATGTCGTAGTGCGAGGTCTCGCCGCGAATGACGCAGCCGAGCGCAACCACGCCAGCGTAGCGTGGCGCAGGCTTGACCAGAAGGGAACTACCGGAAAACTGGCCGGCGGCACAGGCAAGCGTCAGCACCTGCGGAATCTCCAAGGCTCCAGGAACCACCACGCGGTCGAACGTTGCACCGCGCGCTTCGAGCTCTGCCACAGCACCCGCGGCCAGCTCGTCCGAGACGTCTTCGTAATAGCGCGCTTCGATGACGAGCACGTGCGCGGGGATGGTGCGCCGCCCCGCGCCAGCCTTCGATCCCTTGCCTGCCATTGCTGCTACTCGATCTTGCGCGTGCCGACGATGCGAAGGCCATAGCCCTCCAGGCCGACATAGCGCGAGGACGGTGAATTGGTCAGCAGCACCATATCGGAAACACCAAGATCACGCAGGATCTGCGAGCCGACACCGATCTCGACCAGCCTGCGCTCGGCGACACCTGCCGCCTGCTTGGCAAGCCAGCTCGAGACGGAGCGCGGCCTCAAGTCCCGGATCAGCACGACGACGCCGCGCCCCTCCTCGGCGATAAGCTCCATGGACTTTTGAATGAGCGAGCCCTTCTCGCCATCCGTGCCGATGCCGAGCAGATCCGCCGGCATGTTGACAGCGTGCACGCGGACTAGAACCGGGTCAGGCTTGGAGAGATCGCCGCGCACCAGCACCAGATGCTCCACCGGCTCGACTGTCGTCTCGTAGACGTGCAGATCGAAGGTGCCGCCAAACACGCTGTCGACCTGCGACGTAACCGTGCGCTTGACGATGCGATCGTTCTTCAGGCGATAGGCGATCAGGTCCTCGATGGTGCCGACCTTGAGGCCGTGGCGCTGCGCGAACGCGACCAGATCCGGCATGCGCGCCATGGAGCCGTCATCGTTCATGATCTCGCAGATGACACCGGCCGGGAACAAGCCGGCCATGCGTGCCAGATCGACTGACGCCTCCGTGTGCCCGGCCCGCACGAGCACCCCGCCGCCTCGCGCGATCAGGGGAAAGACGTGGCCGGGCGAAACGATGTCGGAATGGTCGCGCGTCGGATCTATGGCAGTGGCGATGGTGCGGGCGCGATCGTGGGCCGAGATGCCGGTGGCGATACCCTCACGCGCCTCGATCGACACGGTGAAAGCGGTACGATGGCGCGCCTCGTTCTTGCGCGACATATACTCGAGCCGAAGCTGCTCGGCGCGTCCTTCGGTGATCGACAGGCAGATCAGGCCGCGCCCGTGCTTGGCCATGAAATTGATGGCCTCCGGCGTCGCCATTTGCGCCGGGATGACAAGATCACCCTCGTTCTCTCGATCCTCGGCATCGACCAGGATGATCATGCGGCCGTTGCGAAAGTCCTCGATGACCTCCTCGGTGGGCGATATGAAACCCTTGCCTGCCGAGTACTCGACCCTTTTCAAGCCGTCCTTCACCGCCGGAACTCCAGAAGACGCGCCACATAGCGCGCGAACATGTCGACCTCGAGATTAACCTTGTCGCCGGGCTTTTTGCGCTCCCAAGTGGTCATCGTCAAGGTATGCGGGATGACGTTGATGCCGAAGCGGCTGCCGGCCACCTCGTTAACGGTGAGCGAGATGCCGTCGAGCGCCACCGAGCCCTTGGGCGCGATGTAAAGGGCCAGATGCTCGGGTGCCTCGAACGTAAAGCGCCGCGAGTTGCCGTCCGGCGTGATGTCGACGATGCTCGCCACGGCATCGATGTGGCCCGACACGATGTGGCCGCCGAGCTCGTCGCCCGCGCGCAGCGCGCGCTCGAGGTTGACGCGGGTGCCGACCTGCCATGCACCGAGCGTGGTCTTGGACTTGGTCTCGTTGGACACATCCACGGTGAATTGGCAGCCCGCTCCCGCAGGCGCGACTGAGGTGGCAGTCAGACAGCAGCCGTCACAGCCAATGGAGGCTCCGAGCGGAATGGAGGCCGCTTCGTAACCCGAGCGCAGCGTGAACTGCCCTCCATTGATGTCCGCGACCTCGCCCACATCCGTGATGATGCCGGTGAACATGCTCAGCGCCCTCGCGTGCGATGAAAGATGTAGAGACCATCCTCGCCGACCGGTTGCCCCTCGACCAGCGAGAATGACATCGGCGCGGCGAATGCCCCCAACTCGGTCCTGACGGCTTCGGCAGCACCCTGCCCATGATAGCCGCCGGCACGATACACGACGACCTCGTCGACGAGCCCGGAGGCGAAAAACGCGCCCCAGACGGTCGGTCCGCCCTCGACCAGGAGCCGCGTGATGCCGTCGCCGACCAGCGCCTCGGTCACAGCCGGGATCCAGGGTCGGCCGGCGACCGTTGCCACTTGGAGAACACGACATCCGGCAGCCTGGAGCGCGGCCAGCTGCGAAGGCTCAATCCCCGGCGGACAGAAGACGAGCACTCTATGCTCGTGCGCCGTGCGCACCAACTTGCTCTCGAGCGGCGGTAACCGGCGGCCACAAAGCATAACCCGCATTGGCGAGCGAGCGCGCAAGCCAGGCAAGCGGCAGGTCAGCTCCGGATCATCGTCCTCCACCGTCCCGCCACCGACAAGAATGGCATCGGCGCGTGCGCGCAAGAGGTGCCCGTGCGCGCGTGCTGCTTCTCCCGTGACCCAGACCGGCACGCCCTTTGCGCCGCGGGGCACCGCGCCGTCGCGGCCCAGCGCCATCTTGATCTGCACGAACGGCCGCCGCTCGGTGACGCGCAGAATGTGGCCGCGGGTCAGATAGTCCGCTTCTGCAGCACACACACCACGACGCACCTCCACACCCGCGGCACGCAGCATCTCGAGGCCGCGCCCGGCCACGCGCGGATCGGGATCGAGAATGCCGGTCACGACGCGCGAAACGCCAGCCTTGATGATCGCTTCGGCGCACGGCGGCGTCTTGCCGTAGTGCGAGCAGGGCTCCAGCGTTACGTACATGGTGGCGCCGCGAGCGCGCGGGCCGGCTCGCCGCAACGCCTCCGTCTCAGCGTGCGGCCGGCCACCGGGCTGGGTCCAGCCGCGCGCGATCACCTCGCCCGTCGCCTCGGCCACCACAACAGCGCCGACTGAAGGGTTGGGAGCAGTCGTACCAAGGCCGCGCCGCGCCAGGCGCAACGCGATCTGCATGAAGCGGCGGTCGGTGTCGTCGCGGCTGGCTTCGGCCCGCGTCAATGCTAACGCTCCGCGGGCATCGCTTGCCGCGGCACGCTGCCGGCAGCCGGTCCCGTGTCCTCACCTGATGTGGTAGGCACATTGGCGATCTCGCCCAGCACCTCGTGGAAATCCGCAGCCTCGCGGAAATCACGATATACCGAGGCAAACCTGACGTAGGCCACCGGATCGAGGCCGCGTAGCGCCTCCATCACAAGTTGCCCGATGGCCGACGAGGGGATTTCGCTCTCACCGGTGCTCTCGAGCTGGCGCACGATACCCGATACCATGCGCTCTATGCGCTCGGACTCCACCGGCCGCTTGCGCAGCGCGATCTCGACCGAGCGCGAGAGCTTGTCACGGTCGAAAGCCACACGGCGGCCGGATCGTTTGATGATGGTCAGCTCGCGCAGTTGCACGCGCTCGAAGGTCGTGAAGCGGCCGCCACAGTCGGGGCAAATCCGGCGCCTGCGTATGGCGGCATTCTCTTCCGTCGGACGGCTGTCCTTGACCTGGGTGTTCTCGCCCGAGCAATAGGGGCAGCGCATGGGTGAACTCCAGAAGAGCCGTCGGCGCCACCGCGGGCAGCGGTGGGCCTGTCAAGTATAGATCGGGAAGCGTTGGCAAAGCGCAATGGCCTCGGCCTTCACCTTGGCTTCGATTTTGGCGTTCGCGTCCGCGCCGTTGCGGGCAAGGCCATCGAGCACCTCGGCGATCATACGGCCGACATCGTGGAACTCGGCGACGCCGAACCCGCGCGTCGTCCCGGCCGGCGAGCCGAGGCGCACCCCCGACGTGATCGTCGGCTTCTCCGGATCGAACGGCACGCCGTTCTTGTTGCAGGTGATGTGCGCCCGCCCGAGCGCAATCTCGGAGATGTTGCCGGTGAGCTTCTTTGGCCTGAGATCGAGCAGGATCAGATGTGTGTCGGTGCCGCCCGCAACGAGATCGTAGCCGGCCCGGTTCAACACTTCGCCCAGCGCCTTGGCGTTGTCGACCACCGCGCGCGCATACGCCTTGAACTCGGGCGCCAGTGCTTCGCGCAGCGCCACGGCCTTGGCCGCGATGATGTGCATCAACGGACCGCCCTGGAGACCGGGAAAGACTGCCGAGTTGACCTTCTTGGCGATGTCCTCGTCATTGCTGAGCACCATGCCGCCGCGCGGACCGCGCAGCGTCTTGTGCGTGGTGGTGGTGACGACGTGGGCGTGGGGCAGTGGGCTCGGATGCGCACCGCCAGCGACGAGGCCAGCGAAATGCGCCATGTCGACCATTAGATAGGCGCCAACCTCGTCGGCGATCTCGCGGAAGCGCTTGAAGTCGATGGTGCGCGGATAGGCCGATCCGCCGGCGATGATGATACGCGGCTTGTGCTCGCGAGCGAACCTTGCCACCTCATCCATATCGATGCGGTGGTCCTGCCGGCGCACCGTGTAGGAGACCGCGTGAAACCACTTGCCCGACTGGTTGACCGGCGAGCCGTGCGTCAGATGCCCGCCTGCTGCCAGCGACAGGCCGAGGATGGTGTCGCCGGGCTTGGCCAGCGCCATGAACGCGGCCTGGTTAGCCTGGCTGCCGGAATGCGGTTGCACGTTGGCGAAGCCGCAGGCAAACAGCTTCTTGGCGCGCTCGATGGCCAGCGTCTCGGCCTCGTCGACGTACTGGCAGCCACCATAGTAGCGGCGGCCGGGATAGCCTTCCGCGTATTTGTTGGTGAGCGCACTGCCGGCCGCCTCGAGCACGGCACGGCTGACGATGTTCTCGGACGCAATCAGCTCGATCTCGGTCTGCTGGCGTTTCAGCTCACGCCCGACCACAGCATTCAGCTCCGGGTCGCGATCGGCCAGCGTCTCGGCGAAAAAGCCCACAGGTGCTGCGGTGGTGAGCTTGGCGGCTGCAGTCGGCATGTTGCCTCGTTTACTCGATTCGGCAGTCTGCCCATCGAGGGCGCGGCCCTCATATCACGCGGCTTGCGCCAGCAACAAGGCGCGCTCAACGGAAACCCGCAGACTTCTAGCCCCGAATGCCCTGATCGCACGCAGCCCCGCGTCGCTGCAGCCAAAGCATCACGGACCAGCACGCCAGCGCCCACACGCCGCCCAGCACCCAGCCAGCCAGCACGTCCGTCGGCCAATGCACGCCGAGGTAGACGCGGCTGGCGCCAACCATGACGGTCAGCAGCACAGCAATGCCGAGAATGTAGGCCTTCACACGCGGGTCGGCCTGCGTACGGGCGAGCAAGGCCCCGAGCGTCAGATAGACGACGGCGGCCATCATCGAGTGGCCCGATGGAAAGCTGGCGCTGTACACCTCCGCGCCGTGTGGAACCAACTCCGGCCGCGGCCGGGCATAGGCCATCTTGGTCGTCTGACTGATGACAACCCCGCTGACCACCGACACGAGTATGGTCAAGGCAGACCGCCGCTTGCCCGTCAGCAGGAGAAAGCCCGCTACCGCCAGCACCACGAGCGTCAGTATGCCGGTACTGCCGAGGGCTGTGATATCGCGCACCATCTCCTCGAACCATTTGGGGCCGATCGGGTCACTTAGGTTGCCTGGCACGCGCAGCGCCAGCAGGATGGCCTCATCGAATACCCGCGTGCCACCCTCACCGACGGCATCCGCCAACGCCGCAAACAGATAGAGGGCCGCAGCGGACAGGATCAGTGTAAGCAACGTGCCGCGCTCGATGCCGCCCACAGGCATGCCCATCATCCGATTGACAGCATCTTGGAGCTTGCGCATCGGAGCGCTCTTTCAGCCGGCCGCCTCTATTCAGCCGCCTCGGCGCGGGTCTCCACCGTCAGCCCGAGCTCGGTCCAGAGCGCCTGCAGTGCCGTCACCAGATGCTCGATATCGGCGTTGGAATGCTGTGGCGTCGGCGTCAAGCGCAGGCGCTCGCTGCCACGCGGCACGGTCGGATAGTTGATCGGCTGAACGTAAATGCCGAAGCGGTCCAGCAGAGCATCAGTGAGACGCTTGCACGTCGCCGGATCACCCACGAGCACGGGCACTATGTGGCTTGGATTGTCCATCACCGGCAACCCGGCAAGGCGCAGCCGTTGCTTGAGAGCACGCGCGCGCTCCTGATGCTGCTCGCGTTCCACACAGCTCGATTTCAAGTGCTTGATGCTGGCGGTAGCGCCCGCTGCGATGGCCGGCGCCAGCGATGTGGTGAAGATGAAGCCCGGCGCGAAGCTGCGGATGGCATCGACGATATCGCGGTTGGCGGCGATGTAACCGCCCATCACACCGAAGCCCTTGGCCAGCGTGCCGTTTATGATGTCGATCCGCGCCATGACGCCATCGCGTTCGGCAATGCCACCGCCGCGCGGCCCGTACAGACCGACGGCGTGCACCTCATCGAGATATGTCAGCGCCCCATAGGCCTTCGCCAAATCGCAGATCGCGCCGATATCAGAGATCGTGCCGTCCATGGAGTAGACGGATTCGAAGGCGATGATCTTCGGCCGGTCACGCTCCATCAGCTTGAGCTTGCCTTCGAGGTCTGCCAGATCGTTATGACGCCAGACGGTTTTCTCGCCGCCGCCATTGCGGATGCCGGCGATCATGGAGGCGTGATTCTTCTCATCCGACAGAATGACGGAACCGGGTAGCAGCTTCTGCAGCGTCGCCAACGTGGTGTCGTTGGCCACAAACGCCGAGGTGAAGACGAGCGCCGCCTCTTTACCGTGCAGGTCGGCGAGCTCCGCCTCCAGATCGACATGGTAGTGCGTGGTGCCTGAAATGTTTCGGGTCCCGCCAGAGCCCGCACCCGCGCAATCGATCGCCGCGTGCATGGCGTCCAGCACGTCGGGGTGCTGTCCCATGCCCAGATAGTCGTTCGAGCACCAGACGGTAATGGGCCTGGTACCCGATCCGGTCGTTTGCTCGGCCGACGGGAACGCGCCACGCCTGCGGCGGATATCGGCAAAGACGCGGTAACGCCCTTCGCTGTGCAGACGCCCCAAAGCCTCAGCAAAAACACGCACGTAGTCCATGGCTTCCTCCGGGCCGTCCCGGCACTGTCCGCTCAGGCTGCGAGCACAAGGGTATAGCAGGAAGTGACCCCTCGGCTGCAGTATCGCCCGTGACAGCTCACCGAGGCGAACCTGTTTAGCCGATGCCAATCGCTATCCGCAGCCGCGCTTTGTCGCACAGGCGGGCCGTGGATTTACCGCGGCAGCCAGGGGGCTCTCAATAGGCCGAGGCCATCGGACCGATGCCGTCCTTGTTGTAGAGATCGCGGCGGAACTGGACCACGCCGTCCTCGGTCGCCCAGGCCGTGATGTACACGAAATACAGGGAGACGGGCCGCTTCAGGCGCACGTCCAGGCGTTCCCCGGATTTCTTCATACCCAGCACGCGCTCCTGCGACCAGCCCTGCTCCTGCATGAGCCAGGCGGCGAGCTGGTCGACGCCCTCCACGCGCACGCAGCCCGAGCTTGCCGCACGGAAGTTCCGGCCGAACAACGATTGCGACGGCGAGTCGTGCATGTAGACGGAATAGTTGTTGTGGAAGTTGATCTTGACGAAGCCGAGCGGGTTGTCCGGCCCCGGCTGCTGACGGTAGGTCAGCCCCCGCGCGCCGCCGCTGGACCAGTTGATCTTGCTGGAGTTGAGCTTCTTGCCGTCGCCGCCGTAGGCGTCAATGTTGTATTTCGACAGCACGTCCTGGTTACGCCGGGCCATCTCCTGTCCCTTGGGGATCAGGTCCTTGTCGATCACCGTCGGCGGCAGGTGCCAGACCGGGTTGAAATTCAGCTCGTGAATGGCCGAGCGCAGGATGGGCGTGGGCCGGTCGGGCTTGCCGACCACACCCGAGTGCCGTGAGACGACGCGGTCGTTCTCGACCACCTCGATCTGCTGGGCCGGAATATTCACGACGATATACTTCTTGCCGGCGCTGCGCGCATGCTCGGCGAGACGGGCGTAGTTCGTCTTGAGCTGCCGCAGGCGTGCGGCCGCCGGAACATTGAGGGCGGCCACCGTGCGCTTGTCGACAGTCCCGGTGGGTGTCAGCCCGTTGGACGCCTGAAAGCGCTTCACGGCCTTTTCAACGTTACCGTCGAACAGCGTCGAGAAGCTCCCCTCTCCCTCTTTCAGATCGCCGGATAGGAACAGCCGCTCGCGCAGAAGGCTGACCACCTCGCTGTTGGTGCCCGGCTGCACGACACCCTCCGGCATCGCTTTCCATCCCCCGCGCTCCACCAAGTCGGAGTAGCGCTTGATGGCACTCCGCATGCCCTGCAGGTTCTCGGGAGACAGCGTCGGAAAGCCCTTGGGCGGGTTCGCCTCCCACTGCTTGGCGAAGGAAGCGTCGTGCGGTGGGCTGAAACTACTCGAGGTGGCACCGAAGTATGGCCACTCGGTATTTTGCGCCCAGGCCGGTGCCGTGCCGATTGCGGCACACATCAAAGCCACGGCCCGCAGCCGTCTACCCCATTCCCCATACCGGCGCGGCGTATTCGCCACCCCGCCAGCCCACTTGCTCATGATCCTGTCCCTCACCCGTCGACGCTCTTGCTATGACGTCACTCGAGAGAAATGTGCACCTCGGCTACCCGCTTGCAAGGACAACATCCCGCCGCACGGCATCTGCGCGCGGCAATGCTCATTTGCGGCATTCGCTAGGGATTGGGAAGCGCAAAAGGCTGCCGCATGGGGAAGTTGCGGCAACTGTGGTGCACTGCGATCACAAAGGCACGCGGAGGCCCGGCTGCTGCCGGACCTCTCACCGCTTTCGGCATGACGGTTGGGCGACCCGATTCTACAGACGATAGCGGATCTGATCCGACCAGAAACGCTCGAGCCGCACCAACGCACGGTTGAGGGCCTGGAAGTCCTCGCGCCCGACCTCTCCCACCGCCTCGATGGACCCGAGCTGGCGCTGATAGAGGCGGCTCACGACGTCACAGGCTTCCTTGCCCTTGTCAGTGAGACTGACCCTGACGGAGCGGCGATCGACCTCTGAGCGCTTGTAATGCAGGTAGCCCATGTCGACGAGCTTTTTGAGATTGTAGGAGACGTTCGAGCCCAGATAGTAGCCGCGGGTTTTGAGCTCTCCCGCCGTCAGCTCGCTGTCGCCAATGTTGTAGAGGAGCAGCGCCTGCACGCTATTCAGCTCGGCCCCGCCATGCCGGTCGAACTCGTCCTTGATGACGTCCAGCAGGAGCCGATGCAGCCGTTCGATCAGGCGCAGGCCCTGCAGGTACTCGGCGCGGAATTCCTCGTCCTGGG
Source organism: uncultured Alphaproteobacteria bacterium (assembly GCA_963806735.1). Taxonomy (GTDB): domain Bacteria; phylum Pseudomonadota; class Alphaproteobacteria; order Rhizobiales; family Hyphomicrobiaceae; genus CADEFX01. The sequence continues at coordinate 77,970 of CAWEBE010000003.1, read as the reverse complement.
CGGGCACGCGCTGACGTGCCATGTCCAACGCAACACTCATGTCCCTGCCTCTCTGTTTTACGCGTCCCAGGGTTCTTGCTCCCGGGTTTATGCAGACAAGCTAACTCGGGAAATTAAAGGTTGCGCTAAAAGGCATAATGAACAGTCTGTTAACGCCGAACCCGTCCATCGCTGCCGGCCGGCTCCGCGGTCCAACCCTGCATTTCCGCCCGCGTCGGCAACGTCAAAGCCGGGCCGGCCTGCGCACTAAAGAGTTCGGTCACCATCGCCGCCGTGACCTCCTCGAGCCTGGCAGGGACCCAGCCCCGGCTGCCGCGCCGGTCAACCAGCGCCGCGCGAATATGGCCCCCAGCTCCGGGCGCGGCAATCAAGCCACAAAGAATACGGTGCTCGAGCATCAACAGCTCCCTCAGATTGAGAACCTCTGCTTCTGACAGCAGCCGAGATGTGACTTTGAGCGCGAGCGGCGACCGCTGTCTCAGGCGGGCTGTGGTCTCCCGAGCCCAGGTTGCATGAGCGCCACTCTCCGCGTCGAGGCGGCCCAGGATCTCCTCGACCGATGTCGCAGAGAAGCAGCGTGCGATGGCAGGCTCGAGCTCGGCCAGCTCCCCCGGGCCTGGATCGTGGTGCAAGGGATCAAGAATGGAGTCCACAGGGTCAGCGTCGGCGAGACGCGTCGCGACCGCATCGAAACGGTCGGCCGGCAGACAGTGCGTGACGAGACCGAGACGTAAAGCATCGGCGCGCCGGATCGGGCTTCCCGCCAGGGCCAGGTAAAATCCGATCGATCCCGGCAGACGCGCCAGAACGTGGCAGACGCCTCCCGCTGGAATGAGGCCGATGCCGGTTTCCGGACAGGCGAAGGCGTAACCTTCTCCGGCCACCCTGTGTGTGCCGTGCAGGCCGATCCCCAAGCCGCTGCCCATCACCATACCGTCCATGAGAGAGACTGTCGGTTTGGTGAAGGACTCCTGCCACCAGCACAGCTGTATGGCTTCGCCGACGGCAGCGCGCGCCGCTTCCCGGTCACCGTCGCAAAGGGCGGCGACCTCGGTAAGATCGGCGCCCGACGAGAACACCCCCGCGAGGGCTGAACGCACAATCACCGCGTAGATAGTGGGATCGCCTGCAAACTGCGGATATGCCGATGCCAGTGCACTGCGCATGGCCTTGTTCAGGGCATTGCGCTTTTGGGGGCGTGACAGCGTGACAACGCCAGCGGCTCCCCGCTTCTCGATCGTCGCGGTAGCACCATCCGCAGTCTCAAAGGGCACCGCCACCCGGTCCATCATTGGGCCCACTCTGCCGTCATGTGCTCCCAGTTGGATTGAGCCTGATAGGGCTGTGAACACGGCGCTGCGCGCAATGCCGCTCCCGATACCGCTATACTCCAGCTGCACATGCAATCAGAATGTATGTGTGATTCGCCGGGCGCACGGTCCGGTCGGGCGGGGGACTTGATGCGGCATTGCTGGATGTTGTCCGGCGCCACTCTGGCGCTGGTAGGCGTGTTGTGGCAAAGCGCAGTGCCCGCTAGCGCACAACCGGCCGTTGCAGAGCCCGGCAAGTCCGGGACTGTCACTGCACAATCTCCGTCGCAGCCGCGCACGCGCGACAATGAGCATAAGAAAGACGCTGCTCCACCAGCCGCGGCGTCCCGCCCAAGCACAGGCGCGACGACCAAAGACGCACAGTGGAATCAGGCGGATATCGATGCCGCCAAGCTAAGGTGCGTGGCGCTCCTGAAAAACCTCGATGTCGTCGCCATACCGTTTGGCCCCGTCAGGGAGGGCGACTGCGGCGCGCCAGCCCCGGTTCAGCTGATCAGCGTGGGAACGGCGCCGCAGGTCTCCCTCTCCCCGCCGCCGCTCGTGACCTGCGATATGGCGGCGGCGCTGGACGGCTGGCTCAAGACCGAGGTGCAGCCCGCCGCACGGGAGATTCTCGGTGGCCCGGTGATCCGGATCGAGGTCATGAGCGCCTATTCGTGCCGTACTGCCTACGCGCGGCTCAAAGCCAGGCTCAGTGAGCACGGGCGTGCCAACGCCCTCGATATCGCCATGTTTGTGACCGAGCGCGGCGAAATCGCACAGTTGCGCTCCGACTGGGGCGACACCGACCGCGACGTTCTTGCCCGCACCACTGTCGCAGCGAAGGATGCTGCGGGTAATGCCCCAAAGACGGCGCCAATCGAGGGAGAAAGCGACACCGTGACCTCCCTGGCTGCCGCCAGCAAGAACGACTTGGAAGGCGTGAACGCCGCAGCGGCGAGGCCGGCCTCCGCCTTGCCAGGCCTCGGTCTGGCCGCCACAGCGCCAGCGTTGACCCTGGCGCCCCCCAGCCGGCTCGGGGGCCCGCGCCAGGCCGGAGAGCCCAAAGCCCCTCCGCGGCAGCGCTTTCTGCGCCGCATTCACGCCGGCGCCTGCCGCCACTTCGGCACCGTCCTCGGACCTGAGGCCAACGAGGCGCACCGCAACCACTTCCATGTCGACATGGCGGAGCGCCCGGTCAAGCGCATCTGCGAATAGTCGCCGCATAATGTTCCTCTTGCCAGCCGGGCCGTACGGTTGGATTTTGGGGACTTGGACCGGGACCAAGTCCCGCCTGTCACCTCGATATCGAGGGCGTAGCCCATGAAACCATTGCCCATACGCAGAGTGGAAACACCGACCGACACGGTCCGCTCCGCTGCCACACAATTTCCCGGCATGTTCCCCGCCGTGCGCATGCGACGCAACCGCAAGGCGCCCTGGGCCCGCCGTCTCGTGGCGGAGAGCATCCTTACGACGGACGACCTGATCTGGCCGATCTTTCTCATCGACCGACCCGATCGGCGAGTTCCCGTGGAGCACATGCCCGGCGTCGACCGCGTCAACATCGAGGAGGCGGTGGCCGAAGCGGAGCGTGCCATGGAGCTCGGCATTCCGGCCATCGCGCCGTTCCCTTACGTTGAAAACCACTTGCGCGACCCTGACGGCAGCGAGGCCGTGCGCGCCGAGAACCTGATGTGCCGGGCCGTGCGCGCCATCAAGAAGGCAGTGCCGGAAGTCGGCGTGATCACCGATGTGGCGCTCGATCCCTACACGAGCCACGGCCACGACGGGCTCATGGATGCGCAAAACAGGATCGTCAACGACGACACGCTGGCCGTGCTGTGCCGGCAGGCACTGTCGCTGGCGGAGGCGGGCGTCGACTGTGTGGCGCCGTCCGACATGATGGACGGTCGTGTCGGCGCCATTCGTCGCGCTCTCGACACGGCCGGCTTTGCCGACGTGCAGATCCTGTCGTACGCCGCCAAGTACGCGTCGGGCTTCTACGGTCCCTTCCGCGATGCTATCGGCACCAATGCAACGCTGAAGGGCGACAAGCGCACCTACCAGATGGACCCCGCCAACTCCGACGAGGCGCTGCGCGAGGTTGCGCTCGACATTGCCGAGGGGGCCGACATGGTGATGGTCAAACCCGGCATGCCCTACCTCGACATCGTACGCCGCGTGAAGGATGCCTTCGGCATGCCAACGTTCGCCTATCAGGTCTCGGGTGAGTACGCCATGCTGCGGGCTGCCGCCGGCAATGGGTGGCTCGACGGCGATCGGGTGATGATGGAGAGCCTCATGGCCTTCAAGCGCGCCGGCGCTGACGGCATCCTCACCTACTTCGCTCCGGCTGCCGCGAAAGTACTGCGGTCGGCCTGAACGCGTGGAGGCAGCGCCCTCCTCCCTGCTCTTCGCGCGCGAGAGGATTGGGTCGTGGGCAACCCCGCTTCCTGCAACGGTTTTCTGTCGCGAGTAGGCTGCGGCATCGCGCTGCTGCTTGCGGCCATGCTCGGCGGATGCGTCCTGCTCGAGGACGCCGAGGAGACGCGCCTGTGCCGGTCCATTATTCCGGCCCTCGAACCTGACGCCGTGTCCATCAGGATCCTGTCCACGCAACGCCTGACGGAACAGCGTGGCATCAGAGTGCTGTACCTCACCGAGATATCGGCGAGCGAGCCGCATCTGCGCACGCTCGCCTGCAGCTTCGAAGCCAACCGTAGCGGCGCCGCTGAGCCCCGGCATCTCGTCCGCGTCGAGACCGACGACGGCCCGCTCAACGACATGCGTCTGCACGTCCTCAAACGCTTCTGGCTCGAGCGCGCTGGCGGCGCCATCGATCCTGCACCGATTATCAATGCCGAGCGTGTGCCGGAGATCTCGCGTCCCGCTGCTATCACGCTGCAGCATATCTTAGCTGCCCTGCCGCAGATGGCGGTGTATGCGTTGCTCGCAACGGCCTATGCGCTCATCTACGGCCTCGTCGGCCGCATCAATCTCGCATTCGGCGATTTCGCCACGCTCGGCGGCTACGGTGCTTTTCTCGCCGTGGCGGCTACGAGCAGCAGCGGTCTTTCCATGATTCTTTTCGCCGCCCTGCTGGCGGCGGCGTGGACGACGGCAATGCACGGCGCACTCATCGGCCGCTTCGTGTTCGCCCACGTGGCCTATCAGCGCGGCCAAGTGGCGCTTATTGCCAGCACCGGCCTTGCACTCTTCCTCGCGGAGTATATTCGCATCACCCAGGGATCGGGGATGCGTTGGATGCCGCCGATGCTCAACATGCCTGTCGGCCTAGCACGCTCGGAGCATTTCGTTGTCGCAACCACGCCGATGGCGATCTTGGTTGCCCTGATGGCCTTGATCGCTGCAGCTGGACTGCTCTTGCTGATGCGTCGATCGCGCTTCGGGCGCGCCTGGCGCGCGTGCGCCGACGACCCCCTTGCTGCTGCTCTGATGGGTTTGAGCCCGGCCCGAGTCCTGCTCGCCGCCTTCGTGCTGGCCTCCTTGGTAGCCGGTCTCGGCGGAGCCATTACAACCCTCTACTATGGCGGCGTTACGCATTCGGGCGGACTGCTGATCGGCCTAAAGGCGCTCATCGCTGCCATTCTCGGTGGGGTTGGCTCGGTGCCCGGCGCCTTCCTCGGCGGCCTCGCACTCGGCGCTGCTGAAGCGCTCTGGTCGGCCGTCTTTCCGATCGAGCTGCGCGATCCGGCCATCTACGGCCTGCTCGCGATCGTCCTCGCGATCCGACCGGGTGGTTTCGGCGGCGCACCTGAGTTGGAGCCGCAGCGAACCTGACATTCGGCGGCAGTCCGCCTTGCTAGTGCACTTGATTGCGCGCCCAGGGCTCACTTACACTGCGGGTCTACGGGCAGCGAAAAGCGGCGTCAGGGATGAGCGAGCAGCAGAAGCACTTCCCGGAGTTCTATGTCACGGCGCCCCAACCGTGCCCCTACCTTCCGGGCCGTTCGGAACGCAAGCTGTTCACCCATCTGACGCACGACAAGCCCGCGGCGCTCGTCGACAACTTGCTCAAAGGCGGTTTCCGGCGCAGCCAGAACATCGCCTACATGCCTTACTGCGAAGGCTGCCAGGCCTGCGTCTCCGTGCGTGTGCTGGTCGACGAGTTCGTGCCGGTGCGCTCGATGCGGCGTGTCTCCGAGAGGAACGGCGATCTCGTCGGCCGCCGCACCGCCCCAGTGCCGACGTCGGAGCAATACAGCCTCTTCCGCGCCTACATCGACGCGCGCCACGGCGATGGCGGCATGGCCGACATGACGGTGCTCGATTACGCCATGATGGTGGAGGACTCCATCATCGACACCTTCATCACCGAGTATCGCTTCAAGCCCGCGAAGCCTCAGCAGGGACGGCCCGACGCCTGGCCGCTGAAGGCCGTGTCGCTGTGCGACCGCCTCTCCGACGGCATCTCGATGGTCTACAGCTTCTATGAGCCCGACGAGGCCCACCGCAGCCTCGGCACCTACATGATCCTCGATCACATCGAGCATGCGCGCCGCCTCGGCCTGCCCTACCTTTATCTGGGCTACTGGATCGAGGGCTCGCGCAAGATGGCCTACAAGAACCGCTTCCAGCCGCAGGAGCGACTAGGCCCCAACGGCTGGGTCAGAAGCTAACCGTTCAATCCCGAACCGACGCGGAATAGCTTACGCGGGCTTTCACCTTCCCTCGGACTGAACAGCTAGAGCAGGATCGCTTCGGATTGAATCACTTTTCCAATCGAGGGACGTCTCGGCCGAAGCGTAAATCCTGCTCTACACTTAAGGTTTTAGAGTGCAATTCACGACTCACATGGAAGCGGCAGTGCTTCCATGTGAGCCGATCGCGCTCTAGGCACAGCTTGTCAGCCATTCGCGTGCCAGTGCAAGAAGAGCCGCCGGCCGCACGCGAATTCGGCAATGACCAGCCAGCGCTCCCTTACAGTTGCCTGTGATATGCCTTCTCCTGAGACGGCCATCAAACTTCCCGACGATGCGTTCCGCGCGCAGCTTCGCGTCGCGCTCGCCTGCATCAGGACCTGGGTGGCTTCGATGGGCGACGTCGCGCGCATCGAGATGTCGGAAGGTGATGCCTACTGGCGCCTGCGGGCTGAGCCTGCGGCGGAGCACGCCTGCCCGTTCGAGATTATCGTCCACGCCGATCAGCATTTCGATCTGATCGCCGGCCCGGAAACCTACGAGGGGCGCCCGATCGGCGATGTGCAATTGCTAGCACAGCTTGTCGAAGCCTTTGGCGACGGCCGCGTCATTACCCGCACCCTGGCAAGCCGAAACACAGATGCAATGCGCTCGGTGGAGACACTTGTTGCGCTGGAAGGCGGCGCCGAGTGGCGTGGCGAGCGCCTCAACGAGCCCTTGGCATCCGCCATCCAGGCGGAAGACTGCGAAGCGCACGAGCGGCACTACGTGCCCTACCGCCGGACTTGAGCCAAACCGGTTCAGTTGCGCGCGCCTAGCCGCTTGATGGTCGAGATACCGCTGCCTGCGCGCGCGATGCGGTCCGCCGCGTCACTCAGTGGCTCGACGGCGACCGCCATGTGATGTGCATTCGCGTGCAACAGCATGACACTGTCGACCATTACGCCCGCATGGCGCGGCCAGAAGACGATATCGCCGCGCTCCAATCCTTCGAGCTCTGGCGGAACCGGTATGGAGACGCCCAGCGCTGCCTGCTGCATGTCGCTGTCCCGCGGCGACTTGCGCCCCGCTGCCTCGAGCACCACCTGTAACAAGCCCGAGCAGTCCAGCCCGAGGCGCGTGCGCCCACCCCAGAGATAAGGCGTGCCGATGAACCGTTCGGCGACGGCAACAAAATCGCGAGCAAAGCGCGTAGCTTCCGACACATGCCTGGCGATAACCCAGCCTCCCGTCTTGAGGCCCAGGAAGCGCTCGTCCTGATCTCCCACCGACAGCTCGGCATTCATGCTGACGTGGGTGATCGGTGCCGACTTGATGTCGGGAACGGGATAGATGAACGTGCCCAGCGCACTGACGCGATGTGTAGTCTCGTGCAGCTCTCGCCGCAGCACATCGGAGCGTGTGTAACCGACGTAGCCGTCACGCTCGAGCTGCACCCACGCCCAGCCGTCGGCCTCCTCGTAGACCCTGACGCGCTCGCCGAACAGCAGCTCGTTTTCGAGCGCTTCCGTAAAGGCCGGCCGTCTCCTCAGCGGCGCCGATGCCCGCACCACCTGCTGCACCTCGCCTTCGACATAGCGCTCCGACTTGACCTTGCCGCGGAGGCTCGCGGCCGCCACGTCGGGACGGTAAGCATGAAGCCGCGGATCGAGCGTTGTCGGCATGACGGACGCAGTCGGCGAAGAGCTGGATGTCATTGCGCTGGTGGCCTGATACGCCGCAATGCTTCGAGCACGGCACGGGCGGCCTGCGGCTCACCGCCCTTGGGGCCGAGTGGCCTCGGCGCGGGGTTCCATCCGTAAATGTCGAAATGGGCAAAAAGACGGGCGCGACGCACGAACCGCTTGAGGAAGATGGCGGCGACAATCGAGCCGGCAAAGCCGCCTTCGGCGACGTTGTTCATGTCGGCGATGGAACTATCGAGCCAGCTTTCGTAGGGCGTGGTTAGCGGCAGACGCCAGATAGGATCGGCGACAGCCGTAGCGCCGCCGGAGAGCGCGGCGGCGAACGCATCGTCGTCGCAGTAGAACGGCGGCAGCTCCGGCCCGAGCGCCACCCGGGCGGCTCCGGTCAATGTCGCAAATGTCATTAGGTAGTCTGGGGCTTCCTCGTCGGCAAGCGCGAGGGCATCGGCAAGGACAAGGCGTCCCTCGGCGTCGGTGTTGCCGATCTCGATGCTTTTGCCCGCCCGGCTCTTGAGGATGTCGCCCGGCCGGAAGGCGTCGCCCGATACGCTGTTCTCAGCAGCCGCAATAAGCACGCGCAACCGCACGTCGAGCTTCTGGCCCATGATCATATGGGCCAGGGCCAGCGCCGTCGCCGCACCACCCATGTCCTTCTTCATCATCAGCATGGCGCTCGCGGGCTTGAGGTCCAGCCCGCCGGTGTCGAAGCAAATTCCCTTGCCGACGAGAGTCACCTTCGGAGCATCGGTCCTGCCCCACGCCAGCTCGATCAACCGTGGCGCGCGCGGGCTGGCACGGCCGACAGCGTGAATGAGCGGAAAGTTCTTCTTCAGGAGCTCGTCGCCGATGATCGCGCTGACCTTCGCACCGTGCCGCTTGGCGACATCCCTGGCCGCAGCCTCGAGCTCTGCCGGCCCCATATCGTTGGCCGGTGTGTTGATGAGGTCGCGGCCGAGCCAGATGGCCTCGACTGTATTGTGAACAGCCTCGGCATCCACGCCGTCCGGCAGTCTGAGCGCAGCCAGCGGCTCATCGGCAGCAGCACGGTAGCGGCGGAACTTGTAGGCGCCGAGACCCCAGGCAATCGCAGCGAGCGAAGGATTGGAGACGGGCGATGCCAAATGGTAGGCGCCGCCCGGAAGCACGGTTGGAAGGAGCCCGAGCAGCACCTCGGCGGTAGCGCCCTGACCGTTTTCCGCTGCCTCACCCAGCCCGAGCACAGCCCCCGTCAAGGCGCCGCCGGGTCCAGCGAGTAGCGCATGACGGCGTGCCGCGCCTTTGAACCGGATCGCCTCCAGCCAGCTGCGCTGGTCCGGGTCGAGCTCCGCGAGATCCTGGGCCAGCTTGCCTTGGCGTGCGAGCCAGAGCGGCAACGTCTTGCGCCTGCTGCCGGCGGCGATCAGCAGATCCTGGGGTGTTTCGGCGCGTTCAGCCTTGCTCTTTTCGCTCATTGTCCGGTTCCATGTGCGGGTGACGGCGCCCTGCAATAGCCGAACCGGCACCGCAAGCACAACGCGGATTGCTTTCGGATTGACCATGCCTTTGTGTCCGCCGACGGATTAACGGTTTGTTGAGGGCCGTCCCGGAAGCTGACGGTTGACCCGAGCCGATTCGGGAACGCCGGTGAACGGGTCGCCGAGGGAGCGCTGTATGACGGACGGTCTTCGTGTGAAGCGTGTCCGCCGCCACATCAAAGCGGTGAAGCTGGCGGCGATGCTGGCAGGCACCGCCTTTCTCGCCGGATGCTCCGGCATGAACCCGTTGACGCTTGGCGATACGGCAAGCACGCACGCGATGCAGGATGCCGCTCCCGCAGACGACGTTCAATCGCCGCGGTCGGAGCTCGAGAAGGCAACCGAATACTGGAGTAAGCAATACGCGAAAAGCCCCGCCGACGGTGCCGCCGCCTTGAGCTATGCAAAGAACCTCAAGGCGATGGGGCGCAAGAAGGAAGCTCTGGCAATCCTGCAGCAGACCCATCCCCAGAACTCGCAGAACCGCGAGCATCTCTCCGAGTACGGTCGCCTTGCCCTCGATCTCGGCCAAGTCTCGACGGCAAAGTCGCTGCTGGAGCGCGCCGATGACCCGGCTAAACCGGATTGGCGTGTGATCTCCGCCCGCGGCACTGTGCTCGCCAAGGAAGGCCAATACAAGGAAGCCATCGCCTACTTCGAGCGCGCCCGCGCATTGGCTCCGGGTCAGGCCTCTGTCCTCAACAACCTGGCGATGGCGCACGCCATGGACGGAGAGGCTGCCAAAGCAGAGACCCTGCTTCGACAGGCCACCGACGCGGAAGGAAGTAACGCCCGAGTGCGCCAGAACCTCGCGCTGGTGCTGGGCGCGCAGGGCAAGCATGGCGAGGCAAAGACTGTAGCCGGCACGGACCTGTCGAACGAGAAGATGGCTCCCACCGAGCCGAAACCCGCTGCGGTCGAGGCGGAACCCGCGACTTCGACGGCGAAAGCAGAATCTTCCACCAAGAGCCGCAAGTCATCCTCTCCTGTGGCGACGGCGAGCATCGCACCGCGCCATCCTGATGAGATCATCGGCGCGGCCATGCAGGCTGAAGCTGCCAAGCGCTCGGGCGCAGCCAACTCGCCCTAATCACGATCGTGTTGCGATCTGGCGCGAGCCGGCAGCTGCGCCAGAAGCCTCACGTAGCCATCCCGCACCGCACCCAAGCTTTGCCAAGACGTGCGCCAGCTCGGGTGGTATATCACGCCGCCTTTCCGATCTGATCGAAAGTCGGCAATCGACATGCAGCAGGACACGTCCATCCACGCGCGCGCGAGCGGAATCGATTCCGCTTACGCATGGGTGCGCCTGCTGGTCACGCTGCTGATCGGCGCCATCGGCAGTGTGGGCATGTGGTCCGGCGTTGTCGTGCTTCCAGCCATACAGGCCGAGTTCGGCGTGGCGCGCGGCGACGCATCGCTGCCCTTCACTGTCACCATGGTCTGCTATGGATTTGGTGGCATCATCATGGGCCGCCTGGCCGATCGGCTCGGCATCATTCGCCCGCTCCTGCTGGGCACGCTCACTCTTGCCGCCGGCTACGGCGTGGCCGGTTATGCGAGCAACCTGTGGCTGTTCGCGCTCGCGCACGGCTTTCTCATCGGCTTCGGGTGCTCGGCGATGTTCGGACCCCTGATCGCCGATATTTCCCATTGGTTCCAGCGTCGCCGCGGCTTGGCCGTGGCGGTCGGCGCCAGCGGCAATTATCTCGCCGGAACGGTGTGGCCGCCGATTGTGGAGCGTATGATCGCGGCCTTCGGCTGGCGCTGGACATATTGGATGATTGGTCTGGTCGTACTGGTTGCCATCATCCCGTTGACGCTGGCGCTTCGCCGCCGCACGCCTGTGGGACATGAGCTGCCGGACGGAGCGCAGAGGCTGGCTCCACGCTTCATTCCCAATATATCGCCGAACACGCTCCAGACTCTGCTCATTCTCGCTGGAATATCCTGCTGCGTGGCCATGTCGATGCCGCAGGTGCACTTGGTTGCCTACTGCGCCGACCTCGGATACGGCCCCGCCCGCGGTGCCGAGATGCTGTCGCTGATGCTGGGTTTCGGCGTCATCAGCCGCCTTGCGTCGGGCTGGGTCGCCGACCGTATCGGCGGCTTTCCGACCTTGCTGCTGGGCACGATCCTGCAGACCTTGGCTCTGATGCTCTACATCCCGTTCGACGGCCTGGTCTCGCTGTACGTGATCTCAGCCCTCTTCGGCCTGTTTCAGGGCGGCATCGTGCCGAGCTACGCCATCATCGTGCGTGAGTGCTTCTCGCCGAAGGAGGCCGGCGCGCGTGTCGGCACCGTGCTGATGGCGACGCTCATAGGTATGGCGTTGGGCGGCTGGATGACGGGTGCGATCTTCGACTACACGGGCTCCTATCAGGTGGCCTTCCTCAACGGCATCCTCTGGAACGTGCTCAATATCCTGATCGTGCTCTGGCTCATGCGCCGTCCGCGGCGGGAGACCGCGTACGCTTAGCCGCCCATTCCCTGAGCACGGCGCCCGTCGCCTCGTTGGCGGGAAAGAAGCATTCGATGCGGATCTCCTGCGCCGTCACGTCCTGCGGCGTGCCGAGCGTCGCCAGCGTCGTGAACAGCTCGAGCGATCTGCCGCCTTTGGCAAACCGGATGGCCAATACCGGACCCACATCGTTGTCCAGGGCCGGCACGTCTGCGATGCGCGGCACATCGGGATAAGCCAACAGCCGCTCGAGCAGCGCAGCGGTCTCGCTCCTGCCATCGACGAGCGCATCGGCGTGCACGCTGCGCACGAAGTAGTGTGCAACGTCGAGCCAATTCACGATGAGAGGCCGAAGCGCATCGGGCGCCAGCAGAGCATCGGCCAGGTTGATCGGTTGTGCCGGATCGAGCTCGGCAAGCGGTGTGTCGGTCAAGAACTCCACCAAGTTTCGCCCGCCTCCATTGGTGCGCAAGAGATGCCAGCGCCGGTCGACGACAAACGCCGGATACGGCTCTTGCTGTGCCAACATGAAATTCAGCGCCTGGTCGACGATGGCGAGTTGCGGCGCACCGAGCGGCGTTTCCCGCCACACTGGCGCAAAACCCGCGGCCAGCAGCAGGGCGTTCTGCTGTCGCAGCGGTACGTCCAGGGCCGCACCCAGCCGCAAAACCATCTCGCGGCTGGGTGCGGTGCGGCCGAGCTCGAGAAAGCTCAAATGCCGCTGCGAAACCTCGGCCAATCCGGCGAGTTCGAGCTGCGCCATGGCGCGGCGCTCGCGCCACCAGCGCAACTGCGATGGGAAGCTTGCAGACTTCTCCATGACTACCTGCCGCGTAGTTGATAGTGCCCACAACCTCGATCAGAACCCATTGTCGTCCAGTTCTGGCCGTGAGCAAACACCATGAGCGAACGTTTCGGAGTGGGTGTCGCCATTCTATCCTGCTCGTTTGGCGCTGGAGCAGCGGTCGCGACCCGCTATCTGATCGGCAGCGCCGACCCTTTCACATTGGCAGCGATCCGCTTCGGCGGCGGCTTTCTGTGCGTCCTGCCGCTTGCTCTCCTGCTGCGCGCGCAATGGCCCCGTCGCTCGGACTGGGCCGCAGTCGCCGGCCTCGGCTTCATGTTCTACGCACTGTTTTTCGTTTTCTACAACGTCGCACTCAGCCTGACGACGGTGGCGCGCGGCACGCTCGCCCTCTCCACTCTGCCGATGATGACCATGGTGGTCGGCGCGCTGCTCGGGATCGAGCCCTTGAGCACGCGCAAGACCGCAGGCGTTCTGATCGCCATGAGCGGCGTCGCCATGGCGCTCGCCTCGGGCGCGCGCAACGCCCCACCAGGAGCATGGCGCGGCGATCTCGTCATGGCTGGCGCGACGCTGTGCATGGCCTTCTACAGTGTGTGGTCGCGACCGTTCATCAAACGCTCCAGCGCATTGGGCTTTCTCACCGCCGGCATGGGCGCAGGCGGAATAGCGCTGGTCGTGTTCAGCCTGCTCTCGGGAGACGCTGCGCGCATCGCTACGTTCTCTCTCGGCCAGGGCATCGCAGCGTTCTATCTCGCCGCCGGCGGCGGAGCGCTCGCGTTCTTCCTCTGGGTCTATGCACTGCAGCACGCGAGCCCGACGCGGGTCACCAACACGATGACCGTCAACCCGCTGATCGCAAGTTTGTCGGCGGCGGTGATTCTCGATGAGCCGATTACATTCAATCTCATCGCCGGACTGATTGCGGTGGTCGCCGGGCTCTGGATTGCAACGAGTGGAGCGCCCTCAATGACAGCCGCGTCACGCGGCGCTGCCTCGCGCGCCGACTGACCCGTCAGTCATCACACGCTCGATCACTTGCGGGCGCAACTTGCGGTTCGTTGCGTGCCCTCTTGCGCTATGGTTGCGCCATGTTAACCGCCGTTAACTGCGCATTGCCATGGCATCGCCAGCTCAGTTCACCCCAACGCCGACCATTAACCGTGAACAGGTGCCAGCCCGGGGATATCCGCCGGGGATAACTACGCCTCGATCACCACATATTCGTCCTCGACGGCGACCTTGAACGTCTCCGCCACGTACGGCCCCTCGACCAGCGTCGCACCCGGCTCGACCTTGACCGCATACTGCATCAGCCGCATGCGCCGCGGATCGCACCATGATCGGCCGGTGCGAATGTCGAACTCCCATCCGTGCCATGGACAGCGCACGATCTCGCCTTGGCGCGAGTAGCGGTAGCTGCCGGGCTCGGAGGACTCGACAAGCCCCGTCAGTTTGCCTTGCGACAGGTGCCCGCCCTTGTGCGGACACTGGTCCGACAGCGCAAAGAACTCGCCCTTCAGATTAAAGACGACGACACCACGCCCGCCGATCGTGACGAACTTGCGCGCGCCCGGAAGAATATCCGCAACGCGCGCGACAACATGACGGGCCATTTTGCAGAGCCGCTTACGACAGCCGGTACACCGAGCGGCCGTTCTCGGCGCAGATCTGGCGATGCCGCTCCGGCTTCAGGCCCGCGGGAAACGCGCGGAACGGATCATCGAAGTCCCAGTGCGGATAGTCGCTGGCGAACAGCAGGCGGTCCCAGCCGATCCACTCCATGACGTCGAGCACGTGCCGGCGATCGTCGGGCTCCTCCATCGGCTGCGTCGTCACGTAGACGTGCTCGCGGATGTACTCCGACGGCTTGCGCTTCAAGTGCGGAACCTCGTCCCGCATGCGCTCGAACAGCTTGTCGAGCCGCCATGACAGTGCCGGCAGCCAGGCGAAGCCGCCTTCGACCATCACCACCTTCAGCCCTGGAAAGCGCTCGAACACGCCCTCGATGACAAGACTGGAAACAACCGTCTGGCACGACGTGGAATGCCCGGCGCCTTCCTCCACGTAGAAGCTCGGCCAGCCCGCGCCCGATACCGGATGCCCGCTGGTGCCGAACACGTGGGCCGCCACCGGCAGCTTGTAGCGCTGCGCCGCCTCGTAGATCGGCCAGTAGCGGCGGCTGCCCAGCGGCTCCTGCGAGCGTGTCAGCATGAACACCTGGGCGAAATCGGGATCCGCGCCGCAGCGGTCGATCTCCGCCACCGACGCCGCCGTGTCCTCGTAGGGCACCACGATGCCGCCCTTCAGCCGCTTCTCGTGCCGCGTGAACGTCTCGCGCTGCCAGTCGTTCACCGCGCTGCACATGGCGGCGCTGAAATCCAGGTTGAAGTCGCCCTGCCCGGTCGCGCCGAGCGGCCCCAAAATCCCGAACTCGATGCTGTTGCCGTCCAGATGCTGGCTCTGCATCAGCGCCAGGCTGGAGCCGGGCCGTCCGCCCTCCTCGGGCCAGGCATCGCGCCGGCAGGCGAGCGGTGCCGACTTGGGGTATGGCTCTTGGCCGGTGCTGCCGTTCTTGCGTCGGCTGCCGTAGGTCTGCAGATGGTCCCACCAGCGCTTGCTCAGATAAGGCTTCAGGTCCTCCTGCGAGCGCCATGCCGGATGCACGTCGCCATCGATCACGGCGAGCCGGTTCGGTCTCGCGACCGCCGGGCCGCCCGCATCGGCGACATCGAGCTCGGGCGCGATTGGTGCATCAAGTTGCATGGCGGCCTCCAAGGCGTGGGTAGGCGGCAAGTGGATTGTCGACCAAAATCTTCCGGCGCAGCGACGCGTCGATACCGGCCGGCAGCATAGCATCTCCGTCGAACTGCCAATGCGGAAAATCAGAGGAAAAGAGCAACATTTCGTCCGACTGGAGCTGGTCGATCAGCCGGCCCACCTCGGCACCCGACGCCGGCCCGTCGAACGGCTGGATCGTCAGGCGGATATGATCGCGCACGAACTCGTTGGGCGAGCGGTCGATCCAGGGCACCTCGTTGCGCACCCCGCGCCAGAACTTGTTGAGGCGCCACAGGTACGGGCCAATCCAGCTCACGCCTGACTCGATCAGCACCACCTTGAGCTTCGGAAACTTAACGAATACGCCCTCGGAGATCAGGCTGCCGAGTTGCGTGTGAAAACCAAGGCTCTGCGCGGCGTAATCCTCCAGGTAGTAGCTGGGCCAGCCCGACCCCGTAATGGCGTGGTGATAGCTGGAGCCGGCGTGGATGCCGATAGTCAGATCATGACGCTCCGCAGCGCGGTGGATGGGCCAGAAATAGCTTTTGCCCAGCGGCAGCTCGCCCATGGCGAGGAACAGCACCTGGACGAAACGCTTGTCCGGCGCACAGCGCTCGATCTCCTCGACCGCCAGCTCCGGGTTCTGCACTGGCACGACAATCGACGCCCTCAGCCGCGCGTCCTTGTCCAGCCATTCCGCCTTGACCCAGTCGTTCACGGCCCGAGCAAACGCTGCTGCCATGTGCTCGTCGCGGATCATCTGCACGGCATAGAGGCAATTGCAGATGGCATGCGCGAAGCCGTGCCGGTCGAGCAGCGCCTTGCCCATGCGCTCGACGTGCTCGTCCGCCCGGACTTTGCCCTCACGCCAGTCGGACCGGATGGTCAGCGGCGCATTGGCCGGATAGGCGATGCTCTCGAAGCCTTCGATGCCGCGCAGCTCGACCGTGTCGCGCCAGTACTCGTCCATGTGCGCTTGGAGAGCACGAATGTTCGGCACGCGCGGATGCACGTCACAATCGATAGCCCCTGCCCACTCCGTGCTCAACGGCACCTCCTCATGACCGTCCTTCCCCTCCAACACTGCATTCTTTCACGCCGCCATGCCGAGAACCACCCATCTCGTCCAAGGGTTGCCGGCTCTCGTTGATGGCAACGTCCCCCTCCCCCTCGTGTCGAAGACACGCCTCACGGCTGTCCGGTTTAGCGTGTGCATTCCCGAAGATGGGCTTGCGGCCCGTCCACTTTCGTCCCCTCCCCCGTCGCGTCGAAGACGCGCCTCCGGCACGATACGGGGGAGGGTTAGGGTGGGGGGTCCCAGCGTCAACTGGGGTTCCTGACTCTTGTCCCGTGACACTGCCCCAAAACAGCCCTATTGCCTCGCAACGAAGCCTGATGCGCGAATGGCCACGATTCGATCGCAGCCTGATCCATCTTTGCTGCACGCTTGCCCTTCTGGCCGCGGCCCTCACTGCACCGGGCTCGCGCGCGCACGCCGCCGCGCCCGTGCAGATGCAGCCGGACGGCACGCTCCAGATCGCCGGACGTGCTGTACAGTGCGGTCGCGCGCGCAACGTGCTCGACCCGCACATGCCCAATCTCGGCATGGCGAGCCGGCGCCGCAACGAGGTGATCCTCAACCCCGCACGTCTCAGTCGCTATCCCGGCACCGTGGGCCTGTTCGTCTTCCATCACGAGTGCGGCCATCACCATATCGGCGGCGACGAGCTGGAGGCCGATTGCTGGGCAGTCAACCGCGGCGTGCGCGACGGCTGGCTCGACCGGCGTCATCTGGGATCGATCTGCAGCTCCTTCGGCAACCGGCGCGAGACCGCAACCCACCCGGCCGCTGGCGATCGCTGCGCCAGCCTGCACCAGTGCTTCACCGCCGCCTCGGCCACCTCGACGCGCGAGGCACGTCTGTCGCCACCCCGCGACGCCTCTGCACGAGCCAGGCGGCAGCCGCTCTACACCGCGCCGGCGCCCGAGCAGATCGAGGCGCCGCCGCCGCTCCCCGTCGGCACGCTTCTGCTGATGTTCGTGGCGCTGGTGTTGGCGGCAAGGCCCCGGCGTCGTGCCGAAGGCACGCAAGCAAAGTTGGCCGAAGGCGCGCAAGCATCGCATCAACCCGACTTGGCAACCACCCGTTGACACTCTTGCACCGCCAGCGCATCCTTTTGTTGCTGCTGTAGGGCGCATCGGCATTACGCCGAAGGGGCAAAGCCCACCTACACGACGTCATCGTCAACCGCAGCGCGCCCATGCCCAATCTCGAAAATCTCAGGAAGCAGGCCAAGCTCGTTCTGCGCTGGCATCGCGAGCGATACTATCCCGTTGCCGCGCAGATCAGGGCCTTTGTGCCGCGCTTTCGGCATTTGAGCGACCCCGAAATCCTTGCCGCGAGCTTCAAGCTCACCGACGCTCAGGAGTTGGTGGCAAGACAACAGGGATTCGAGAGCTGGCAGGCGCTCAAGACAGGATATTCAGCCATGCCAGATCAAGCAGACCAGACCCGGCCCAAAGCAATCATTACGGCAACGGCCGCAGAATTATTCGTCTCGGATATCAAAGCCTCTTGCGACTTCTTCACACAAAAGCTCGGCTTCGCCATCGTCTTCGTCTACGGCGAGCCTCCGTTCTATGCGCAGGTGAAAAGGGACAGGGGCTTGCTCAACCTCAAGCACATGGATGCGCCCGTCATCGACCCTCAGCTCCGGGATCGAGAAAGCCTGCTGTCGGCCGACATGGGCGTCGACACCGCCGACGAGATCAAGCAGCTCTATCTGGAATTTCAAACCGCGGGCGTTTCCTTCTTCCAAACGCTGAGGAAGGAGCCCTGGGGCGCCAAGACTTTCATCGTCAAGGACCCTGACGGCAACCTGCTGCTGTTCGCCGGCCCGGCTGATTGAGGCAGAGCTGCCGCACGTGGCCTTGGATCCCGGACAATCGCGCGGAGGCCCCGTTCTGCCTACCGATGCACTCGGGCCGTGCGACTTCCGGGCTGGCAGACGTGGATGAGGTTGCCGCCTTATCCCGACAACAGCTGTCATCCCGGGCAAGCGCGGGCCGAAAGCAACCGTTGGCGGCGACGGCACCAGCCCCCGCGCGCGACCCGGGACCCGTCAGGCCGAAGGCATGCAACTTATAAAATCCCATGCGGCAGCCGCCAGTGCATGAGAGGCAGAAGCTGTGTCATCTGCGCACCGCTGCTCCAGCCTTGTGAGGGCCGGGCTGTGGCGACGATCGGGTAAACTCCCCATCCAACCAAGCATTTCGGCCCAGATCGCAGGCGCCGGACGAATTGAGAGCTTGCTGACGATCTCGACCGCCCGGGCATCCCGGTGCTAGCGTTTTTCTGGGCTCGCCATCCGGCCACCGGCCGGACGACTGGCGAGACGGGGGAGTTGCGTATCATGCCCGCCAAGCCGTTGCCGCCGCTGCGCGAGCTGCCTTTGATGACGCCCTGGTATGGGCCCAAGGCGCTGGCGCAGACAGGATTGCGCGATTTCATCTCGCGCGTGTTCGGTTCCTACGCCGACCAGCGCATCATGCAGGCCGCCGTCGACTACAAGCCGCCCGAGGAAATCGCGCAGCGCTACGATTACAGCAATCCCAAAGGCGACCGCGCCATCCCGCCGACAGAGGATGGCGCAATCTGGATCGATTACGTCGCCGACACGGGCGATGGCTTCGACTCCACGTATGCGATGGCGTCACTGCTCGCCGAGCCGCATCTTGAGATCGACGGCGTGGAGCGGCCGCTGCCTGCCGGGCAGATGCTCCTGATGGGAGGCGACCAAGCCTACCCTTATGCCTCCATGCTCGAATACAAGCGACGGTTGTTGACGCCCTTCAACCTGACCACATGGCACGATCCGCTGCCGCCTGCCGAAAAGCCCGGCCGGCGGCCGCGCAAGCTTTTCATTCTTCCCGGCAACCATGACTGGTACGACGGCCTCGCCTCGTTCGACGAGCTGTTCTGCACGCGCCGCGACGGCGTCTCCAACGGCCTCAGAATGGGTCACTGGGAGTGCCAGCAGCACCGCAGCTATTGGGCCATTGAGCTGCCGAACGACTGGTGGATCTGGGGCCTCGACATCCAGCTCACGGCCAGCGTGGACGTTGGCCAGGTCCAGTATTTCAATGCCGTCTCCGCGCGACTTCCGAAGGACGACAAAACCAAGGCCAAGATCATTCTCTGCATTGCCACGCCGAGCTGGCACGTGGGCGATGAGGCCGGCACGACCGAGGCCTACTCCGGCAATTTGCAGCGCATCCTCAATCTCGCCATCGAGAGGGCACGCGTCAGCGTCATCCTGGCGGGCGACGACCACCACTACGCCCGCTACTTCAACAATGACCACCGTCTCAATCTCATAACCTCCGGCGGTGGCGGCGCCTATCTCGCACCTACGCACCAACTCCACAACACGATCCGCGTGCCGTGGATGAGCTCGACCGGCCACGCTCACTTGCTGAAGTTCACCCTCACCGGCGCGCCGGCGACAGACGACACGTCCGTCGCCAACCCGAGACACGAGCCGCGGCCCCAGTCGCTATTTCCCAGACGATCCATCTCGCAGCGCCTGAGCTGGCTGGTGCTCGGCTTCCCGCTCTGGAATCCGACCTTCTGCTTCGCGCTCGGGTTCTTTTATTGGCTCATGGGCTGGTTCTACACAACTGCCAGCGTGCGCCCGGTTCGATCGCCCGACGGCACTACGAAACGGATCGAGGACATTTTCAGCAAGTCCGACTGGATGGGGCTCGGCGATCGCATCTATTACCTGTTCGCCGCCGGGCGCGAGCAGCCAGCCTTCGCCGTTGTCGGCCTGCTTGTTCTGGCCATGCTGTACGCGTTTCTCGCTGGCGCCAAGAAGCCCGCCGTCCGCGCTGTCGAAGCCGGCGGCCACTGGGCCATCCACATGCTCGCCATGTCGGTGCTGGCGCAGGTGATGCACGGGCAGCCATCCGAATATTTCGACACCACCCTGCGCTCCGGCTTCGGCGCCCTTCTGAGGGATTCGCCGATCCTCAGAATAACGCTCGAACTCGGCCGCCATGATCGCAGCCAGCGGGCTCGTCGCCGGCACAATTATCGCGATCTACCTGTTTTTCGGCTGCCGCGTGTTCAAGACCCACGCTGACAATGGTTTTTCTTCGATCCGCATCATGGGCTACAAGAATTTCCTGCGCATGCGCATCACGCCCGACGAGCTCACCATTTATCCGATCGGGCTCGTGAGCGTGCCAAACCGGGCAGGCTGGCGCGAGGCCACCGTGCAGGATGTGCAGAAGGGCGTGGTGGCGGGCTATGTGCCCCGCCGGCCGTTGCAGCCACGCCTGATCGAGGGCCCACTCGTCATCCGGCCAGGTGATATTGTCGATCTCAAGGACCCAACCGCGGGCACCCCACCAGCAAGTCCGTAGCTTTCGTCACGAACCCGACGCCCAAAGACTATTCCGGCACCGATGTCGTGCAATGGTCGTCGCTTTAGCTGTTCGATCACGTCCGTTCCCACTATAGTCGCGCTGGAGCGCGGTCGCCCCACATGGAAGCGCTGCCGCTTCCACGTGGACGTGAAGCGCGCTCTAGACTTAAAGATTCAAAGCAGGGCTCGCCGGGGGCCTTGCGCGACCTCTTGCAAACGGCGAGCGGACTTGGGCCGGTCGTCGAGGGTGTGAGTTTGTCATGCGGGTGATCCCGGTCGCGATAGCGATGTTGCTGCATTGCCTGCTCGCGCCATGCGCCGGCGCGCAGGGCCACTTGCGCATCGGCATGACGGTCAACGACGTTCCGCTCACTTGGGGGCAACCGGACAACGGCCTCGAAGGCTACCGCTTCATGGGGCTGCTGCTCTACGACGCGCTGGTCAATTGGGATCTGAGAGCGGCCGACAAGCCGTCGGACATCATCCCCGGCCTCGCCGAGAGCTGGAGCGTGGACCCTGCCGACCAGACAAAATGGGTTTTCCGGCTGCGCCAGGGCGTGAGGTTCCACGACGGCTCCGATTTCAACGCCGACGCCGTGGTCTTCAACATGGATCGCCTCTTCGATCAGAAGGCGCCCCAGTACAGCGCCCGCATGATGTCGCTCGCCGGCTTCCGTGCCCCCTCCTACAAGTCCGTACGCAAGGTCGACGACTACACGGTAGAGTTCACCACCAAGGCCCCGGACGCGTCCTGGCCCTACCAGCTCTCCTACATTCTCATCGCCTCCCCCAGGCAGTGGGAGACCACCGGCCGCGACTGGGCTAAGTTCGCGCAAGCGCCGTCCGGCACCGGCCCGTGGAAGCTCGCTGCCCTCAAGGCTCGCGAGTCGGCTGAGCTGGTGCCCAACCCCGACTACTGGAGCACGGCGCTCGTTCCGAAGCTCGAAAGGCTCACGCTGCTGCCGATGCCCGATGCCGGCACGCGCACGGCCGCGTTGCTGGCTGGCCACGTGGATTGGATCGAGGCCCCGGCTCCCGATGCCATACCTCGCATCAAGGCCGCTGGTCTCGCCATCACCGCCAACATCTACCCGCACGTGTGGGCCTGGCAGTTCAACCGCACCGAAGGCTCGCCCTGGAACGACATCCGTGTGCGCAAGGCGGTGAACCTGGCGATCGATCGCAAGGCCATGGTCGATCTTCTCGGCGGCTACGCGCTCGAGGCGACCGGACACGTTCCCAAGGGCGATGCGTGGTACGGCTCTCCCGGTTTCGACATCGCAACGAACGTCGAGCAGGCCAGAAAACTGCTGGCCGAGGCCGGCTACGGGCCGGAGAAGCCGTTGAAGATCAAAATGCTGATCTCGTCGTCCGGCTCGGGGCAGATAGCGTCCCTGCAGATGAACGAGGCCCTGCAGCAGTCCCTGAAGGCGATCAATATCGATGTCGCCTTCGAGGTCATGGAGTGGCAGGCGCTGCTGGATGTGCGCCGCGCCGGCAGCAAGGCTCCGCAGGCGAAGGGCGCACAAGGCATCAACATCGCGCACACGACGCAGGACCCGTTCAGCGCCTTCGCCCGCCTGCTGCGCTCGGACCTGGCCGCGCCGGCCGGCGTGAACTTCGGCTACTACAGCGATCCCGAGATGGACAAGCTGTTGGCCGAGGCGCAGTCAGCATTCGATCCCAAGGTGCGCGACGAGGTGCTGGCCAAGGTGCACACCAAGATGGTGGACGAAGCGCTGTTCCTGTGGGTCGTGCACGACCTGGGCCCCCGCGCCATGAGCCCGAAGGTCAAGGGCTTCGTCCAGGCCCGCAACTGGTTCCAGAACCTCTCCAGCGTGACGATGGAGAAGTGACACCATCCCTGTGAGCGCAGGAACGTGGGAACGCTCTCACGTAAGCTCGGCTATCTCGTTCGCGATATTGTCACGGGCGCGTGCGTCCCAAAGCGCATGCAATCGGTCTGTGCGGTAAATCCTGTCGCGCGCCAGAAACCCCTCCAGAACGTGTTTGCGCCCCGATCGATAGAGCTCGTCCGTTACGTGCCCATACTCACGCCGGATCGCATGCGCATAGGCGCGGTACTCTGCCGGTGCGGCGCCCAGAATTGACAGATCGAGATCGAGCAGCAGCGCGAGATCAGCATCGCCAGGAGTTGGCAGAGTCTGCCCGTGTTGCGTGGCAAGGATATAGGTCCGGACCTTCGTTATCAGCTCACTGGCGAAGCCCAATGCCGCCAGACGCTCGCTGGCGAGATCGGCACTTGCCCGCTCGTTGTCGTGTCGCGTCGGATCGTAGACGACATCGTGAAAGAGGATCGCCAGCTCGACTGCCGTTCGATCTGCGACGCCATGACCGTTCTCATTCAGCAGCCGCAGGAGCGACGCCACGTGCTCGAGGTTGTGATAGTGACGGAGCGGTTCGCAGTACGCAGCAAGCAGGTCATCCAGAACCGCCTGAGCTGCGTTTTCAGGGCAGGCGTGCTGCCGCACCAGATTGCGCCACCTGTCCGCGAGCAGTTCTTGCGCGTCCATCGCGACCACTTCTATAGCGATAGCGGCTGACCTGATCCCCACTCGAAAAGACGAGCAATGGTGCCGGCTGAGGGAATTGAACCCCCGACCTACCGCTTACAAGGCGGTTGCTCTACCCCTGAGCTAAGCCGGCCCGCTGCACGCAACTCTCCCAAAATATGCTCCGTATATATCGGCCGCTTCCCCACAGCGCCAGCCCCCGGGGCTCCGAACGCCGCTTGATGGCGCATCCCCCTTGCGATAACACAAGGCCCGGCAATTCGGGTTCAATCGAGGGAAGCACGATGAGCGTCGACACCTCCGGTGGCCACTCGGCCATGGACTATGCAGAGCATGCCCGTACCTACCGCGGTTTTCTGCGCGGCACAGTGACCTTGGTCGTGCTGGTCATTTTCATCCTGCTGTTCATGCTGTTCTTCCTCGTCTAGCGCAGCACTAGTGTGATGATCGAGAAATTCGCCGGTGTTCGCAGCAAGTCTGTGCGCGAATTTCTCGATCTGAATCACACTAAAATCATAAGCTTGCTAGTGTCCTTTCGATCGCGAAGCTCGTTCAGAGGTTGTTGCGAGATCCGACGAGCTTCGCGATCGGGACACTAGCCCAGTACCGCCGAGGAGCAACGCATGGTGACGGTCGCCGTCGCACCGGAAGAGGCTGGCGAGACGCGCGTTGCGCTTTCTCCGGAGTCGGCGAAGAAGCTGACAGGGCTCGGATGTACTGTCAGCATTGCCAGCGGGGCCGGCGCACGTTCGCGCTTCTCCGACGCGGCCTTCACGGCAGCTGGCGCCAGGATCGCTTCAAGCCCTGCCGAGGCTCTGTCCGGCGCCGATATCCTGCTCAAGGTCAGACGGCCTTCGCTCGATGAAGTGAAGGCCTTGAAGCCTGGCGGCATCGTCGCCGCCATGCTCAACCCGTTCGACGATCGCCCCGGCCTCGATGCGTTGGCCAAGTCGGGTGCCAGCCTGTTCTCCATGGAGCTCATGCCCCGCATCTCGCGCGCCCAGTCCATGGACGTGCTGTCGAGCCAGGCCAATCTCGCCGGCTACAAGGCCGTGGTCGATGCCGCCGCCATGTTCGAGCAGGCCGTGCCGATGATGATGACGGCGGCCGGTACGGTGCCGGCGGCCAGGGTCTTTGTGATGGGTGTCGGCGTCGCCGGCCTCCAGGCCATCGCCACCGCGCGGCGCCTGGGCGCCATCGTCTCGGCCACCGACGTGCGGCCCGCCACCAAGGAGCAGGTGGCTTCTCTCGGCGCCAAATTCATTGCCGTCGAGGACGAGGAGTTCAAGCAGGCGCAGACCGCCACCGGCTACGCCAAGCCGATGTCGGCCGAGTACCAGAGGAAGCAGGCCGAGCTGGTCGCCAGCCACATCAAAGGCCAAGACATCGTCATCACCACGGCGCTCATCCCCGGCCGGCCGGCGCCGCGCCTCATCTCGCGCGCCATGGTCGAGAGCATGAAGGCCGGCGCTGTGATCGTCGATCTCGCCGCCGAGCGCGGCGGCAACTGCGAGCTGACGCAGCCTGCTCAGATCATCGAGCACAACGGCGTACGCATCTCCGGCAAGCTCAACCTCGCCGGCGAGGTCCCGGTCAACGCCTCGAGCCTCTACGCCAAGAACCTCGTCACCTTCCTCGAGCTGATGATCGACAAGAAGGATAAGACCCTGAAGGTCAACTGGGACGACGAGATCATCAAAGGCACGCTGGTCGCCAAGGACGGCAAGATCGTCCACCCAAGCTTGCAGCAGGGGGCATGAGATGCACCGCTCGAGACAGCAGCGCTCCAGCCACTCGCGCCAGACTCTCCCCCTTCGTCCCCTCCCCCCTCGAGGGGGAGGGACAGGGTGGGGGGGCCGACACATACAAGACGCCGCGATTCTCGGCTTCACCCCCACCCCAACCCTCCCCCTTCGAGGGGGAGGGAGAGAAACCGTGGGACCGTCTGAGCGCTTTTTGTTTCGTCAGCGCTTTAGGCATGCTCCTGCCCACCTCCGCCTTCGCCGCTGGCGGTGGCGCGGTGTCCCCATTCGTCTACCAGTTCATGGTGTTCGTGATCGCCATCTTCGTCGGCTACTACGTGGTGTGGAGCGTGACGCCGGCCCTGCACACCCCACTCATGTCGGTCACCAATGCTATCTCGTCCGTGATCGTCGTCGGTGCGCTGTTGGCCGCGGGCGTCGCTCTCGTCGCCGAGGGCAGCGCGCTCGCGAAAGTCTTCGGCTTCCTCGCCCTCGTCATGGCCTCAGTGAACATCTTCGGCGGCTTCCTCGTCACCCAGCGCATGCTCGCCATGTACAAGAAGCGGGAGCCCAAGAAGTGAGGTCCGGCATGCAACTCGCCGCCGTCCGCATTTTCGTCACCGACCTGCCTGCCGCGGCGAAATTCTACACCGATGTCGTCGGTCTGCCGCTGGTGGACAGCTCACCCGATGTTGTCATGTTCGGCGACAGCCCGACCATTCTGCTGGAGCCGGCGGGCGACGACCCGGATGACCGCGATCTCGTCGGGCGCTTCACCGGCCTGTCGTTTGCCACGGACAATGCGGACGCCCTGCACGCCGAGCTGATGCGCGCGGGAGTGCCGACGCATGGCCGCCCCGAGCGCCAGCTCTGGGGCGGCACGCTGCTGCATGCCGACGATCCGTCTGGCAACACCATCACGTTCGTACAGCTGCCGGCGCAAGCGGCGGCTTGAGGAGCACCATGTCCCCCAACATCGCCGCGCTGCTCTATCTCGCCTCGGGCGTGCTCTTCATCCTGGCGCTGCGCGGCCTGTCGAGCCCCGAAAGCTCGCGCCGCGGCAACATGTTCGGCATGGCCGGCATGACCATCGCCGTGCTGACCACACTGGGCCAGCTCGACACGCTCGGCTCACCCCTGACGTGGATCCTGATCCTGGCCGGCCTCGGCATCGGCGGCGGCATCGGCGCCTACATCGCGCGCAGCATCCCGATGACCATGATGCCGGAGCTGGTCGCCGCCTTTCACAGCCTCGTCGGCTTGGCGGCGGTGTTCGTGGCAGCGGGTGCCCTCTACGCGCCGGAAGCCTTCGGTATCGGCACGCCCGGCAATATCGCCGGCGCCAGTCTGCTGGAGATGTCGCTCGGCGTCGCCATCGGCGCTATCACTTTCACCGGCTCGGTGATCGCCTTCGCCAAGCTGTCCGGTCGCATGTCCGGCAAGCCCATCATTTTGCCCGCGCGGCATCTCATCAATATCGCCCTGGCCGCTCTGATCGTTCTCTTGGTCGTCTGGTTCTGCCAGTCGGGCGGCTCGCCGGTGATGTTCTGGGCAATCACGCTCCTGGCGCTCGTGTTCGGCGCCCTCATCATCGTCCCCATCGGCGGCGCCGACATGCCCGTCGTCATCTCCATGCTCAACTCCTATTCGGGCTGGGCCGCCGCCGGCATCGGCTTCACGCTCGGCAACATCGCCCTGATCGTGACCGGAGCGCTGGTGGGCTCCTCGGGCGCGATCCTGTCCTACATCATGTGCAAGGGCATGAACCGCTCCTTCATCTCGGTGATCCTGGGCGGCTTCGGCGGCGAGACGGCAGGTCCGGCAGCCGGCGGCGAGCAGAAGCCCGTCAAGCTCGGCTCGGCCGAGGACGCGGCGTTCCTGATGAAGAACTCGGGCAAGGTCATCATCGTGCCGGGCTACGGCATGGCGGTGGCGCAGGCCCAGCACGCGCTGCGCGAGATGGCCGACAACCTCAAGAAGGCCGGCGTCGAGGTGAAATACGCCATCCACCCCGTCGCGGGGCGCATGCCGGGCCACATGAACGTGCTGCTGGCCGAGGCCAATGTCCCCTACGACGAAGTGTTCGAGCTGGAGGACATCAACAACGAGTTCAGCCAGGCCGATGTCGCCTATATCATCGGCGCCAATGACGTGACCAACCCGGCCGCCGAGGACGACAAGACCTCACCCATCTACGGCATGCCAGTGCTGCAGGTGTGGAAGGCCGGCACCGTCATGTTCAACAAGCGCTCATTGGCGAGCGGATATGCGGGCATCGACAACCCGCTGTTCTATCGCGACAACACCATGATGCTGCTCGGCGACGCCAAGAAGATGACCGAGGAGATCGGCAAGGCCATGGCGCATTAGTGCAGGGTGCGAGCGACTTCGCCGCGCACGGAGTTTCGGTCGTCAAAGCAGTGGTCGCAGAGACGACAACTGCACGCTTGCGCGACTTGCACGAGTTCTCGACCAGTGATCGGCCCGGTCAGCGATCATTCTCCGTTTCTCAATCGGTCGCAGACCTCATTGCTCCAGATGGGGTGCTGACCGATCTTGCTTCCTCCCTCACGGGCAAGGCGACAAGACCTGTCCGTGTTCTCTACTTCGACAAGAAACCGGGCGCGAACTGGGCTGTTCCGTGGCATCAGGACCGCACCATTGCAGTCGCACATCGTATCGACGCTCCGGGCTATCAGACTTGGAGCACCAAAGCGGGCGTCATTCACGTAGAACCGCCAGAGGCGATTCTACTGAGCATGGTCTCCATTCGCCTGCACGTCGATGACTGTGGTCATGACAACGGCCCGCTGTTGGCACTCCGCGGCTCGTTTCGTTTGGGTCGTGTCGTGTCGAGCGCAATCAAAAAGCACGTGGACGAAGGCACGGTAGAGGTCTGTCTCGCCAGGACCGGAGATGTCGTAGCAATGCGCGGCTTGACGATTCACGCCTCCGAGCGTGCGCTGCAACCGAGCCACCGGCGTGTCATTCACGTTGACTTCAGTCCCGCTGAACTCCCTTGCGGACTGGAATGGGCGTTGGCCATGGGGCACTGAGCCCCGCTAGGCCGTCATATCGACGCCATCGCCCACCGGCAGTATTCGAGGCTTGGTGAGGGAAGAAGAGCATGTCGCACCTCAGTCGGCGCCGCGTGTTGTCAGGTATGGGAGCGGCGCTCATGGCGTCGCCGGCCTCGCCGCTCGCCGCAGCCACGTTCGACTGGCAGCCCATTACGCCCGCCGATGCCGGCTTTGCACCCGACATGGAGGCGCGGCTCGACAAGCTCATTGCCGACAAGCGCGCCTGGAACCCGCACGGCGTGGTCATTGTGCGCTCGGGCCGCCTGGTGCTGGAGCGCTACTTTGCCGGTCCCGACTGGGCCATCACCCGCAACCTCGGCAACGTGACGTTTGGCCCCGACACTTTGCACGACCTGCGCTCGGTGACGAAAAGCATCGTCGGCCTGCTCTACGGCATTGCGCTGGAGCAGGGCAAGGCGCCGCCGCCCGAGGCGCCGCTGTTTGCCTCGTTCCCCGCCTACGCCGACCTCGCGCCGGGCCGCGAGCGCCTCACCATCCATCACGTGCTCTCCATGACCATGGGCACCGACTGGGACGAGAGCACCATTTCCTATACCGATCCCGCCAATAGTGAGATCGCGATGGAGTTTGCCCCCGATCGCTATCGCTACGTGCTGGAGCGGCGCGTCGTCGGGGAGCCCGGCAAGCGCTGGACCTACAGCGGCGGGGCGACGGCGCTGCTCGGGCGCATCATCGCCGACGGCACGGGCAAGCCGCTGCCCGACTTTGCCCGCGAGGTGCTGTTCGATCCGCTTGGGCTCGGGCCGACGGAATGGTTTGCCGGCCGCGATGGCGTCCACTCCGCCGCCTCGGGGCTGCGCATGGCCCCGCGCGATCTCGCCCGCATCGGGCTCTTGATGCTGGGCGGCGGCGTCTGGCAGGGCCGGCGCGTCGTTCCCGCGCCGTGGCTGGAGAAGTGCGTGGCGCAGATCGTGAGCTGCGACGAGTTTCGCCGCTTCGGCTATCACTGGTACGTGGGCGATTTAACCGTCGGCACCGCGCCAAAAGCGCGGCTGGAGCGCTGGTGGGGCTGCAACGGCAACGGCGGGCAAAGGCTCTACGTGCTGCCGGGGCTCGAGCTTGCCGTCGCCATCACCGCCGGCAACTACAGCGCGCATGAGCAGTGGGTTCCCCCGAACCGCGTGATGCGCGAGGTGGTGCTGCCGAGCATTGTCTGATTCACCCTCCGCAACGCACCCGCAGCAGAGCGCCACCTCGCGAACGTCGTGGGCTCATGCTTTTTATCGCGCTACGCCGCGCAAAAACGTCCGCTCCTCGGAAAGAATGAATCGCTTCTCTTCGGCGAAGCGGAAATTGGCCATGCCCTCCGGATCGGCCTTGATCCGCGCGCGATAGGCCTCGTAGGCCGCCAGGCTGTCGAACGAGATCAGCGCCAGCGCGATGTTGTTGGTGCCTTCGTGCGGCAGGAAATAGCCGATGAGATCGCCGCCGCAGCGCGGGATGATTGTTCCCCAGCGCTGCGCGTATTGCTCGAACAGATCGCGCTGGAACGGGTCGAGCACGTATCTGATGCAGCATGTAACGGACATGGACGAAGCCTCCTCTGTTTTGCCCGGCAACCATGCGCCACCACCACCTCGGAATGCTTCGCCCCGCGCCGAACTATGTCGGCTGCGCGTGCACCCCTGGGTCCCGGCTCGCGGTCGTGCCGGAGGCATGCAAAGCATGACGCGCTCCCTTGGCCGGGATGACATCCATGAGTGTGTCCGCGGCCTTGCCCAGCAAGAAATTGTCATCCCGGGGTCGTGCCGGAGGCGCGCACACTACAAGCGCGGGGCGAGGTGAAGAGCAATCGCATGCTGCTTCCATTCCCGCGCGCGACCCGGGACCCAGGGCCGAGCGACGTGAGATTGCCGCAAGAGCCCGGCCCTCGCGTCAATCCGCAGCAGAAACATTCTAGTTGACCAGAACCGCCGCCCTTGCGGGCCCTGCGCCGTCCCCCTGGACCAGCCACGGGCGATCGCCTACCTGTCTTGCATGTCGAGCGGCACAACATCCGATACACCGCCTGGGCCGGAGGCGGTCGAGGACACCGGGCCGCGCAGGACCGGGCTGGAGGTCATCGCCGGCTATCTGAAGACGCTGCCCGGCTCGCCCGGCGTCTATCGCATGATCGATCGCGCCGGCGACGTCATCTACGTCGGCAAGGCGCGGTCGCTCAAGGCGCGCGTGTCCAACTACGCGCGCATGGGCGGGCACACCAACCGCATCGCCCGCATGATCTCCGCCACTGCCGCCATGGAATTCGTCAGCACGCGCACGGAGTCGGAGGCGCTGCTGCTCGAGGCCAATCTCATCAAGCGCTTTCGCCCGCGCTTCAACGTCCTGCTGCGCGACGACAAGTCGTTTCCCTACATTCTCATCGCCCGCGATCATCCGGCGCCTCGAATTCTCAAGCATCGCGGCGCCCGCAATCGCAAGGGCGACTACTTCGGCCCCTTCGCCTCCGCCGGCGCCGTGGCCCGCGCCATCAACACGCTGCAGCGCGCCTTTCTGCTGCGCTCGTGCTCGGACGCCGTCTACGAGAGCCGCACGCGGCCTTGCCTGCTGTACCAGATCAAGCGCTGCTCGGCCCCGTGCACAGGCGAGATCGCACTCGACGATTACGCGCGGCTCGTAGGAGAAGCCTCCCGCTTCCTCGAGGGCGAGAGCCAGGAGGTGCGCAGGCGGCTGCAAGCGATGATGACCGAGGCGGCCGACAAGCTGGAATTCGAGCGCGCAGCCGCGCTGCGCAATCGCCTACAGGCCATGAGCCACGTCACCGCCGACCAGACCATCAATCCCGAAGGCATCGAGGAGGCCGACGTCTTTGCCGCCTATCAGGACGGCGGGCAGACCTGCATCCAGGTGTTTTTCTTCCGCGCCAGCCAGAACTGGGGCAACCGCGCCTACTTCCCGCGCGCCGACAAATCATTCGATATCGGGGAAATCCTGGCGAGCTTCATCGCCCAGTTTTATGACGACAAGCCCGTGCCGCGGCTCATCCTGCTGTCCAACGATGTATCCGAGCGCGAGCTGCTGGCCGATGCCCTGTCCATCAAGGCTGACCGCCGCGTGGAGATCGCCGTGCCGCAGCGTGGCGCCAAGACCGGCCTCATCGAGCACGCGCTCGCCAACGCGCGCGAGGCGCTCGGGCGCAAGCTCGCCGAAAGCTCATCGCAACGGCACCTGCTGAACGGCATTGCCGAGCGCTTCGGCCTGCCCGCGGCCCCGCGCCGTATCGAGGTGTTCGACAACAGCCACATCGCCGGCACCAATGCCGTTGGCGCCATGATCGTTGCGGGCGCGGAAGGCTTCATCAAGAACCAGTATCGCAAGTTCAACATCCGCTCGGAGGATCTGACGCCGGGCGACGACTACGCCATGATGCGCGAGGTTCTGACGCGCCGTTTCAAGCGCCTGCAAATGGCATCGGAGCCGGAGCAGCCCGCTCCCCCGTTGGACGCTGAGGCTGGACCGGAGCCCGATGTGCCGTCGCCGCTTCTGGCCAGCGAAGCGGATGACACGGCCGCGCTGCGCTCCAGGCTTCAGGCGCCCGCTCCCCCGACGCTCTTGGAGCGCGGCGCCGATGCGATTGCGTTCGGCGTGCTGCCCGCCGACCCGAATGGCACGTCTCTGGACGAGCAGGCCGGAGACACCGACACGGATCCGGCCGCCGAGCCGCTGCCGGACCGGCCCGACCTCGTGCTCATCGACGGCGGCGCGGGTCAGCTCGGCGTGGCTCAGGCTGTCATGGCCGAGCTCGGCGTGCACGACATCTGCGTCATCGGCGTCGCCAAGGGTCCCGACCGCGACGCCGGGCGCGAGCACTTCCACATCCCCGGTCGGGACCGATCGCTCATGCTGGAACCGCGCGACCCTGTGCTCTATTTCGTGCAGCGTTTGCGCGACGAAGCGCACCGCTTCGCGATCGGAACACACCGGGCACGTCGGTCGAAATCAATCGGCGCCAATCCGCTGGACGAGATCGCCGGCATCGGCCCCACGCGCCGCCGCGCACTCTTGAAGCACTTCGGCTCGGCCAAGGCTGTTAGCCGCGCCAGCCCCGAGGACCTGCGCGTCGTCGACGGCATCTCCGGCGAGATGGCCCAGCGCATCTACGACTTTTTTCACGAGCGCGAAGCGTAGGGCAGGCACCGGCGGATTGCCGGTGCTAGAGCACGATCGTCTCACATGGAAGCACTGCCGCTTCCAAGTGAGGCGTGAAATCGCACTCTAAACTCCAAGTGCAGAGCAGGATTCACGCTTCGGCCGCGACGCTTCGATTGCGGCAAAGTGATTCAATCCGAAGCGATCCTGCTCTAACTCGCTGTCAGCGAGGTGCTCCAAGGCTCCAGCGCAAAGTATTGCTGGTCGGCCTGCGTTCGTCCTCGTTGAAGCTCGATAATGCGCAGCATGTCACCTTCGATGATCCAAGTCTGAGGACCGCAGGATGCGATCAACGCGTGTTGATCGGCGACATCTGCATAAGCCTTACGATCAGCATCAGTCATCTCGCGGAACCTCAGGCGCGCCATTTCCTTGAGCGGCGCCGGATGATACCGAGTAGCCAAGAGCGGATCCTCCCCGTTAGAGGTCGTTCTGCTCTCAGACACCAATAATTCGTGGTCCTCGTGTGGCAAGCCCCATCGCTGCGCCCGACCGTCTATGACCCTTGCCTATCCACGACAGCGTGACATTCTGGGCGCTGACCAAGAGACGGGCTCCAATGATCCATAAGGCGTAAATCGCCCTCTAAACTCTATGTGTAAAGCAGGATTCACGCTCCAGATGGATCGCGTAGCGATTCCATCTGAAACGATCCTGCTCTAGTGTGGCCTTGGTTCAGATGTTTCCTCGTACCCTAGCCGCAAGAGATGGGGGGACCTTGAACCGCCACACTAGGGAGAGACGCCTTCATGCTGCAACTTGTCGCCGCTGCGCTTGCCGCAGTTCTTTTCCTGCCGCAGGCCGCGGCGTTCGCGGACACTTATCCTTCCAAGCCGATCCGGTTCGTGTTGCCGTTCGGTCCGGGCTCGGCCAGCGACACGCTCGCGCGCATCGCGGGCCAGGAGCTGTCGCAGTCCATCGGCCAGCCCATAGTCATCGTCAACAAGCCCGGCGCCGACGGGGCGCTCGCCGCCATCGAGGTGAAGCGCTCGGCTCCCGACGGCTACACCATCCTGTTTGGCACCAACAGTCCTCTCGGGGTCGTGCCGCATATCCGCAAGGAGCCGCCTTACGACGTCCTCGCCGATTTCACGCCGATCACCTATATGGGCGACAATTCCTTCTTCATCGTCGTCAATCCCTCTGTACCCGCCAATTCGCTCGCGGAGCTGATTGCCTATGCCAAGGCCAATCCGAAGAAGCTGAACTATGCCACCGGCAACACCTACGCCATCGTCGCCACCGCGATGTTCGCCGCCAATGCCGGAATCGAGATGGAGCACATTCCCTACAAGTCGGAGCCCGAGGCGATCTTGGACGTGCTGTCCGGCCAGGTCCACCTCATGAGCGCCACGCCCACGACCATCGCGCAGCACGTGAAGGGGGGTAAGCTGAAAGCGCTCGCGGCAACGTTCCACGAGCGCAGCGCGGTGCTGCCCGACGTTCCCTCCATCGTGGAGGCGGGCCAGCCCAAGTTCCCCATCAGCCCGTGGTTTGCCTTGGTCGGCCCGGCCGGTCTGCCGGCGGAGATCGTCGCGCGCTTGAACAAGGAGATGGTTGCAACGCTCGCCAACCCGACGGTCAGGGACCAGATGATGAAGCAGGGCTTCACACCCAAGTCCTCTACGCCGGAGGAGCTGACGGCCTTTCTCAAGGACCAGATCTCAGTCTGGAAGGCAGCGCTCAAGCTCGCCGGCATAGAGCCGCAGTGAGCCGCGACCGCTAGAGCGCGATCGCCTCACATGGAAGCACTTCGGCTTCCATGTGTCCGCGCGTAGCGCGGCTCCGCCGCGACGCGTGAATCGCCCTCTAAACTATAAGCGTAGAGCAGGATTCACGCTTCGGCCGAGACGCCCCTCAATTGGAAAAGTGATTCAATCCGAAGCGATCCTGCTCTAAACTAGCACCGGCTGTGTCGCCTGCTCGCCGACGCCGAACACGCGGCGATAGCGTGCGATCTCGTCCGGTGGACCCATCGCCTTGTTCGGATTGTCCGACAGCTTGACCGCCGGCCGGCCATTGGCCGAGATCACCTTGCACACGATGGAGAACGGATCGAGGCGCCCGTCGGGACCGAGATCGCGAAAATCGTTGGTCAGCAGCGTGCCCCAGCCGAAACCCAGCCGGATCCGCTCGCTGAAGTGCCGGTGAATCTGCTCGATCAGCTCCACGTCGAGACCGTCGGAGAAGATGGCGAGCTTCTTGCGCGGGTCCTGGCCGCGCCGGCGCCACCAGTCGATGGCGAGCTCTCCGCCCACGAACGGATCGCCCGAGTCGACGCGCACACCCGTCCAGTGCGCCATCCAATCGGGCGCGTGCTCGAGAAAACCCTCGCTGCCGTACGTGTCGGGCAGGATCACGCGCAGGTTGCCCTCATAATCGTCCTGCCAGTCCGCCAGCACGCGATAAGGGGCCTCGGCCAGCGCGCGATCGTCCGGCGCCAGTGCGGAGTAGACCATCGGCAGCTCGTGCGCGTTGGTGCCGATCGCCTCCACCTCTCGCCGCAAGGCGATCAGGCAGTTCGACGTCCCGGAAAAAGACGATCCCAGCCCTTCCTGCATCGCCTGCACGCACCAGTCCTGCCACAGGAAGCCGTGCCGGCGCCGGGTGCCGAAGTCGGCGATGGTCAGACCCTTCAACGCCTTGAGGCGCTGTATCTTCTCCCACACGCGCGTCATGGCGCGCGCGTAGAGCACCTGCAGCTCGAACTTACCCAGCGCCTTGGTGACCGCGCGCGAATGCAGCTCCATGATGACGGCAAGCGCGGGGATCTCCCACATCGTCGTCTCGATCCACGGACCCTCGAACGTCAGCTCGTACTGATCGCCGCGGCGCTCCAGGTGGTAGGCGGGAAAGCGGAAGTTCTCCAGCCACTGGATGAAGTCGGGCGAGAACATCTGTCGCTTGCCGTAGAACATGTTGCCGCGCAACCATGTCGAACTCGCCGCGCGACAGCGACAGCGAGCGGATGTGATCGAGCTGCTCCCGAAGCGCGCCCGCGTCGATGAGCTCGGCCAGCGGCACGCTCCTCGTGCGATTGATGATGCCGAAGGTCACCTGGGCATGGCGATGGCGGCGAAAGATCGTCTGCGCCATGAGCAGCTTGTAGAAGTCGGTGTCCAGCACCGAGCGGACGATCGGATCGATCTTCCAGGTATGATTATAGACCCGCGTGGCAATATCGGTCATGGGACAGCGCGTTCAGGCAGAGGCGAAACACCCGGAAGATTGTGAAGCGCTGAGCCCGCCAAATCAACCGCGAGCATGAGAGCCAAGAAAAAGACCGCCGCGGTTGCTCGCGACGGCCTCTTTTGTCTGGATCAGCTCCGGGCTTAGAAGTCCATGCCGCCCATACCGCCCATGCCGCCGCCGCCCGGCATCGGGGGCATCGCGCTCTCCTTCTTGGGCAGCTCAGCGACCATGGCTTCCGTGGTGATCAGCAGGCCTGCCACCGAGGCCGCATCCTGCAGCGCGCAGCGCACGACCTTGGTAGGATCGATCACGCCCTGGCTCACCAGATCGCCGTACTCGCCCGACTGCGCGTTGTAGCCGAAGTTGTATTTGCTGCTCTCCAGAACCTTGCCGATCACCACCGAGCCGTCCTCGCCGGCGTTCTGCACGATCTGCCGCGCCGGCCATTGCAGTGCCTTCTTGACGATGTTGATGCCGACCCTCTGGTCCTCGTTCTCGGTCTTGAGCTTGTCGAGCGCGGCGATGGCGCGCAGCAGGGCCACACCGCCGCCCGGGACGATGCCCTCCTCGACCGCGGCGCGGGTCGCATGCAACGCGTCGTCGACGCGATCCTTGCGCTCCTTCACCTCGACCTCGGTGACGCCACCGACCTTGATCACTGCCACACCGCCGGCCAGCTTCGCCTGCCGCTCCTGCAGCTTCTCGCGATCGTAGTCCGACGTCGTCTCCTCGATCTGCGCCTTGATCTGCTTCACGCGGCCCTCGATATCGGCCTTCTTGCCGGCACCGTCGATGATCGTGGTGTTCTCCTTGTCGATCGACACGCGCTTGGCCTTGCCCAGCATGTTCAGCGTCACGGTCTCGAGCTTGATGCCGAGATCCTCGGAGATCACCTGGCCGCCGGTGAGCACGGCAATGTCCTCGAGCATGGCCTTGCGGCGATCGCCGAAGCCTGGCGCCTTGACCGCAGCAACCTTCAGGCCGCCGCGCAGCTTGTTGACGACCAGCGTCGCCAGTGCCTCGCCCTCCACCTCCTCGGCGATAATGAGCAGCGGCTTGCCGGTCTGCACCACCAACTCGAGCAGCGGCAGCATCGGCTGCAGGCCGGAGAGCTTCTTCTCGTGGATCAGGATGTAAGGAGCCTCCAGCTCCGTCGTCATCTTGTCGGCGTTCGTGATGAAGTAGGGCGAGATGTAGCCGCGATCGAACTGCATGCCCTCGACCACATCGAGCTCGGTCTCGAGGCTCTTGGCCTCCTCGACCGTGATCACGCCCTCGTTGCCGACTTTCTTCATGGCCTGGGCAATGATGCGGCCGACTTCTGCGTCGCCGTTGGCGGAGATGGTGCCGACCTGGGCGATCTCGTCGTTCGACGTGACCTTCTTGGTCTTCGACTTGAGTTCTTCCACCACGGCAGCAACGGCAAGATCCACACCGCGCTTGAGATCCATCGGGTTGGCTCCGGCGGCGACCGATTTCGCGCCTTCCTTGACGATGGCCTGCGCCAGCACCGTTGCTGTCGTCGTGCCGTCGCCCGCCACATCGGAGGTCTTGGAGGCAACCTCGCGCAGCATTTGCGCGCCCATGTTCTCGAACCTGTCCTCGAGCTCGATCTCCTTGGCGACGGTGACCCCGTCTTTCGTCACGCGCGGAGCCCCGTACGACTTCTCCAGCACGACGTTGCGGCCCTTGGGGCCGAGCGTGACCCTGACGGCGTTGGCGAGAATATCGACGCCGCGCAGCATTCTCTCGCGCGCGTCCTGTGAAAACCGTACGTCCTTAGCTGCCATGTTCGGCTACTCCGAAAATTTGGGTCAGACAGACGAGCTGGCCGCGATCAAGCCGCCGCCCTGACCGATGCCTTGCCTTCGATCACGCCGAGAATGTCGCTCTCCTTCATGATGAGCAGATCCTCGCCGTCGATCTTCACCTCGGTGCCGGACCACTTGCCGAACAGCACCCGGTCACCCTTTTTCACGTCGAGCGGCACGAGCGCGCCGCTCTCGTCGCGACCGCCCGGGCCGACGGCGATCACCTCGCCCTGCATCGGCTTTTCCTTGGCGGTATCGGGAATGATGATGCCGCCTGCGGTCTTCGTATCCTCTTCCACCCGGCGCACGACCACGCGATCCTGCAGAGGACGAAACTTCATGGATCAACCTCTTTGATTCGCTGCATGTTCAGCTAGAGCCCGACGGAAGCCGCTCAGGGCATCGGGCGCCGACACGACGCACCGCCTGATGATCAATCCCAGCGCGCCACCGGCCGGCTGGTTATGCGTCCCCTCTGTTAGCACTGTCAAGCAGAGAGTGCCAACGATCAATTTACCTGCTCGAAGGCGAGCCGGGCAGCAGGGGCCTAATTGTGCCTTTGAACCTTTTTCGCGGGCCCCGCGACACACGCACAGCGGCGGCCAATAGAGCCACCCGGAAAGTCGTCAAAAGCTTGAGAAACCCCATCGGAGAGTGCAATGCCCGTATCAAAGTATCTCAGAGTTTCCCGCAACACCGTTCTTGGAGTTGCCGCAGCAGCCCTCGCTTTGACCGCAGCGGCCGGCGCGGCCGAGGCCAAGCACAAGAAGCATTTCGGCATCGTATTGAATATCGGCGCTCCGGATTATGTCTATGCCGGCCCTAGCTACCATTCCTATCCCTCCTGTTGGTGGCTGAAAAAGAAAGCCATCAACACCGGCAGCTCCTATTGGTGGAAGCGCTATCACTATTGCGTTTACGGATGACCGGCGGATAACGCCACAGGCACTGATAAGAAACTCCAATACGAAAGGCCCGCGCCGCACTGCGGCTCGGGCCTTGTCATGCGGCCATTGCCGCGAGCGACCGTCTTGATTTTCTTAGAGCGCGAAATCACTCAGTTTCGCGCCTTTTGAAAGCTTGGCCGCCAGCCATTTCGGCTGCCTGCCACGGCCGGTCCAGGTTTCAGACAGGTTGTCCTTGTTGCGATACTTGACCGCCACCTTGCCGCCCTTTCCGCGACCGCCACCGAAAAGCTCGGTCACTGTAAAACCGGCATTCTCCGCAAGAGATGCGATCTTGTGCTTCAAGTCGCTGCGCTCGCGCTCCTTGGCGTTCGTGATCGCCTTCCTCACGCGCGCCTCGAGATCCACGAGCTCTTTGAGCGACATCTTATCGACATTCACACTTGCCATCTATTGATCCCTTCCAATCCGAAGATCGCTCTTACCGCCGGCCGCTATAAACGGTCGAACGGACAATTGCACCACGAATTTATGCGAGCGGAAAGGAATAGTTGGTTTACATGCTGGAGCAGGATCGCTTCGGATTGAATCACTTTCCAATCGAGGGACGTCTCGGCCGAAGGGTGAATCCTGCTCTACACTTATAGTTTGGAGTGCGATTCACGCGTCGCGGCAGAGTCGCGCTACGCGCGGACACATGGAGGCGGCAGTGCTTCCATATGAGGCGATCGCGCTCCAGTGTCCGGATCGCCAAGCTCGCCGGACTTGAAGCAGGCGTCGAACGATCTTCGCGATCGAAAAGATCCCAGTAAACCCATGATTCGAATGTGGTTCGGATCGAGAAACTTGCGGAAAACATGCCGCGCGGCGAATATCTCAATCATCGCGCGAGGAGCCTGCCCCGTTTCAAACTAATCTTGATCCGGCTCCGCCCTGGCAAATCTGAAAGATGATTTGCGGAGACGAGCTCTCGATACCCCAGGGCGTGGAATGTTCCGGTGGATTGGCGGGGATATTCTGATGCCGACCATTTCATACCTTGCTAGCAATTGCACCGCCTTGCTGCCAACATATTGATATTACGGGCGAAACCCCATTGCTCGCCGCCGTACGTGCGCTAGAATTCCATGGTCGAGTCGTCAGGAGGTAAAAGGAGACTGCGGAAATGGGCCATCGGGATCTCGCCCTGCAGCTGGAGGGTTTCAGCCTCACCACGGCGGAGATCCTTTATCGGCTGCCCGATCACCCCTCCCTCATTCAAAGCTACGTCTGGCAGGACTACGATCAGTCACCGCTTTTTCCGAGGTTGAAAGAGTTTCTCGATTTCTGGTCCCACAATCTCGAAGGGCGGCTGTATCGCATCAGGGTGGCGCACAAGAGCCTGATTCAGCCGCGGGAATTCAGTTTCATATCCAGCAGCCTGCTCCTGCATTAGCAGGAACCCTGAGATCTTCACGCACCGATCCCCCTTATCCACTCCGGTGCTTTGCAAAATACGCATCCGGCCGCGGATAGCATTGCATTCCCGCGAGGCTTAGATTCTCAACATTCGGGGCAAGTGGCCCGGAGGTGAGTGCAGCCAGCCCGCCTTTTCGAGGACCGCGGCAACGTGGTGGGAGAGGTGTAAGGCCGACGTGGGGGTCCCCAGCTGTAGCTCATAGAGGGCGCGCGAGGACGACTTGAAAGCTATTCCATCTTCGAAACCCCACAAGGGGAGCTCCGCATCGTGTGGCACGCGATGGACCCAGTATGGAATGACGACAAAGAAGCGGATGAGGCGAACCTCCTCGCGCGAAACCCATAGAACAGCGGTCAGGACGAACGGGGACGCCAACACCGCGAGCGCCCCCAATGGCAGGTAGAGGAAGGAGGATGTAACCGGCTGCTGCCCCACCAATATCGATATGCTTGCCGATGTCATGACGATTGATGTCATGGCGAGTGACGCCAGGCAGACACCAAAGATCGCCATCGAGTCGGGAAGAAGGACAGCCTCGCCGAAGCGACCGAGACTGAATGGACGCCACGAGGAGAAGGGGCGCAGGACCGGACGAAGGATACCTCCTAAGTCCGCAAAGAAGGGGCGTAGGTCCACCGAGACCTGCTTCTCTCCCAGCCGTGTTCTGGCCCACTCCTTTGCGTCGAACAACTCCGTCAACACGGCCGTAACAACCAGGAATGTGAACAACGCAGCCGACGACGATGCCAGAAAGACGATCACGCCCGAAAGGATTAGTGGCAAGCCCATGAAGACACAAAGTGCCACGAGAAGGGCCACGACGGTCAGTGCCCTTGTGACTGACCGTTTGATTCCGGCAAGCCGCTCGCGATTTGCCGAGGCCGGGGCAGACGTCGGTTTTGTCTCGTCCATGAGTAGGTTACTCGGGGCCGGCACACTGCTGACAAATGGACAAGCACACCATAGACATTGAAGGAGCGGGTAGCCACACCGCTTCCAATACCGGTGGCAATGTCCTACCGGATCGGGTCAGAACCTCAAGCTGATCCAGGGCAACCCCGGCCGACATCTGCTGAATGCCAGGGAGGCGAAACTCAAGCAATCAACTAGAGCCCATCGCCGCTGCCGCATTTACCTTCGGGGAGCCCACGCACCACTCATGCCGCGCTCAATCCAGAAGTTCGAAGTCAGCCTGAAGGCTTTTGTCGTGCGCGAGGGGCGCGCGCTGTTCGTGCGCGAGTCCGACACCGGCTATTGGGAGCTGCCCGGCGGGCGCATCGACGTCGGCGAGGAGACCGAGCCGCACGAGGCCATCCTCGCGCGCGAGATCGGCGAGGAGCTCGGTGCGGACTTCCGCATTGAAATAGGCGCCGATACCGTCACATGGATACGCAGACGCCCGCTGGACGGTGCGTTTCTGTTTCTCGTCGCCCGCGTGTGCCGGCATCTCGCCGGCGAGCCCCGGCTCTCACACGAGCATGACGATTGTGCGTGGTTGGCCCCTGACGCTTGGCACGATCTTCGGTTGCCGCCCGAGTCCGCCTATCCTGCCGCCATCACCGAGCTGTTTCGCCGCTCGGCCCTTCGGTAGCTCCAAAGGTATCTTTCAGACCGACGGCGCGATGCTTCAATCCTTGCGGCTAAAAATCCGATTCCAGAAATACACGACGGCAGCGTCGAAGACCCCCGCAATGAGAAACGCGGTTGCAATCAGCCGCGCCGTGCCCTCATCGAGCCCGAGCCGTTCCGCCGCCAAATAGAGCCCTAGCCCCAGCACGAGCGACATCAGCGCCAGGGCACCGAACACCATCCGCACCTGGACTGCCCGGCTGTCTGCGCGGCGCGGATCCGACGGAGTGGTCATGTCGATAGTCCCAGGCCTCAGCAGCGCCGGGCTCAATCGCCGGCAGAGCGCGTCTCGTCCCGCCGCAGTCGTACGAGCTCCTTGAGACCCGCACGGAATCCAGCCGCAGGTAGTGTGAGGGCCACGGCTGGACCGGTCGTCAGCGAAATGCGGACATCGATCGACCGCCCCTCCCATAGATGGGTCGCAACATCACCCGCATGCCGAGGGCCGGCTTCCATCAAACATCCGGCGGCCGTGCAAGCCGGGAAGAGCTCGGCGCGCTCGGCGTCCTCCAGCCGATAGCGCACTTCACCCTTGCCTTGGCCAACACCCCCGAAAGTCGTGCCCGCATTGATCGGCGCCGCGGCAGCAGTCGTCACGGCCGGCACGGCGGGGACGAAGAGCCGCCACAGGACAGTTTCCCGGCCCGCGATCATGTCGATGACGAAGTGGGTAATGATGGCATCCTGCCCCGGCTCCAGCGTGTCGGCAGGCGGCACGGGACTGCGATTGAGCAGAGCGCAGCGGCGGCGACCGCCTGCGCTGCCGCAGCGTATTTCCCATTCCCCCTGCGCTGCATGCAGCCTGGGTGGTAGCACGCGCCCCTCTTGCAGGGAGGTCCAAGGCCATTCCCACGCCTCATCGCCACGGTCGGCATCCAGGGAGCGGCACTGCCGCTGCACCACCGTTTCACGCAGCAGATGGCCGGCGTAGCTCTCGCCGAGAGTGGCAGCTGCAGCGCGCCATCGGCGGCAATCGCTGCGGGCAACATGCAACCCGGATACGGAGCCATCGCCAATGCCGAGACCGGCGGGCGGCCCGGGAGCGAGCCGGGGAGCGCCTGCAGGCGGAAAGCGGAACTCCCGCGCCTCGGCAAGGCCGGTGCCAAGCCGCATCGCCAGGATCGCAGCTATCGACACTGCGAGCCGAAGACCGGTTCGCGCCCCTCGCATGAAGCAGCCCTTTCCCTGTACTGCAACACGCTAACTTACTTGTGCAGCAAGGAAAAGTGCGGTTCGGCCACACTCACTGCGGGCGGATCATCTGCGCAAGGCGGACGCGCAACGCAGTCTCGTCCGCAGCGAAGTCGCCTTCGATCCACCAGCGCTCGAGATCGCGCAGGACCTGGCCGACCTCCGGACCCGGCGGCATTCCGAGCTCCAAGGCGTCGGCACCGCGCAACGGGAACCGCGGGACGGCCCATCGCCCGGGCAAATCCCGGAGCCGGCTCGAGGTTTCTTCGGAGACCTCCGTCGTGGCCGCGGCTGCCGCCAGCACGAGCCTGCGCCAATTCTTTTCGCCTCCGGCGCGATAGAGCGCCCGGCGCGCTTCGGCCTCGCCCAAGGCGGCAACAGCCGCCGCTCGCATGTCGACGACGATCAGGGCCTCGCGTTCCGCGTTCGCGAGACGCAACCGTTCGCCCAGGCGATCGACATCCTCCTCGACAGCCACGGCAAGGGCGGACAGACGCAGCAGGGCATCGCTTCGCGCCTGCCATGCGCCCTCCCGCTCGACAAGGCGCTCGAACAGTCCAGGTCGCGGGGCCGCTCCGAGAATCGACACGAGCAGACCGAAATCGTGCATCGCCCGAATGGCTGACACGGCATTGGCCGCACCAAGCAGCTTCAGCAGCTCGCCTCGCACACGCTCCGCCGACAAGCCGGCGAGCCCATGGCGCTCGTGCACGCAGGCTTCGACCGCCGCGCGCTCGGGCTCACCGCGCGCATACTCGGCATGGAAGCGGAAGAAACGCAGGATGCGCAGATAATCCTCGCGAATGCGCTCGCGTGCATCGCCGATGAAGACGATGCGCCGCTGCACGAGATCCGGATATCCGCCGAGGGGATCGATCACGCGGCCGTCGGCTGTGCAGTAGAGCGCGTTCATGGTGAAGTCGCGCCGCTTCGCGTCCGCTGACCAGTCTGTCGAAAACGCGATCCTGGCGTGACGCCCGTAGGTTTCGACATCCTCGCGCAGCGTGGTCACCTCGTAGGCGACGCGCCCCGAGACAACGGTCACGGTGCCGTGCTCCACACCTGTCGGAACGCAATTGAGGCCGGCCGCCGCCGCCGCTCGCATCACGTCGTCGGGCCGCGCCGGCGTCGCAATATCCACGTCGCCGATCGGCTGCCCCATGAGAGCGTTGCGCACCGCCCCGCCGACGGCGCGCGCCTCGAAGCCGGCCGCCGCGAGAGCGCCGAACACGGCGCGCGCCTCGGCGCATTCCAGC
Source organism: uncultured Alphaproteobacteria bacterium (assembly GCA_963806735.1). Taxonomy (GTDB): domain Bacteria; phylum Pseudomonadota; class Alphaproteobacteria; order Rhizobiales; family Hyphomicrobiaceae; genus CADEFX01. The sequence goes on along the minus strand of CAWEBE010000003.1, from coordinate 34,352 downwards.
CAGCTTTGGCCACGCAGCGATGGTGGTGCTTGTTGGTTGTCGGCTTCGGTCATGCAACGGGACCGCTATTCAATCCGGCCAGGCTCAATCCGGCCGCCCTTCATGGACGGCGGCTCGTAATGCTGCCCCGGCCGCCCTCCCGACGTCGAGCCGAAGGCGATGAGCACGATCACAACCAGCAATGCACCGGCAAAAAAAAGCCAGATCAGCGGGGCCTCATCGAGCACCTTGCTCCTATCCGATGCCTCGCGCGTCAGCAGCACGTAGCCGACGTAGAGGCCGGTCGGCAACAGGAACAGGACGATGTTCTCGATGACGACGCGGATCATCGCTCGAACAGCCTCTCGTGCATATTCTTGAGCATGGCTGCGGTCGCCCCCCAGATGTATCGGTCCTGATAGGGCATTGCATAGTAGGAGCGCTGGCGGCCGCGCCACTCGCGCGAATGTTTTTGGTGGTTGGCCGCGTCCATCAGAAAACGCAATGGCACCTCGAATACGTCGGCCACCTCGTTCGGGTCGGGACTGATGGTGAATCCCGGCCGCACCAAGGCGACCACCGGGGTAACCATGAACCCCGTGCCGGTGCGATAGCCGTCGAGAAAACCCAGCGGCTCCACCAGGCGGCGATCGAGGCTGATCTCCTCCTCCGCCTCCCGCAAGGCGGCCTCGGCTGCCGAGGCGTCGCTCTCCTCGATTTTACCGCCCGGGAACGCGATCTGGCCCGCGTGGGTCTGCAGCACATCGGTTCGCTGTGTGAGCAGGACCGTCAGCTCTTCGCGCGCTATCACCGGGATGAGCACGGCTGCCGGCCGCGGCGGCGGCATGACAGCGAAATCAGCCAGCAGCTCCGGATTGAGATCCCAGTCTCCACGGCTCCAGGTGCGGCCCGTGCGCGGATCGAAGACCGCGTCGGCTGGCGCCTCGTGCAGGCGCCCGGCCGCCCGCTGCCGAAAGCCGGCCTCGGTAAACAGCGACACGCCCTCGTTGCTCCCCAGCTCCATGCCGCCGATGGTATGGACTGCACCGCTGCAATTGGCAATCAAGTCGGTGGAGCAATACCTGCCACGCTCAACCGGGCTACAGGATGAACTTGCTCAGGTCCGCGTTCTTGGCCAGATCGCCGACACGCGCATTGACGTAGGCCGCATCGATTGTGACCGCCTGACCCGAGCGATCCGAGGCTTCGAAGGATATCTCGTCGAGCACGCGCTCCATCACCGTTTGCAGCCGCCGCGCACCGATATTCTCCACCGATGAGTTCACCTGCACGGCGATGTCCGCCACCGCATCGACGCCGTCGTCGGTGACCGTCAGGCCAAGGCCCTCCGTCGCCATCAGCGCCACGTACTGCTTGATGAGGCTCGCCTCCGGCTCCGTCAGGATGCGCTTGAAATCCTCGCGCGTCAGCGTCTGCAGCTCCACGCGGATGGGCAGGCGGCCTTGCAGCTCCGGCAACAGATCCGAGGGCTTGGCCATATGAAAGGCGCCCGAGGCGATGAACAGCACGTGGTCCGTCTTGACCGGACCGTACTTGGTCGAGACCGTGGTGCCTTCGATCAGGGGCAGCAGATCGCGCTGCACACCCTCGCGCGAGACATCGGCGCTGATGCGTCCCGTCTCGCTGCGCGCACAAATCTTGTCGATCTCGTCGAGGAACACGATGCCGTCGTTCTCGACCGCCTTGATAGCCTCGGAGGTGATCTGGTCGCTGTCGATGAGCTTGTCGCTCTCCTGCCCGATCAGCATTTCGTAGCTCTGGCCGACCGCCATGCGGCGGGTCTTGGTCCGGCCGCCGAAAGCCTTGCCGAGCATGTCGCCGATATTGATCATGCCGACCTGGCCGCCGGGAATGTCGAACGTCGGGAATGACGGACCGGTCTCCGCCACCTGGATCTCGATCACCTTGTCGTTGAGCTCGTTGTTGCGCAGCTGGCGCCGCCAGGACTCGCGCGTCTCCGGCCTGGCGTTCTGGCCGACCAGCGCATCGAGCACGCGCTCCTCGGCGTTCTTCTCCGCCAGCGCTTTCACCTCCTTGCGCTTGGCCTCGCGCACGAGCCCGATTCCGACCTCGACCAGATCGCGGATGATGGAGTTGACATCGCGGCCCACGTATCCGACCTCGGTGAACTTGGTCGCCTCGACCTTGAGGAACGGCGCGTTGGCAAGGCGCGCGAGCCGCCGCGAAATCTCTGTCTTGCCGCAGCCGGTCGGCCCGATCATCAGGATGTTCTTGGGCAGCACCTCCTCGCGCAGGTCGCCGGTCAGCTGCTGGCGCCGCCAGCGGTTGCGCAGCGCAATGGCGACGGCACGCTTGGCCTGCTTCTGGCCGACGATATAGCGGTCGAGCTCGGAGACGATTTCGCGCGGGGAGAAGTTGGTCATGTGCCTCAGGTGAAGAGCTTCAAGCCGATGATCGAGCCGACGAGTGTAGCAAGAAACAGCAGGCGCAGCGCCGTCAGCGCTTCACCGAACAGCAGCGCGCCCACCACGACCGTACCGGCGGCACCGATGCCGGTCCACACCGCGTAGGCCGTACCGAGCGGAATGGATTGTGTTGCGCGCTCGAGCAGGATGAAGCTTGAGATGACGCAAGCGATGAAAGCGATGGTCGGCCACGGCCGCGTGAAGCCTTGCGCATATTTCATCGACGTTGTGAAACCGACCTCGAACGCGCCCGCCGCAACGAGCATCAGCCACGCCATGTCGATCTCCGTATTCCGCCGTTTTCAGCGTGCACTTTCGAGCGACTCCAACACCAGGTTGGTGTTCGTGTAGACGCAGATTTCAGCGGCGACCGCCATGGCCTTGCGTGCGATCTCCTCGGCCGAGAGGTTGGTGTCCAGCAGAGCACGCGCCGCGGCCAGCGCAAAATTTCCTCCCGAGCCGATGCCCATAACGTCGCGCTCGGGCTCGAGCACATCGCCCGTGCCAGTCAGCACCAGCGTCCTCTCACGGTCGGCGACCAGCATCATGGCCTCGAGGCGGCGCAGAAACCGGTCGGTGCGCCAGTCCTTCGCCAGCTCGACGCAGGCCCGCGTGAGTTGGCCCGGGTATTGCTCGAGCTTGCCCTCCAGCCGCTCGAACAGCGTAAACGCGTCCGCAGTTGCACCGGCAAACCCGCCGATCACGTCGCCCTTGCCGAGCGAGCGCACCTTGCGCGCATTACCCTTGATCACGGTGGCACCGAGACTGACCTGGCCGTCGCCGGCCACCACCACACGGCCGCTCTTGCGCACGGTCAGGATGGTTGTTCCGTGCCAGACGGAAGGATCGTTAGCGTTTTGGATGTATTGGCTCATAAGACGCCCGGTGAAGTGCAATGTCGGGAGGCGGTACGCCGCCTTCAAGTGGGCGATTGCAGCTTATGGCCTAACCGCCTTCAAGCTGATAAACGCTCGGGTTCAAGCATGCAAGCAAGTGGGAGCAGGCCGTGAAACGGCAGGCAACAATCGAGCGCAAGACCAAGGAAACCACGATCCGGGCCACTGTCGACCTGGACGGCGGCGGCACGGCCAAGATCAAGACCGGCATCGGCTTCCTCGATCACATGCTGGAGCAGCTCGCCCGCCATTCGCTGATCGACATCGATCTCGACGCCAAGGGCGACCTGCATATCGACTTCCATCACACTGCGGAAGATAGCGGCATCGTACTGGGCCAGGCTGTGGCGCAGGCCATGGGCAGCAAGCAGGGCATCACCCGCTATGCCTCCGTGCATCTGCCCATGGACGATACGCTGACGCGCGTGGCGGTGGATGTCTCCGGCCGGCCCTATCTGGTGTGGAAGGTTGCCTTCTCTCGCTCGAAGGTCGGCGAGATGGACACCGAGCTGTTCCGTGAATGGTTCCAGGCTTTTGCCCAGCACGCAGGCATCACGCTGCACGTCGAGACCTTGTACGGCGAGAACAACCACCATATCGCCGAGACGTGTTACAAGGGCCTCGCGCGCGCCTTGCGTCAGGCGCTGACTATCGATCCCGCGCAAAAAGGCCGCGTGCCCTCGACCAAGGGCACACTCACCAGCTAAAAGCCGAGCATGCCGCGCCACGGACTGTCAAAGTCAGAGAAGCAACTGCCATGGGCATGAGCGTCTACACAATTCACGAGCCGCCCGATCCGCCGGCCGACCGCCTCGACCGTGCGGACTCGCATGTGTTCGTGAAGGAGGGCTTCACGTGGACCGCCGCCCTGTTCACGCCGTTCTGGCTCATCGCCAACCGGATGTGGATCGCGCTCGCTGGCTACCTTGTTGCCATGGCCGTCATCCAGATCGGCTTCGCTTGGATTGCTGGGCCGCAGCTCACCTCGCTCCTGATGATGGCAGTTCATGTCCTGATCGGCTTTGAGGCCGATACTCTCAAGCGCTGGACACTCGATCGCAATGGCTGGCGCACGATCGGCTCGGTCGTCGGGCGCAATTGGGTTGAATGCGAGCGCCGGTTCTTCGAGGCCTGGCTGCCGGGCGAACCCTACATTCGCGCCGACGCGCTCACGCCGCATGGCGGCAGCCTGCCGCTGAGCAGCATGGCCGAGCGGCGCCAGGGCCGCTGGCGCTTTCCATTGATGCCGAAGAGCTGAGCACGCGGCCGATGCAACGCGTCGTCATCATCGATTACGGCTCGGGCAATCTACATTCCGCGGCCAAGGCGTTCGAGCGTGCGGCGCGCGAAAGCAGTGCCGATGCGCACATTGCCGTCACGAGCAAGGCCGAGGATGTGCAGCGCGCCGACCGTGTCGTGCTGCCGGGCGTCGGCGCCTTCGCCGATTGCAAGCGCGGCCTCGACGCCGTGCCGGGCATGCGCGAGGCGTTGGAGCATGCCGTGCGCAAGCAGAGCCGCCCCTTCCTCGGCATTTGCGTTGGCGCTCAGCTCATGGCCGATCGCGGCCTCGAGTACGAGACCGTCGAAGGTCTGGGCTGGATCGGCGGCGAGGTGCGCGCCATCGAGCCGAAGGACGCATCGCTCAAGATCCCGCACATGGGTTGGAACACGCTGCGTGTGCTGCGCGAGCATCCCTTATTGAATGACATCAAGACGGGACCCGATGGCCTGCACGCTTACTTCGTCCACTCCTACCAGCTTGTCGCCTCCGATCCGGCAAGCTTAGTGGCGGATGCCGACTACGGTGGAGCGGTAACGGCCATGGTGGCGCGGGACAACATGGCCGGCACGCAATTCCACCCCGAGAAGAGTCAGACGCTCGGCTTGGCGCTCATCGCCAACTTCCTCAACTGGCGGCCCTGAGCAGCGGCAGCTCGTCCTGACCCTCTTCGATCTCGGCGCTTGCCGCCGCATGCGCCGGAAACGGCACCACGTTGGAAACTGCCACCTCTTCGTCCTGGCGCGGGCGCGGGCGAAACCACCGCAGACCCGTGTTGAGCATGGTCACTGCGCCCCGCGCCTCCTGGATCACAAGCCCGTCCTCGCCGCGCAGATGCCTGGAAAGGGATGCCTCGATCTCCGCCGGGGTCTGCTCGGCGCGCAGATACCAGACGTTGTCCAGCGGGCGTGCCCAGGCCTGGCCGAGCTGCATGATTTCTTGAACAATCGCGGGAGCACTGGCGACTGCGGCAAGATCGTAGGAGACGAGGAAGGTGCGCATGGGATTTTTCTCTCGTGGGCAGCGAGGTTGATGGGACTGTCCGCCATCTCCAGAGACGCAAAGCAGCAGCGGAACATAGACAGAACATGCCGCGATTCTCTCGCGCCGTCGAGTTAATGTTCCGAATTTGTTCCAAGCGCCTCCGCACACAGGAAACCTGCAATGGAAATCCGCCCGAGCCACGCGCAATCGGTTCCCAAGCATACATGGATGACAGCGCTCCAGTTTTCCCCCTCCCCAGCGGGGAGGGGTTAGGGGTGGGGAGAAGCCGCGGGCGCGCCGCTTACCCGAAAAGGCTCATCTGCCCCTCGGATGCCGCCTTGCGCGGAATGCGGCGATAGCCGAAATGCGTCCGGTCAATGCGGCCCGGATAGCGCTGCTTGAAGAGTTGCATCGCCTTCTCGCGGCTGGCCGGGAAGCGCTCGCCCCACCAGACCTCGTAGAGCCGGCGCGAGTTGCAGCCGTAGCGTGCGACCAAGTCCTTGCGCCGGATGCGCAGCCAACGCGCGATCCAGATCTCGACGGCGTCGGCCTCGGTCAGCGCACGCCGCCCGCCACCGACCGCAACCGACTCTGAATGGTCCAACGCGAGCACGGAACACTTGACCCTGGTTTACCGATGGCGGCATTGATGCCACCGCATTAGAGCAATCTGATGGCTTGCACCGTGTTGCACAAGCCATCTGCACCATACGGACTCCAAGTCACGTGATCCTGTTCCCGGCCATCGACCTGAAAGACGGCCAATGCGTGCGCCTGAAGCTGGGCGACATGGACCAGGCCACCGTCTTCAATGCCGATCCGGCCGCCCAGGCACGCACCTTTGAGGCTCAGGGCTTCCGCTACCTGCACATCGTCGATCTCAACGGCGCGTTCGCCGGCCGGCCGATCAACGGCGATGCCGTTGAAAGCATTCTGCGCAGCATCAGTATTCCGGCCCAGCTCGGCGGCGGCATCCGCGACATGGCCACCGTCGATATGTGGCTGGCGAAAGGCGTGCGGCGCATCATCCTGGGCACGGCCGCGGTCCGCGATCCCGCGTTTGTCCGTACCGCCTGCAAAACGCATCCGGGCCGCATCGCTGTCGGCATCGATGCCAAGGCCGGCAAGGTCGCCGTCGAGGGCTGGGCGGCAAGCTCAGAGCTGACCGCCGTCGAGCTGGCCCAGCGCTTCGAGGACGCCGGCGTCGCCGCCATCATCTACACCGACATCGAGCGCGACGGCATTCTGAAAGGCCTCAATCTGGAGGCCACGGCCGCGCTGGCGCGCACTACGCGCATTCCGGTCATCGCCTCGGGCGGACTGGCCACTCTGGCAGATGTCGAAGCTTTGCTGCAGCCGCAATACGCGATGCTGGAGGGCGCCATCACCGGACGGGCGCTCTATGATGGCCGGCTCGATGCCGCCGCTGCTCTCGGCCTGATCCAGAGCGCGGGCCACCGAGCGCCCTGAGATTTGTTGCGGACGATCTCGAGAATACACACATACCTCCATTGTCCCGCCCAAGTGTAGGCGGAAGGGTTGTCCGTCAAATAGCATTGAATTTACTGAATATTTCGGCAGCAGGACTTTGCTGCCCATGTTCCAGCCCATACTGATGACCTCGCAGCCGCCACGGCGAGAGGCGAAGTCATCTCCGAGCATGATGACGGCGCGCGAGATCGACGACTTCGTAACAGCCGCTAAGGCTGACTTGGACAAGTTGCGACAACAGGCGAAGGCAATGCTTGCCAAGGCTAACAGCACGCGGGCTTAAGTCCCTCGCGACACCGACACCGTGGACAGAGGGGAGTTACTTTCTAGCTGGAGACTGGCGGCCGAGGCTGAAACAGTACTGATCCACCCTCGCTGTCCTTGTATACGATTGCAATCCTGCCTGTCGGTCCGTCTGCGATGGCGACGTCTGTTATCTGGTTGTGACCATCCACATACTGCGTAAACTGCAAGGCAACATCATCCCTCACGAGCGAATATGTGAGGCTCAGATCGGCGTAGCGGATGGGCGTGGTAGCGCCGGTTTCCTTATTGCGAAGGATCATCCCCGGTGTGCCAATCCTAAATGAGATGGTGTGCTGCTCAGCAAGTTCAGGGTAATCGCTGACCCATTTGTTCAACGCCGCTTGCGCCGTCTTGTTCAACGCAGCTTTGGGCAGTTCTCGTCCGTCCTCTAGGCAAACTTCCATGTTGTGCTTCTGAACCACGCCCCCTTGCTCCGGGACGAAGCGCCAGCTTTGAGCATCAATCCTGCGCGTGAAAAACGTAAAGCTCGGCGCCAACATCCAGGCGAAAGACTCTGCTTCAAGAACGTCTAAGCAGCGGATGTCGTAGTGGGCCGCTTTCTCGCGGGCCGTTTTCGCGAAGCCAGATGCGGAGACGATGGCTCCTTGTTGAATGCCCGTGTCCTGGCACTTCTGATGGAATGCCTCGACCATGCCAACGGTGACTGGCCGGAAGTGGTCTCTGCATTCCAGCGCTATCCGCACGACGTGATGAGCGCAGGTGAGCGTGACCAGCACATCATGTTCGCGAAGTTTGCCGGTGATTCGGTCTGGTAGCCGTTTGCGTGTTTCGACTTCGACGCCATGGAGCCCCAAGGCGGTTTCGATTAGCGCCACCAACCGTTCAAGAGATTTGCCGTCGTTTGCCATCACCGGGTTCTAGCCGAGTCGGCTATCAACAGCGAAGGCGTGCGGCTAGGCGCGCCGGATGAACCGCGCATTGATATCCCGCTGAACCGCAGCATCAGCAGCGAAGTTCTCGATCATCTTGCGCGTGCACCAATACAGTGGGCGACTGTAGACTGTGGACTGAAACGCTTCCATTTTGAGCAACACATCTCCGCTCAATCTTACCCGGCAGTAATCGGCTATAGCGGCCGCATTCTCATGCGGCGTTGCCAGACCGGGGAATGTGTGAACGACCTTTGGTGATCGAAAGAAATCGTTCGTTTTGCCTTTGAGCGATGGCTTGCTCGTCATGCCGCCCGCATGAACGAGCGGATTGCGGAATACCTCATACAGTTCCTTCGCCGCGAGGCCAGGAAGCTGAGTTTTGGGTCGGTACTGGTCATCTTCAACAGTGACACTATCCCACGGAAAGAATGTTTGGACGGTCTCAACGAAAGCGTCCTTGTCCGACTTCGCAGTCTTGTCCTTGCGAGGATCAGCCTTCCTGTTGGCGTCTAGATCGAAGTAGCGCAGTGATGACACCGCAGCAATCGTGAGCAATGTCATGACCGCTGCCGACGTGCCGAAGTGACATTCATACGTGGTTCCATCGGTGGGATATGTTACTGCGAGCAGATAGTGCGCCTGCCGCAAATGTTCTTCGGTCGCAATGTGTATCAAGCCGTTAGGGATAGTGTTGGCGAGCTTGAGTGGAATAAACGACATGGGACAAGCCCTACGTTTGTCTTGCCGTGCGACAATCGAAACCCATCCCAGCTCTCGCCTCAAGATTCGCTTCGGGTCAAGAGTTCTTTCTGCATTACCCACCTATGTGTTTTCTTGTCGTTTACCCCTTCCCATCCCACCTGATGTTCGGCGCTAGTCGGGCACCTCGAAATGTTCCCTCAACACACACTCGCGCTGCTGCTGTGGCGGCTGCGGAGAGAGGCCGGGCTTTACCTGCTCGGCGCGGGCGCGTCCGCTCCAGTTGTGCCGATGGCCCCAATGCTCCTGCTGGCCACGGCAGCGAGCTACGTGCAATTGGGGTCGTTTCCGACTGAGGCCGCGCCAACGACCGTGCTGACTGAGCGCCTCCAAGCGCAAGCTCGCGGCCACGACTTTTGGGGATGGCCGCTGCGCCCTGGCACTGACGATTTCCCGACCTTGGAAGTGCTGGCAACGTTGGGACATGGTGGCGCATTGGCGCACTACATGCACCAGCTTGCGGTGCCTCGGTTCGCTCGACGCCGTATCCCCAACTATACCGTCCTCCGCTTCTTCCGCCGCTCCGTCCTGTTGACTTGGAACATGGATGGATTGGCAAAGGACACGTGCGGCGATCACCACGACGTCATCGAAGCCCATGGTGGCATCGGGGCCGGTTATGGGAGCGAAGTCGGAGCCGAGTGGGCACGCGTGACGCAGGAACACGGGCTGGAGACGAGGGCGGACGGTCTTCACCCCATCGGCCCTGAACGCCTCGACGATATGGAGTTACTGCGGAAGCTCCAGGTGATCCAACGGTGCGATCCTGCATTTGTTATGATCGTCGGCTATAGCTTCGGGCTGTTCGATGGCCGCTGTGACGATCAACTGGCGATGGCCACCTTCATCGACCGCTTCCGTGACATCCCGATTGATGTTTACGTCTGTGCTCCGCAGCCGGTAGAGCTTACGGGTGTGTTGGGCGAAAAACTACGGTCCAACCGAGTGCATGGTTTCCCGGTGTACTGGAGTGTCTTGGCGTGGGCCTTCACCCAAGTCATTGCTGGAAAGATGGACGCGGCCCATCTGGACTATTTCCATGAGATGACGCTGGATAATTGGGGGCCGAGCTTCCTGCCAAGGCCGCGATAGATGGTGCGCGCGAGTTTCCGTCTCTCGCTCCGTGCCAACTGATAACAAGTCCAGGTCCTTACACACGGTAGGTCCAGCGATGCACAGAGATGGGGCGTGATCCTAAGTTTGGCCGGGCTGAAGCACTCCGCCGCTCCATGCTAGCCCTCATCGACAACGGCGGAGCAGACGAAGCCCATCCAGCCTACTGGGCGCCGTTCGTGGTGGTCGGTGAAGGCGGCTCCAGCCGCTAACGGGCTCAAGATAGGAGCCGCCAGCCCTATGTATCGCCCGCGTCGAGCGGTTACCCCCGGATTATCATCGGGGCGCTTGCATCTGAGTACACCCTGGTGCAATCCCATAACGTGCCTCGGTAGCGTTGCATCTGGGTCTGCCTGAGCCCGATGCAAGCTTGCATTGATGACACCCACTCAGATGCAAGGGATTGCCCTACTGCACCCGCTTGGCCATGGCCCGCCCGTGCGCCGACCGGCCGCCCGCGTTGGCCGATCCTGATTTAGGGGCCTTGCGGGGGCTTGCCCACGATCTGGACGGGCTGACCGAGCGTGTCGCGCACGTAGAGCCGCCGTACCGCCACGTCGAACACGATGGCAAGGGGAAATCCGAGCAGCAGCCCGAGCGGACCGAACAGCACGCCCATGGCCACCACGGCAAACAGGCCAACAGCAGGTGCGATGGAGACCATGCGGTCGGCGATCAGCGGCATGATAAGATTGCTCTCGACCTGCTGCACCACAACCAGCACGGCCAGAGCCAGCAGGACCGTTTGCAGGTCCTGGCTGCTGGCGATCAGCAGTGCGGGGATGGCGGCGAGGATCGGGCCGATGATGGGCACGAACTCGGCGATGCCCGCGATGAAGCCCAAGGCAAACGCCGAGGGTACACCGACCAGCCACAGCCCGAGCCCTGTGAATACCCCAACGAGCAGCATGGCCAGAGCCTGCCCCCGCAGCCAACCCTTGAGCGCTACGCCTGCGTCATCCAGCGTGGCATGGACGTTGGGCTGTATGGCGGGTGGAACCAGCTTGAGCAGGCCGTCGCGATACAGACGCGGGTCAATGGCGAGATAGATGCCGCCAAACACCACCAGCAGAAATGATCCTAGCGCCCCGGCGATGGTCGTGCTCCAGGCGATGACGCGGGAAGCTAGCCCGCCCAGTGCCGAGACGGCAGTCCCATCCCTGATCAGATCGGCCATGGTGCCGAGCCGGAAGTATCCAACCACGCGGTTGGCAGCGTCCGGAAGCATCGTGGCCACATTCCGCAACTCACTCGCAAGCTCCGGGCCGAGATAAAAGGCCGCCACGACCAGCAGCACGAGAAGGCTGCTGCCCGCGAGGGCCAGGGCTGGAATAGGCCTCAGCCCAAACCGCGCCTGGAGTGGCGCACCGATGGCGTGCAGCATGACGGCAAAGAGCACGGAGCCGAACAGCAGGAGAAGAATATCTGAGAGCGCCCATACCGCAGCGACGAGGGTCGCGATAGCGACGACGATGAAAACACGGCGCACAACGGACAAGTCGGCGTTGTGTTCTGATGCTTGACTTGGGTTGGGCAGGATCAGCCTCCTGGCATCAACGCCCTTTCTGACCTACAGCCGTCGAGCAAGAATGACGGGATGCGTAGCACCGCCCTCCCCGGCGCGGTGGACGCAAATAGCTGCGGGCGAACGCCGCATAACGGCGGAACGCAAAGGATGTTCCGTGGCCGAAGCTCCCAGGCCAAGGCTAAGTCGGGAACGCGAGCCGCGAAATCCTGGTTTCTGCCAGAGACACCTCACATGGGAGGCTCGCATGGCAACCAACGACAACCCTCGGGATCGCATTCCCGGAACCCGGAGCCGATTCCGTTTTCCCTACAGCGACACGGGTTATGCGTTTATCGGACCCGCGCTCGTCCTCATCCTGCTCATCCTGGTTGGCATCTACGCCCTTGGCGACTGGATTGGCGACACCGACGCCACCAAGACGGGGCGCAGCAATCAGCCGCCTGCGGTGACGCCCGGCGCACCGCCGCAGAGCCCGAGCAACAGGTGACGCCATGAGCCAACAGTCTCCCGACCCAACCCGGCGTGGCCGCTGGAGCGCCAGCAAGATTCTGCTGGTGCTCGCCGCAGTGGCAGTCTTCCTGATGATGCTCACCTGGGATCGCGGTCACTTCCAGCATGAGCAGCCAACGGCTGTGCAGAAGCCCGGCACCAAATAGGAACGGCGCATGCTCTGGGCAGACCGCAGTCCACTGGAACGCGGGCCACGCTACCGCGTTTGCAAATCAGATCGTCGGCAGCATCTTTTTGTGCGCGGTCTGGCATCAGATGGCACCCGATGCACTTCGGAGGCTCCGACGATTGTTCGTCTGGCATGCTGGAGGCGCGTATGGTCCAGGATCGAAGAAGCGAAGAGCTTGTTGTTCGGCAGAAGCAACCCCGAAGCACGGCAATTCCAAATATCGTCTTCGCCATCTGCATGGTGGCGTTCATCGCATACATCTTCTGGCAGTACGGCATGCGGGACAATCCGTCTCTCGGCGTGACCTACAATGCTCATGAACCCGCACCGATCACTAAACCGAGCACTAACTGAGAGGCTGCCGCTCTGGCCACCTCCCGTCCCAACACGCGATCTATGAGGGTTCCGCGAAACCTTTCGACCAAATCGAGGGTTGTCTTTTCATTGCCGCCAAAGCTGGCGGCACAACATCGAAAGGACAGCTCATGAAGACGTTGAGTGCATTTGCGCTGGCCTTGGTGCTGGCGACAGGCGCGGCCATGGCACAGGGTACCGGAGGTTCGGGCGCAGGTGGCGGCACGGGTGGTGGCACCGACACCGGCCCAGGCGGCACCAACACTGGCAAGGATTCAGCTTCCATGAATCCATCGCCGCAGCAGTGTGCCCAAGGCTGGAACTCCAGCATGCGCATGACCCAGGCTGAGTTCGACGCGGCCTGCAAGAAGCAGTAGGCAGTTCATGCACTGTTATGGACGGGCATCCTCTCCAGGATGCCCGTTTCGCTTGCGGACCTCTCGTCGACACCCCCAAGGATAAGACGCCGGGCGCCATTCGGTGCCGCGAGGCACCTGCCGACGACAATCCCAATCGCCGGTCCTCGGGATACAACGCGCCTGCGAAAGGGGTTCCGGCTGAGGAGATTGCCAGCGCCGGGGGTGGCATGCAGCGGGCGGCGTACTAGCATGCTGCGCGATCCAGAATGAGAGCCATGTCGCACTTCATGAAGCGGCAGTTTGTTCCCATATAATAGGTCGATGCATGCCCCGCACATCCACTGGAACTCGCAGCGCGAGCTTGTTCGAGCCGTGAACCCCAACTGACGTGTCAGCCGTGTTGAAGAACGAGGAACGCCGGTCGATAGGCTCCGACCGATACAGAAAGCCAGAGCCCGAGCACAGCCCAGCGCCAAAGACCCGCAACTGCCTGATCTGCCGTTCCCGGTTTCAAAGCGCGTGGGCAGGCGAACGGGTATGCCCGCGTTGCAAAAGCACAACCACGTGGCGCAGCGGATAACATCACTATTGAGGCTGGCCCCCTAGCCAGGAAACAGAATGATACCCGACGCATGCAGGGTCGCCGATCCCACCCGATGGGCCGACAGCGTTTGTCCACAGGCAGCGGTCATCGCCGAGCTGTCCCTGGCAATCCCAAGGAGCGCTACGAACGCTACCTTACGTTGGCGCGGGATGCGGCCCTGAGCGGTGACGAGATCGCGACCGAGAACTACTACCAGCACGCCGAGCATTACCTCCGGCAAATGCGGGAAAGGGCTTGAGGCGTGGAATTGGAGTCGGCGATGTGATCCTGCGGCTCTCAACTGCGGCCGGTGCAGGCGGGATCATCGGCCTCAATCGCGACTTGGCGGGTAAGCCGATTGGGGTCCGCACGCTCGGCCTCGTCTCCCTCGGGGCCGCCGTGGTTAGCGTTGCAGGCATTCAAGTGCCCGGCATGGCGGACAACTCAGATGCCATGAGCCGCGTCGTGCAAGGTATCATCCAAGGCGTCATGGCTGGCATCAGCTTCGTCGGCGCTGGCGTCATTCTTCGTAATGCGCAGGCGGGCACGGTCGAGGGGCTGACCACGGCGGCGACCGTATGGCTCAGTGCCGCGCTTGGCATTGCATGTGGACTTGGAGCCTGGAGGACGATTGCGGTTGCCATCCATTATCGCTGTTGATGCTGTTTGCGGTGGGTTGGGTAGAACGATTTTCAAACCGCAAACGGAAGGAATGACCGAACTCGATGCCGTATCCTTCCAAGTGGTGAGGCTCTTCGTTTACTCGACTTTCTGCGCGTCGAGATCGACCTCGGGGGCGCAGACCAGCTTGGCGGCTTCCTTGAACAGCGGCTCGGCCTGACCTTCCCAGCGTACCATCTGCGCCAGCACTTGCTTCTTCTCGGCCAGGGACGTGGGTGCAAAGCCTGGATCGTGCGCGACGATGTTGCGGCCGTTGTCGATGATGTCGGCCAGCTCGATCATCTTGGCGTCCCAGGGCGCACGGCCAAGACGCCACGCCGCCATCATCATACGGGCTCTGCGGTTGCGCGTTTCGGTGTCGGTGAGCCAATAGACCAGCTCGGCCACAGGCGCGTCGAAGCGATCCCCCAGCCTCGGAGGGATGGGGGTAGGGCGGTCCTAGCGATGGCCCCTGAGAGGAGAAGGACGGCCCTACCTGAACGTGGGTTGCACGTTCCCTTCAAGGATGCCCCATGTAACGACCAAGTCCACATGGAACTCTGCGTTCTCCTCAATGCTAGATTCCTTGTCGCTGCCTCGCCACACCCCCATTGCGCAAGATGCCGCTGGTGCCGCTGGCGTTGAGTGGCGAGGGCTCCGAACACGATAAGTGGCGCGCCCACCGCTAGGTTTGCGACATGAAGCTTCTTCTGATTCACGGAGCCCCAGCCGCTGGGAAGGTTACGACCGCGAGAGCACTGCTCAGTCGTGTAAATGGCCGTCTGTTCGACAACCACGCCGCAATCGATGTCGCCCGCACCGTGTTTGATTTCGGGGCACCCGGCTTCTGGGAGCTTGCCCACGTTGCTGTGCACCCGCTGGCCCAAAGCCGCCAGCGCGCTCTCCCGGGCCCGCCAGCCCCCTGCGACGTTGGCTCCCGAGGCCTTGCAGCCGGTCAACCGACACGCCAAATTCGTGCGTCTGTCGCGGTCCAGGCAGCTCGCCGCCCGCCGACGAATGCCATATCGGTGGAGTTCTGGTGCGTAATGACCGCAACATCGGCTGCCAAGACGGCGTTTCAACGCGAGGTCGCCAGCCGCTTTGGTCTGGTGCCCAATTTCTTCGCGTCCGCCCCTGATGCACCCGAAATCATCGAAAGACTGTGGGATTTCGCCAAAGCCGGATACCTCGACAACCCAATCCCCTCACTCTTCAAGGAGAGGCTGTTCGTCTATCTCTCGCGGTTCTGTGAAGTTCGCTACTGTATCGCACGCCATTGCGCGTTCCTGGTGGGGCGAGGTCATTCGTCCGGCGACCCCTCGGTCGCCGTTCAAAGCATTGAACAGGCGATCAAGCTTCTGAAGACGCCGCCGCCTTGGGACCGCGATCACAGCGTGATCGTTGGGTGGGCTTGAAGCACTTCCCTCATTGATGGAGTGGCCAGCGCCGGAAACGCGAGGGCAGAGGATTGGCTCATCGCTGCCGCCACCTTGCTGTTCGTGGAACCGGGCCGGGCCGATCGCGCCCGTCGCGCGCTGCATAAGGCCTCGGCGGCAATCGCTTTGAGCACCTGATCGGGCTGCTCGCCTTCATCCGCACTGCGCACTACTGGACCGTGCTCCATCCCGAGCTTGGATTCGAGGAAGACGTGCGCGACCTTTTGAAGGTCAATGAAGAGCTGGCGCGATTGCTCTCTGCAGGACCAAGAGGCGGCCCGCTGTGACATGGGTGTCCGGCTCTTCGAGGAGCTAACCGAGCTTCGCGAACTCAACGAGAAGCATGAGCTGGAGAAGGCAAAGAGCGCCCTTGAGGCGCAGGTCCAGCAGAAGGAACTCTTGCTCAAGGAGGTCAACCACCGTGTCAAGAACAGCCTGCAGATCGTCTCCAGCATTCTTCAATTGCAGGCACCCGTTGTAGAGGGCACCGACGCCGCCGATGCGATGCGCGATGCGGCGGCCCAAGTTCTCGCCATCGCTGCTGTGCATGAGCGTTTGTACACAGGCGATGATCCCACCGTCGTGCGGCTCGACATTTTCCTCAGCGACCTATGTCAGGACATTGGCAGAGCTTATGGTTGCGCAGACGGCATCGAGACCGATGTCGAACGCATAGAGGTGCCGACTGACATGGCTATTCCACTGGCACTAATCGTAAATGAGCTAGTGACCAACGTCGTAAAGCATGTCGGCCCGCCTTGCCGCCTTACACTGCGCGGAAAGACCGGAGACAAATTGCAACTTGTGATATCGGACAAAGGAAGGGGGCCAATCCAGCAGCAATCCCGTCCAGGTATAGGGACGGAGCTTGTACTGGGTTTATCTAAGGAGATTGGTGCGCGCGTTGAAATCCGGCAGGATTTGTCGGGCTACACGACCGAGCTATTGATACCGTTGGCGCACGACTAAATGATGCGTGTGCTCATCGTCGAAAACAGTGCCATCATCGCCTTGCATCTCGCCAAACTCGTGGCCGACCTGGGTCATGAAGTCTGCGCAACCGCAGCGACGGCATCAGACGCGATTGCGCGAGCGACGGCGCTCAAACCGCATGTCGCCATAATGGACATCCGCCTCGCGAAAGGCAGCAGCGGCGTGGATGCTGCTCGCGAGCTTTACGAGAGTCACTCCCTGCGCTGCATCTTTGTGAGTGCCAATCTAGACGAGCCCACCAGAGCAGCCCTTGTGCCCTATGATCCCATCGAGTTTCTTGGCAAACCAGTTCTACCGTTTAAGTTGCAACGAGCTCTGAAAAAGGCCGAAGGTTTGACGGAGTAATGAATTCTTCGGGCGCAGCGGTTGGCACTCTACAGTTCCGCTGCTCGGCACCTTCGGCACAAGCTGGTGTATAGCGGACGGAGGTTGATGATCTTAGCGGCCCCTTCCCTTCGGTCGGCATCATGCCCTGGGCGCGCTTCTGCTGGATGATCGAAGCGTACCTGCCGCCCTTGAACACGCCTTGGTCTTGGCCAGCACGATGCCTTCCCGCTGGCGCTCACGAATACGGCCGCGCTCGAACTCGGCAATTCCCGCCATCACCGTCAACATGAGCTTGGGTGTTGGCCCAGGGCTCGGCCTGCGACACGAACTTGACGCCGCGCTCGCCGAGCCGGGTGATGATGGTCGGCATGTCCAGCGTCGAACGGGCCAGCCGGTCGAGCTTGGTCACGGCCAGGGTGTCGCCCTCGGCGCGCCATCTGGGCCTATCTCGCCTGCAACGAGACGACCACGGTGTCGGTGGTTGTTGATGACGATTTATCAGGTCTCCCCATAATTGGGGATAGGGCTTGCGAGGATGCATTCGCATATGCGCGCTCGTGGCCTGAAGCATGAAATGCCTCTTGTGCAACACACCAGGCGGTGGCCTGCCCGGCTCTCGGGGTCAGGGCTCGACCTCACCCACGACTGGACTGCCCGGCGGACTTAGTCAGGGCACGTTCCATTCGACCCAGGCCGCGCACGGATCAACTCCGGCGCGGCCTCAGACGCGATTTCTGGAGGAACTCGCCCGCGTGGCAGTCAAGTTTCCGACGAGGCGAACATGCGTACCATATTCGAGCTTGTGCCGGTGATCGCCGACATCATCGCAGCTCACTGTCCGCACACAGCAGCTCGTCGCAACTTTATGCGCGCCTGCATCCATGAGGACTGGCAGGAGGCCAAGGGCATGGTTCAAGGCGTGCTCGCCGAACCCTGGCTGCTACGCGGCTACCAAGAAGATCGGCTCCGTGAATTCCTGAGCTGCTGCCGGGCACGGAGCGCGCGCTAAATTGTGAGACGATCAGGATCGCGCTGCGGCTCTCGTGATCTGCTGCCAATCGTATTGCACAGATTGTTGGCGATGGCGCGTTTCCAGGACAGTTCACTAGACGAACTTCGTGCGCTGTTCCGTTACAATGCTGATGCCACTGGGCAAGCGCTTGACCTATCGGCCGACTGACAAGGCCGAGAACGTTTAAGCAGAAGGCGCGCCATCTTCTAAGGTGGCGCGCGAGACGTGCCGCGTAGGATGCGCGATGCTCAAACTAAGACAGTGGGCGATGGTCATACGGCGTGACGCCGTCGCCCTGTACCTTGCGGCTCGCGACCCGCGTGTCCCTCGGCACGTCAAGGTGCTGGCCATTGTCGTCGCGGCCTATGCCCTGTCCCCGATCGACCTGATACCAGATTTCATTCCCGTCATCGGGCTGCTGGACGAGATGATCTTGCTACCACTCGCCATGGCGGGGATCATGCGGCTCATCCCCGCCAAAATATTGACCGAGCACCGCGTCAACGCCTACCTCCTTGCCGAACGGCCCGTAAGCAAAGTTGCTGCCGTAGCGGTCGTGGCAGTTTGGATTCTTGCGGCATTCCTCGTGGGCCTGTGGGTCCTTGGGTAATGCAGAAGGCCCGCTTGCGACCAGCGGGCCGATCCCCTCAATGGCCCTCGCGGCTCGAACCTCCTCGTAGCCGCGAGGGCCTAAGTCGTGCATGCCTGGACCCGCGCTCGGGCCGGGCCACGACTAGGCAATGCCCGGTGTCGCGTGCGCTAATGCGCCGTGCTTTGGCTGTGCTCACCACCCGGCACTGAGATCGCCTTGAGCGCGTCGGTGGCCGGGTCGGAGCCGTTGGTCTTCAGAGCCATGTCGCCAAGCGACAGAATGCCGACCAACCGTTTCTCGTGATTCAGCACCGGCAGGCGGCGCACCTTGATGTCGGCGAGGTTGCGCGAGACCTCCTCCAGCTCCTGGTCCTCGAAACAGTAGAGCAACTCCTGGCTCATGACATCGCGCACCAGTGTCTTGGGACCTTTGCCTGCCGCGACGGCGCGAATGGCAATGTCCCGATCCGTGATCATGCCGATCAGCGAATCCTTGTCGGCCACGGGCAGCGCGCCGCAATCGGTCTTGCCCATCAGAAGCGCGGCTTGACGAATGGTGTGCGTGGGACTGGCAAGTTCCACGTCGGTGGTCATGGCCTCTTTCACCTGCATTGGATTCCTCCTTTGCATGCAATACGCCGCAAACACGGCACCCAGAAGCAAAACGCGCTGCATCGCGAGAGGTTCGCGCGGGAACCCACCGAGTGTGCGGTGGATGTCTCGGTGGTGCGCAATTTATGATTTGTTGACCACTTGCGGAAGGCCGCAGTTTTCCTATGTTTCCGCTGGATAACAATTCAGTGCGATAGGGAAACGGGAAAAATGGCAAGGATCGGCTATGCGAGGGTGTCAGCACCGCACCAGCATCTGGATCGCCAGATCGCGGCATTGCGGGCAGAGCGGTGCACGAAAATCTTCCGCGAGAAGGCCAGCGCTCGTGACATCAAGCAGCGGCCGCAGCTCGAAAAGGCCATCGACCAGCTCGGCAAAGGCGACGTTCTCGTGCTGGCCGAATGGGACCGCGCCACCCGCTCCATGCTCGATGGCATCGCCATT
This sequence comes from uncultured Alphaproteobacteria bacterium, assembly GCA_963806735.1. GTDB lineage: Bacteria > Pseudomonadota > Alphaproteobacteria > Rhizobiales > Hyphomicrobiaceae > CADEFX01. The sequence goes on along the minus strand of CAWEBE010000003.1, from coordinate 14,627 downwards.
GTCGAACGTGTCCATGCGCGTGGTGCATTGATCAAAGTCTTGGACAGGCGCTATCTCGATCTGACGACGCCCATTGGCCGGGGCTTTATCGCCTTCCTCAGCGCTTTGGCGGAAGACGAACGCCAGCGCATCGTCGGGCGTGCCAACGAAGGCCGGGCGGCGGCGCGCAGGCGCGGGGCGCGCTTCGGGAGAAGGCCGAAGTTGAGCGAGCACCAGCGCAAGGAGGGACGTCCGCAGACTGCTGGCTGGTGATAGTGCACGGGCCATTGGGCGCGACTTCGGCGTGCATCACGCGACAATTTCCAGGCTCCGGTGACCTTGCCCACGCGACACCAATTCTGATCAACACGGCTCCGGCCGTCACTCCAGGTGCCGGAAATACGGGCTCTGTCGCCCTGCGTTTCCATGGGGTTTTTTGAACACCGGCAGCAGGCACGCGCATGGCCGTCACGTAGGTCGCTCAATCGGCTACGATGCAAGCGCCGTTGCACCTCGATCTGAGGGTGCATTCGGCGGCACCAAGTCCATCATCACTGACCAAAAGGGTCGGGCCAGTGAGCGACGCACTTCCATAACGACCCCCTCAGGGAGGCTCTGATGTCGAAGCGCGTTGCCGTGATCACGGGTGGCATGGGCGGTCTGGGCGAGACCATCAGCACCAAAATGGCGGATGCGGGGTATCGCGTCGCCGTGACCTACTCGCCAGCCAACAAGACATCAGCCAAGTGGCTCGCTGCACAGAAGGAGAAGGGCTACGACTTCCAAGCCTTCGCTTGCGATGTCACCGATTACGAGTCGAGCAAGGCCTGCGTTGCCCAGGTCGCAGCCGAGATCGGCCCCGTGGACATCCTGGTCAACAACGCGGGCATCACCAAGGACATGACCTTCCGCAAGATGGGCAAGGCGGACTGGGACGCCGTTCTCAAGACCAATCTCGACTCGGTCTTCAATATGACCAAGCAGGTCTATGACGGCATGATGGATCGTGGCTGGGGACGGATCATCAATGTGTCCTCGGTCAACGGCTCCAAGGGTGCCTTTGGCCAGACGAACTATGCTGCCGCCAAGGCCGGGATGCACGGCTTCACCAAGTCTCTGGCGCTGGAGTCGGCCCGCAAAGGCGTGACGGTCAACACCATCTCACCGGGATACATCGGCACCAAGATGGTCACCGCCATTCCAAAAGAGGTCCTGGACAGCAAGATTCTGCCGCAGATTCCAATCTCCAGGCTGGGTAAGCCCGAAGAGGTGGCGGGACTGATCATCTATCTGTGCTCGGAAGAGGCAGCCTTCGTCACGGGTGCCAACATCGCCATCAACGGGGGCCAGCACATGCAGTGACCATGCTGCTGCTGGCCCTCGCCACCTACATCCACTAGCTCCTCATCCCCAACAGCAATCCTACAGTCGGGGTGATCGAACCGCATGGCACGAAAAACCCAGCGGAGCCGGTGCCGACTCCGGTTTGTAGGAGCACATAAGCGCGTCGGGTGCATGATCCGCGCCCGGGCCCTCTGTTGGCGACACGGCGGGGCGATTGCTGATCGCCGCGAGCCTCCAGCTCGTCCTGGGGCGAGTTGATTGTCAAACGCGCAGCGCCGTTGACGGACAGGTGCGGGTGAGCGCCTGGCACGGCCACCGTCAGGCACCTACGGTGTCGAGTGGCCCGAGGCGCTGCATTTCGCGCAGAAGCTGATCCTCAGTCATCGAAACCGGATCGACCATGGTGTCCATGGCTGGATGATCGTGGCCCAGCGAGGTGACCTTCGGAGCAGAGAAAAGGGGCGTTGCGCGATCCTCCAGCTCATCGGGCTCCACCACGTTCTTTTGGATCGAAGTTATGAGGGATTTACGCACATCATTGGGCGCGATACTCGTCTCGGCCACCTCGCGCAGCGCAACGACAGAGTTCTTGTCGTTCTCGCGTTCGACGGCGATGGGCGAACCCACTGCGATGGCCCTGGCACGGTGCGCAGCCAGCAGAACCAGCTCAAAGCGATTGGGCACCTTGTCAATGCAGTCTTCGACCGTCACGCGCGCCATGGGTAACCTCCATTCGAGGTGCCTAACAACAGCATCACGGCTGTCTGCTTCATACAGTCACAAAAGACAAAGGACGGCGCGCGATTGCCATGCCGCCGTCCTTCGTGACGTTCCGAGGTTACGCAACACGCTAGCGACATATACGCCCGCTCACGTAAAGGCTTCTCTAACGACGCTGGCTCTCACCACGTCCGGCGCGGGCCGACATCAATATGAAACAAGCCACCACCGTAGTGCTTCAACCCACCGACCGAGCGATTGGAGCTGAGATAGGCATGCACCGCCTGCGCATTGCCGTGGATGCGGAAATCAGTGGCGCTACCGCTCAGGTGATAAGAGTGTCGCGCGCCGCCCACCGCGGCGTTGCGCGACGGCTGCGGCAGGTTGAGTTGACCGTGACTGGCCCGTACGCAGCCGCCACCTCACCAACTATGCGGCGCAGCGTTGCATTGCGACAGTTTGGCGAGGCGACCCACCGCACAGCTCGCGCTGCCACGGATGGAGCATCATTGAGCGACGGCTGTTTGTCGGGTCCGAGGCTCGCCACCTGAATGCCAGCCGACCTGCGGCGCGGCTTTACGGTGGTGTCCCCTGGCTCCTGCGTACTGCGAGCGGCGATCCGCTCGACTGAGCTCTCCTGCTGGCTCTCCGACCCATCGGGTGCGGCGGCCATCGCCCGAGCGCCGGGCACATTGACCATGAGGATGCACATGAGACTGAGACCCATGAGGAGCAGGGCCACCCTGGCGCTGTGCCCAACCCGGTATCCGAGGCTATCTGCGCTCGCTGGCGCGTTGCACGATCTGTTCACTCTTACAAACTCCTGACAATGTGCCGCGTCGCCTGACACGGCGGTTATCGACTGGGGTTTGGAAAGGATCGTGCCCTGACTGATGTGCCGGGCAGCCCAATCATGAGTGGGTCGTGCCCTGACTGTGTGCCGGGCAGCCCAATCGGGCATCAGTGGCTGTTGCAATAGCAATGCTGGAAGCCACAGCGCGAGATATGTTCAAAGCGCCGGAAGTGCCCGTAGCCCCGCTTTAAGGGAGAATTGTGACCAGATCGCAAGTCGCGAGGCGGCCCTGCGGCTGAGACCTACTTAGGAAGGACGCGGCCGAGATCGCAGCCCGTGCATAGGCGCAAGTTCACACGGATGAGAGTATTGAGATCGACGCCCTCTGTGCCAGCTCGGTCAGGCCGGGTCGCCGCCCCCATATCGCCATTCTTATCGCGAGATTGCCACCGTACTGTTGTGTTGAGGGGGACCCATGCCGAAGTACTATTTCAATCTCAAGGGCAATGGCGATCTCATAGAGAGCGACCGGCCCATACAGTTCCCGTGTCTTGCGACTGCCAAAGCCGATGCCTTAGCGATTGTCCGGGGCATGCTGGCCGACCTGCCGGGTGACTGGCAGTGCGGCACCATTGGCTTCGCTTTTGAGATTTGCAACGAGGCGGGCGAGTTACTCGATATCGTCAAGTTTGAAGACGCCGTGCTTCTGCATTAGGTGCCGCACTCGCTCATCCAGTAGGCGAAACCCCGTATGCCATGCCACGGTAGTTCCTCGCGTCGCGGCGGCTATGCTCTAGCCTGACCGCAACACGTGGCTTTGCTCGCCACTGGCCCGTATGGGGAACCCATCCTGCCTCCGACTACGAACAGGCACGTAGGATGGGCTGAATGTCCCAGACCGAATATCAGCAGAAACCCCGCGATGGTGACATGACGGACGGAAGCCGCTCGGGTGCCGTCTCGTTATCAGGTTGGGCAACGGATTGGAGCTTCGGCCGATGCATCCGAGTACACCCTGGTGCCACGGCGCAAAGATCGCTTAGGGCATTGCATCTAAGTCCCGCCTGGCGCGATGCAAGCTTGCATTGTTGAGGCCCACCCAGATGCAAGGGTGATGGACCGGGCCAACGTCAGCTATTGAATCTCGGACATGCCATTGGCCACGCTCACATCGCCCATGACGTAAATGCCTCGAATGAGGGCGAGGTGGATAGCAGACCGTATCTTTGGTCGATGTGTGCGCCGGTGCGGCGGCTTGCTCAGCCTCTCGCAACGTCGTCCGCCGCCTGCCGGAGGTAGGTCAGGATGTCGCCCCCAGCGGCCTTCGCGATGTCGTCAGGGGAGAAGCCGTTCAGCATGGCGTCAGTGACGCAGAAAGCGGCCCAGATGGCAACTCGGTCGTGCCTGTCTTGCGCAGGCACCGGCTCCACGTTCGCAGCAACCCAACGACGAAGGAAGTTGTCCGGCATGGCCCCTCATGCTTTTCCGATCCGGAAAAAAAACGCTGGGCGGTGAAGGGCGTCAAGGTCGGAGTTGGTATGAAATCGTACAAATCAGCAGACTGGAACCGCGAGCCAGCCACAACTCAGGTCTTGTTCGTCAGCGTTGCCAGCCGAGTTCCAAAGACCGTCGCCCCGCTCTGTTTGATTGCGCACCAACTTCGCTCTTGAACCGTCACCTCTTCAGGCCGATTTTGTCCGTAGGGAGAAGATCGATGCCTCGATACTTCGTCAGAGTGAAGGTGAACGGCAAGCTTCTGCCCGACGATGACCCTCCCGAGGAGTTCCCAGACCTGGAGGCGGTGCGAGCGGTCGTGCTCGAAAGCGCGCGAGAGGTTCTGAGCCAAGAGGTGCTCAAGGGAACCGCAGCCAGTCTCGACATCCAGATCGAGGTCGAAGACGAGAAGGGGCAACGGTTGTTGGTGATGCCGGTTGGACGCGTCGTCGACACGGTCAGCCAAGTCTAGCGCCCCGGCCTTGTAGAAGGCCGCCACCGCGAGCGGCGTGTTCGCCGTGATGGCCTGACGCGGTCAACCGATGAACACGGTTGCATGGACGGCAGTGCCGTTACGGCCCGAACGAATGTCAAGATTGCCGCCGAACTGCTGCATGCGGGAGATCATGCCTGGGATGCCCATCCCTGAGCGGAACGGCTCCCCGTTCTGTCCGGCGGTTGCCTCAGTTTTCTGCCCGTCATCGCTGATCACCAAACGCAGTCGCTTGCCCACACATCTGAAATTGACGGAGACGCGCGTCGCGGAGGCGTGACGATACACGTTGGTCAATGCCTCCTGAACAACGCGCAGCAGCGCTTGTTGAAGCGGTAGCGACAGTTGGGCGACACTGCCGCATGATCTCACCGTGACTTTCAGTCCAGTCCGCCGACCGAAACCCTCAACATATCGATTGAGCGTGACTGACAAACCCTCCTTTTGCAGGTCTGGCGGGTAAAGGAGATAGCTAAAGGCGCGCAGCTCCTTTGTGGCTTCCTCTAGCGATCCACCGATTTCGTCCAGGATGTCGCGTGTTTCAGCCTTCACCTCAGCATCCGCTCTCACCCGCATCAGGTTGAGGCTGATGGCCGCCAAATGCTGTGCGGTCGAGTCATGCAGCTCATTGGCAATGCGTCGGCGCTCCTCGTCCTGAAGAGCGAGCAGCCGCTCATGCTCCGCCTTCTTGCGCGCGCTGATGTCCCGCGCAATCTTAGCCACGCCCGTGATCTTGCCTGCGGCATTCCTTAATGGGGACACCGTCAACGAGATATCGACCAGACTGCCATCCTTGCGGCAGCGCACCGTCTCATAGTGTTCGATCTGCTCGCCACGTCGTATGCGCTCAAGAATTGCGCTTTCCTCATTCTGGAGGTCTTCTGGAAACAAAGCGGTGACCGACTTGCCGACGACCTCATCGGCTGTGTAGCCGAAAAGGCGTTCGGCTCCAGGGTTCCAGCTGGCAATGACGCCATTGAGGTCCCTACTGACAATGGCGTCATCAGAGTGCTCGACGATAGAGGCGAGCACTTTCCTGGCCTGCTCCGCCTGCGAGCGGTCCGTCAGATCAACCAACATGTTCACGGCACCGATGACATTGCCCGACGCATCATGCAGCGGCGTCGGGTAGGGCATGAACGGTACCAGCGTGCCATCAGGACGCTCTGCAACAGCTTCCATGCCTCTTACGGGGCGTCCAGTTTTCAGGGCGACTGCCATTGGGCATTCGTCGTGCGGCAGCGGGGTTCCGTCAGGACGGTAGAGGCGCCAGGTTACGCACCATTCATCGCTGCCGATCTCGGGCTTCCGACCAGCCAGCTGAACGGCGGCCGCATTGTAGTACGTTATGCGGCCAGCAGCGTCGGTGGTGTAGATGGCAGCGGGCAACGCATCCAGCAGTTCGCGGCAGGGTAACTCGGTAGCCAGCTTGTTGTGCATCTTGTCCACATCGGTGAGGGTGAATTCGCTCAACGCTGCACCGGGACCTCGATGCCGACGGTAGCCGTATCCAACTCGGACACTATCAGATCGTTCCGCAGGCCGGATCGGGACTTTCCCCCAGCTAGAAGTAGCGTTAACCCCTAGGGATGCCGAACGGCGCGCCTCGGGTAGGCGTCTGCCGCCATTGGGAGAGGGTCGCGGCTCCCCAAGTTGCGGCCGCAGATTTTTGCGTGTCGCGCGCAGCGGGAACGTGATCGGCTCAAGCCTCGACCAACTTGTTGCGCACGGCGTAGCGCACCAAGGCCGCCGAGGACGTGAGGTCGAGCTTGCGCAGGACCGAGGCTCGGTGCACCTCGACCGTCTTGACGCTGATATTGAGGACCTGCGCGATCTGCTTGTTGCTGTGGCCCTCGGCGACCAGTTGCACGATACCGCGCTCCCGGCTGGTCAGGGGCTGATCGAACTGACGCGCATGCGTCAGAAAGGCTTTGAGCAGACCCTCGCACGCCTGGCTGGCGAAGTAGGGCTTGTGGGCCGCCAGCGCCTGGACGGCAGAAATCAAGTGCTCCTCGGCATCCGACTTCAGCACATAGCCGCGCGCGCCAGCCTCTAACAGATCGCGCAGCAGGTTGTCGTTGTCGTGCATGGTGAAGATGAGGACCTCGACGCTTGGCACACGCAGACGGATTTGACGTGTGACTTCGATGCCGCTGATCAAAGGCAATGCGTGATCGACGATGGCTACGTCGGGCTTGGTGGCAATGGCTTTGGCGATAGCGTCTTTGCCGTCCGCCGCTTCAGCGACAACACTCCAGTTGGGATGGTCTTCAAGGATGCGCCGCACACCCGTGCGCACCACGGCGTGGTCATCAGCAATCAAGATACGGGTCATGCCAAGGTTCACGCATTGGACGCACTGGGACCAATCGGCAAAGGCCGTGGCATCAGACTTAGACCATCAAAAACTCAATATGGGGAGCAGGGACGTGGCCTTGGGTTAATCGCAGCCCTGTGCAACTGGGTTGATGCAGACGCACTCGCGCATTGTGCCTTGGCTGAGCGCCGTCGTTCCACCCGCTCGCTGCCGAGGGAGCCGGGAGTTGGCGCTTCGGCGGCGGCTCAAGGTCTCTCAGGCCTGAACCAAATTGTGGCGAATGGCGTAGCGCACCAATGCGGCCGAGGAGGTGAGGTCGAGCTTGCGCATGATGGTGGAGCGGTGTGTCTCGACCGTTTTGATGCTGACATTGAGGACAGCGGCCGCCTCTTTGTTGCTGTGGCCCTCGGCGACCAGCTGAACCACAACCTGCTCGCGGCCAGTCAGGATCTGCTTGACCTTGTCCGCCTCGGTCAGGAAGTTCTTGAGCAGGACCTGTGACGCCCGGTCAGTGAAGTAGGGCTTGTGCTCGGCCAGCGATTGGACAGCCGAAATCAAATGCAGCCCGGCATCCGACTTCTGCACGTAGCTGCGCGCTCCAGCGCTCAGCGCCTCATGCAGCAGGCTCTCGTCGTCGTGCATCGTAAAGATGAGGACCTCGACCGTTGGCACCCGCCGACGGATTTGTCGTGTGACTTCGATGCCGTCGAGCAAGGGCAATCTATAGTCGAGGATGGCCACGTCGGGTTTGGTGGCCATGGCCTGGGCGACGGCGTCTTTGCCGTCCGCAGCTTCGGCGACAACGCTCCACCCAGGCTGATCCTCGATGATGTGCCGGACACCCGTGCGCACCACATCATGGTCATCGGCAATCAGGATGCGGGTCATGGGCAGGCACGCCATGCAAGGCTCATTGAGCTAGGCTAGCAGCATGCCTGGGCCAGCGCCCATCAGCACAACCCCCTGTTGGCATCAGGTTGAAATTGAGGTTGAGCATGGCCGCAATGGCCGTGGATAATGCGGGATCGCCGGGCCTTGATCGCGATGCCTGGACAGTTTCACGAGCCAAATTCAGGTTATTCACCGATTAACTGGCTGGGCGGTCTCGATAGAGCTACATGCCGTAGAGCCAGCACACGAGCGTTCCCCTGCTCGTTTCCACCGTCCCTCCCCCGTGACTGGAACGTGCCTTCAGGCATGGTGCAGCTCTGCTTCTTTCCACATTGCAAGTCTCCGGGTCACCGCCTCCGCGCGGCCCGACAACTACCGCGTGGCCGGCGAATTATGGCGGATCGCCTCAGCTCCGGGCTCACGAGAATGTGGCCACGGCGTCTCCCCACGGCTCCAAGGCAAAGAATTGCTGGGACGCGAGCATCTGCTCCTGATCGACCTCGATGATGCGCAGCATGTCGCCCTCGATGATCCACGTCTCGTAATCGGTGTAAGCAATGAGGGCATGCTGATCGACGACATCAGTGTATGTCTCGCGATCCGCTGGCGACAGTTCATGGAACTTCAAATGCGCTATCTCTTTCAGCAGTGCGGGATGAAACCGTGTTGCCATAGGACATCCTCATCACAAGCCAACTTCGTCGGCGATACAGCATCCGTGGCCTGCGCGAGGCCTCATGACTTGGCTCCGATACTGGTGATGAAGCAAGTAGCAGAGTCGCCATCCCTCTAGCCCCCCAGCGCGACAGGGTGGTGGCACTATCCACAGCTCGGTTGGTCACCCATGGCGTTTGTCCGCGCCTGTTGCGCCGTGACCTTTGGCGATGCGGAGACTCGCCGTAATGCTTTGAGACATCTTCGTGCCTTGCATGGCGTTGCGGGAGCGGTCGCCGTTTGCGCTGGTAGGAGTCCGGCAATGTCGCACAGCCCTAGTGACGCCTTCGGCCAGCTTTGCCGGGACGGCGGCACCGAAGGTGCAGCCCTCACCCTTCAGACCCGGTTGGCAGGATGTGCACTTCGTTGGCGCCAAGCCGGGCCGCCGTTCGCCGCGCATCAGCAAGGTTGAGGGTCTCATGTGTTGAGCGCCCGCAACCGACGCCGAGGACAACGCGCTGCCCTGGCCATCTTCGGCAAACAAGCTGATACCGAGTGTCCTTAGGGAGTGGTGGGCACAAGCGCAGTGGATGGACGACGACGCGGCAATCGGGGTGAGGCGCCAGCGCCATGGCATCGGCCGCAGGAAGGTATTTCCGAATTGAGTTCGCGGGTTTATCCCGATTTCGCCCGCTGGGCGCGTTTGTAATCGTCCATTTTGCAATGGCGCGTGCTTCTTATCGGGGAATTGTCATGAAAACTTTCCAAACGAGCGCAATCGTGTCCACCACGCTGTTCGCTTTGCTCGGAGCTTCTTCCTCTGGTTTCGCCCAAACGGATCTGAGAGATCGCGTAGCTACTGCGGTTGAAGCCGTCGAGAAGAGCTGCGGCAATGACATCAATGCGCTGTGTGGCAAGGTCACACGTGGGGAGGGGCGCCTGCTGCTGTGTATGCAGGCGCATGAGGACCAGCTGAGCCGCAGTTGTCAGTTTGCGCTCTATCGCGCGTCGCGACGGCTTGAGAATGCGCTGCACCGTGTCGAGCGCACGGCCGATACCTGCTGGGCGGACATCGAAGCTCAATGCAACGATGCCGACAAGATCGGGCAGTGCCTGGTGCAAAAGCGGGCGTCGCTCTCTCAGGCATGCCAAACCGTGGTTACAGCAATTCAACAAGCGGTGCGAGGCGCTGAGGGTTTGCGTGGTGCCTCTGTACTCAGCTCCGACAACAAGGACCTCGGCCAAGTTGTGGATGTCCAACGAGGGGCTGACGGCAAGGTTCATTCAATAAAGGTGGAGGTCGGGCGTTTCCTCGGGCTCGGCAGCAAGGTCATAGAAATCACCGGCGACAAACTGGAAGAGATTGCCGACAAGATCAAAGCTCGCATTGATGGCGATCAGGTCCGCACTTTGCCGGAGGCGCCCAAGCAATAGCGCCGCGCGCAACCTGTTCGTGCGCGCACCTTCGAGGCAATGTTGGCCACGTCTGGCCAGGCTGTTGGAATCTAAGGAGGCTGCGGTGCGGCATTTTCCGAAGTCATGTTTTGGCGCTGCCTTGGCGGTGGCGACACTCAATCTGGTCGATACCCCACCTGCAGCGGCGCTCACAATGAAGGAATGCAGTGCGAAGTATCGAGCCGCCCAGGCCGGCGGCACGACTGGCGGACTATCATGGCAGGCGTTCCGCAACGCCAACTGTGGTGCGAGCGGCTACCTTCCCTCGGGAACGGTAGTCCAACCAAAGGGCGGTGCTTCATTCCCCACGGCCATCGCGCCAAAATACGCCAGCGAGTCGCCAGGAAGAGCCCGCATGCACACTTGTCTCGATCAATACAACGCCAACAAAGCCAACAACGGTAACGGCGAGCTTCGCTGGATTGCGAAGGGCGGCGGGTACTACAGCGAATGCAATAAACGGCTGAAGCGCTGACGGCGCGCTCCGCTATGCCATAGCCGGAGGCGTGAGGGCAGTTTGGCGCGGCCGATCGCGATGTCTCAGAAATGCCAGAAGCCGACATTCGTCATCGGTCTCGCCATCATCGTTAAGGGCGTGTGGCCCTGAGCAAAGCGACCAGGAAATTTCAAACTGAGGCACTACCCGTCGCGTTACTAGCGAAGACCATCCCCGGCAAGGGCTTGGCGTTCTAGCGTTGTCGGGCACGTTCGCCTTTGCTGGGTGCGTATCACGCGCAATGGGACGCAAATGCTCGACGACAGGAGAAGGGTCATGTACCGGCTGGCCTCGGCGGTGACCGGGTTCGTTCTCGTCTGCGCCCAGCCCGTCATGGCATATCAAACAGAGTTGCAAGGGACCTGGACTGCCACAAGGGCAGAACGCGATGGCAAGGGCGCCGACGAGGTCGTCGGAAATCGCTTGTCTCTTGCCGACGATCGTTTCCGGATCCAGTCCAAGGACGGCAAGCTTCTGTATGCGGGAACCGTCAGGGTGGACCCGAGGGCGAAACCGGCCGCCATTGACTTCGCGCACAAGGAAGGCGTCGTCACTGGGAAGGTGTGGAGGGGCATCTACGTTCTCGACGGCGGCACACTCACAATCTGCGACAACGCACTGAACCTGAAAAAGGGTCGGCCCACGACGTTCGAGGCAAGGAGTGGGTCCGGATATGTCGTTATTAGGTTCACGCGCACAGAGCCCTGAACGATCGGCAGTCAGTTGATTGTTTCTCGAGACTAGACGTCATGGTGACCGACGAACTGGAGGTGGTCCGAGCCTTGCTGACCTCGAAACCGAGGCCGGAGAGTTGGTCGGAGCGGCGCGAACGTTTGGACGAGGTTGGATCGGCCTGGCCGGTGGCCGGCGACATCAAGCTTGAGCCGGTTGATATGGACGGCATACCGGGCGAGTGGTCCATGGCTCCGGGAAGCGACGCCTCTCGTGTTCTGATCTTCTTGCACGGCGGCGGCTATTGCTCGGGCTCCATCCGCAGTCATCGCCGCATGGTGACCGAGGCAGGACGCGCCGGCGCTCTGCGCACATTGGCAGTCGGTTACCGGCTTGCGCCCGAGCACCCTTTCCCAACGGCACTGCACGACGCGCTGACGGCCTGGCGCCTCGTCCGTCGCCAAGGTTTGCCCGCCCGAAGCATCGCCGTCGGCGGCGATAGCGCGGGCGGCGGGCTGACTGTTGCCTTGCTCAACAAGCTGAAGGAGGCGGGCGAAGAGCTTCCTGCTTGCGCTTGGCTGGTATCGCCCTGGACCGACCTTTCGATGTCCGGCGCGACGCTCGCAACCAAGGATGCAATCGATCCGCTCATTCACAAGGCCTACCTCGAGGAACTCGCCGCCGCCTACGTACCGGCCAGCATCGACCGGAGGGACCCGCGTATCTCCGTTCTCTTTGCCGACCTTGAGGGACTGCCGCCCACGCTCATCCAGGTTGGTTCGGCCGAGACGCTGCTGGATGATGCGGTGCGCTTGGCCGCCGAGGCGGGAACGCAAGGCGTATTCGTGACGCTCGAAATCTGGCCCGACATGATCCATGCCTGGCACCTGTGGAATGCGCGCTTGGAGGAGGGTCGTCGGGCGCTTGGCAACGCCGGTGCGTTCCTGCGGCACCACCTCCAGTCCCGCGCTCCGGCGTGAGCAAACGCAGTGGCGACAGGGCGGGTGTCTAGTGCCGCGTGCCATGGGCGCTCGAAGGGCAAGCGCCGTCGAGCGGCGCTTGCTGTCCTGCCTTGTCGATCGCTCAGTTCAGGAAGCCGAACAGATGCAGGAGGATGATGACGACAATGGGCACACCCGCCAGCCATAGAATGATATTGCGCAGCATGGGTTCAACTCCACCGGGGGACCATAAAATTGAACCGGGCGGGAATCGAATTGTCGCGATGGTAGCCGCCTTTGACGCAAACGAATTCAGTTGCCCCAGGAACCCGGCAAGACACATCATGTTGCTCCGCTGCCGGCGCGGCAGTTCGGGGTGAGCTCCGCAATACTGCCCTGCCATCGGAACGGTGAGGCTTGTCCCTTGGCGGTCGGTGATTTCGATCCTGGCGTACAGGATCACTTTGCGGTTCGGCCTCTGCCCTAGACGGTAAAATTCCTTCGTGGTGCTGAGCACGTAGGCCCGTGCATCCTCGATGGTGTCGAATTCCTCGCCCTCGTCGTCGGCGTGGACTTTGCCGCAATAATGGATGTCGAAATAGAAGCGCACGGCCTACGTTTCGGCTGACGTTCTGGCTACCTCATCCTGGGGACGCGACTGCCACTAGGGGCAAGGCAAACGCTTAGTTCAGGTGCAGCCCCACGCCGGCGCAGAGTTCAAGGACATCAAAGTGGTCCTTGTTTGCATCAACGCCCCACCACTCTGCAACCGCAAACGCCTTGGGCTGTGAAGCGTCGAACGAACCCATAAATGCGCGCTCGCCCACGTATCCACCAGTCGAGTCCTTGGCATTGACCAGGCCACAGACCGCTGTCGCACCTGTTGTGCTGGCGCTTGCCACCAAGTTCCTAAACTTGGCCGATCCTGGGTCTTTCAATTTGCGCGTGACAGCTTGCTCGACGGCTTTCTTCTGTTCCTTGCTCAGTTCGATTTTCCGCACGGTCGCTTTTTCAGAAGGTTTTGGCCGTTCCGGAGCAGAAGCGAAGGGGACGGGCGCATTCACCATCTCCGTCGGTAGATGTCCATCGGCCCCACAGCCGCTGAGGGCGAAAGTGCCGAGCAACCAGACGAGGTGCCATCGCATGTTCTGCGTCCCACCTACATCGCAAATTTGAGACATTGGACAAGTCACGCGCCGGGCGCATTTGCTGCGTCCATGATTCATGGATTTCGGCGGCACCCGGCGGCGCGCCGTCGTTGGTCGCACATCGTGAATAGCGCGCTAAGGCCTGCGGACCAGACCCACCAGCACAAGCAGAATGACCGCGCCGAGTGTTGCGGCAATGATATTTCCGACGGTCGAGACGGTGTACAGGCCAAGCCGTGGCACCAGAAAGCCAGCAATCCCAGCGCCCACGATTCCCACCACGATGTTACCGATGAGGCCGAAGCCGTAGCCCTTTACGATCAGACCGGCCAGCCACCCCGCGACGGCGCCGATGACGATCCAAGCGATGATGGATTCAAATGCAAGCATGGGAGCTTTTCTCCTGTTCGTGATCAGCGCGCACGGGCCTTGAGAAGGTCACCCTGGTGGGAACGGCTTTGCCTCAAAAATGGTGCGTGCTAACGGGTTGACGCGTCACGCATGAGTTCACGCCAGCGCTTCACATCCTGGGCTTCCACTTTCGCCTTTGAAGCACTTGGGCTCAGCACCTTATTCGCGCTCAACTGAGATCATTTGCAGGGTGCTTCATTGCTATGTTCGGAATGGAAAGTGGAAGGGTGCCGATCTGTTGGTGAGCCAGGTCCGCACGACACTCCTCATCCAAAACAGAACGACCGACTGCAACAGCGAAGCAATACCGCCGACAACAAGGCCTTCTCCCCAGACCCACGTGGTCTGCAACGCCATTAGGAGAGTCTCGCAGACGACGGTTGAGAGAGCCGCAGCGACAAACACCATCCAGCGGCTACGGGCGAAGAGCAGAAAGACCAGTGTGATGAACACTCGAATTGGATCGAGTGTGAAGACTAGAATTGTCAGAAGAGCAGCCATCTGCTGACTCCGAGAGTTGCCAAAGCCCAACCGCACACCATGACCATTGGTGGCTGATTCGCTGATGCCATTCGACGCACGATCAGATGTCAGGGCGCATCTGGTTCGACCATGTGGTCGTACTGAAACACTCGCTTCGGAGACAAGAGACCTGGGGCGGCTAAGACATGCGCCGGACGATGTGTTTGAGCATGGGGGCGAGCGTGCTCACCCCTCGCCCTGCCCGTGTTTGAGCGAGTGCTCTATGTTCCGTTTCCACGGCCGCGCACCAAGGAGGTCTAGGGTCTTCCCGACTTTCTGCGCCGCGGGCTAACGTCT
>CAWEBE010000002.1:0-44409 GCA_963806735.1 uncultured Alphaproteobacteria bacterium | reverse complement strand
GCCTCGTTGAGAGGTTCCTGTGATGGAGACGCTGGGCGAGCTCGCGGCCGGATTTGCCATAGCACTGTCGCCCTACAATCTCCTCTGGTGCTTGGTCGGCGTCACCGTCGGAACGGCCATCGGCGTGCTGCCGGGATTGGGGCCGGCGCTCACCATCGCCCTGCTGCTGCCGCTCACCTACAAGGTCGATGCGACCGCCGCCTTCATCCTGTTCGCTGGCATCTACTACGGCGCCATGTACGGCGGATCGACGACCTCGATCCTACTCAACACCCCTGGCGAGAGCGCGACCATCGTCACGGCCATGGAGGGAAACAAGATGGCGCGGCGCGGACGCGCCGGCGCTGCCCTCGCCACCGCCGCCATCGGCTCGTTCGTGGCCGGCACCATCGGCACCATCGGGCTGACGTTCCTGGCCGAACCTGTAGTCGACTTCGCTCTCAAGTTCGGGCCGGCTGAATATTTTTCGCTGATGATCTTGGCCTTCGTCACCGTGTCGGCGGTGCTCGGCACCTCCGCCGTGCGTGGGCTGACCGCACTGGCCGTCGGCATTTTCCTGGGCCTGATTGGCATAGATTTACAAACCGGCCAGCCGCGCTTCACGTTCGGCCTGACCGAGCTGCTCGACGGCATCAACGTCATCGTCGTTGCCGTGGGGCTGTTTGCCGTGGGCGAAACGCTCCACCTGGCGGCACAGCGCCAGCGCAGCAACGCAGAGGTCCTGGAGGTCAAAGATTCGATCTGGATGAGCCGGGAGGACTGGGCGCGCTCCTGGAAGCCCTGGCTTCGGGGATCGCTCATCGGCTTCCCGATCGGCGCCATGCCCGCGGGCGGCGCCGAAGTGCCGACGTTCCTGTCCTACTTCATCGAGAAACGGCTGGCCAAAAAACCCGAAGAGTTCGGCCATGGCGCTATCGAAGGTGTGGCTGGCCCGGAGGCTGCCAACAATGCCTCTGCGGCTGGCGTACTGGTGCCGATGCTGGCGCTCGGGCTGCCGACCTCGGCAACGGCCGCGATCATGCTGTCGGCATTCCAGAGCTACGGCATCAATCCGGGGCCGCTGCTGTTGCAGCAACAGTCGGGCCTCGTCTGGGCGCTGATCGCCAGCCTCTACATCGGCAATATCATGCTGCTGGTGCTGAACCTGCCGATGATCGCGCTGTGGGTGAAGATGCTGCGCATCCCCGAGCCGCTGCTGTACGGCGGCATCCTGGTGTTTGCCACGGTGGGAACTTACGGCATCAGCCAGTCGTGGATCGACCTGGTGCTGCTGTATCTGATGGGGGCGATGGGATTCCTGATGCGGCGATACGATTTTCCGACGGCGCCCGTCATCATCGGCATGATCCTGGGGCCGCTCGCCGAGCAGGAGTTCCGCCGCGCCATGACCATCAGCGAGGGCGACGTGCTCATTTTCGTGCAGAAGCCGCTGTCGCTGGCGTTGCTGGTGCTGGCCCTGTTCGCGCTGATCGGACCGAGACTTTGGGCATCGCTTAGAAAGGCTTGAACGTCAGTCGCCACTCAATGCATGCGCAATCACCTTGCGCATGACGCTCGGCAACGCCGCGGCGTGCAGATCGCGGCGATGCACCCAGCGGCAGCGCTCGGGCTCGGCCCACAAGTTGAGTGGGCAATCGTTCGCCACTACCGTCCGATAGACCATCTGCTCCAGCCGGAAGTGCGTGAAGGTGTGGCTGACGGAGCCCGGCACCGGCCACCAGTCGCCGCGCACAGGTGCCGAGCGCAACGCCTCCTCGGCCGAGATCCAGTCCTCAATCCAATTGGTGGAGGGCACCTCCAGCATGCCGCCGAGCAAGCCCGCACCGGGTCTGCGCCGCAAGAGAAGATGGCCATCTTCGCGCAGGGCGAGAAAGGCGATGCCATGCCGGACCGGACGTTCTGCCTTCACGGCACGGTGGGGAAGGCGCGCCTCAATGCCGAGCCCATGCGCCGCGCAGTCGCCCTCGAGCGGGCACATCAGGCACGACGGCCGCTTGGGCGTGCAGATGGTGGCGCCGAGGTCCATCATGGCCTGAGCAAAATCACCGGCGCGCTCGTCGGGCGTCAGCGTTGCCGCCAGCCGCCTGAGCTCAGCCTTCACACCGGGCAATGGCGCCCGCACGGCGAACAGCCGCGTCACGACGCGCTCCACATTGCCATCCACCGGAGTGGCCTTCTCGCCGAAGGCGATCGCCGCAATCGCCGCCGCTGTATAGGGGCCGATACCCGGAAGCTCGCGCAGCTCGGCTTCGGTACGTGGAAAACGGCCGCGGCGCTCGGCGGTAATCCGTTGCGCGCAGGCATGCAGGTTGCGGGCGCGCGAGTAGTACCCGAGCCCGGCCCAGGCCGCGAGCACGTCGTCGAGATCCGCCTTGGCCAGCGCCGTCACGGTGGGCCAGCGAGTGAGGAAACGCAGATAGTAGGGGATAACCGCTTTGACCGTCGTCTGCTGCAGCATGATCTCGGACAGCCAAACCCGGTAGGGATCCTGCTTGCGGCCGGGCGCTGCGCGCCACGGCAGTTCGCGGCGCTCGTGGTCGTACCAATCGAGCAGCGCCGGCGCCGTGTGTGGACCGGCCAGCGGCAGGATTTGTTGCCTTCGCGCCACAGCGGTCATGGTGTCCCCGAGTTCGGCGGTCGCGAATCATTAGCGCCATGTTAAGGAGCCGATGCGCGTATTGGAACATGGGGACGGACGATACCGCGATGCCCAACAAGTTTACGCCGCAGCCATCGAGCGTGACACCACGTCAGGGCGTGAGCTTTGCCGACAAGCCACGGCGGGGCGGACCGGGACCAGCGCGCTCCGTCGGCTCCTTCGTTGCGGGCCTCACGCGGGCAGCTTTCGCAAAGTACGGCTTCTCGGCTGCATCCTTGCTGACCGATTGGGCGGCCATCGTCGGCTCGGATGTGGCCAAGTATACCGAGCCTGAGCGGCTCAAATGGCCGCGCCAGCCGGGCATCTATGATGAGACCGGGGCCGAGGAGCGCGGCCGGCCGGGTGCCACTCTCATCCTGCGCGTCGACCCCGGCCGGGCACTCGATGTCCAATATCGGGGGCGCCAGCTCATCGAGCGCATCAATGCCTACTTCGGCTATCGGGCCGTGGCCGAGCTGCGGCTCGTGCAGACGCCGATGGCGGTGCCGCGGACCGTCGCGCCGGACGCAACGCGGCCACCGGCTCCGCGCAAACCCGCACCCGTGGAACTTGCCGCCATTGCGGACACACGTCTGCGCGCCGCGCTCGAGCACATGGCCCACGCAATCGTGATGCGCAAGGCGGGATAGCCCGTGCAAAATCCGACGGATGCAGCGGTTGCCCTGCAACCGTCGGCCGCAGGCATTCAATTAGCATTCAGTGCGGATCTGCCTTAATCCGTACCGCCGAACATCCTATATGGGCCACATCGCGCGGCCTGACTCGCACCATACGCACGACCATAATTGAGGACATCGACGTGCCCCCATCGGAGCTTCTCACCACCAGTTCCCCTTTCACGCGACGCACCGTGCTACTCGGCACGGTCAGTGGAGCCGCAATGGCTTTGTTCGGCGTGCCGGCCCTGGCCCAGAAGAAGGGCTCCGCGCCAACCGACGTGGACATCAAAGAGCTGATGCAGGCGGGGCCACTGCCTGATCTGGCCATGGGCAAGGAAGATGCGCCTGTGATCATCGTCGAGTACGCATCGATGACGTGCGGGCACTGCGCCAACTTCCACAACACCGTATTTCCGAAGCTGAAAGAGAAGTACGTCGACACCGGCAAAGTGCGTTTCATTATGCGCGAATTTCCGCTCGACAACCTGGCGGCTGCAGCCTCGATGCTGGCTCGCTGTGCCGGCGGCGACAAGACCTATCCGCTGATCGAAGTGCTGTTCCAGAAGCAGGATCAGTGGGCCTTCGTGCGCGGCAATCCGGTGCCGGAGCTGTTCAAGTTCGCCAAGCAGGCGGGCTTCACGCAGGAAAGCTTCGACAAGTGCCTGACCGACCAGACCCTGCTCGATCAGGTGACGGGCGTGCGCACTCGCGCCAGCGAGAAGTTCAACGTCAGCTCGACGCCGACGTTCTTCATCAACGGCAAACGGCTGCAGGATGCGCCGACGCTGGACTCCTTCGACAAGGTGCTGGCGCCGCTGCTCAAGGCGTGATCGATAGCGACAGGAGCCGCCCGTTCGTGGGACGCCTCGGGGGACCCGTAGCAATCCTTGCTGCCACGCTTCTGACCGCGTGCTCGGGCGAGTTCAAACTGCCGGCTCCCGGCAGCCCCGACGCAGCCGGCACGGATGCGGCCGTCGGCCTGACCAACAGCGCCACGCCGGACCGGCCCTTCAATCCCTTTCTAGACCGAGAAGAAACGACGGTCAGCGCCCGTACGGTGATCGACAAGCCCTCGCGCGCCGAGATCATGCAGACCGGAACCCTGCCGGAGTTCTCCATTGGCCGTGCGGACGCGCCGGTGGTCATGATCAAGTACATGTCTTTGACTTGCCCCTACTGTCGGCGCTTTCAAGCCGAGACCTTCCCAGTGCTCAAGCGCGAGTACATCGACACGGGCAAGGTGCGTTTCATCATTCGCGAGTTCCCGATCGGCAAGACCAGCGGCATGGCCACGATCGCGTTGCGCTGCGCACCGATGGACAAGTATCTGACGCTTTATGAGAAGTTCCTGTCCCAACAGGCGCAGTGGGTGTCCCAGGAGGTGCGCCTGGACCCCATCTACAAGGTCGCGGCGCAGGTGGGGATGAGCCGCCAGCAGTTTGACTCCTGCCGGCAGAATCAAGCCATGATCGATGGCCTCAAGTGGGTGAAAGAGCGTGGCCGCGAGCTGGGCATCATCGGCACGCCGAACTTCTTCATCGACGGCCGCTTGGTGAAACAGGTGATCGGCATGAGGGAGATCCGCGAGATGGTGGATCCGCTGCTGGCTGGCCGCGTGGCTTCCGGGACCGGAGCGTCCGGGAACTGAGTCGACAGCGGTCCCGTTCCCTCCACCCTGTGTTGTGTCGCCAAGAGGAGTGCCCGTGCATATCACCAGGCTGCGGCTGCTCGGCTTCAAGTCCTTCGTCGAGGCGACCGAGCTACTGATCGAGAAGGGATTGACCGGCGTCGTCGGGCCGAACGGCTGCGGCAAGTCGAACCTGCTCGAGGCGCTGCGCTGGGTGATGGGCGAGGCGTCCTACAAGAGCATGCGCGCCTCCACCATGGAGGACGTGATCTTCTCGGGCACCACGGCAAGACCGAGCCGCAACTCGGCGGAAGTCACGATCTTCATTGACAATAGCGCGCGCAGCGCGCCGGCCGAGCTCAACGACAGCGACGAGCTGGAGGTAACGCGGCGCATCGAGCGCGAGCTGGGCTCTGCCTATCGCATCAACGGGCGCGAGGCGCGCGCGCGCGACATCAAGATTCTGTTCGAGGACGCGGCGACCGGGGCTCGCTCGCCATCGCTGGTGCGGCAGGGACAGATCGGCGAGATCGTCAACGCCAAACCCGAGCAGCGCCGCCGCATACTCGAGGATGCAGCAGGTGTAGCTGGCCTGCACAGCCGGCGGCACGAGGCCGAGTTGAGGCTGAAGGCAGCGGAGTCAAATCTCGCTCGCCTCAACGACGTGCTGGGTCAGATCGGCAGCCAGATCGAGAGCCTCAAGCGCCAAGCCCGCCAGGCTAAACGCTATAAAGAGATTTCCGAGGAAATTCGTACCAGTGAGGCGCTTGTCCTGCATCTCGCCTGGACCGCGGCACAGGCGGAGGTGGACTACACCGAGACCATGCTGTCCGACACCCTGTCGCGGGTGGCTGAGGCTACACAGGCGGAGGCAGTAGCACTGCGACAGGAGGCCGATGCAGCAGCCGCGCTCGATCCCCTGCGCGAGGAGGAAGCCAAGCGCGGCGCGATTCTGGCGCGCATCAAGATCGAGCAGGAGACCTTCGAGAAGGAGGCACAGCGGCTCAGCCTGCGCCGGCGCGAGTTGGAGGACCGGGCAGCGCAGCTCGCCCGCGACATCACACGCGAAGAGGAGCTGGTGCGCGAGGCTCGCGAGCTCCTGGCCGGGCTCGCCACGGAGAGCGCGGCGCTCACGGCACGTGCCGAGGCCGACGCGGTGGCTGAGGCAGATGCACGCCTGCAGCTCGTCGAGGCGGACGGGCAGCTCAAGACGTCAGAGACGCGGCTGGCAGGAGCGACGCGACGTGCGTTCGAGGCGCGCGGACGCAGACAAAGTCTAGAGGCGGCGCATCAGGAGCGAACGGCACAACTCGAGAAGCTGAAGCGCCAGTCAGTGGCGCTGGAGGCGCAGGCCCGGGAGGCGGCCGCCCGCGCGCCCGATGCAGAAAAACTCGCCCTCACCACCGAGAAAGGCCAGCAGCTTCTGCGCGACATCGCCGAAATCGAGGCGCAAGCATTGGCTGCAGAAGAGAAGGCGCTGGAGCTCACCGCCGAAGTCAAGGCGCGTCGCGAGGCCAGCGAGACTGCGCGCTTCAGAGCTGGCCAGCTCACGACCGAGGTCGAAACGCTCGCCAAGCTGCTCAAACCGGCCCGCGAGGATGGTCTGCCGCCGATCGTCGATCAGCTGCGCGTGGCGCCAGGCTATGAAATGGCACTCGGAGCCGCCCTGGGAGACGATCTCGACGCGCCGGTTGGCGAAGAGGCGCCGATGCACTGGCGGCGCATCGACATGGGTCTCGACGATCCGGCGCTACCGAAAGGCGCCGAGCCGCTGGCCGCCAAAGTCGAGGGGCCGCCGGAGCTGAGCCGCCGTCTCAAGCAGATCGGCATCGTCGCCCACGCCGACGGCAAGCGATTGCAGAGTCAACTACATCCCGGCCAGCGACTGGTGTCGCTGGAAGGCGATCTGTGGCGTTGGGATGGATTTGTTGCCGCGGCGCACGCGCCGACTGCCGCGGCCCAACGGCTGGCGGAGCGCAACCGGCTCGGCGAGATTGAAGGCCGTCAATCGATGGCCCGCGACGAGGCCGAGGATCTGGCTTCCGCGCAGCGCACAGCCGCGGAGCTGCACCGCGTCGCCGAGTCCGAGGAACGGCGGCTGCGCCAACTCTGGCGTGACACGCAGGCGGAGCTCGCTCGCGTGCGCGAGACGCTGACGGTGATCGAGCGTCAGGCGCGCGAGACCGAAAGCAAGCTTGCCGCCATCGGCGAGGCCCGCAATCACACGGCCGATGCGCTGGAGGAAACTGCACAGAAGCTGGCGGAGACGGAAGAGGCACTCGCCGCGTTGCCGGCGACCGAAGGGCTCGAGCAAGAGCTTGCCGAAGCCGAGCAGGAGACCGCGGCACAGCGCGTTCTCGCCGGCGATGCACGGGCGTTGGTGGCGAGCCTGGAGCGCGAACGGCAGATCAGGACAGAACGGCTGGCGGCGCTCAGTGCCGAGCGCGAGCGCTGGCAGACGCGTGGTGCCGGTGCCGATCAGCAGATCGCCACCCTCAATGCGCGCAAGACTGAAGCCGAGAGCGAACTTGCGACCCTTGCCGATCTGCCGGCGCTGGTCGAAACGCAGCGCGGCAAGATCATGAGCGAGCTGTCGGCGGCCGAGCAAGCACGCCGGGAGGCAGCCGATGTGCTTGCAGCGTCTGACACCGCACACCGCGAGGCGCAGAAGGCGTTGCGCGCTGCGCAGACCGGCCTTGCCGCGGAACGCGAGGGGCTGGCCCGTAACGAGGCTCGGCTGGAGGCCGCCCGCCAGAAGCGCACCGAGGAAGGGCGCAAGATCACCGAGACCATGGGCTGCGAACCGCAGGCCTGTCTGGCGCTGGCCGGCCTCGAGGCCGGCACAGCGCTGCCGGACCTCGTGGAGGTCGACCGCAAACTACATCGCCTCAAAGCCGATCGCGAACGGCTCGGCGGCGTCAACCTGACAGCCGACGAGGAGCTGACGAAGCTCAACGAACAGTTCGCCAGCATGGACTTCGAGCGGCTCGACGTGGAGCAGGCCATCAACAAGCTGCGCGGCGCCATCGGCCATCTCAATCGCGAGGCCCGCGCGCGCCTGCGCGAAGCGTTCCAGTCGGTCGATGCGCATTTTCGCGAGCTGTTCGGCACGCTGTTCGGCGGCGGCGAGGCTAGACTGGAAATGATCGAGAGCGAGGAGGATCCGCTCGAGGGCGGCCTCGAGATCGTCGCCAAGCCGCCCGGCAAAAAGCCGGCCACCATCTCACTGCTGTCGGGCGGCGAGCAGACGCTGACGGCGCTGGCGCTGATCTTCGCCGTTTTCCTGACCAACCCCTCTCCCATCTGCGTGCTGGACGAGGTGGATGCACCGCTCGACGATGCCAACGTCGACCGCTTCTGCAGCCTGATGGAGAAGATGGCGCACGATACCGCCACGCGCTTCCTGGTCATCACCCACCACCCTATGACCATGGCGCGCATGGACCGGCTGTTCGGGGTGACCATGGCGGAAAAGGGCGTGTCGCAGCTGGTCTCAGTCGACCTCGCCACCGCCGAGCGGATCATCGAGAACGGCAGCGAGCAGCGGCAGGCGGGTTGAGCCTGCCCCTGCGCCATTTCGCCATCCCCCTGCCCCGCCTCAGATTCGCCGCCGTTTTATTGACACCCCCAGGGCACGCCACTATGGTCCGCCGCGGTCGATGCCGCCGGGCGTCGTGCCGCTTCCCGCCAAGGATGCGCCTCCATGTCGGATCCCGAAAAGGATCGGAACCCCGGGCGAGGCGAACTCACCCCGGAGGAGAGGGCCGCATTCCAGCGCCGCGTCGATGGCCTCGGCGCCAGACTGGATAAGGCGAAGGCAGCGCACGACACCGGACCGCAAGGCGGGGATGCCTTGCGTGGCCGGGGTATGGCCTACGGGTTCCGGATGTCCTCCGAGCTCGTGGCGGCCATCCTGGTCGGGGGTCTTATCGGCTATGGGCTGGATCGATGGCTAGGGTCAACCCCCTGGCTGTTTCTGGTCTTTTTTGTATTGGGTTTCGCCGCAGGCATCCTGAACTTACTCAGAGCCTATCGGCAGATGCAGGGGGAGATTGCCGCCCGCACCGGCGGCAATCTCGGCAAGTCCGTTCCGGACGACGATGATTGAGCGCCCGTCCCGGGCGACGATTGAGCGAGGGCTGAGGTGGCAGCAGGCAATGCAGGGGCGCAGGGTGGCGGAATGCCCGACCCTATCCACCAGTTCGAGATCCACAAGCTCATTCCCCTGAACCTATTCGGCGTGGACGTGTCGTTCACGAACTCATCTCTGTTCATGCTGGTCGCTGTCCTGCTGTCGGCCGGCCTGCTGATTTATGCCATGCGCGGGGGCTCGCTGGTGCCGACCCGCCTGCAATCCACGGCCGAGATCGGCTACGAGTTCATCGCCAACATGGTGCGTGACAGCGCCGGCGAGCAGGCGATGAAGTTCTTCCCGCTGATCTTCACGCTGTTCGCCTTCATCTTCACCTGCAACATGCTGGGCATGATCCCCGGCGCTTTCACGGTGACGAGCCACATCATCGTCACGGCGGCGCTGGCGCTTCTGGTGTTTGCGACCGTGCTGGTCGTCGGCTTCGCCAAGAACGGGCTGCACTTCCTCAAGCTGTTCGTGCCGTCGGGCGTGCCGATCTATATTCTGCCCCTGGTCACGCTGATCGAGGTCATCTCGTTCTTCTCGCGCCCAATTAGTCACTCGGTGCGCCTGTTCGCAAACATGCTGGCCGGCCACATCACGCTCAAGGTGTTCGGCGGCTTCGTCGTCATGCTGCTGGGCGCCGGCGGCTTTGCCGCGCTCAGCCCGCTGCCGCTGCTGATGGCCATCGCGCTAACCGCGCTCGAGGTTCTCGTCGCTTTCCTGCAGGCCTACGTGTTCACCATGCTGACCTGCATGTACCTCAACGACGCTCTGCATCCGGGGCACTAACCGAGCAGAGCACCATTTCACCCACACGCGACCTGCAAACGAGGGAGAAGTCATCATGGATCCAGCTTCCGCCAAGCTCATCGGCGCCGGCCTTGCCGCCATCGGCACCGGTGCGGCAGCGATCGGCGTCGGCAACCTGTTCGGCCAGTTCCTGCAGGGCGCGCTGCGCAATCCCTCCGCCGCCGACGGCCAGTTCGGCCGCCTGATCTTCGGCTTCGCGGTGACGGAAGCGCTCGGCATCTTCGCGCTGCTGATCGCCTTCCTGCTGCTCTTCACGTGAGAACTGGGCTTAGCTAGCAGGCAGTTCGCGACCTCCAGGCAAACTCATGGCTGAGAAGACGACAACCTCTCTAGGTGCAGGGCTTCCCGATGGCGTCGGGCACGGCAAGCAATTTCCGCCGCTCGACGCCACTACCTTCGCACCACAGCTCTTCTGGCTGGTGATCGCGTTCGTGCTGCTCTACGTGCTGCTCTCGCGCAAGGTGCTGCCTCGCATCGGCCAGGTGCTCGATGAGCGACGAGAACGTATTGATCGCGACTTGCGCGAGGCCGAGCGGTTGAAGGCAGAGACCGATGCCGCCCTCAGGACCTACGAGGCGGCACACGCGGAGGCGCGGGGCAAGGCCCAGGCCATCGCCAAGGACATGCGCGACAAGCTGGCCAGCGAAGCCGACCAGGCACGCCACAAGGTCGACGCCGAGCTCAACGCCAAGCTGGCGCAGACGGAAAAGCAGATCGCGGAAACCAAGACCAGGGCACTGGCCGGCGTCAATCAGATCGCGGCCGATACGGCTGGCGCCATCGTGGCCAAGCTGATCGGCCAGGAGCCGACGCCGGACGAGCTCAAGCGCGCGCTGTCGGCTCCGCCGGCCGAGTAAGAGGGGCGCCTGTATGTTCTATTCGGCAGAGTTCTGGGTCGGCGTCTCCTTCCTGATCTTCCTCGGCATTCTTGTTTACGCGAAGGTGCCGGGCATGCTGGCGAAGGCGCTGGACGACCGCGCCGAAGCTATCCGCAAAGAGCTGGACGGGGCGCGACGGCTGCGGGAAGAGGCGCAGGATCTGCTGGCTGACTACCAGCGCAAGCAGCGCGAGGCGGAGACCGAGGCCCAGCAGATTATCGAAGGTGCGAGGCGTGAGGCCGAGGCGCTGAAGGCGGAAGGCGAGCGCAGCATGAAGGAAGCGCTGGCCCGGCGCACTCGTCTGGCCGAGGACAAGATCGCCCGTGCGGAGGCCCAAGCCATGGCGGAAGTCCGTGCGGCGGCTGTCGAAGCCGCAACGGCTGCAGCCGAGCGAATCGTTCAAGGCAAAGTAGCTGGGGGCTTGGGCGCCAGCCTGGTGGATCAGTCCATCCGTGACCTCAAAGGCAAGCTGAACTGAGGCAAACCTTCGTTATTCTTTGCCAAATCGTATTGCCACTGCCTCAGTGATCCCTCGCCAAATCAAAGGCTTGCCTTTATCGTACGTGTAACAGCAAGAAGCCCGGCGACGGAACCATACTGAATTGTCCGTTGTCTGTTGAGCTTCGGTCCGAGAGCGGGAGGACGCGGCCTTTTTTTGCCCTTGATGAAGGGAAAGCCCGATGACCCGCCGGCTCGTGTTAGCACTCGCCGTCCTTCTGCTTGCGACCGCGGCCTCGGCCGATGGTTACGAGCGCGTAACCTTTCCCTCACGCAGCGCCGATGGTGCCGAGCTCACGGGATTTTTGCTCCGGCCTGCGGACCCCAAGCCGGCCCCTGCGATTGTGGCCTTGCACGGCTGCAACGGATTGTTCAACACCAGAGGTGAATTGGCCCGCCGCCACGCCGACTGGGGCGAGCGCTTTGTGGCGGCCGGATACGTTGTGCTGTTCCCCGACAGCTTCCGTTCGCGGGGCCTGGAAAGCGTCTGCGATACGCGCCAGCGTCGTGTCGTTCCCCGCGACCGCGGCGGCGATGCCACAGCGGCGGCAGACTGGCTGGCAGATCAAGCGTTCGTGGATCGCGACCGCATTGCACTTGTGGGTTGGTCGAATGGGGGCTCCTCGGTGCTGTGGGCAGTCGGAGGCGCCTACAAGCCCACGCACGGAGACTGGCGCACCGCCATCGCTTTCTATCCCGGATGTCGCGTCCCGAGCGAAAGCCAGACCTGGACGCCGCGGTTCAAGCCTTACGTGTTGATCGGCAGTGCCGACGACTGGACCCCGCCTGAGCCTTGCCGGCGATTGGCCGAACGCAATCAAGTACTGCTCATCGAGTACCCGGGCGCCGTGCATGGTTTCGACACGCCCAATCTGGCAAGGCGCACACGCACGGGCGTCGCCTATTCCGCCCGCGGCGACGGCAATGTCGAGATCGGCACAGACCCCAAGGCGCGAGCCGCCGCCATCAAGGAAGTGATGACGATCCTGGATCGCGCCTTCCGCTGACCTCAAGCGGCCTTGCGCAGATCAGTCTTCACGAGTGCGGCGAGGCGCGCAATGCCTTCGGCAATCTGCGTCTCATCGGAGAGCGAATAGCTGAGCCTTGCACAGTTGCGCCCCGAGCCGTCGGCGAAGAAGGCAGCGCCCGGGACAAAGGCGACGCGCGCCTGCACAACGGAGCGTTGCAGCAACTCCGCGGCATCGATGCTGGCAGGTAGGGTCAGCCAGACGAATAAACCGCCCTCCGGCCGGGTCCAGCTCACGCCCTCGGGCATATGGGTCGCGAGTGCCGCCAGCATGGCATCCCGGCGCCGGCGGTAGTGCGCGCGGGTTGTCATCACCTGTCGCTCGTAGGTCGCCTGTGCGAGACGGTGCATCACCATCTGATTGATGGTGGCGCTGTTGAGATCCGACATCTGCTTGATGAGCACAAGGCGACGGATCATAGACCTGCCGGCGCAGATCCAGCCTGTGCGCAAGCCGGGCGAGATGGTCTTGGAGAAGGTGCCGCAATAGATCACACGCGAGCCATCGATGCTGTTGGTGCGCGCGACGTCGAGCGCCTGCAGGCACGGCACTGCATCGCCCTCAAATCGCAAGGCGGAGTAGGCCGAGTCCTCGATGAGCGGGGCGTCCAGCTCCGACACGAGCTCGAGCAGGCGATGGCGGCCGGCGAACGAGATGGTCTCGCCGGTGGGATTGGCGAAGTCGGGCACCACGTAGGCGAATTTCACCTCGCCGCCGCTCTCGGCGGCGGCATTGCGATAAGCCTCTGGCGTGCGGTTGCCGTGCTCGGGGCGCAACTCGTCGTAGCGCGGCTCGTAGGCCGAGAACGCCTGCAGCGCGCCGAGATAGGTTGGCGCCGTCACCAGCGCGGTATCGCCTGGCGACAGCAGCACGCGGCCGAGAAAATCCAGCGCCTGCTGCGAGCCGGCGGTGATGAGAATGTTGTCGGGCTCACAGGGTACGCCGAGGCGGCCCATGTGCCCGACGATCCACTGCCGCAGCAGCAACGACCCCTCACTGACAGAATATTGCAGGGCGTGGCCGGCGCTTGCGTCCGAGAGAGCGGTGGCAAAAGCCTCACGCGCCTCTTCCACCGGAAACAGCGCGGGGTCTGGAATGCCGCCGGCAAAGGAAATGATGCCCGGCTCGTCGAGCAGCTTCAGAAGCTCACGAATCTCGGAGGCCCGCATGCGTTCCGCGCGGCGCGCGTAGCGTGGCTCCCATTCTTGGGATTGTAGTGCCATTGGTTGCCCTCGTCGTTTCCTGCCGAGAGCGCATTATGTCAGTAATGCTGACCTATTTGCAAGCTGGCATGGATCAACCCCCAACCAGCTCTCCTTTCAGTGCCTTAGCGATCAAGGCGCGGGTCTCGGCGATGCCATACAGCGCAATGAAGCTGCCGAAGCGCGGACCCTGCGACTGCCCGAACAGCACCTCGTAGATGGCCTGGAACCACGCGCGAAGGTTTTCGGCGAAGCCGTGAGCCTTGCCAGTCTCGTAGACGATGTTCTGCAGTTCCTCCGCCTTGGCATTCGGGCTGGCCTTGGCCAGCTCCCGCTCCAGTGCGGCCAGCGCCGTGCACTCCGCCTCGGTGGGCGGCCTGAACCTCTTCGTCGGCTTGATGAAGTCGTCGTAGTAGGCGACCGCATAACCGGCCAGATGATCGAGCAGCGGATATCTCTCCGGGCTCGCATCCGGCGCGTGCCGGCGGATGAAGCCCCAGAGCGTGGCCTTGTCGTGGGCGTTCGACGCGGCAACGAGGTTGAGCAGCAGCGCAAACGAGATCGGCAGCTCTGACGCCGGCGGATGGCCGGAGTGGACATGCCACGCCGGATTGTCAATCCGCGCCTTGGCTTCCTCGCCCGCGTACTTGCTGACGAAAGTCAAATACTCGTCGACCGCGCGCGGGATCACGTCGAAATAGAGGCGCTTGGCTGCGCGCGGCTTCTGGAACATGAACAGCGACAGGCTCTCGGGGCTGGCGTAGGTCAGCCATTCCTCGATCGTCAGCCCGTTGCCCTTCGACTTGGAGATCTTCTGGCCCTGCTCATCCAGGAACAGCTCGTAGTTGAAGCCCTCCGGCGGCGTACCGCCCAGCGCCTTGCAGATGCGCGAGGACAGAGTCACCGAGTTCGATCAGGTCCTTGCCCGCCATCTCGTAGTCGACGCCGAGCGCGGTCCAGCGCAGCGCCCAGTCGGCCTTCCACTGGCACTTGACGTGGCCACCGGTGACCGGCGTCTCGACCTTCTTGCCGGTCTCGGGATCGATGTAGACGACCGTACCCTTGCGCGGATGTCGCTCGATCATCGGCACCTGCAGTACGCGGCCTGTGCGCGGGCAGATGGGCAGGAAGGGCGAGTAGGTCTTGCGCCGCTCCTCGCCGAGCGTCGGCAGGATGATCTCCATCACCTGGTCGTAGACCCTGAGCATCTTGAGCAGGGTCTCGTCCATCATTCCCGACTTGTAGCACTCGGTGGCCGAGAGGAACTCGTACTCGAAGCCGAAACGGTCGAGGAAGCCCCGCAGCCGCGTGTTGTTGTGGTGCGCGAAGCTCGAATATTCGTTCGAGAACGGGTCCGGTACGCTGGTCAGCGGCTTGCCGATGTACTGAGCCAGCATGTCCTTGTTGGGGACGTTGTCGGGCACCTTGCGCAGACCGTCCATGTCGTCGGAGAAGCAGATGAGGCGGGTCTTGCGCTTGCCCTCGGTCAGCACCTCGAAGGCATGCCGCACCATGCTGGTGCGCGCCACCTCGCCGAAGGTGCCGATGTGCGGCAGGCCGGATGGCCCGTAGCCGGTCTCGAAAATCACCGTCTTGCGCTTGCCGTCCTTGAGCTTGTCCAGCCGCTCGATGAGCCGGCGTGCCTCCTCGAACGGCCAGGCGCGCGCATCCTTTGCGGCAGCAAATTCGGCAGGGGTGATGTGAACATTCATGCTTCTGGAGCCAATATGTTGCGGCAGCGAACCTATGTGGACGGACTTATGCGGTCAATTCCACTGTGCCCATTTCAACGCTTTTGCTCGAGTGCGCGCCGGGCTAGATTCGCGCTCGAATAACAATAAGGAAACGCCCGTGACCCGCGACCGCCTGCATTTCCTGTTCCTCAACATCGGCCATTTCCTCGACCACCTGTTCACGCTGATTTTTGCGACGGTGGCGGCACTTGCGCTGACGCGGGAGTGGGGCTTGAGCTACGAGCAGCTCGTCTACTACGCCACACCCGGGTTCCTGGCCTTCGGCCTGTTCTCGTTGCCGGCGGGCTGGATCGCCGACCGCTGGAGTCGGCACGGTATGATGGCGCTGTTCTTCATCGGCATCGGGCTGGCGTCCATCGCCACCGCCTACGCCCGGTCGCCGCTGGAGATCGCGATCTGGCTGTTCATCCTCGGCGTGTTTGCGGCCATCTACCACCCGGTGGGCCTGGCCATGGTGGTGGAGGGTGCGGCCAAGTCCGGCACCGGCATGGCCATCGGCATCAACGGCGTGTGGGGCAACCTGGGGGTCGGCAGCGCGGCGCTGATCACGGGTTTCCTGATCGATCAGACCGGGTGGCGGTCGGCGTTCGTGTGGCCGGGCATGATCTCGATCCTGCTGGGCGTGACTTATGCTTGGGTGATGTGGCCGGAGATCAGGGCCTCGCATGGCCGCAAGCCTGCGGCCAAGGGCACACCCGCGGTCGCGCCATCCGGCACCGCCGTTACACGCAGCGCTCTCATCCGGCTGTCGGCGATCATTTTCTTTACGACGGCCATCTCGAGCCTCGTATTCCAGTCGACCACGTTCTCGCTACCCAAGGTGTTCGCCGAGCGGCTCGGCGGCATCGCAGGCTCAGCCACGTTGGTCGGCTGGCTCGCGTTCGTCGTGTTCGCGGCGGCTTCCGGTGCTCAGATCGTCGTCGGCAAGCTGCTGGACACCCTTGGGCCTCGCACCGTGTTCATGGGGGCAGCCGCCTTGCAAGTCGTGTTCTTTGCGCTGATGCCAGGCCTCAACGACTGGGCCGCGCTCGCGGTTGCCTTGGGCTTCATGCTCGGCGCCTTCGGCCAGATCCCCATCAACGACTACATGATCGGCCGCATGGCGAAGTCGGAGCTGAGAGCATCCATTTACGGCGTGCGCTACGTCATCAGCTTCCTGGTGCTGGGCGCGGCGCTGCCGATGATCGGCTGGGTGCACGGACGCTGGGGCTTCGACACGCTGTTCATGCTGTTGTCGGTGGTGGCCGTGGTGATCTTCGGCGCGGTTTCGCTGCTGCCGCGGAAACTGCCGGACTCCGTCAGCGTCGCACCTGCAGCCGCTAAGGCTTGAGCAGAAACGCGGCGATCACATCGGCCGCGGCAGCGAGATTGCCCTTGCGCGTGAAACCCGAGCCGCCGCGCGGACCCAGATCATGGTCACCGTCGCTTGCCCAGTGTAGGCGGATCGTCGGAGCGAGCTTGTAGCTCGCGATCTCGTTCTTGCCGCCGAAAGGATCGCGCTCGCCCTGGACGATGAGGGCCGGGCAGGCCAACTTTTCTAGGTGCGCCGTGCGTAACTGCGCCGGCTTGTTCGGTGGATGGAACGGATAGCCGATGCAAACGAGCGCCTGCACATCGCCGGCGCTGAACAGCTCAGCGGCGATGTAGCTGGCCACACGCCCGCCCATGGACTTGCCGCCGATGGCGAGCCGAGCTTTGGGCGCGAGCTTGCGGGTGGCGGCGACGGCGGCCATGTACTCGCCCGTCAATGTTTCCGCCCGTGGCGGCGGTCGCCGTTTCCCGCCATCGCGCCGTGCCGCCATGTAGGCGAACTCGAAACGCAGCGTGCGCACACTGCGCTCGCCCAGCAGCGCGGCCATCTCGACCATGAACCGGCTTTCCATGCCGGCGCCGGCGCCGTGGGCCAGCAGCAGCGTTGCGTTTTCGGTCTCTGGCCCGGAGATGAGGAAATTGGTCATCAGAACCGCAACGCAGATAAGTTGTCCGGCAAAACGCTGCGATCTAGGTGATCTTCAATTGCATCTTTCGTAATTAAGATACCCATGTTCGGCCAACGCCTATCTCTAGGCGGAATGATGATGATCGATACCACCCAATTCGGATACCTACGCGCTAATAGCTCCCTTATTCGCTGAGCGAGCCCTTGCTCCAAGAGCTGTAGCTTATCGAGATGAATTACGTGTTCACGGTTCTCCCAATCTTCGGGCAATAACCAAAAGTCTCCTTCTCCCACGGCGCTGTTCCGACCATACGGAGTGAGGAGCTCAAGAAGGTCACCAAACGATGCTTGCCACTCTTCGTGGTCACCGTCGGTCCAATTTGGAAAATCGGAATGCACCACGCGGTTCCTCTTACAAATTGGCCGAAGCAGGGCGCGAAGCGGACTACGTCACTTCGCCGCTTTGAACGGCTTCATGCCTTCGCGCGCCAGCTCGTCCGCGCGGTCGTTCTCGACATGCTCGCTGTGCCCTTTGACCCAGCGCCAGTCGACCTCATGTGGCGCTTTCGCCTGCAGCAGGCGCTGCCACAGCTCGGCGTTCTTGACCGGCTTCTTGTCGGCGGTCTTCCAGCCGTTGCGCTGCCAGCCGTGTATCCATTTGCTGATGCCGTCGCGCAGGTAGATCGAGTCGGTATGAAGCTCCACTCGCGATGGCTTCTTCAATGCTTCTAGCGCGGTGATCGCCGCCAGCAACTCCATGCGATTGTTGGTGGTGTGCGGCTCGCCGCCCGAAAGCTCCTTGCGATGGTTGCCGGAGATGAGGATGGCGCCCCAACCACCAGGTCCTGGATTGCCCGAGCACGCGCCATCGGTATAGACGACGATCTCGGGCTTCGAGGCGGTCCTCGCAATCTCGCTCATGATCGGCTCTCGAGGCCGTACTCACCGGCTTGGCGCACTGACTGGTGGAAGCGCAACCGGCGCAAAAATTCCAGCGGGTCCTTGCGGCGGACCAGAGCATCCGCCGGCGTGTTGATCCAGTCGTAGGCGCGGGTCAGCAGAAAGCGTAACGCGGCGCCGCGGGCGAGATGTGGCAGCGCTGCTCGCTCCGCATCCGCGAGTGGACGCACAGCGTTGTAGGCCTTCAGCAGCGCGCGACCTTTGGTGATGTTGAAGGCATGATCGGCCTCGAAGCACCAGGCATTGAGGCAGACAGCCACGTCGTAGGCCAGTGCATCGGTGCAGGCGAAGTAGAAGTCGATCAGACCCGACAGCCGGCCGCTCAGGAAGAACACGTTGTCTGGAAACAGGTCGGCGTGGATGACCCCCGTCTCCAGATCGCGTGGCCAGCTCTGCTCCAGAAAGTCGAGCTCGGAGGCAATGGCGCGCTCCAGCCCCGGGACGATCTCGTCGGCTTTCCCCTGGAAGCGCTCGAACAGCGGTCGCCAATTGTCGAGACCCAACGCGTTCGGGCGCTGCATGGCAAAGCTCTTGCCGGCGAGATGCAAACGCGCCAGGGCCTCGCCCACGGCAACACAATGCTCGGGCCTCGGCCGGCGGATCCACACACCGTCGAGAAAGGTGACGAGCGCGGCCGGCCGGCCAGCCAGCTCGCCGAGGTTGCGCCCCTGAGCATCGCGCACGGGTGTCGGACAGGTAAGGCCCGAGCCCGCCAGATGCTCCATCAGTCCGAGGAAGAACGGCAGCTCGTTCCTGTCCACACGCCGCTCGTACAAGGTAAGGATGAGCGGCCCCTTCTCGGTGCTGACGAGATAGTTCGTGTTCTCCACACCCTCAGCGATGCCCTTGTAGGAGATCAAGGCGCCGAGGCCATAGCCGGCCACGAAGCGCTGCAGCTCCTCGTCGGCGACCTCGGTATATACGGCCATGTCGGGGCGCTCTGCTCGGACCGGCTCAGGCCTTCACCGCATCACGCAGCTCGCGCGGCACGTTGAAGGCGATGCGCTCCTCCGCCGTCGCCACTGTTTCAACCGTGACCGTGAAGCGTTGGCGGAAGGCCTCGATCATTTCATCGACGAGCACTTCGGGAGCCGACGCCCCCGCTGTGATGCCGAGGCTTCTCAGGCCCTGCAGCTCGCTCCACGGCAAGTCGCTGGCGCGCGGCACCAGCAGCGCCTTGGGGCAGCCGGCGCGGCGCGCAACCTCCACCAGGCGCAGGGAGTTGGAGCTGTTTGGCGCACCGACGACGATGACGCAGTCGCATTTGGGGGCGATCGTCTTCACCGCCACCTGCCGGTTGGTGGTGGCGTAGCAGATGTCCTCCTTGTGCGGACCGACGATGGCCGGAAAGCGTTCCTTCAGGATGCGCACCATCTCTGCGGTGTCGTCGACGGAAAGGGTGGTCTGCGTGATGTAGGCGAGTGCCTCGGGATCGCGGGGCTCGAATCGGCGTGCATCCTCAGCGGTCTCGATCAAACTGACAGCCCCTTCGGGAAGCTGGCCCATGGTGCCGATCACCTCAGGGTGGCCCGCATGACCGATCAGGATGATCTCGTGGCCCTGTGCGTAGTGCCGCTCGGCCTCCACATGCACCTTGGAGACCAGCGGACAGGTCGCATCGAGGTAGAACATCCGGCGTGCCTTGGCCTCGGCCGGCACGGCCTTCGGGACCCCGTGCGCTGAAAAGATCACAGGTGCATCGGTATCGGGAATCTCGTCCAGCTCCTCCACAAAAATGGCGCCTTTCGTTCTGAGGCTCTCGACCACGAACTGGTTGTGGACGATCTCATGGCGCACATAGACGGGGGCGCCGTATTTCTCCAAAGCCAGCTCGACGATCTGGATGGCTCGATCAACCCCTGCGCAAAAGCCGCGTGGAGCTGCGAGATAAACTGTGAGCGGAGGACGCTCAGGGGGCATGGAGGTCGAGTTGACTGGCGCTGGCATGCGGCGAAAGGAATCAGAGGGCACTTGTTAGCGATGCTCCGAAGCACTTGGACGCTTCATCCAGGGAGTGATACAGTTGGTTTGGGGAAACAAGAATAACAAAGTTGGGCCATGTCGGCTCGGGGGGCTGGGCGCGATGGTGCAAAAGGCACCAGCGAACCATGCGGACAGGGACATTGTGATTCTACCGAGATCGTGGACGGCAGGAGTGCTTCTGGGGCTTGCGGCTGTATCAGCTGCGAGCGTACTGGCGGGTTGTGGCATGTCCTCGCTGACCTCCGGCATCGGCGGCGGCCTGTTCGGCGGCAATTCCTCCAAGAGCGAGGTCAAGTCCGTCACCCAGGAACAATTGCTTTCGGCTGCCAAAGCTGACAGCACCGTGGCTGTCGGCGGCGACATCGGCGGGGGATGCCCGCGCTTCCAGGTGTGGCCGCGCGACCACCATGTCACAATTTACGAGCCAGGGCGCGTCGGCGACGGCCTGGGCGTCATGCACAAAGGCGAGATCACCAAGACAGCGCGCGAATGCCAGGTCGAGCCGGGCCGGGTCACTGTCAAATACGGCTTCTCGGGTCGCATTCTGCTCGGCCCACGCGGCAAGTCCGGTACGGTCACCCTGCCGGTCACCGTTTTCGTCACCGACGCCAAGCGCGAGCGGATAGCTGCGGACAAAGCCGTGGTTGATGTCACGGTCGCTCTCGACAAGCCCATCGGCTATTTTTCGACCGTAAAGTCCATAACCTTCAACGTGCCGGAAGGCGCCCGAGCCGGCGAGTTCGAGGTCTTCGTCGGCTTCGATCAGAAAGCACCCAACGCCGGCTGATTTTTCTCCTTGCCCGTGCATGGACAAGTGGACTTCGACTGGCGCCACGTTGACTCCGGCTGCCGCGCTTCTATCCTGTCGCCTAGCCATACGACACTTGCGGAAGAGACCGGCACGACCCTGAAGGCCCGTGCCGGCGCCGAAGGAGCAACCGCCCCGGAACCTCTCAGGCAACAGGGACCGCAGGTTGATGGCGCTCTGGAAAGCGACCGGCGCGAAGGTGCCGGTCCACCGAAGGGGTAAGACGGCGGCACACCCGCCCGTCGAAATCTCTCAGGTCCCGTGACAGAGGGGGCTCGAGCTCGCACTCGCTGGGAGTGCGGGAGTAGAGCTGTTGTGGACCCTCGACGGCATGAGCGCTGCTCCATCCGATACCTCGTTGAAACGCACGCCCCTCTTCGCCCTGCATGGCGAGCTTGGCGCCAAGATGGTGCCCTTCGCCGGCTACGAGATGCCGGTGCAGTACCCCCTCGGCGTGCTCAAGGAGCATCTGTGGACGCGGGAGAAGGCTGGCCTGTTCGACGTCTCACACATGGGGCAGGCCTACCTGATCATCAGCGATGGACAGCACGAGACGGCGGCGCGCGCACTGGAAACCCTGGTGCCGGCGGACATCGTCGCTCTCAAGCCGGGGCAGCAGCGCTACAGCCAGCTCATCAACGACAGTGGCGGCATCATCGATGACCTGATGGTGACGCGCACGTCGGAGGATGGCCGCCTGTATCTGGTGGTCAATGCAGCGTGCAAGGACGGCGACTATGCGCACATGTCGGCGCGTCTGCCGCAGGGCGCGCGCCTGGAGCCCTTGACCGATCGTGCCCTGCTGGCGCTGCAAGGGCCGGCGGCGCGCGACGTGATGGCGAAGCTCTCGCCGCAGGCCGCTGCCCTCGGCTTCATGCAGGCCTCACACGCCAAGGTCGGCACCCTCGACTGTCATGTCTCGCGCTCGGGCTATACCGGCGAGGACGGCTTCGAGATTTCCGTGACGGAAGGCAAGGCGGTGGATCTAGCCCGCCTGCTGCTGTCGGATGCCGCCGTGCAGCCGATCGGCCTCGGCGCACGTGACAGCCTGCGCCTGGAAGCCGGTCTGTGCCTCTACGGCCATGACATCGATGACACTACCAGCCCCGTCGAGGCTGCGCTGGTCTGGTCCATGCAGAAGCGCCGCCGCATCGAGGGCGGCTTCCCCGGCGCTGCGCGCATCCAAAAGGAGCTGGCCGATGGCCCGGCGCGGCTACGCGTCGGCATTGCGCCGCAAGGCCGGGCGCCCGCGCGCGAAGGCACGGAAATCCTGTCCGCGTCCGGCGACAGGATCGGCATCGTCACCTCGGGCGGCTTCGGCCCGACGCATAACGGCCCGATCGCCATGGGCTACGTCACCACAGCACAAGCCAAGTCCGGCACGCCCGTGCAGCTTGTCGTGCGTGGCAAGCCATTGCCGGCCACGGTTACGGATCTGCCGTTCGTGCCGCACCGCTATTTCCGCAAGGGCAACTGAGGGGAGGCCGGCCGAGCCGGCACTCGCGATAGGAGACCTGGATGGCCGTCGAGAAGTTCAGCAAGGACCACGAGTGGATCCGCGTCGATGGCGATGTCGCCACCATCGGCATCACCCATCACGCGCAAGAGCAGCTCGGCGACGTGGTCTTCGTCGAGGTGCCGGAGGTGGGACGCAAGGTAGCGGCCGGCGAGGCAGCTGCCGTGGTCGAGAGCGTCAAGGCGGCGAGCGACGTCTATGCGCCGGTGTCCGGTGAGGTGATTGAGGCCAATGGCGATCTCGCCGCCACACCGGCCCTCGTCAACGAGGACGCGGAGGGCAAGGCCTGGTTCTTCAAGGTGCGGCTCGCCAATCCGGGCGAGCTGGATGCGCTGATGGACCGCGCAGCCTACGACCAGCTCGTGAAAGAGAGCTCCTGATGCGCTACCTCCCGCTGACTGATGCCGACCGGCAAGACATGCTGGCCAAGGTCGGCGTCAGCTCCATAAACGAGCTGTTCGCCGATGTGCCGGCGGACAAGCTGCTGGGCGAGCTTCCCAACCTGCCGCGGGCCAAGGGCGAGCTGGAGGTCGAGCGCGAGCTCGGCCGCCTCGCCGCCCGCAACACGCCGGCCGGCTCGGTGCCGTTCTTTGTCGGCGCCGGCGCCTATCGCCATCATGTACCGGCCAGCGTCGATCATCTGATCCAGCGCTCCGAGTTTCTGACCAGCTACACGCCCTACCAGCCCGAGATCAGCCAGGGCACGCTGCAATATCTGTTCGAGTTCCAGACGCAGGTGGCGCTGCTGACGGGCATGGATGTGGCCAACGCCTCCATGTACGACGGCTCCACCGCGACCGCGGAGGCCGTGTTGATGGCGCATCGCGTCACCCGTCGCAAGAAGGCGGTCCTGTCCGGCGGACTGCATCCGCATTACCGCGCCGTCATCGACACGCTGAGCAGCTACGGCGGCGCGCAGGTGGATGCGCTGGATGCCGATCCCAAGGGCATCGAGGACATCATCGCCCGCATCGACGGCGAGACCTCATGCGTGGTGGTGCAATACCCAAGCGTCTTCGGCTCGATCCGCGATTTGACTCCAATCGCCGAAGCCGCGCACGCCAAGGGCGCGCTGCTGATCGCGGTCGTCACCGAGGTGGTGGCCCTCGGGCTCCTAAAGCCGCCGGGCGAGATGGGCGCCGACATCGTCACTGCCGAAGGGCAATCCATCGGCAACGGCTTGAACTTCGGCGGCCCCTACGTGGGCCTGTTCGCCACGCGCGACAAGCTCGTGCGTCAGATGCCGGGGCGGCTGGCCGGAGAGACAGTCGATGCGGAAGGCAAACGCGGTTTCGTGCTGACACTCTCCACGCGCGAGCAACACATCCGCCGCGAGAAGGCGACGAGCAACATCTGCACCAACTCGGGCCTGTGCGCGCTGGCTTTCACGATTCACATGACTCTGCTCGGTGAAAAAGGTTTGCGCCGGCTCGCGCGCCTCAATCACGGCAAGGCAGTAGCACTGGCCGAGCAGCTGGGCACGGTTGACGGCGTCGACGTCATCACGCCGGTCTTCTTCAACGAGTTCACGCTCCGCGTGCGCGGCGATGCGGCCAAGGTGATCGACAAGCTGGCGGACAAAGGCGTGCTCGGCGGCGTACCGGTATCGCGACTGATCCCCGGCAAGGCGCAGCTCTCCGACCTCATCGTCGTTGCCGCCACCGAGATCAACACCGACGAGGACCGCATGACCTACGCCAGGGCGCTGAAGGAGGTGCTGTGATGGCCATGAACATGCAGGGACGCCCGACCGGTCCCGGCTCGGCGGGAAAACCCGACACCGACACCTTCACCGGTAATCGCGGGCTCGATCACGAGGAGCCACTGCTGTTCGAGGTCGGCGGCCTGGACAAGACCGGCGTCGACGTGCCCGATCCCAAGACCGCCAGGATCCGCCTCGGCGGCCTGGAGCGCAAGCAGGAGATCGGCCTCCCTGGCCTCACCGAGCCCGAGACCATGCGCCACTACGTGCGCCTATCTCAGCGCAACTATGCCATCGATGCCGGCGTGTATCCGCTGGGCTCGTGCACCATGAAGCACAACGCGCGCCTCAACGAGAAGATGGCCCGCCTGCCGGGCTTCGGCGACATTCATCCGCTGCAGCCGCAGAAGACCGTGCAGGGCGCCATCGCGCTGATGGAGGCGCTGTCCGGCTATCTGCTTGAGCTGACCGGCATGAAGGCCGTAACCTTGTCGCCCAAGGCGGGCGCGCATGGCGAGCTGGCGGGCATGCTGTGCATCAAGGCCGCGCACGAAGCGAAAGGGTCCAAGCGCAACATCGTGCTGGTGCCCGATTCCGCGCACGGCACCAATCCAGCCACCGCCGCCTTCATGGGCTACAACGTGAAGCCCATTCCGGCACGCGAGGATGGAACGGTAGCCGCCGAGGCGGTGAAGGCCGCGCTCGGCCCCGAGGTTGCCGCCATCATGCTGACCAACCCCAATACCTGCGGCCTGTTCGAGCCGGAGGTGGTGGAGATCGCGCGCGTGGTGCACGAGGCCGGCGCCTACTTCTACTGCGACGGTGCCAACTTCAACGCCATCGTCGGCAAGGTGCGGCCGGGCGAGCTCGGGATCGACGCCATGCACATCAACCTGCACAAGACGTTCTCCACGCCGCACGGCGGCGGCGGACCGGGCTCGGGCCCCGTAGTACTGTCGGAAGCGCTGGCGCCGTTCGCGCCCCTGCCCTACTCGGTGCGCCAGGGCGACACGTTCCGTCTCGTGGAGCACCCGAGCGAGGCCAAGAACGGCCGCAGTCCGTTCGGCCGCCTCACCGCTTTCCACGGCCAGATGGGCATGTTCGTGCGCGCACTCACATACATGCTGAGCCACGGCTCGGACGGCATGCGGCAAGCGTCCGAGGACGCGGTGTTGAATGCCAACTACGTACGCGCGGGCCTACGCGACCTCATGAGCCAGCCGTTCGGCGACAAGCCGTGCATGCACGAGGTGCTGTTCGACGACGCCTGGCTCAAGGACACCGGCGTCACGACGCTCGATTTCGCCAAGGCGATGATCGACGAGGGCTATCACCCCATGACCATGTATTTCCCGCTGGTCGTGCACGGCGCCATGCTGATCGAGCCGACCGAGTTGGAATCCAAACAGAGCCTCGACCAATTCGTCGCCACCCTGCGCTTCCTCGCCAAGGAAGCCAAGCACGGCAACGACAAGTCCCGCTTCAAGGACGCGCCGCGGCTGGCTCCGCGCCGCCGCCTCGACGAGACCAAGGCGGCACGCGAGCCGCGCCTGCGCTGGCGTCCGCCGGTCGCGACCAAGGAAGCGGCGGAGTAGGCCGCGCGCACTTCAAGCAGACACGCGCGTTTCCGAGTGCCCTGGCGCCTTCGACGGAATGCGCATGAAATTCGGCTTGAGGCGACGACCGGTGGCAGTGCGCTCGGCAGGCGGCTGAATGTCGAGGCTCGGCCACAGACCGGTCACCAAGGTGCGCGCATAGCCGTTAGCATGGCCGTAGCGGCGCATGGCGGCCGCGGCTGCATGATGATCGTAGGCCAGGCGATGCGTCGACAGCGCGACAGCATCCGGCTCTGCACGGATTACACCATACCAGACGTCTGGCGTACCATCGTTGGCCGGCATGCCGATCACGCCGGGATTGAACCAGGTCCGCTCACCCGCACGCGCAATGAAGGGGAGCCCTGCGTGTCCGGCCAGCACGACATCGGTACCCGCCATCCCCAGCTCCTCCGACAGCACGTCGCGCTGCGACGCGAACACCCAGCGGTTCACTTGAGCAACGCCACCATGCACGACGCGGAATGTGCGATCGGCGAAACGGAACACCAATGTCGTGGGCAACAGCCCCATCCACACGCGCGTTGCCTGTGACACGCGCGCATTGGCGAATGGATACCAGCCCTTGGCGAGCGTGGCGCAGGCGCTGCCGTCCGCGAAATTGCAGGCGCAGTCGTCGGCCGCGGCGGCGAGCTGCTGCTCGCAGTTGCCCTGGACGACGTGGCAGCCCCAGTCGCGCACGGCCGCGGCGGTTTCCTCGGGCCCCGCGCAGTAGGCGACGACATCGCCGGTGCAGATGATGCGTTGCGGAGGAACGCCGAGGCGCTCGGCATGCGCTTGCAAGGCGCGCGTGGCGATCAGGTTGGAATACGGCCCGCCGAATACGAGCAGTGGCTGATCGGAGCTGAACTCCAGCACGGGGCCTCTCAGCATCACACGCGTTGCCATACTCACTCGGCCGGCTG
Organism: uncultured Alphaproteobacteria bacterium; assembly: GCA_963806735.1. GTDB lineage: Bacteria > Pseudomonadota > Alphaproteobacteria > Rhizobiales > Hyphomicrobiaceae > CADEFX01. Next base: position 17,730 of record CAWEBE010000002.1, on the reverse strand, counting down.
GCGTGCCGCACGGCCGCGCTGAGCTGCTCGCGTTGCAGAAGCGTCTGCAGGCGGCTCGACCGACTTGGCGGCATCGATCTTCCAGATGGCGCGGACCAAGCCGAGCAGGCGCTCCTCGCGGGCAAGAAGCTGCGGCGCGCGCCACTCGGCAATGCCCTCCAGCTCCGCCGTGATGCGCGGCACGGGAGCACCGGGGGCGTGGAAGAAGATCTCGAGCTTGCGGGCAAGCTCCGCGTTGCGTGCGCGGTCGTTCTGCTCGCGCGTGACGAGCACCAGATTGCCGATGGAATTGGTGCACGCCTCCCGCTCGTCGGCGGAGGGGAACCATGAGCGCCAGGCGCTGGCGCGACCCGGTTTCTGCGGCAGGATGTGCTCGACCGTGTAGTCGGCGGGCGACAGATCCTGTGGCGCACCGCCGAGCTCGTCGTTGAGGCGCAGCAGCACCAGCTTGCAGGTGAGCGGGCTGCGCGTGTGCAGGTTGCGCAGGTTGTAAAGGATGTTGCGCTGCTCCTCGCGGCTGGGCTGCAGAGGGCTATTGCGGGCATCGAGCGCCACTCCGCGGCGGATGGCCAGCACGACGGCATGGAAGCGCGCCAGCCGCTTATCAGTGCCCACGCCCAGCAGGCGGAGCAGATAGGCAAGCCGCTCCAGCGCCGCAAGAAACGTCGCAAGTTTTTGCGGCTCACCGTCGTGGAGCCGCCACCACAACAGTGCCGGCGGCACCCAGTCGGAGCTGCCGAGCCACCCCAGGTACCTGAGCATCCGATTGATCTCGGCCGACTGGGGAGAGCCCGTGTGGCACGCATTGCGAATAACGTGGAACGCCCTGCCGTGGGGCTCGAGCACGGCCTCCACGAAAACCCGGGCGCCGCCGGCAGCGTGGATGGTCTCGCGAATCCCAGAGATGATCTGCGACTTCGGCCCCGCCTCGATGGCGCGGATGTGGCTGAAGACCTGCTCGAAATCATCACCGAGGAGTGCGGCTGTGCGATCCCAAACGCTCAGCGCGGCGGGCCGGCTGGCGTCGTCGATCTGGCCGAGGACCTGCGCCTTCAGGATGTCGTTGCGCGCAAGCGGCCGGCCACGGTCGTTGAGCACGGTAAAGATGCGGTGTGCACGGTCGATGCTGGTGGCGGAAATCAGAGCGACGTGGCAGGCCTCCGCCACGAAGGTGGCGATGCGGATGAGCTCCGCGTCATTGCGCCCGTCCAGCTCGGCCAGGAAATGGTCGCGCACTGCAAGGATGCGGCTCTCGGCTTCCGTGAGATTGTCGGCTGCAGGAGCGAGGGCGGACGCTCCCGGCTCCTGCACGTAGGTGGTGAGAAAGTCGCGATCGCGTCCTCGCAGCTCCACTCTGAACTGCCGCCGGGTGCCACCCGTCTCGCGGCACTCGATCAGCTCCTCGAGGCCGGCCGGTAAGGGCATGCCGCGCTGCGCCAGGATATCACGCAGAACAGCCAATAGAATTGTCAGCGTAACGAGGCGCTGCTGGCCGTCGATGATGTCGTGGCGCCGCGCCGTGCCTGCGGCAGCAAACAAGGGCGCCGCCGGCGACGGCTCCATCAGCAGCATGGTGCCGAGAAAATATCCCTCGATACTGCCATGACCGCCAACGGTCTGCTCCTCGAGCTCGACGGTAAGGTCGTCGAGGAGTTGTCCCGCCTCTTTCGTGGTCCAAGAGAAGGGACGCTGAAACGAGGGAACCTGGAAGGCATACGGCGCGGAGAGAAGATTCCCGAGCGCCAGCGGCTTTGCTGTGAAACCGGAGAGCATGAGGACGCAAAAAAAGAGGAAAAGAACGCCAATTTCTCTCAGCACTAGCACGCGGCGATGCGAACGAATAGACACGTGTCGCAGGCCTGTGCGAGTTCCACGCGACAAGATTGCGCGACGCACCTGCGTGACGCTGTCAAGTCAAAAAAAAGGTTAGAGCGATGGGTGCGGAGCAAGTGACTGCACGACCTCGGATTTATAAAATCGCAAGGCGAGATGGGTGGGAGAAGGCGCTGCGCGACGGACAATTTACGGGGTCATCTGACGATTTGCGCGACGGCTACATTCACTTGTCGACGTCGACACAGGTGGCAGGCACGCTGTCCAAGCACTTTGCCGGACAACGCGACCTTGTTCTCGTCGAAGTCGATGCCGATGTGCTCGGGGCCCTGATCAAATGGGAACCCTCTCGCGGCGGCGCGTTGTTCCCGCATCTTTACGCTCCGCTCGACATGCGCGCCGTAATATCGGAGGAGCCGCTCGAGCTGGGGGAGGACGGGCGACATCGGTTGCCGCGAGGACTGGCGTCATGCTGAGCGGCCTTTTCGATCTGGCGCGTCCGCTGCTGTTCGCGCTCGATCCCGAGCATGCACATGAAGCGACGCTCAAGTCGCTGGAGCTTGGCATCTATCCCCGCGCCGAAGGACCGGACGATCCGGCTCTCGCCAGCATGCTCGGCTCCCTGCGCCTACCCAACCCGGTCGGGATTGCCGCGGGCTTCGACAAGGACGCCCGCGTACCGGACGCGGTGCTGGGCTTGGGTTGCGGCTTCGCCGAGATCGGCACGGTGACGCCGCTGCCCCAGAGTGGCAACCCCAAGCCGCGCGTCTTCCGCCTAATCTCCGACCGCGCCGTCATCAACCGGCTCGGCTTCAACAACGCGGGCCATGCCGCGGCGCTGGCGCGATTGCGTCAGCGCGGGCAGCGCGGCGTGGTCGGCGTCAATATCGGAGCCAACAAAGACGCGGCCGATCGGGCAGCCGACTATGTCGCTGGCCTCGACGCTTTTTACGGGATGGCCAGCTACTTCACGGTCAACATCTCCTCGCCGAATACGCCGGGCCTGCGCGACCTGCAGGCGCCGGCCGCGCTCGACGAGCTGCTGGGCCGCGTCATGGCGGCACGCGCCCGGCACGCGGAGGCCGGCGCACCGGCGCGGCCTATCGTGGTCAAGATCGCGCCCGACATCGCCGAGGCGGACCTGCCGGCCATCGCCGAGCGGCTCGTGGCGCACAAGGTGGACGTCATCGCCGTATCGAACACGACGCTGTCGCGGCCGGGGCTCGCCGACACAGTCCAGGCCAAGCAGGGCGGCGGCCTCTCCGGACGGCCGCTGTTGCATCGGTCCACGGCGATGCTGGCGCGCATCTATATGCTGACCGATGGGCGCATCCCGCTCATCGGCGTTGGCGGCATCAACTCGGGCGAGACGGCGCTGGCCAAGATCGAGGCTGGCGCCAGCCTGATCCAGCTCTATACAGGACTGATCTACGAGGGGCCGGGTCTCATCAGTCGCATCAAGGCGCATCTGGTTCGGCATGCGCGGGATGCAGGCCTCAAGCACATCGGCGAGGCGACGGGCCGGCGCGCAGCAGAGTGGGCGGCCCAGCCACTCGACGGTTGAACGAGGGTCACATCGCCGCCACGCGAACGCGCAAGATCAGGGCCGGCCGTCGCGGCCGGAGCGGAAGACGCCGAGCGCCCGCGTCAGCAGCCAGATGGGAATGACGATGATGGCCCCAAGCAGGAAATAACCGAAGGCATCCTTGAAAATGCCGAAACCCAGCTCATAGATGCGGCGGAACAGCCGCTCGATATGATAGGGGATGTTCCAGGGATCGATGTTGAGCGCGGACAGCACGATGCCGACGACGATCGACAGCACGATAAGCCGCACGATCACCCCGACGGGGTTGCCTCCGAGAAGGCGTTCCCGGTCCATGCCGATGCTCCGTAACATTGCGCGCGCTTCCGCTTAGCACAGATGCGACGCAAAGGTGAACGGTCCAGTATGGCTCTACGGCATGGCGATGCGCCGATACGCCGACGCGGTACGCCGCCGGGCGAGGCCGTCGCCCTGCCCGATCCGTTCCGGAAATGGTTTGCCGCCCGCGGCTGGGAGCCGCGCCCGCATCAGCTCGCCCTCGTGCGCCAGATGCAGCAGCGACGCTCGACGCTGCTGATCGCACCGACTGGTGCGGGCAAGACTTTGGCTGGCTTCCTGCCAAGCCTGGTGGCGCTCAGCGATCCTGCACGCGAGCGGCGCGGCGCCGGCCTGCACACGCTCTATATCTCGCCGCTGAAGGCGCTCGCGGTCGACATCGCGCGCAACCTGCTGACGCCGATCTCAGAAATGGACCTTCCCGTCCACGTGGAGACGCGCACGGGCGATACGCCGCTCTCCAAGCGGCAACGCCAGCGCGTGCGTCCGCCCGACATCCTGCTGACGACGCCCGAGCAGCTCGCGCTGCTGACGAGCCATGAGGATGGGCCATATCTATTCGGCGATCTCGAATGTGTGGTGGTCGACGAGGCACATGCCATGGCGCCGTCCAAGCGCGGCGACCTGCTGGCGCTCGGGCTGGCGCGGTTGCGGCGCCTGGCTCCGGGCCATGTGGCTCTCGGCCTATCGGCCACGGTGGCGCGACCGGCGGAGCTGCGCGCCTGGCTGACGGCACAGACCGATGGGAAGCGCGCCATCGCGCTTGCCGACCTAATCGAGACGCAGGCGGGCGCCAAGCCGCACATCGAGATTCTGGATACGGAAGCCGGCCTGCCGTGGGCGAGCCATACGGCGCGCCATGCGATCCCCGAGGTTTACGCCGCCATCAAGGCGCATCGCCTGTCGCTGCTGTTCGTCAACACGCGCATGCAGGCCGAGCTGCTGTTCCAGGAGCTGTGGCGCATCAACGAGGACAGCCTGCCGATCGCCCTCCACCACGGCTCGCTGGCGGCCGGTCAGCGTCGCAAAGTGGAAGCAGCTATGGCGGCCGGCAAGCTCAAGGCCGTGGTGGCGACGTCCACGCTCGATCTCGGCATCGACTGGGGTGATGTGGACCTGGTGATTCACGTTGGCGCTCCCAAGGGCGCCAGCCGCCTGATCCAGCGTATTGGCCGCGCCAACCATCGGCTCGATGAGCCGTCGAAAGCGATCCTGGTGCCGGCCAACCGCTTCGAGGTGCTGGAGTGCCGCGCGGCGCTGGAAGCGGCCGAGGCCAACGCGCAGGATGCGGTGATGAACCGGCGCGGCACGCTCGACGTGCTGGCGCAGCATGTTCTGGGCACCGCTTGCGCTGGTCCGTTCCTGCCGGATGAGTTGTACGCGGAGGTGCGGTCAGCGGCGTCCTATGCGCACTTGCAACGCACCGATTTCGATCGCGTGATCGATTTCGTGGCCACTGGCGGCTACGCGCTGCGCAGCTACGAGCGGTTTGCGCGGCTGCGGCCGGTCGGCGACGGGCGCCTGCGGCTGGCGCACCCGCGGCTCGCCCAGCGCTATCGCATGAATGTCGGCACCATCGTCGAGAGTCCGCTGTTGAAAGTGCGCCTGGTCGGCCGCAAGCGCATTCCCAAGCCTGGTACGCAGGCGCTGGCAGGCGGGCGTGTGCTGGGCGAGATCGACGAGGATTTCGCCAGCGAGCTTGCCCCCGGCGACACATTCGTGTTCGGCGGCGAGGTGCTGCGACTCGAAGGCGTGCGCGAGATCGAGGCTTACGTCTCGCGCGCGCACGCGGCCGATCCCAAGATTCCGAGCTATCCAGGCGGCAAGTTTCCGCTGTCCACGCACCTCGCCCAGCGCGTGCGCGCGATGCTGGCGGACGAGACAAGCTGGCGGCGGCTGCCAGCCGATGTGGGGGAGTGGCTGGCCTTGCAGCGCCAGCACTCCGTCGTGCCGCAGCCCGACGAGGTGCTGATTGAGACCTTCCCCTACGGTAACCGGCACTTCCTCGTGGCGTATCCGTTCGAGGGGCGGCTGGTGCATCAGACGCTCGGCATGCTGCTGACGCGCCGTCTCGACCGTGCCAAGGCCTCGCCGACCGGGTTCGTGGCTACGGACTATTCGCTCGCGGCGTGGGGCCTCGGCGATCTCTCAGGCATGATCGGCGAAGGCCGGCTCGATCTGTCGCACCTTTTCGATCAGGACATGCTGGGCGACGATCTCGACGCGTGGCTTGCAGAGTCGAGCCTGATGCGACGCACATTCCGCGCCTGCGCCACCATTGCCGGACTGATCGAGCGGCGACACCCGGGCCAGGAGAAGACCGGCCGCCAAATGACCGTCTCTTCCGATCTCATCTACAATGTGCTGCGCCGCTACGAGCCGCATCACGTGCTGCTGGAAGCGGCCTACCAGGATGCAGCGACGGGCCTGTTGGACATCGCCCGCCTGCAGGACTTCCTGCGCCGGATCAAGGGACGAATCAGGCATATTGCGCTCGATCATGTGTCGCCGCTGGCGGTGCCGGTCCTGCTCGACATCGGTCGCGAGCCGGTCAATGGTAGTGCTCGCGAGGACATTCTGCGCGAGGCGGCAGATGCGCTGATCCGCGAGGCCACGGGGAACGGCTGAACGATGCTGCAATTCAAGCCCGAGCGCGAGCGCATCACGGACTATGCCGCGCAACGGCTATCCTTATCCGGCAAGGCGTTCGTGGCCGACATGGCGGGTGCCCTGTACTGGCCGGGCGAGCGCACGCTGATCGTCGCCGACCTGCATCTGGAGAAGGGCTCCTCGTTCGCCAAGCGCGGCGCGATGCTGCCACCGTATGACACGCAGGACACGCTACAGCGCCTCGCCGAGTGCATCGACCGTTACGAGCCGCGCCGCGTGGTGGCCCTCGGCGACAGCCTGCATGACACCGAAGCGGCGGCGCGCATCGTACCCGCCAACCGCGAGATCCTGCGCATCCTGCAGGAGGACCGGGAGTGGATCTGGATCACAGGCAACCATGACCCGGTGATCGCAGCCGACCTGGGTGGCACCTGCACGGATCGGTTGGACCTCGGCGGCATCAGATTCGTGCATGTGCCGCGCGTAGGACGCGTCACACACGAGATCGCTGGTCACATGCACCCTGCGGCCAAGCTTTCGCTCTATGGCCATACGATCCGGCGGCCGTGCTTCGTCGGCAACGGGCGGCGCCTGATGCTGCCGGCCTTCGGCACCTACGCGGGCGGGCTCAACGTGCTCGACGCCGCGTTCGCACCGCTGTTCGGCAATGACGGCATGAGCGTGTGGATGCTGGGCCAGGAAGGGCTCTACCCGGTCGCCACACGCCATCTGTGCGCGGACTAGACACGTAAGGGTGCGCCATCAAGTGAGAGATCGCATCTGCTTCGCATGATACGCTGCGTTTCAACAGGCAGCTTGTGCGAGCCCACGCATGCCACGCATCACCATTGAGCAGATCGACATCTTCTATCTCGCCATGCCGCAGATCGAGGATGTGGGCGACGGCAGCCAGGACGCATGCGTGGTGCGCGTCGCCGGCGGTGGGCATGTGGGCTGGGGCGAGTGTGAGGCGTCGCCGCTGCCCACCATTGCCGCACTCGTGGCACCTATGTCGCACTCGGCTTGCCATCCCGTGGCGGCGTCCGTACTGGGCGAAGCAGTGGACTTGCCTGACGACATCCGGCGCATCAATGCCAAGGTGCGCGCACGGAGCTCTGGATCTGCTGCAGGCGCACCACACGCTGTCCGGCATCGACATGGCGCTATGGGATCTGCTCGGACGTGCGCGCAGCGAGCCGGTTTGGAAGCTGCTCGGCTACGCCAAGGCCTATCCCAAGCTGCCGTACGCGTCGGTGCTATTCGGTGACACGGCGGCCGATACGCTTGCCAAAGCGAGAGCCATCCGGACACGTGGATTCCGCGCCGCCAAGTTCGGCTGGGGACCCTACGGAGCCGGAACGCCAAAGGATGACGAAGCGCAGGTCATGGCTGCACGCGAGGGGCTCGGAGCGGATGGCATCCTGCTGGTGGACGCCGGCACGGTATGGGTGGACGACCTGCCGCGGGCGCGCCTGTCGCTGCCAGCGCTGAAAGAGGCGCGCGCGACCTGGCTGGAGGAGCCGTTCGTGTCCGGCGCGCATGACGCCTATGCTGGGCTGGCGCGCGAGGCTGCGCCAGTGCGGCTTGCCGGCGGTGAAGGTGCGCACGATTTCTGGATGGCGCGGCACATGATCGATCATGCCGGCATCGGTTTCGCGCAAATCGATGCCGGACGCATCGGCGGGCTGACCGATGCCAAGCGCGTTGCCGACTACGCCAGCGCCAAGGGCGTCACGTACGTGAACCACACGTTCACGTCGCAGCTCGCGCTGTCCGCCTCCATCCAACCGTTCGCCGGGCTGGAGCGCGACGAGATCGCCGAATATCCCATCGAGTTCGCGCGCAGTGGCCCGTGCCATCACGCGGGAGAGCATTGAGCCAGGCACGGATGGGTTGATCCGCCTGCCCGATGCACCGGGTCTTGGCATGACAGTCGAGCCGGAGCGCCTCAAGCCGTATCTCGCCGACGTCGAGATCAAGATCGGTGGACGCGTGTTGTATCGCACGCCGCGCGTCTAGCCAGTGCACGAGGCTTGACACAGATTGCGGACGCGACGATATTCAACCAATAAGTTGAATTGAGATTGCATTGTTCATGCAAACCAATCTGGACCTGACCCTCGTGGCGCTGGCCGATCCGACCCGGCGCGCCATTTTGCAGCGGCTGTCGCGCGGAGAAGCGCGCGTCACCGAGGTGGCGCAACCCTTCGCCATGTCGCTCAACGGCGTGTCGAAGCACATCCGCATGCTGGAGCGCGCCAACCTCGTACGCCGCCGCCGGGCGGGACGCGATCACTTTCTCTCGTTCAACCCGCGTCCGCTGGACGAGGCCGCCGACTGGATCGCCATACAGCGCGCCTTCTGGACGGAACGGCTCGATGCGCTGGATGCCCTGCTCAAGGCCGAGGTCCGAGTCGTGGCATCCGGCAAGGCGCGCGGGGCAAGGCGCGCTGCGAAACGCAAGAAGCCCCCTGGATGAACGCCCATGTAACGTAGGAGGCCAGCGATGACGCCGCAGCGCACCGTCACAGTCCGCGTCACCCGCCGCTTCGAGGCAGCGCCCGAGCGCGTGTTCGATGCCTGGCTCGACGTGGAGAAGGCCAAGCGGTTCTTGTTCGCGACGGTCAAGGGCACGATGGTGCGCGCCGAGGTGGACGCACGCGTCGGCGGCGCGTTCAACTTCACGGAGCGCCGCGGCGACATGGATGCCGAGCACATCGGCGAATATTTGGAGATCGACCGTCCTCGCCGCCTCGTGTTCACCTTCCATACGGAACGCGGATCGACGGATGTGAGCCGGGTGACGATCGACATCGTGGCACTACCGAGCGGCTGTGAGCTGACGCTGACGCACGAGATGGACGCCAAGTGGGCCGAGTACAAGGACCGCACGCAAGCCGGCTGGACCACGATCCTCGAAGGACTCGGCAAGGTTCTCTCGGCTTAGGCACGCGTAATAACGAGGCTGCACGCCTGGTTTGCAGGTGGTAGCATGCCCCCTGTGCCGCGCATGCTGCGGCCCGAAGCGCCTCTCTGCACGGCACGTTCGACTCTCAAATGGAGAGAAGGATTCACGCCCGAGATGGATCGCCCATGCGATTCCATCTCGACGATCCTGCTCTCGCCGAGCCGAAACTGCACACGAGATGGAGGCTCACATGCCCGAAAGCGTCTACAAGGTCATCGAGCTCGTTGGAACAAGCACGGATTCCTGGGAGAAGGCCGCCAAGGCTGCCGTCGACAGGGCGGCGATGAGCCTGCGCGATCTTCGCGTCGCCGAGGTCGTGGAGCAGGACATGGTGCTCGACAACGGCCAGGTTCAGGCCTACCGCGCCAAGGTCAAGGTCTCCTTCAAGTACGAAGGCAAAGGCTGAGTCCTGACGGCGCCCGCTCCGCGGTGCCGGGGTGGGCGCCATCGGCCCGGCGCACACGATGAAATCGACTGTCGCGGCAGCCGTTGCGGGGCCGCCAATGACCCGTTATGGTCCGCGCCGCGCTTGGAGCGCGATCTTACGCCTCGAGACTTTAGCTCCGCGCGAGGCGATCGCACTCGGACGACATCGCGCACATGCTGGGGCGTCGCCAAGTGGTAAGGCAACGGATTTTGATTCCGTCATACCCAGGTTCGAATCCTGGCGCCCCAGCCAGCTGCTCGTTGCCTGTCGCACTCAGCGACCAACGCTGGTCGGCGGCCGATAGTTGGGTGCCCACATCTCCATGGTCCCTGTACCCTGGAAGTAGCGATAGTCGAGCTGCCCGATCTGCATCTCGAACTGAAGCGGCGCGACGGACCCGGGAACAAACCAAGAGCCCTGCGCCGCCGCGACATCGAGTGTGAGCGTAAAGGTGTAGCGGCCAGGCTCCAGGTCGAGAATTCTCGCCACCGTTTCTCCCACGCGCGGCTCGAATTGCAAGGCTTGCGAATATGTGGCCCTACCCGCGAGAACGGCAGGCGTGAACGGCCTAAGCGGTGTCTCGCCCCACGATCCTAACCGCGCGGCGTAGAACGTTTTGGCCTGGTTAGTGCGGGAATTGACGACTTCGAGGTTGATAGCCTGAACGGTTGCCGAGCGCGCGCCATCGTTGGCAATCGTGAGCGGCACGATGAACACCTCCCGAACAGCCTCCGGACGGTCGGGATCGGTGTAGTCGATGCGGGGGGCAACGAAGATCGAAAGCTGCGGGGCCCGCAGAGCGAACTGATAGAGGCTGTAGCCCGAGAACAAGAGTGCCATGACCGACATCAGCGTCGGCAAGACGTTCGCCATGTGAGTGCCTCCACCCCAGAAGATCGGCAACCCGCGGGCTGCTTGCTGCCAACGGATCGGGACGGAATGAAGGCATGCTACGTGCTGCCGCTCGGGAACAAACCCGAGCCGTTCACCGTCTATCCAGCACATGACTTCTCAATATCGAGCGCATAGGGTTGCATCCTGCCAGAGCGCGATCGCCCTCTAAACTAGAGCGTAGAGCAGGATTCACGCTTTGGCCGCCTCGATTGCGGTGAAGCGATTCAATCCGAAGCGACCCTGCTCCTAGGCCGTCATCGAGTGTAGCCGTGGCCAGAACCAAGCTCGCTGCCTACCGCGCCAAGCGCGATTTCAAGACGACGACCGAGCCGAGCGGCGAAACCGAGATCCGCCCGGCAGAATACCCGCGCTTCGTGATCCAGAAGCACGACGCGACGCGCCTGCACTTCGACCTGCGGCTCGAGGTCGACGGCGTGTTCAAATCGTGGGCCGTCACGCGCGGACCTTCTCTCGATCCCCATGACAAGCGGCTCGCTGTGGAGGTCGAGGACCATCCCCTCGCGTACGGCGATTTCGAAGGCACCATTCCAAAGGGTGAGTACGGCGGCGGCACAGTGATGGTGTGGGATCGCGGCTTCTGGATGCCCGAAGGCCCCGAGCCGCCAGCCAAGGCCATCGAGGACGGCGAGCTCAAGTTCGTACTTGCCGGCGACAAGCTCAAAGGAAGCTGGGTCCTGGTGCGCATGAAGCGTGATCGGACCGGCGGCAAGCGCACCAACTGGCTGATGATCAAGCATCGCGACGAATTCAGCCGCGACAATGAGGACAATCCGGGCACAGAGGACCGCTCTGCCGCCTCGGGACGAAGCATGGCCGAGATCGCAGCCGGAAAGGGGCGCGGTCCCCGATCGTTCATGCTGGCCAAGACCAAGGCTGCGGACCCACAGGCGATCTGGCACTCGCGTGCCAAAGGCACAAAATCGTCGGGAGCGCCGCTCCGCATTCTGGCAGATCCTTCCTTATCGGAGCGGCGCGGAACCAAGAAGGCCGTCATGCCGAGCTTCATCGCCCCGCAACTATGCCGGGCCGTCTCGTGTCCGCCCGACGGTGAGGATTGGGTGCACGAGGTCAAGCTGGACGGCTATCGCATGCAGCTTCGCGTCGAGAACGGTAAAGTCGCGCTGCGCACGCGCAAGGGGCTCGACTGGACGAACAAATTTTCGGAGATCTCTGTCGCAGCACGTTCGCTGCCGGACGCCATCATCGATGGCGAGGTGGCTGCCCTCGAACAGGAGCAACGTGTCGGACCTCACGGCCCTGCGCGTGGCACTGTCCGAGGCGCGCACCGAGGATCTGATCTTCTTCGCCTTCGATCTCCTGCATCTGAATGGTGAGGACCTGCGGTCGCTGCCGCTTGTCGATCGCAAGGCGGGATTGCGCCAGCTCCTGCGCAGCAAAGCCAGCGGCAGTCCGACAATCCGGTTTATCGAGCATGTCTCCGGCCACGGCGCCGACGTGCTGGAGTCTCCCGCCGCCTGGGAATTGAGGGCATCATCTCCAAGCTGCAAAGCGCGCCGTATCGCTCGGGCCGCAGCGACGCGTGGACGAAGGCCAAATCCAGGCCGGAACAGGAGGTGGTGATCGGCGGCTGGAGCGGCGGCAAGGATCAGCTGCGCTCGCTAATTGCCGGCGTATATCGGGGCAATCATCTAATCCATGTCGGGCGCGTCGGCACCGGCTACGATGCCGGTACGGCCAAGACTTTGCTGAAAGCCCTCAACCCCCTTGCCACTCGCACGAGCCCATTCAGCGGAAAAGGGGCGCCGCGCCGCGAAGCAAATGTCACGTGGGTCAAGCCGAAGCTTGTCGCCGAGATCGAATTCGCCGGCTGGACTGGGGACGGAATGATTTGCGAGGCCGCATTCAAGGGGCTGCGCGAGGACAAGGCTGCGGAAGAGGTGCGGGCGGATCGGCCCGTGTCTCCAGAAACCATCGACCCGCCAATGCCGTCAGGCCACGCCAAGACGAGGTCCTCTGCCATGACGCCAGCGAGAGCCGGAGCTCCTGTCATCGTCGGGGTCGCCATATCCAACCCCGCCAAGCCCCTGTGGCCCGCCCACGGCAAGGAAGGGGCAGTAACCAAGCTCGACCTCGTCCGGTACCTCGAGAAGATGGGGCCTTGGATGATGGAGCACCTCAAAGGGCGACCGTGCTCCATCGTGCGCGCACCCGACGGCGTCGCCGCAGAACAGTTCTTCCAGCGGCACGCCATGCCCGGCATGAAGCGCATCACGCTGACGAAAGTGGCAGGCGATCCCAAATCCTATTTGCAGATCGATACACTCGAAGGCCTCGTAGCGATGGGGCAAATGGCAGCGGTGGAGTTTCATCCATGGAACTGCCATCCCTTCAAGCCCGCCGTGCCGGGCCGCTTGATTTTCGATCTGGATCCCGCCCCGGACGTGCCTTTCGATGCCGTCATCGACGCGGCCAAGGAACTGCGTGACCGACTAGAGGATGTTCGCCTCGCCGCCTTTTGCAAGACGACTGGCGGCAAGGGGCTACACGTTGTCGTGCCTCTGCAGACGCAAACTAAGAGCGACCTCGGCTGGGACGAGGCCAAGGCCTTTGCGCAAGCGGTCTGCGCGCAAATGGCCGCCGATAGTCCGGAGCGGTATCTCATCAAGATGACCAAGAAGCTGCGGACCGGGCGCATCTTCCTCGATTACCTGCGCAACGATCGCAAATCGACGGCCGTAGCACCCTTGTCGCCACGCACGCGCCCAGGCGCACCCGTTTCCATGCCGATCGCCTGGAACCAGGTGCGTAAGGGGCTGGACCCGCAGCGGTTCACGATCTGGACTGCGCCAGGCCTGATGACCCGGAGCGAAGCATGGAAGGACTACGATGACGCCGCGCAGCCCTTGGAACCCGCCATCCGGCGCCTGACGGGAACGAAACGCCAGTGATTTCAGCTGGAGTTGAATAACCAACGAAAAATCTTTCGCCAAAGCGGCAGTGATCCGCGTTGCCTGCTATAGGGCCACAACATACTGTGTGTCCTTTAGTGCGGCATCCATAGGGTTTGCGTCATGCCTCGTGCGCCCCGAGCCTACTGGAAAGGCTTTCTCCGGCTGAGCCTGGTCTCAATCGGGGTTCAGATCTACAACGCCGTCGAATCCAAGTCGGAGATCTCATTCCGCCAGATTTACAAACCATCCGGCCGTCGCGTGAACTACGAGAAGGTCGTGCAAGGCATTGGCAAGATCGAGAATGCCGACATCGCCAAGGGTTACGAGGTCGATGCGGATACTTATGTTCTCCTCGAGCCCGATGAGATCGACGCCATCAAGCTCGAGAGCAAGCGCACCATCGACCTGGTGCAGTTCGTCGATGCCAAGCAGATCGATCCGCGCTATTTCGAGCGGCCGTACTACATGGCGCCTGTCGATGATATGGCGGGAGAAGGCTACGTCGTCATTCGCGACGCCCTGCGCAAGACCGGCAAGATCGGCCTCGCCCAGATCACGATAGCGGGCCGCGAATGGCTGGTCGCGGTCGCGCCGCTGGAAGATGGTCTGGTGATGGAGATGCTGCGCTACGCCGAGGAGCTGCGCGATCCCGCCGACTACTTCGAGAACATTCCCAAGGTAAACCCGAGAAGGAAATGATCGACCTGGCGGTGCAGCTCATCGAAAAGAAATCGGGGCCCTTCAACCCGACGAAGTTCCAGGATCACTACGCAACCGCGTTGCGCGAGCTCGTTCAGGACAAGCTGAAGGGCCACAAGATCATTGCGCCGCACGAGGATGCACGCCCGAAAGGCAGCAACGTCGTCGATCTCATGGAAGCGCTGAAGCGCAGTATCGGCGAGCCTGCGCCGGCCAAAACGAAAGCACCGCGCGGCGGCCCCCCCGCGCTTAGCCGGTCCGGGCCTGTTCGCCAGGTGCCGGCATATCCGCCGCGGTCACTGGCGACTCCGGTATCGGCAATTTCCATCGATCATCTTCAGGATCGACGACTTGCCGATGGCCGACTGACCGCCGACGACCGCGCTCACGTGGCGTGAGCGCTGTCACCAGCCCCCGCGGGTGATCCGCCTCGATAAGCGGATCCTCCGGGCGCGCGGCGGGCTCAGGGTGACGCCGAAGGCTGAAAACCCGAGCGTGTGCGTCGATCCGCAATGGCCAGTGCGGCTTTCACATCGCCTGCGAAGCGGACCGCGCCATCGTCCCGGACCGTGTTGCGATTGATGCACCCCAACTGATACTCGAGGCCTTGCCGGTGCCGTCCTTCTTCCTCCGAAACCCTGCGTTTGGCGATCTTTTGCTCGAACTCCTCGTAGGAGCGCGTGAAATAATGGTTAAGCTGGATGCGCTCGGCCGTCGCATATTGGAGATTGAACCGATTGAAGCGCCAGAATCCGTCCCGCATCATTGAACATGGCGCCATCGTCATCCCACAGCTCGCAATAGTGCGTATGCGCCCACTTTATGACCGTCGGATCGGCAATCGTCTTGTAGTTCAGAAGACACGCGGTTTCCGGGGTGAACGGAACTCCGCCCGCTCGCGATAGGCCTCGACCACCAAGGTATCAGGGCGCCGTTTGTGACCCGAGGGCCCGAACATTTGCCACGGAAATGAGACGGCGGGCACGCCATCAAAAGCTGCCATGGTCTCGTTCACTCTACCCTTTTTAGGAAAAACAACTCATCGATATCGAGAAACATCATCCAGCGATAGCGACGGCCGAAATTGGCGACGGCATGATTGTAGGCAGCAGTCTGAATGCGGATATGCCGACCGAAATTCATCCAGGGATGACACGAACGTCAGCCAGGAACTTTCGACCCTGAGCCAGGCGACGGTCTCATCCGCGCTGCCATTGTCGTAGATGTAGATCGACCGCACACCGAGGTTGGTGTGGAAGGCGTTCCACTCGCCGATGTAGCGGGCTTCGTCCTTGACGATTGCTACAAGCGCAATGCCGTGACGATCCGGATCGGTGACAACGGGAGCACTGAGTGCTCTCTCCGTCGCACTCAGTCCCAGCAGATTGGACAATCGCGCCTGCAGCGCGCGGCCTGCCTTCAGGACCGCGTTCTTAAGGTTCATGGAATTGTTCGACTGTCCCGGAAAGCTCATTCGGACCAGTGCTGAGCCACCCAGGGTGCGGGACGAAACCGTTTCTTATAGGGCGACAAGCGCCTCCAAGCTCCCCACTTCTTGCCTCATCATCTCGCCTTTGAGAGCCGCATAAGGCGTGGTTGGCGCCGAAGAAGACGATGATCTTGGCGTCCGGCGGCAATATCGGCTCCGAGAAGAACCGCACCACCGCATTGCGAGGAAGGCAGGATTTGAAGGACACGCACCATTGGGGTGGGAAGAACGTCAGGTCCTCAGCCGAGGCGCACACGAACGATTGCTCATGGCCGTGATACATTGCCTCCCAGTGCATCCCGGGCTGTGAGACGACCCGCTCGCAGATATTGCTCTCGGCCCCGACAAAAAGGCGGGTCACTGAGCTGTTGCCGAGCTTGCCCTCGTAGCGATCTGCGCGCCAAATGGGCATCATGCGGCAACCGGCCCGGATACGTGAACAAGTCATCGATGCTGCTGACGATCACGACATCCAGATCGAGATAGAGCGTCATGCCGCTGAGATCGTGCAAATCTTTGCGGTAGAGGCTGACCTTGTTCCACCAGGGATCGTCCCTTCGCCCATTGACATGTGTGCGGAGATCGAGCGCGAGCGCCGGCAACGGCAGGCACTCGACCTCCTTGCGGATGCCATGGCTATTATCGGTCAAGCAGACGAATTGCACGTTCCACGTCGTGTTGCGGACAACCATGCCGTAAAGCTTGTTGACCCACTCGGGACCGTAAGCGCGCCCCATTTCATGCACACGACGTTCGCGGACCGACTGTGTTGCGCAGCCTCGAACTCTGCGGCCCAATTCATCTCATACTTCCCCGCGCGTGGGCTCGATGGCTCCTTGCGCGTTTCATGGCAAATATGTGTCCGTCAATCGCGCGAGCCACATCGAAAAAGGCCGCGTGCTTAATTTACCTTCGATTGACCGGCAGCTAATCCTGGCCCGGATGCTCCCGAGGCGGCGACCTTTACGCCAACTCGCCCGCCCACCTCAAGCATACTTTCCACAGCTCCGTGTGCGGAGGTCATGCGGCCGGACGATTGACCAGATGACAGGCGACATGCTGGCCGTGCGGACCAGGCAAAAGTGGGGGCTCTGCTGTCCTGCAAAGGTCGAACGCGTGCGGGCAGCGGGTGTGGAATTGGCACCCCCGCGGCAGGTTGAGCGGGTTCGGCGGATCGCCCTTGAGGGCTCGCCTTGCGCGTGCGGCCAGGTCGCGGCACCGGGATGGCCGACAACAGCGCCTGGGTATAGGGGTGGCTGCGGGTGGCATAGAGTCCGCGCTTGTCCGCAATCTCCACGATCTTGCCGAGATACATGACGGCGACGCGGCTGGAGATGTGCTTTACCACGCCGAGATCGTGCGAGATGAAGAGATAGGTCAGGCCGAAATCGCGCTGCAGGTCCTGCAACAGATTGATCACCTGCGCGCGAATGGACGCGTCGACGCCGACACCGGCTCATCGCAGATGATGAACGCGGTCGTCAGGGCCAGCGCACGCGCAATTCCGATGCGCTGTCGCTGACCGCCGGAGAATTCATGCGGATAGCGCGCGGCAGCGTAGCTTGCGAGGCCGACGACGAGAGCAGCTCCTGCACGCGCCTCGTACGTGTCGAGGCGTCGCCTTCGCGATGGATGACCATGGGCTCGGCGATGAGCTCGGCGACCGTCATGCGCGGATTGAGCGAGCCGTAGGGATCCTGGAAGATGATCTGCATCGCGCGGCGCAGCGCTGTGCAGCTCGTCACCGTCGACCAGGCCACATCCTGGCCATCGAACAGCACTGCGTCCGGCCGTCGGCTCGATCAGGCGGATGAGCATGCGGCCGATAGTGGTCTTGCCACCCCGCTTCGCCGACGAGGCCCAGCATCTCGCCCCGTCGGATTGAGAAGCTCACGCCATCGACCGCCTTCACGGTGCCTGCGCTGCGTGCAAAGACCACCCCCTTCACCAACGGAAAATGTCTTGGTCAGCGCCTCGACCTGCACAAAGGCCGGC
>CAWEBE010000001.1:0-153264 GCA_963806735.1 uncultured Alphaproteobacteria bacterium | reverse complement strand
GGTCACAGGTTCGATCCCTGTCGTGCCCACCATCTTTGTTGCTCAGACGGCACCGACCGTCTCACGCCGCGTTGCCGACACGATCCGCCATGTCGCTGAGGGCCGTCGGTAACACGGGACTCTCGTCCTTCAAAAACCGAAGCAGCGCCCGCTCGTTCCCGTCGAGCACCCCCTCGCGCCCAAGACGGCCAACCAGCCAGACTGCGTCTGCGTCCTCGACTCTCTCGCCGGTAATGATCTCGAGCCGCTGCCGCTCGAGCTTGGCCAGCGCTTGTTCCTCGCTCGATTGCAGGCGGCAGGTCCCCCAGATATTGCTCGCGCCCGGCGACATCATACGCCCGAGAAAGCCACCCACCCGCGCCCGCGCACTCGTTCCCGCCGCTCCGCCGATGAGCGCATCGGCCAACAACGAGCCGGCGCCGCGCATGTCGGCCGTCTCATCACAGGTTTCTGCTCGCAGCGCCTCCTCGCGCGAGGGAACCGCGAGGCCGATGCCGTGTAAGACGGCATTGGCCACGGCCTTCACGAATAGGTTGCTGAACTCGGGGGCGCTCTGGCTGGACGTTATGGCCTTATTGATGTCGATCAGCACATCGGCCTCCGAGCGCGTGATCGCGATGTTGCCGTCACCACCGAACGCAAACAGGATGCGGCGCAGCAACTCCACCTCGGCTGCCGAAACGGCGCCCGGCTCCAGCGTCTGGCCTGCACGTAGCGGCCCATCACCCTTCAGCACGGCTTCCTTCACCTGCTCGAGCGCAAAGCGGGCGAGGCTGGGAGGCGACCAACGCGCCTTCTCGAGCACGTGCACGAGCAGCTCGAGCTCGGTGTGGCTCTCGACGCGCCCGTCCGCGGCGATGCGTTGCATCAGCCAGACTGCGTTGTCGGCCACAATGTATCCCTCGGGTTGCGCCTGATTGACCACATAGTCGGTGATGGCCTCGATGAAGAAATCGGCCCAGGCGGGATCCTGCACGGTGCAGGCATCATTGAGATCGAAGAGGGCGTCGGCCTCGGACACGGAAATGCTTGCGTCCTCATTGAAGGCCTTGCGGAGCTTTAGGGCATCACTGTCCCGGATGTTGCCGCGCGCACGAATCTCGTTGACCGCCACATACTGCAAAAGACCCATGGAACCGCTCGTCAGCCCGCCCGTCACCCGTTGGCAAAACTATGAGCATATGGTTACCAATCGGCTAAGAGCGATGGAGGTGCTCGCGCCGCGGTCAAAAGCGGTAGCCGAACTCTCTGATCTCGGGAGCGTACCAGGAGGCGATCAACTCGCGGCTGGTATCGGTGTAGTAGGTCCGATAGCTGCCCTCCCGCCGGCTCGATACGTTCACTTTCGGGAGGACCACCTGACCGCTGAGACCAAGCCGTGAGAGCACGGCCTCGAAATCGGCGGCAAGGGTCTCGTAGCGACCGACGAAGTCTATAGCGATATTGCCGTCGATTGTATAAAGGTCCCAGTTCTCCACCCAGGCCCGCCGCCGATCGCTGTTGAATGCGTCGAACGACGGTCGCGTGCGTTCACTCTTCGATTTGGTCTTGTAGTGATACCAGGACACCTGCCGGTCCCAGGGATTGCGTTCAAAGCTGAACTTGAAATAGGTGCGCCACACGTCCTCGCCCACATAGCGCCGAACGCGCGAGGCCGGCATATGCTCATAGTATCCAATTGTCGGGTGATAGTAGCGCTCCGGCCGCAACAACATGCGCCGCCACAATGGGCGACTAGGCACATCAGGGTGGTCGAGCCGGTAATTCTGCGCCGGCTTTTGGCGCGTGCCTCTGAAGCTCCCGCTCGCCTCGGTGATGACGTCCTTTGGCCCGCATACACCTGAGAGCGCCGACTCGATCGCAGTGGACCCGGTCTTGTAGGTCTTGACGTAGATGAACTTGTGCTCGTGCGAAAGAATCATCGGCGGTGTGGTAGCATAGGTGGAGACTAGCCTCCACGGCCCAGCGCTCAACTTATTGTTGGCTTCTCAGGTTCGCAAATAAGAGCAGGGCTACCGTTTGGCAGCCCCGCAACACGACCTGAGCCTCGACTGCCCTACCAGGCGCGGCGAAACCAGCGCTGTCGTCCGTCGTGCTTTTCCTGATGAATATGGCGGCTTGCTGCGTCCTGGGCCGCGCGAATGCGGGCCCGCTCGTAAGACGAGATGTAGCCGTCGGCCTCGGCGTTGCGCTCGAGCCCGCGGATGTAAGCCTGCTCCCGTTCGAGCCTCCAATATTCCCGTCGCGTAAGCTCGTCCGTCGCGACACCCCGCCGGATGCGGAACTCCTGCCGTTCCTGTCTACGGTCGATGCGGTCGGAGGAACCCCATTCGTAAGCATTGGCGGCTGATGCGGTGGCCATCAAGCATAGAGCGGCGGTGAACAAAATCGCCTTCATCGTAGTAGTCCTTTCCCGGTACATCCGGTCAGGCAGCGGATCTTCAATTGCCCGACCTTGCGCCAAGGATGCCTTGGCGCCACTGAACCGGCTCTGAACTGGTTGGTTATTCATCGTTCATTTGCCGCGTAGCCTGGCCGCACCCGTCCATGGCCAAAGTTGCGCGCCGACAAAAGATTAAGTGTTGGTCCTTTCAGCACCCGACCTTGCGCCCACCCCTGACTCCCGGTATAGAGCCGCCTTTAATGACCCTTGCGGCCACGTCCTCATTCTACTTCCCGCGGCGCCACCTCCTCACGTGCGAGGGGCTTTCCGCAAAAGAGATAAATTCTCTCCTCGATCTTGCCGACAAAGCTGCCGAAGTGAACCGGCAGATCAACAAGAAGCGCGACATCCTGCGTGGGCGTACGCTCATCAATCTGTTCTTCGAGGTGTCGACGCGTACGCAGAGCTCATTCGAGCTCGCAGGCAAGCGGCTCGGTGCCGACGTCATGAACATGAACGTGTCGACCTCTTCAGTGCAGAAGGGCGAGACACTGATCGACACGGCCATGACGCTCAACGCTATGCGGCCTGATATCATTGTCGTACGCCATCACGCGGCAGGCGCCGTCGAGCTTCTGTCGCAAAAAGTCGATTGCTCGGTGATCAACGCCGGCGACGGAGCCCATGAGCACCCCACACAGGCACTACTCGATGCGCTCACCATTCGTCGCACCAAGGGTCGTGTGGCCGGCCTCACGGTCGCCATCTGCGGCGACATCCTGCATTCGCGCGTTGCCCGTTCCAACATCCATGTCCTGAATACGCTTGGTGCGCGGGTGCGCCTCGTTGCGCCCTCCACCTTGCTGCCACCGGCCGCTGATCGCCTGGGCGCTGAGGTCTTCACAGACATGTGGGAGGGCTTGCAGGGCTGCGACATCGTCATGATGTTGCGTCTGCAGCGCGAGCGCATGCAGGGCGCCTATGTACCTTCGACACGTGAATACTACCACTTCTTCGGACTCGATCACGACAAGCTGTCGCGCGCCAAACCGGATGCGCTCATTATGCATCCCGGCCCCATGAACCGCGGCGTCGAGATCGCATCGGCAATCGCCGACCACTCGCGCAGTGTCATCCGCGATCAGGTCGAGATGGGCGTGGCCGTGCGCATGGCCGTGCTCGAGGCCCTTGCCCGTCATCTGCCGAACCAGTGAGCACCTTGGGATGAGCCCGGCAGCGCGCAAGTCCGGTCCGACCGCCGACAAGATGGCGACGGCGTTCCTCAATGCACGTCTCGTCGACCCCGCTTCCGGCCGCGACGAACCGGGCGGGTTGGTGGTGCGCGACGGGCTCATTGCCGATCTAGGACCGCACCTGCGCCGCAACGCGCCGGAGGGCGCTACGGTAGTCGATTGCCAGGGCCATGTGCTGGCGCCAGGGCTCATCGATTGCCAGGTCTTCACGGGCGATCCGGGTCAAGAGCATCGTGAGACTCTCAAGACCGCAAGCTTTGCCGCGGCCGCCGGCGGCGTCACGACCATCGTCTGCATGCCCGACACCGAACCCGTCATCGACCAGGTCGCACTGGTCGACTACGTGCAGCGGCGTGCGCGCGAACGGGCGATCGTCAACGTGCACATCATGGCCGCCGCCACCCGTGGCCTCAAAGGCGAGGAGATGGCCGAAATTGGCCTCCTGCAGCGCGCCGGCGCCATCGCTTTCTCCAACGGCAAGTCGAGCATCGCCAACACACGCGTCATGCGCAACGTGCTGCTTTATGCCAAGGACTTTGGCGCCCTCGTCGTGCACCACACCGAGGATCCGTATTTGTCGGCTGGTGCGGCGATGAACTCCGGCGAGGTGGCGACCCGCATCGGCCTGCCCGGCGTCAACAAGGCCGCCGAGACGATCGTGGTCGAGCGCGATGTGCGCTTGGTGGAGATCACCGGCGGGCGCTATCACGCCGCGACTTTGAGCTGCGCAGAAAGCCTGGACATCGTGCGCAAAGCCAAAGCCCGCAAGCTTCCTGTCACTTGCGGGGTGTCCATCAATCATCTCACGCTCAATGAAAACGACATCGGCCCCTACCGCACCTTCTTCAAGGTGCGTCCGCCGCTACGCGCCGAGAATGACCGCGTTGCCATGGTGCACGGCCTCGCAGCCGGTGATATCGACGTGATCGTGTCGAGCCACGACCCCCAGGATGCCGATGTCAAGCGGCGGCCATTTGCCGAAGCGGCCGACGGCGCCATCGGCCTGGAGACGCTGCTGGCTGCAGCGTTGCGCCTCTACCACAACGACGAGATCAAACTCCTGCCGCTGCTGCGCGCCATGACAATCAATCCGGCAAAGCTCCTGGGGTTGCCCTCGGGCCGTCTCGAGAAGGGAGCACCCGCCGATCTCGTCCTGTTTGATCCGGACGTGCCTTGGGTCGTCAATCGCGAGCAACTGCGCGCGCGCTCCAAGAACTCCCCGTTCGACGAGAGCCGGCTGCAGGGTCGCGTACTGCGTACTCTGGTTGCCGGCAGCACCGTCTACCAGTACGGTGAGCGCCCTCGCGATTGACCATCGCGCCACGACATTCTGTCCCTTGTCGCCATGGACCATATCTGGATCGTGCTGATGCTGGCCCTCGCGGCCGGATATCTCCTCGGATCGATACCTTTCGGACTGTTGCTGACGAGAGCCGCCGGCTTGAGTGACGTGCGCAAGGTCGGCTCGGGCAATATCGGCGCGACCAACGTGCTGCGCACGGGCCACAAGGGGCTCGCGGCCGCGACCCTCGTTTTGGACACACTGAAGGGAACTGCCGCGGTGCTTCTCGCCGCGCGGTGGATCGGCGCGCCCGCGGGCTACGCCATCGTGTCGATGCTGGCTGCAGGGCTTGGCGCGTTCATCGGCCATGTCTTTCCCGTTTGGCTTCGCTTCAAGGGCGGCAAGGGTGTGGCCACCTACATCGGTGTTTTGATCGGCATCTATTGGCCTATAGCAATCCTCTTCTGCGCGCTTTGGCTGACGGTCGCCGTCCTGACGCGTTATTCCTCCCTCTCTGCGCTGCTCGCTGCAGCAGCCACACCGCCCGTGCTTCTCGGTCTCGGCGATCGGCCATCAGCGCTGCTGTTCGCGATCCTAACGCCCCTGTTGTTCTGGACGCACAGAGCCAATATCCGACGTCTGCTGAGCGGAGAGGAGCCGAGAATTGGTGCCAAAAGCTAGCGCGCCCGATCTCTTTGTCTCAGCGCCGCTTCCGCAGGCACCGCTCGACGATGCCCAGCGCCTGGCTTGCCTAAGATTGATCCGGAGTGAACAGGTTGGCCCCGCGACGTTTCGCGAGCTCATCAATCATTTTGGCGGCGCAGAGGCCGCCCTCGATGCGCTGCCCGAGCTGGCTCACCGCGGCGGCCGGCGGCCGGGGCCCGATCCTACTCTTCCCGCGTCAACGCCCGGAGGCTGAGCCGGCAGCTGCTAGCCAGGCCGTGCCGCTCCGCTCTCCACGATCGTGCGCGGGCATCCGGCAGCTCTCGCGCCGCGTCGAGGTACCGCCGCCGATGCTTTACGTCAAAGGTCGGCCCGAGTTGCTTGACCGACCGTCACTCGCCATCGTCGGCTCGCGCAATGCCTCGGCCGCCGGTCAGCGCATAGCACGCCAGCTTGCTGCAGCGCTCGGCGGGGAAGGATTGGCGATCGTGTCCGGGCTGGCCCGCGGCATCGATGTGGCGGCTCACGAGGCGGCGCTGCCTACAGGCACGATCGCGGTAGTGGCTGGCGGCATCGATTGCGTCTATCCGCCGGAGCATGCAGCGCTGCAAGAGCGCATCGCTGTCGAGGGCTGCCTTCTGAGCGAGCAACCGCCGGGTTTCGTGCCGCGCGCCCAGGACTTCCCGAGGCGCAATCGCATTATCTCCGGTGTCTCTCTCGGGGTGGTGATCGTCGAGGCCGCACGCCGGTCCGGCTCACTCATCACGGCGCGGCTGGCAGGAGAACAAGGGCGCGAGGTGATGGCTGTGCCAGGTCATCCCCTCGACCCGCGCGCGGAGGGCACCAACCAGCTGCTCAAGGACGGCGCCACCTTGGTCACTGGTCCTGCAGACATCTTGGCGGCACTTGGCCCCATGCTTGGGGATCGAAAGCAAGATGTCATAGGTTGCCAACTTCGGGACGCCAGCAGCCCATCCCGCGCCAACCCCGTTCCAGCTCCGCCCGTGAATGACGCAGCGCGCAAATTGGTCGTTGCCGCACTCGGGCCTGCGCCCGTCAATGTGGACGAGTTAGCAAGGGCGACAGGTCTCGCCATCAGCAGCGTCAAGGTCGCTTTGCTGGAACTGGCCCTGGCCGGTCGAATCGAGCAACACGGTAGCCAGCTCGTCTCGCTCAGAGTATGAAAGCCGCGCAAAACGGCTTCAGCGCATGCCGGCCTGCGATTTCGCCTCCTGATACGCAACCTCCAGGATGCCGCCAAGCGTGGCATAGCCACGATCCTCCGCCATGCATTTAAGCTGAAGGATGTGATCCGCCATGTATCCCAGATATTCCGGATCGGTGGCGAGCTCCCCTGGCCCGGTAGGTTTTTCGGAGTCACTTGTTGGCGTCAACACAACCCTGGGGTGTGGTCCCACCTTATTCTTATTTGTGTTGTTATTCATATAGCTACCTGCAAAACTACAATCTATAGTTGCGTTAACCGTATCAATATCTATCGGTAAATGCAACCAACACGTGTATCTTTACAGCCTTCCACCGCTGCGTAGTTTGACAGAGCGGCAATCCTCACCCATCTTCCTGCCGCCCTCTGGGCCAAGGGTTAACGACGATCGGGCCGTCGTCCACATCCGCTTTACACCCTTCCTGCATCTCGAGAACGCATGAACGTCGTCATCGTGGAATCGGCCGCGAAGGCCAAAACGATCAACAAATACCTGGGGTCCGGCTTCAAGGTCATCCCCAGCTACGGCCATGTGCGCGATCTGCCCTCGAAGGACGGCTCGGTGGAGCCCGACAAGGACTTCGAGATGCACTGGGACGTCGACGGCAAGTCGGCCAAAGTCATGCGGGATATCGCTGCCGCGGTCAGAACGGCCGACAAACTCATCCTGGCCACCGACCCGGATCGGGAAGGGGAAGCAATATCCTGGCACATACTCCGTGTTCTGGAGGAACAACGGGCCCTCAAGAAGGGCGTCCCCGTCGAGCGCGTCACATTCAATGCCGTCACCAAGCAAGCCGTGCTGGACGCCATGAAGGCCCCGCGGCAGATCGAGACGCCGCTGGTCGAGGCCTATTTGGCGCGCCGCGCGCTCGACTATCTGGTCGGCTTTACCCTCTCCCCCGTGCTCTGGCGCAAGCTGCCGGGAGCCCGCTCGGCCGGTCGCGTACAATCCGTGGCGCTGCGGCTCGTATGCGATCGCGAGGCCGAGATCGAGGCCTTCAAGACCGACGAGTACTGGACCATCGAGGCGCTGCTGGCGACGGCCAAGGGCGAGGACGTGCGCGCGCGCCTCAACGCCATCGCCGGGAAGCGGCTCGAGAAGCTCGACATCAAGGACGGGGTCTCGGCCAACGCGATCAAGGCGGCTATCGAGAAGGGCGACTTCCGCATCACGTCGGTGGAGAAGAAGGCGGTGCGGCGCAATCCGTACGCGCCGTTCACGACCTCGACGCTGCAGCAGGAGGCTTCGCGCAAGCTCGGCTTCTCGGCGCGCCAGACGATGAATGTGGCCCAGCGCCTGTACGAAGGCGTCGACATCGGCGGCGAGACGGTCGGCCTCATTACCTATATGCGAACCGATGGTGTGCAGATCGCGCCCGAAGGCATCGCCGAGATCCGGCGCAAGCTGGAGCGGGACTTCGGCAGGCGCTACGTGCCGCCCTTCATCCGCGAGTACAAGGCCAAGGCCAAGAACGCCCAGGAGGCGCACGAGGCGATCCGGCCGACAGATGTGACGCGCACGCCCGACGATGTGGCAAAGCGCCTGGAGCGCGACCAGGCGCGGCTCTACGAGCTCGTGTGGAAGAGGGCGATGGCGAGCCAGATGGCATCGGCCGAGCTCGAGCAGACGACGGCGGACATCGACGTGCAGGGCCGCGACGGCAAGGCCTACGGCCTCAGAGCCACCGGCTCGGTCGTGATGTTCGACGGTTTCCTCAGGCTCTACGAGGAAGGCCGCGACGAGGAAGACGAGGAGAGCCGCCGGTTGCCGCCGCTGGCGCAAGGCGATCATCTCAAGGACAAGGGCATCGAGGCCAAGCAGCACTTCACCGAGCCCCCGCCGCGCTATTCGGAAGCCACGCTCGTCAAGAACATGGAGGAGCTCGGCATCGGCCGACCCTCGACCTATGCCTCGACACTGGCGGTCCTGCAGGATCGCGACTATGTGCGCATCGAGAAAAAGCGCCTGATCCCCGAGGACAAAGGGCGGCTGGTCATCGCCTTCCTCGAGAGCTTCTTCAAACGCTATGTCGAATACGACTTCACCGCCGACCTCGAGGAGAAGCTCGATCTCATCTCCGACCACAAGCTCGAGTGGAAGGACGTGCTGCGCGACTTCTGGCGCGACTTCACCGGAGCGGTGGAGGAGATCAAGGACCTGCGAGTCGGCGAGGTGCTCGAAGCGCTCAACGAGCTGCTCGGGCCACATATCTTTCCCGACAAGGGGGATGGCAGCGATCGCCGCGCGTGCCCGAGTTGCGGCGCTGGCCGCCTGTCGCTGAAGACCGGCAAGTTCGGCGCCTTCATCGGCTGCTCGAACTATCCCGAGTGCCGCTTCACGCGCCAGTTCAGCCAGGGCGGCGAGGAGCCGGGCGAGGCGGCGAAGCCCGAGGGCAAGCTCCTCGGCGCCGATCCCGAAACGGGCGAGCCGGTTACGCTTCGCATCGGCCGCTTCGGCCCCTATCTGCAGTTGGGTGATGGTACCGACGACGAGAAGCCTCCCCGCGCCTCGATCCCGAAGGGCTGGGACGCCAACACCCTCGATCTCGAGCGCGCACTGCAGCTCCTATCACTACCGCGCGAGGTCGGGATGCATCCGGAGACCGGCAAGCCGATCATGGCTGGCATCGGCCGTTATGGGCCGTTCGTGCTGCACGACGGCACCTATGGCAACCTCGAGAGCGTGGATGAGGTCTTCACGGTCGGCATCAATCGCGCCGTGACGGTGATCGCCGACAAGAAAGCCGGCAAAGGCGGACGCTTCGGCCGCGCTGCACCGCGGCAAGTGCTGAAGGATCTGGGCGAGCATCCGGCGGAAGGCGGAAAGATCGAAGTCTTGAACGGGCGCTATGGGCCCTACGTGACCCACAACAAGATCAACGCCAATGTACCGCGTGGCCGCGATCCCGCTTCGCTCAGTGTGGACGAGGCTGTGGCGCTCCTTGCCGAGCGCGCGGCCAAAGGGCCATCCAAAGGACGCAGCGCGCCGCGCAATCGAAACACAGTCAAGGCCGACGCGTCCAAATCAGCAAAGGCGCGCGCCGAGAAGCCAGCCAAAGTGGCCGCCAAACGGGCAAAGCCAAAAACCGGCAAGGCGGCCAGGGACGCTGCGGAGTAGGACGACAGGATCGCCGGTGGCCAGCAACCGCAAGGCCTCACCGAAAGCCGCGGCGCGCGCGCTGCCCTCGAAGGACGAGGTCCTGGCGTTCATTCGGGGGGCCAAAGGCAAAGTCGGCAATCGGGAGATCGCTCGCGCTTTTGGTCTCAAAGGCAGCGACCGCATCGAGATGAAGCGGCTGCTCCGGGAGATGACGGACGAGGGCAAGCTGCTCGGCAATCGCAAGGCCTTGAAGCAGCCGGGCCACCTGCCGCCCGTGGCGGTCATGGAGGTCGTGGCCCGCGACAACGAAGGTGAGCTTGTTGCCGAGCCCGTGGTCTGGGAGACAGAGGATGGTCCGCGCCCGCGCGCACT
The DNA here is from genome assembly GCA_963806735.1 of uncultured Alphaproteobacteria bacterium. Classification (GTDB taxonomy): domain Bacteria; phylum Pseudomonadota; class Alphaproteobacteria; order Rhizobiales; family Hyphomicrobiaceae; genus CADEFX01. The sequence goes on along the minus strand of CAWEBE010000001.1, from coordinate 142,983 downwards.
CATTCTCACCTCGGCCGATCGCAAACGGACGAGCGACCTTGCCCTCTCCATCGGTGACCGCATCCTGGCGCGCGTTTCGCGCCTCGGCACGCCGGATGTCTTCGGCTATCGCTACGAGTGCTCACCGATCAAGAAGCTGCCGCGCGAGAAGCGGCGTCAGCTCGGCATTTTCCGCGCACACGCGCATGGTGGAGGCATGATCGAGCCGGTGGACCGGCGAGAGCTCAAAGCCTGGCCGGTTCGAGCAGGCAACGACGGTAGCGCTGGTAATGGCGATCTCGTTCGCTTCGATGTCCTGCGCGCGCACCGCCAAGGCGTGCCGGAAGCACGCATCGTGGAAGCTCTCGGTAATCCGGACGACCAGCGGCAGATCAGCCTGATCGCCATCCATGCGCACGGCTTGCGCGACGAGTTTCCCGAGCCGGTCCTGCGTGAGCTTGCCGACCTGCCCTCGCTCGATATCGACAAGCGCACCGACCTGCGACATCTGCCGCTTGTGACCATCGATCCCGTGGATGCGCGTGACCACGATGATGCGGTGCACGCGACGCCAGACACCAGCGAGAAGAACGTCGGCGGCTTCATCGTCACCGTGGCCATCGCCGACGTCGCCCACTATGTGCATCCGGGCTCGCGCCTCGATCGCGAAGCAGCCTTGCGCGGCAACTCGGTCTATTTTCCCGATCGGGTCGTGCCGATGCTGCCCGAGAAGATCTCGAACGATCTTTGCTCCCTGCGCGAGGATGAGGACCGGCCCTGCATGGCTGTGCGCATGGTGTTCGACGGCCAGGGCAGCAAGCGCAGCCACACTTTTCATCGCGCGGTCATGCGATCGGCCGCCAAGCTCAGCTACCAGGAGGCGCAGGCCGCCATCGACGGTCGCCCGACCGCCAAGTGTCAGACGCTGCTCGACGGCGCGCTACGTCCGCTGTGGCAGGCTTATGCCGCCTTGAAGGCGGCACGCGATCGCCGCGAGCCCCTCGACCTCGATCTGCCAGAGCGCAAGCTGGTCCTGGACGATACAGGCCGCGTCTCCCATATCATCGTGCCGGAGCGGTTGGAGGCGCACCGCCTGATCGAAGAATTCATGATCCAGGCCAACGTGGCGGCCGCCGAGACGCTGGAGGAGAAGCGATCACCCGTCGTCTACCGCATCCACGATCAGCCAAGCAAAGAGAAGCTCGCGTCGCTCCGCGATTTCCTCGACAGCCTCGACCTGAAGCTGGCATCAGGAGAGCGCCTCAAACCGGGTCACTTCAACCGTGTCCTCGCGCGCGCCAAGTCGCTTCCTGTTGCCGATCTTGTCAACGAGGTCGTGCTGCGCTCCCAGTCACAAGCCGAGTATGGAACGCAAAATATCGGCCATTTCGGCCTCAACCTGCAGCGCTATGCGCATTTTACCTCGCCCATTCGCCGCTATGCCGATCTCCTCGTGCACCGTTCCCTGACCCGCGCCCTCCGATTTGGGGCCGGCGGCCTCTCCCGGGAGGAGGAGCCGCAGCTTGCCGAGACCGCCAGGTCGATCTCGGAAGCCGAGCGCCGCGCCATGGCAGCGGAGCGCGAAACCACCGATCGCCTGATCTCTGCTTTTCTCGCTGATCGTGTCGGCGCCGAGTTTCCTGCCCGCATCTCGGGCGTCACGCGATCAGGTCTTTTCGTGCGACTGAGGGAGACGGGTGCGGACGGCTTCATCCCCGCCTCGACGCTCGGCGGAGAGTTCTGGCGGCATGACGAAACAGCACATGCCCTTGTCGGCGATCGAACCGGGTCCATGTACCGGTTGGGGGACGACGCAGAGGTCAGACTGGTCGAGGCCATCCCGAGCGCCGGCGCGCTGCGTTTCGAAATGCTCTCGGATCCGCAGCGGCGATCGGGGTCCATAAAGGCACGGCGCGGGGCGCGCGGCATGCGCTCCCGTAGACATTGAACCTGCTTGCGTCCATCGGCAGTCTTGACGCGCGCGGGCTGCTCTGAGACGGGTGTTGTCATGTCCAGCGAAACGATCATCTCCATACCGCCCACCAGCATCGAAGAACCACGTTCGACCCAGAATGCAATCCTGCGCGGCTTGGCTCTGCGCTGTCCGGCTTGCGGCGTGGGGTCGATGTTCCGCGCCTATCTCAAAATTGCCGATCGGTGCCCGACGTGCGGAACGGAGTTGCATCATCACCGCGCCGATGATGCGCCGCCCTATTTCACGATCCTCATTGTCGGTCACATCGTTATTGGCGGCGTACTCGCGCTCGAACAAGCCTTTGCGCCGGCCGACTGGGTGCAGGCGATCATCTGGCTGCCGCTAACCGTTCTGCTCTCGATGCTCATTCTGCCGCGCGCCAAGGGCGCCCTTGTCGGCTTGCAGTGGGCGCTCAGGATGCACGGCTTCGGTGGCGTGCCGGACGCGCCGGTCGATCCACTGCCGCCCACCGACGCCTCTACGGGAGGCGCGCGATGACGGGCGCGGTGTCGCCACCGGACGGCAAAGCCGTCCCAAAGCAGCCGGCCATACGGCCTCGCGACGCGGCAACGCTTATCATTGTCGATCATGCTGCGGGCGCGCCGCGGGTGCTGCTCGGCAAGCGGCGCATGGACATGAAGTTCATGCCCGGCAAATACGTCTTTCCTGGTGGTCGGGTCGACCGGGCAGATCGCGTGGTGGCCGCCGCCGACGAGCTCGATCCGCTCGAGGTGGAGAAATTGCTTCTCGATATGAAGGGCGTGCCGAGCAAGTCACGCGCGCGCGCCTTGGCACTGGCCGCCGTGCGCGAGACCTACGAAGAGGCCGGTCTTGTTATCGGCGAGCCGCCCAATGGACGCGCCTTGCCCAGAAACACTGCATGGCGGCGGTTCTACGAGACTGGCTTTGCACCCAAGTTGACGCCTCTGACCTACTTTGCGCGCGCCATCACACCACCCGGGCGTCCACGCCGGTTCGACACACGCTTCTTCTGCACGGACGCATCCGCGATCATCCATCGCACAGACGCGCCAGAGGAGGAACTGTCGGGCCTTGTCTGGATGACGCTGGAGGAAGCGCGCACCCTGGATCTGCCCCCGATCACACGCGTCGTCCTCGAGGATCTGGCGGATCGAACTCAAGGCCGGGGACCTGCATAATGCTGCCGCGCCAGTGCCCTACTATCACAATCGCAACGGCAGCTTTCGCCGTGAGCTGCTCAGCGCGTCGAGCGCGACGACCGCGCCTTGACATCGCGCCGCCCCTCGGTAAAAGTGCCTCCATTCCCGAAATGGAGTGAAGTTGCGAGAGCGCCATGGCGAAGCCCGTAACACAGAAAATCAAGCTTCTGAGCACCGCCGGCACAGGCTTCTTCTACGTCACGAAGAAGAACCCACGCACGGCGACAGACAAGCTGAGCTTCAAGAAATACGATCCCGTTGCCAAGAAGCACGTCGCCTTCAAGGAGACGAAGATCAAGTAGCTGGCGTGCAAGATCCGCAGCGCGTCCTGTATCGAGTAGCGCTGCACCACCGCAAACAGTGACACTGTGAGAAGCTACTGCCGGAGTTGTCCGATGGTGGCCTCGGCCGGGTCTGTGACCAATCTCGGCAGCGGGGTAATTTAGACCGAGCGGCCACAGACCACGGCACTAGACCAAGCGGAGAGCCAAAGAGGGCGTTGGTCATCCACTTGGTTTCCAGTCGGCCTTGCGTGGCATCTAACGAGGAGGCCACTCCAGCCACTACGGCCGACCGGCACCCCTCAATGCTCGGGAGATGCGGCGGACCCGAGCCTCGAGAGGATTTCGTCATTCAGTGTGAGAAATGCGCGCTAGTCCGCCGCTCCCGCCTATCCAGCGCATGTCCCCTAGTTCAGACCTCCATAGGATGGCAGATGTTCGGGAACCCTGCAATAGGTTGCACGCGGAGCGTTAACGCGGCTGCCAAAACGACCCAACCTGCTTGGGCAACCTGGAATCCTGGGACCCAGCGAAGAACCAATAGACACTTGAAAATAATGACTATTCAGCTCGCGCGCTCTGGGCCTAGGTTCGACTGGCGTGCCACGTCGTCTGCAACCACCAGAGGATCAAGCGGCATCGCTCATGACGCGATTGCGGCCGCGGCGCTTGGCCGCGTATAGCGCCAGATCGGCCCTCTTGATCAGGCTGTCGGGCGTATCGTCCCAGCCCGCCAATGCAGCCAAACCAACACTTGCCGTCACTTGAAGCGGCTTTCCCGGTCCTACAGTGATCACATCGCCGGCAATGCTGGCCCTGAGCCGCTCGCCGACTTGCAGGGCGCGAGCCAGATCGAGATCAGGCATAATGCCCACGAACTCCTCGCCGCCGAAGCGGCACGCGAGGTCCATGCTGCGGATGTTCTGACGGAAGCGCTGCGCGACTTGGCGCAAGACTTTGTCGCCGACATCGTGCCCCCACGTATCGTTGACCGCCTTGAAGTGATCGATGTCGGCAATAAGCAGCGACAGCGGCCGGCCCGTGCGAATGGCCTGCGCAACCAAAGTGCGCAGGTGCTCTTCCATGTAGCGCCGGTTGTGGAGGCCGGTGAGCGGATCAACAACGGCAAGCTCGACGCTTTCCTCGAGCCGTGCGCGCAACCGGTCGGAATGGCGCTTGCGCCTGATCTGCGTGCGCACGCGCGCGAGCATTTCATTGCGCTCGACCGGCCGCATCAGATAGTCGTTGACGCCCATGTCGAGGCCGCGCATCAGGCGCGGCTCGTCACCCGGCTCCACCAGGATGATAATCGGCAAATGTCGCGTGCGTTCGAGGGAACGCACCTGCGAGACCAGCCTCAGCCCGTCCGCCTGCGCCAGGCTGAGGCTGACGATCAACAGATCGCAGCCCTCGTCGAGCAGCTTCAGCAGGCCCGTCTGCGGATCGCTTTCCACCGTAACGGTATGCGTCCTGGCCATTCCCTCCACCATGCGCGCGGCACTGCGTGCGTGATCCTCCACGATCAGGATGCGCCCACGCTCCGTGGCACCGCTTTCGCCAGCCGACGTCGCGCTCAACTCCATCTGCCTTGCAGGCGCAGCGTGCATCATCAGGTCGTCACTCAGAACCTTGAGACGAGCGAGATTTTTGACCCGCGTCACGAGCGCGATATCGTCGACAGGCTTGGTCAGAAAGTCGTCCGCACCGGCGTCGAGCCCCTGGACCTTATCCGCGGACTGGTCGAGCGCGGTCACCATGATGACGGGCACGTGCGCAGTCGCCGGATCCTGTTTGATGCGCCGGCATACCTCGAACCCGTCCATGCCAGGCATCATGACGTCAAGCAGCACGACGTCGACCCGCTCGCGCGCGCATACCTCGAGCGCTTCAGGTCCGCTGTAGGCCGTCAGGACCTCGAAATACTCCGCAGCGAGGCGTGCCTCGAGCAGCTTCACATTGGCGAGAACGTCATCGACGACGAGCACGCGGGCGGTCATTACGCACCTCTGATACTTTAACCTAGCCGTTCCTCTAAGCTTCGCCGATGAAACGGCGCACTGTATCGATGAGCGTCCCGACCGAAATTGGCTTTGAAATATAGGCTTCACATCCTCCTTGCCGGATGCGCTCCTCATCGCCTTTCATGGCGAAAGCCGTCACCGCGACGACCGGGATCCGGCGCAGCTCGTCATCCTCCTTGAGCCATTTGGTGACTTCCAGGCCGGACACCTCGGGAAGCTGGATATCCATCAGAATGAGATCTGGCCGCTGATCACGAGCAAGCCTCAATGCGTCCATGCCATTGCGCGTCTGCAACGTGCGATAACCGTGCGCGTCGAGAAGGTCGTGGAAGAGCTTCATGTTGAGCTCGTTGTCCTCGACGATCAGCACCGTCTTGATCGCGCTGCCGACCCGAGGACTGCGGCCCTCGATCGTGCGCATGCTTTCCTGGTATGTCATGCGTCCCGCGACCCGTCTGGCGCTCCGCCACCCTCTTGCACCAATTCGATGGAGCTGCTGCAGTCGAGTGTCCAACAAAACGCTAACCAACTGTTTAAGACAGGGTGAACGCAGTTAAGAGGAGGTTTCCTCCATGTTGCCGAGCCATCTCAAGCAGCAGCCGATGACCACAACCCGGGCCGAGGAGATCGCCGCGCAGGCGCTCGCATTTCTGGCCGAGGATGTGGCACGGCTCACTGGCTTCCTGTCCACCACCGGCCTTTCCCCACAAGTCCTGCGCCGCGACGCTGCCAGCCACGGGATGCTCGCCGCCGTGCTCCAGCATCTAGCCGATGACGAGTCTCTGTTGCTGGTTTTTGCGTCAGGGACTGGTCTATCTCCGGCCGAGATCGCGCCGGCACTCGACCTCCTGCAGGCCAATCCGCACCCCGGCGACGCATGAGCAACGCCGCATCCGGTACACGTGACGGCAAGATCAAGTTCGGCATCGACCTCGGCGGCACCAAGATCGAAGGCGTCGCGCTGGGTCCTGATGGCGTCGAGTTGTGCCGGCATCGCAGACCGACTCCGCGCGATAACTATGCGGCGACCATTGAGACCATCGCATCGATCATTGGCGTTCTCGAAGCCGACAGCGGCGCACGCGGCAGCGTCGGCATCGGCATGCCGGGCTCGTTGTCACCAAGGACCCGCCTCGTGCAGAACGCCAACTCGACCTGGCTCAACGGACGGCCGTTCGATCGCGATGTCGAGGCTAGGCTTGCTTGCCCGATTCGCTGCGCCAACGATGCCAACTGTTTCGCCCTCTCCGAAGCCGCCGATGGGGCAGCGGCGGGTGCATCCATGGTGTTCGGCGTCATCCTGGGCACAGGTTGCGGCGGCGGATTGGTGCATCATGGACGCATTATTGATGGGCCACGCGGCATCGGTGGTGAATGGGGCCACAATCCGCTGCCTTGGGCCGGCACCGCCGAGCATCCGGGCCCGGCCTGCTGGTGTGGCCGCTCGGGCTGCATGGAAACCTGGGTCAGCGGCCCTGCGATTACCGCCGATCATGTGCGAACCGCAGGCGAGAGCCTCACGGTCGAGGAGATCGCGCACCGTGCCGGTCTGGGGAATGCAGCAGCCCAAGCGACGCTCGATCGGCACGCCTCACGCCTCGCCCGTGGGCTCGCAGCCATGGTCAACATATTCGATCCGGATGTGATCGTGCTGGGCGGCGGTGTATCTCAGCTTGCGCATCTCTATGTGCAATTGCCGCGGCTAATCAGCCCGCACGTTTTCGCCGACGATACGCACGTGATTGTCCGGCCACCGAAATGGGGCGATGCCAGCGGCGCCCGCGGGGCGGCACGCCTGTGGGACTGAGTGCCGGGAAGCCTGCTATTCGCAAAACGCGCGGCGTCGGCGCTCGGCGAGATCGAAGTGGAAGTGATTGCGGTGCGCCTCGTTGGCCTCCGGGCCAAGCACTGTTGTGAAAGGACCGCACGCGCCTTTGTGCAACCGGCGCAGGAAGGCACCTTCGTTGGTGATTGCCGCAGGTTTGTCGGCGGCTCGCGCATCTGCAACAGGACGTGGATTGCCACCGCCTAGATTATTGCGTTCGGCGGCCGCCACTTCGCGACCTTTGCTCCGCTTATCCTTTGCCGTTGGGTCCGGTTGCCTCGATGGCTCAGCCTCGGCAGCACGGCCGGCATCCTTGCCCTTGCCTGCGCGATCGGCCGGGACAGGCTCATCGCGTCCAGCCGGCGCTCTGCCTTTCTCTTTCTCGGCAGCTTTCGCAGCAGCGGCTTGTGCCTTGGCCTGCTTCTCCGCTTCCGCTCTTGCGATCGCTTCTGCACGCAGATCCCGCTCGGTCTTGCCCCAGTGTGTCAGCACGTCGATCGTTCGCCGGTCCGCCGTCACGAAAGCCGAGATGTCGAGTGCGTTGGCGAACGCATGCTCGCTTATCTTGTCCAGGCTCGAGCCATTGCGGTTGCGGCAGACGTAGCCCGAGGCATTGATCATACGCACGATCGGCGCCTTGAGCAGATCATGGGCCGTGGGTTGCAGCGTCGATTCCACCCAGTCGTGCAGCCTGGCGACCATGCGGCAATTGACGACCGCCGGCGGACTGATCTCGACCGGCGTCGTTGCGCCCACGCGCTTGACCACGACGGCTGCCGGCGCGCCGCATTGCCCGCTCCGGATTGGCTTGGAAACCTCCACATGCGCCGCGATCGGCGCTAGCGCCTGCACGCAGTCTTCGAGCGCAGCGATGATCTCCGCGTCCGACCACACGTGCTCCTTGGGTTCAGGCTGGGCATCGGGAGGTTGGTGATCCGGCGCTGCAGCCTTGCTCGCAGCTGCGTTGTTGGCGTCGCCTTTTTCAGGTGCCGCATCCTTGCCAGGGTCAGGCGCGCCTTTGCCGCCCTGCTGGCGCTTTGCGGGTTCAGGCACGCGCTGCGCTTCCGCCGCCCGCTCATCATGCTCCCGCTCGATCCTCGATCGCAGCGCTCGCGCGCGCCGTTTCTTTCTCCGGGACTGCGCCAGCTCGACGGAAGATTGGGCCTCGAGGCCTTGCTTGCTCGGGGGCGTCAGCGCCGCGCCCCCCGTTGGACCTCCAAGCAGCGCGAGGGCAACCCAAGCGCCCAGGCCGAACTTCACCGCAAGCGATAGCGCCAATGAACAGCGGGTGATACGCACACGCAATCGATCCATGCCAATCCGTTCGATCAACGCCGTCCTGCGGTTCACGGTTCCGACTGTGCGGCAACACCGTGACTTTTCGCAGGCGTCCGGCACTCAAAAGAGCAATGGCTGTGTTGCTGTCAGGCAGAGGGAGACTATGCGGCCCGGGCGACGCCTGAGACTCGGCGGCGCATGGCTGCCGCCTGCTCGCTTGCGGCCGCGATACGGCGTCCCATCAATCGCAATGCCATGGGCGTACTGATGCGTGCCGAAAAACGCACGCGGTCGCCTTCCTGGAACATGGTAAGTCGCGTGCCGCTGCGCGCATCGACGAGCCTGAAGCCGGATGTCCTCACGCCGGCAATCATAGCCAAGTGATCGGTATGCTCCGGCACCACAGCATGTGTCTCGCCGACACCTTCGCGACGCTCGAGCTCACGCAGCCCGATCCTGTAGGTCAGATCGCCGGTCCGCACCTGGAGGACCTCGACGCCCTGTTCGGGCGAGGGCAACGCCTTGATGACGATTGGAGGCGAGCCGTCCAACGTGATGTTGCGCGCCGATGCGACCGCCCAGACCATGTCGCGCGGAGCACGCACATGAATGCTGTGCTCGTAGCGCCGGCCGGCGCGCCGCGACAGGAGGTCGAAGAGCGCGACGCCGAAATCGCGCAGGACTGCCGCTAGTTCCAGGATGATGAAGCGCATAAGGTCTGGCTCATGTTCGCATGAGGCCCCTGCCCAAATCACTGTCTTGCGCTGCACTCTGGAGGTGCACGCCAGGAACGCCTGTTCCCTGGGGAACAGCCACGGCGTGATCGTTGTGTTGCAGGCGCGGCTCTGCGCCCAAGTGCTTGAGAGATTGTACTAAAGTATAGCCGCACCGCGCGGCAGAGCTAGCTCAGCATATCGGCCGCCGGGCAGAAGCTAGCCCTGCTTCGGCGATACCGCCTCCACGGGTCCCCCGGCCACTTTCCAGGCTCCGAAGCCGCCGAGAATGTGGGCGACGGGTTTCAGCCCCATGTCCTGCGCCGTCTTGGCAGCGAGCGCCGAGCGCATGCCGCCAGCGCAGAAGAAGACGAACTTCTTGTCCTCCCCGAAAATCGGCTTGTAGTAGGGGCTCTCCGGATCGATCCAGAATTCAAGCATCCCGCGTGTGCAATGGAAGGCGCCCGGTATTCTTCCGTCCCGCTCCATCTCGCGCGGGTCACGCAGGTCGACAAGCACGACGTCACTGCTGCCGGCGAGTTTTACCGCATCCTGGGCCTCGATCTCCTCGATCGCCTTTTTGGCATCCGCCACCATGGCCTTGTAGCCTCTGGTTATTGTCTGCGGCATGCTGGTCCTCCATCACTCGCCGTGCTGGCTTAAGCCCGTCTTAGCCTGTGCCGCGCATGGTCGACAACTCGGCAGTCGCCCCATCCGCGCCATGTTCCACGCGCAGGGAGTGACGCGCACACCGTGGACCTGCTATGGCCGGCACCAACTATTTGCTCGCGTTCGTCCTTGCTGCGGCGGTTGGCGGCTGCGCTGCGGCCGAGCCCGGCTTTTCTCCATCCACCAGCAGATACGACAAGCTCAAGGCCAGCCTGCCAGTAGGGGGCAACCTCAACAGCGACGGCCGTTTCGTCCTCAGCGAGGCAGAGCAGAAGCTCGACTGCAAGAAGATCAGCGGCATCATCCATGTCAGTATTCTCCAACTGCGGGATGCCGGAGAACGCCATCGGCCCTCTGCGGTGGCGAAGGCGTTACAGAAGGTGTCGTCGCCCATTGTTGCGGGCGCGTCGTATGGAATGGATCCGGATGCCGACCAGGCCAGAATGCTGGCACGCATCGAAGCATTCAACGCTCGGCTGGCGGAGAAAGGCTGCGCGACGTTTGATCTGAAGGCCGAGCTTGCGCCGGGCAACAGCGAACCGCCGGCCCCAGTCAAGGCGCAAAAGGCACGCTAGGCGCGCGACACCGCAGCAGCGGTGGGACTACATCATCCGCTCAATGGCCACTGCTGTGGCCTCGCCGCCGCCGATGCACAGCGCGGCGATGCCCTTTGTCTCGCCACGCTTCTCCATGGCATTGATCAGCGTGACGATGATGCGCGCGCCCGACGCTCCGACCGGGTGGCCCAGCGCGCAGGCGCCGCCGTGCACGTTGACCTTGTCGTGCGGGAGCGCGAGGTCCTTCATGGCCGCCATGGTCACGACGGCAAAGGCCTCGTTGATCTCGTAAAGGCCGACGTCCTTGGCATTCCAGCCGGCGCCTTCCAGCACCTTCTTGATGGCGCCGATGGGCGCGGTCGTGAACCAGGCCGGGGCCTGGGCATGGCTCGCTTGCGCCACGATCCGCGCCAGCGGCTTGAGCTTGCGCCGTTTCGCCTCGCTCTCGCGCATCAGCACGAGCGCAGCGGCACCATCCGAAATCGAGCTGGAGTTAGCGGGTGTGACCGTGCCGCCCTCGCGGAACGCGGGCTTCAAGGTCGGGATCTTGGCCGGATCGGCACTGAACGGCTGCTCGTCGCGGGCCACGTCCGTCGAGCCCTTGCGCGACTTTACCGTGACGGCGACGATCTCCTTGTCGAAGCTGCCGTCCTCATTGGCCACCTTCGACCGCCTCAAGCTCTCGATGGCGTAGGCGTCCTGCGCCTCGCGCGTGAACTGGTAGTGCTGTGCCGTGTCCTCGGCATAGGTACCCATGAGGCGCCCTTTGTCATAGGCATCCTCCAGGCCGTCGAGAAACATGTGATCATAGACCTGCGTGTGCCCGAGCCGCTGGCCGGTGCGCATCTTCGGCAGGATGAACGGCGTGTTGGTCATGCTCTCCAGGCCGCCGGCCACGATCACGTCCTTGGGACGCACATGCAGCGCCTCATAGGCCATCATCACCGTCTTCATGCCCGAGCCGCACATCTTGTTGACGGTGGTGCATGGGACGGAGTCGGGCAGGCCCGCATTGCGCGACGCCTGCCGCGCCGGCGCCTGTCCTTGCCCCGCCGGCAGCACGCAGCCCATCAACACTTCCGCCACCTCGTCCGGCTTCACGCCTGCGCGTTCCACCGCGGCCTTGATAGCCGACCCGCCGAGCTCAGGTGCGGTGACGGAAGCAAATACGCCCTGGAAGCCACCCATGGGAGTACGCGCACCTGAAACGATGACGACGGGGTCTTCCGCGGGTGTGGGCATAGGCTGGCTCCAATATGTTGCTGCACAGCAACATGGTGCAGGGGTGACAGGCGGTCAACGGGTGGGGCTCACGCCGTCTCCTCGAACAGCTCGCGGCCGATCAGCATGCGCCTGATCTCGCTGGTGCCGGCGCCGATCTCGTACAGCTTGGCGTCGCGCAGCAGGCGCCCGGTCGGATACTCGTTGATATAGCCGTTGCCGCCCAGAAGCTGGATGGCGTCGAGCGCCACCAGGGTCGCTTTCTCGGCGGCGTAGAGGATGGCGCCGGCCGCGTCCTTGCGCGTGGTCTGGCCGCGATCGCAGGCTTTGGCCACAGTGTACACGTAGGCCTTGCACGCATTCATGGTCGTGTACATGTCGGCGACCTTGCCCTGCACGAGCTGGAACGTGCCGATCGGCGCGCCGAACTGTCTGCGCTCGTGCACGTACGGCACAACCACATCCATTGCCGCCTGCATGATGCCGAGCGGACCGGCCGCCAGCACAGCGCGCTCGTAGTCGAGGCCGCTCATGAGCACATTCACGCCCTTGCCGACGGCACCCAGCACATTCTCCTCGGGCACCTCGCAGTTCTCGAACACGAGCTCGCCGGTGGAGGAGCCGCGCATGCCCATCTTGTCGAGCTTCTGCGCGATTTTGAATCCCTTCCAGCCGGTCTCGATGATGAAGGCCGTAATCCCGCGTGAGCCTGCCTTGGGATCGGTCTTGGCGTAGACCACGATCACCTGCGCGTCGGGCGCATTGGTGATCCACATCTTGGTGCCGTTGAGGATGTAACGGTCGCCCTTCTTCTCGGCACGAAGTTGCATCGACACGACATCGGAGCCGGCCCCGGCTTCGCTCATGGCAAGGCTGCCCACGTGCTCGCCCGAGATCAGCTTGGGCAGATACTTGCGCTTCTGCGCGTCGGTGCCGTTACGGCGAAGCTGGTTGACGCACAGATTGGAGTGGGCGCCATAGGAAAGGCCCACAGCCGCCGAGCCGCGGCTCACCTCCTCCATCGCTACGACGTGCTCGAGGTAGCCGAGGCCAGCGCCGCCGTACTCCTCCTCGACCGTAATGCCGTGCAGGCCGAGCGCTCCCATCTTCGGCCACAGGTGGCGGGGAAACTCGTCCGTCCGGTCCAACTCGGCGGCGATCGGCGCGATCTCGTCGGCCGTGAACGAGCGCACGCTGGCGCGCAACTGGTCAGCCGTCTCGCCAAGGTCGAAATCGAGCGTCGGATACTCGTTGCGGATCGCCATGCCGATAACTCCGCGGTTCTTTCGGCCGGAAGGCCACCTGCGAACGATGCCTCTGCGGCGTCACGCCAAATCAGGTAAACTCTCTGCGGCGCGTCGCCTCGACGGCACACTATGAGAGATCGGCCGATGGCGAAAGACTTCGGCGAAATGGAGCGGGAGTTCATTGCCGGCCTCAAGGAGGACACCGGCCGCGATCTCGCGGAATGGATGGATGCCATCGGTGCCCAGAGGTTCACCAACAAGAACGACGCCATCGACTGGCTGCGTGGCCAAGGCTTTGTATTCAGTTGGGCCTCATGGCTCGAGCGCATCCATGCCAACGGCGGCCGCCCGCTCTACGGCGACAAACCCGCACCCTCGCCGTTGAAGCGGGCTGCTGCTGCCAGCGCCAGGCCCGCGGCTCCACGCGTCGCGTCTCAGCCTGTCGTCGCACCAGCACCAGACCCGGTACCTCCAGCGCAGGACGCACGCCTCGAGGAGCTGATCGCCGCCGCCAAGGGCTATCAACCGCTGTATCGCCTGCTCGCCGGCGAAATCGCCAAGGCTCTGCCCGGAGCCCGCCTGTCGGCCGCTCCACCCTACATTTCTGTAGCCCGGCCGGCCGAATTTGCCCTGATCGAGACCAGCGGGCGCGGTTTGCGGCTCGCGCTCGACCTGGGCGACAGGCCTTTCGAACCGCCTCTGGTCCCCGCGAAGCTGATCGGTGCGCCGAAGCGGCTCACCCACATGGTCCTTCTCAATGACGCCCGCAGCGTCGATGCCCGGCTGACGGAACTGATCAAAGCGGCGGATGCCCGTGTCAATACTTGAGACCAGACGCCCGTCATGAACCCCAACCCCGAGGATCGACCCAGCAGCATTCCCTGGCCACCCATCATCTATGCTGTCGCATTGGCTGGCGCCTGGTTGCTCGAGAGCTGGCTGCCGCTGCCGGCTCTACCGGAAAATCTGCTGGTGCGCTGGTTCGGCGGGGTAATCTTTTTGTCTGGTCTCGGCCTCGGTCTTGGGGGCTTGATGGCTCTGCGCGCAGTGGGGACCACCTTCGATCCAACCGGTCCGGCCGATGCCCTGGCTACGCAAGGGCTCTATGCCCGCAGCCGCAACCCGCTGTATCTGGCGGCGCTGATCGCGTTCTTTGGACTGGGCCTCGCCCTGCGCTCGACCTGGCTGCTCGTTGCTGTCCCTGCCATCGCCGTGGCGCTGATCAAACTCGCCATTGAACCTGAAGAGGCTTACCTCGAGCGCCGGTTCGGCGAGGCTTACCGCAGCTACAAGGCACAAGCCCGGCGCTGGATTTAACGGCATTGCCCGTTGAAGCTTTGTCGGGAACCATCTATTTGCCCCATTGCCAGCCCAGGTTCCGGCGGGTGCGGAGGTTGGACATGAGCGGACATGTCAGTGCGGTGACTGCGGTCCGGCTACTCGCGGCCGGGTTGCTGGCAGCTACGGTCTCCAGCGCGGCAGCGCAAACCGCGCAGCGCGATGGCATTGCCGACTTGCTGGCGAAGGGAGACAGCACCACTCGCCTCGCCCAATCACAGCCCAAAGGGGCGACACCCGGCACACCACAGGCTGGCGATCCAGCGCCCAAGGCCGCCGAGGCAGCGAAGGATCCGCGCGAGGGCGATCTTGCCTACGAGCAGGCCCAGCGCCTCATGAAGGCGATCGACGCCATTCTGCAGGATGCCGCCAAGAACCGCGGCGAAGCCAAGAAGCTCCCCCCGAAAGCGACTTCCTCATGAAGCCGCTGTGGACCGAGACGCGGGAAGACCGGGAGAGAAAGATCGGCGAGCTGCTCGATGCAGCGCTCGGCGTGATCACCGACGTTCCTGTCGTCGATATCCAGCGCAAGATCGAAACCCTGCGCCGGAACATTCGCGACCTCGACGACCGCATCGTCAAGCTGCGCGAGAAGCAGCTCACCGCGCCCAAGGATGCCGTGCTGCCGGGCCTCCTGACCGACACGGTGGACAGCCTTGGCAACGACATCGAGGAGTCGAAGAAGAGGATCGAGGCCAACAAGGGCGCGATTGCCGCAGCCAAGAGCGAGGTTCACACGGCGCTCGCCAACAGCGGCATTCAGCTCGCACCAGATCAGGTCGACTTGTTGCTCGACAGCGTATTGTCAGGCGACCTCGTGCGCCTCGTCGCGGTGTTCAATTCTGCCAAGCTGATCGACGGCCAGCTCGCGAAACTGATGGCCCAGTCCGGCGAGAACATCAGCGCCGCACGCAAGTATTTCGCCATGCATGCCGCGCTGTTCGCCATGCTCGTGCACGCCCAGGACAGCCTCATCGGCAAGATCGACAAGCAATACCTGCCGAAACTCGATGCCATCATGAAAGACATCACCGCGGCGCGCACCAAGACCAACGACCTCTTGCGAGCAGAAAACCGGCCGGATCAGAAGCGCGCACTCGAGGCGAACCGCGATAGCCAGCGCCTGGCCGAGGAAGCTGCTCGCGGATACCGACGTTATCTCCTGCAGCAGCGCGAGCAGATCGCCAAGGCGCGCAGCCGCGCCACGCACGATCTGCGTATCGCCGACAACACCTACGAGACGGTGGAGGCGAGCTTCCAGCTCCGCAACCTGATGCGCGACAGCGCGACCTCGTTCGAGGCAATCCAGAAGCTCGAAGCTCCAACCTTCGAGCAGATTTTCAAGAACGAGGAGCTGCGCCGCGAGTTCGAGAACCTGACCCGCAAGCTCGACGCGCCGTCGAGCTGACGTGAGGCGCAAAAGTTTCGGGGCCCGAATTGTACTCGGGCCCCGTAGCTTGTCGTGCGATCCGCAAGTATTCCTCAATCGGATCGGGTCATTCCTTGTCGTCTTGATCGCCTTCGAGCGTCTGACGCTCGCCGAGACAGGGAGTGGCCCAGACCTGGCAGCGCTTGCGGTATTGACCGGTCAGCCACTCGCCAGCTCTACCCAGCGCGCTCTCGTTGGTCGAGGAGCGCCAGCAGCGATACTCGCCGCGCTTGGCATTGTTGAGATCCTGATAGCGCTCGCCGAAGTCGGCTCGCACCGAGGCCCGCCACGCCCGCTTGGCCGAGATCAGTGCGCCATTCTCGGTCTGCGCTTCGGCGCCCTTCGTCGTGATCAAATACAAGCACTGGCGCTCGTAGCGTCCATCGTGTGTCCGATAGCCCCACTTGTCGTCGCGATCGCGGTCCCTGTCCCAACGGCCGTGATCCCTGTCCCCATCCCAGCGATCACGATCCCAGCGGCCCCTGTTCCAATGGTCGTGCCGATGATGACGAGGGCGCCCATAATACATGTCAGCATAGCGCCGGTAGTGCTGCGGATAGTGGTGGTACCTTCGGGGATGGGCCGTCTTCACATAGTAGCGGTCCGGCTCCTCGACGTATTTTTGCGGCTTCAGATACGGCTTGTTGCGCCGCCTGTCATCGACGTAGCGATAGCAGCGATTGTTCTCGAACCCATCACACTTGAGCTGGCGCGCAGCCCATTTGTCCGTATCGAGATCGCTGGCCAGCGTCGCCGTGCCCATCGCCAGTGCCAACAGGAGCGCGGCGAGCGCCCCGAGAGGGGCACCGAGCGATATCGTGCGACCAAGTCTCAACCACGCAACTTCAACCAGCCCTGAGCGTGTATCAACGCATTCGGTGGCACGAATCGTACCTGACATGACAAGCCCCCTAGCACTACAACAATGTCAACAAAGCAGCGGCGTTAACGAGCTGTCTATCGCTATCCGCCGCTTACGCATTTTCGGTTTTGCTCATGTTGTTCTGCCGCAACAGCCCGCAAAGCTGCGACGCGAACCGCAAGCCATCACGAAGTCATTAAAATCGCTGAGAAAACGCTGCGAGCAGGAGTGATTTGAATAAGGAATAAGCAAAAACCTCAAATTGAAGAAAACTGTTGATAATACAGGCTGTTGAAAACGTCAGCTCAACATCTTTAGTGACAAATATGTCTAAGCGCCTGTCATTTCGCGCCGCAGTGCATGCGGGCGGACCATTGAGGCTGAGACACGAACTCCGCACGCATGCGGGCGAGCACGCCAAGGGCGGTCAGACGTTCGCAGATCGGTGCGCCTAGCGCCAGCAGCTCGCACCGGCCAGTTGAAATCTTTGGGCCGACGCTGTAGCGGCCGATCAGGCGTGCCGACGTCGCCCGCCCTTCAGCTCAGCCCAGGTAGGCCTGGCACTCGATCTCGACCTTCATGCGTGGGTCGACCAGTCCCTTCACCTCCACCAGAGTCGACGCGGGCCGATTGGCGCCAAAATAGGCGATACGACGCGGGTTGATCAGCGGCCGCTCCTTGATGTCAGTCATGAAAACTTGAACCTTGGTGACATGCTCGGGCCCTGCTCCCGCCGCCTTCAGGCACTGGTCCATCACGTCGATGGCGATATCGAACTGCGCTGCGGTGTCGCCTGGAATCTTGCCGTCCGCCGTCATGCCGACGATGCCGGACACCCATACTATCGGGCCCGCCTTGACCACATGGCAGTAGTGGCTCACCGGCTCCATGATCCCGGGCAGCATGATGCGTTCAATCACGGCAATTCCTCCTGCTGGCATCCGCTTGCACTGACCCTAATCCATCTGCCGGCTGCCTGTCAGGCCTGCGCGATTGACGCCAGCGCAGCTTGCAGCAACCCTATAACGGCATCATCGCCGGAGGCTGCTATGCCCCTCGACCTGCCGAAGCTCGCTGCTGATCTGGAGCGCCTGCTCAAATTGCGCTCGATCCCGTTCGGCATGAAGCTGTTCGAGGACAAGGCCGAGATGGAGGCTATCCCGCGCATCCGCCGCCCCAAGGCCGTGCACACGCTGGATCAAGTCGTGGCCCAGGCCTCGCGTCTCGGCTGGACCGTCGGCGTCACGGCCGAGGATCTCGTCGGTGCGCAGTGCCGCGCCGTGGTCGGCCTCGGCACGGCCAAGGATGCGAAATGGCAATCCGGCCAGCACATGGTGGGCGTTTGGTTCTCCGGGATCGAGGATGCCCGCGCGCATCAGGCGGCCATGCACTGTGTGCCGGACGGCAAGTACCAGGCGCTCGCCATCGCCCCGCTCGCTTCGGGCCGCCTCGAGCCACCAGATATTGCCCTCTTCTACGCAACGCCCGGGGCCATGATGTATTTCATCAACGGCCTGCAATGGGCGGGTTACAAAAAGTTCGACTGGGGCGTCGTGGGCGAGAGCGCGTGCGCCGATAGCTGGGGCCGGGCTCTGACCAAGCGCGAGCCCTCGTTGTCGATCCCATGCTTCGCCGAGCGCCGTTATGGCGGCGTGCTCGATGATGAGATGCTGATGGCGCTGCCGCCGGACCAGCTGGAAAAGGCCATCGCGGGAATGGAAACGCTGGCGCGCAACGGCTTCCGCTACCCGTTCCCGCAGTACGGCATCCAAAACGACGTGCGCGACGGCATGGCGCGCAGCTATCCGGACCGAAAGCCGCCTCCAGCTAGCTAGGGCGTGTACTCAATTTGAGTGGACCGTCCTGAGGGTGGCCAGGATAGTTGAGCGCTAGTCTGTTGCCGGGTGTACACGGAAACGCTGTGGTTACGCACACAACCCTTGGACCAGCACGCTCTGCCAACGTGCTGGTCTCAGGAGCGTGTGATCAGAGTTTAGTGGATGAGCGGGCCAAAAGCTTCCAGTCGGTGCCCTGTTTTTGCCAGTTCATAAGAATGTGGAGATTGGTGGCGTTCTTCTTGCCATCGGGCACAGTCTCGCTCTCGCCCACCCAATGGAACCGTACGATCGCGACTGTGCCAACCACCTGAATTTTCGGGTTGTTGTAGGCAAGAGACAGAACTTTGGACTTTCCGCTTGTAGCGTTCGCAATGAAGGCTGCCTTGTCCTCGACGCGACCATCCGAATGGCTGTAGCTGAGCTCAGGTGCGCAGAGGGCGTCGAATGCCTTAGCGTCCGCCGCGATTTGGGCTGAGCGAAAGGCTTCGACGTTTTTCGCGACAGCGTCTTCGTCAGCTGAGCCTGCCACAACGGGGACGCCCCCCAAGAAGCCAACGGCAACCGCTGACCAAGCAAAATAACGACGATTGATCTTCATGGTTTCCTCCGTTTTTTCTACTTTTGAACCAGCGTTGTCCAACTACTCTCGTGTAGTCGATCCAGTGGTACACCAACTTTGTGTTGCCGCAAGGCCGGGAGACCACGGCGATTTTCGCACGGGTGTCGGCCTGATGAGCGCCATGTCAATTGGGTCGCTGTTCCTTCGGCTGCACGACCGCTCAATGCGGGACCGCTTTGGTCCGATGCCCTGAACGTGGCGGGCGTGGCCCTGCTGTGGCGACGGCGAGCGAGACCGGTGGCGGCTTGGCGGTCAGCTTGGCGATCTGGCCTATCGGCGGTACTGCACGAACGGAGACTTCGTCGCCATCTGGTCGTAAAGGCCGCGCGCGCGGTAGTTGAACTCCTGCGTCGTCCAATAGGTACGCGTGCACTGGCGCGCTTCGGCCTCCTGATAGACGGCCTCGATCAGCTTGCGGCCGACGCCCTTGGCGCGCAGCGTCGGCTCCACGAACAAATCCTCCAGATAGCAATACCAGGTCGGTGACCACGTGGAGCGGTGAAACAGCGCGTGCGCGATGCCGATCGGCTTGTCGCTATCGTCCACAGCAACCAAGCCGATGTGCACGCCTTCCACGCCCGACAACAGCCGCGCCCACGTGATCTCGATGACGTCATCGGGGACGGTCGCTTTGTAGAACTCGATATAGGCCTCGAACAGTGGCAACCACGCTGCCTTGTCCTTCGCTTCCAGCCGACGCACGCGAACGGTCATTGCAGTTCCCCCTGGCAGCATTCAGCGGTCATAGCAGGAATATAGTGGCGAGCCCGAGAAAGGCGAAAAAACCGACCACGTCGGTCACCGTCGTGACGAACACGCCGGAAGCCACCGCCGGATCAAAGCCATGCCGGGCCAGCGCAAGAGGGATAAGGATGCCGGCAAGCGCAGCTGCCAGCAGATTGACAATGATCGCTGCTGCGATCACGAGCCCCAGCTTGCCCGTGCCGAACACAACCAGCACGACGAGCGATAGGATCAGGGCAAACAGCAGCCCGTTGACCAGGCCGACCGCAACCTCGCGCAAGATGACGCGGCGGGCGTTGACCGGGCCCAGCTCCCGCGTCGCCAGCGCACGCACGGCCACTGCCATGGTCTGCGTGGCAGCATTGCCGCCCATGGACGCCACGATCGGCATGAGAACGGCGAGCGCGACCATCTGCTCGATCGAGGCGTCGAACAGCTTGATCACAGAGGCCGAGAGCATGGCCGTTGCCAGATTGAGCAACAGCCACACGATGCGGCTGCGCACGGTGTTGACGACCGAGTTGGCGATGCTCTCATCGCCTACACCGGCAAGCCGCCGCAGGTCCTCCTCGGCTTCCTCCTCGATCACCTCGACCACGTCATCGACCGTCGCGACGCCGACGAGCCGCTTGTTCTCGTCCACCACCGGCGCCGATTTCAGGTCATAGCGCTCGAACTCGCGCGCCATTTCCTCCTGATCCGCCGTTGCCGGGATGACGTGCTTCTCGTCATTCATGATGGCGTCGATCTGCACGTGCCGCTTGGTGCGCAACAGCCGCGACAGGTCCACGCTGCCCAGCACGCGATAGGCCGGATCGACGACAAAAATATCGGAAAACGTATCGGGCAAATCCTCCGTCTCACGCATGTGGTCGATCACCTGGCCCACGGTCCAGAACGGCGGCACGGCCACGAAATCCGTCTGCATCAGACGGCCGGCGGTCTGCTCCGGATACTCGAGATTGCGCTGGAGGGCGGCGCGGTCGCTCCAGGGCATCCGCGCCAAGAGGTCCTGCTTCTCGCGCTCCTCCAGGCCCTCCATGACGTAGGCGGCATCGTCGGTCTCGAGCTCGGCGACGGCCCTGGCCAGCAGCTCCTTGGGCAGCGCTTCGGAGAGCTGATCGCGGACCGTCTCGTCCAGCTCGGAGAGGACCTCGAAATCGAGGCCTGGCCCCAGGGCCTGAACCAGCTCGATGCGTTCCCCGGGGGCCAGCAGCTCGATCAGGTCGGCAAGGTCCGGCGCCCGCAACCCGCCGGCGAGGCTCCGGACCAGAGCCACGTCCTTGGCCGTCAAAGCCGACGATACGGCTTCCACCAGCTCGGCTGCGGTGCCGCCGCCTCCAGAACGGTGCTCCTCGGCCGGCTCCTGCATCCGCGCCACCTGTGCTGGTTTGATTCTTGAACTGGATGCGCGCCAGCGCTCTCGGAGAGAGCTGCACGGCGCCAAAGCGCATAACACAGCCGTACACGCCCGGCACGCCCCTCTTGCAACGGCCGGGGCCAACTTACCCCCCAAAACCTTCGGCGGCACGCAGCCGCATTGCGTCCAGCCACAATGGCCCCCTAGTATCCGCGCTCTTCAAGGACCAGCCCCGGGGCATTGGCTGGGACGGACATGCGCGGGCGGGCACCCGCGGACGGACGGGGAGAGGGATGCGCGCGGCACTTTTCACGGGGCTCGCGGGCCTGCTGGTCACGGCTGCTGTTTGGGCAGGCGCGCAGGCGCAGGCGCCAGCGTCGTGCCAGGCTGGCCCCGACGCGCTTGGCGTCAGCCGGACCCTGGATGTGGATGCCGTGCAGGGCCCGCTATTCGGCAACAACCAGTATGCCGACCGCCATATCCTGCGCGAAGGCGAGGTCATCCTTACGTTCGATGACGGTCCGCACCCCGTCTACACGCGAGCCGTGCTCGAGGCGCTGGAGGCGCACTGCACGCGAGCGACATTCTTCATGGTCGGCTTCCGCGCCTTTGGACAGTCGGCGCTGGTGCGCGAAATGGCCAAGCGCGGGCACACCATCGGCACGCATACCTGGTCGCACCAAGACCTGGCCAAGCTCGATCCGGTTGCCGCCAAAGGCGAGATCGAGCTCGGCATCAGTGCCGTGCAACGCGCTCTAGGCGCGCCAGCCGCACCGTTCTTCCGCTTTCCGTACCTCAGCGACCCGAGCGCCATGCGCGCCCACCTCAAGGCGCGCAATACCGGCATCTTCTCGATCGATGTCGACGCCTACGACTACCGCACCCGTAGTCCGACCGCCGTCGTGCGCAATGTCCTGCTGCAGCTCGAAGTCGAAGCGCAAAGGCATCATCCTGTTCCACGACATCCAGGCGTCCACGGCAGGCGCTATCAAGACGATGCTGGCCGAGCTGAAGGCCCGCGGCTACAGGGTCGTGCACCTGCGACCCACACAGGGCCAGGTGACGGTGGCCGAGTACGATTCGCGCATCGATCGCGACTATGCGAGTCGCAAGATCGCCTATCTGCCCGTCGCCCAGCGCGGGGTCTTCTCGTCGGCGTGGGAGGCCAGCGTTGCGCCCAACGCGCCAAGCAACGTCAATGGCGTCGGCCTTACACCGTCGGCGTCGGGCCGCGCGGCCCGGCGCGCCGCCGAGGACGATTGGCGCCGCAGCATTTTCGGCGGCCCTTAAAGCACTCCCCGCTTCGATCAGATTAATTTTGCGGCGTCCCGGCCACAGGGTGCGCAATTCCTTCCTGGCGTGTAGCGCAACGCTTGCGGCGGGCGCCCGAACCGACCCACTACTGCACGCCAGTTGCATCTGGTGGAACGCAGTCTCGGGGGATTGGGATGTCATCGTCACCGGCGGCACTGGCCGCCGCCCTTATACTAGCCATGTTCACAGCTACTCCCGTCGCTGCAGCCTGCCCGGAACCTGCAACGGCGCTCGGCGTCGCGCGCGTCGTCGAGATCGATGCGGCGGGCGGTCCGATCTTCGGTGCTATGACGTCCCAAGCACGCGAGGCTCGGTTTCTGGGACCGAAGGAGGTGGTGCTCACCTTCGATGACGGCCCCATGCCCGGTATCACGCGTTCGATTCTGGATACACTGGATCGGTTCTGCACCAAGGCGACGTTCTTCTCCGTCGGCCGAATGGCCATCGCCCATCCAGCCTTGGTGCGCGAGGTTCTCGGCCGCGGACACACGCTCGGCACGCACACCTGGTCGCATCCCATGAACCTGCCGCGCTTGTCGCCGGAGCGTGCGCGCGACCAGATCGACAGTGGATTTGCTGCCGTGGCGCTAGCGGCCGGCGCTCCGATTGCGCCTTTCTTCCGCTTTCCGGGTCTCAGTGACTCACCAGCTCTCCTCGATCACCTGCAACGGCGCGGCATTGCTGCCTTCACCGTCGATGTCGTGTCCAACAATTCCTACATTGCCGACCCCGCGCGCCTCGTCGCACGCACGCTCGCGCATGCGCAGGCGGAGAACGGTGGCATTCTCCTATTTCACGACATCAAGCATGTCACGGCGCGAGCCCTGCCGACTATCTTGCGCGAGCTGAGAGCCCGCGGCTTTTCTGTGGTGCATATGCGCGCCAAGACCCCCTACGTGCCCGACGAACGAAGTGTCACAGCCATCCGCGAGCACGTGCAACGCACGACGCGTGGAGCCGGTCCTGCACTTCTGGCCGTAACTGCCGGCTTATCGGCGTCAATGAATCCTGCACCCACCCCGCTTGGCGTTGCGGGAAGCACACGAACAGCATCTGTTGGCGAGCCGCCCGTGACATCGCTTGCACCCGCGCCACGGGATCGGGGGGTGAAAGCGCGTCCGACAGGGAGCGCTGTGGCTTCCGACCCGACGCAGCACCAACCTGTCGTGGCGGTGTCGCAGCCAGCCACGACGAACGGTGCGGTTACGCCTCGGCATCGCGCTGAGCGTGCAGCTCCTGACACACCTCTCGATGCGTGGTCCGCAGGATGGCGTCGGTTCATGCAGAACACGGGAGGATGATACGACGGCCCTCGACAAACCTGATCGCCGGAGGGGACGATTGGACAGCATGCCTCCAGCTGCGGGCCCGCTAGCCGCTCTGACGCGCCTCGGGCCACGCCTCTCACTGATCCGCAGCTTGATTGCGCGCGACATCACGAGCCGCTACCGCGGCTCGATGCTCGGCGTCCTGTGGTCGCTGGTGACGCCGCTTTGCATGCTGGCCATCTACAGTTTCGTCTTTGGCTCGATCCTCGGCACGCGCTGGAACGGCGGCAACGACCAAGCAGGCATGGCCGGCTTCGCAATCATCCTTTTTGTCGGCCTCATCATCTTCCACCTGTTCTCCGAGGTGGTCACGCGCGCACCCACGCTGGTGCTGTCGAATGTCAACTACGTCAAGAAAGTCGTCTTTCCGCTGGAGATCCTCCCTGTCGTAGCCGTCGGCTCCGCCCTGTTTCATCTGTCGGTCAGTCTGGTGGCCCTGTTCGCCTTCATGCTTTGCATCATGGGGCATATTCCGCCCACCGCAATGCTTCTGCCGATCGTGCTGGCGCCGTTCCTCCTGGTCATTCTGGGACTCGGCTGGCTCTTCGCCTCCCTTGGTGTCTATCTGCGCGACATCGCGCAGATTCTCGGCACCGCGGTCACCGCGCTCATGTTCCTGTCGCCGACGTTCTTCCCCTCCTCCGCCCTGCCGGAGTGGATCAGGCCATGGCTCGTGCTGAACCCGCTGACCTTGCCGATCGAGCAGGCGCGCGAAGTCCTGATCTGGGGCAATCTGCCGGACTTCGCAGCGCTCGCCCTCTACGGCATCGTTGGCCTCGTCATCGCGGTAACGGGCTTTTTCTGGTTCCAGGCGACACGCAAGGGCTTCGCTGATGTCCTCTGACGGCATCGCCATTCGCGTCCGCGACGTCTCCAAGCACTATTTCCTCTACGCGCGTCCAGAGGACCGGCTGAAGCAGTCGATCGTGCCGCGCCTGCAGCGCCTCGCCGGCCGCACACCCGCCAAGTACTATCGCGACTTCGCGGCGCTGAACGGAGTGTCGTTCGAGGTGCGGCGCGGCGAGACCGTCGGCATCATCGGCCGCAACGGCTCGGGCAAGTCGACCCTCTTACAGATCATCTGCGGCACGCTGCAGCCGTCGAGCGGCTCGGTCGAGGTCAACGGCCGCATTGCCGCCCTGCTCGAGCTCGGCGCGGGCTTCAACGCCGAGTATACGGGCCGCGAGAACGTTTATCTGAACGCGGCGATCCTCGGTCTCGCCAGGTCGGAGATCGATCAGCGTTTCGAGGCCATCGCCCGCTTCGCTGACATCGGCGAGTTCATCGACCAGCCGGTCAAGACTTATTCCAGCGGCATGTATGTGCGGCTGGCCTTCGCCACCGCCATCAACGTCGACCCGGACATCCTGGTGGTGGACGAGGCGCTGGCGGTGGGCGACGAGGCCTTCCAGCGCAAATGCTTCGCGCGCATCGAGGAGATCCAGGCTAAGGGCGGCACCATCCTGTTCGTGAGCCACGCAGCGCAGACCATCGTGCAACTCTG
This sequence comes from uncultured Alphaproteobacteria bacterium, assembly GCA_963806735.1. Taxonomy (GTDB): domain Bacteria; phylum Pseudomonadota; class Alphaproteobacteria; order Rhizobiales; family Hyphomicrobiaceae; genus CADEFX01. The sequence continues at coordinate 117,700 of CAWEBE010000001.1, read as the reverse complement.
CTCGCGCGCGCTGCTCATCGACGGCGGGGAACTCTTGCTCGAGGGCCGGCCGAAGATGGTGACGGGGCAATATCAGAGGCTGATGAACGCCAGCGCCAATCACGCAGACCTTCTCAAGACTCAAATCCAACAGACCAACTCGTCCCTGGTCCCATCCGTCCATGACGATGCTCCGATAGGAGCTACGCCGCTGACCGATGCCAACGCGACCTTCGACCCCTCGCTGACGCCTCAATCCACGGTCAGCTATAGAGAAGATGGCTGCAGGATCACCGATTGCCGCCTGCTCACCGAACGTGGAGTGCCGGTCAACGTCCTGACGAAAGGCCGCCGCTACGTCTATGCTTATGACGTGACCTTCGACAGCGACGCGACAAATGTCGGCTTCGGCATGTCTATAAGAACGGCAAGCGGTGTAGAAATTGCCGGTGCCACGACTCGCAGAAGTCAGAGTTATCTCGTCCGGCAAATCACGAGTGGGTCGCGGGTCGGCATGCAATTCCGGTTCGAGTGCTGGCTGAACGCTGGAGTGTATTTCACGAACGCTGGTGTGCGAGGCGCTGCAGGAGGGGACGAGCGCTATCTGCACCGGGTGATGGACGCGGCCATGTTCCGGGTCATCGATGACGGGGAACCGATTGCTGCGGGACTGGTAGACTTGCAAATTCAGCCGCAGATTCTGGATCTGACTGCAATGCAGGGACGGGCGCGCGGCTAAAGTCTTTCGATTGACGTAGAACCACCCCTCCACTGCGTTCCCGGAAGCCACGCTAGCTTTTTCGTTGCGCGCCTTCGGCACGACGCGCGCTATCCGGGATCTACCGTCTGTTTTGTCAAGGCGGGTTTCGGACATGATTGGATGGTTTCACGGGCGGCGCCCGCCATGTGGCAGGGTCGACCGCTGGCGACGACGGCATTGAGGATGACGAGCAGCTTGCGCATGACGGCGGTGATCGCCGCCTTGAAGGGTCTGCCTCTGGCGATCAGGCGATCGAACAGGGCCTTCAGATGGGCGTTGTGGCGAATGGCGACGGTCGCGAGCATGTAGAGGGCCTGGCGGGCCGGTGCGCGTCCGGCGGCGACGTGGCGTCGCCCCGTGGCCGATGGCCGGGGACGCAAAGTTCAAGGTTATTCGGTATCTGCCAGTTGCGAATACGATCAGCTAAAGCCACTATTAGCGCCTGGAAGAGGTGCCTCGGCGAAAACGCGGTCCAGAAACGCTAGGTCGCCCTCCGACAAAAGCCCGCGATAACTGCCCATACGTCCCTCCCGTACTTTGGGCGCATCGTTGCGCAGACGGAGCCAGTCGTCCGAGAGGCCCCCGGCTATTTCAACCGCCCGCATCTGGTCAAAGGAGGCGCCTGCAACGGCCGATGCAACTGCCTCTGGCGATGGACGCAACTCGAGGAAATCGAGAACACGACCAACCTCGCCCCGCAGATCGGCATGCAACCCTTCATATGTGATGACCAATACATTCGGTTCTCTGCCGAGTGTTCGCCACATGGACTGAAAGCGAGCTAGCGGCTCGGCGCCAAAGTACGGGTCCCGTATGAATGCGGGCAGGTCGCCTCGGTAGTTGAAAAAGTCGTCGAACCGTCCAGTTACCTGATGATAGAGGCTCACGAGCGTGTCGTAAGGGTGTCGGCTCAAATGGATTACTTTATCGATGCAGGCATAGGTCTGCTTGCGCCTGACAAGATCGAAATCGTGTGGCGGCCGTTTGCCGTCGTTAAACTCGAAGCCGTCGTGATGAAAGACAACCAGATTGTCGATCCCCAGTTGCCGCAGAATGTAGCGCACCCAAGTTCGACCCGACTTCGGATATGATACGAAGTGCCTCTGCATGGACGTCACACGCTTTGCCGCTGCCAGATGTGCAGCGTTCCGCGATCCGGCGCGCTGTGCATCTCCAAATCTTGTTTGGCTTCACAACTCTCTCTGAACCCGCTCCGGAGTAGCCTCTCCTTCACGCACTCGGCTTCATAGACGCGCTCTGGCATGCGCAGAACCAACGTTCGAGCTACATGCTCTATGGCCAAATCGATAACACCGACCCTGGCTCCCGGCGGCAGATGATGATGCACACCGAGATACAACACAAAGTCAAAGTATGCCCCATGACGCATTAGGATTTCGCGAGTGTGCGAAACGTCCGTGACGTCCGCTTGTTCGAAATGACAATTGGCCCATTCCCGGCACAAGTTCGAGGCAAATGCCACACGACCTCGGTCAACCTCCAAGCCAACGACCTTGGCCGCTCCACACTTCAGACATGTGCGCGCCAGTAGTCCTTCAGCCGAGCCAAGATCCAGCACCGTGGCGCCCTTCAGCTTCGATAGCAGGGGCTCTAGCCCTTTCGATCTCTGCTCGAGAGTCCACTTTCCGAATAGACCAATCTCTGGTGCGCAGGTGTAGTGTGTGAATGAGCTAGCGTGAGCTACCTCCATCAACTGCGTCGCATACGCTTGCCAAGAGTAGGTTTCGATACCGCGTTGAGCGTCTGCTTGCCGCATACAGCTAAGCTTCGAGTTGTTCATGAGTTTCGCCACAGCGGCAGCAACCGCCGCAGGCGAGGCCTCACCCAAGCACCACGGCCGTCTCCCCATCCCGGGCGAATGCCGTTGTCCCGTGCGGCGTGCAGATCAGCGGCACACCGCTTGCCATGGCCTCGGCGGCGAAATTCGACCATCCGCCGCGCATCTCCGTGTGCACGGCGATGGTCGATGTTGCGATAAAAGCTCGGCAGCTCGTCCTCGAACAGCACGCCGACGCGCTCGATATGCGGCATACGTCGCACATCAGGGCGTGCATCGAGGAGCGCATCGGTATTGCCCAGCAACTTCAGACCCACGTTGTTCGGCAGCAACGCCAAGGCATCGACCAGAACCTCTGCGTTCTTGTTGGCGAGGCCACCCAGCACAATCGAACCGTTCTGCTCACGCGGCCGCTCATCGGTGGGGTGGAAACGGTCGATGTCCACCGCACCCAGAACTGTGTGAAACCGCTCAGCGTGAAACTGCGTGTAGGTGCCCGGCGGCCAAGCCAGATTGTTGAATATCACCAGATGCGGCTGGAAGGTCCGGTTCACATGAAGGAAGCGCGGCTTCATACTCTGATCGTTCAGAACATGCTGGATTCTCCGGCCGAAGCGGGGATCTCGAAACCGGGCCAGCCGCTCGATGGTCTGGTCGCTAAAGCCGGCGCCGGGCACCATCACGAAATCCCACCGCTGCACCGCGCATTCGGTGAAGCTCAGCACTGGAAAGTGTGAGGGCCAGTGCGCGACCGGATGATCCGCGAGGCAAACGTAGGCAAGCTCGTACTCTGCCGCCGACAAGGCGCGACCCAAACGCTCGAAGCGCAGCATGCCGCCCGAGAGAATGAGCTCCTCGCAGGCAACGAGAATGCGCTTGCGCACCGCCATCACCCATCCCCGGCCCGGCGGCGCTGGCTCGGCCGGAAGGCCAGCGTGTCGCGTCCGGCCGCCGCCTGCAGCACCACGCGATATTCATCGCGCTTCTCATGGATGGACGCGATCACCGGCCCGGTCGGCACGCCTAGCCCCACAAGTGCCGCTTCCGAAAGCTGTAGGCTAGCCTCGATCGTCTCCGGCACCGCATCGGTCACGCCCAGCTCATAGAGATGGCTCGCGTGCTCCGCGTCGCGGGCGCGCGCAACAATGACGATATCGCTGCGCAGACTGCGCACGATCCCGACCAGCTCGTCGATCTCCTGCTGCAGATGAATGGTGATGATGACCGCTTCCGCCTCGGCAATGCCGCAGCGCTTCAGGAACTCGGGGTTCTTGGCGTCGCCAAAATAGATCGGCCTGCCACGGCGGCGCCAGGCCGCTACCACCTTGGCATCGCGCTCGGTGACGAGGTGTTGCACGCCATGACGCGTCAGCATGTCCGATACGAGCTCGCCGACGCGCCCGTGGCCGATGACGATGGCACTGGGCACCATGTCGTCCGGCGGCATCTCCAGCAGCAACGGCTCCAAGGGCGGGGCGGGTACGAGCCTTCTCGCAAGCCAGCGCCCCGCTCGATCGAGCAATGGGATGAGGACCATGGTGAGCGTCGTAATGGCGACGGCGAAGCTGCCGATCCCCGCCTGAATGACCCCATAGGCCATGCCGAGGCCGATGGCGATGAAGGCGAACTCGCCACCAGCCGCCAGCAGAAACGCGCTCTCGATGGAGCCGCGCCAGGAAAGGGAAAAGAGACGGGCCAAGCCGAATACGACCGCCCCTTTGACCAGCAGCAGCGCGGTGGTTGCGCCGAGCACCGGCGCCAGGTTCTGCGCCAGCCAGCCGAGATCGAGCCCCATTCCGACCGTGAAGAAGAAGACGCCGAGCAGAAGCCCTTTGAACGGCTCGATCGTTGCCTCGATGGCCTTGCGATATTCCGTCTCCGCCAGCAGCAGCCCTGCCAGGAATGCGCCGATCGACATCGACAGGCCGGCTGCCGCCGATAGCAGCCCGCTACCGACGGCGACGAGCAGCGTCGCGGCCACGAACAGCTCCACGCTGGCGCTCGAGGCGACCAGCCGGAACAGCGGCCGCATGACGATCCATCCCGCCGCGATGATAATCGCAACGGCCAGCCCGGCATGGCCGAACGCTTTAGCGATGTTGATGGCCAGGGAGCCGTGCTGGCCTTCACCGAGAATTGCCACCAGAAACAACAGCGGCATGACCGCGAGATCTTGCAGCAGCAGGATGGCAAAACTCACGCGACCAGTTGCGGTGGTGAAGCGCCGTTGCTGGGCCAACACCTCCACGATGATTGCGGTCGACGACAATGCCAAGCTGACGCCGATGATCACCGCGCTGCCCGCCTTGGCGCCGAACGCAGCCGCCACCAGAGCGATCAGGACGGTCGAGATCAGGACTTGCAGCGTACCGAGCCCGAAGACCAGCCGCCGCATGGTCAGCATGCGCGCCGGAGACAGCTCGAGCCCGATCAGAAACAGCAGAAACACCACACCGAGCTCGCCGATGATGCCGAGCCCCCTCTCCTCCGCCACTGTGATCCAGTGCAGTTGGGGGATTGCATCGGCAAAAGCCCCGAGACCCTTCGGACCCAGCACAGTACCAGCCAGCAGGAACGCCAGGACCGGGCTCACCCTCCACCGCTTGACGAGCGGCACGATGACGGCGGCCGTTGCCAAGACGATCATGGCATCCTTGAAGATGGCTGGATCGAAGGGTGTTGCAGCCATTGTCAAGCTATCCGCTGAGGCGCGTTTGTGAGTCCCCTGAGCGGGGCATTGCGGACACATCGCCCAGCATGGCGCGGGCGATCTCGTGCTCGCCCATGATGACCTTGCTGGCACCATGCATCATGAGATGCTCCGTCTCCTCCTCCGAATGCGATCGGGCAATGATCAGCAGATTCGGATTGGCAGAGCGAGCCTGCGCTACGACCTGGCCGCCCTCGAAGGCGTCCGGAATGGCTACGAGCAGACAGCGGGCAGCAGGCAGGTTGGCGGCCAGAAGAATGTCGCCGTCAGCCGCGTTGCCTGCAATCGTCTCCAATCCACTCTGTCTCTGTTCCCCGGCCACATCCTCGTTCTCCTCGATCAGCAGGAGCGCCACGTTCTCCGCCCGGAGAGCGCCGCTCACCACACTGCCCACGCGCCCGTGCCCGACCAGCACGACGTGGTCGGTGAGCGCCGTGGCCCGGATGGGCTCTCGGCCGAGTTCGCCCCCTGCCGAGACTTTGGAGGGCGGACCTTCCGGCGCGGCTTCGTTCCTCGCCAAGTACCAGTCGAGTGCCGCGAACAGCAACGGGTTGAGAAGGATCGACAGCAGCGCGCCGGCGAGGATCAGATCGCGTGCGCGCTCCGGCATCAAAGCGAGGCCCACTCCAAGGCCCGCCAGGATGAAGGAGAACTCGCCGATCTGCGCAAGGCTCGCGGATATGGTCAGGGCAGTCGAAGCCGAATGTCCGAACAGGCGGACGATCAGAAACGCGGCGGCCGACTTGCCGACAACAATGATGAGCACGGTAACGAGAACCGGCCCCAGGTCCCGAACCAAGATACCTGGGTCGAACAGCATGCCCACCGAGACGAAGAACAGCACGGCGAAGGCATCTCGCAGGGGCAGCGATTCGTTGGCTGCACGTTGGCTCAGCTCCGACTCGCTCAGAATCATGCCGGCGAAGAATGCGCCAAGCGCGAAGGATACGTCGAAGAGTGTGGACGCCCCGTAGGCAACCCCCAATGCAATGGCGAGCACGGACAGGCGAAAAAGCTCGCGCGACCCGCTGTGCGCAACATAGTGCAGAACCCAGGGAATGACCCGTTTGCCGATCAGCAGCATGAAGGCTACGAAGGCCGCCACCTTGCCCAGCGTGAGGGCAATCTGCAGGGCGAGCGTCCCGAAGCTGACCCCGCCGCTGCCTTTGAGCACTCCAGCGAGCGCCGGCAGCATGACGAGGGTGAGCACCATGGCGAAATCTTCCACCACGAGCCAGCCGACTGCGATGCGCCCGCGCTCGGTGTCGACAAGCCGCCGCTCCTGCAGCGCCTTGAGCAGCACCACCGTGCTGGCCACAGACAGCGCCAGCCCAAACACCAGGCCCGCCCCGAAGCTCCAGCCCAGCGCATAGGCCAGGAGCATGCCGAGCAATGTCGCGCTCGCGATCTGCGCCACCGCTCCCGGGATTGCGATGGCTCTAACCGAGAGCAGGTCCTCCAGCGTGAAGTGCAGCCCAACGCCGAACATGAGGAGGATGACGCCGATCTCGGCGAGGTCGTTCGCCAGACCCTGATCGGCGACGAAACCGGGTGTGAAGGGTCCAACCAGAATTCCTGCGACCAGATACCCCACCAAAGGCGAAATCCGCAGGCGGTTGGCGAGTGCGCCGAAGATGAACGCCAGCACCAGGCCCACCACGATCGTGGAGATCAGGGGGGTGTGATGCGGCATTCTGAGACTCCCTTCCAGCGCATCGGCTGCGCCTTCATCTCTCCTGAGCTCCGCCCAACCTGGCTACCCGACCAAGGTGCACGTTGGTGTCATGCTGGCGCACCAAGAGCCACCTGCCGCCGCTTTTTCGCCAGATTGGCTGAGAAGTTTGCGACGCACCACCGAGGATGCCGCATGAAACGACCGCTTGTTCTCGCCGCAGCCGCTCTTCTGTTGATAAGTGTTTTTGTGTTCCTAAACAACACCGCATTGTTCAGCATCCCGCGCACAGACAAGCCAGTTTTGCTCGCGCACCGAGGCCTCGCCCAAACATTCGGCACCGAAGGTCTGAATTCGGATACGTGCACGGCCGAGCGTATTCATTCTCCCGCGCATCCGTTTCTAGAAAATACCCTGCCGTCCATGCGTCGCGCGTTCGATCTCGGCGCCGAGATTGTCGAGCTGGATGTGCATCCGACAACGGATGGGCATTCGCTGTCTTTCACGACTGGACCGTTGACTGCCGCACGAACGGCAAGGGCAGCACGCGCGAGCACAGCCTGGCCGAGCTCAAGGCACTGGACATCGGCCATGGCTACACGGCCGACGCTGGCCGCTCGTTCCCCTTTCGCGGCAAGGGTGTAGGGCTGCTGCCGTCGCTCGACGAGGTGCTGACCGAGTTTGCCGACAAGCGCCTGCTCATTCACATCAAGAGCAACGATCCCGCGGAAGGCGCGCTTCTGGCCCGCCGCCTGAGCACGCTTCCGCCCGAACAGCTTGGCCGTCTCAGCGTGTACGGCGGCGAGCGGCCGGTCGATGCGGTGCGCCAGCAGTTGCCGCGGATCGCGACTATGCACGGGCGCGGGTTGAAACGGTGCTTGCTAGGCTATTTCGCCATCGGCTGGACCGGCTACGTGCCAGCCACCTGCCGGCGGACAATCGTGCTGGTGCCGCTGAACTATGCGCGCTGGCTATGGGGCTGGCACGGCCGCTTCCTGCAGCGCATGAGCGCGGTGTCGACCGACGTCTTCGTCATCGGCCCCTGGCAGGGCGGAGACTTCTCGACCGGAATCGATGAGGCGCGCCAACTGGAGGCACTGCCTGCAGCTTACTCGGGCGGCATCTGGACCAATCGTATCGACCGCATTGCGCCGGCTCTGGCGACGCGGCGCTAATCCATTGTGATCAGCCGAGCTTGGCCTCGATCGCCTTCAGCGCAGCATCCGCCTTGGTGCCATCGGGACCGCCGGCCTGAGCCATGTCGGGACGCCCGCCGCCGCCCTTCCCGCCCAGCGCCTCGGCGCCAGCCTTGACCAGATCGACGGCGCTCAAGCTCGTGGTGAGATCGTCGGTGACTCCGACAGCGAGACCGGCCTTGCCGTCCTCGGTGACGCCGACAATCGCAACCACACCAGATCCGACCTGCTTTTTGCCGTCGTCGACGAGGCCACGCAGGTCCTTGGGGTTCAGGCCCTGCACTGTGCGCGCCAGGAGCTTGACGTTGCCTATGGTGCGGATCGCTGTGGCGCCAGCGGTTCCGTTCGTCGATCCGGCCCCGAGGGCGGCTTGACGCTTCGCATCGGCAAGCTGCTTCTCGAGCCCCTTTCTCTCCTCGAGCAGCGCCTTGACGCGCTCGACCACATCGTCCGGCCGCGTCCGCATCAGGGCCGCAAGCTCGCGCATGCGCTCGTCCTGCTCGGCCAGGTGCGCCCGCGCGCCGCCCGCCGTCAGGGCCTCGATGCGCCGCACGCCAGCCGCCGATGCGCTCTCGCCGACAATGCGGATAAGGCCGATGTCGCCGGTGCGCCGCGCATGCGTGCCGCCGCACAGCTCGACGCTCCAGGCCTTGTTGGCGCCCGTTTGCGGATTGCCCATGGACACCACTCGCACCTCGTCGCCGTACTTCTCGCCGAAGAGCGCCATGGCGCCGGTCTGCATGGCGTCCTCGAGGGCCATCAGGCGCGTCTCGACCGGGGCATTCTGCAGCACGATAGCGTTGGCCAGATCCTCGACCGCCTTGATCTCCTCCGCGCTCATCGGCTTGGGATGCGAGATGTCGAAGCGCAACCGCTCCGGCGCGACAAGCGAGCCCTTCTGTGCCACGTGCGTGCCCAAGACCTGGCGCAGGGCCTCATGGATCAGATGCGTGGCGGAGTGGTTGGCGCGCGTGGCGCTGCGGCGCGCATGGTCGACAGTCAGCTCCACCGCGTCGCCGGTCTTGAAGCTGCCCGACTCGACGATGCCCGTGTGCACGATGAGGTCGCCCAGCTTCTTCTGCGCATCGATGACGCGCAGCACCGCACCCTTGGGGCCTTTGATGGTCCCAGTGTCGCCGACCTGCCCGCCGGACTCCCCGTAAAATGGCGTCTGGTTCACGACGATCTGACCCTCCTCGCCCTTACCGAGCGATTTGGCCTCCTTGCCGCCCTTGAGGATCGCCCGGATTTCGGCCTCTGCCACTTCCGTGTCGTAGCCCAGGAACTCCGTGGCGCCGGTTTTCTCCTTGATCTCGAACCAGATGGTCTCGGTGGCCGCCTCGCCCGAGCCCTTCCAGGCTTTGCGTGCCTCCTCCTTCTGCTTCTCCATCGCTACGTCGAAGGCTTTGGTGTCGACGCTGATGCCGCGCGGCTTCAGCGCGTCCTGCGTCAGGTCGAGCGGGAAGCCATAGGTGTCGTACAGGCGGAACGCGACATCGCCGGAGAAAGTGTCGCCCTTCTTCAACTTGCCGCTGGCGTCGGCGAGCAGACCCAGGCCGCGCTCCAGCGTCTTGCGGAAGCGCGTCTCCTCCAGTTTCAAGGTCTCTGTGATCAGCGGCTGCGCCCGCACCAGCTCGCCGTAAGTGTCGCCCATCTGGCGCACGAGCGCCGGCACCAGCCGCCACATCAGTGGATCCTTGGCGCCCAGCAGATGCGCATGACGCATGGCGCGGCGCATAATACGGCGCAGGACGTAGCCGCGGCCTTCGTTGGAGGGCAGCACGCCGTCGGCGATGAGGAAGCTCGTCGCGCGCAGATGGTCGGCGATGACCCGATGCGACGCCTTGTGCTCCCCTATCGCCTTCACTCCGGTCGCATCCTCCGATGCCGCGATCAGCGCCTTGAACAGGTCGATCTCATAGTTGTCGTGCGTGCCCTGCAGCACGGCCGAGATGCGCTCGAGCCCCATGCCCGTATCGATGGATGGCTTGGGCAGCGCAACGCGGTCGCCAGGCCCGCGCTGCTCGTATTGCATGAACACGAGATTCCAGATTTCGATGAAACGGTCGCCGTCAGCATCGGCCGATCCCGGTGGTCCACCTGGAATCTTTCGGTCCATGATCGAAAAAGATCTCTGAGCACGGCCCGCAGGGTCCCGTATCGCCCGCCGACCAGAAGTTGTCGGAGGTCGCAATGCGGATGATCTTGTCGTCGCCAAAGCCTGTCAGCTTCTTCCAGATGCCGTAAGCCTCCTCGTCATCGTGATAGATCGTGACGACGAGCTTTTTGGGATCGAGCCCGTACTCCTTGGTGATGAGCTCCCACGCCAGCGGGATCGCCTTCTCTTTGAAGTAGTCGCCGAACGAGAAGTTGCCGAGCATCTCGAAGAACGTGTGATGCCGCGCCGTGTAGCCGACGTTGTCGAGATCGTTGTGCTTGCCGCCGGCCCGCACGCACTTCTGCGACGTGGCCGCGCGCTTGTAGGGGCGCGCCTCCTGTCCGGTGAACACGTTCTTGAACTGCACCATGCCCGCGCTGGTGAACATCAGCGTGGGGTCGTTGCGCGGCACGAGCGACGAGGAGGCCACGTGCTCGTGTCCGTTTCTCTTGAAGAAGTCCACGAATGTGGAGCGGATCTCGTTGACGCCCGTCATCGCTGTCTCGTCTGCCGTCGCTCGCCCATTGACACTGAAATGCACGCGGCGGCGGCCCAAACCTCCACCGGTCCCGTGCCTGCGGGGCCAACCGCCGACACGCGGATCAGCGGCCATGCCGCCGGGACTGATGCCCGTTCAGGACCGGATCGCCTCGCGATTTCACTTGTAACGGCGGGCGCGCGGCCTGTCCATAAAAGCGGCGCTGCAGAGCGGGATACCTTGGCAACCTGTGAGCCAGGCTCTCATGGGCGCTCGGCTTGGCGCCGTTGCCGCAAACTCTGCCAATACTCGAGCCGCTTGCGGATCTCGCGCTCGAAGCCGCGCTCGGGCGGATCGTAGAATTGCTTGCGGCCCATGCCTTCAGGGAAATAGTCCTGCCCGGAGAACCCTTCCTCGGTGCTGTGATCGTAGGCGTAACCGGCACCGTAGCCTTCCTCACGCATCAGCTTTGTCGGCGCGTTGAGGATGTGTTTGGGCGGTGCCAGACTGCCGCTCTCCTTGGCCGCAGCCATCGCTGCACCATAGGCCATATAGGCCGCATTCGACTTCGGTGCCGTGGCCAGATAAATCGTGGCCTGCGCCAGCGCCAGCTCACCCTCCGGCGTACCCAGGAAATCGTAGACATCCTTGGCCGCCAGCGCCTGCACCACCGCCTGCGGATCGGCGAGGCCGATATCCTCGATTGCCATCCGGACCAGCCGGCGCGCCAGAAACAACCGATCCTCGCCGCCGTCGAGCATGCGGCACAGCCAGTAGAGCGCGGCGTCCGGATCGGAGCCGCGGACCGCCTTGTGCAGCGCGCTGATCAGGTTGTAGTGCCCGTCACGGCTCTTGTCGTAGAGCGGGGCCCGGCGCTGCACGAGCTTGATCAGAGCCTCGCGCAACAACGGTTTCTGCCCCGGCGCAACAGCGGCAAAAATTTCCTCGGCCATGTTGAGCACGGCGCGTCCATCGCCGTCCGCCATGCCGCGTAGCGCCGTGCGCGCGTCGTCATCGAGCGGCAGCTTCCTACCTTCCTCCGCCTCGGCACGCCTCAGCAGCTCTTCCAGATGCTGCTCCTCCAGACGGTTGAGCGTGAGCACGGCGGCACGGCTCAAGAGCGCAGCGTTGAGCTCGAAGGACGGATTCTCGGTCGTGGCGCCGACGAGCGTGATGGTGCCGTCCTCCACGTGCGGCAGGAAGCTGTCTTGCTGCGCGCGGTTGAAACGATGGATCTCGTCGATGAACAGCAGCGTGCCCTTGCCAGTCTCGCGCCGCACACGCGCGCGATCGAAGGCCTTGCGCAGGTCCTGCACCCCCGAAAAGATGGCCGAGAGCTGCTCGAACTCGAGCCGGGTCTCGTTCGCCAGCAGGCGCGCGATCGTGGTTTTGCCGCTGCCCGGCGGGCCCCACAGGATCATGCTCTGGATGCGCCCGCTTTTCAGCATGCGCGTGAGCGTGCCGTCCTCTCCGACGAGGTGCTCCTGGCCGACGACATCGACCAGCCGCGTGGGCCGCAGCCGGTCGGCCAGCGGCCGTGGGGCACCCTTCTCCAGTCCTGCGGCTTCGAACAGTGTCGCCATCAGCCGATCATATGCGCCATGGCCTGCACGGCCAAATCTCACCGCAACACAGCAGGCCCTTAACCCGGCACTTGCAGTTGCAGCGTGCGTCCGCCGCGTTTAACAGTCATCTGCCACGACCGCTGGCGCTGGCGCACCAAACCTTCGAGCGCCACGACGTTCTCGACATCCGCGCCGCCCACCCGGGCAATGATGTCCCCGGCCTTGAAGCCCAGGCTGGCCGCCGTCGAGCCGTTGCGCACCGAAAGCACGACAACTCCGCCCTCCTCCTCGAGACCCAACTCGTCCGCCGTCGCCGGCAGAAGGTTGGCGATCCGCGCGCCGTCCAACGGATGCTGCCCCGAAAGATTGCGCACGTCGTCTTTGCCGGCCTTGGGCGGCGGCCTCAGCGCGACGTCCATGGTCATCTTCCGCCCCTTGCGCAGCACGTCGAGACGCGAAGCGTTGCCGATCCCGCGGGTCGTCAGCCGGTAGGTGACGCTGCGCGGATCCGCCACCTCGGTGCCGTCGACGCCGACGACCACGTCGCCGGCGGCAAGGCCCGCCTGGGCAGCCGGGCCCCCGGCGTGCACGCGCGCGACGAGTGCGCCGGTCGCCCGATCGAGGCCGAGGCCCTCGGCAATGTCGCGCGTCACTGCTTCTAGTCTGGCGCCGAGCCACGGCCGCTCGAGCTTGCGCCCGGCCACCGCGTTCTCGACAACAAGCTTGACCAGGTTGGAGGGAATGGCGAAGCCGATGCCGTGCGATCCGCCCGAGCGCGAATAGATCGCCGTGTTGATGCCGACGAGCCGGCCGGCCATGTCGACCAGCGCACCGCCGGAGTTGCCGGGGTTGATAGCGGCGTCGGTCTGAATGAAGACCTGGGCATCGGACTGGCCGATCTCGGTGCGCGCCAACGCCGACACGATACCTTGCGTCACCGTCTGTCCGACGCCGAAGGGATTGCCGATGGCCAGCACCATGTCGCCGACCTCCAGAGCATCCGAGTCCTCGAACTCGAGGAACGGAAAGCGGCCTTCGCCCGCTTCGATCTTGAGGACCGTGATGTCCGTCTTCTCGTCCTGCTGCAGCACCTTGGCATCGAACTCGCGCTTGTCGGCGAGCACGAGCCTGATTTCCGTCGAGCCGCCAAGCTTCACCACGTGCGTGTTGGTGACCACGACGCCGTCGGCGGAGACGATGACACCCGAGCCGAGCGAGCTCTGCATGCGCTCGGTCGGCATGCCGAACCGCTCACCGAAGAAACGGCGGAATACAGGATCATCGGCGAACGGCGACTGCACCTGCACGCGGCCACGTGCAAAGACGTTGACGACAGCGGGCGACGATCGTTTGACGATGGGCGCGAAGGAGTACTGGGCGGCCTCGCGTGACGGCGGCACGACCTTGCGCTGCGCCAGGGTGGGACCGGTAGTGAGCGTTACGGATATCAGCGTTAAGCAGATCAGGGCCGGCAAAGTCCGTTGTCGCGGCCGCATTGTCATCGCGCAGACCCCATGGTTGCCGAACCCGCACTCTTTGGTGCCCGGTCTTATAGAGGACGCCCGCCCCCCTTTGAAGGAGCCAGCCGGCGCGCCGCAGCGCCCAATGTGAGATTGCTGTTGATGGTGGAGTGCTAGCCACGCATCGGCCGCTGCCGTCTGGCGGCCACACGATAGGCCGACGGCGACATGTTGAACCAGCGCTGTGAGGCCCGCGTGAAGGCGCTGAGCTCGGAGAAACCGAGCAGCATGGCGATCTCCGTCATCGACAGCCCGGTGTCGCGCAGATAGCTCGTAGCGAGTTGCTGGCGGGTCGCGCCGACCAGCGTCTCGAAGGTGGTGCCACCCCGCTTCAAGCGCCCCTGTAGCGCCCGTGCCGACAGTCCGAACGCGCCCGCGATCGTGTCGAGGCCGCCAGCCCCGCTCTTCAGCCGCGCTGCGATCTGGCGCCGCGTCAGCTCGACGATGTCGGCTTCCTGGCGCTGCTCCTCGAGCACGCGATCACCCAACTGCCGCATCAGACTGTGCAAGCCCGGCTGCACCCCCGCCGCGCGCCGGTTGAGCGTGTTGCTGTCGAAGGCAAGGAGATTTCCCGGCCGGTCGAACCGCACTCGGCTGCCGAGAATCCGGCGCACCTCGTCAGCACATTCGAACGGCCGGTGATCGAGCTCGACGGAGAGCGGCTTCACGTCCGGCCCGGCCACCTTCTGCAATCGCATGATGAGAGCGCCGACCATGAGGCCGGAGAACTGCAGTTTCGGCGCCGAGAATGTCTCGGGATATCGCCAGGAGAGCACGCCCCGACCGCCCTTCTCCGAGAAGGAGACGGCAATGGGCGCCATAAACAGTCCCACATAGCGCTCCACGTCCTGGATCGCGTCGCGAACTGTCGGAGCACTCAGCACCAGATGGCCCAGAATGCCGCTGGACCCGGCGGGCAGAAATTCTGCGTAGTGCAGGCCGAGGCAAGGATCATTGCAACGCCGCGCCGCCACATCCAGCAAGGTGGCAACCGCATTGAGCGAAAGCAGCCGATCCGGATCGCCAAGGTCGCTCGGCCGCAACCCGACTTGCGACAGCAGCGGGCGCACCTTCGCTTTCTGACCCGCAATGAAGGCATCAAAGCGGGCAAGGATGGTGGCGCGGATCGTCGGCCCTGACTGCGGCATTTTTGCCCAGCCTTTCCGCGCGCGGGATTCGGCCGCGGGCGGTGTTGCCAACCTTCCGGCTTTCAAAGCCGTTGTGGAACCTATGGTCAAGTGTCGGTGGTCCAACGTCAAGCCTTCAGCAGGCTGCCTACCTAAATGCAACGGCACGGTGCGAGGGCTGACGATTTTACCAGCCTATCACACATTCATCCCGAAATAGGAGACGGCAAGAACTATGCAAGACCATTCACAGCGCCGCCTGGAGCAGTCGGTGCTGCACCTTCTGCATCGGGCAGGCCAAGTGGCGGATGAGCTTTTCGCCGCCGAGATGGCGGGCTCCGAGCTGACCCCGCGTCAGTATGCAGTGCTCACGGCCCTGGCCCGGCACGAGGCGGCCAGCCAGACGGATATCGTCAAGGAGACAGGCATCGACCGCTCGACACTCGCCGACATCGTGAAACGCTTGGTGCAGAAGGGCGTACTGTCGCGCCGGCGCGCCAAGAACGATGCCCGCGCCTACTCCGTGCGTCTGACGCCCGTCGGCAGCGCCATCCTCAAGGAGGCCGAGCCCGTAGCCCACCGCGTAAGTGAGCGCCTGTTGCGCTACATTGCCAGCACCCGTAGGTCGGACCTCGTGGACAGCCTCGCCAGCATCGTGCGGGCCGTCGAGGGCAAGCCGGTCAAGGATACGCCCCGGCTGCAGGCGCGGGCGTAAGCGGTCGACTGCACGCTCACCCACCGGCAGGCAGTGCCCGATCAATAATGGTGCGCGCGCCCGTCCTTTCCAGACCCTGACCCCAGGTATGGCGAAAGGAGCCGGACAGCCGTGTCGTTATGAAGGCATCTGCGACCGCCGCAGGTGCGTGCGCGCGCAGAATGCAGCCGGCCGCCAGCAATGCCAATCCCTCGACCAGTGCCCGCGCGCGCTGGTCGAGGTCGCGCGGCGCGTGCAGCAAGGCCTGCAACCGAGCCAGCGCCGCCTTCAATCCGGCATCATCCCCGGCACCGGCGCCAACCTCTTCCAGGACCATCTGCGGCCGCTTCGGGCTCGCGCTGCAGCACGCGCAGCACGTCCAGCGCCATGACGTTGCCCGAGCCCTCCCAGATGGCATTGACCGGCGCCTCGCGATAGAGCCGCGCCAGCATGCTGTCCTCCACGTAACCGTTGCCGCCGAGGCATTCCATGGCCTCGTACACGACGGCCGGAGCAATCTTGCAGACCCAGTACTTGGTGACCGGCGTCATAAGACGCAGCCAGGCGCGAGTGTGCTGATCCTCAGCGTTATCCAAGCAGCGCGCCAGGCGGAACGCGAGAGCAGCGGCAGCCTCGACGTCGAGCGCCAGATCGGCCAGCACCTCCGCCATCAGCTGCTGATCCACAAGACGCTTCTGGAACACGCTGCGGTGACGCGCGTGATGAATGGCCTCGGCCACCGCACGCCGCATCAACCCGGCTGACGAAAGCGCACAGTCCAGTCGCGTGAGCGTGACCATCTCGATGATGGCTGGCACGCCACGCCCCTCCTCGCCGACGAGCCACGCATGCGCGCCGTGAAACTCGACCTCCGAGGACGCATTGGACCGGTTGCCGAGCTTATCCTTCAACCTTTGAAAGCGCAGTGCATTGACGCTGCCATCGGGCAGAAAGCGCGGCATCAGGAAGCAAGACAGCCCCTTCGGCGCCTGAGCCAGCACCAGGAACGCGTCGCACATGGGCGCAGACATGAACCACTTGTGGCCGGTGAGGATGTATTCGGCCCCCGGCCCGCCGGCACCCTTGGCTGGCACCGCCCGCGTCGTGTTGGCGCGCACATCGGTGCCGCCCTGCTTCTCCGTCATACCCATGCCGAGCGTGATGCCGGTCTTCTCCACCGCAGGCCTGAATGCGGAATCGTAGTTGCGCGACAGGATCCGTGGCAGCCACTCCGCTGCCAGATCAGGCTGGAGCAGCAGCGTCGGCACACAGGCGTTGGTCATGGTGATGGGACAGCAATGCCCGGCCTCCATCTGTGCCGCCATGTAGAAGCCGGCGCCGCGCGTGACGTTGATGCCGGGCACCGCCTTGCCTCCGGGCTTGCTCAGATGCTCCCACACCTTAGCGTGCAGGCCCTCCCCGCAGCTCGTCTCCATGAGAGCGTGGTAGGCCGGATGGAATTCGACCACATCAAGCCGGCGGCCCTGCCGGTCGAAACCCTTGAGGCGTGGTGGATGCTCGTTGGCGAGGCGGCTCAGCTCCGCCATCTCACGGCTGCCGCACTTGGCGCCAAACGCGGTCAGGCTCTCGATAGCGCGCTCGCCACCTTCCCGCACCACCGCTTCCCGCAAGGCGCGGTCCGTGGTGAACAGGTTGACGTCTTCGAACGGCGGGCTCTGGTTCGTCACCTCGTGGGTCGTGAAGCTCGAGGCCATGCGCCTGTCTCCTCGGCTGACCAATTCGCGATGTGATGCTCAATTTACGCTGTTTGACATCTAGTGTGATGATCGAGAAATTCGCCGGTGCTTGCGGCATGTCTCGTAGGCGAATTTCTCGATCTGAATCACACTAGGAATTATTAACTTGCTAGTGTCCTTTCGATCGCGAAGCTCGTTCAAAGGTTGCGGCGAGATCCGGCGAGCTTCGCGATCGGGACACTAGCGTCAGCGATTGAAGCAGTGGTCGGGCTCTGCTAGGCCTCCGGTCAGACTTTGGCTTGGCCCGAGGCACCGTCCATGATCCCGCGCTACACGCGCCCCGAGATGGCGAAGATCTGGGAACCGGAGACGCGTTTCCGCATCTGGTTCGAGATCGAGGCGCACGCCGCCACCGCCATGGCGGAGCTCGGGTTCATTCCCATGGCGGCAGCCAAGGTCATCTGGGAGAAGGGCTCGAAGGCCAAGCTCGATGTCGCCCGCATCGACGAGATCGAGCGCGTCACCAAGCATGACGTCATCGCTTTCCTGACCCACCTTGCCGAGCATGTGGGAGCCGAAGCCCGCTTCGTGCATCTGGGCCTTACCTCCTCCGATGTCCTCGACACCTGCTTCAACGTGCAACTCGTGCGCGCTGCCGATGTGCTGTCCGCCGGTCTCGACCGCCTACTCGCCGCACTGAAAAAGCGCGCCTTCGAGCACAAGTCCACGGTCACGATCGGCCGCAGCCACGGCATCCATGCCGAGCCGACCACGTTCGGCATCAAGCTGGCGCAGGGTTATGCCGAATTCGCCCGTGCCAAGCTCCGCCTCGCCCGCGCCCGCGAGGAAGTCGCCACTTGCGCCATCTCGGGCGCCGTGGGCACGTTCGCCAACATCGATCCGCGCGTGGAGGTGTACGTCGCCAAGGCCATGGGCCTCACACCAGAGCCGGTTTCCACCCAGGTGATCCCGCGCGACCGGCACGCTATGTATTTCGTAACGCTCGGCGTCATCGCCTCGTCCATCGAGCGGCTTGCCATCGAAATCCGCCATCTGCAGCGCACCGAGGTGCTGGAGGCCGAGGAGTTCTTCTCCGAGGGCCAGAAGGGCTCCTCGGCCATGCCGCACAAGCGCAATCCGGTGCTGACCGAGAACCTGACCGGGCTTGCCCGCATGGTGCGCGCCTACGCGCTCCCGGCCATGGAGAACGTGGCACTCTGGCACGAGCGCGATATTTCCCATTCCTCGGCTGAGCGCATGATCGGCCCTGACGCCACCGTAACGCTCGACTTCGCGCTCAACCGGCTCGCCGGCGTGGTCGAGAAGCTGGTCGTGTATCCGGACAACATGCGCAAGAACCTCGACCGTCTCGGCGGGCTCGTCCATTCCCAGCGCGTGCTGCTGGCGCTGACGCAGGCGGGCGTCTCGCGCGAGGATGCCTATGCCTGGGTTCAGCGCAACGCCATGACCGTGTGGCGCGCCGGCGGCGACTTCCTCACCCTGCTCAAGACCGACAAGGATGTGTCCAAGGCCTTGTCGGACAAAGAGCTGGAGGCCCTGTTCGACCTCGGCTACCACACCAAGCACGTCGATACGATCTTCCGGCGCGTGTTCGGAGAGGCGTGAGCCGGCATGCGCATCGCTGTCGTTGCGGACATCCACGGCAATCTCGGTGCGCTCGAAGCGGTCGTCGCCGACCTTCGAGAAGTCTCGCCTGATCTCATCCTCAATCTCGGCGATTGCCTCTCAGGTCCGCTGGAACCCGCACAGACGGCCGATCTGCTGATCGATCTTGGCTGGACCACGATCCGCGGTAACCACGACCGGGAGCTCACCGAAACACCTACGGAACAAATGGGTGCATCCGATCGCGGTACAGCCGGCCGCATCAGCGAGCGTCACCGCACCTGGCTCGCCGCCCTGCCCCCCACACTCGCAATCGCACCTGATCTCTTTCTCTGCCACGGCACACCAGCGAGCGACATGGCCTACCTGACGGAGCAGGTCGCAGGCGACGGCGCAGTCCTGCCCGCGCGCGAAAGCGACCTGTTCGAGGCTGTCGCTGCCGTGCCTGGCCGTGTCGTTCTATGCGGTCACACACACATCGCGCGTCTCTACAGATTGAGAGATGGTCGCATTGTCGCCAATCCGGGCAGCGTCGGCTTGCCCGGCTACGATTGGGACGTACCTCGACCTCATGTCGTGGAAGCGGGTACCCCTCACGCGCGCTATCTCGTGATGGATCGCAAAGGGGACCAGTGGCGCTTCGAGTTCCGTGCCCTGGTCTACGACTGGGACAAGGCTGCGGCCGTTGCCATCGCCAACGGCCGCGCCGACTGGGTGGACGTGCTGGCAACCGGCCGCGTTGGCTGAGCCGTTCCTATGACTGCAGCCGCGTTGCCTTGATCGAGGGGATATCCCGCACCCGGCGCGCCCACACTGCCAGCTTCGCCCGGCTGGGAAGCACCTCGGCCATCTTCCGGTGCTCCGCCAGCTCGATGGCGCTGATGAGCAGCATCTGCGCCATGTTGAGCGGGCCACGCATCAGGGCATCGCCGATCTCGCGCTCCCAGAAGTCGGCCATGCGCACGCAGCGGTCCACCTCGTGCTGCAGGGTGGTGGGTGAGCGCTCGCGCTCGGGCCGCCGCATCTCGCGCACCCACACGGCAACACCGTCCAGCATGCTGCGGGCATAGCTTTCAAGGCGCCCATAGACCCAATCCTGGCGTTTCAACACGCGCGTGAGCCGCGGGTTGCCGTCGAGCGAGTCGAGCCAGGCGCAGATGAGCTGGCTGTCCTCCATGGTGACGCCGTCGTCGCGCACCAGGCACGGCACCCGGCCGGATGGATTGAGCGCATAGTATGGGCTACCGGGAATCCGTGTCTGTGCCTCGACAAGTTCCACCTTGCCGTCCAGCCTCTTCTCCAGCACGACAATGCGCGCCAGCCGGCCGTATGGCGATGTCATCGTCACAAAAAGCTTCATGCGTCCCCCGGACCACCCACGCATTTCCAACACACCGTCTCGTCCGCTAACAATAGCCGATGCGCACGTCAGAGATCGACATTCTCATCATTCCCGGCTGGACCAACTCCGGACCCGACCACTGGCAGTCGCGCTGGCAGCGTCACTTGAAGACGGCGCTTCGCGTCGAGCAGACCAACTGGGATCAACCGATCTGCGCCGATTGGGTCGCCAATATCGTTGCTGCTGTCCGCGGCGCAACGCGTCCCGCCGTACTGGTCGCGCACAGCTGCGGTGTGGCCGCAGTGGCCCACGCGGCGCCTCTGTTGGGCGAGCTTGGGATCGCCGGCGCATTTCTTGTTGCGCCTGCCGATCTCGATGGCAGTGATGAGTGGCCTGCTACCCACGGCGGCTTTGCGCCGACGCCGATGGACCGGCTTCCTTTCCCAAGTCGGTTGATCGGCAGCTCGAACGATCCTCTTTGCAGTGTCGAGCGCGCCAGGCAATTTGCAGCGGCCTGGGGCTCCAACCTCTCGATCGTGGCCAATGCCGGACACATCAACACGGCTTCCGGGCATGGACCGTGGCCGGAGGGCCTTCTGACGTTCGGCCTCTTTCTGAAGAGCCTCGGACCGGTCGCCTGAGACGACGCGATTTGCCGCGCGTCGGAGTGGAAGCCTGCGCGAAGGCGCGCTAATATTGCGATACTTGCGAGTTGGCCCCCGTGCGTGCGTTCCGCCGCGTCACGAGGTCCTCTCATGACCATCGCTTCGCTTCGTTATGTGCGCTGTGCTCATTGGATTGGATGCACGCACATTGTGTGTGTCGTCTTCGCTACTGTGCCCGCTTCCGCCTCAGCGTCTCCGCCAGCATCTCCGCTCACGCCGGAGCTGCTGTTCGCCCTGGCAATCTTGGGACCCGTGCTCGTGCCGGTCGCGGCCTACGCGGCCGGGCTTCTTGCCGACCGTTTGCAGCGCAACAAAAAAGACTAACCTACGACTGGCGGCTCACGCCTTGCGCTCACCCTCGATCTGGCCGACAGCCTGGGCAAGAAAATCGCTGAGCGCCTTGCGGATTTCGGCATCCGCGACCTTGACCCCCTTGGCATCGAAGTCCATGCGCAGTTTCTGGATCACGTCATCATCGCCTTTTTGGGCTAGGTCGGCCTTGCGCACAGCTTTCACATAGTCTTCGAGGGCCGGGCCAGTAATGCCGAGCTTGGCGGCAGCCCATTCCGCTATCAGTTTGTTGCGCCGAGACTCTGCGCGGAATCTAAGATCTTGATCGTGCGCGAATTTCTTCTCGTAGGCCTTTTCCCGCTCGTCGAAAGTGGTCATTCGTTCCTCCAAATTAACCGTTGTTCAATCGCACTGATCGCACCGGTCTCATGGACGCGAAAAGAGCCTCAGCACTGGTTAAGCCATATCCGTAGGCCGGCCGCGAATCAACTGTGGGAAGCGTGGGTTGACGGGTTGGTCATACCCCGGCGTCAACATTGTTTCGGCAGGCCGGTTCGGCTACTGTCCGGCTCGAATACGGGGATCACACGAGCCGGTTCGCGGCCACGCCATGGGCTGGTTGCCGCATGCAGCAAAGTCGAGCGGCCGGCTCGCCCGCGCGGAGACGAACGTGATCTCTTTCGCGGTTGCACTCGCCGACAACAACACAAGCCTCCCGCAACGAGGAACGAACGAAATGAATAGGCGCCGGCGCATTTACGAAGGCAAGGCGAAAATACTCTACGAAGGGCCCGAGCCCGGCACGCTCGTTCAGCACTTCAAGGACGATGCCACTGCGTTCAACAACAAGAAGCACGCCCTGATCGAAGGTAAAGGCGTGCTCAACAATCGCATTTCCGAATACGTCTTCCAGCGCCTCGGCGAGATCGGCGTGCCGACCCATTTCATGAAGCGGCTCAACATGCGCGAGCAGCTCATCCGCGAGGTCGAGATCATTCCGCTCGAGGTGGTGGTGCGCAATGTGGCGGCGGGCTCGCTCGCCGAGCGCCTCGGTCTCGAGGAAGGCATGCAGCTTCCCCGCTCCATCATCGAGTTCTACTACAAGAACGACAAGCTCAACGACCCGATGGTGTCGGAGGAGCACATCACCGCGTTCGGCTGGGCCGCGCCGCAGGATATCGACGAGGTGATGAGCCTCGCGCTGCGCATCAACGATTTCCTGGTCGGCCTGTTTCTCGGCATCGGCATTCGTCTCGTCGACTTCAAGGTCGAGTTCGGGCGGCTGTGGGAGCAGAACGATCAGATGCGCATCGTGCTGGCCGACGAGATCAGCCCCGACTGCTGCCGCTTGTGGGACATCACCAGCGGCGACAAGCTCGACAAGGACCGCTTCCGCAAGGATTTGGGCGGCGTGCTCGAGGCCTATCAGGAAGTGGCGCGGCGGCTCGGCGTGCTCACCGAAAATCCGCGGCCGAAGGGCACCGGTCCCGTGCTCGTGTCCTCGAAGCCGAGTTGAGAATGAGCCGTCCAACGCGCCCATGAAAGCCCGCATCAAGATCACCCTCAAGCACGGCGTCCTCGATCCGCAAGGCAAGGCCATCCAGAACGCACTGGCCGCGCTCGGCTTCGATGGCGTCGACGAGGTGCGTCAGGGCAAGTACATCGAGGTCGATCTCGCCGAGACCGACATGACGAAGGCCCGCGACGCCGTCGAGAGCATGTGCAAGGAGCTGCTCGCCAATACGGTCATCGAGAACTACTCGTTCGAGCTTGTGAGTTGACCATGTCCAGGGCGGGGCACATTCCACCCGGCCTCAGAAAAATGCCCAATTTCCCGGCCTTTCTCGTCGCCGCGCTGGCCACGGTGCTTCCTTCGGTTTCAGTTGCAGCGGCGCCCATCGACATCGAGAGCCAGGATCTCGGCGTACGTTTCGCGATGCCCGAGCACTGCGGCGCCATGGAGGGGCCGGGCACCATCGAGGCCATCTGCGATCCCTCGGGCGATGCGACGAAGAGCGCTACTGCGCAAGCCGCGTCCGCGCTCAAGCTCGAGATCGTCGTGCACCCGACCCCAGACGACAAAGACCAGCCGCTGGATGTGTTGGCCGCCCGATATTCCTTCGGCCAGTTCGAGAAGGACTTGCCGGCGGCCATCTGCGGCGATGAAGCGCGCGTCAAGATCGAAAATGCCATGCAGCTCTTCGAGGGCACGCGAGTTGTGTACACTGCCAGCGTCCTTTGTCCCGAGATCCGCTTTCTCGGCTTGGGCGCGCGGCGTGCCGTGGTCCGCACCATTGTCGGACCCGGCAAGCGGTACCAGGTAGCCGCGCGGTCGCTGGCCACCGATTTCGAGCGTCTCAAGCCGTCCATCGACGCGTTTTTTGCCTCCCTGCGCATCGACCCGGAGAAGAGCCCATGAAAGCCTCGGTCATCGTCTTTCCCGGATCCAACTGCGACCGCGACGTGAAAGTGGCGCTGGAGGCCGTCAGCGGCCGGCCGGTCAACATGGTCTGGCATGGCGATGCCAGCGTGCCGCCGACCGATGTGATCGTGCTGCCGGGCGGCTTCTCCTATGGCGACTATCTGCGCTGCGGCGCCATGGCCGCGCACTCGCCCATCATGCGCGACGTGATCCGCAAGGCGAAGGCCGGCACGCCCGTGCTCGGCATCTGCAACGGCTTCCAGGTTCTCTGCGAGACCGGCCTGTTGCCCGGCATCCTGCAGCGCAACGCCTCGCTGCAGTTCGTGTGCCGCGACGTATGGCTGAAAGTGGAAAACCCAGCCACGTTCTTCACGAGCAAATTCCGGCAGGGTGAGATCATCCGCATTCCGATTGCGCACGGCGACGGCAACTACTTCGCCAGCGCCGAGACGCTCGATGAGCTGGAGTCCTCCGGTCGCGTCGTGCTGCGCTACGTTGATGCGCAAGGGAACGTTACCGCCGCCGCCAATCCCAACGGCGCCCAGCGCAACATCGCCGGCATCTGCGATCCGACCGGCCGCATCCTGGGCCTCATGCCGCATCCCGAGCGCCTGTTCGAGCCGGCCCTCGGCGGCACCGACGGCCGCAAGGTTTTCGAGAGCATGCTGGCGCGCACCGCCGCTTGAAACCGGCCCAGTTCCGCACCGTCAAATGGCGCAACATTGCCTCATGTTAAGGGGCTGTTGCGCTATGCTTGCGCTAGCGTTGCCCTACGCTAACCGATGTTGCGCTACGTTAACCGGCGGTTGTCCGCCGTTGGACGATAGCTATCCCCGCTTCTGCGGGGATAGCTGCCGCACTTTCAGAAGAAATTTTCGATCGTAGGTTGGGTTAGCGCGGCCGCAATGCGGATCGTCTGCGTAGAGAGTATTCCGCGCGTAACCCGACATCCCTCTAGCTCGACTCACAAAAGCCTCGGACGCAGCGGCTGCTGCAGCTCCGGTCCGTCGTTGCGCGGATTGCCGATCTCCGGGCCGATCTCGACCACCTCCAGAAGATCATCCGGCGCCGGTTGCAACAGCTCTGCCGCCGCCTCGGCCAGAACAGCGCGACAATCGAGCCAGGCATCGAACTGATCGGGTGACAGGATGGCGGGCATCCGGTCATGCACAGGCGCAACCGTCCCGTTCGCCGGCACGGTGAGGATCGCCATGGTCTCGATCTCGCTGCCGTCGGCGCCGAGCCAGTTCTCGTACAATCCCGCCAGCGCCATCGGCCCGCCGTCGCACCGGCGCACGAGATGGGGACGTCGCGCACCCTTCGCGCCGCCGCTCCATTCGTAGAAAGCATCGGCCGGGACCAGGCAGCGCTTGTGGCGCATGGCGCCGCGGAACGACGGCTTGGTCGCCGCCCCTTCGGCCCGCGCGTTGATCAGCGTCGAGAACGCGCGCGGGTCTTTCACCCACGGCGGGATCAGGCCCCAGCGCACCAGCACGAACTCGCGCTCGCCGCGATGCCCCATCCTGACAATGCCGACCGGCTGCGTCGGCGCGATGTTGTAGCGCGGCGGAAAAGGATCGATCGTCGCCAGCTTGAAGGCGGCGGCGATCGACGGTGGACGTCCCGTCAGGGCATAGCGCGGACACATGCTAGGTCGTGCGCACTATATGCCGAGCTTGCGACGCCAATTGTAGATGGTACCGGTCGAGACGTTGAAGTGACGCGCGATGTCCTTCTTGGACATGCCCTCGTTCACCAGACGGCGAAGCTCAGGCTCCAGAGCTTTGCGCAATGACGCGGGTCTGCCTTTAACGACGGGAGAGACGTCCGTCGCGTAGGCAATGCGGGCAGCTGCATCGCTGCTGGTGGTGGCGTCGAGCAAGTGCGGCTCAAGCCAGATAGTCCAGCGGATGATGGCGTTGCCGTTACGGCGCTTAGTGCCGGCAGTCGGCCAATCCTTACCGAGCTCTATAGCAACGGCGTCCGCGACCTCGAAGGTTGTTGCATGGGGATTAATGCGAAGAACCTGGCGCGTGACGTTGATGCACTCCATTTCACTAACGGCACGCCGCATCAAGACGTTCGGGTCCATACCCTCCCTGACGATGGAGCGGACAGTGTCGCCATCAGTCTCAATAAGCCTCAGTGTTCGTAGGTCATGGAGCGTGGTCTGGTACAGGACATCCGACTTCGGCATGCTGCCTTTCTTGTAGATTTGCTCGAACGTAGCGACCGCATGCGGTGGTGCACTGTCTGGTATGAAGAAGCTGCCGCGTTTGGCACGCTTGGGCTCTTCGTCGCCGGCTATGGGGCTGATCGCATCCGGCTTGAGGCCAAGCGCGATTAGTGCGCCGACCTCATGCCCCTCGTCGGCCAAGAGCCACTGCGCGAGCCTGTTGCCGTCGATGCTGACCTGACGGCGGCTCTCGCCGGGGTAAGGGGACATTGCTCGTGGCGCATGGGGGCGTACCAGCAAGACGTGAGATGCAATGGTGGCGTCAGGTCCTTCCTGATGAGCACGCAATTCGGTCTGAACGAGGTAACGCAGTAGCAGGTTGAAGTACTGCTTGCGCTTGGTGTCTTGGCTCATGAGCATCCTGAGCTTGTCCGCAAAGCGGTGCGGGCTCTTGATGATCTCCTCGTTATCGAAATTGATCCAGGAGGCCCGGACTTTGACGCGGGCGATGACGCCTGAGACGACATCCGGTCTATGTGGTGTGACGCGCCAGCCAGCAAAGTCGGTGATCATGGGCCCGTCGAGATACTGGCCGATCGGGCCGACTTTGACGGCCTCGCCGCCTAGGCGGTGCCAGTCGTGGCGCACGATCACTTGCTTGATGGCAGACGTGGTGGTCGAGGCCTTTTCCAGCTTGCCGTCTAGTTGAGCGGTCGCACGTACGTGCGCGGTATTGGCCGACATACCGCCGGCAAGATGGGCAGCTGCATGTGAACGGTCGCCGATCTGCTGGGTGATGGTGCGTTTGTACTGCTCAACACGACCACCTTCCCTGGTGTTGATTTCGGTGGAGTCGCATCCCCTGAAGGTCAACTCGATGTTGGCCTGGTTCATGGAGAAGTCGACCTCGATCTCGAATTCATCCGAGACGAGCTTGATGCGCTCTTTGCCGAACGTGGCCGAGAGCTGGAGGTCGTAGCCCTCTGTGGGGTTGTTAGTTGGAGCCTTGAGAGTGACCGTACTGATGTTGCGGTCGAGCGGCCGCGGGCTCTTAAACTCGCGGTCGACAACTAGTTCCGGTTCCTCATCTGCGGCGTGTGCGGCCGCCGCAGCCTGCGTCCTGCGCATGAGATCGACCCCGATGACAATTTGTCGATAGTATCAGAGAGCGCAGGGCGAATAAGGGCAGCTGCCCCCAACTATTGTGCATAATTGCGCGTTATGACCGGTTTCCCCCTACTCCGCCAACCTCGGCAAAATTCGCGCCCAGCTCCGCGCCCCCTTCTTAAACGAGGACAGGTTGTATTTCTCGTTCGGCGAATGAATGCGATCATCGTCGAGGCCGAACCCTACCAGCAGCGCATCCATGCCCAGCACGTCCTTGAACGACTGCACGATGGGAATTGACCCGCCCATACCGATGAGCGCCGTGGGCCGGCCCCATTCCTCGGCGAGCGCTGTAGCCGCCTTGACGATATGCGGACCGGAGGGATCGAACGCGGTTGCGGGGCTGCCGCGCGAGCCAATGAACTCGGCCGTGCAATCCTTGGGCAAACGCTCCTTCACGAACCTCTCGATGCCTTTCAGCACCTTGTCCGGATCCATGCCTGGCACCAATCGGCACGTGATCTTCACCGACGCCTTGGACGGGATCACGGTCTTGGTGCCCACGCCCTGATAGCCGCCGGTGATGCCGTTGAACTCGCACGTCGGCCGCGACCAGATCTGCTCCAGCGCGCTGTATTTGCTCTCGCCCGCCGGCACGGACAGCCCCACGTCGCCGAGAAATTCCTTGGCATCGAAGCCAAGCCCTGCCCACTGCTTGGCCTGTCCCGCCGGGGGCTTGCTGATGTCGTCGTAGAAGCCCGGGATGCGCACGCGGCCGTCGTCGTCGTGCATCTCGCCCATGATGCGCGCCAGCACGCGGATCGGATTGGCCGCCGCCCCGCCGTACGTCCCCGAATGCAGATCGCGCGACGCCGCCGTGATCACCAGCTCGGTGCCGGCCAGCCCGCGCAGCTGCGTCGCGATGGCCGGCGTGTCCTTGTCCCACTGCGCCGTATCGCACACGAGCGCCAGATCGGCCTTCACCTCCTTGCCGTGCTTGGCCAGGAAGCCCGGTAGCGACGGCGAGCCGCATTCCTCCTCGCCTTCGAGCAGCACGCTCACCGCAACCGGCAGCTCGCCCGCCACCTTCTTCCAGGCTCGCGCCGCCTCGAGGAAGGTCATGAGCTGACCCTTGTT
The DNA here is from genome assembly GCA_963806735.1 of uncultured Alphaproteobacteria bacterium. Lineage (GTDB taxonomy): Bacteria > Pseudomonadota > Alphaproteobacteria > Rhizobiales > Hyphomicrobiaceae > CADEFX01. The sequence goes on along the minus strand of CAWEBE010000001.1, from coordinate 89,580 downwards.
GTCCTCCGCCCCGCGCGCGACGATGACCTTGCCGTTGCCCTTCTCGCTGGCGATGCGCGGCTCGAAAGGGTCGGTTTTCCACAGCTCCAGCGGGTCCGGCGGCTGCACGTCGTAGTGGCCGTAGAACAGCAGGTGTGGCACGCCCTTCGGCACCTTGTCGCGATCGTGCGCCACCACCATGGGATGCCCCGTGGTGGGCACCACCTTGGCCTCGGCGAAGCCGATGCTTTTGATCTCGCGCGCGCACCACTCCGCAGCCTTCTGGCAGTTCGCCTTGTAGGCCGGATCGGTCGAAATGCTCGGGATGCGGATCAGCTCGAACAGCCGGTCCAGCGCGGCGTCCTCGCCCGCCTCCAGCTCCTTCAGCACGCGCGGCAATTGATCGGTCATGGATCGGTAGTCCCCTCGTTCGCTGTCGCTTTGTGGGCACAGTGCGCAAGCCCGCCGGCTCCGTCAAAGACTTACTGGGCGTGCACTCAGATACGAGCCAGCTTTCCCCGTGTGCCAATAGCACCTGGAATGGCCGATCTGCGCGAATAGCTGACGAATTGACACTGCGCTCCGCACGGAGAAAGAGCGCCAAAAACCTGGCGTTCGTCGCGCACGCTCCCGCTGCGGAGAAGACCCCGGCGTTGTGTCGAAGACACGCCTTCGGCATGGCGCGCGTCGCGGCGGAGCCGCGCTCCGCACCGACGCGCATTGTGCCGAAAGCGCATCTTCGATGCGACGGCCGGGGACGCAAAAGTTGAGACTTATGGGTCCGCAAGATTACGAATACGATTTAACCAGAAACAGAAAGGCTCTAGCATATCGTCACCGGCGGCGGCGCCGGGAGAGTGACAGCACCATTTGGCGAAGGCGACATGGCGACAAATATCAAGCAGATCATCTACTTTCACCCCCGTCTCGATGCGACGGCGGCGGCGATACGCGACAAGCGCTCCGACATTGACATGTTTCGCCGCGACTTTGGGGGACCGGCCGCCGAAAACTGGGCCGATATGAGTCGTGCGCACGGATACCATGCGTGCGCCCGCACCGAGATGCGGGAACCCTGGTTTCCGGACGCCAGGCTTCTTGCCAAGAGCCCGAACCTGCTCGCGGTATGCTCGATGGGCGCCGGCTACGACGTGATCGACGTCGACGCCTGCACCAAGGCCGGTATTCTGGTTTGCAACCAATCCGGCGCCAACAAGGAGGCGGTCGCCGAGCACGCGGTGGGCCTCATGCTCGCGGTCTCCAAGAAGATCATGGAAACCGACCGGGCTATCCGGAAGGACAACAATATCGAGCGCTTCCGCTATGTCGGGACTGAGCTGCTCGGCAAGACGATCGGGATCATCGGCCTCGGCAATATCGGCTCGCGTGTTGCCGAGATCTGCAAAAGCGCATTCCGCATGACCGTGCTCGCCTACGACCCGTATCTATCCAAGGAGAAAATGGCGGCGCGCAACGCCGAGAAAGCTGAGCTGAAGGAGATTTTGCAGCGCTCCGACTACGTCACCATGCACTGCCCGCGCACGGAGGAAACGTTCGACATGATCGGGTACGATGAGCTCTCCGTGATGAAACCAACCGCGTTCTTCATCAACACCTCGCGCGGCGGCACCTACAGGGAAAACGACCTCGCTCGGGCGCTCGCGGAGCGGAGGATCGCCGGCGCCGCCATCGACGTGTTCCTCGAGGAGCCGCCACGGACGGACCATCCGCTGATGGCCTTCGACAACGTCATCCTGACCCCGCACAACGCCGGCAGCACGCGCGAATCCCAGGCGAACGTTGCGATCTACGCCTCGGACCAATGGATCGATATCTTCGACGGCAAGGTGCCGCCGCGGCTGGTCAACAAGGCTGCGTGGCCGAAGTACTGCGAGCGCTTCCAGAAGACCCTCGGCTTCAAACCGGAGCCCATGGGCGAGGAGTAGGCGTTAGATGTTGGGGCATCCGGTGACGTGACAGGAGTTTCAAACCGGGTCGCCTCAAGAGCGGAAACTTCGGGTTCGGGACACTAAGCTGGCTCATCCAATCGGGGAGATGGCAGGACTTCTCAGCGGGCACGTCGCGGCCGTGACTGGCGGCGGGTCCGGCATCGGACAGGGTATTTGCCTAGCCTATGCCAGAGAAGGTGCACGCGTGATCATCCTCGACGCCAATGCCGAGGGCGCCAACGAGACTTCAAGTTTGATCTCGGCCGCCGGCGGCAAGGCGTCGGCCCTGCAGCTCGACGTGAGAGAGCGCCAGGCATGCAGGCAAGCTGCCGCCGAGATCGCCAAGGACGGCAACATCTCCATCCTCGTCAACAACGCGGGCATAAATCGTCGCAATACTTTCGCAGGCGATCCAGCGGCCGTGACGAAGGACTGGGACGATATCCTGTCGATCAACCTCGACGGGGTGTTCAACGTCACGCATGCCTTTCTGGATCAGCTCCGCGCAACGAAAGGACGTATCGTCAACATCGGCTCGATCCAGTCCTTCGTGCACGTCAATGGCTGGCCGAACTCTGCGGCGTACACCACGTCAAAGCATGGCGTTCTCGGCTTCACCCGTGCACTTGCGGCTGAGCTCGGCAAGGATGGCGTGCGCGTCAATGCGATCGGGCCTGGCATGATCGAGACGAAGATAAACGCTGAGGCGCGAGCCAAGAACCCCGACATGGTGGCCGCTGCCATGCGCCATACGCCACTGAACCGCACCGGAAAGCCGGAGGACATTGCCGGGCCGGCGGTGTTCCTTGCCTCGGACATGTCCGCCTACGTCACCGGTTGTATCATCATGGCCGACGGCGGCTTCAGGACCGTCTGAGAGCCCGCATGTCACAAGCGAGCACGTGCAGCGTGCCGACCTCTGTAGGCGCTCTGGGCAGGAAGTGAGGATAGATGTTCGAAGGGTTCATCAGGACCGAAATCGAGGCGGGCGAGGCGGGCATCCATCTGCGTCACGGCGGCTCCGGGCCACCGCTTCTGCTGTTGCACGGCAACCCGATGACGCATGCAAGCTGGGGCAAGATCGCCAACCAGCTGGCGCAGAACTACCATGTGGTCGCGACCGATTTGCGCGGCTATGGCGACAGCTCGGCGCCGGAGCCTGACGCCACGTGCTCCAACTACTCGTTCCGCGCCATGGCCAACGATCAGGTCGAGGTCATGCGCCAGCTCGGGCATGACCGCTTCTTCGTCGCCGGCCACGACCGCGGCGCCAGGGTCGCCCATCGCATGGCGCTCGATCATCCCGAGAAGGTGCGCAAGGTGGCCCTCATCGACATTCTGCCGACGCTGCATATCTGGGAGAACACGTCGAGGAAATGGGCGCTCGACTCCTGGCACTGGTCGATGATGCCGCTGGACAACGGTTTGCCCGAGCTGATGATGGGTGCCATCCCGCCCGAGGTCTTCATCGAGAAGAAGATCTCCAAGAAGGGAATTGGACTGTCGATCTTCGACCCCGAAGCGCTCGCGGAGTATGTCCGCTGCTTCAATGCCAAAACCATCAAGGGCTCGTGTGCCGACTACCGGGCGGCGGCGACCGTCGATCTCGAGCTTGACCGAGCCGACCGCGATCTTGGTCGCATGATTGCCTGTCCCGTCCTGCTGCTGTGGGGAGCTAAGAGCCACACGGAGGGGGTATTCACCGATGTAATCGGCATCTGGCGGAAATTCGCCACGGACATTGTCGGCGAAGGGCTTGCGTCCGGTCACTATGTCAACGAGCACAGGCCCGACGAGACACTGGCCTGGTTCCGGCGCTTTTTCGTTTGATCGCATGCATGCGGCGGCATCCCCTCGGCCTGCAGGGGAGTGCCGGTGGCCAGCCGGCAGTGGCGATGGTCCCGTGCGGCTGGCCTGCTGACTCCACTGATGTATTTGACGGCACAAGCGACACGAGACCCGGAGCGATAGCCTGTGCGTTGGCTTGCGCGCCTGTTCCCATTCACTGACCACAGCGCTATGGAAGACCGCCTGGGCCATCCGGAGAGTCCCACATGAGCACCGCCTCAGCCGCTGCCGGTTCCACGACGTCTCAGCCCAAATGGGTTTACCGCTTCGGCGGCGGCACCTCCGATGGCACGGCGGACATGCGCAACCTGCTGGGCGGCAAGGGCGCCAACCTCGCCGAGATGGCGAGCCTCGGGTTGCCGGTTCCGCCAGGCTTCACGCTCACCACCGAGGTCTGCACCACCTATTACGCCGGTGCCCGCAAGCTGCCCGCAGGGCTCGACGCGCAGGTCTCCCAGGCGCTGGCCGAAGTCGGCCGCACGGTCGGCGCCACGTTCGGCGATGCCAGCAACCCGCTGCTCGTCTCGGTGCGCTCCGGCGCGCGCGCCTCCATGCCCGGCATGATGGACACCATTCTCAATCTCGGCCTCAACGACGCGACCGTGAAGGGCCTCGCCGCCCGCTCAGGCGATGCGCGCTTCGCCTACGACAGCTACCGCCGTTTCATCCAGATGTATTCCGACGTGGTGCTCGGCGTCGATCACGGCGTGTTCGAGGACATCCTGGAGAACCACAAGAACCTCAACGCCTACTCGCTCGACACCGATCTCACCGCCGAGGACTGGCTCGACGTCATCGGCGAGTACAAGGCCGCGGTGGAGCGCGAGACCGACAAGCCGTTTCCGCAGGACACCAGCGCCCAGCTCTGGGGCGCCATCTCGGCCGTGTTCGGCTCCTGGCAGAACACGCGCGCCAACACCTACCGCCGCCTGCACGCCATTCCCGACGACTGGGGCACCGCCGTCAACGTGCAGGCCATGGTGTTCGGCAACATGGGAGCCAAGTCCGCTACCGGCGTCGCCTTCACGCGCAATCCGTCGACCGGCGCGCGCGAGCTCTACGGCGAATTCCTCGTCAACGCGCAGGGCGAGGACGTGGTGGCCGGCATCCGCACGCCGCAACCGCTGACCGAGGCGGCGCGCCAGGAAGCGGGCGAGACGGCACCGTCGCTCGAAGCCCTGATGCCCGCAACCTTCAAAGAGCTGACCGACATTTTCGCGCGCCTGGAGCAGCGCTATCGCGACATGCAGGACGTGGAGTTCACCATCCAGGACGGGCGTCTGTGGATGCTGCAGACGCGCTCGGGCAAGCGCACCACCGGCGCCGCGCTCAAGATCGCCATCGATATGGTGGAGGAAGGCACGCTCACACCCGAGGAAGCCCTGCTGCGTGTCGACCCGGCTGCGCTCGACCAGCTCCTGCATCCGACCATCGATCCCGCCGCCGAGCGCACCGTGCTCGCCACCGGCCTGCCCGCGTCACCGGGCGCCGCGGCCGGCGAGATCGTGTTCGACTCCGACGAGGCCGAGACGCTCAAAAGTCAGGGTCGCGAGGTCATCCTCGTGCGCATCGAGACCTCGCCCGAGGACATCCACGGCATGCACGCCGCCGCCGGCATCCTCACCACGCGCGGCGGCATGACCAGCCACGCCGCCGTCGTCGCCCGCGGCATGGGGCGCCCGTGCGTGTCCGGCGCCGGCGCGCTGCGCATCGACTACAAGGCCGGCACCATGACCGTCGGCAATCGCGTCTTCCGCAAGGGCGACGCCATCACCATCGACGGCTCCACCGGCCAGGTGCTCGACGGCCGCGCCAGGATGCGCCAGCCCGAGCTCTCCGGCGACTTCGGCCGCATCATGGCCTGGGCCGACGAGCACCGCCGCCTCGGCGTGCGCGCCAATGCCGACACGCCGCGCGATGCGACGCAGGCGCGCCAGTTCGGCGCCGAGGGCATCGGGCTCTGCCGCACCGAGCACATGTTCTTCGAGGCCGATCGCATTCTCGCCGTGCGCGAGATGATCTGTGCCGACGACGAGGCGGGCCGCCGCCGGGCGCTCGCCAAGATCCTGCCCATGCAGCGCGCCGACTTCGAGGCGCTGTTCGAGATCATGGCCGGACTGCCGGTCACCATCCGCCTGCTCGATCCGCCGCTGCACGAGTTCCTGCCGCACGAGGACAAGGAGGCGATCGAGGTCGCCAAGGCGCTCGGTGTGCCGCTCGAGAAGCTCAAGGGCCGCGTCAACGAGCTGCACGAGTTCAACCCCATGCTCGGCTTTCGCGGCTGCCGCCTCGCCATCCGCTATCCCGAGATCACCGAGATGCAGGCGCGCGCCATCTTCGAGGCCGCCGTCAACGCCGAGCGCAAGACCGGCCGCGCCGTCGTGCCGGAGGTGATGATCCCGCTGATCGCCTGGCGGCGTGAGTTCGACCTGCTGGCCGATGTGATCCGCGCTGCCGCTGCCGCCGTCGAGAAGGACACCGGCGCCAAGCTCAACTACCAGATCGGCACCATGATCGAGCTGCCGCGCGCGGCGCTCAAGGCCGACGAGATCGCCGCCGGTAACGCCGGCGCGGAATTTTTCTCCTTCGGCACCAACGATCTGACCCAGACCTGCCTCGGTCTGTCGCGCGATGACGCCGCGCCGATCCTCGCCAACTACACCGAGCAGGCCATCTTCGAGGTCGATCCGTTCGTCTCCATCGACCGCGATGGCGTGGGCGAGCTGGTTGCCATCGGCACCGAGCGTGGGCGCCGCGTGCGGCCCGGTCTCAAGATCGGCATCTGCGGCGAGCACGGCGGCGATCCGGCCTCCGTCGCCTTCTGCCACGAGGCCGGGCTCGACTACGTCTCCTGCTCACCGTTCCGCGTGCCGGTCGCACGGCTGGCGGCGGCCCAGGCCGCGATCAAAGCGAAGAGCGGCCAGACCTCGGTCAGCACGGCGTAAAGAGCAACCCTCTCAATCTTGCGTCCCCGGCCGGGCGCGACAGCGGCCGAGCCGGGGCCTTTCCCGTCGCGCGAAAACAGGCTTGGGCGTTACGAGGCTTCCGCTCCGCGATCCTCTTCGTCGAGGGTCGGCGGGCGATAGCTGATGCCCCGGTTGCGCGGCAGAAGCAGCAGCACCAGAAGCGCCGGCGGAACCAGGAAGGCCCACGCCGCCCAGGTGGATGCGTTCCGGTTCTTCCAGGCCGCGATGAATCCGCTGGCAATGGCCGACAGCGTGGCCACGACAGCCCAGATCACAATGCCTTGCATGGCAGCCATGGCGGCAGCCTCCAACACCGGCGCACAGCGCTCGTGCACCCCAGGGGGGTCAGGTGCGCGCGAATTGTGGCGATGTCAAGCTGACCCGTGGGTAGTAGTGTATCAGTTTGAAATTGGCGACGGGCTCGTCCAGTGCTCCTGAGCAACGGCATCCAGCCACGAAGACCCAAGCGGCTGCAGCACTATCCACGTCTCTGCGAGCTTGCCGTTCTCAATGCGATAAGACTGCATACCAGCCTGAGTCAGCGGCTCGCCGGTTTTCGGATCGCGCCATTTGAACATAAAACGGAACCACGCACGCTTGCCGACGAACATATGGTCGTAGACAGCAACGCGAATGCCGGGACGCTCCGCTTTCATCTTTGCCAGCTCGGCCGCATAGCTCTCGGCGGTGACTGTCCGGTCGCCCCTCGCCTCGTGCCGAAGGTAGGTAGGCCCTACGCAACTTGGAACCAGGTCGTGGCGGTCTTCATGCCAGACCAGTTCCCATCGGTCGAAGAGGTCGCGCGTCAAAGACTCATCTGACATTGGCCAAACCCTTCTTACGCGCTTCGGTTACACCGCGCGCTTCTTGTACGGACCCCTCTTACCCAGAACCTGCTTTGCATCGATCCGAGCAAGAATATCCTTGGAACCCGAACACCCGATGAGCAATACCAGCTTGCATCTCTGGCGTGACCCGCAGCACGTAGGTTGGGTTAGCTGTGAACTTACAGGAGCTGACCCGCGGGTGGGACGACCACTTGCATGCGAAGAGCCGTATCGGACCACTTTCACCGTCAACGCGTGCCAAACTTTCGAATGTCAGACCTTTACGTTAGGATCAGCCGGTCAAGGTCGCGCCGAGCGACCGGTGGGGATCGTTCAAGGAGTTGTACGATGGCGTTTTACGAGCTCAGGCAATATGTGATCCGGGAAGGCAAAATGGCGGCCTGGCTCAAGTGCATGGAGGAGGAGATCATCCCGTTTCAGGTTGCCAACGGCATGGTCATCACCGGCAGCTATCGCGGCGAGAAAGATGACAGCGTGTATGTTTGGACCCGCCGGTTCGAGAGCGAAGAAGAGCGGGAGCGGCTCTACAAGGCCGTGTACGAGAGCGATCACTGGAAGAATGTCATCAGCCCCAAGGTCGGAGAGCTGATCGACCGCTCTCAAATCAAGGTCCAGCGCATTGTGCCAACGCGTCTGTCGACCGCGCAGTAAGGCTGCGTCGTAAAGACAACACCTGCGCAGGGTGAGCAGTACCTCAGTTTGGATGGCGACGGCCGTAATTGCTTATCAGCTCAGCCCCGCGCCACCGCCTTCACGCGCACGCCGGGCGCCGGCCGCTCCATGAGCACCTCGCGGCGGAAGCGGTAAAGCCGCGCCGGCCGCCCGCCGGTGTGCGTGCGGATCTCGCCGGTCGGCTCCACCAGCCCCACGCTCTCCACCAGGCGGCGGAAATTCTGCTTGTGCAGATGCGGCCCGAGAATGGCCTCCACCGTGCGCTGCAGATCGTACAGCGTGAATTCCGGCTCCATCAGCTCGAACACGACGGGCCGATAGCGGATCTTGCCGCGCAGCCGCCCAACCGCCGCGGCGACGATACGGCAATGATCGAACAGCATGGCCCGCCCGAGCGCTCCGTCGGCGCCCGATGCATTTTCGTGCGGCTCACGATGAGCGTTGGCGCCCGGCAGCAGCCCGGCATCACACATCAATTCGAAGCGATCCAGCACGCGCTCATCGTCCCAGCGCGCACCGTCGAGGCCGAAAGCAATGCTCGCCCGCTCGCGCAGATCGAGCAGCGACGTCACTCCGTTCTCGTTGAGTGTATTGGCCTGAGCCCAGGCCTTGAGGCGCGGCTCGATCTCGCGTGACAGGACGTCTGGCCGCTGGTTGCGCCAATCCTCCCAGGGGAAATAGTCGTACACGCTGCGCCAACCGCATGTTCCGCGCGGCGGCTCGGCGGCTCCCAGCATCAATGCCAGGTAGGCGATGGAGATGGTGCGCGGCTCCGCGTCCGCAGCCACGCCGTCACCTATGCCGTTGCCGAACGTGTACAGCTGCTCGACGTAACCGAGCTCGAGGCCCGAGCGCTGGCGCACGTGGTCACGCAGCCCAAGCTCAAGGCTCGTATGCGTACCCGGTACGAAGCGCCCGGACGGAAGGGTATCGACGGCACCGTGCTCCGCCACCTCATCCACCACCAGAACCACCGGCACGTTGTTGCGGATGGCGATGACGGCTGCGGTCAGCTCGAGCGCCACGTCGGCACCGCCGGCCATGGGCTCGGCGTGCGTGCCGAGGGGGTCCTCCTCGCCAGAGGCGAGTGTTATGCTGCTGGAATCGACGGTCATTTGCGTCTCCTCCAGGTAGCGATAGGCGTCAATCTTGGCGATTTTCAGAAAGCGGTTTTGATCTCTCAGTGGGCTGTGGCAAGGAAGCCCCGCGCGGCGACACCGTTTAGCCGCGATTGGCTGGCAGGCGACTCACTCCATCCGTGCGCGCATCACGAACGGGCGCGCCAGCTCCATCTGCCCGCGTCCGATCTGATCGGCCGCATCGAGCATGCGCCCCGAGCGCCCGAGCGCCGCATCGGCGAGCGCCACGATCCGGCGATTGGGGGTGGCCGCGGGCGACGCATTTCTCAGGTATTTGGCGATGTAGTCCTCCGGCGTCTCGGGATTGAGCGCGCACAGGGCCACGAACGCGGCGGCTGTCGATCGGCTGATGCCGGCATAGCAATGGATCAGCATCGGCGCACTGCGATCCCAGCTCGCCACGAAGCCGAGAAGATCGGCCACGTGCGCCGCGCTCGGGGCCACATATCCCGCTTGCTCCGCCTCGACATCGTGCATGACGAGCTTCAGGTGCCGCCCGCTCAGGATATCCGTGGGCGTATCTTTCAGGCCGCCGTCGCCCAGGCACGTGACGAGATGGCGCGCGCCAGCCAGCCTGATCACGTCGTGCACATCATTGAGCGAGCAGACATGAATGTCGTCCGCGCCCCTGCCGCCAACACCCATCTCGAACCCCGCTTTTTGTCCTGACTGCCGTCTCGGGACTACCGCTTACCCGTAGTTCGTCAGCAACATGAATTTCGCCAGAAACGCTGCCTGTACCTTGGTCGCCGGCCAAGGCTCGAGAAGATCGGCAAGTCGCGCCTGCAAGCCTTCATCGAGGCGCACCGGCGCGCCAAAGAACCGCTCAGCCTCCTCAGTACCGAAACCGGCGAGCCGAGTCGCCTCATAGTAGGCGGCGATCCTGTCCGCCGCCTTGATTTCCGCGGCAACCTCATCCGGCAACCGTGCCGGCAGGCCGAAGCGCAGGTGAATGGCCTCGAGCAACCGCCACTCGAAGGCCTTGTAGTCGAGACCGACAGCCGCCTTGAAGGGGCTGATCAGGTCGCCGATCACATATTCGGGTGCGTCGTGCAGCAATGCTGCCAGCAACCACCGTTGCGGCCAGGCGGCCATACGCCCACGCACGATGTCCTCGACCAGCAGCGCATGCTGCCCGACCGAGAAGGCGTGGCTGCCCGTCGTCTGGCCATTCCAGCGCGCCACCCGCGCCAGTCCGTGCGCGATGTCCTCGATGGCGATGTCGCCGGGCGCGGGATCGAGCAGATCGAGCCGCCGCCCCGACAGCATGCGCTGCCAGGCTCTCGGCCGCGACCCTTCTCCATCCGAGGTCATGACGCGGGCAACCTCAAAGCACGCTGCAACTTCGCGCACGGTGCGTGCCGGGGGCAGGAGACGAGATGATCATTGACCATGCCGCTCGCCTGCATGAAGGCATACATCGTGGTCGAGCCGACGAAGCGGAAGCCCTCCTTCTTGAGCGCTTTTGACAGCCGTTTGGAGTCCTCGGTTTCCGCCGGCACCTCCTTCAAGCTGCTGAATGTGTTGACGCGCGGCTTGCCGTCGAGCACGCCCCACACGAAGGCCGCGAACGACGTTCGCTCTGCGAGCTTCAGGTACGCCTTGGCGTTGTCGATGGTGGCCTCGATCTTGAGCTTGTTGCGCACGATGCCCGCGTCGCCCATCAGCCGCGCAATGTCCTTGGCACCATAGCGCACGATCCGTTCCGGATCGAAGGCGTGGAAGGCTTTGCGGAAGTTCTCGCGCTTGCGCAGGATGGTGATCCACGACAAGCCGGCTTGAAAGCCTTCCAGCACCACTTTCTCGAACAGCGCCCGGTCGTCCGTCTTCGGCACGCCCCACTCCGCGTCGTGATAGCGCGCATATTCAGAATCGGCGATCCCGGCCCACGGACAGCGCTCACCCATGACCGGCCTCGGCCTGCGCGCCGCTGAGCTTATAGGCCGCCCAGGCTGGAACGCTGAGCGACAGACGCACCCCGCCCGCTTCAATCGGCGTGCCTGCCTCCATCGCCTCCGCAGCCCGGTCCAGGCGCACCAGCGCCAGGCCTTGCTCACCCACCGATGAGCCCATGCTGCCGATCACCGCGGCACCGGCTGTAATCTCCGTGCGCGGTGGCGGCAGCGCACCCGTCCCGCTCACCTGCACGATACGCTTGCGCGCCGTGCCGCGGTGCTGCATGCGCGACACCACCTCCTGGCCGATGAAGCAGCCCTTGTCGAACGCAACGCCGCCCAGCACGTCGAAACAGGCCTCGTGCGGGAAGGTGTCGCCCAGCACGTAGTCGAGATCAGCCTCCGGCACGCCCAGCGCGATGCGATGCGCGTGGTAGGCCGCAGCTGGCGCCGCATCGGGCAGCGACGAGGCAGACGGGCGCGTGAAGCGGTAGCCGAGGCCGATCAGCCGCGGGTCCGCATAGGCGCCGTCGATCCCTCCACCGCCATCACCCCAAGTGGCGTACACGTCCTCCTCCGCACTGCGGTCGACAATCTGCACGGCCGCGCGCAGCTTGTAGAAGCCGAGCCGCTTCACCAGCTCCGCCGCGCGCGCCCTGCTGGTCTCCAGCTTGAAGCCGCTCTCGATCGCCACCACCATGAACTCGAACAGGATCTTACCTTGCGGCGACAGCAGCGCAGCGTGGATCGCCGGCTCACGGCGCAGCCGCTCCATATCGCCCGTGATAATCCCCTGCAAAAGCTTCTCCGCGTCGGCCCCCGTTACGGCGACGGTGCTACGTTCAGGCAGACGGGCAATACTCGGCATGACATGCAGTCCAGCTGTTGCCTTCCAGGTCATGTATTCATAAAGGGCAATTGCCGTGATTTGGCCAGCTCTGACGAAAGAGTGAAGGCGCCTCGATCGGAGAATTGCGGCTTTAGGACTTTGATGCGATTTGCGCCAGCTTCGCAACGGTGTTCATATTGCGAGCCGTGCCCGCTTTGGCGGCTGGAATTCTCAGTTTGGAGCGGCCCATGCCACTCCCGTAGTGGACGAAAATCTCTCGGTCGCCGAGGCGCATATCCTCGTCGCTTTGCCCGACTGCACGCTCCAACGCGTCGCGTGGTGCGCGGCGATCGAGGAAAATCGCGTAGGTGTACCTGGGGTCCGCGTTGGGGAACGGGTTGGCCTGGAGAACAGCCGCCATTTCCGGCGCTGTGCGGAGAAAGACCCCCACGGGCCGTTCAGCATAGGCCTGCAAGCGCCTCTCGAGCTCAGCTTTCACTTTTGCCGGCGCAGCCCGGCTTTCGAACACGACATTGCCGCTCGCGATGTAGGTCTCGACGCGAGCGAAACCTGCGTCCCTGCATAAGGATCTGAGATCGGCCATCGGGAGCTTCACTCCCCCGACATTCACAGCACGCAGGAGGGCGATGTACTTTGGCATGCTGCGATCGTATCACACGGCAGAGCCGGGCCATGGCCGGGTTGCCCACGATCCGCGGCGGCTGAAGAGGACGTGAACGCCATGCCGAAATACATCTGCCAAGCTTGCGGCGTGCAGCATGCCCCCTCGCCCTCTCCACCCGAGCGCTGCATCATTTGCGAGGATCCTCGCCAGTTCGTGCCTGAAGCCGGCCAGAGATGGACAACGCTGGAGCAGATCCAGAACGGCCACGCCAACCATTTCCGCGACGTCGCGCCGAACATCACCGCCATTGTGACGGTTCCTGGCTTTGCCATCGGCCAGCGCGCCTTCCTCATTCAAACGCCGGCAGGCAACGTGCTCTGGGATTGCATCACGCTCCTCGACGAGCCGACCAAAGCCGCGATCCGCGAGCGGGGCGGTCTCAAGTTCATCGCGCTGTCCCACCCGCACTATTACGGGACGATGGCAGCATGGGGAGATGCCTTCGGCTGTCCCGTGCTCGTGCACGAGGCCGACCGCGACTGGGTCGTCGAGCCTGGGGGGCTCGCATCGAAATCTGGAGCGGCGAGCAGAGAGAGCTCCTGCCCGGGCTGATGCTACATCGCCTGGGCGGCCATTTTCCCGGAAGCTGCGCGGTGCACTGGAGCGACCGGCGCATGCTGTTGCCCGGCGACACCTTCCTGGTGACGCTGGACCGCCGGCATGTGTCGTTCATGTGGTCCTATCCCAACTATGTGCCGCTGCCGGCGGTAGACGTGCGGCGCATCGCGCAGCGCCTCTCGGCCATGGACTTCGACTCTATACACTCGGCATTCTGGCAGCGCGGCGACATCCACACCGGCGCGAAGGCCGCCATCGAGCGCTCGGTTGCCCGCCACCTGAATGGCCCGGACATTTGAGAGGACCTTTACATGTCTGAGACCTTCGACGTCCTGATCAAAGGCGGTACGGTCGTCAACCACGACGGCAGCGGCGAGCGCGACATCGGCATCCGCGAGGGGCGCATCGCCGCCATCGGCCGGCTGACAGGCGCCGGCGCGGCCGAGGTCATCGATGCCGCCAACCTCCACGTGCTGCCGGGCGTCATCGACACCCAGGTGCATTTCCGCGAGCCGGGGCTGGAGCAGAAGGAGGATCTGGAGACCGGCAGCCGCGCCGCGGTCGCCGGCGGCGTCACGGCCGTGTTCGAGATGCCCAACACCAAGCCGCTGACCATCAGCGCCGAGACGCTGGCCGACAAGGTGAAGCGCGCCCGCCACCGCATGTTCTGCGACTTCGCCTTCTATGTCGGCGGCACGCGCGAGACCGTCGACGACATCCCGGCGCTGGAGCGCCTGGAATCCTCCGCCGGCATCAAGGTGTTCATGGGCGCCTCCACCGGCGACCTGCTGGTGGAGGACGAGCCGTCGCTGGAGCGCATCATCGCCAAGATCAGCCGCCGCGCCGCTTTCCACTCCGAGGACGAGGCCCGGCTGCGCGAGCGCGCCGGCCTGCGCCGCAAGGGCGATGCCTCCTCGCACCCGGTCTGGCGCGACGAGACGGCAGCCATGATCGCCACCGAGCGCCTGGTCCGCCTCGCCGAGAAGCACCACAAGCGCATCCATGTGCTGCACGTCTCGACGGGACAGGAAATCGCCTTCCTGGCCGAGCACAAGGACTGGGCCAGCGTCGAGGTCACGCCGCACCATCTCACCCTCGTGGCGCCTGACTGCTACGACCGGCTCGGCACCTTCGCGCAGATGAACCCGCCCGTGCGCGACGACACCCACCGCCAGGCCATCTGGGCCGGCATCGCCTCGGGCGTCGTCGATGTGCTCGGCTCCGACCACGCCCCGCACACGCGCGAGGAGAAAGACCACCCCTATCCCGAGAGCCATTCCGGCATGACCGGCGTGCAGACCCTCGTCCCCATCATGCTCGACCACGTCAACGCGGGCCGCCTGTCGCTGCAGCGCTTCGTCGACCTCACCAGCCATGGGCCCCAGCGCCTGTTCGGCCTACGCGGCAAGGGCCGCATTGCCGCCGGCTACGACGCCGACCTCACAATCGTCGACCTCGGCCGCACCGAAACCATCACGGATGACTGGATTTAATCGCGCAGCGGCTGGACGCCCTACGACGGCACAAAAGTCAAGGGCTGGCCCGTCGGCACCATCGTGCGCGGCCGCCGCGTCATGTGGGACGGCGCCATCCTCGGCCCCGCCACCGGCGAGCCGGTGAAGTTTCTCGAAGACTGATCTTGGTTACGCTGACTTCGAAGGGCACGCCCGCATAGCCCCGCCCCGCAAGACCGGGCGCAGCTCGCTCACACAGAAATCAAAGAAGGCGGTTATGCGGGGCACGTTACGCAAATCCCGATGTGTCAGCAGATGCATCGGATAGGCCAGCTCCGGGATGGGACCGAGCAGGCACAGCAGCTCCTCGTCGTGGTCTGCGAGCGGTGCTGGCAGCGGCGCAAGGCCGGCACCCGATTTTACCGCCAGGAGAACGCTCGGAATGTTGCCGCCCTCTCCGCACACGGTTGCTCGCGGAGCCTTGGACCGCAGCCAGCGCGCAGCCCTGTGATCGGCGATGCCGTCGACGAACTTTATGATGCTGTGGCGATCGATATCCTCGGCTGAAGCTGGACGGCCATGACGCTCTACATACGGGCGCGTCGCGTATATGCCCCAAGCTACGTCGGCAATTTTCCTGCCGACGAGGGATTTATCCTTTGGGTCTCCTCCCCGGATGGCTACATCGGCCTCGCCATTCGAGAGGCTGAGCAGGCGCTCGGTCATGACAAGCTCGACCTTGAGACCGGGGTAGCGCTTGTGGAAGGTATCGAGCAGGCCCGACTTCATCAGGCGATGCCCGACGGCCGCCGAGCACGTCGTCCGGATGCGCCCGCTTAGCTCCTTATTGAATGACGCCACGCGGCGTTGAAGCGCAGCTACGCCTTCCTCAATGCGTTCCGCACAGGCATGCAATTGCCTGCCTTGCTCGGTGACCCGGTAGCCGGTCGGCCGGCGCTCGACGAGCCTGCAGCCGAGGTCCTTCTCGAGCGCTGCGAGGTGCCTGTGCACGGTGGACTGGTTCACGCCCAGGACCTTTGCCGCAGCGAGCGTGCTGCCTTCTCGCGCGACAGCGAGGAAATATCGCGTGTCGTTCCAATCGAACATGCCTCTAGTTATGCATTTCTGCCCGCTGACAACGCAAGCTTGCTGCTCCAAGCCCTGCCGCCGGGCTGGTAGGGCTCATCGTGCAACGGGCGTCGCGAACTGCTTTTCGCGGTGGACCTGCCCCAACGATCGGCCACGGAGGAAAACTATGGCTCCCCTGACCCAAATGGCGGGATGCAAGGCCAATATCGCTTATGCGGAAGCCACTGGATCGTTTCTCGTTCTGCTCGGGGTTGCCCAGCAGCAGGGGTTCTTCAAAAAACTCGGCATCGATGTGCAGCCCGTTGCCACCCGCGGCGCCGCGGTGCCTCGTCTGACCGGCGAAACGCCGATCGGTTTGATCGGGGAGCCGGCGGCGCTGCTGCAAGCGGCAGAGGGTGCAGAGCTGCGAATTGTCGCCTCATTGAGCAGCATCAAGCTGTCGGGTCACCTCGTTGCGCGACACGAAATCAAGCGCCCGGAAGATTTGCGCGGCAGAACCGTTGGTGTCCGCGTGCTGGGCGCGGGTATCTGGATATCGACGGTTCTGGCGCTCGAGCAGTTGCGACTGGACCCGCGGCAGGACAAGATCACGATCTTGCCGACAGGCAGTCCCGTTCAAATCCTTCGCGCCCTGGAAGAGGGAAGCATCGACTGCGCGTTGGTTTCTGTTGCCCAAAGCCGCGAGCTGAGAGCCAAAGGCTTCTCAATTCTCTTAGAGCAGTACCCTCCGGATATCAGCAGCTTTTCAGGTGGCTTGGTGGTCGCCCAAAGCTACCTGGCGGCCAATCCTGACGCGGTCGAAAAGCTGGTGCGTGCGCTGATCGAGGCCCTGGCTTTCAGTCTCGCGCCGGCGAACAAGTCGCAAGTCATGCGCGCTTTCAAAACGTCCCTCGACATACATGACGAAGACACCGCTGTGCGTAATTTGCGCGAGCTGACGCGCAGGCCGTATCCTTCACGCGAGGCCCTGGCAAAAATGCAAACGATAATGTCGGCACACGACGCGCGCGTGCTGCGGATCGACGCAAAGGACCTGATCGAGGACCGGTTCGTTCGCAAGCTCGACGAAAGCGGGATCATAGACGAACTGTTCGCGGTGTACGGCGCGAGTTGAACTCAGAGCCGTCGCCGACGGATTGGCAGCGGACTCTGCCAGGGATAGGTCCGGCTTTGCGCGCGCGTGATCCGAACGCGCTACCAGCGGCGCGCGCGGGCCTGCTCCGCGTTTCTGCCCGGCACCCGCAGCGGCGGCAGCGCACGCGCGATCTCTGCGGGCAGCCGCTCGATCACGGTCACCGGCGTGCCGACCTCGACACGACCCGCCAGATCGGTGACATGCCCGTTCAGCATGCGGAAGCACCCGGACGATGCCGCTTGGCCGATGGTCTTGGCGTCGTTCGTGCCGTGGATGCGGTAGAGCGTGGTACCCAAGTACAGCGCCTTGGCGCCGAGCGGGTTCTTGATGCCGCCGGTCATCTTCTCCGGCAGGCTCGGGTCACGCTCGCGCATCTCTGCGGGCGGATGCCAGTCGGGCCACTCGCCGATGCGCGAGATCTTCTCCGTCCCATTCCAGGTGAAGCCGTCGCGGCCCACCGAGATCGGATAGCGCAGCGCTTCGCGGTCCGTCGTCACGAGAAAGAGCTGCTTGCCATGCGTCTCGATCACGATCGTACCGGGCGCATACTGGCTCGCAAACGGCACGCGCTCGGGCGGGATCGGGGCGATGTCCGGGCGTGCACCCCCGCTCAGAATGCCGGGGCTCTCGTTATATCCGCGCCGCCGATCATAAGGCTCGTCCCAGGGAAAATTCCATCCCTGGTATCGCGGTCGCCGATCGTAGTCCCAGGGAGATGCCCTCGAGTAGCGATCGTCATATTGGCGACGGTAGCGCGATCCGCCGTCGCCCCAGTCCCAGAACTGAGCGGACGCGGCATGCTGCGACAGAATGAGCAGAACTGCCGACAACAGACTGATGCGCATGGACTAACCCTCGTTACCTTTCTCCTACATGGGGCAGCCGGCCGGGCAAAGCAAGCACCGCCACACGACATCCTTTGCGGATAATCGTTGACGTACCGAGGCCTTCCATACCAGACGTTTGTCCGTTAACGGTATTTCAGGGATGGAACGGTACTGCCACACCAAACCATCAGTGGCTCAATACGCCTGAAAGGGGATTCCGGATGTCCGATCGTCCACTGAACCAGGACCTGGCCGGCGTGGAAAAAACCGTCCGAACCTATCTCGATGGACTTTACGAGGGAGACACGGCGAAGCTGGCATCCGCCTTCCACGAGGTCAGCCGTCTCTACTCGCTGGGATCTGACGGCGTAGCCGATTTGCCCCGCGCGGAATGGCTGAAGATGGTGTCCGGCCGCCCGTCGCCGAAGTCGCGGGCTCTGGAGCGCTCCGACCGCATCGTCTCCATCGATTTTTCAGGCCCGGAGACCGCCTTCGCCAAGGTCGAGTGCGCCATCCCTCCGCGCTATTTCACGGACTACCTGACGCTGCTGAAGTTCAAGGACGGCTGGCGCGTGGTGTCGAAGACCTTCCGCACCTCCGTGCGCGGTTGACAGCCGGCCCTCAGAGGGCCGGTTTCAGCTTCCCGATGGCTGTCTTGGCCAGAGGATCGAGCCCAGCGCCGCCCTGGGCCATGTGAGCGCTGATCTGGCGGCGCATGCGGGGGTCCCAGAACTTCTCGATGTGATCGGCGATCTGGGGCACCGCCCGCGCCTCGCCCTGCACCGCAAAAAACTTGGCGATCTGGTTCGCCATTACCACCAGCTTGTCAGACTGCATGCTCGGTCACGTCTTTGCTCTACACTTCAAGTTTAGAGTGCGATTCACGTCTCACATGGCAGCGGCAGTGTTTCCATGTGAGCCGATGGCCCGCGAGGCGGTGTGGATGCGTAAAAACCTCGAAGCCGTCGGCACGGGCCACGCCGATCAGCGTGATGCCGGCCGCCTCGGCCGTCTTGAGCGCCAGCGCCGTCGGCGCCGACACGGCGACGATGATCGGCGCTCCGGCCACCGCCGCTTTCTGCACCATCTCCACCGACACACGGCTGGTGAGCAGCAAGATGCCGTCCGCGACATCGAGGTGCGCCCGCCACAAAGCACCGACCAGCTTGTCCAGGGCATTGTGGCGGCCGACGTCCTCGGCCAGCGCCACGAGGCCCCTCTCCTTGGTCCAGAAGCCGGCGCCGTGCACGGCCCGGGTCTGCCGATTGAGTGTCTGCGCCGGCTCCAGCGCCGCCAGGGCGGACGCGATATCCGCAGCCGAGACCGTCAGCTCCGCCGCCACGTGCGGACAGACAGGCAGCGCCGCCTCCAGGCTCTCCACCCCGCACAAGCCGCAGCCGGTGGGGCCGGCCATGCGCCGCTGCCGCTCGAACAGGTCGCGCCGGCGGTGGGCTGCGAGCCACATGCGCAGCTCGATGCCGTTCTCCTGCTCGACGACCTCGAGGCTCTCGATCTCCCCCGGCGCCGCGACGATCCTCTCAGCCAGGCTGAAGCCGAGCGCGAAATCCTCCAGGTCCGAGGGCGAGGCCATCATCACGGCGTAGGTCGTGCCGTCGTACACCAGCGCCACCGGAATCTCCTGCGGGATGCAGCGCTCGCGGTCCGCGGCCTCCCCGGCCGTGACCTTCAATGCGCGGACCTGGACGCTGGGCTGCGCCGTCATTGCGCCTATTCCGCTGCTTCCATGATGCGCCGGCTGGACTTGGAGAACGCCTCGTACTCCTCCTGATAGTGGGTCGGCCCGTTGGACGCGCTCACCTGCACCGCCGTCACCTTGTACTCGGGACAATTGGTAGCCCAATCCGAATAATCGGTCGTGATGACGTTGGCCTGGGTCAGCGGGTGGTGGAACGTGGTGTAGACCACGCCCGGCGCCACCCGGTCGGTGATTTGCGCCCGGAGGGCCGTCTCGCCGGCGCGGCTGGCGATGCGCACCCAGTCGCCCTCTTTGATGCCGCGCTGCTCAGCGTCGTGCGGGTTGATCTCGAGCCGGTCCTCCTGATGCCACACGACATTGTCCGTGCGCCGCGTCTGTGCGCCGACATTGTACTGCGACAGGATGCGGCCGGTGGTCAGCAGCAGCGGATAGCGTGGGCCCGTGCGCTCGTCGGTCGGCACGTACTCGGTCAGCATGAACTTGCCCTTGCCGCGCGCGAAGGTCGTGGCATGCATCACCGGCGAGCCCAGCGGATTGGCCTCGTTGCACGGCCACTGCACCGAGCCCAATTCATCCAGCTTGGCGAAGCTCACGCCTGCGAACGACGGCGTCAGCTTGGCGATCTCGTCCATGACCTGGCTCGGATGCGTGTAGCTCCAGCCGAGCCCGATGGCGTTGGCGATGAGCTGCGTGATCTCCCAGTCGGCGTAGCCGCCGTTGCGCGGCGTCATCACGCGCCGCACGAGCTGGATGCGCCGCTCGGCGTTGGTGAACGTGCCGTCCTTCTCCAGGAACGTGGAGCCCGGCAGGAACACGTGCGCGTAGTTGGCGGTCTCGTTGAGGAAGAGATCGTGCACCACCACACATTCCATGGCCGCGAGGCCCGCCGAGACATGGCTCGTGTTGGGATCGGACTGCAGGATGTCCTCGCCCTGGATGTAGATGGCCTTGAACGAGCCCTCGACGGCGGCGTCCAGCATGTTGGGAATGCGCAGGCCCGGCTCGGGATTGAGCGGCCGGCCCCTCAGCGCCTCGAACATGGCACGCGTGGCGTCATCGGAGATGTGGCGGTAGCCGGACAGCTCGTGCGGGAAGGAGCCCATGTCGCAGGCGCCCTGCACGTTGTTCTGGCCGCGCAGCGGGTTCACGCCGACGCCGGGCCGGCCGAGATTGCCGGTCGCCATGGCGAGGTTGGCGATCGCCATCACCGTGGTCGAGCCCTGGCTGTGCTCGGTGACGCCGAGGCCGTAGTAGAATGCGGCATTGCCGCCGCTCGCGTAGAGACGTGCCGCGGCCCTCAGCTCCGCCGGATCGACCCCCGTGTACTGGGCCATTGCTTCCGGTGAGTGCCGGGGCTCGGAGACGAATGCGGCCCACTCCTGGAAGTCCTGCATCTCGCAGCGCTCGCGCACGAACGACTCGTTGACCAGCCCTTCCGTGACGATGACGTGCGCCATCGACGTCAGCACGGCCACGTTGGTGCCGGGCGTCAGCGGCAGGTGGTGGGCGGCCTCGACGTGCGGCGTGCGCACCAGGTCGATGCGGCGCGGATCGATGACGATCAGCTTGGCGCCCTGGCGCAGGCGCTTCTTCATGCGGCTGGCGAACACCGGATGGCCGTCGGTCGGATTGGCGCCGATCACTACCATCACGTCGCACTGCTCGACGGAGTCGAAATCCTGCGTGCCGGCCGACGTGCCGAACGCAGTCTTGAGGCCGTAGCCGGTCGGCGAGTGGCACACCCGCGCGCAGGTATCGACGTTGTTCACGCCGAAGCCCGCCCGGATCAGCTTCTGCACGAGGAAGGTCTCCTCGTTGGTGCAGCGCGAGGATGTGATGCCGCCCACGGCATCGCGGCCGTACTGATACTGGATGCGCTTGAACTCGCTGGCGACACGCCCGATGGCCTCCTCCCACGTCGTCTCGCACCAGGGATCGGTGATCTTGTCGCGTACCATGGGTTTCAGGACGCGTTCCTTGTGGGTGGCATAGCCCCAGGCGAAGCGCCCCTTCACGCACGAGTGGCCGCGATTGGCGTTGCCGTCCTTGTAGGGCACCATGCGCACTACTTCCTCGCCCCGCATCTCGGTCTTGAACGAGCAGCCGACACCGCAGTAGGCGCAGGTCGTCACTACCGAGTGCTCGGGCTGGCCGATATCGATCAGCGCCTTCTCGCTCAAGGTCGCCGTCGGGCAGGCCTGCACGCAGGCGCCGCAGGAGACGCACTCGCTGTCGAGAAAGCTCTCGGACATGCCGGCGGAGACGCGGCTCTCGAAGCCGCGGCCCTCGATGGTCAGCGCGAACGTGCCCTGCACTTCCTCGCATGCACGCACGCAGCGACTGCAGACGATGCACTTGGACGGATCGTAGGTGAAATACGGATTGGTCTGGTCCTTCGGCATCCAGGCGTCGTTGGCCTTGCCGTTCTGCTTGGCGAACACGTGGTTGGCGCCATCGTAGCCATAGCGCACGTCGCGCAGTCCGACTGCGCCCGCCATGTCCTGCAGCTCGCAATCGCCGTTGGCGGCGCAGGTGAGGCAATCCAGCGGATGATCGGAGATGTAGAGCTCCATCACGCCGCGGCGGATCTGCTTCAGGCGCTGCGACTGCGTGCGCACGACGAGGCCGTCCATGACAGGCGTCGTGCAGGACGCCGGCGTGCCCGCACGGCCCTGGATCTCCACCAGGCACAGGCGGCACGAGCCGAAGGCGTTGACGCTGTCGGTGGCGCACAGCTTGGGGATCTGCGTTCCCATCTGCATGGCAGCACGCATGATCGAGGTGCCCTCTGGCACCGTCACTGTGTTGCCGTCGATGGTCAGCGTGACGGTCTTGGCCGCCCTGGAAGCGGGCGTCCCGAAATCGATCTCTTCGACGAGTGCCATGTGATCCTCACTCCGCGGCTTGCGGCATGCGGGGGGTGCGACGGAAATCTTCCGGGAAATGATTGAGCGCGCTCATGACCGGATACGGCGTAAAGCCACCCAGCGCGCACAGCGATCCGAACTTCATGGTGTTGCAGAGGTCCGCGACCAAAGCGAGATGATCGTCCGGCCCTTCGCCGGTCATGATCTTGTCGATGGTCTCGGCGCCGCGCGTCGAGCCGATGCGGCAGGGCGTGCACTTGCCGCAGCTTTCGATGGCGCAGAACTCGAAGGCGAAGCGCGCCTGTTTCGCCATATCCACGGTGTCGTCGAACACCACCACGCCGCCGTGGCCGATCAGCCCGTCGCGAGCGGTGAATGCCTCGTAGTCGAATGGCGTGTCGAACAGCGCACGCGGGAAATAGGCGCCCACCGGCCCGCCCACCTGCACAGCCCTCACCGGACGACCCGTGGCCGTGCCGCCGCCGATATCGTCCACCAGCTCGCCGAGCGTCACGCCGAAGGCCGTCTCATACAGGCCGCCATACTTGATATTGCCGGCAAGCTGGATCGGCATCGTCCCGCGCGAGCGTCCCATGCCGTAGTCGGCATACGTCTTGGCGCCTTCCGCCAGCACGAACGGGGCGGCGGCGAATGTCAGCGCGTTGTTGATCACCGTCGGGCAGCCTAACAGGCCCTTGTGTGCGGGCAGCGGCGGCTTGGCGCGCACGATGCCGCGCCGTCCTTCCAGGCTTTCCAGCAGCGCCGTCTCCTCGCCGCAGACGTAGGCGCCGGCGCCGATCCGCACCTCCAGATCGAAGGCACGCTTGGACGAGGCCACATCAGACCCGAGCAGACCTGCCTTGCGCGCGATGGCGATGGCCGCATTGAACGCCGCGATCGCATGCGGATATTCCGAGCGGACGTAGATGACGCCCTTGGTGGCGCCGACCGCGAGACCCGCAATCGTCATGCCCTCGATCAGCAGGAAGGGATCCCCCTCCATCAGCATGCGATCGGCGAACGTGCCGCTGTCGCCCTCGTCTGCGTTGCAGACGATGTATTTCTGCTCGCCTGCCGTGTCGTGCACGGTCTTCCACTTGATGCCGGTCGGAAAGCCGGCGCCGCCGCGACCGCGCAGACCTGATCTCGCCACCTCGTCGACGATGCCGGCGGGTGTCAGTGACAGCGCCCGCTCCAGCCCCTTGTATCCGCCATGCGCGCGATACGCCTCCAGCGACAAGGGATCGATGACGCCGCAGCGTGCGAACATGAGCCGCGTCTGGCGTGCCAGATAGCCGATCTTCTCGACCGGTCCGAGCGCCTTGGGATGACCCTGCAAAGACCCACGGCCCTCGAGCAGGCCCGCACTCACCAGACCCGCAACATCCTCCGGCTCGATCGGCCCGAAGCCGTGGCGAACACCCGCGACCTCGACCTCGACCAGCGGCTCCAGCCACAGCATACCGCGCGAGCCCGTGCGCACGATCTCGATTGCGCGGCCAGCGTCCGCAGCGGCTTGCTCGAGCGCAGTGGCCACCCGATCGGCGCCGACAGCAACGGCGGCCGCGTCCTTCGGAATGTAAACGCGCACCGTCATGCGCCAGCTCCCTTGAGCAGCGCATCGAGCTTGGGCGCCGTCAGCCGGCCCACCACCTCGCCATCCAGCATCGCCGACGGCCCTGTCGCGCACAGGCCGAGACAATAGATCGGCTCCAGCGTCACGTGCCCGTCGGCGCTCGTGCCGCCGCACGCCACACCGAGCCGATCCTCGGCGCGCGCCACCAGCGCTTCGCCGCCCATGGCCTGACAGGCTTCGGCCCGGCACATCTTGAGCACGTGCCGGCCCGCCGGCTTGTCGCGGAAATCATGATAGAATGTGACGACGCCGTGCACCTCGGCGCGGGACAGGTTCAACGCGTCGGCGAGCGCCCGCACGGCCGCCTCGGGCACATGACCGAGCGCGACCTGCACCTGGTGCAGGATCTCGATCAGCGCATCCGCCCTATTGCCGTGCTCAGCCGCGATCTCGCGCGCCGTTGTATCTGCTGCCGCGGTCATTGGAACCCAAGATTCGAACCATTCCAATGCAGCATCCCGCAGACCGGCCTGTGCGATCCAATCGGTTGTTCTGATGGCGTCATCGAACCCGTCGATGACAGGTTCTACCGGCTCGGCGCCATGGCCGGCGCTGCAACGCCCTCCGCGCACTCGAAAACTGCAAGAACGAGGGGCGAAACCGGGTCGCGATCCACCGCTACCAGGCCAACGCTGTGCTCCACCACAGGATTCACCAGCGGCACGGCCCGGATGTCCGACATGGGTCCCAGGATCTCCAGGAAGTACTCGGGCACGATGCTGACGAGCCCCATCAGGTGCACGTTCGAGCACAGGTTGATGACCGAGTTGGTCTCCAGCCGCGGTGTCGGCTTGGCATTGGCAGTCCTGAAGGCGCGGTCGATGATGCGCCGGTTCTGCATGTTGGGCGTGAGCAGGCACAGCGGCTGCTTGGCTGCCTCGGCCCAGGTCACCGACTTCTTTTTCGCCAGCTCGTGATCGGCGCGCACGAGCAGGCAGTAGCGCTCCGTATAGATGGCGCCCGAGCGCATGCCCTCGATCGGCTCGTTGTCGAGATACGTCAAGCCGACGTCGATGGCGAAGTCCTCGAGATTGCGCAGGATTTCTACCGAGCTCTGCGACAGCACGGTCAGCTCGATACCGGGATGGCGGTCCTGGATCGCCTTGGCGATCAGCGCCGCCATCGGCAGACCCGATGGGACCACACCAAGCGACAGCCGGCCGATCAGGCTGCCCTTGGTGTTGCGTAGCTTGGCGATCTCCTGCTGCAACGAGGACCAGTTGTCGAGGATGGCGTGCGCCCATTTCAGCACGCGCTCGCCCTCGGGCGTCAGCCCGTGGAAGCGCTGGCCGCGCTCGACGATCGGCACGCCCAGCTCCTGCTCGAGCTGCCGGATGCGTCCCGACAGCGTCGGCTGGGTCACGTTGCAGGCCTTGGCCGCCCGCGTGAAATGCTTCTCGCGCGCGAGCGCGGACAGATATTGGAACTGGCGAATGTCCATCAGGGTGCCTGGGCTGCTGCATGGGCTTGGGCCATCGAACCCCGGCCGCACGCACTCGTTTGCCCAAGGTTAGAGCGCCGCACGCAACCGTGCCATAGGCATGGCCGCGCAGCGCGATCGGACCAGATTACCAGTCTGGCTGCCGCCTTTACTCTGCGTCCCGGATAACTGCACGGAGCTGTCGCCGCAGACTGATCGATGTGCTGCGGCCGCGCAGTTTCCGGGATGACAAACTGCCTGTGCGGCTCTGCCTCAGCAAAACCTGTCATCCCGGGGTCGCACCGGAGGCGCGCTTTCAGCGCGACCGCGGGCCGAGGCCACCGTTTCACATCACGGCTGTCATGTCCGCGCGCGACCCGGGACCCAGAATCGCGTGCGACAGCTGGCGCCGGCATGGCCACTCAGTCGTCGTTCACCCGCCTGGCCAACTGCGAGGGCAGCCCGCGCAGCACCACGACCTTGGTGCCGACGCCGACGCGCCGCGACAGATCGACGACGTGCCCGTTCATCATGCGAAAGCAGCCCGAGGAATTGGCCCGCCCGATGCTCTGTGCGCTGTTGGTGCCGTGGATGCGATAGAGCGAGCTGCCGAGATACATGGCCTTGGCGCCCAGCGGATTGCGCACGCCGCCGGTCATCTTCTCCGGCAGGCTCCGGTCGCGCTCGCGCATCTCCTTGGGCGGGTGCCAGTCCGGCCAGTCCGCCACGCGCGAGATGCGCTCGGAGCCGGTCCAGGTGAAGCCTTCGCGGCCGACCGAGATCGGGTAGCGGTAGGCCTCGACCTTGGACCGCACCAGATACAGCCTGCGCCCTGCCGTATCGATGATGACGGTGCCCGGCGCGTAGCCGCTCGGGAACGACACCGACTGTGGTGACATAGGCTGGATCGAGGGGCGTCCGCCGCCGTCCAGAAGTTTCGGTCCAGGCCCTTTGCGCCGGCGCGGCTCGTCTTGAGACCACCAGCCCCCGCCACCGAGCTGCGGCTGGGCCTGCGGTGGCTCGTAGGTCTGCCGTCGCTCGTATGAGGTCGGTTGATGCCAGGGCACCCAGCTCTGCGCCGCGGCCGGTCCGCCAATCGACAAAAATACTACTGCTGCGAGAAGCGCCCGCCTCATCGTGCTGTCCCTCGTCTGCAAGTGGTTGGCCTGCCTCCCGTATAAGAGTTAACGCAGGCTGCGCCATCTGTGCATTGACAACAAGGTTACTGCCGTTGCCGCGCGAGCACATGAGCGGCTAGACCGCTGCACGACCGGCTTTGGCCATGCACGGTCCTCGGCTAACGTGTGACGCTGACGGGCGGGATCTGACAGGGGGAGTCCAATGGCAACGACAGGCGGCATCAAGCCGGCCGGCACGACTACTACGGCTGTCGGCGTCGCTGCAGCCCGCGCTGAGCAAGGCCGGCTCGGCGAAGTGCGCATCACGGCCCACTCCAACATGATCTACTGGTGGGTCGTCTGGGCCTACGGCTACGTCTGCGCCGTTGCCACACACATCAATCACGTTGCCGTGCCGCTCGCCGGCAAGACCATCAAGTTCTACCCCTCGGCCTGGCTCGGGCTGTCGTTCCTGCTGCTCGTCCTGTTCGTGATCGTCTTCACCAACGTGCGCGCACGCACGGTGCACACCTTCCTCATCGCCGCGACATCGCCACCGATTGGGCCTACGGGCTCAACCGCCTGTTCACCTGGGTGCCCGAGCTCGTGGTGGAGATGAACCTTGCCTTCTACATGGTGTTCTCGACGGCGCTGATGGTGCTCTGGTTCATCGTCGTGTTCGGCATCAACTCCCTGACCGTGTGGCGCTTCTCCTCAGGACAGGTGATGGAGACGCATCGCCTCGGCCAGGCCGCGGCTCACGTCTATGACACGCGCGGCATGTTGATGCGGCGGCTGCCCGGCGATTTCTTCCGCCACAAGATTCTCGGGCTCGGCATCGTCGGCCTCGGCACCGGGGACCTCATGTTCCGCCCCGCAGCGCCCGGGGCCGAGCCCTTTATCCTCGAGAACGTCTGGAAGGTGAACCAGAAACAGAAGAGCATCGAGCGCCTGATCATCTCCTCCGGCGGCACGGTTTGATCTCCTGTGATGATCGAGAAGTTCGCCGTTGCTTGCACCCCGGCCCGGCGCGAATTTTCCATCCGAATCACGGCGAGGCCGCGCAACCACTGCATGAACCGCTATCTGTTGCGGCGCGTAGAACGGAAGCGTTGCGCTTCCTGAGAGCGAGGCTCCGTCCGCGGCAATGCCGAGCTATCGCCCGCCCTTCTTCATGTCCTCAACCACTGATGCGCTGGTGCGCCGCTCGGCGAGACGGCTTGATTTTGCCCTTGGGGACCCATGCGCCACGACCCGAAGCCGGGGGCGCTTGCGGCCCAGGTACCAGCATCTGCCAGACTTCGGCCCATCGGCATGCCAACGTTGGAAGAAGACCCATCTTTCTCACCGCATAGGCAAACGTTCGCGCCGGGTCGCGGAAGTGTTTCCCTCGTCTCAGCCTGTCGCCGCCCACCTCATGAATGTACGAGCCCATTGATTGCAGCTGACGTACTGCTGGCGGACATATGCCATACATATCCAGGTCCATGTTCCACGGCTGACGCAGTTCCATGTCGATGGGTTTGTTGCGCGACCGCGGAACGAGCAGTTTTCTAGCTCCGGCATTGCTGATGAGATGGCCGCCAGTCATTGGCGGCTGCCGATAAAAGCGCACGAGATGGCGCGGCCCAACCCGACCGAGACTGTAGACGGCACGGCTCGGATTGTTGTTCAGCTTGATAATATCCCAGGTGGGCGGCAACACGTTCGGTACAGCATCAATGAACTGGCCGAAATCGTGCGGCACCTCGACATCGTCCTCGAGCACGACGGCGAGCGGCAAACCCCGCTCCACAATGAGGGAACACACGAGAAGATGGCTTGCGTAGCAACCCACTTCGCCAGCATTGAGCAAGGATGCAATGCGACCGTCGGGCAACAGAAACTGATCGCGCCACCGCTCGTCGACTGCGGTACCGACGACGCCTGCGACCCGTTCGAGGTCGATACCGGCACGGCGCGCTTGCTCCTGCATGAAGGCAAGGCGCTCTGAGGCAATATCGAGGTTGATCAGAAATACGGTTGGCCGCATGAAGTAGATCCAAAGTTGCGAGCTACATCTGTATCACGCATACATGGCAGCATATCGCCCGAGCCACGTTTCCGGTGGCGGTTTGCGGTCGTTGGAGATGAATTTCCTGAGACGATTGGCCCATAAATGAACCGCTACGGTGTCGGATGTAAAATACTGCGTAATATCGACTGAAACGTCCAAGACATCCGCAGTCCGGCCATAGGGGAGCGGATAGAAAGATTCGGGTTCACGTGCGTGGTGGTCCAAGCCTCGCCGCCGAGCGAAATATGTCAGGGCGCGTGGACCGAACACGCCCCACTTGCATTTTTCTGGGGGAATTGGTCGGCCAATTGCGGCCAGCGTCTGATGCTTCAATCTACGGCTAAGAGGCCACCACGGTCCAATGACTGGCCTTTGTCCGCAGAACTCGATGAGATCGTGAAGGAGGGGGCAACCGGAGGGAAGCCGAAGTACGGCATTGTTGATCCAGGTGTGAGCCTGGTCCTCGTATGCGAGCAGATAATCCGCTTGAGGCAGCGGCTTCAGTAGTAGTACGTCGAGATCGACCCAAGTGCCTGCCTGCATTTCCAACAGTTGGTACCGCAGCACGTCCGTAGTTAGCGAAGGTCGGACAGCCAACTGCCGGGCCACCTCTGCGCTCAGAGGAAGTGCCGAACTCGCATCGAGAATCTGTACCCGGCGATCGACCGATTTCAGCTCTGCGGGATTGTAGGTGTAGATGGCCAATGTGTGCCCTTGAGCCAATATCCAGTTGATGCACATCTGCTCCAACCACGATATCGGCCCGGTCCAGAACGAGAATAGATGCATGGCTGTCCCCATTCGTCACCCAGGCTCAATCCAAAGGGTCATGTCTCTGCTAGCAGCGACAGGGCAATCTTTCTATCTCGTTCCCTTCATTGAGGCGGCGAGCACCTGCAAACGGCGGTGCAGTCATGCGACATTGAATCCCGCTTTCGGCGAGAAACTCGATCCACTCCAACGTGCTCACGCCGGATGACACGGCTACATCCATGAAGTCGAGAGGCCGCTTGGGCGGGAGGTGCTGTCGCGCAAGAGCATTCAGATCGTCGAGCCGGCGACGATACGTGGTCTTGTAGGTGCCGTTTGGCAGTCGAATGTTCCGGAAAAACAAATCCTCCAGCGCTTCCAGTTGGTCGGCACCTCGCACCGTCTCGTCGAAATACAATGCGTGTGCGGTGGGTACGCGATGCGTCATGCTTTTGCTGCCCCTCGGGCCGCTCCTCCCACCGGAATGGTGCCTAGTCAAAACATCATAAGCGTACGGGAGAAAATGGGCCCGCGTGCGATTTCAACCAAAATCTCCGTTTGCACGGCATAGCCCGCACACCATGTGGCCTTTGCGCACCGAGGATGGCCCATCTCAGACGATATGGTTGGAAGAGCGAGCCAAATGGAAACAAGAGATTTTCAGGTGCGCACGGCAGAAGACGGCACTCTTTCACCGTGCACCGCGAGGTATCGGATGATCCGCTATTCGGGGCAGACTTCGCGCCCAGGAGCACCGCCGTCGCCGAAATTCACCGCAGGAAGAAGTGCCAAGTGCCGTCCGCGGCGATGCCGAGCTTGTAATAGGTGTATCGCCCGCCGTTTTTCATCTCCTCGACCATCGCCGCCGGCACGATGCGGAGCAGCGCCGCGTCCTGTGCCGGCGTGAGCTTGTCCAGTGCCACCCCGGCGAAGTAGGGCCAGACATAGACGCGGTTGTTCTCGAGGTCCCTGCCGATCGGCAGGGTGGCGTAGCCCGCATCCAGGATCTGCCCGAGCACGCTCAGAATCTCACGCCCTTCACCGTCAGCCGAGACCTGCCGCCAATGGGCAATCGGGTCACCCACCGCCGTATCGGCGATCACCGGCTTGATCTCGTTCAGCTCCACTGCCGTGCGCAGGTCCTCGATCTGACCGGAGCGGACCGCAGCCAGAATAGCCTCGCGCATTTCCAGCACGGGCGCCGGCAGCCCCTCGGTCCCGTAGCGGATTTCCGAACCGGCCTTGGGGCTCTGTGCAGCCCCTGCGGGCGGTTTGCGCTCGGCGCGCTGCGCCCACACCTCGCCCGCCGGCGCGCAAACGTGGACAAGCCCAAGCAGCGCAAGTAGGAATACCGCAGCGGGCATTGCCGCAAAGCGCGTGTCTGGCGGCATGGGAGGGTTCCGGTTTGAGCGGGTTGCACCAGCATACGGCGCAGACGATCGCGCAAGCAAATGGGCTGCGCGATGTCGCGAGCGAAGGCAGCTCCGCGCCGGCGAGGATGCGATGGCGTTCATCCCCAACCCGCTGATCATCCCCGTCGGGCTCATCATCGGCATTCTCATCAGCACGCCGCTCGGGCCTGTCAACCTGCTGTGCTTGCAGCGCGCGGTGGAGCGCGGGTTCTGGGGCGGATTGGCGGCGGGCCTCGGCACGCTGCTGGGTGACGGCCTCATCGCGCTGTGCGCGGCGCTCGGCGTCAATGCGATTTCCGGCGCCGTCCGCCACCATCGCTTCGCCATCCAGCTCGTGGGCGGTCTCGTGCTGGTCATATTGGGCTTACGTCTCTTCTTCACCAAGCCGCGCCTCGTCAGCGATTCGCCTCACAAAGACGAGAATGCTTCCCTGGCGGATTTCGTCTGGGACATTCCCAAGACCTTCTTCCTCACCATCACAAATCCGGGGGCCGTGTTGGGCCTGTTCGCGATCTTCGGCGGCATCGGCTCTTACGTGGAGCTCTCGAGCTACGTCGATGTCTTCACCATGGTGGCGTCCGTCATGGGCGGCGCCTTGATCTGGTGGATATCGGCGTCGAACTTCATCGGCGTCATCCGTCATCGCCTCGATCTGATCGCGCTGCGGCTCATCAATCGCGTTGCAGGCCTGTCGCTGGTGGGCTTCGGCGCATTGCTGCTGAGCGAGGTGGCGATCAAGGGCTTGCCACCGGTTTGAGTGAGCCCTTTGGAATGCGATCCGTCACAGTCGCGCCGCACAATGGTGCGACAGACGTCATGTCCTCATCGCCTCCATGGTCCCGTTCCAGACATCTTGATCGCAAGGTCGGGAGACCACCCATGAGATCCAAGCGGTTGTTGATCTTCCTACTGGCGACGTTCGCCAACTTCTACGCGGCCGCGGCGCAAGTGGCCGACATCGCCGGCGTCCTGCCGGGTGACCGCTGGGTCTACGAGGTCACGGATGAAATTACCGGCGACGTGAAACTGACAACGACAATCATCGTGCTCGATGTCTCCGAGAGCGAAATCAACACGCGCGCATCAACCCGAGGCGTAGAGCGCCCGCGCCAGATCGTGTTCGACCGCGCCTGGAACCGCATTGACGACAGCGTCTGGAAGTACAGGCCGTCCGACGGCACAGGTATCCAGACACCTCTTCAGGTCGGCAAGGAGTGGCGTTTCGAGAACAAGGCCACGCACTTTCAGAGCGGCACGGCATACAGCATCACGGGCCAGTCAAAGGTCGTTGGCGAGGAGAAGATCACCACGAGTGCAGGCGCTTTTGACACCTTCAAGATCGACACGACGACGCGCCAGGTCAATGCCAACGATCAGACTAAAGCTGGAGCCATGCATGCTACGGTCTGGTACGCACCGAGCATCAATCGTTGGGTTCGCAGGACCTATAAGCTCCAGATCGAGGGTCGCTTGCGCGAGTCGCAGACAGAGGAGCTGACCGATTATTCGCGAAAACCTTGACGCCGGATGACACGGAGCCGATGCGCTTTCCAGGCGGTGAGCCGGGGCATCGGTCTTCCGGCGAAGAGGTCTTGCTCCCAGACACATTTGCGCATCCGCGCTAGCAGCGGCGGTCTGGCACGAGGACCGGGGCGTGAGGGGGAATTCGTCAGATGACCATTAGGCATAGTATTGCGGTCTGCTCGCTGACCCTGCTCTGCTGGAGCGCGATTTGTGCAGCACAGACGAACGATCCAGGCCCCGTCCGCGTTGGCGATCGCTGGTCGTATGACGTCAAGGACGACCTGACCGGCGATCTGAGACATGCGGTGACGGTCGTCGTGGTCGACGTCAACGACAAGGAGATCACGGCGCGCGCCACCATTCGGGGCAAGGATCGGCCGCAAACGATGGTATTCGATCTCGACTGGGGGCGAATAGACGACGGGGCCTGGAAGGTTCAACCGAGCGGGATCGGTATCAGGAAGCCGCTGCAGGTCGGCAAGGAGTGGCGCGGGGATGCAAATGCGATGCATCGGCAGTCGGGCGTCGCCTTCCGCGCGTCCCAACTTGCGAAAGTTGTGGCAGAAGAGCAGGTCACGACACCCGCCGGCACGTTCGATACATACCGGATCGACACCACCACGAGACTGGTGAACACGAGGGACCAAACCAAGTCTTCGACGTGGACGTTCGTATTTTGGTATGCCCCGGCGGTCAACCGCTGGGTCAAGAGGAAGACCGAAGCCCGCTACGAGGGGCGTCTCAGAGACTCACATGTCGAGGAGCTGACTGAATTCTCGCGCAAGCCCTAGACATCCTTAGACATGGAGAAGGCGCACATGGCTAGTATCGAGAATGTGACCCCCATTCTGCGAAGTCGAAGACCTCGAAATCAGTCGGCGCTACTACATCGAGAAGCTTGGCTTTGCCCTGGATTGGGACCATCCAGGCGAAATGATCTCGGTGTCGCGCGATCACAAGTCGATCATGTTGTGTGAACGCGAGCAAGGTCACGCGGGCACCTGGCTCTGGATCGGCTGCGACGACGCCGATGTCCTCTTCGCCGAGTTCTCGGCCAAGGGCGCGCAGATCCGGACCCCGCCGCGGAACTTCAGCTGGGCCTACGAATTCGCGGTCGAGGACCCGGACGGCCACGTGCTTCGCTTCGGGTCCGAGCCGAAGCCCTGACCGGCGCGGGCGCATGCCCCGTGTTATCAACGATGCCCGGACTTGGCACGGAACCTCCAGCCGAAGCCTCCATGTGAGGCGATCGCGCTCTAGCACCTAACGGGCAATGCAATTTGTGATCAAAGATTTGAAGAGCAATCAGCCAATTCGCACTGAGCTGCTGCGCCTGAACAATGAGAATGCCCGCGAAACGTCGCTACTCGCGCGCGACAGGCTGGACGCCATGATCGCATGCGCTCGTGTGGCGACCGTCATCGAGCCGGGCATTGCGTTTCTCTTGGCCTTCGAGCAGAACGACGACTACGACGGCGGCCACTTCCTTTGGTTCCGCAGGCGCCTCGACACATTCCTCTACATCGATCGCATTGTGATCGGGCAGAGCCATCGGCGATCGGGTCTTGGGCGATTGCTCTACGAGGATCTCTTCCGGCGAGCCGAGCTGCTTGGCCACACCACCATCGCCTGCGAAGTCAACGTGCAGCCGCCCAACCCGACTTCGGACGCGTTTCACGCCGCACTCGGGTTTACGGAAATCGGCACTGCAACGATCGACGACGGCGCCAAGACGGTGCGGTATCTCGTGCGTCGCAGGTGAACTTCCCGAATGCTCGCCTGGGCCAGCTTTCGTGTGCAGCCCTCGGTCCTGCCGACTCTTGATCCGAGAGCGGATCATCTTCCGCGGCAAACTGTCTTTTGTCCTGTGCAGAGGCAGCGGCAGGTGCAATGCTCCCCCCGGGATGGGGAAGACGTGTTTGGGGGAATCATGCCTCTCGATGGATCGGAGTTTGAAGGTGGTGCCTATCGCACCCCCTGGTGCCGGGCGTGCAAGCAGCCCATCCTCGAGGACCAGCGCGCAACGCGCGTGGAGTTTCAGACGGACCCGGATGGAGCGAACGGCCTGACCGGTGAGTACCACGCAGAGTGCAGCAAGCCGTTTGCATCGCTCGCGCGCGTCATCAATATGAATCCGTGGGCCGGGTGGTAGCAAGCCGGCGTACTGCGGTCCTCTTCGGCCGGTCACGGCGCTGAAGGCGCTCAGCGGGGAAACGCGCTGGCGCCAGCCTCGGTGAACTCACAGACATTCTTCCACCTGTTCCCCTTCTCGAAGCACCGGGCGAAATTGTACAGCACGGCGTTCATCTCGCTGTGACGCGCGAGAAATGTCTCGAACAACTCTCGAGCCGACTGACGCTCGGCCTCATCGAGAGCCTGTGCCGATCTCAACTTGCGCATCGCGTCCGAGCGGCGCAGCGCCCGTAGAGCGTCGTCGAGCGCGGCAAAGGCAATTTGTATCGTGCCCTCGAAGTAGTCGCTCTTGGCTGCGCCGTAGTAGCGCTCCAGACCGACGATGAGAATCATGAGCTCGGCATTCCAGTCGGCCGACGCGTTGATATACGTCGACCACGCGCTGTCGATCTCTCCCAGCGGCGCCTCGTCGACGACACGCTGAGCAAACAGCCGTGCCAGGTACAGGCGTCGCCACGCCATTCTCGTCAGGCGATCCGAGAACTCCGATTTCGCTGTGTTCTCGGCCAGGCGCAGCGCCGGCGATTGCGTGAACTCCAGGTAGTCGGTCACCTTCTTTACAAGCTCGGCAAGGGCCACGAACTTGACGATCGCGGTGATCAGCACCGCTCCGACCACGACGATGGCGGCGCGGCGCGCCCGCGATACCCATCTCACCAGCCGCGGCGCGGCGTCCGGCGCCATTGCATCCGGTTTGACCATCTCCGCCCCTCCCCATTCAGGTCCAATGCGGTGTGCAAGCTTAGCTTGCAGCGGCAGAGAGGCGAAAATCCGGATCGTGCACGAAATGTGATTGTTGCGCCGGCGCTAGAGCAGGATCGTTTCACATGGCATCGCAGTCGCGATCCATCTGGAGCCTGAACCCTGCTCTACACTCAAGGTCCAGCGTACGATGCACGCCTCACGTGAAAGCAGCAGTGCTTCATGTGAGGCGATCGCGCGCTAGTGTCGCGCACGGGAGAGCGAGAACTCTCCCGACTTGATGCGCTGGCCGAGGTTGGTCGCCAGCAGCGCCACCGCATCCTCGCCGTAGGCGCCCACCAGGTCGCTCAGCGCCGTGAACAGCGCTGCATAGGCCATCTGCTCCGGCGCCAGGCCGCTGGCCGCGCCGTCCTCCCACGCCTGCAGAATGAGATGCAGCGCACGTAGACTGTCGTCATCGCTGTCGGCCAGGCCGAATTCTTCCAGGTCCATGTTCCCCCAGTTCGTTGCTGGTATTGCCCTGCGCCGCGATCCTGCCGAGCCTCCGCGCGTTGATTGGAGCGCGATCAACTCACGAGGCGTGAACCATCCTCCAGCAATGGGTCTGGAGTAAAACTCACGCTCCAGATGGATCGCGGACGCAATTCCACCTCGAACGATCCTGCTCTAGCACGCAGTGGATGGCGGCGTGGCATCGGTCACGGAGATAAGGTGAATCAGCAACCCTACCGCATCAGGTCAAGGCACGTTCTTGACCAGCGTCTCGGCGATCTCGTTGCCTTCCGTCAGAAACCGGGTGATGGCCGTCTGGGCCGACGGTGTGCAACTCTGATAGGTGCGGCCGTAGCTGCGATATCCGTTGTTGAAGCTGCGCGTGAGCTTGGCCCGGCGCAACGCCGTGGATCCCTCGCCCTCCATGATCTCGCGCATGCGATCGCGCCAGAGCGAGCCGTCGTTGGCACCGCACAACTCGCGCAGGTAATGCACAGCGCCCAAAATCTCGGACAGCCGCATCAGTCTTTCGTCGTAGGGCTTGCCGTCCTCCACAGCGTTCACCCGCGCCGGCAGGAGGCCACTCAGCAGGCCACAGACAGCCAGTGCGCGCAAGGCGTTTGCAATCATCGTATCTGCCGTCCGTTTGCGACCCAACCTGGACTCTAGATCAGCGATCCGCAAGGGCTTCGAACAGCGCCCGTGCGCGGGCGATAATCGCCTGCGCACCCGGTGTCATAGTGAAACTCTCCAATTGATCAATAGGAACGAAGCGGGCATCGCGGCTTTCTTCGCCAGCGACCGGCTCGCCGCCGAGCCAGCGCCCGAAGTAGACGGCGATGACGTAATGCCCCGTCAGCTCCCCGCTTTCGTTTCGGATGAGCACGTCGTGCACGTCGGCAAGGCCCAGGAGCTCGGCTTCAACGCCCGTCTCCTCCTTGACCTCGCGCAGCGCCGCCGCCATGGCGCGCTCGCCCGGCTCGATGTGACCGCCGGGTAAACTCCAGACGCCTGCCATGGCGCCCTTGCCGCGCTCCGCGATCAGCACTCGGCCATCGCGAAAGATCGCCGCGCTGGCGGCGGGACGCGGCCATCCGGGCCGGGTCAGGGCAGGCATCGTTGAGCCTCGCTAGTGTGATGATCGAGAAATTTGCCGGAACTCGCGGCATGCCTCCTGAGCGAATTTCTCGATCTGAATCACACTAGCACAATACATATTTGCTAGTGTCCTTTCGATCGCGAAGTTCGCTGAGAACTTGCGGCAGATGCTGACGAACTTCGCGATCGGGACACTTGCTTCTCGTCGGCTGCAGATTAACTCGGCTGCGCTGCGTCCGTCGATTGCCGTACGACAGGCACCGCGCGACTTGCGGAACGGGGCGATCGGGCTATGGTCCCCACCGGTTCGACGTTTTGAAGGAACGTGAAAATGTCTTCACGCGTGCACGGCGCCGCCACGACGCTGGCATTGGCCCTGACGGCGGCCGCACTGCTCGCGGGCTCCGCGCGCGAGGCTGCCGCACAATACGGCTCGGGCCCCGGCGGCCGTGCTCCTTACGGCTACCAGCAACCGGGGCGCAACGAGGCCGGCCGCTTCGACTACTACGCGCTCGTGTTGTCGTGGAGCCCCACGTACTGCGCCACGCAGGAGCGCGAGGACAACGACCCGCAATGCAGCCGGCGCGGGGATCGCGCCTACGCCTTCGTCCTGCACGGGCTGTGGCCGCAGCATGAGCGTGGCTGGCCGCAGGACTGCCCGACGCGCGAGCGCCCGTTCGTGCCCCGCCCGACCATCGATCGCATGCTCGACATCATGCCAAGCCGGCGCCTCGTCATCCACGAATACCGCAAGCACGGCACCTGCTCGGGCCTGTCGCCCGACGCCTACTACGACTACGCCCGCAAGCTGTTTGCAAAAGTCAATCTGCCGCCACGCTTCGTGCACCCCGACGAAGCTTTCTTCGTATCGCCCGGCGAGCTGAAAAACGATTTCGTCGCCGCCAATCCCGGCCTCAGCGAGGACATGATCGCTGTTGCCTGCAACAGGTCGGGGGCACGCCTGCGTGAGGTACGGGTCTGCTTCTCGCGCGAAGGCGAGTTCCGCGCCTGCGGCCGTAACGAGGAGCCGCGGCGCCTGTGCAGCCAGGCACGCATGTACGTGCCACCGGTGCGTGTCGGCGCGCGCAGCGAGGCTCCCGGCGATGCCGCGCAACCAAACTCCTCCCAGCCCGGCCGCTCCCCATTGCCGGGACCGCTGGATCCGCCGGCCGATCGCCAAGGCGAGTCTCCGCGGCGCTTCTGATCCCCCTCCGCCTTGTGGAGAACGGCATTTCTGCATCATCCTGCGTGCGCAGAGGCGTTGCCCGTCTGCGGCTCGATCGCCAAGCTCCTTGCAGTCGACTCAGGGGACGGGGATCACAATGCGGCGGATCGCAGTCTGGATCATGCTCGGCACTCTGACGGGCGCCGTTCTCTTGCTTGCGACGGCCGGCGAGGCTGTGCTACGCGCACCCGCGCAGAGTCTGCTGCCGGCTAACGACAGACCGAACTGCACCGCCCTCGTTCTCGATCGCGCCTCCGGACGCACGGTCGCCGCCCCCTGCGGCGAAGGTGATGCACTGCCGTTCGAAGCCGCCACCCGCGACGAGCCCGGCAGCCACACGCGCCAGCTCGCATCACGCCTCAGAGCTTGAACGCGAAGCCTGCTCGCTCGGTGTGGAAGTCCGGATCGTAGGTATTGCTGATGCCGCCGTGGCTCGGGCGTTCGCTCTCGAGATCCGTCGATGTCGGGATCAGGCGGCCTTGCGCATCCGTTCCGGCCGCCAGCGCTGCGGAGCGAGACCGACGTAGCCGAGGCCTGGCTCGGTCCGGCGCGCGTCCACACGCGTGGGATCGAGGCTCCACTCTGCCGCGAGCCCGATCACATGGTCTTCG
Organism: uncultured Alphaproteobacteria bacterium; assembly: GCA_963806735.1. Taxonomy (GTDB): domain Bacteria; phylum Pseudomonadota; class Alphaproteobacteria; order Rhizobiales; family Hyphomicrobiaceae; genus CADEFX01. The sequence goes on along the minus strand of CAWEBE010000001.1, from coordinate 50,886 downwards.
GTGGGATACAGCAGCAACTCACCGCCGGCATCGCCGCGCCGGCCTTGGATGCCGCGCAGATCGAACAGCTTCAGCCCCATGGCTCGTTCCTTGCGCGATGGCTTGCCCTTGTTCCAGATCACGCCTTCGTCGCCGATGGCGAACGCGCGCGCGAGCCGGCCGTCGATCACGCGAGCCCAGGCAAAAAAATCAATGACTGGATAGCTGAAGTAATACTGCACCTCGGCGAACGCGCCGCCGAGCTCCAGCAGGAACGGCGTGGCCTTGTCGTGAAAGGCCGGACCCAGAGGATGCGGCAGCGCCAAGCCGATGACGAACGTCCAGCCCTCGACCGGCGGCGCGACGAACAGGTGTGTTTCACCCAGCTCCTCGCTGTAGACGGTGCCGAGGCCCGAGTTCCAGTTTGACCCCTTGATACGGGCGAGGTCGAGGACATCGATGACGCGCTGAGTATCAGCCGTGCGGATCGCCAGCCACGCCATCCTGTAGCCGAAGGGCAGAGGCCGGTCGGGCGCGCGCTCGTAGGTCATACGCCGCTGCCCAAGACGCGGCGCCAGCACGAAGGCCGCCACGGCCACCGTCAGCACGACCAGCACGCCAATAGTAATGACCACGGCAAACACCCCGCTCGCGCAGCCGCCACCATTGAACGGCTCGCGCGGGAGCATGCAAGGGCCCGTGCGCGCAAGTTGGGGAAAACGCGTCCGTGCCGCACGCAGCCCTAGCGTGCTTCAGATCGAGAAATTCGCTCAGGAGACATGCTGCGAGTTCGGGCGAATTTCTCGATCATCACACTAGTGAAGTGGGAGGCCGGCCACCGTCACTTCCGGCAGCGGGGTTCGAAACCGAGCGTGGCCAGCGGCCAGCCTCCTCTGCCGGGCGCGCCTGAGAGGGCGTGGCGCTACCCGGAAACGGTGCTTCGCATGGCCGGCTTTGGTCTCGCCGTAGCGGCCAGGCGCAAAAGACCCTTGCGCTCCGGCAGAGTGGCCCAAGCGTGTAGCATCACCGTGACAAGCAAACCATTTTGTCCGTTTCAGGGAGCGTGCAATGCTCATACGTTGCACAAGGGCCACATACTCAGGCGACTGATGACGGTCCGCACGCGTCCTGCGTCGGCACGCGCACTCCCATTGATCTCGGCGGCAAAGTAGTCCCAGTCCATGTCCAAAACCGACCCCGTGCCGGCCGTCAAAGACGAGCATCGCCGCTCAGCCGGCGTCGCTGGGGATGTCAATTACAGCATAATCGGCCGCACCACGCAGTTCGTAGAGATCGAGCTCGACCCGGGAGAGAGCGCCATAGCCGAGGCGGGCGCGCTGATGTTCAAGGATACGGCTGTTGCCATGGACGCCATCTTCGGTGACGGCTCCAAGACCAACTCCAGCTTCCTGAGCAAGGTCGCAGCGGCCGGCCGCCGTCTCGTCACCGGCGAAAGTCTGTTCATGACGCTGTTCACGCATCAGGGGCTGGGCAAGGCCCGCGTGGCCTTTGCCGCGCCCTATCCCGGCAGCATTCTGCCGTTCAAGCTTTCGAGCTTCGGGGGCGCCTTGATCGCTCAGAGTGACGCATTCCTCTGCGCCACCAATGGCGTGACCGTCGGCATCCATCTCCAGCGCAAGGTCATGACCGGCCTGTTCGGCCGCGAAGGTTTCATCATGCAGCGGCTCGAGGGTGAGGGGTGGGTCTTCATCCACGTCGGTGGCTGCCTCGTGGAGCGCGGTCTCGCCGACGGAGAAGAGCTGCATGTGGACATGGGCTGCATCGCCGCCATGACCCCGACCATCGATCTCGATATCGTGCGTGCCGGCCCCGTCAAATCCTCGAGCCCTGGTCACGAAGGGATGTTTCTGGCCCATCTCAAAGGTCCCGGGCGGCTCTGGCTGCAAAGCCATCCGCTCTCGCGTCTCGCCGGGCGCGTGGTTCCGGCAGCCCCGCTCAGCCACCAAAAGTGAAAACGGGACCGTAACGGCCCCGTTTCCATGCGTGCAGTCCGGGAGAAGGAGAGGAAAGCTCAGTACGTCACTTTGACGGTGGCTACGAAACGCTCGTCGCACTGCAAGGACGCACCTTCACAGAAATTACCTGTGCTGCTGATGTTTGTATCCCAGTAGCGGAAATCGACAGAGAAGCGCTCGCTAAAGGCCAAGCTGATGCCCGCATTCCAGTAGAGATAGTTGTCATCACCGTTGCCGACCGCGGCGATATAGGCAGCATCATCGCCCAACTGATATCCAAGTGTAGCGCTGATGGTCGGAACGATGTCGCGGAACTTCGGGAGGGCCTGCGCGAATGTGCCTTCGAAGGTCCACACATTCCCGGTCTCGCCAGTGTATTCCGGCGAGTAGAACACCGTGATGCCTGCGGTAGCGTCCCTCCAGGGGCTGCCACTCGCACCGAACTTCAGCTCGACGTAGTCGAGATCGGCATTGGGCAGGGAGGAGGCGCCAGGATAGGCATAGTAGATCACACCGAGATCGAATGTGATTGGCCCCCACACAGGCTTGATGCCGGCATAGATATCGACCTCGACGTTTGACTCAAAGGCCCCCACAGGCTCCAATTCGATGGTGGACGCCCAAGCACCGACGTAGAAGATCCTGTAAGTTACGTCGACGCCACCCTGTATGGCCGGGCTCTGGTCCGACTGTGAGAAACCGCGGAAGACATAGTCCGTCGTCACGGCGAAATTGTAGGAGATGGTCCAGTCGCTCGGAGGCGGCGCCACGGGTGCGTCCTTGAGGCTGCCCTTTTTCGTCCCGTCCGCGAGAGCAGGTCCGGCGCAAACCGCAGCCCCTACCGCTGCCAGCGTGACAGCGCGCCCCACCGATTTAATCCAAGCTTGCATGTCTAATTCCCCTGTTCCCACGCGGACCGCGAGCGCGTCGTAGCCCGTCCGACATTTACTTTCCCCCGACTCCACTTGTTTCGACAAGATCGAACAGGCGGCAAGTTACGGCTTTGAGAACCGAGCGTGTCACGCGTGTAACACTTTACGCTGCCTGCTCTTTTCCGGCCCGTTTACTTGCACAAAAAGCGGGCAACTTGCCCAAGATTTGCTGGTTATCTGAGTCCCTCGGACCAGGTTTCGGGCACTGGCGGAGCGCTCCCTCTCCACCTAGCATCATGGATCGATCGACGCGCGGTGGAGTTGCATGACATCCCGGGAGACCGTGCTGATTACCGGAGCTGCCCGCCGCATTGGCCGGGCGATCGCGCTCGACTTCGCCAGCCGCGGCTGGCGGATCGGCGTGCATTTCAACACGTCGCAATCCGAAGCGGCCCTTTTGGTGCGCGAGATCGTCGAGAAGGGGGGCAACGCGGCCGCATTGCAAACCGACTTGGCGGACGCCACGGCCGTTGCTGGCCTCATTCCTGGGTGCGCAGCAGCGCTGGGAGTCCCCTCATGCCTCGTCAATAATGCGTCCCTGTTCCTCCACGACACCGTTGCCACGCTCGATGCACGCCAATGGGACCTGCAGCTGGCCGTCAATCTGAAAGCGCCTGTTCTTCTTGCCCAATCCCTTGCAACCCACCTTCCGGCACAGTCTCATGGCAATATCATCAACATCATCGACCAGAGAGTTCTGGCGGCCGACGCCCTATTTCTTTTCCTATTCTGTCGCCAAAGCCGGCCTGTGGTGGGCCACGCAGACGCTCGCACAAGCGCTCGCTCCACGCATCCGCGTCAACGGCATCGGCCCCGGCCCGGTGCTTGCCAACGCCTATCAGGCGCCCGAGGAGTTCGAACGGCAACGCACGGCAACTCCGCTCGGGCGCGGCAGCACCGCGGAAGAGATCGCCGCCGCCATCCGCTTCATTCTTGACGCTCCCGCCATGACCGGGCAGATGATCGCACTCGATGGCGGCCAGCACCTCACATGGCGGATGCCCGACGTCACGAGCCCCAAGGCATGAGCTGCCGATCCCGCCTGCAGCGCGCATTGCCTGGAATTGCCCAATGACGAGTGGACAGTTGCATAATCAAAGTTCAACAGGCAGCCTCAACCTGCGCCGTGTCTTCGTGCGTGATCTCGAGCTGATGGCACGCGTCGGTGTGTACGAGGTCGAGCGCCGCTACGAGCAGCGCATCATCCTCTCGGTCGATCTGTTCGTCATAGACGATTACGACGGCGTGTCCGACAAGCTGCGTGACGTGTTCGACTACGGGGCCGTCGTCAAAGACGTCCAGACCGTGGTCGAGGCCGAGCATGTCCATCTGCTCGAGACGCTGGCGGAGCGCATCTCCCGCAACTGCCTTGCCGACCCTCGCGTGCAGTCCGTGCGCGTGCGCATCGAGAAGCCGGACATTCTGCCCGGCTGCCGCTCCGTCGGCATCGAGATCGAGCGCCGGCGCACAACGGGCTAACGCACTCCACAGCCCTGCAAACCGCTAGTGTGGTGGTTCCGAAGTTCGCCCGCTACTCGCGGCTGGGCTGGTTGGCGAACTTCGGAACCTGAACCACACTAGAACCATACGCTGGCTAGTGTCCTTTCGATCGCGAAGTTCGCTGAGTGCTTGGCGGCAAATGCTGACGAACTTCGCGATCGGGACACTAGACTTTGCCACAATTCTTCCCTTCCGCGCCCCAACTGCGCCCCAAACATCAACGTGAATGGGTGGGGGGAATTCAGTGATTCGTAACCAACCGTTAACGCTAACAACTGCATAACCGATGCGGGACCATGGGGCGCAATTGCAGCGCAGTGTTCGAAGTCGAGTTGGGTGTCACATGATGTACCGCGTACCGTTGCTTGCCGCGCTTGCCGTTTGCTCGCTCGCGCCTCTTCACACCGCTGCGGCAGACCTGCCACCGATCCGCGCGTCGGAGCGCAACACGGTCCCCGAGTGCGTCACGCCCGGCCGCCTGATGGCGTTCCTGCGTGCCCGCAACGACAACCTCGATCCGCGCTTCGAGAAAATCGCCGTCCACTACATGCGCTACGGCGAGGAGCTGGGCCTGCGCTGGGACTATGCATTCGTCCAGATGGTGATCGAGACGGGCTATCTCACGTTCAAGCGCGATGGCAACAAGAGCGGCCTCGTCAAGCCGGCGCAGAACAACTTCGCGGGTCTCGGCGCCGTCGGCAAAGGCGAGCCCGGCGAGAGCTTCAAGGATGTGCCGACAGGCGTCCTGGCGCACCTGCAGCACGTGCGCCTCTATGCCGGCGAGCCGGTCGAGAACCCAGTGGCCGAGCGCACGCGCAAGGTGGCGGAATGGGGCGTATTGACGCCCTGGCAGGCCAAGATAAAGGGCCCCACGACCTACGCACATCTCGCCCAGCGCTGGGCGGCGACAGCCGGCTACTCGGAGGCGATCGAGACGCATGCGGATCGCTTCTACGCGCAGTTCTGCAAAATACCCGACCCCAATCCCGATCTCGTGCGCGAAGCACGCGACACGCCCGCCGACAAATCCCGGCGCAGCACGGAGACCGCCGCAATCGCTCCAATCGCTCCCGAAAAGCCGCGCCCCGCCGTCACCGGCACCGATCTCGCTCGGCAGGCCATTGAGGACGGCAAAGCGGAAGGCAACAACACGCGCTCTGGGCTCGGCGCGTCCTTCCTGGCACGCCTCGGCGAGGAGTTGGGCCTGAACCAAGGCACCGGCGAGTTGGAGGGTGATACGAAGGCTTTGAAGGGAGCGGCATCTGCGTCGCCAAGTCCCAACAACGTACGCAGCGAGCCTGGCGGCAAGCCGGATCGGGCCGAGAAGCCGGCCACGATGCAAACGGCCTCGGCCGCTGGAGCATTGCCGAAACAACAGCCCCCAGCCGCTCAGGCCGGACCCAAGTGCCGCGTCTGGACGGCGAGCTACGGCGGGCAGAAGGCCATCCTCATTCGCGTACAGAGCGAGGGCGCCGTGAATTACACCGTGCTCGACGTCAACGACGGCGCCGAGAAACGCGAGGCGGATGCCTACATCGCGGCCTACGCCCGCGGCGGCACCATCGCCGGCGAATTCGCCAGTCCGAACCAGGCCCTCGACAAGGCCTTCGAGCTCTGCCCGGAGAGCTGAGGCTCGTGTGATGTTCGAGCAATTCGCCGGTATTCGCGGCAGGTCCGCGAGCGAATTTCTCGATCACGGTCAGTACCCAGGCAACGGGAGTTTCCGGCGCATGGCGTCGCGCCCGATGACGCAACGGCTCGTGCTGCTCGGCATCCTGCTGCCGTCGCTCTTGCTTGCGCTTTTCACCGCGCGAGCTGCGGCCGCGCCGGAGATCCGCACGCATGAGGGCAACCGCGTGCCCGCCTGCGCGACGCCCGCCCGCCTGATGCACTTCATGGCGGCACGCAATCCCAACATGGAGCCGCGGTTTCGTGACATCGCCAGGCTCTACCGGCAGCACGGCGAGGCCCTGCGCGTGCGCTGGGACTACGCCTTCTTCCAGATGTTGCTCGAGACCAACTACCTGACCTACCGCACTGGCAGCGGCCGTTGGGGCGACGTGAAGCCGGCGCAGAACAATTTCGCCGGTCTCGGCACCACAGGTGGCGGCGTGCCGGGCGACAGCTTTCCCGACGTATCGACGGGCGTCCTGGCTCAGCTCCAGCACCTGGTCGCGTACTCCGGCGAACCGGTGGCCAATGCCGCCGCCCGCCGCACGCGCGAGCGGCAGGACGACATCATCGAAGTCTCACGCAAGCTCGGGCGCGCCGTGACCTTCCGCGACCTGACGCGCCGCTGGGCGGTCGACCGGCGCTACGCCCAGTCCATCGAGGCGATCGCCGAGCGCTATCGCATTGTCTACTGCACGGGCCAGACGATCGCCGGCTTGCAGGAGGAGCACGAGCCCCGGAACCGGGCACAGGTTGCCGTAGCCACTCGGGCGCGCATACCTGACGAGCCGCGCGTGGTGCGCGTACCCGATGAGGCGCGTGCGGTGCCCGACGAACCGCGCGATACGCCACAAAGCGCCCAGGGCGATGCACCCGTGAACTCCCTGCATGTATTCAATACCGCAGCGCTGATGGGCGCCGGCCCGGCGCTATTGCGCCAGCCGCGCCCCGCCGAGCGTCCGGCGGTCTGCAAGGTGTGGACGGCGAGCTATGGCGGCAGCAAGAACATCCTGATCCGCACCTCCGTCGGCGAGGAGGTGCACTACACGGCTCTACAGGTCCTCGACGGATTCGAGAAAAGTCACGCCGACGCCTTCATCCGCACGCATGCCCAGGGCGGCGAGCCGATCGAGGAATTCGCCAATCGCGCGGCCGCATTGGTGCGCGCCTTCGACCTTTGCCCCAGTGCGCAGCAGCCGAGATAGCGCGAGTTCATCTGGTTGCACGGCCGACCTGGCGGGTCCATTCACCGACGAAAATTCCATGTCGAGCGCCGCGTGATACTGTAAATCTCCTCGCGTCGCGGACGCGGAGTTCACCGGAGCCGGACGCATAGCGATGGACACAAGCAGGCATTTCGGCCTCGTCGGCGGCCTGGGTGTGGGCGCGACGGTGATCTACTACGAGGCGATTGCGGCCGCCTGCGCAGCGCGCAACATCGCGCCTCGCTTGACGATGGCAAATGCCCACGCACCGACGGCCTTGGCGCATGTCACAGCCGGCCGCATCGAGGGCTTGGCCGCCTACCTGGCGGGTTTCGTGCGCGAGCTCGCCGCTTCAGGGGCCGAGTTCTTCGCCATTCCCGCCATCACACCGCACATCTGCCTGGCTGATTTGCAGCGCCAGGTCACTCTGCCCATCATCGATATTCTTCAGGTCACCGCCGAGCGCCTGCGCGAGCGGCGGTTGTCGCGCGTTGCCCTGTTCGGCACGAGGTTCACCATCGATCGCGCATTGTTCGGCGCGCTCGAGGGCCTCGACGTTGTTCGTCCGCACGATGCCGAGGTGGACGAGATCCATCGCATCTATCTGGAATTGGCGACCCAGGGGCGAACTTCCCCCGAGAACGAGGCGCGCCTGCGGGAGCTGGCGCGCACCCTGTGCCGGCGCGAGCGCGTGGAGGCGATCGTCTTGGCCGGCACCGACCTCAACCTCGTCTTCAATGAAGCGAATGCCGGCTTTCCCGCAGTCGATTGTGCCGCCGCCCATATCGATGCGATCGTGGCGCGGATGGCGCCTTAGAGCGCGATCGCCTCACATGGAAGTGCTGCCGCTTACATGTGAGGCGTGAATCGCACTCTAAACTATAAGTGAAGAGCAGGATTCACGCTTCGGCCGAGACGTCCCTCGATTGGAAAAGTGATTCGATCCAAATCGATCCTGCTCTAGGCGCGATAAGGCTCGCGCCGCTCCACCAGGATCTGCCCGGTGATGGCGAACACGATCTCGCCTTTCTGATTGCGGCCCTGGGTCTCGAACCGCATCAGCCCGCGGTCGGGCCTCGACTTGAGATCGATCTTCTCGGAGGTGCGGGTGCGAAAGGCGATGGTGTCGCCTACGTACACCGGTTTCAGCCAGCGCACGTTCTTGAACCCCGGCGACGGACCGTAGATGGCGTTCCTGCCGCCCGCCGCCGCAATCTCCGCCTCGATCTTCTGACGCAGGGCCACCGACAGCCGGATGTAATGCGCCGCCGTATGCCATCCCGATGCGCACAGCGCGCCGAACAGCGAAGACTTTGCCGCCTCGGCATCGATGTGGAACGGCTGCGGGTCGTATTCGCGAGCGAAGGCAATGATCTCGTCCTTGGCGAAGGTATGCGATCCGAGATCGGCCATCTCACCGATCACGCGGTCCTCGAAATAATTGGACGTGCGCGACGGCGGTGGTCCGCTCATGCCCCAGAAGCTCGACAGAAGCGCTGGCTTTCCGTTTCCATTCGCTCTCGCCGCGCCTGTGTCCGCCGCCTGCGGATGCCGCACCTTGAGGAGCTGGTTGGAGTCCCAGCTCATCACGGTCTCGTCCTTCTGGTTCAGCATCTCGAAGTGAACCTTGGCGAGACCGACCTCGGGCCTGGAGCCGAGCGCGCGCTTCTCCGTGCACGCGTAGCGGCCCGAGAGCACGTCGCCGGGACGCACCGGCTTCATCCACTTGACCTCGTCCATGCCGGGTGAGCCGAGCGAGGTCGAGTGGTTGAGCACATCGTCGGCCAGCATGCGCATGAACATGGCGCAGGAGTGAAAGCCGGAGGCGCACAGGCCGCCGACGATCGACTTCCTGGCTACCTCCTCGTCGAGATGGATGAGCTGCGGATCGTAAGCGCGCGCGAAGGAAATGATCTCGTCCTTCGTCACCAGCTTGTGCCCGAAGGCGATGGTCTTGCCGATCTCCAGGTCTTCCAGGTGCAGCTTGTCGACAGGCGAATGAGGTTTGTCTTGCATGGGTGATGCGTCGGCCTTCCGTGAACGATCCGACGGAACATGGCCATGCACGATCGGCCCGGCAAGCAAAACGTTGCCCCGAACATGACTGCCATGCCGAGTCATGGCAGCCACCGCGAAAAAAGGATGGCCCTTCTCAGGGCCATCCTCGCAACTCATCTGTCGCTGAGCGACTACCTGGATGGTGTCGAGGCCGGAGACGGCGTGGTCGGCCGCGGCGCGTTGCGGGCGGCCTCAGCCTCTTGGTCCGCCTTGGACTTGAACGCTGGCGCCTTCTCCAGCTCCTCGCGCGATGCATTCAGCACGACCAGGATGCGGCCGCTCTCGGACGGACGGAAGCTGAACTTGTCCATCTTCAGCGCCACGTTGTGCTCGCCGAGGCCGAGGAAGCCGCCAACGCCGATCACGACACCTTCGATGCCGGTGCCGTCCTGCTTCATGATGACGTCATTGATGGTGCCGATCTTCTTCTGATCGGGGCCATAGGCGCTCTTGCCGATCAGGTCAGTGCCGAGCACGGTGTTCGTCGCCTGCGTGGTGATCGCACCATCGACCGGCGCCGTCGCCTTCGGTGACGGCATCACTTTCTCGGCAGGCATCTTCTCTGGCGGCAGCTGTGAGGGCGATGGGGTCGTCTGCGCCATCGCCGCCCCTGTTCCGAGCATGAGCGTCAGAACGGCCACGCTGGCTGCTGTTTTCGGCCTCATGTGTTCCTCCTTTGAAAAGGGTTCCTGTGCAGTCGCATCAGGACTGCGCGCATAACGCTGGCGTCGGAGGCTGGTTCCTCATGCACCGGATGTTTGAACGGCGGTTAGAAAGCGACCCTGCGTCGCCGCAAAGGGGCCCACGGCTCAGGGCAAGAAGCCTTTTTCCAAGCTGAGCGCCTGTCGCGTGCGCTGCCGTCCCTTGGCGTCGGTCACCGTCAATGTCCACGCGAGGTCCGTTCCGCCTTCTTCGGAGGAGCGCGACTGCAAGTCGGCGGCCAGCATGTCGCCGGCCTCGAGACGTAGCGGCTCGAGCGCCGGAAAGAAAAGCTGCTCCCAGTGCGTCGCCGCTGTCAGCGGGCTGGTGGCGAGGACAATGCCCGGCGCCAGCTCGGCGTGCCACCAGAGCGCCAGGCCATAGACGCTGACGGCACGGGCAATGCGCCACTCGCCTTTGCCTTTTCGGCTCATCCTGTTGCGCTCGGAAAAATCGAGACGATCCCAAAGCACGGCGGCGCGCCCGGCATCGAGCAGCTCGGTCGCCGGAATGCTGCGCACATAGGCATTGTTGAGGCTCATGATGCGCGCCGGCGTGAAGTCGAGTCCGCGCTCCACCGCATCCCAGACAGTCAGCTCGTCGAACAGCCGCGGCGCGATCACCGGGCATACGAATTGCTCGACACCGCGCGGGATCAGCGCACCATCGAGCTTCAGATGACGGGCGCGCGCGTCGTTCATGGTCTCGACCAGGAACTCCTCGAGCGCGTAGTTGCCGAGCGTCTCGGTCACCACGATGTCGACGCGCGGCGGGTCGATGATCTCCGTCGAGCGGGCAGGAATGACCTCGATGTTGCGCAGCTTGTTGAGCTTGGCCAAGCGCTCGGCCACCGCGCCGATCTCGGCCTTCTCGTAGGCATAGACCTTCTTGGCCCCGAGCTTGGCAGCCAGCATGGCGAGGATCCCCGTCCCCGTGCCGATGTCCGCAACGGTCGAGTGGCCCTTGCGGATCACCTGGGCAAGCGCGCGCCTGTACGCGTCCAGGCGGACGCGGTCGGCGATCAGTGTGCGATGATATTCGATGCGCATGGAGGGACCCTGCCATGCCGAAGGCGGCATGTTAGCGTTGGAGCCTGGCCGGCACCTGCTCTAGTGTGATGATCGAGAATTCGCCGACATTTGCGGCAGGTCCATGAGCGAATTTCTCGATCTGAAGCACACTAAAATCTTAAACTTGCTAGTGTCCCTGCGATCGCGAATCTCGTTCAACGATGCTGCGAAGTCCGACGAACTTCGCGATCGGGACACTAGTCTGGCTCGCAGCCGTTCACAAGGTTTTGCATCCCGTGCTCAAGATCCTCGGCCGCGCCAACTCCTTCAATGTTCGCAAGGTGCTGTGGATGTGCGGCGAGTTGGACCTGCCCTTCGAGCGGGAGGATTGGGGCCGCGGCTACAAGCCGACCTCCGACCCCGCGTTCCTCGAGGTCAATCCCATCGGCCTGGTGCCGGCCGTCATCGACAATGGTGTCGTGCTCCGCGAGTCCAACGCCATCGTGCGATATCTCGCCACCCGATACGGTCCCGAGGACATCTATCCGAAAGATCCTGTCGCCCGAGCCCGCGTCGAGCAGTGGATGGACTGGGCCAACTACGAGACCTCGATCTCGTTCAGAGGTGCGTTCCTCGGCGGCATGCTGAACGAGCCACCCTGGAACCATCCGTCATTCGTCGAGGTGGGTCGCAAGCAGATCACTAAAGAGGTGGGCCAGCTCGAGGAGCATTTGCGCACAACCGGACCTTTCGTCACCGGCACGTCCTTCACGGTCGGCGACATCCCCATCGGGCTCGTCGTCAATCGCTGGTTTGCATTGAATTTCGAACGCCCGAGCTATCCGGCGGTGGCTGGCTACTACGAGCGTCTGTCGGAACGGCCTGCGTATCGTACGCACGTCCGCAATGGGCTACCCTGACATACAAAGCAGAACAGGTGGAGGAACCAGCCATGCTCAAGATCTACGGGCGCGCCAACTCGATCAACGTGCGCAAGGTGCTGTGGATGTGCGACGAGATCGGACAGAAGTACGAGCGCGAGGATTGGGGTCGCGGCTTCCGGCCCACCGATGACCCGGCGTTCCAGCGCTTGAGCCGCTTCGGCGTCGTCCCAGTCATCGACGACGACGGCTTCATCCTGCGCGAGTCCAACACGATCGTGCGCTATCTCGCGTCCAAGCACGGCCGCGCCGACCTCTACCCCACGGACCTCAAGGCCCGCGCTATGGCCGAAGTGTGGATGGACTGGACATCGACCGACCTCTTCAGCGCCATACGGCCCGTGTTCTTCGGCGTGCAGCTCAAAATGCCAGGCTACACCGACCCCAAGAGCGTCGAGGCCGGCATCGCCGAGTGGTCGCGGCAGATGCGGCTGCTCGACGCGCATCTCGCCACCGTCGGCCCCTTCGTCACGGGGCAGAGCTTCACCGTCGCCGACATTCCCGTCGGCCTCGCCGTCAATCGTTGGTTCGCACTTAGTTTCGACAAGCCGGAGCTGAGATCGCTGTCCGCTTATTACGAGCGGCTGTCGGAGCGTCCCGCCTACCGCGCACACGGCCGCAACGGCACGCCCTGAAGCGGGCTAGTGTGATGATCGAGAAATTCGCCAGTATTCGCTGCAGGTCTGTGAGCGAATTTCTCGATCTGAATCACACGCTCAGCCCACGGCATATGGAACCCGGCAAGGCGACCCGGAATTGCCGCATTGTGGGTGCAGACGCCAACTAGCAGCAACCGGACGCCATCAATGCGTGTTTTCAATCTCCTTGCTGTCGCAATGGCGATCGGCGCCAGCCTCAGCCTGACGCGCGAGGCTGCAGCGCAAGAGTACTGTGTGGTCTGCGAGCAACCGCAAGCTACTTACCGTTGCGTTATCGGCGACGCGCGCCTGGCGGGCGGGCAGCCACTGCAGGCCTTCTGCGTCTCGACGCTCACCAGGGACGGCCGGCATCAGGGCTGCCACATCAAGCCGGGAACCGTCTTCGACTGCGATGGGCCAATCAAGCGGCTCGCAACCGCTCCCACCCCGAGCATGCCTGCCCCTGCATCGGACAAAGCCAAACTCACCAAGGACATGGTGCGCTCGTCGGGCGAGCAGGCAGAAAAGACAAGCGAAGCCGTCGGCGGAGGGGCCAGGAAGGCGTGGGGCTGCGTACTCTCGTTTTTCACGTCGTGCTGAAAGCACTGCGCTGCGTGGCGGCTTTTCAGGCCGTTTGCGTCAATGACACGACATCCATTCGCGTGCGGCCTTCTGCGCCCGGCCGATCTCGGTTCGCGTCATCTCGCGCGACAGCTCGGTGCGGTAGCGCCGGGCCTCCTCGTTGCCACGCAGCGCCGCCAGGTTGAACCACTTGTGGGCCTCCACCAAGTCCGTCGTCACCTCGCGGCCGGTGCAGTACATCAGGCCCAGCTCGAGCAGGGCGTCGGGCGCCCCACCCAGTGCGGCAGCTTCGGTGATCTCTGAAAACGACGCTTCGTAGCGGGCCATGACGCGCAACTCCTGAACTCTCCGGCACCTCTTCAGTCGCATCGCGGAGGCATTCGGTTCGATGCCATCTTCCGCGTTTCTGCGATCGCGTCGATTTCAGGCGAAATTGCTTAAACTTTTGTCGTTCCGGGGACTGACGATGAGGGCCGTGCTGGTTAGCAATGTCGCTGCACAGGCGTCGTTACGAGACGAGTCAACCGACTTGTGACGTATCTCAACAGATCTTTTGGACAATCTTGACCTCTTCCTAATCAAATTCTTAGAACGCATTGCAATCATGTGTTTTTCCGGGTGTTGCGCGCTCCTCAAGTCACAGCTTTGCGGCGGATGAAGGGTTGCCCGCACTCGCGACGCACACTACAGTTCGCAAACCAAATGTGGCCCGGGGGACAACGGGCAAGATTCTTTACCGTTGACGGGCAAGCGGGGGCTCTCGTGCTCATACGTGGTTTGATCTTGAGCGGCATGGCGTTGGCCTGTGCCGGCTGCGCGGGCGAGGCCCAACTCAGCAAAGGGGGGATGGCCGCGCCCTTCACGACTTCGGCTCTGGCCGCCACGACACCCACACAGGCCACGCTGGCACCGGGAGAGATGCCGCGCAAGACCATGTCGGACAAGATCCTGGCGGCGATCGCGCTCGAGCGCGTCACGGGCCTGAAACCGGACCCCTCGCGCTTGACATCGAACTAGGGCGCGATCGTTCCCACATGGAAGCACTTCCGCTTCCATGTAAGGCGTGAAACGCACTCTAAACCTAAAGTGTAGAGCAGGACTCACGCTTCGGCCGCGACGCCTCGGCTGGGGTAGCGTGCTTCAATCCGAGGCGATCCTGCTCTAAAGCTGCACCGGTACCGTCGGACGCTCTCCCGTGTGGGAGGCCTCAGTGAAACCGCACGGCTTCCCCTCTCCCCGTGAAGGGAGAGGGAGTTTGGCAGTGCTTCGGTTCGATCGGAAATTGCGCTAGCGCCGCGCCTTCTGCCCGAACAGAATTTTCTGCGCCTCCTTGTCGGTGGCGAGGCTGTAGTCCTTGGAGCGCAACTCCTCCCCGACCTTCACAGCCTTGGCCACGGCTGGCCGATTGTGGATGCGCTTGAACCAGCGCTCGAGCGCGGGAAACTCAGCAAGGTCCTGCCCCAGGTTCTTGGCCGAGCGCAGCCAGGGATAATTGATCATGTCGGCGATCGAATACTCGCCTGCAAGGTAGTCGCGATCCTTGAGCCTGGTATCCAGAACGCCATAGAGACGATTGACCTCGTTGGTGAAGCGATCGATGGCGTAGGGCACCTTTTCGGGCGCGTAGTTGCGGAAGTGGTTGCCGTGCCCCGAGACGGGACCGAGGTTGGCCATCTGCCAGTAGAGCCATTCCTCGACCTGAACGCGGGCGCGCTCCTCCTGCGGATAGAACTTGCCGAGCTTGCGCCCGAGATACTGCAGGATGGCACCGGACTCGAAGACGGAGATCGGCTTGCCGCCCGGGCCGTCGGGATCGATGATGGCCGGCATGCGGTTGTTCGGAGCGATGGCCAGAAATGCCGGCTGGAACTGATCGCCCTTGCCGATGTTGATCGGCTTGATCTCGTAGGGAACGCCGCACTCCTCCAGCATGATCGTGATCTTGAAGCCGTTGGGTGTCGGCCAGTAGTAGAGCTCGATCGGCTTGCTCGCCATGAGGCAGTCCTTTTCGTTGGATGACTAAGTCCACGTTATATAGGTCACGTATTCACGTGCTTCTTCACGTTCGCGCGACGAGTGCTGGTTCAGCGCGTGTCGGCAATCAGTTTCATGCCGATCATCCCGAGTACGCCAGCCATCACGCGGTCGATCGAGGGCTTCAGCCGCACGTAGGCGCCGCGTGGCCCTGGCGACGAGAACAGCAGCGCAACGAGTGTGAACCATGCTGTCACATTGAAAAGCACGATGAGAACGGCTGCACAGCTTACCCAGAGGGGAGCATCTGGCGGCAAGAGCGCAAAGAAGATCGAGCCGAAGAAAACGACAACTTTCGGATTCGCAAGCTGGATGAGAAATCCATTACGCAAACTGCCGAGGAGCTGCATGTCCTGTTTCTTGACAGTACCGATCTCGATCGCGGCAGGTGCGTGGCGCCAAATCATGATCGCCAGATAGACGAGATACAGGCCGCCCGCGATCCGAAGAATGGTGTAGGCCCACGTCGCCTGTTGCAGGATGACGGCCATGCCAAGCATGGCGGCAACGGCCCAGACACAAGCACCACCGGCCATGCCCACTGTTGCGGCCAGGGCGGGTATTCGCCCGCTCGTCATCGCCGTACGCGTGATGAACAAGAAACTCTGGCCTGGACTGACGGCTGCCATCATGTGCACGAGGGCAAGCACGGCAAGGGGAAACACGTATTCCATCTGCGCTCCTCCACCAGGCTGATGCGGCGCCCAAAAAGCTGCGGCTCAGTGGCCGCAGCTCCGCTCGCATATTGTCCGATAAGACAACCGCCTTACGGCATCAGGACGACAGAGCCGGTGGTCTTGCGAGACTCGAGGTCCCGATGAGCCTGTCCCGCTTCCTTCAGCGGATAGGTGTGATTGACCTTGATCTTCACCACACCTTTCTTCACGACGTCGAACAGGTCGTTGGCGGTCTCGACCAGGTCCGCGCGCGAAGCCGTGTAGGTATTGAGCGTCGGCCGCGTCAAATAGAGGGAGCCTTTAGCTCCCAGGATCCCCGGGTTCATACCCTCGATGGGTCCCGACGCATTGCCGAACGTGACGAACAGCCCCAACGGCTTCAAGCAATCGAGCGACGCGGGGAACGTGTCCTTGCCGATCGAGTCGTACACCACGTCGACGCCCTTGCCGCCCGTGATCTGCTTCACGCGCTCGACGAAGTTCTCCTTCTGATAGTTGATGCAGTGCGCGGCTCCGTGCGCCTTGGCGAGCTCGCACTTCTCATCCGTTCCGGCGGTGCCTATCAACGTAGCTCCGAGATGCTTCGCCCACTGACAGGCGATGAGACCGATACCGCCGGCAGCCGCATGGAACAGCATCGTCGTTCCCGGCACGACCTTGTAGGTCTTGCGCAGCAGATAGCGCACGGTCATGCCCTGCAGCATCATGCCGGCTGCCGTCTTGTCATCGATGCCCTCCGGCACCTTCACCATACGCTCGGCGGGAACGAGCCGCTCTGTGGCGTAGCTCCCGGCCGGGCTGGCGTAGGCGACACGATCGCCCACCTTGAACTCGGTCACGCCCGGCCCCACGGCCGTCACCTCACCCGCCCCTTCCATGCCCAGAACGAACGGCATGGTGGGCTGCGGGTACAAACCGGAGCGCATGTAGACATCGATGAAATTGAGACCTACGGCGTGCTGCTTGAGCTTGAGCTGTCCCTGGCCTGGGGCGCTGACCGCCACCTCATCCCATTGCATGATTTCGGGACCGCCGTGTTTGTGAACGCGAATGGCGTGGGCCATGGGAGCAACTCCGTTGACTTATGCGAATGATCCGGCTTGATGATCGGGGTCGGCACTTTGAATGCTGCCGCGAATCTCGACTAACCCGGCCGCGGTCGTCTTTTGCTCAATGAACAAAAAATAGCCATACCGCCGCCACCTGTGTTTTCTATGTGCTCCGCCGAGCGTTCACAAGAGGTATCGGGACCATGAGGAGATCGCGGGCCGCCAGCCCCTTGCCGCCCCTCGGCGTTGCAGGCGTGGCGTTGCTTCTCGCGTCGTGCTCCCTCGGCTTCACGTCCACCGAGCTGCCTCCGCCGGGCGGCTGTGTCGATGACAGCAAGGAGTGCATCGACCGGCGGGGGGCAGCGCTCAGGTCCATGGTGGCGGACAAGGATCGCCGCTGGGTCAAGGAGCCGGCTACGGCAGGCTCCTACGCCTCCGGCGTGCGGCTCTTTGCCTACAAGAGCCGTAAGCGGGATCTCACATGCGAAGAGCTGGCCCACGGCAAGCGCGAAGCCGATGCCGCACCCTCCGCCTTGACCGGTCCCCCTGCAGCGGGCTTGTCACCGGCGCAAATATCGCGCAGCTCCATGCTTGCCGCCGAGGTGTCGAAGGAGCTTGCTGCCGAGATGAAGCGCCGGTGCAAGGCGTGAGATCTGGCGGGCGGTCTGGGGTGGGTGTGGTACATGGGTCTTGAAGGCTTTGCGGACGCGGTGGTGGCGTTCGTGCGCGAGCACCGCGTCCTGGCGCCGGCGATCGTCTTTGTGCTCGCCTTCGGCGAGTCGCTCGCCTTCGTATCCCTGATCTTCCCTTTCTGGGGAATGCTGGTTGCACTGGGCGCACTGTTCGGCGCTGCGGGCGTCGACTTCTGGGTGGTGCTGGCGGCAGCTTCCGTCGGCGCCGCACTGGGCGACTGGCTCTCCTATTGGCTGGGCTATCATTATCACGAGCAGCTCTCGCGCATGTGGCCGCTCAGCCGGTATCCCGATCTTCTGCCGAAGGGGCACGCCTTCTTCGAGCGGTGGGGCGCGTGGGCTATCGTAATCGGCCGCTTCTCGGGTCCGCTCAGAGCATCAGTCCCGATCGTCGCCGGCATTGTCGAAATGCCGGCCGTCACCTTCCAGATCGCCAACTGGACCTCGGCATTCCTGTGGGCCTTCGTGCTTCTGATGTTCGGCGACACGCTCGGCCACGGCTGGCGTCTGATCAGTCAGCAGCTCGGCCTCGGGTGACTAGTGCGATGCAGCCGCCGCGCACGCCATGACCGAAAGCTTCAAGACGACGGTCATGGTCTTTCTTCGCGACCATCAGTCATTGGCGGAGCCGCTCGTGTTTGCGCTCGGCTTCGCCGAAGGCATCCCCCTCCTCTCGCTGTTCGTCCCCTCGAGCGTATTGTTTCTCGCCATCGGCTCGCTGCAAGGCGCGATCGGTGGCGGCATTTGGTGGGTGTGGCTGTCGGCAGCGGGCGGCGCCATGCTCGGCGACTGCGTCACCTACCTCATCGGCCGTCACTTCAAGCACGAGGCTCGGCACATTTGGCCGTTCTCACGCTATCCCGAGTGGCTGATAAGAGGGCGCGTGCTGCTCGAGCGCTGGGGTTGGCTGGCGGTGCTCGGCGGCAAGTTCCTGGGCTTCCTGCGGCCGTTCGTCCCCGTTGCCGCCGGCGTGATGGAGATGCCATTTCCGCTCTTCCTCCTGGCCAGCGCACTTTCCTCTCTGGCGTGGGCGGGAGTATTCCTGGCTCCAGGATGGGGCCTCGGCATGCTCGTCGAATAGCGCTGCCGCGAGCACTCATGCGCCGTGGGTGGCTACTCGGTTTGGAGGTGCGCAATGACGCCGGCCGCCGTAGATACCCCGCTCTACCCGCCGACCGTGACACCGCCCGAGCATCCGCTCTCCCTGCCCCGCTTTCTCCTGCGCTTCGTGGGCAACCCACTGCGAGGTCTGCCGCGTGCGGTCTACGAGGAGCCGCTCGTCGTTTATGCCAAAGGGCGCGCATCCATCGTCTGGGTGACCGATCCTGCGCTCGTCGAGCGCATCCTGCTCGGCGAGCCGGCGCTCTTTCCCAAAACTCCGTTGGAGAAACGTGTCTTTGCCGAAACGCTCGGCGACGGCATCCTCACATCGGAGGGCGCGAGCTGGCGCTGGCAAAGGCGAACCGCGGCACCGCTGTTCCGGCACGCCGAGATCCTCTCCTATATTCCCGCCATGGCGGAGACTGCCGACGCCCAGCTCGCTCAATGGCGCAGGAGCGCAGCAGGCAGCGTCAGGCGCGTCGATCGCGATATGACCGCCATGACCTTCGACGTCATCGCGCGCACCATGTTCTCGGGTGACGCGGTCGCTGCCGGCCCAGTCATACAGCGCGCCGGTGCTCAGTTCCTGGAAAAGATCACGTGGGAGCTCGCCGCAGCGCTCTTGCGTCTGCCGCCATGGCTCTGGCATCCAGGCAAGCGCGCCATGCATCTGGCTGCACGCGATTTGCGCTCGGCGGTTGCCGCAATGCTGGAGCACCGGCGCACGTCCGGGCTCGACAGTGACGACCTGATGGGCCGCCTGATGCGTGTGCGCGACCCCGACACGGGCACACCGATGTCGGACAAGCAGCTCATCGACAATCTGCTGACCTTCCTCGTCGCCGGCCACGAGACGACGGCCAAGGCGCTGACCTGGACACTCTATCTCCTGGCGCGTGCGCCCGAATGGCAGGAGTGCGTGCGCGCGGAGGTGAGCGAGGTTGCCGGGAGAGCGCCGGTCGGCGCGGCGCATCTCGATCGTCTCAAAGTGACACGTCAGGTGCTGCAGGAGGCCATGCGTCTCTATCCGTCGGCGCCCGTGCTGACGCGCGTCACCAGCACCTTCGTCGAGCTCGGCGGCTACTCGATTGGGCCTGGCGTACTCATTTTCATGCCCATCTTCGCCATTCATCGCCACCGCAAGCTCTGGGACGATCCCGATCGCTTCGATCCCGAGCGCTTCACGTCAGAGCGTGAAAAGAAGCTGCTGCGCACGCAATTCATGCCGTTCGGGTTCGGCCAGCGCACGTGCATCGGCATGTCGTTCGCGATGATCGAAGCAACCGTGCTGCTCGCCATGCTCGTGCGCGGCGCGCGCTTCGCGTGGGATGGACATCATGCACCAGAGCCTGTCAGTCGCGTCACGCTGCGTCCCAGAGGCGGCATGCCACTCATCGTCACGCACATCGATTGAGTGATCGTGCATCATCCACACACAGAGTGAATGTTGCGCGCATCACTTGTGCATCACGCGAAAAGCAACTAGATGAAACGTGTTGCAACCGAGAGGAGGAATACATCATGGCTGCAGCACGTGGAGCGCGTTCGGCGCGCAACGTTGCCAAGCGCAAGCGGAAAGTCAGTCGCGCGATCCCACGCAAGAAGGCGAGCAGCGCGCGCGGCAGCACGCTTGCGGCGCGGAGCCGGGTGAAGAAGGTTGCCGGCAAGAAGCGCGCGGCGAAGAAAGCTCGCCGCTAATATTCCGCTCTTCTGTGCGGGCAATCGCTTGGGGCCGTCGTTCGACGGCCCCTTTCGTTTCTGGAAAGTGGAGCGAGCAATTGCGTGATGGCTCACGCCGCCGGCAATCCGACGCGACCCCAGCCGGGAACTTTCAATGCAGGACGGCGCACGTCGATGCCGGCCACAAGCCCGAGGAAGTTGATCTCGATGCCTTCCACCCAGCCGATGCTCACACCCAGCAGACCGTGGAGCGAGAGCTGCACGCCCGTGCGGCTCGGCGTGAATTGGGCGAAATCGGACCAGCGCTGATAATCCTTGCCGATAGCGGTCGGCAGCAGCCCGCTCGCCAGCTCGGGAACCGCGCGCACGATATGTGCGATGAAGGTATTGGAGTTGGGTCCAGGCCAGACGCCATATGTGCCCCTGGCCACATAAGGATAAGTGTCCACCGCGGCGCGCACTTTGGGGATGGCCCTCTCCGCCTCTGGTCCGCGCAATGTCGTGAGAATGACGGGCGTGTCGCCAAACCAGCGGCCGTCCGCGGCATAGCTGTCAACCCGCACCGGCTGGCCCCAGCCGACCACCTCGTAGCGGGTGTAGCGCGCAGCGCCCTTCGGCTTCACCACCACCCAGGTGTGATGCGCGAAGATGCCCTTCCAGCGGCCGGTGCGTCCGGCAAGGACGTGCACGACGGCTTCCGGTACGGCGGTCGGTCGCGACAGAACATCGGCCGACGACCAGTCAGCCGTCGCATATGACCTGGGATGATCCTGCGACAGCCACCAGAGAGCATGCGTGACGAGCGGCAGCAGGAAGGCGAACAACAGGAGCTGGCCGACGATTCGCATACTCCGCATTTTGGAGCGTTGCGGCGGCAGGTGTTGGGCAGATGCCCCGGATGTCCCTGCGACGTGTGATCTCATGTAAGGCTTACGCGTGACAAGCAGCAGTGATAACGGCAGCGTGATCTCGATCCGTCGCGGCAGCGACGACCGCGACGGCGGCAGACATTCTCGATGCGAGGCTAACCCGCTGCAGACGACGCGTCAGGACCAAACACATCCTTGATCTCAATCACGAGACCCGGAGGATCGAGATGCACGACACCTTCGCTCAGCACCCGCGTCTCCAGCGCATCGCCGGAGCCGCGCTCGTGATGCGTAATCGTTAACCCGTCCGGGTCCAGAATGAGGTAATGCTGAACGCTCGCCAACTCGAAGTATCGTTTCAACTTTACAGCCACGTCCATGCGAGCCGTCGAAGGTGAAAGAACCTCCACGACGACGACAGGATTGCCGATCTCAAGAGAATCCCAATCGGGCTCGGGTAAAGGCGCCACCAACGCATCAGGCTCGAAGGCTGTACTGGTATCGATGCGGACCGTTGGCCCCTCACCCGTCGCGTAGTACGGAACCCCCGCAGCCCTGATCGCTGCCTCCAAGGCCCGATGCATCGCCACCTTGACCTTGTAGTGCCCGTATCGTTGCGCGTGCTGCACGACGACAGCCCCATTCAGCAGCTCAAACTTTCCAGCTTCCCTGGGCTGGCGCACAGCCCACGCTAGGAACTCGTCGACGGTCAGACGATTTGGCAGCACGACGTTCATGGCCATAGCCTAGCACAGCCGTTGCGCGCGGCCCAAGCGCAGCGCCTACGGCCCCAGCTTCTTCTTCAGCATATCGTTGACGGCCTGCGGGTTGGCCTTGCCGCCCGACTGCTTCATCACCTGGCCGACGAACCAGCCGATCATGGTCGGCTTGGCCTGCACCTGCTGCACCTTGTCGGGGTTGGCGGCGATGATGGCGTCCACGGCCGCCTCGATGGCGCCCGTGTCGGTCACCTGCTTCATGCCGCGCTTTTCGACGATCTCGGCCGGATCTCCACCTTCCGCCCACACGATCTCGAACAGATCCTTGGCGATCTTGCCCGAAATGGTCCCGACCGAGATCAGATCGACGATGCCGCCGATCTGCTGCGCCGACACAGGCGAATGCTCGATGTCCAGCCCTTCCTTGTTCAACCGGCCGAACAACTCGTTGATCACCCAGTTGGCGGCAAGCTTGCCATCCCGCCCTTTCGCCACCAGCTCGAAGTAGTCAGCCAACTCCTTTTCCGCCACCAGCACGCTCGCGTCATACGCCGAAAGCCCGTGCTCCTGCATGAAGCGCGCACGCTTCTCATCCGGCAGCTCCGGCAGCCCTTTCTTCAGGCGGTCCACATAGACCTGCGTCAGCTCGAGCGGCAGCAGATCCGGATCGGGGAAATAGCGATAGTCGTGCGCCTCCTCCTTGGAGCGCATGGAGCGTGTCACGCCCTTGCCCGCATCGAACAGTCGCGTCTCCTGGTCGATCTTGCCGCCGTCCTCGATGATGCCGATCTGCCGGCGCGCCTCGACCTCGATGGCCTGGCCGATGAAGCGGATCGAGTTCACGTTCTTGATCTCGCAGCGCGTGCCAAGCGGCCCGCCCGGCTTGCGCACCGAGACGTTGACGTCGGCGCGCAGATTGCCCTTCTCCATATCGCCGTCGCAGGTGCCGAGATAGCGTAGGATGGTGCGCAGCTTGGAGACGTAGGCCTGCGCCTGCTTGGCCGAGCGCATCTCGGGCTTCGATACGATCTCCATCAGCGCCACACCGGAGCGATTGAGATCGACGAACGAGCTGTCCGGGCTCTGATCGTGGATCGATTTGCCCGCGTCCTGCTCCAGGTGCAGCCGCTCGATGCCGACCGTCATGCTGTCGCCGTCGGCATCGATCTCGATGGCGCCTTCGCCGACGATCGGCTGCTTGTACTGGCTGATCTGATATCCCTGCGGCAGATCGGGATAGAAGTAGTTCTTGCGGTCGAACACGCTGCGCAGATTGATGCTGGCCTTGAGCCCGAGGCCGGTGCGGATGGCCTGGGCGATGCACTCCTCATTGATCACCGGCAGCATGCCGGGCATGGCCGCATCGACCAGCGACACGTGACTGTTGGGCTCGCCGCCGAACTCGGTCGAGGCACCGGAGAACAGCTTGGCCTTGGAATTGACCTGCGCGTGCACCTCCAGCCCGACCACGACCTCCCAGTCGCCGGTCTCGCCCTTGATGAGGTTCGCTGCCTTGGCCTTGTCCTGCATTCTCTTGCTCACAATCCAAAGATCAAACAGTCTTGCGCGTCCGGTAGCCGAGCCAGGTCCACACGAACCCGAGCAGGAGCGACAGTACGAACACGCCGCCCATGGAGCGGGCGTGCACCTCGGCCAGCCCCAGAGCGCCGAGCAAGCCCGCGAACAGCACGCCGGCGATGCCCGACGCGAACGCGCCGACCACGATCTTCTGCGGCTGGTCTGCCCGCCTGCCGATGAAGAAGCCGGCCAGGATGGTCCCCAGGTTCATCACCGAGAGCATGATAACGTCCTTCAGCTCCGGCGGAATATCCACGGCTGCGGCCTCAAGTCTTGCCGTCGTTCTGGCCCTCGATCTGGTCGCGCAGCTTCTCTTCCTCGTACTGGATGAACCAGCCGATCATCTGCCGCCACAGCGCCTCGCACAGGTCCGGCGGCAGGCCCCTGGCCTCGGCGCGCGCACGCACCTTGTCGATCACCTGCTGGTTGCGCCACGGCACGTTGGCCTCCTGCTTCAGGCCGAGCTTGATCTGCCAGGCGCGTTCCACGTAGCCGAAACGCTCGGCGATGAGCTCGACCAGCGCATTGTCGACGCGGTCGATCTCGACCCGCACCTGGGCAAGGTCGGTGCAGTCGGCAGCGGAGCGGGGTGGCGGCATGGGGCGTATCTCGACCTCTCGGCGGCAAAAGCGCCTCAGGCCTTACGCCCGGATTTCCTTCTTGGCAATCCCGCCGGGCTTCGCTGGCGGGCCGGCAGGCGCCGTGCAGGTCGCAGGCAGGTTCTGCACCTTACCCTCGGCCTGGAGCTTCTTCATCTCCGCGCACCTAGCCTGCACCTGGTCTGGCGTCGGCGGCTCCAGCTTCGGCACGACCATCAGGCGCGTTCTCATCTGGTCATAGAGCTTGGGCCGCTGCTGCTTGAACCGCTCGATCTCGGCAAGCGGCCAGTCGGTCGCCGCCAGGCCGACGTGCAATGTGCGCGAGAGCCCACCGTATGACGTTCGCAGCGGCAGAAGCTGCAGGTATCCGACATTCACAATCTCGCCCGGCTCGACGTGAAAGCTCGCATAGCTCTTTCGGTAAAGCCCCTCAGACACGTTGATGGGCTCAGCCAGCGCCACGACAGAGCGCGCCTTGAGGCAGACATAGCTGACGACGTGATATTCCCCGGGATCGAGCTCCACCTCGGCCACCATCGGCTCGCTCTTCGTCAGCACGATGCGTATGCTCTGGACGCGACGGAAGGCGTCCTTATCACGCACGCCAATGCCAGCCGTCAAAGTGCTGCAAAGCGGATCGGCTGCTCCGAGCTTGACGAGAGCGACACCTTTCTTGTCCTTGCGTCAGGGAGGCCGTGGTCAGCTCATCGCTCACGCGCGAGGTTCCCACGCACCCCGCCGCCAACAGCGCAGCACACAATCCTGCTGCAACGCTCGCCAGCCGCATTTGTCTTGCAGTCCCCCAGACAACCAACGGACCTTAGCATGGCTCGGTATTCGGGGTGAGGGACCCAAGGACACACTCATGTGATGATCGAGATTTCGCGACCTGAAGAACACTAGCTTGAGGTGCTCGCCCACCATGCGTCCGGCACAGGAAACCGGCCCGCAGCATCCTCGATTGCCTGCGCCGCCGCAAACAGCGTCGCCTCGTCGAACGGCTTGCCGATCAGCTGCAAGCCCAGCGGCGTGCCTTGCGCCGACAGGCCACCGGGAACCGAGATGCCGGGCAGACCCGCCATGTTCACCGTCACCGTGAAGATGTCCTCCAGGTACATGGCGATCGGATCACCTGCCTTTTCGCCGAAGCCGAAGGCCGGGCTCGGCGTTGTCGGCGTCAACACCACGTCCACTTTGTTCCAGGCCTCGTCGAAATCGCGCTTGATGAGCGTGCGCACCTTCTGCGCCTTCAGATAGTAGGCATCGTAGTAGCCCGCCGACAGCACGTAAGTGCCGATCAGCACGCGCCGACGCACCTCCTTGCCGAAACCGGCCGCGCGCGTGCGCTCGTAGGTATCGGTCAGGTCCTCGCCCGGCACGCGCAGGCCGTAGCGCACACCGTCGTAGCGGGCGAGATTGGAGGAGCATTCCGCCGGCGCCACGATGTAGTAGGCCGGCAGTGCGTATTTCGTATGCGGCAATGAGATGTCGTGGATCGTCGCGCCGGCCGCCTTCAGCCAGGCTATGCCGCGCTGCCATAGGTCGTCGATCTCCTGCGACATGCCCTCGACGCGGTACTCCTTCGGCACGCCGACCCGCAGCCCCTTCACGCCCTTGGCAACGGCTGCCTCGTAGTCCGGCACCGGTGCGTCGACGCATGTGGAGTCCTTCGGATCTACGCTCGCCATGGTGCCGAGCAGGATCGCTGCATCACGCACGGTCTTGGCGATCGGTCCCGCCTGATCGAGCGAGGACGCGAACGCGACGATACCCCAGCGCGAGCAGCGCCCGTACGTTGGCTTGATGCCGACCGTTCCCGTCAGCGCTGCCGGCTGGCGGATGGAGCCGCCCGTATCGGTCGCCGTCGCACCGAGGCACAGATCGGCCGCCACGGCTGCCGACGACCCGCCCGATGAGCCGCCCGGCACCAACTTCGCGTTCGAGCGCTCCCCGTTCGGCGTCTTGCGCTGCCAAGGGTTGGCCACCGGCCCGAAACAGCTCGTCTCGTTCGACGAGCCCATGGCGAACTCGTCGTTGTTAAGCTTGCCGAGCATGACCGCGCCGGCGTCGAACAGGTTGCGCGTCACCGTCGACTCGTAGGTCGGCGTGAAACCGTCGAGGATGTTGGAGCAGGCCGTGGTGCGCACGCCCTCCGTGCAGAACAGATCCTTGATGCCGAGCGGCAACCCCTCGAGCGAACGGGCGTCGCCCTTCGCCAGCCGCGCATCGCTGGCGGCGGCCTGGCGCAGCGCGATCTCGGGCGTCGGCAGCACGTAAGCGTTGAGCGATGCGTTCCCCGCCTCGATGGCATCGACGAACGCCTGCGTCAGCTCGGTCGCGCTGAATTGCTTCTTCTTCAGGCCGGTACGCGCCTCGGCGAGCGTCAGGCGGGTCAGCTCACTCATGCGCCGAGCGCTCCTTCAGCGGCAAGCTTCTTTTCGTAGAACCGCGAATGGCCGGAGTCTGGGTAGTCGAGCACGGCGCCGCACACCGTGAAGCCGCCGCGTTCGTAGACGCGATAGGCCGGCTCGTAACCCGTGGCCTCGCCTGTCTCCAGGACCAGCCGGGTGATGCCCTTCTGCCGCGCCAGGCTCTCGATGCACTGCAGGACTTGCTGGCCGATGCGCTGTCCGCGCACCGAAGGCAGCGTGTACATGCGCTTCACTTCCCCGAGCCCGTCGCCATGCTGCTTGAGCGCGCCCATGCCCACGGCGCGGCCTTCAGCGTCGCGTGCAACGAACAGCGTCACGCTCGGCTCGGCCATCTGTTCGACGGTGAGTTGAAACTGGAACTGGCGCGGCGTGAGCGGGATCAAATAGGCATTGAGCTCGGCTACGAGCCCCCGCACATCGTCCTGCAAGGGACTCTCGACGGCTATGGTGATGGCCATGCCGACCTACTCCACCACCTTCGGCACGACGAAAAAGTGATCCTCGGAGACCGGCGCGTTCTTGACGATATCGTCCGCCTTGCCGCCGTCTGTGATCTCGTCCTGCCGCTTCTTCAAGGTCATGGGCATGACGCGCGTCATCGGCTCCACGCCCTCGGTATTCACCTCGTCGAGTTGCTTGACCCAGTCGAGGATGCCCGACAGCTCGCCCTCGAGCGCCTTCGCCTCCTCGTTGGTGATCTTGATGCGCGCCAGCCGCGCAATGCGGCGGACGGTCGCCTCGTCGACCTGCATGCCGTGAGCCTTTTTTCTGGAACCTCAACGAATGTTGCGGCACTCATAACCCCCTTATCCGGCCTGTGCAACGGGCACATCCTGCCGCTGAAGGGGGACTAGACATGAGCGATCTCAAAGAAGCTGCACTCCGCGTGCAAGAGCGAGCGGCGAACCTCGGCCTCGAGATAAGCGTGCGGCAGATGCCAGCCTCCACGCGCACGGCGCTAGACGCCGCTGCCGCTTGCGGCTGCAGCGTGGGCCAGATCGTGAAGTCGCTCGTCTTCAAGGGCCGCACTAGCGGAAAGCCCTATCTTCTGCTCGTCTCCGGCTCCAACCGCGTCGACGAGAAGGGCGTCGCCACCGTCATCGGCGAGGCTCTGACGCGACCGGATGCGCAGTTCGTGCGCGACGTCACCGGCTATGCCATCGGCGGCATCCCGCCGCTCGGCCATGACACACCACTTGCGACTTACTTCGATCGCGACCTCATGCAATACGGCGTGGTATGGGCCGCAGCAGGAACCCCGGAGAGCGTATTCGCCGCCTCCCCGTCGCAGCTTGCCGAAAAAACCGGCGCAACAGTGATATCGATGGGTTAGAGCGCGATCGCCCTCTAAACTTGAAGTGTAGAGCAGGATTCACGCTTCAGCCGAGACGGCTTGATCAGGCAAAGCGGTTCAATCCGAAGCGATCCGGCTCTAGCTGCGCGCCTTTCGCCATAGCGCCGACAGGATGTTGGAGAAATCGTCGGTCCACGGCGTGACCGCAACCTCGTCCACTGTGCTTACGTAGGGCAGCGTCTTGATCTGGTCGAATGCTCTTGCCGAGCGGGTCACGAACACGACGTGGGAGGAGGCTGCCTCCAACCCCTTTCCTTTCACCCGATCGTCGGCCAGCCCCACGAGCGTCCCCGGCAATGCCTTCGCCGTTGCCGAGGCCACGGCATGCAGATCCAGGTGCCGGTTGGACACGTGCAGGGCAAGAATGCCGTCAGGAGCGAGCTTCTCGAGATAAAGCGCAATCGCCTCCCTGGTGAGCAGATGGACCGGGATGGCGTCCGAGGCGAAAGCGTCGATCAGCAGAAAATCAAAGCTGCCATTGCTCTCCCTGGCCATGGTCAGCCGCGCATCGCCCACCACCATGTCGGCGCCCGGCAGGCAGGTCGACAGGAACGAGAACTGCTTGGGATTGCTCGCGATCTTGACCACAACGGGGTCGATCTCGAAGAAGCGCCAGCGCTCGCCGGCCTTTGCGTTGCAGGCCATGACGCCGGCGCCCAGTCCCACCACGCCGGCGCGAAACTCTGGTCCGGACTTGCCCGAGCCGAGCCGCGCCATCTCCGCGCCACGGGTCATGGGTGCGCCCGGATGGTAGTAGGCCATCGGCAGGGGCTTATCGACCGGGCGCCCTTCGGCATCCCTGATGCGCTGTGCACCGTGAATGGTGGTGCCGTGCAGCAGTGTGCGCAGCTCGCCGTTGGGACTCGTCACCACGCGGTGTACGCCGAAGAAACTTCTCTCCGCATCACCACGGTTCATGGCAGAGGGCAGCACCACGATCGCCAGTGCCGCCACGCCGATGCACCCGAGTTGGCGCAGAGGCTGCGATGTGTTGAGCAATGCCAGCGCGCCGCTGCCGGCAATGATGACAACGCGCACAAGGTCAGCCTGCCACGGCGCGATGAAGGCTGCGTGCAGTCCCACATTGATCAGAACCATGAACGCCAGAACCACGAGCGCGAAGCCTGCAAGCTCCATTGCGTCGCGACGCTTTGGGCTTACGAGCAGTCCGGGTCGGAGCGCCATGCCGAGGACCAACAGCAGTGGAAACTCCCAGATGGCATTGAACAGCTGGGGCGCCACCAAGGCCGCGAATACGCCGCCGAGGACACCGCCGAACGACATCCACAGATAGAATTCCGTGAGATGCCGGCTCGCCGGCCGCCGGTTGTACAGCTCCCGGTGACAGACCATCGTCGTCACGAAGAAGCCGAATGACCCGGCCAGCGTTGCGATGAACCAGCCCGTGCTGCCAGTGGTCGAGATGCCGAACAACACCCCCACCACCAGTATCGGTTGCAGCAGCAGCATGGTTTTATGCGGAATCAACGGGACACCGCGGAACACGAGGATGAACGTCCCGAGGAACATGGCCAGCGGGATCACCCATAGGAACGGCGCCGAGGCAATATCGGTCGTCACGTAGCTGGTGAACGCGACCAGCAGACCTGACGGCACCAGTGCGAGGCAGATCCACTCCAGGCGCTGGCTCCACGTCGGCTGGGCGGCGTCCGCGCGCGCATCATCCGCAGCAGCAAGGCGCTGATCGCCCTCTCCAGCCAAACTCATGAGACCGCAAGCCGCAACCAAAAGGCCAAGAGCAAGAAAGCCCCACGCCCACACGATTGCTTGCGCCTTGAGGCCCATGAACGGCTCGAGCATGACCGGATAGGCCAGCAGTGCAATCAGGCTGCCCAGGTTGGAAGCGCCATAGAGGAAATATGGATCGGCCGCGTGCGGATGTCCCGAGCGCGTGAACCACGACTGCAGCAAGGGCGCGTTGGCCGAGACGGCAAAGAAGGGAACGCCTACTCCCGCACACAACAGCCCGATCAGCCAGGCATAGGCATCTCCCGCCGGAGGCTCGGGCCAATGCTCGGGCAGACTGATAGGCAACATCAGGACAGCTGCACCCAGCAGGCAGAGATGAAAGAACGGCGCCGTGTTGGTTGGAGCGAAACGGTTCAAGAGGTGCGCATAGCAGTAGCCTGCCAGCAGCGCGGCCTGGAAGAAGCACATGGACACGGCCCAAACGGACGGCGAGCCGCCGAGTTGGGGCAACACCATACGAGCGAACATCGGCTGCACGGAGAACAGCAGCATTGCGGACAGGAACAGCGTTCCCGAAAACACCGCGAGGACTGCGGCCGTGCTACGAGCAAACGTAAGGCGGCGAGCAACACTCGCCCCCAGCGCGGCGGCATCCATGCGCGAAACCTCCAGCAGATCACCCCGCGTGGACGCTAGCCGGCAATCCTTGAAGTTTCATTGAACGTGCAGGATCAACGCTTCGTTAAGGCTTGAAGCTGCTGCTGCCGTTCTTAGCCCCGGATCTTCATCTTGGACAGGAACGGGCCGATCACATCGGAATAGTCGTCGGTCCATGGCCGCAGGCGCTTGTCGTCGAGCTCGTGCACTTCCTTGAGCTGGCGGAAGGGCTCCAGCGCCTTCTCATTCTTGGCGAACACGACAACAGTCGAGCTGGTCGAGGCGTAGCTGCCGTCGGCCTCGTCATCACCGACCACGAGCCCATGCGCCTCGGGCGCCAGCGGCGCGGTGGCGCCGAGCACGCCCTCGAGGTCCAGGTAGCGGTTCGAGACGTGCAGCACGGCGATCCCGTCGGGGGCCAGCTTGGCGAGATAGAGTTGCAGAGCTTCCGCCGTCATGAGGTGCACGGGGACGGCGTCCGAGGTGAAGGCATCGACGATGATGAGGTCGAAGCTGGCATCCGGTTCCTTTGACAGCGTCAGGCGGGCATCGCCCAGCACAATGTCGGGTTCGGGCTGGCAGTTGCTCAGAAACGAGAAGTTGTCGGTGTCGCTGGCAATCCCCACCATGACCGGATCGATCTCGAAGAAGCGCCAGCTCTCGCCGGCTTCGGCGTGGCAGGCGAGCGAGCCGGTGCCGAGACCGATGACGCCGTAGTGCCCCTTGCGATCACCCGAGGTCAGCGCGTGCCGCACGATGCCGATGGCCTGCGCCATGGGACTTGCCGGATGGTAGTAGGTGCCCGGGGTCGTATCCACCGTGGGCTCGCCGTTCTCGTCGCGCACTTTCTGTGCGCCATGCAAGGTCGTGCCGTGCATCAGGATGTTGTAGGCGCCCTGCTGCATGACGCGATAGACGCCGAAATAGCTCCGCTGCGCCTCGCCGCGTTTGACGCCCGACGGCAGCCAGAGGACGACCAGGAACATCATCAGGGCGATCACGAGCTGCCGTACGGGCCAAGGATAGAGCAGCACCAGCACAAGCCCGAAATCCGGCCGCGAGGCCTGCCGTCGTGCCGTAGCCCCAGAAGTCGACGCCGAGCTTGCTGGCGGCCCATGGCACCCAAACCACGGCCAGAAGGCCACCGGCAATGAGCAACCAGAGCAGGAGCCCTTCCTGCTTGTCATCCTCCGTCAGCGCAGCCCGCTCCGGAGGCGGCGCCCGCGACCGCATTCGGTCGAGGAGCGAGGCCGCACCGCCGGCCAGACGCTGCCACAGGCCGCCGTCCCACACGCCGGGCCTGCATGCCATCGACAGCGCCAGGAGCAGCGGATACTCGAAGATCTCCGAGAATATCTTGGGCGCCACGAGCGCGGCAAACAGTCCGCCCAGCACGCCGCCCAGCGACATCCAAAGATAAAACTCGGTGAGAAATCTCGGTGCTGGCCGCGCTTCGTAGAGCGTCCTGTGGGCAACCATCGCCGAGGTGAAGAACACGGCCACCCCGATTGCCGAGGAAACGAACCAACTCTCGTGCCGGGTCTGCGCCACGGCCACAAGTGCGACCACAACCGCGGCGAGATGCAGGATGAGAAGCACGGGCCGCGGAATGATCGACCGCTCACGGAACACGAGCACGAACGTCAGCAGATAGAGTGAGAGCGGCAGCACCCAGAGCAGCGGCGCCGACGCGACATCCGTCGTCACATGGTTGGTGAAGGCGGTGAGCAGAGCCGAGGGAACGAACGCCAGGCCGATCCAACCCAGCCGGCTCGTCCAGGCCGGCGCCGCTCCCGCAGCGAGCGTATCGTCCGGGTTTTCAACGTTTTCACGTTTGCGTTCCGAGGACAGCACCAGCAAGCACAGCGTGATCAGCGCGATGAGCGCGATGAAGCCTCCCTCCCAGAGGCGGCTCAGCGCCTTGAGGCCGAACGCCGGCTCGAGCAGGAAGGGGTAGCTCAGCAGCGCCAGCAAGCTGCCTAGGTTGCTGGCGGCGTAGAGAAAATAGGGATCGCGTGCGTGCGCATGCCCCGTTCTGGCGAACCACGCCTGTAGCAGGGGCGCATTGGCCGCCACGGCAAAGAACGGCAGACCGACCGCGATGGTGAAAAGCGCAAGCTGCCACAAATAAGGATCGCCTGGCGGCTCGCTCCAGCCGGCCGGCAACCCGATCGGC
The DNA here is from genome assembly GCA_963806735.1 of uncultured Alphaproteobacteria bacterium. Classification (GTDB taxonomy): domain Bacteria; phylum Pseudomonadota; class Alphaproteobacteria; order Rhizobiales; family Hyphomicrobiaceae; genus CADEFX01. The sequence continues at coordinate 18,368 of CAWEBE010000001.1, read as the reverse complement.
AGGGCCAGCACGGCCACCGCGCACACGGCCAGATGCACGAAACCGCCGACCTGGACAGGCAGCGCCCGGATGAGGAGATGGGCATAGCAGTAGCCCGCCAGCAGCGCCCCCTGGAAGAAGCACATGGCCACGGCCCACACCGACGGTGAGCCGCCCAGGATCGGCAGCACCATCTTGGCGAACATCGGCTGCACGGAAAAGAGCAGCAGGGCGGACACGAACGTCGTGACGGTAAAGAGCCACAACGTCAGCGCCGAGCCCTTGGCTCGATTCGGATCGAAACCCTGTCCGCCTCCCGGCCGTGGCGCGGCCCGCCACGCATCGTCGGGCCTCTCCCCGACCGCATCGTTCATGCCGCTGAGCTCCCGCCTCTCCCCTATTGCCCCGCTGATGCGCCCTTAGACCGTGACGGTCTCCCCGATCTTCGGCACCGCCACGTTGTGCCCCTTCATCTCGGCGACGAACGTGCTCGCATCGGGATCGAGCATGCCGGGGAAGGTGCCGTAGTGGCAGGGAAGCATAGTCTTGAACGAGAAGAATTTCTTGCAGGCGAAAGCAGCCGAGCGCGCGCCCATGGTAAAGCGGTCGCCGATCGGCACGATGCCGACATCAGGCTTGTGGAACTCGGCGATCAGCGCCATGCCGCCAAACATCTCCGTGTCGCCCATGTGGTAAACGGTGCGGCCCTCCTTGGCCTTTACGACGATGCCGTTGGGATTGCCGAGATATACGCCGCCGCTCGATGAGGAGTGCAGCGCGTCGACAAGGGTCAGCTCGAAATCGGCTGCCGCCACCGTGCCACCGGTGTTCATCGGCTCGAGCTTCTCCGCCCCCTTCGAGCCAACGTGCAACGCCAGCTCGTAGTTGGCGAACAGCGCTGCCCCGCTCGTTTTGCAGATCTCGGCGGCATCGCCGACGTGATCATCATGCCCATGCGTCAACGCCACGTGCGTGACGCCCTTGGTCGCGACCTCGAAAGCGATGCCCGATTGCCCGAACGTCGGACTCCCCTTCAGGAACGGGTCGATCAGCAGCACGCTGCTGCCTGTCTCGATGCGGAAACAGGAGTGGCCGAACCAGGTGATTTTCATGGGCGCGAACCTTCGTCGAGCATAGCGTTGGAATAGTGGCAGGGTCCGAGTATAAGCGCCCCATGCAGCGCGACAAATCTCAATCGCAAAGCGCCGCCGGTGCGGCCTCTGCAGCCGATGACGGCAGAACGCCGCTGGCCGCGGAAGAGTTTCATGGCGCGCTGGCGACTGGCGCGCGCCTGATCGGCATCGACGTTGGCACCAAGACCCTCGGGCTGGCGCTCTCGGACGTGACGCGCACCATCGCCTCGCCGCTGGAAACCATTCGGCGCAAGAAATTCGCCATCGACGCGGCGCGCCTGTTGGACCTTGCCGCCGAGCACCGGATCGGCGGCTTCGTCGTCGGGCTGCCGGCCAACCTCGATGCCTCCGAAGGCCCACGCGCGCAGTCCACGCGCGCCTTCTCCCGCAACCTTGCACGCCTCACGCCACTGCCCATCCTGCTGTGGGATGAACGCCTGTCGACCGTGGAGGCAGAGCGGATCCTCATTGCGGCTGACGCCTCGCGCAAGCGCCGGGCCGAGGTCATCGACAAGGTTGCCGCCACCATCATTCTCCAGACCGCGCTCGATCGCCTGCGTCGGTTCGGCGAGGGCTGAGCCGGGCCCGCTGCAGTCCGCTATGCTTGCAGGCAGCTCGCACAAGGCGAAGACACAAGGCTGTGTCCGCCGCTCAAGTCACAACGGGACAGCGGCGCAGGACAGGATGGGCGGTGGCGATCAGCGCTCGGTTCGCAGATAGGTAAAGACCAGCTGATCGTCGATCGTGCGCGTGGGCTTGCAGCTCGCATCGAGCCCGGCCGGCGCCTTGCCGGAGAGCACAATGCGCACATCGCCCGGCTCCACACCACCGATGACCTCGTAGTAGAACTTGCCACAGCGACTGTTGAAGATGTGCGCGATGCCGCGATAGCTCGATCCCGAGCGATCGCCGGCAAAGAGCAGCGTCCCGGAGCGGGCGCCGGCTTCGAGCATGCCCGGGCGCGGCCGGTGATAGTAGATGCGCCGGGTGGCGCCGTCGCCGACGAGGTACATCTCAGATCCGTTGTGATTCCAGATCGTGCGCCGGGGCTGGCCGCTCGAGCTGCCGCTCGATCCGGTCGTCGTCACGGGTGACACGGGCTGCACCGGATCGGCGGGCGCCGACGTGCCGGTGGCAATCTTGCCGGTGGCGTCGCCCAACCCTTGGTCGCGGCGGTGATCCTGCGGCGGGATCCCGGATGTGTATCGGAGTCTTCGGAAGGCAATAGCCGCATCGCAATCGTTGCTTCATCGACCGAAGCGCCGAGCCTTGCTAGAATGTATCCCGAAAAATAGTCCGCCTCGAGCTCCTGCGCCTGGTTCTGCGCAGCATCGCTGCCGTAGCCCTCGTGGAAGCTCAGGTGGTGGCCGACCTCATGCGCCAGAATCTGCACCAGGGCCCAGTTGGTTTGCGCGCTCGTCACCAGGTTGAGCATCCAGTCCGGGTTGTAGAGGATCTGGCGCTTGCCCCCGGATATGCTCGCCTGCGCATTGGCGACGTTGGCCGAGTGAATCTCGAAGCGCATTGGCAGGCCAATCTTCTGCATGATCCGAGTGACGAAAGTCACTGAAGCGGGCGAGGGTGGGTTCAAATGTACCGCCTCAGCCTGCCGCGAATGGAACGCGGACATCGGTTGTTGTGCGAAGGTTTGGGTCGCGCAGAGCAGGGCGCCGAGCAGCAGAGCCGCAGCGGCAAAAGTCGGTTATGCATGGAGGCCCCCCGACCAGCAAATGCATTTGGATACGCAGTATATTCTCAACTTAAGAGCAGATGCAGATTCCGTTCAAGACGCCAGATGTGCACCGCGGCAGAGCGCGCAATTGACCGGGTGAGCTCTCAGCCGCGCGCCCCCATGGGCGCCGGCACCGAGGTTTGCTCTACCCGCGCCGAGCGCGATGACTGGATCATGACGAGCTCGGTCAGATTCTCCGCCGTGACGTAGCCGACGAGGCGCTGGCCAGCATCGACCACGCCAACCACACGCGGCTCCCGCTGCAGCGTGCTGAAGACGCTGTCGAGGCAGGCGTTGCGCGGCACCGTCGGGATGTCCTTGAGCATCATGTCGGACACCGGCGTCGACCCACCCGTGCTTGCCAGGCCTGCAATCAACGCGTTGCGGGTCAGAAAACCTCGCAGTGCACCCACTTCGTCCACAACCGGAAACTCCTGCTGCGTCGTGCGCAGCAGCAGGGCTGCCGCTTCATCTGCCGTAGCACCCGGGCTCAGCGTCTGAAACTCGGAGATCATCGCCTGCCCGGCCAGATAGCCGCGCATATAGTCGCGCGCCTGCACGTAGCCGGCTTCCCCGCTCGCCGCCAAGAAGATGAAGACCGCGATCAGCATCAGCAGCGGGTTGCCCAGCAGACCGAGAATGCCGAACACAACCGCGAGCGCCTGCCCGATGCCAGCGGCCACGCGCGTCGCGCGCGTATAACCCATGGGCACGGCCAGCAGCGCGCGCAGCACCCGGCCCCCGTCCATCGGAAACGCGGGAATGAGATTGAAGACGAGCAGGGCCACGTTCGCCGCCGCCACACGGCCGGTCAGCGTCGATTGCGCCTGCTCGAGCTGCGCCATCTGTGAAAGGTCAAAGCGCGCACCCAGCAGGCCTATCAAGACCAAGGCGATTACCAAATTGACGGCCGGCCCCGCCAGCGCCACCACGATTTCCTGAGCCGGTTTCTCCGGCATGCGCTCGAGGGAGGCGACACCACCGATCGGTAGCAATGTCACGTCGGATGTCTTGATGCCGTAGCGGCGTGCCGCAAACACATGTCCGAACTCGTGCAGCACGACGCAGAAAAACAGGATGGCAATGAACAGGACGCCATCTACGGCCTCCGCCGGGCCGCCGCGCAGCCAGTGCACGGCGCCGATCCACGCCAGCAGCAGGAAGAAAGTAAAGTGAATGCGAACGGCCGTGCCGGCAACGTCGAACAACCTGATCGACCAGCCCATGGGATGTATCCCTCTCGGAACCTGGACGTTAGCCAACTTGGTGCGAAAGCCGCAGCCTGCACCACCTCTAGGTGCGACCCCATTGTTACAATAGATGGCGGTTCTCCCAGGGATTGCAACGTCGAGCGTGTGGAGAGCGGCCGGCAATGCCTGGGCTCACCCCTTCACCAGCAACCATACCCCACGCGTCAGATAGACGACGCTGACGGCCATGATCACGCGCTTGCTCCACAGACGGAAGTGCGTGTCGGTCATGCGCTCCAGCACTTGGCCGGCCAGCGATGTTCCCGTGATGGCAAGAACGACGGCCCCGGCATAGCCCCACCATGGGATCGAACTCGTCGTAGGCGCTGGCGAACGAGCCGAAGTAGGCAATGCGCATGAGGTGGCCAGTCGTCTGCGTGATCGCCTTGGTGCCGACCACGGCCCTGCGATCGAGCCGGCTCTGCTGGAAGAAGAGATCGAGGATATGGCCCGCCGCACCAGCCACAAACTGCAGCGTCAGGATCACGAAGCCGCACACGTAGGGACCATAGGGGCGGCTGATGTCCACGGCCAGGTTGCGGGGCAGCAGGAAGGCCGCAAATGGGAGGATGCCCAGCGCAAGGTAGATCGTCGCCTTGTCCGGAACGAACGAGACTGCGCGCATGGCGACGAATGCGGTTGTGGCTCCGATCATGTAGCGCCACACGATCTGCCATTGCACGTGGCGCAGCCACAGCAGCGCGCGCGACCCGTTCGCCGTCGTCTGGATGGCGCCGAACAGCATCATGGCGGGTGCGACGTCCAACCAGATCAACAGCACGCCGAGCAGGATCAAGCCGCCCGCCATGCCGAAGATGCCGGACAGGAACGACGTGGCCAGGACGGTCACGGCGATGACGGCGAGAACCAATGGCGACATCAGCGAGGCGCCCGTCCTGAAATGCTCACGCCTCGATGCGCTGCAGCGCGAGCTTGAGACGCGACTGCTTCGAACTCGAAGTCCGCTCCGCGCTCTTTCAGCTCCTCCACCACCTCGGGCGGCGCCTTGGCCATGAACTGCGGATTGGCAAGCCGGTCCGTCACCTTCTTGATCTCGGTGACGGTCTTGTCGATCTCGCGAGCGATGCGCTTCTTCTCCGCGTCCATGTCGATGACGCCGGCCAGCGGCAGCGCCGCGGTCGCCTCTCCGACCACAATCTGCGCCGATCCTTTCGGTGCACTTGCCGCGAATGCGATGCTGTCCAGCCGCGCCAGCCGCTTGATGGTCTCGTCGTGACGCCCGGCGCGCGCCTTGGTTGCATCGGCGGCACCGGCGATGACGAGCGGGATTTTCGCCGCCGCCGGCACGTTCGCATCCGAACGCACCGAGCGCACCTCGGAGATGAGCTGCACCAGCCATCCGATCTCGGCGTCCGCTTCCGCGTCCGCCAGCCCCGTGAGCTCAGGCCACGGCGCCAGCGCCAGCAGGCTTTCGCGTGCCGGACCCTGCTCGCCGGTCTTGGCCCACAGCTCCTCGGTCACGAATGGCATGATGGGATGCAGCAGCTTCAGGATCTGGTCCAGCACCCACGCCGTCATGGCCCGCGTCTCGTCGCGCGCGGCCACGTCACTGCCTGTCAGAAGCGGCTTGGCCAGCTCTACGTACCAGTCGCAGAATGTGCCCCACACGAACTGATACAGTGCGCCCGCTGCCTCATTGAACTTATAGGCTTGGATGCCCTCGCCCACGGCCTTGGCCGCGCGCTCGGTCTCGCCGGCGATCCAGCGGTTGAGCGTTTGCCTGGCCGACTTCGGATCGAAGCCGGCCACGCGCACGCAGCCGTTCATCTCGGCGAAGCGCGTCGCGTTCCACAGCTTGGTCGCGAAGTTGCGATAGCCCTCGATGCGCGACTTGGCGAACTTCACGTCGCTGCCGAGCGAGGCCATGGCCGTCATCGAGAAGCGCAGCGCGTCGGCGCCGAACTCGTCGATCAGCTCCAGCGGATCGACGACGTTGCCGGTCGTCTTCGACATCTTGCGGCCCTTCTCGTCGCGCACCAGGCCGTGGATCAGCACATCATGGAAGGGCACATCCTTCATGAAGTGCACGCCCAGCATCATCATGCGCGCGACCCAGAAGAAGATGATGTCGAAGCCCGTGACGAGCGAACTGGTCGGATAGTAGCGCTTCAATTCCTGTGTCTGTTCGGGCCATCCCAAGGTCGAGAACGGCCACAGCCCGGACGAGAACCAGGTGTCGAGCACGTCGGGATCGCGCATAAGCGGAGCGGGCCCTGAGCCTCCCTTGAAGCCCACCACAAATCGCTCCTTCGCCTTTCTGAATTCGCCTGGATCTGTGAAGAACTCCACCTCACGCAGGTAGTAGTCCTCGGCTAGTACGCGAGCCTCTGCCTCGCTCGAGGCAACGAACACCTTTTCCTTTGTGATGTGGGGATGCTCATGCAGCTCGTCTCCGTCCCGGAATGGCTGCATGTCTATTCCGTACCATGCCGGAATCTGATGCCCCCACCAGAGCTGCCGTGAGATGCACCATGGCTGGATGTTCTCCATCCAACGGAAGTAGTCATTAGCGAAGCGCTCCGGCACGATGCGGGCCTTGCCCGCGCGCACGGCCGCCATCGCCGGATTGGCCAAGGTCGCCGCATCCACGTACCACTGGTCCGTCAGCCACGGCTCGATCACTGCGCCGCCGCGCTGCGCATGCGGCACGGCATGCGTGTGTGCCTCGATCTTCTCGACGAGGTCCAGCACTTCCATCATCTCGACGACGCGCTTGCGCGCGGCCACGCGATCAAGACCGCGCAGCTCACTCGGGATCTCGCTCAGGTGCGGCTCGGACGGTGCCGAGATGATGCGCGCCTGGGCGTCGAGCACATTGATGATCCCAATCTCCGGATGCCTTTTACGCACCTCGAAATCGTTGAAGTCGTGCGCCGGCGTGATCTTGACCGCGCCCGAGCCCTTCTCCGGATCGGAATACTCGTCCGCGATGATCGGAATCTCCCGCCCGACCAGTGGCAGCACGCACATCTTGTCGATCAGCGCCTTGTAGCGCTCGTCATCCGGGTGCACCGCCACCGCCGTATCGCCCAGCATGGTCTCGGGGCGCGTCGTCGCCACCACGATGAAGCGCGAGGGATCGTCCTTCAGCGGATACTTGAAGTGCCACAGGTGTCCCTTGATCTCGATGGAATCCACCTCGAGGTCCGACACCGCCGACTGGAACTCCGGGTCCCAGTTGACCAGCCGCTTGTCCTTGTAGATCAGGCGGCGCCCGTCTGGACCCACAGTGTTGTAGAGAGCGACGAAGACCTTCAGCACCGCCTTCGACAGCCCCTCGTCCATCGTGAAGCGCTCGCGCGACCAGTCGCACGATGCCCCCAAGCGCTTGAGCTGATTGATGATGGTGCTGCCGCTCTCCTCCTTCCACTTCCACACTTCCTCGATGAAGCGATCGCGGCCCATGTCGCGCCGGTGCTGCTGGCGCTCCATCAGGCGCCGCTCGACCACGAGTTGCGTGGCGATGCCCGCATGGTCCGTGCCGGGCTGCCACAGCACATCCTTGCCGCGCATGCGCTCGAAGCGGCACAGCACATCCTGCAATGTGTTGTTGAGCGCGTGCCCCATATGCAGCGAGCCCGTGACGTTCGGCGGCGGAATGACGATGGAATACGCGGGCGCGCCCGCACGCTCGGGGCGGCCGCACTTGAAGGCTTGCGCCTTCTCCCATTCCTTATAAATCCGCGCCTCGATCTCGGCGGGCTGATAAGTCTTCTCGAGCATGAAATCGCCTTGGCTCTTCGCTAGAGCGCGATCGGTTCACATGGAAGCCCTGCCGCTTCCGTGTGAGCCGTAAATCGCACTCTAAACTTTATGTGTAGAGCAGGATTCACGCCCCAGATGGATCGCGAATGCGATTCCATCTGAAACGATCCTGCTCTAGTGCCCGGCGGTCGTACGCTCCACGCTCTGGCGCTGTCAACCGGTTGGCGGTGGCCGCAGGCACGCCTCGGGCGATCCCCTTAGCTGCCCGTGTTATCCTTGCCCGGCAGGGAGGATTTGCTCATCTCCTCGCGCAGGGCCTGCTGCACCAGGCGGGGCAGGTTGGCATCCAGCCAGTCGCGCAGCATGGGCCGCAGCATCTCCGCGACAGCGTCCTCGAACACCCGCGCGCGCTCGCCTGCCGGCGCCGTCGCGCTATTGACCGCAGCCTGCCCAACCGCACTAGCGACGCCCTGCCCCTTCGCGGCATTCGCCGGACTGGCCGCGGCATCGGGCACACGCGCCTTACTTACTTCCGGCTTTGCCGGAGCCGCGCCCTCGGCAGGCTTTTGCGCTGGTCCTTTGACATCAGCCGCAGCCTTGGTAGCACCGCTCGAGGCGACCGAGGTTCCAGCCTTTGCCGGCTCTGCCGTCTCGTTTGTCGGCACAGCTTCGGGACGCGCGCTGGCCGCCGCCACCCGCGCCATCAGGCCGTCCGCGCCCGGTTTGCCGGCGGTATCCGGTTCCGTCCTCGGCTTGGCTCCACGGAATTCAGCATCACGGATCGACTTCAACCCGGGCAAAGGTGCGCGATCGATATTGTCGGTCTTCGGGGTACCGAGATGCCGCTCGATCTTGGCACGCGCGTCGCTCAACGCAGCATCCGCGTCCGCGCTCGGCCTCGGCACTTTTGCGGCATCATCGGACTGGCGCGGCGCAGCCCTGGCGATTTCACTGCCACCGCCGGCACCGTTGTGATCGCGTTGGGATGCCGGAAGGGCCGGCTTCGCGCCCTCCGACATTCCGACATGCGTCGGCGTTGCGTTTCCGGTCGCAGCCCCATTGGATGCCTGAGGCGACACCCGAGCCTCTGGGGATGTAGGTTTTGCGAAACTCCAACCCTTGTCGCCGGCCGTTGAAGCGGAAGCCGTCCCCTGGGCCAGCTTCACGACATCGTCGATCCCTACCGCATCGGACTCTTTCAGTTTGTACGGGTCGTGCGAGAAGGGCGCGCTTGACAACGCGGGATCGGCGCCGGGCTCGTAGCGGCCGAGCGCGTCCTTGGGCGCCTGCCCGTCGGAGGAACCGGGCCTAGTGCCGATCGGCTCCTCTGAAATGATCTTGCGGATCGAAGCCAGTATCTCTTCCATACTCGGCTCGACCGCCTTGTCCGGTCTCGACATAACTACCTCATCCTTCGGCGCGACCGTCCGCCTCCCCGCGTCGAGAACTGATGTCCGATTGGAGCTTGCCGGTGGTACTATGACCGCCGGGCCGCTTCAACCGCGCCGTCCGGATTTTCCGCAGAGCAATATGCAGGCACACGCCACAACCTTGGCCGTTTAAGGGGCTACCAAGGCAGAGTAATGGCAGCTCCTGGCTATGGGGCTGCTTACTTTTTCGGTTGGCGCGGGCTCGGCTCGGGGGTGACCTGCGTCGGCCAGAAGTCGTGATGCTCCCGGCTGCCGTCCGGCCGCGTGATGCTGATGCCGAACCATTTGCGGCGCACCTCGTTGTAGTGCACCTCCGGGTCGTAAACCTCGGCCGTCACGGCAATATCCGCCGCCGTCAGACGACCCACAGTAGCCAATACGCCATAGGAGGCGACCACCAGGTTGCGGCGTGTGGTAGCGAGCTGGACCTCGGCGTTCAGAAGCTCCTGCTCGGCGTTGAGCACATCGAGAAGCGTGCGCTGGCCCACCCGCTCCTCTTCGCGGACGCCAGTCAGCGCCGTGCGACTGGCGGTCACTTGCACCTGATCGCTCTCGAGCTGAGCCCGTGCGGCGATGAGCTGGGACCAAGCCGACACGACGATAGCTTGGTTTTCGGTGCGCGCCTGCTCGATCTCTTGCAACCGGCTCACGTGTATCTGCTTGGCCTGCCGGACGCGAGCACGAACCTCGCCGCCCTCATAGAACGGAACGGTGACGCGGCCGGTCACCGACGTAGCTTCCGCCTCGTCAATAATCGCCGCCCCGTCAAAGCGCTTCGTCATAGTCGGCTTCAAGCTGCACTGTCGGCAGCAGCTCGCCCCATATCAGATCGACGGTGTGTCGTGCCGCCTGCTCCAGATAAAGGGCTGCCACGACGTTCGGACTTTCCTTGGAGCCGATCGAGACAGCCTCGTTTACCGAGGTCGGCAGCCTGCGATCCTGCGCCCTCGGCTCCTCCAGATTGCTTGGTGGGTGACCGACGACACGCTCGTAGGTTGCGCGGCTCGTCTTGAGATTGGCGCGCGCCAAATCCAGCGCGGAAACGGATGCTGCCCGGCGCGCCTCGGCCTGTGCCACGTCAGTCCGCGTCACCTCGCCGACAGCGAAGCGATCCTGCGTCGCTCTGAGCTCCCGCGTCAGGACGTTCACGTTGTTCTCGCGCAGGCGCACAATCGCCTGGTCGCGGACGACATCCACGTAGGCCGTCACCGCCTCGAGCAGGACAGACTGCTCGACAGTGCGCAGCAACTCGCGCCCGGCACGCACTGTTGCCTCCGCCGCGCGTACCGAGTTCACCGTGCGAAAGCCGCTGAAGATGGGTTGCGTCGCGGTTACTCCATATCCCTTCGGATGCGTCTCCGTCGCACCGCCGGGTTTGATCTCGGTGCGCTGATAACCGATATCGGCCGAACCTGTAATCAAAGGCCGGTAACCTGATTTGGCGCGAGGAACCTCCTCGTCCGTGGCTCTCATACGCGCCCGCTCGGCATCCAGTCGCGGATTGAATTTGTATGCAGCAGCAAGCGCTTCGCGCAGCGTTTCCGCTGACGCTGGGGGGCCTGAAAAGGCCCACGCGCCAGCCAGTACGGCGAGCGCGCACGCACCCGACCACCTCGGCCAGGTCGGGCAGATCCCCCAATTTGTCCGCAACCTCGTCATCCCATCCGCCGTTGCTGTGCACCCAAATGGGCATGCACGCACACCAAGCCTCGCCCAACTCTTAAGTCTCCCTCGCGCTACAACAATTCTGCCACCACTGACCAATAGAAGATCAATTCGAGGGGCGGAAGGTGCAAAAGCGAAGCGGACAAGCGCTATTTGCACGGAGAGTGGCCGCGCATCCACACTCGCCTATGCCAAGTCTCTTTCGTATGTGCCCACAATCAATTGATACAAAACGTACATTCTCCTCTCAGTGCCTGTTGCTGCTTCTGTGACATTGAAGACGACGCTAGCGGCGTTGAAGACCCACGGACCCTGCACTCGTCAGGCCTGATGCTCGCGTGGGATCAGCTGTTCAAAATACGAAACCGGCAGCCTTCTCGAACGCACTGAGAGCGGGCGCTCCCGCATCGAAAGCAGGCCACCCGTCGACGATGGCCCCGCGGCGATGCCAAACCATTGCTTTCCCAACCGGACCCTCGACAAGGATGGCCGCTAGTCGGCCCCCATCTTTCATCTGGTCGAAGAGCTCCTCCGGCCGTCGCGCCATGCTGCCGTTGATCAGGATAGCGTCGAACGGCCCCTCATCGGGCGCACCGCCAACGACTGAGCCCGTGAGGACAACCGCATTGTCTATCCTCTGAGTGGAGAGCATCTCGCGCGCCCGCTCGGCGAGCTTGGGGGCGGACTCCACGCCCACGACCCTCCGGGCGAGCCTGGCCAGGATCGCGGTGGAATAGCCGCTCGCACAGCCGACATCGAGCACGGCATCGCCCGCGTTGATCTCGAGCAATTGGATGAGCTTGGCCAGCGTGCGCGGTGCCAGGAGAAATCGTGGCGCGGCGCCATCGCTCACCGGCAAATGCGCGTCCGCATAAGCCATCAGCTCGGCGCCAGGAGCAAACGCCTCGCGCGGCACCTCGAGCATGGCGCGCAGAATCCGCCGGTCCGTCACGTCGGCCGTGCGAACCTGAGATTCAACCATGTTGCTGCGCTGCACCGCATAGTCAGCCATGCCTGCCTCCGCCCCTGCCGCAGATCCCGCTCGCGAACGTCCGCGAAACTTAGCCAAGGCCGGCCCCGAAGACCAGCGCTCCGGCCGGCAAGCCCAACTTCGTTGCGTGCGTTTCTGCATTTGTGATAGATGCACGTCACCTATCGCCTGCACAGCCGCCCCCTCTCGCTCTCTGGGTGGAAAGCAACGCCGGCGTGACGGCCTCCGGCAACAGTCGGAGCTAGGATGGCCACGTGGCGGAGTGGTGACGCAGCAGACTGCAAATCTGTGCACCCCGGTTCGATTCCGGGCGTGGCCTCCAACCCCTTCGAAAACAGCCTGCAGATCAACACTTGCGGCCCGGTGGAATACCGCACTCCTCCACACTTCGCTCACCTTCGGACCAGCCGCTGTGGGTTATTTCCGTGCCGCCAAGCGCTTCGGCACGTGGATACACGTCAGTGACCTGACGGAACTCCCTAAGGCGAAAGGGTGCTCGGTGCGCGCGCCAGCTTACTGGCAGGTCGCCTCCCGGGCCTGCACATAGCCACTTCTCACCACTTGGTGAGAAAGCCTCCCTCGAACTGCATCTGATACTCGACCGCAAGCTTGCCGCGCCGCTTGACGCCGAACTGGTTGCCCTGGACGATACCGTCGTCCAGGCGGTCCTGAGCGACCGCCTCGTAGACCTCGCGCGACACGCGCACGCCGAATATCGAGACGGTTTCGGTGATGCCGTTTTCCTCGTTGTGGATCGGCAGGCTCAGTTTGCGGCCGTCCAGCGCGATCGCCTCCACGATCAGGTAGTAGTTGCGCGCATAGTTCGCGCCCGGCGGACGGCGCCACACCCCTGTGGGCTCGCCCGTCCGGGATACGATGGTGAGGATGTATTCCCGGGTCAGCTCCTGGCGGAGCCCGTCGAGCTCTGTGGTAATCTTGGTTAGGCCTGCCCGGTCGGCGCTGCGAACCGCCTGCTCCCCATCGACCAGCAGCGCCGCGGCCTTCTGCATGGCCGCATCGTCGGCTGCGATGGCGAGAACATCGGTGTGGGCTCCCCGCAACGCTTGGGCCGCCGCAGTGAGTTGTAGCTCCTTCAGGTCCTCAGGCGCGACGAGCGGCGGCGGGGTGGCGGCCTCGCCAGCGAAATAGACCTCCGGCAGCGTCGATGCAGCCATCCATGGGTCCTGACCGATCTCGCGGTAGACCCGCAATGCAACGCGCCGGAACATGGTCACCGCTTCCAACCCCGGCTTGACGATCTCCTCGGCCAGCGCCTTCGCGTATATCCCGGCACCGATACCAGCGTCGCTTGCGGTTTTGCCCGGCGCCGTCGCATAGGCGATCATCACGCCCGGCGTGTACGTGATCGGCACAAAACCGCGGTCGGCGAGCGCCCGCTTGCCCTTGCGCGTCAGGTTCAGCTCGTTGCGGCAGGCGTCGAACACGACGTAGTGCGTGGCGGACGGCGCCTGTTCGCGCAGCGATTCAACGATGCGGTTGAGGTTGATTGAGTTGGTCCACAGTTCCTCATCGTCAGCGTCGGCGACATCGATCGGTATCAGGTAGTTGATCTTGGTGTCGGGGTTGGCCGCCCCGTGGCCAGCGTAGTAGACGAGGCTGATGGTGTCTCTCCCCTCGCGGCGAACATTCTGGATGTGGCGGTTGATCGCCTTGTCGATGCTTCCGTAGTCCGCGTCCTTAATCTCAGTGACCTTGAATTTCAGCAACCGCAGCGCTGCGCCGATCAAAGCAATGTCGTTGTGCGGGTTCTGTAGCGGCCCGACTTTGGCGTTGTAACTCTGGTTGCCAATCAGCAGCGCAAGGCGCTCGGCGGCCATTGCCGGACCGGCAACCATCGCCAACACAATCAAAGCAACCGCAACCCGCTCAAACCACTTCATGCAATGACCCCTCGGTACAATCACCGCAGCTTAGCTGAGCACAGAGTGATGGGACAGATCTTGACCAGGCTAAGGTGTTGCCGCCTAAGCGCGCGATTTTCGGCTTCGGGGCGTCAGCTGATCAACGCAGCTTAGGAGCTCAGGTCGGGGAGAGAAGAGGCCGCCCCTCGTCGAGCAGAACCCACCTGCTCGCCTGACGCGGACGAGGTGCACAAATCCTTGACGCGCTCCTTTTGGTGCGCCTGCATACGCTAATCAGCGAGCAGCGGCTTCAACCCGACGTTCCACAGAGGACATCCCTGTCCGGGCGTGGCCTCCAATCCTCGGCTCTTTCACCCGTCAATCGGCAGCGACCAGCTCTGGTCCTCGTGCCCCGGCGCGAAGCTGCGGTTGCTGTGGGCCGAATTGCGGTTGACGAGCGGCCGCGCATACAGCGGGTGGCGCATGCTGCGCACCTCGTGCTCGAGCGTGAACAACACCCGGCCGTCATCCGGATCGACGATGTCCTGGAAGCGGTACTGGTGCTGGTCGCTCTCCTCGGTCAAGAGCCCTCGCTCGACGAGACGGCGGTAGGGTCCCGAGAAGTCGGCCAGGTAGATGGCGACGTGGTGGCCGTCGAAGGCCGGCGCGGGCACGTCCGTCTCGCGAAACACAAGCTCCTGTCCCGGCCCGACCGACACGTGCGCACATTTTCCCTGATCATCTTCGACTGCCAGCGCGGGCGTTTCGAGGACGCGGGTATAAAAGCGCACGATGCCATCGGCCACGCCCATCGGTGCATTGAGCTCGACGCGAGGCATGCCGAGCATCATGCGCCCGAACGGCCCACCCGACGCGTAGCAGCGGATGCGATTGCCCCACGGGCATGTGGCCTCAATGAACCCCTCCTGCTCGGCGAAGGCAAAGCGCGTCCCCTCGAGCTGAGGCGCGACATCATGCAGCCGCTGCAACAAGGCCTCGCGCCCGGGAATGACCACCGACGTATGCCCGCGCAAGATCTGTGGCTTGCCGGTGGGCAGATGGAACTGGCTGCGGCCGACGTTGATCCACATGTTGGTGACGCCGGTCATCAGGTAGGGATCGCGGGTGAGCCCCAAGCCCGTGACATAGAACAGCGTCGCGAGCCGCTGGTCGGGAACGCGTGTGTTGACGTGCTCGAGGGCCACGATGTTGCCGAGGTCCTCGACGGTTCTGTCGTATTGAGCCATGGCCCTCCCCTTCTCTCTTACATTCAGGCGCCGTAGATCTTGACGAGCTCGCCGTGCGCCCATTTGACGGCTTCCTCGGCCGGCATGCCTTGGACCGCCTTAGCATACATGTCGGTGATGATGTACTTGGACAGCGCCTCCGAGGCCTTGCGGCCGGACGGCCCAGGCCAGCCCGGCGCGCGTGCGCTGGCGATCACGTCCTTGAACGGCGCCATCACAGGGTCCTTGTCCCAGAGCGCATGCTTTCCCCACTCCTTCGTGGCGGGAATGGAGAAGCCCTGCTGCGACATGAACCACTTCTCGAACACCGCGCGCGAGCTCAGCCAGCGCAGAAAGTCCTTAGCCGCCTTCTGGTTGGCCGAATATTTCATCAGCATGTGCGACTGCGGCGGATGCAGCGTGGCGAGTGCCGACGGCCCGCGCGGATAGGGTGCGTGCCGGATGTCATCCTTCATCGGCGAGCCCTTCTCTGTCTTGTACTGGTCGGGCTTGCGCAGGGTCTCGATGTAGATGGAGGCGGCGTTGCTGGTCGAGCTGATGGTGCCGGCGAGGAAGGCGCGGTTATTGTTGGAGTCGTCCCAGGCCAGCCCGCCCTCGTCGTGCGCATCCTTCCAGAAGCCGACCATGAACTTGACCAACTCCAGCGTCTCCTTGCTGTTGAGCGCCACCGTCTTGCCGTCACTCTCGACCTCCTTACCTCCCCATGACCACAGGTAGGGATAGGAGAAGGCGGGCGCGTCGTTGTAGGTGTGGCCGATGGTCTGGCCGATCGGGAAGCCTTGGCCTTGAGCTTCTTGCCAGCCTCGCGATAGCTCTCCCATGAGGTCGGGAACTGGCTGTAGCCGGCCTCGTCGAACCACGACTTGCGATAGCAGAGCAGGATGCCCAGCGCGCACCACGGCACGGCGAGATAGCCCCTGTCACTCTTGGTGACAGTGTTGAGAATGTCGTGGAAGCCGCCCTGCTCCTTGGCGATGTCCTCGGCCACGTCGCTCACATCGACGACGCTCTCGGCATAGAGATGAGGCCAGTTGTGCTGCGCATGCACGATGTCGGCGCCCGCACCCGACTGGATCGCCGAGGCGATGCGCGGCTGCAGGTCGTTGCCGTTGATGGTCTCGAAGTTGATCTTGAGGCCGAGCGCCTTTTCCGCCTCTGGCAACAGCTCCCGCTTGAACAGCGCATCCGAAGCCGGGACGAAATCGCCGAGCCGCAGCCAATGGACCGCCGTGCCTTGAGCATACGCGGGGGCCGTCCCAGCCTTCAGAATAGCTGCAATCCCCGATGAAGCACCAAGCGCGCCCACGCCCGACAGCTTCAGGAATTTGCGGCGGCTGACCTTGCGCATGTATTTCCTCCACGAAAGTTTCTTGTTGCGTACAGCGCACAGATCGGCCGAGCGCGTTCGTGGCATTAGAGCGCATCTGCGGGCACGCTGCTACCGCGGGCTCTGCCATCCGCGCATAGCCGCTGCACTATCTGTGCAGACCAGAGCGTGTCACTCAATCGCTGGCCAGGATCAAATTGCGCACCTGCGGATAGACCTGCTCCTCCCAGCGCCGGCCGCTGAAGACGCCGTAGTGCCCGGCGCCTGCCTGCATGTGATGGCGCTTGAGATGCGGCCGCAGACCAGTGCACAGATCATGCGCAGCCGTGGTCTGGCCCAGCGCGCAGATGTCGTCGCGCTCCCCTTCCACGGTCAACAGCGCCGTGCGGCGGATGGCGCGCGGATCGATCGGACGGCCCCGATGCGTCAGCTCGCCCGTGGCGAGCCGCGCCTGCTGGAATATCCATTCGACGGTTTCCAGATAAAATTCCGCGGTCAGATCCAGCACCGCAAAATACTCGTCGTAGAAATCGATGGTCGGCTTGGCCTTCTCCGGCTCGCCGTTGGCCAGGTGTTGGTACAGCTCGACGTGCGCCTTGCGATGGCGGTCGATGTTCATCGACATGAAGGCGGCGAGTTGCACGAAGCCCGGGTAGACCTTTCGGCCCGCGCCGCCATAGCGCCAAGGCACGCGGGCAATCAGGTTGCTGGCGAACCATTCGATGGGTTTGCTGGTCGCCAGCTCGTTGACCTTGGTCGGATTGATGCGCGTATCGATGGGACCTGCCATCAAGGTCATGCTGCGCGGCTGCACCGGACTCTTGGCCTCGGCCAGGATCGCGGCGGCCGCCAGCACCTGCACGCAGGGCTGGCAGACGGCGACCACGTGCGTGCCAGGGCCCATGTGCTCGAGCCAACCGATCAGGTGATCGACATAGTCCTCGAAGCCGAACCGCCCCTTGTCGATGCCCACATCCCGGGCATTGTGCCAGTCCGTTATGCAGACATCGTGCTCCGGCAGCATGGTCCTGACCAGGCTGCGCAGCAGGGTGGCAAAGTGCCCGGACAGCGGCGCCACAACCAGCACACGCGGCTGTGTGACCTCGACATCCTTGGCAAATCTGAGCAGCGTGCCGAACGGTGTCGAATGCAGCGGCTGCTCGTGCACCGCCACCTCCCGGTTGCCCATCCGCACGCTGTCGATCTGGTAGGACGGCCGCACGTGCGTGAGGCCTGTGCGCGCAATCAGCTCATAGGCGGCCGTGAGATTGCGTAACAGCTTCAGGTGCTCGGTGGCGGCCAGCGGGCCGAGAGCAGAGAGGCCAGCCTGCGCCATGCTTCGCACCGGCGCCATGATATCGGCGTGTGTCTGATAGGCGAGATAGAGCATCGAGCTTAGGGAGACTCCGGCGCTGCGCAGGGGTGGAACGAAAGTTGCACGTGGATCGTCTTGCCGAGAATTCCTCTCCGACCGCAGTTGCAATTTCTGAACCAACCGGGAGGCGCGTCGAGAATGGCCAGGGCCACGCTCACCATAAGCAGCCGAAACTATTCGTCGTGGTCGCTGCGCGGATGGCTGCTTTGCAGGATGGCGGATCTCGACTTCGAGGAGCAGGTGGTCTCCGTCGACGACCCTTCCACGCGCGCCGAGCTGCTTCTTCTCTCGCCGTCGTTCCTGGTGCCGTGCCTTGTACATGAAGGCGTGACGGTCTGGGACACGCTAGCGATTGCCGAGTATCTGGCTGAAGCGCGGCCCACCGCACGCTTGCTGCCGAGCGATCGTGCAGAGCGGGCGCATTGCCGCGCGATCTGCGGCGAGATGCACGCGGGCTTCTACAATCTGCGCTCGGCCCTGCCGATGAACCTCAAGTCGCATCATCCGGGGTTCAAGGTGTTCGCCGGCGCGCAGGCGGATATCGATCGCGTGCTCACCATCTGGCGCGAGTGTCTGGACCGCTACGGCGGACCCTATCTCTTCGGCCGGCTCACCATCGCCGACGCCATGTACGCGCCGGTCTGCACGCGC